>NZ_JAINVZ010000005.1 GCF_019890615.1 Streptantibioticus parmotrematis | reverse complement strand
GTGCTCCGGGGTGACGGCCTGGCGCAGGCTGCGAGACTGGACCGAGGCGGGCGTCCGGCCCTGCCTGCATGCCGCACTACTGACCGAACTGCGCCGAGCCGATCTGCTGGACCTGGACGACTGCGCCGTGGACGGCTCGCACATCCGGGCCCTCAAAGGGGGGATCACGTGGGCCCCTCGCCCGTTGACCGCGCCCGTCCCGGCTCCAAGCACCACCTGATCGTCGACCGCCACGGCACGCCGCTCGCCGTCACGCTCACCGGCGGCAACCGACACGACGTCACCCAGCTTCTACCGCTGCTCGACGCGGTCCCACCGATCCGAGGCCTTCGGGGGCACCCCCGCCGCAAACCCCGGCGCCTGTACGCCGACCGGGGCTACGACTTCGACAAGTACCGACGTCAATTGTGGAAGCGTGGCATCAAGCCCATGATCGCCCGCCGCGGCATCGCTCACGGCTCTGGACTGGGCAAGGTGCGCTGGGTCGTGGAGCGTGCGTTTGCCTGGCTGCACCAGTTCAAGCGCCTGCGCATCCGCTACGAGCGCCGGGCGGACCTTCACCAGGGGCTGCTCGAACTTGCCTGCTCGAGCATCTGCCTGCGGCGGCTCGCGCGATCATTCTGAAACGATTTCTAAAGACAAGCGGCGCGGCGAGCCGTGGGATTCGGCCTTGTGCCATAAGAGCGGCACGTGCCGTCCGCGTCCCTCAGGCCGACTCGCGGCGTACGAGTTCCGTGTTGAGGATGACGTGGCGGCGGGTCGCGGACGGGTCGGTGATCTGTTCCAGCAGGACGCGGGCCATCGTGCGGCCCATCTCCTGGACCGGCTGGCGGACGCTGGTCAGCAGCGGGTCGGTGTGGCGGGCGATGACCGAGTCGTCGAATCCCACCAGCGCCACGTCGTCGGGCACCCGGCGGCCCGCCTGCCGCAGGGCTCGTAGCGCTCCGGCCGCCATCACGTCGGACGCGGCGAAGATCGCGTCCACCTCGGGGCACCGGCGCAGGATCTCGCGGGTGGCGCGCAGGCCGCCCTCCTCGGTGAAGTCGCCCGCCACGGAGAGCCGTTCGGCCGTTTTCTCCGCCCCGGCGCCGAGCGTCTCGCGCAACGCGGTCCGGTAGCCGTCGAGCCGGCAGCGGGCCACGTACATGTCGAGCGGTCCGGTGATCGTGGCCACCGCGCGGCGGCCCTGGCCCAGCAGGTGGGCGGTGGCGTCGCGGGCGCCGCCGGTGTTGTCGGAGTCGACGTAGCTCACCGCTTCGCGACCGGAGCGTCGTCCGGCCAGCACCGCGGGCATCTGGAGGTGTTCCAGCAGGTCGGGCAGCGGGTCGTCCTCGTGGACGGAGACCATGAGCACGCCGTCGACGCGGTGGGCGCCGAAGAACTGGGTGAGCCGCTTGCGCTCCCTGGGGGTGCGGCTGAGGGTGAGCAGTAGTTGCGTGTCGGTGTCCGCGAGTGCCGCGTCGACGCCGCGGATGATGTCGGAGAAGTACGGCTCCGCGAACAGTCTGCTGTCGGCCTCCGGGATGACCAGCGCGATCGCGTCGTTGCGGTTGCCGGCCAGGGCGCGGGCGGCGCGGTTGGGCACGTATCCCAGGTCGGAGATCGCCCGTTCGACGACGGCCTTGGTCTCGGGGCTGACCAGCGGGGAGCCGTTGATGACCCGGGAGACGGTGCCGCGGCCCACGCCGGCGCGGGCGGCCACCTGTTCCAGCGTGGGCCGCCCGGTGCGGCGTCCGTTGTCGCGCATGTCGCCTCCAGGTCGTGTCGCCGCCATCATGCCCTGTTCGGACGGGAGGGCGGGACGGCAGGTGCCCGGCGCGGCCCGGCAGGCCGTGCGGTTGCTCTCGTCCGACTTCTTGACATCGTGCTGCCGAGCCGCAACGCTCGTCACGTCTCGAGTGGGAGCGTTCCCATCGTAGCGCCTCCCGACGGAATCCGTGTGTGCCCGGGACCTCGAACCTTCGCCACCCCACGCCTGAAGTGAGCCCTCGTCCAAGGGAGTTGTCCATGCCTCATTCGGTCGTCAGACCCAGATCGAGCCACCGTGTGCGCCTGCTGGCGGCGGTCGGCGCCGCCTGCCTGATCGCGGGGGCGGTCTCGGGGTGCAGCAGCGGCAGCGGCGGAGGGTCGGACTCCGCCGCCGGTGGCACGATCACCCTCAAGGTGGGGGACTTCGGGACCTTCGGCTACAACGCCAAGGGCGCCGACCTGTTCGCCGAGTACATGAAGCTGCACCCGAACATCAGGATCGTCGAGGACAACAACGCCAACGAGCAGAACTACTGGAACGCCACGCAGGCGCACCTCGCGGCCGGATCGGGCGCCGACGACGTCCAGGCGTTCGACATCTCCCGCATGGGCCAGGTCACCACCACGCTCGCCTCCCGGTTCACCGACCTGTCGAAGGTCCCGGGAGTGTCCGCGGCCAACTGGGCGCCGGTCAAGTGGGCCCAGGGCAAGGCGAAGAGCGGCACGGTGGTCGGGCTCGGCACCGACCTCGGACCGGAGGCGGTCTGCTACAACGCCAAGCTGTTCAAGGCCGCGGGCCTGCCCACAGCACCGGACGCGGTGGCGAAGCTGTGGGCGGGCAGCTGGGACGCGTTCGTCAACACGGTGGGCAAGGAGTACCAGCAACACGCCCCGAAGGGAACGTACTTCCTGGACAGCGGCGAGGGGCTGTTCAACAGTGTGGTGGGAAGCGGGGCCTTGCAGTACTACGACAGCAGCGGCAAGGCCGTCTACCGTACGAACCCGTCGGTGAAGGCCGCCTGGCAGCTGGCCGGGCAGGCGGTGGCCGCGGGCGAGACGCCGGGCATGGCGCAGTTCTCCACCCAGTGGTCGGCCGGGTTCGCGAACAACACCTTCGCCACCACGATCTGCCCGGCCTGGCAGATGGCCAACATCGTCAACGACGCGGGCCCGAAGAACTCCGGTGTGTGGAACGTGGCGACGGCGCCGCAGGCGTCCGACTGGGGCGGCTCGTACCTGACCGTCCCGGTCCAGGGACATCACATCCAGCAGGCACAGGCGCTGGTCGAGTGGCTGACCGAGCCGGCGCAGGAGGCGAAGGTGTTCGCCACGCCCGACGTCGGCAACTTCCCCTCCAACGTGCGGGCATACACGGACCCGAAGGTCTCCGGCGCCCGCAACGCGTTCCTGTCGGACGCGCCGATCGGGCAGATCTTCTCCGCCGCGGCCCAACGGATCCCCGCGGCGCCCATCGGCGAGTACGACGGGGTCATCCGCAACGACATGGGCAACGGCGTGCTGCTGATGGAGCAGAAGCACACGAGTCCGACGGCGGCGTGGAACGCGACGATGAGCCAGATCACCACCGACACCACCGGCTGACCCGGAGCCCGTAGGCACCGGGGCGCCCTCCCGCTCGCGTCCACCGCTTCCCCCCGGCGGCGCGTGGGGCGGGGTCGGGTGCTCCGGTGCGGGACCAGGTTCCCGTTCCCCACCGTCACGAAGGGCCTTCCGGTGTCCACGTCCACGACCGCACCGCACCACCGCGTCCCTCCCCCGGCGCCGGCGCCCGTGCCGACCGCCGCGCAGCGCCGCCGAAGCCTGCTGCACCGGCTCGACGTCAAGGGCACGCCGTATCTGCTCGTCACCCCCTTCTTCCTGTTCTTCGCCGCTTTCGGCCTCTTCCCGCTGATCTACACCGGGTGGGTCTCGCTGCACTCCGTCAGCACGCTGACGCCCAATCAGATGACGTGGAACGGTGTCGGGAACTACACGATGCTCGTCCACGACCAGGTGTTCTGGAAGTCGCTGCGCAACACCGTCACCATCGGGCTGCTGTCCGCGGTTCCGCAACTGCTGGCCGCGCTCGGCCTGGCGCACCTGCTCAACTACCGCCTGCGCGGCCAGTTGTTCCTGCGGGTGGCGTTGCTGACGCCGTACGCCACCTCGGTGGCCGCGGCGGCGCTCATCTTCCAGTTCGTCTTCCAGCAGAACGACGCCGGGTTCGCCAACTGGGCGCTGCACCTGTTCGGCCTCGGGCCGGTGGCCTGGGAGTCGGGGACCTGGAGTTCCCAACTCGCGGTCGCCACGATCGTGATGTGGCGCTGGACCGGCTACAACACCCTCATCTACCTGGCCGCCATGCAGGCGGTGCCGGGCGACCTGTACGAGGCCGCGGCGCTGGACGGCACCAGCAGGTGGCAGCAGTTCCGGCACGTGACGATTCCCTCGCTGCGGCCGACCATCCTGTTCACGGTCATCGTCTCCGCGATCGGCTCGCTGCAACTCTTCGGTGAGCCCTACCTGTTCGGCGGCAGCGGCCAGGGCATCAACGGCGGCCCCGACAACCAGTACTCCACCCTCGCGCTGTACGTGTACCGGCTGGCCTTCAACTCCGAGCACCTGGGCCGGGCCGCGGCCGTCGCGTGGGTCATCTTCTTCATCGCTGTCGTCGTCGGCGCGCTCAACGCGGTGCTGGTGCGCCGCCTGCGCGCAAGCGCCTGACCGAGGAGCCCTTCCCATGACCCTTTCCTCCGTGGTCGCCACGGGACCGACGAGCACCGTGGGACCGACGCGCCGCCGATGGCGCGGGAGCGGTGCGGGCCGTCAGCACCATGGCGGGCCGATCGCCCACCTGGTGCTCGTGGTGGTGGCGATCGCCTCGCTCTTCCCGCTGTACTTCTCCGTCGTCGCCGCCTCCACCTCACAGACCCGGATCGCCCGCACGCCACCGCCCCTGGTCCCCGGCGGCAACCTGCTGCGCAACCTGCGGGCGGTGTGGGACTACAACGGCCCCGGCGGGCACACCCTGGGCCTCGCGATGGTCAACTCGGTCATCGTGGCGAGCGCGGTCACGGTCTCCACCGTGCTGTTCGCCACCCTCGCCGGCTTCGCCTTCGCCAAGCTGCGCTTCACCGGGCGCAACGCGCTGCTGGTGTTCGTCGTGGCGACGATCGCGGTGCCGCCGCAGCTGAGCGTGCTGCCGCTGTTCCAGTTGATGTCCGGGCTGCACTGGACCGACCGGTTGCAGGCGGTCATCCTGCCGGGCCTGGTCACCGCCTTCGGTGTGTTCTTCATGCGCCAGTACCTGTCGCAGGCGCTGCCGACCGAGTTGCTGGAGGCCGCCCGGATGGACGGCGCCAACTCGTGGCGGATCGTGTGGCACGTCGTCGTGCCCGTGGCCCGCCCGGCGATGGCGGTGCTCGGCATGCTCACCTTCGTCCAGGCGTGGAACGACTTCCTGTGGCCCCTGATCGCCCTCACGCCGTCCGGGAATCCCACCTTGCAGGTCGCCCTGGCCAGCATCGGCGGCGGCTACGACATCAACGAGGCCGTGATCATGGCCGGTGCGGTCGTCGCCACCGTTCCGCTGCTGGTCGCGTTCGCGGTCTTCGGGAAGCAGATCGTCGGCGGCGTCATGCAGGGCGCCGTGAAGGGCTGACGCCCCGTCAAACATGCGGTTGTCGCAGGATGGCAGGCCGCTCCGTCATCGAACTCCTCCGCTCACGACCACCCGGGAGCACTTCGTGTCCGCTGTCTCCGAACCCTCCACCGTCACCCACCCCACTGACTCCCCCGTCACACGCCACGACCCGCGGGAGTCCGCGGAGCGGCACTTCCCCGCCGGGTTCCTGTGGGGCACCGCGACGTCCGCCTACCAGGTCGAGGGCGCCGTCGCCGAGGACGGCCGCACGCCGTCCATCTGGGACACCTTCAGCGCCACGCCCGGCAAGGTGCACGGGGGCCACACCGGCGAGGTCGCCGCGGACCACTACCACCGCCGTGCCGAGGACGTGGCGTTGATGGCGGGCCTGGGTCTCAACGCCTACCGCTTCTCCGTCTCCTGGCCGCGCGTGCAGCCGACCGGCCGGGGCCCGGCGGTCCAGCGCGGCCTGGACTTCTACCGCGCTCTCGTCGACGACCTGTGCGAGCGCGGCGTCCGGCCCGCGCTCACCCTCTATCACTGGGACCTGCCGCAGGAGCTGGAGGACAGCGGCGGCTGGGCGAACCGCGACACCGTGGGCCGCTTCGCCGAGTACGCGCACCTGGTCGCCGAGGCGCTGGGTGACCGCGTGCCACTGTGGACCACCCTCAACGAGCCGTGGTGCAGCGCGTTCCTCGGTTACGGATCCGGCAGGCACGCGCCTGGGCGCACCGAGCCGCTCGCCGCCCTGCGCGCTGCCCACCACCTCAACCTGGCCCACGGCACGGCCGTCAGCGCGCTGCGGTCGGTGCTGCCGGGCAGCGCCAAGGTGGCGGTCTCGCACAACCTGCACCTGGTGCGTCCCGCCACGACGTCGGCGGCCGACCGGGACGCGGCCCGTCGTATCGACGCGCTGGGCGGGCGGGTCTTCACCGGCCCGATGCTGGACGGCCGCTATCCCGCCGACCTCATCGAGGACACCGCCGCCCTCACCGACTGGAATTTCGTCGCCGAAGGCGACCTGGAGGCGATCCGGCAGCCCATCGACCTGCTCGGGGTCAACTTCTACACTCCGACCGTGGTTTCCGCGACGCCGGAGGGCCAGGAGCCCGGTCGGGCCGACGGGCACGGGGGAAGCGCGCACTCGCCGTGGCCGGGTTCCGAACGGGTGACGTTCCGGCAGCCGCCCGGGGAGCGCACCGCGAGCGGCTGGGCCGTCGACCCGTCCGCGTTGCGTGAGTTGCTGGTGCGTGTCGCCCGTGAGCACCCCGGACTTCCGCTGCTGGTCACGGAGAACGGGGCGGCGTTCGAGGACACGCTCGACGCCGACGGAGCGGTCCACGATCCGCGCCGGGTGGCGTACCTGCGCGCCCACCTGGAGGCGGTGCACCGGGCCATCTCGGACGGCGCGGACGTGCGCGGCTACTTCCTGTGGTCGTTGCTGGACAACTTCGAGTGGTCGGAAGGGTATGCCAAGCGGTTCGGCATCGTGCACGTGGACTTCGCCACGCAGCGCCGGGTGCTCAAGGACAGCGCGCGCTGGTACGGAGCGGTCGCCCGCGCCAACGCCCTGCCCCAACTCCGCTGATGTACTGACTCGTTGAGGTGGAGCATGTGCCCCGGCCGCGGATCACGCGGCCGGGGCACACGCCGTGTGGTGTCGTCGCGGCGTGGTCAGTCGGCCTGGCAGGTGAGGGTCGGCGCCGCGTTCGTGCCCGAGTAGCCCGCCTGGAAGCCGAAGGTGGTGGAACCGCCGGCGGGGACGGCGTTGTCGTAGCTCTGGTTCGCGGCGGTCACCGTCTGTCCGGACTGGGTGGTGACCGCGTTCCATGAGTTGGTGACGGTCTGGTCGCCGGGCCAGTTCCACTTCACCGTCCAGCCCTTCGTGGGGGACGAACCGGTGTTGGTCACCGTCACATCGCCGGTGAAGCCGGTGGACCAGTCGTTGGTGACCGCGTACGTGGCGGTGCACCCGGTGCTCCCGGTTCCGCCGCCGCCCGTTCCCCCGCCGGTCCCGCCCGTTCCTCCGGTTCCGCCGCCCGTGCCGCCGCCGTTCGCGGCCGTCGCGGAGAAGGAGAAGCTGTTGGTGCCCAGCCCTTGGCCGCCCTGCCATATCTCGAAACCGGCCTCGGCGTCTATCAGGTACGTCGAGGGGTCGAGCGAGCCGCGGCTGACCGCGTCGTCCAGCAGCGCCTTGATGTCCAATCCGGAGAACGACGTACCGCCGCCCTGCAGGACGTAGGAGATGATCTTCCACGAGGTCTGCTGCCCGGTCCACACGTCCCAGTTGTGACCCGCCGCGGTCGACGTTCCGGTCTTGGCGCCGAACGGCTCCACTCCGCCACGGGAGTTGAGCCAGATCATGATCTCGGTGCCGTCCGGCTGGCCGCTGGTGGTGGGCGTGGAGTTGGTCCACAGGTCGTACGCCACGTCGTAGGCGCCGGACTCCGGCTGGTTCGTGCTCCACGAACTCGTGGCGCTGCCAAGGTCGTTCACTTGGATGGGCAGGGTGCTTCCGGTGGTGCACGCGCCCCAGTGGCAGCCTTGGTAGAGGGACGGGTAGGTGGCCGGGGCGCCGTTCGTCGGCAGGTCGAAGTCCGCGGTGGTCACCGACCAGGCGGTGCCCGAGGTGGCGGTCACGCACTGCGGGCTGGAGGAGTTCCACTCGTTGGCCTGGAGCGTGTACGCGCCGCCCTCCAGCGGCAGGGTGCCCTGCTGTGCGCAGGTCGAGCCGCCGTCGGCGGGCGTGGCGCCATGGGCGCTCGCCACGGGGATGACGACCGAGGTGGCGAGCGCCGCGGCGACGCATGCGGCGCGAAGATTGCGGAGCGGGTGTGTGGTCACTGCTGTCCCTTCCACCGGGCCCGGGACGCCCTGCGATGCCCCGGGCCCGGCTGTGCTCGGATGGTTCAGGAGGCGGTGCAGATCAGGGTCGGCGGTACGGTGTCGGCGCCGCTGTAGGTGGCCTGGAGCCCGAACGTGGTGTCGCCTCCGGCGGCGATCGCGCCGTTGTACGTCTCGTTGGTCGCCGTGACGTCGGCGCCGCTCTGCGTGGCGGTGGCGCTCCACGCGTTGGAGAGTGTCTGGCTGCCCGGCCAGGTCCACTTCACGGTCCATGAACCGGTCGGCGTGGTACCGCTGTTGGTGACCGTGACGTTCGCGGTGAAACCGCTGCCCCAGTCGTCGGTGACGGTGTACGCGCCCGTGCAACCCGTGGAGCCGCCGCCACCGGGTCCGCTGCCGGGCGCGGTCGTCGCGGTCACCGCCGCGGAGGCCGGGGAGACGTTTCCCGCGGCGTCGAACGCCTTGACGGTGTAGGCGTAGGCGGTCGAGGCGGTCAGGCCGGTGTCGGTGTATCCGGTGGACGTCGTGGTGCCGGCCTTCGTCGTACCCCGGTAGACGTCGTACCCGGCGACGCCCACGTTGTCCGTCGAAGGGGTCCATGACAGCGTGACGCTGCCACTGGTGGTGCCGGTGACGGTCAGGCCGGTGGGCGCGGTCGGGGCGGTGGTGTCGCCGCCGCCCGGGGTGCCGCCGCCGAGGGCGGGATAGGCGTTCGCCACGAGTTGCTGGAACTCGGCGCCGAACCACTGCCCCGCGGGCACGTCGTAGCCGGGGATGGCGTCGGTCGGGTACGTGCCGCCGTTGCCGTCGGTCTGGGTGCCCGCGGGATCGCAGTGCGGGTCCCCGTGGGTGTGCGAACCGCTGGGGTAGTCGCCGTCCGACTCGCCGGGCGGCTTGATCCACACGAACCCGATGATGTGGGACGCGGAACCGTACGGCTCCGCCTGCGGCCGCGCACCGATCCCGGCGCCGTCGATGTTGCACCAGTCGCCGCGGAACGGCCGCTGGTCGATCTTGTTGGCGTTGACGTAGGCGTTGACGTCGGACGGCGAGGAGTCAAGCCCGGTGGGCCGGGAAGGGCCGCCCCAGCCGTCGCGCGAGGTGTCGATCAGGAAGCCGACGCGGCTGGGGAACCCGGCGCCGACCAGCGCCGCGTACATGGCGTTGTCGTAGTCGTACTCGTCGAACTGCGGGTTCCACTGGTAGAAGCCGGCCGACTCCAGCTCGTTGCCGCCCACGGTCAGCGTGGGATCGGTCAGGAACGGCTCCTGCACCGGCGTGTAGTTGGCGGTGTCGCTGATGAAGCCGTCGACGCTGTCGAACCCGGCGGCGGTGGCCCTGACGACCTTCGCGTACTCCTGCGCCGCGGGCGTCATGTTGCTGGACCAGCCGAGCCATCCGGAGTGGCCGATGTCCAGGTAGGTGTAGACGTTGGGGATCGCGTGCAGGTGGTCGAGGGCGTACTCCACGCCCTGCTCGTAGAACGGGGTGGCCGTCGCGCAGGCCGGCTTGCTCTGGTTGGTGACGGCGTTGGGCAGCGAGTCGGGCTCGATGACGGTGGAGATGCGCAGGTTGGCGTACGCGCTGTCGCTCAGGATGCTCGCGATGGGATCGATGTACTGCGACTCGTACTCGGCCAGGCCCGCGGAGGTCGCCGGGATCTCTCCGTTGGAGGCGAGGGCCGCGCAGTCCCGGCCGGGCAGGTCGTAGACGACCAGTTCCACCAGGACCGGTGAGGAGCTGCTGCGCGCCTGTGCCTCCGCCGCCTCCAGCTGGGCGCGCAGGCCGCGGTGGGTGGAGTCGCCGGTGATGGCACCGATGTGGTCCATCCAGATCGCGGTCTGGTAGTCGGCGACCTGCGACTCCTGCGCGCCGAGCGATCCGCCGTCGGCGGCGGCCTGGGCCTTGACCTCGGCGACGTAGTCCGGGTTGAGGTAGGGGGTCGCGCCGACGTAGGGGTCGGCGACGTGGGCGACCGCGGCCTGCGCGGTCTGCGTGCCCACCAGGGGTGTGAGTGCGGCGGCGCCGAGCAGCGCCGCAGCGGCGGCCGTTCTCAGTCGTCGTGCCAGGGTGTGGTGCACGGTCAGTCCTTCCGTCGTCCACGGGTGGGACCGGGCGTGGCGCCCCGCCGGAGCGGATGCCGTCGGCCAGGGCGTTGTGGGGGTGGGCCGGTGCCGGGAGGTGTCACCGGCGGTTCAGGTGCTCCGGAGGTCGGGGACCGCGATGCGTGGGCGGGGCGCGGCCGCCGCGCGCGGCGCGTCCCGCGCTCGGCAGGCGGGTGCGGGAGGTGACCGTCCTCGACAAGCGGAGGCGAGTCACGATCTTTGGGAGCGCTTCCATTCGATGTCGCACCTGCCCCTTCCGAGTGGAGAGGTGAGGACGGTTGGCGATCAGCAGGGATCCCGCTCGCGTTCAACAGGCGGATCCTCGTGGCCGTTCAGGATGCCGTCCCACATGAAGCCAGGCTATTGACGGCCCGTCAAGAGCCTCCGTGACGTTCGCTTCTTGAACGCGGGAAGCCGCAGCCTGCGGCTTGATCCGTTACGCCTCGGAGCGGAAGCGCTCCCATTTCTGAAGCGCGCTGCTGACGCATCAAGGGCGTGCCGCACCGGGAGCACGACGTCCGTGGGCGTGCGGGAGAGGGCGACACCCGCTCCTACCCCTGACGGGCCGTGAGCCGCCGGTGCCGCAAGGTGAAACACATCACGGCCGCTTCACGTCGGTCACCACCCGTTCGACGTGTAGGTTCCTGCGACCAAAGGGGAAGGACTCCGTAGGACTCCCCCGAGCACAGATCCCCCGTCAACACCGCCTCTGACGAGAGTTGCAGGATATGTCTGCTCAAGAACCCGCACACCACCCTCCGCAGCGCGTGGGCGTGGTCCGCGAATCCCTCGCCGGGGAGAACCGCGTCGCGGCGACCCCGACGACCGTGCGCCAGTTGCTGGGGCTCGGCTACGAGGTCGTGGTCGAGCCCGGGGCCGGTGCGGCTTCCGGCTTCACCGACGAGGCGTATGTCGACGCCGGTGCGACGGTGGGCGAGGCCTGGGCGGCGGACGTCGTCCTAAAGGTCAACGCTCCTTCGGATGCGGAGATCGGGCGGCTCCGGGAGGGCGCGACGCTCGCCGGTCTGCTGTCCCCCGCGCAGAAGCCGGAACTGGTCCAGGCGCTCGCCGGCGCCGGGGTGACCGCGCTGGCGCTGGACGCGGTGCCCCGCATCTCGCGCGCGCAGTCGATGGACGTACTGTCGTCGATGGCGAACATCGCAGGGTACCGGGCGGTCATCGAGGCCGCGCACGTCTTCGGGCGGTTCTTCACCGGTCAGGTCACGGCGGCCGGGAAGGTGCCCCCGGCGAAGGTTCTGGTGGCCGGTGCCGGTGTGGCCGGTCTCGCGGCGATCGGCGCGGCGTCGAGCCTCGGCGCGATCGTGCGGGCCACCGACCCGCGGCCGGAGGTCGCGGACCAGGTGAAGTCGCTGGGCGGCGAGTACCTGCCGGTCGACGTCGAGCAGGAGGCGAGCACCGACGGCTACGCCAAGGCGACGTCCGCCGACTACGACCGTGCCGCCGCCGCGCTCTACCACGAGCAGGCGCAGGACGTGGACATCGTCATCACCACCGCGTTGATCCCGGGCCGTCCCGCGCCGCGTCTGCTGACGGCCGCGGACGTCGCGGCGATGAAGCCGGGCAGTGTCGTGGTCGACATGGCGGCCGCGATGGGCGGCAACGTGGAGGGGACGGTCGCGGGCGAGGTCGTGGTGACCGAGGGCGGTGTGCGCCTCATCGGCTACACCGACCTCGCCTCCCGGCTGCCCGCCCAGGCCTCGCAGTTGTTCGGCACCAACCTGGTGAACCTGGTCAAGTTGCTCACGCCCGGCAAGGACGGGCAGCTGACGCTCGACTTCGACGACGTCGTGCAGCGGGCCGTCACCGTGGTGCGGGCCGGTGAGGTCACGTGGCCACCGCCGCCCGTGTCCGTCTCGGCGGCGCCCGCCGCGCCGCCCGCACCGGCGCCCGCGTCCGCCGAGCCGGAGCCGAAGCGGGCGAGGCTGACGCCCGCGGGCCGACTCGGTCTCATCGGGATCGGGATGCTCGCGATGTTCCTGCTGGTGGGCTTCGCGCCGTCCCAACTCGCCGACAACTTCACGGTGTTCACGCTGGCCGTGGTGATCGGCTATTACGTCATCGGCAAAGTGCACCACGCGTTGCACACGCCGTTGATGTCGGTCACCAATGCCATCTCCGGCATCGTGGTGATCGGTGCCCTGCTCCAGATCGGGCACGAGAGCTGGATCGTGACCACGCTGTCCTTCGTGGCGATCCTGCTGACGAGCGTCAACATCTTCGGAGGTTTCGCCGTCACCCGCCGCATGCTGTCGATGTTCTCGAAAGGCTGAGCCGAGATGACTTCCACGACGGCCTCCCACGCGGCCGACCTGGTCGCCGCCCTGCTGTTCATCCTCAGCCTGGCCGGCCTCTCCCAGCACCGCACCTCCCGTGTCGGTGTCGTCTACGGCATCGCGGGCATGGCCCTGGCACTGGTCGCCACGATCGTGGCGGCCGCGCAGAGCCTCACCGCGGGGGCGATCGCCCTGATCCTGGTCGCGATGGCGATCGGCGCGGTGGCGGGCCTGTGGCGGGCGCGCAGTGTCGAGATGACGCAGATGCCGGAACTCATCGCCGTCCTGCACAGCTTCGTGGGTCTCGCCGCGGTGCTGGTGGGCTGGGACAGCTACCTGGAGGTGGAGTCGCACGGGACGGCGCAGACCCGGATCGCCTCCGACCTGCTGGGCATCCACCACGCCGAGGTGTTCATCGGTATCTTCATCGGCGCGGTCACCTTCACCGGCTCGATCGTCGCGTTCCTGAAGCTGTCGGCACGCATCAACTCCCGGCCTCTGACGCTTCCGGGCAAGAACGCCATGAACCTGGGGGCGCTCGCCCTGTTCGTGGCGCTGACGGTGTGGTTCACCATCAGTCCCGGCCTGGCGCTGATGATCGCGGTGACCGTGCTGGCGCTGGCGCTCGGCTGGCATCTGGTCGCCTCGATCGGCGGCGGCGACATGCCCGTCGTCGTCTCCATGCTCAACAGCTACTCCGGCTGGGCGGCCGCCGCGGCCGGGTTCCTGCTCGACAACAACCTGCTCATCGTGACGGGCGCGCTGGTCGGCTCCTCCGGTGCCTACCTGTCCTACATCATGTGCAAGGCGATGAACCGCTCCTTCATCTCGGTCATCGCGGGCGGCTTCGGCATCGAGGCGCCGTCCGGCGATCAGGAGGAGCAGGGCGAGCACCGCGAGGTGCGGGCCGAGGAGGCGGCCGAACTGCTCACCCGCGCAAGCTCGGTGATCATCGCTCCCGGCTACGGCATGGCCGTGGCCCAGGCGCAGCACCCGGTCGCGGAGCTGACGCGGCGGCTGCGCGAGCGCGGCGTCGAGGTCCGTTTCGGTGTGCATCCCGTCGCCGGGCGTCTGCCCGGGCACATGAACGTGCTGCTGGCCGAGGCGAAGGTGCCGTACGACATCGTCCTGGAGATGGACGAGATCAACGAGGACTTCGACGGCACCTCGGTGGTGCTCGTCATCGGCGCGAACGACACGGTGAACCCGGCCGCGGCCGAGGACCCGGGCAGCCCGATCGCCGGGATGCCGGTGCTGCGGGTCTGGGAGGCGGAGCAGGTCATCGTGTTCAAGCGCTCGATGGCCTCGGGCTACGCGGGCGTGCAGAACCCGCTCTTCTTCCGCGACAACAGCAGCATGCTCTTCGGCGACGCCAAGCAGAGCGTGGAGGAGATCCTGCGCGCGCTCGGCACCGAGCTCGCGGCCCCGGCCGCGCGTGAGCAGGCGGGGGCGCGCTAGGGAGACCACTGGGTGGACGACCGCGGCTCCCGGTTCGTTCCGCCGATGCGCGGGATCACCCGTTCGGGCGAGCCTGAGATGTCGCGGTCGGGAAAGACGTTCGCCCGCACGGGTCGGTCGACCATGACCGTTGCGCTCGGGAAAGCTCACGCCGTGCAGCGGCGGTGTCCGTACACACCGGACACCGCCGCCTTGCCTCCGTCAACCCTCCTCCGCGAGGACGACCGCTTCCTCCCGCATCACGCGACCGCCGCCGATCAAGCGCCCGCTGGACGACTACCTGGCCGCCTCGGCCACCGGAGTGGACCGGCAGAGCCGTCGGGGTCCTGTTCGGCGGCAGCGAGCCGAGGGGCGACGCGGGCGTGGGTACCCCTGCGCTCGATCGGAGCACCTCCTGCTCCCCCGCCCTTCGAGGAGATCCAACGGTGATGAGGAATCTGGCACGTGGTGTGGCCGTCGCTGTGCTGGCGGCGGGCGCCGTGGCGCCGCTGTCGGGCGTCGCCCAGGCCGCGCCCGCGGTGCCGCTCGCTCCCCAGTGGCACCACCCGTGCCCGCCGCGCCACGACGACGACCACGGCCGCGACGACTGGCGCCAGGACCAGGGATCACGGCACGACGACGACCGGTGCGGCTGCCGCGACCGGCGTGACGACCTCGACCGGGGCGGGATCGGCATCCAGCCCCGCTCGGGCCTGCTCGGGCTGGGACTCCTCGGCATCCTCTGACCCTCACCGCGGTACGGCTCGACCCGGACACCGGCGGCCGGCGCTCATCACCCGATGGGCGCCGGCCGCCGTTCCGTGCCGCGCCATGACGCCGGACCGACCGTTCCGTTAGACCCTGTCACGAACCCTCTTGACTGTCGCGATGTCATGGCGTTATAACTTCTAACGAACACGACAACTTCTCCAGACAGGGGGCGCCATGAACAGCGAGCGCTTGGTCGAGGTCGTTCTGCCGGGCGTCGTGGACCCGGAGGGCCTTCAGGTCCGGCACGGCGACGTTCCGACACCCGGCCGCGGTCGGATAGTGATCGCCATGGAGGCGAGCGGTGTCTCGTTCGCCGAGCAGCAGATGCGGCGCGGCCGCTACTACGACCAGCCGCCCTTCCCGTTCGTGCCCGGCTACGACGTGGTGGGCCGGGTGATCTCCACCGGCGACGGTGTCGATCCAGGGATGACCGGCCGACGGGTGGCCGCGCTGCTGAAGGTCGGCGGCTGGGCGAGCCACCTGGTGCTCGACGCGGACGACGCCGTGCCTGTTCCGGACGGCCTGACCCCGTCGCAGGCGGAGACCGTGGTGGTCAACGGCATCACGGCCTGGCAGATGCTGCACCGCCGGGCCCGCGTGCGCGCCGGGCAGACCGTCCTGGTGCACGGCGCCGGGGGCGGCGTGGGCACCGTCCTGGCGCAACTGGCCCGCGCGGCCGGAGCCTTGGTCATCGGCACCGCCTCCGCCCGGCATCACGACACGCTGCGCGAGATGGGCGTCGTGCCGATCGACTACCGCACGCAGGACGTGCCGGCCCGGGTCGCGGAACTCGCGCCGGGCGGCGTGGACGCCGTCTTCGACCACGTCGGCGGACGCAGCGTCGTCGACTCCTGGCACCTGCTCGCCCCCGGCGGCACCCTGGTCGCCTACGGCAGCGCCTCCACCCGTGACGACTCCGGTTCCAAGCAGTGGCCCGTCCTGAAGATCCTCGCCCGCACCTGGCTGTGGAACGCCCTGCCCAACGGCCGCCGCGCCGGTTTCTACAACATCTGGGCGGGTCGCTCCTTCGGCAAGGACCGGTACCGCGCCCGGCTGCGCGACGACCTCACCCGGGTGTTCGCCGCGCTCCACCGCGGCGACATCACCGCCCGCGTCGCCGCGGAACTGCCGCTCGCCCGGGCCGCCGAAGCACTGCGCCTGGCGGAGTCCGGGACCGTCACCGGCAAGGTCGTGCTGACGCCCTGAACCTTCCGGCCAGGCCTCTTCCCGCACGTCGGCGTTACGGTGGCCGCATGGACGAGAACCGAGCGCTTCGCGTCGTGGACGCGTTGCGGGAGCGCGGCGTCGACGCCCACGTCGCCCGCGAGGGCGTCTACCGGACCGGCGTGCGGGTCGAGCTGCACGACGGCCGCGAGGCCGTCTGGGACACCGACGACACCGCGAGCCTGGAGGCACAGGTCATGCAGGACGGGATGCTGGTCGGCTTCGTGCCCTGCCTGGAGGGCTCCGAGGACTTCGACCTCGATCAGACCGTCGACGCCATCGCTCGGGCGGACTACAGTCAGCCGGTCGCCCGTGAGCGGCCCACCGCGCCGCCGCCCTCGGCCCCGCTGCCCCGGGAAGGCGGACTCTTCCGGCGCTTCCTCGGCGGCTTCCGCGAGCGGTGAACCCCTCGGGGCTCTCGACGCCCGAGGGGCGAGTGCGGAGGCGAAGCCGCGACGACAGCATGGACGAAACCGATTCCATCGCGTGTGCACCAAGATCCTTCGCAAACAGTCGCTCTGCTGGGCGATAACGACTGATTCACGTGCGAGGATGCGGGCACTCCGTACCGCACCCTGTTCCACGAACGGCTCGGGCGACCGCTAGGGTCTCGTCCACCGTGCGAGTGGCGCCGGGGCGTTCGGGGTGAGGCGACGATTTCCCTGGGCAGTCGCTGCCGCAACACGCATAAGGAGTGCTCCATGCCGTTAACCGCCGCTGACGCCGCCCGCGTGCACCGCCGCCGCGTCGGCCCCCGACGCCCCGGCGCGGTCTACCAGGACACCCGAGGCGTGCCCTACCGCGTCGACGCCGTGCTCTACGGCCCCGCCGCGCGCGCCGCACTCGGGCACCCGATGTCCTGGGCCGTGACCGTCACCGGACCGGACGGCCGGCAGCGCACCCACTGCACGCCCTGGGACCCGCGCCGCGAGCGGCCCCGCCCCGATCTGTGCCCCGTCTGCCTGGGCGTCCGGCACCGGCCCGGGCCCCGCTGCCCGGCCGACTCCGCGGCCCGGCCGCCGTCGCAGGTCGGGTGAGCGCGCCCCGGCGGCCTCTCACCGCCGCGCGTTGAGCCTGGCGGCCTGGCGGGTGAGGTGGTCGCGCTCGGCGAGATCGGGCGCCTTGCGCGCCGCCTCCACGTACAGCCGGGCCGCCGCGTCCAGGTCGCCGTCGCGCTCGTGCAGGTACGCCGCCACGGCCGCGTAGCGGGGCAGCGAGGGGTCCAGCCCGGCCAGCGCCGCCAGGCCTGCGCGCGCTCCGTCCGCCTCGCCGACGGCCACCGCCCGGTTGAGCCGGACGACGGGGCTGTCGGTGAGGCGCAGGAGTTCGTCGTACCACTCGACGACCTGCACCCAGTCGGTTTCCTCGGCGGTGCGCGCGTCCGCGTGGAGTGCCGCGATCGCGGCCTGGGCCTGGAACTCCCCCAGCCGGTCCCGGGCGAGCGCCGCCTGGAGGATTCCGATCCCCTCGGCGACGGCCGCGGTGTCCCAGGCGGCGCGGTCCTGTTCGGCGAGCGGCACCAGGCTGCCGTCGGGGGCGGTCCTGGCGGCGCGTCGGGCGTGGTGGAGCAGCATGAGGGCGAGCAGTCCGGCCACCTCGGGGTGGTCGATCGCAGCGGCGAGCTGCCGGGTCAGCCTGATGGCCTCGGCGACGAGGTCGACGTCGCCGGAGTAGCCCTCGTTGAAGACCAGGTAGAGGACGCGCAGCACGGTGGCGACGTCGCCGGGCTGGTCGAAGCGCACGCCGGAGACCGTGCGCTTGGCCCGGCTGATGCGTTGCGCCATGGTCGCCTCGGGTACGAGGCAGGCCTCGGCGATCTGGCGGGTGGTCAGGCCGCCGACGGCGCGCAGCGTGAGCGCGACGGCGGAGGAGGGCGTCAGCGACGGGTGGGCGCACAGGAAGTAGAGCCGGAGCGTGTCGTCCGCCCCCGGCACCGGTCCGGGCGCCGGTTCCTCGTCCACCGCCGCTTCGCGCCGTCGGCGAGCGGCGTCCGCGCGCTCCGCGTCGAGGAACCGCCGCCAGGCGACGGTGACGAGCCACGCCTTGAGATCCCGCACCGGGGTCCGCCCGTCCGAAGGGCTCGGTGACGGGTCGGCCGCCCCCACCCGGACCGCCTCCACCAGCGCGTCTTGAACGGCGTCCTCGGCCGCCGCGAAGTCGGCTCCGCGGCGGACGAGGATCGCGATGACGCCGGGAGTGAGGCTGCGCAGCAGGGCCTCGTCCATCGCGTGGGTCACTCCGTGATGGTGGGCGGCGCCGTGAGGAACGGGCGCAGTTCGAGCCACTCGTGGATCGGCTCACCGCCCGCCCCCGGGGCCGCCGACAGTTCTCCTGCCAGTTCGAGCGCCCGCTCGTAGCTGTCGACGTCGATCACCATCCACCCGGCGATCAGGTCCTTCGTCTCGGCGAACGGACCGTCGGTGACCGGCGGGCGGCCCTCGCCGTCGTACCGGACGAAGGTGCCTTCGGGCGCGAGCGCCTGGGCGTCGACGAACTCGCCGGTCCCCTCGAGCCGGGCCGCGAAGTCCTGCATGTACTTCACGTGGGCCGAGATCTCCTCCGGTGTCCAACGGTCCATCGGCACGTCGCAGGCCGCGGGCGGGCCGCCGCGGTAGTGCTTGAGCAGCAGATACTTGGCCATGGGCTTCTCCTCGGTACCAGTGCGACCCATTGTGGGCGCGTTCACCCGGGAGACGGAGCACGCCACGGATTCTCGACATGGCTGCCGGAGGAAATTCCGCGCGGCGGCGCGTCGGACTCACAGAGCGGTGAGCAGGCCGTCGAGAGGTGCGGGGACGCGGTCGAGGTCGAGCGCCTCGGTGAGGACGCGGCCGTAGTGGATCTTGCGCCCCTTCTTCGTCCCGAGGAAGCGGCGCAGCTGCTGCTGGGGAGCGCGGCCCTGCTGCGCGGGCTGGCGCAGGAAGGTCCGCAGGGCCCGCAGATCGCCCTGCGCCTGGATGAGGTCCCGGACCCGTGCCACGCCCAGCGCGCGGATCAGTTCGTCCTCCAGGTCCGCCGCGCAGACGAAGAACGCGTGCCGTCCCGTACCGGCCGGTTCCAGGCCCCGGGCGTAGTAGCGGCGCTCCCCCTCGTCGCACAGTCCCGTCAGGCGCAGTCCCAGGCCGGTCGGGCCGAGCGCACGGGCGAAGCGGCCGACGCTCATCGCGCCGCCCATGGGCAGCACGCAGATCCCCTCGGACGCGAGGTGACGGCCACGCCGCGCGGCCAGGGCGTTGACCGCCTCGACGTCGCTGGGTCCTTCCAGCAGGACGGCCGTCCGGACCGGCAGCAGCACAGCCAACTCACGCGCCGGGACGGCGGAACCGCCGGCCACCCACGCGGTGACCGCCTCCTGGAATGCCCCCATGTCGGCCATGGGACGAGTCTCCGCTTCTTCCGGCGTCCGCGACAGCCGATTTCCTCCGGCGCCCCGCCATGGGACGCGGCGCAGCCGTCAGTGCGGTCGGTCCGGGGACAGGAAGCGGTCGATCTCCGCCGCCACCGCGTCGGGGGCCGTGGACGGCGCGAAGTGGGACTGGCCGGGGAAGGTCACGAGGGTCACCTGGGGCAGAGCGGCCGCGAGCCGGTCGAGGGTCTCCGGCATCGGCTGCCAGGTGTCGGCCCCCCGCATCAGCAGGGTCGGCACCGCGACACCGCTCCAGCGTCGCACGTCCGGTGTATCGGCGGCCATGGATTCCAGGTCACGGCACCAGCCCGGCGCGTCGGAGGTTTCGGCGGGTTGTTCGTCGCAAGGGTCCGCGTCGGCCGGATCGCTCGCGGCCATGAGATCCAGCACGGCGGCCGGTACGCGCGCCACCTCTTCCGCCAGCAGCCGGTCGGCCCGCCGCCGATCCCCACGCGCGGTCAGTTCCTCGAACCGGGCGAGAACAGGCGCCAGTTCGGCTCCTGCCGCGTAGAGCGGTGGCTCCCACAGGACGAGGGAGCGGATCGGCAGCCCGGCTGCGGCGGCGTGCAGGGCGACGGTGGCCCCGTAGGACATGCCGACCAGATGGACGGGTCGCCCGATCCTCTCGATCAGTTCCCCGAGGTCCGCGACCTCGTCCGCGAAGCGCTTCGGCCGTCGGCCCGGCCCGCTCGGGGCGTAGCCGCGCCGCGCGGGCGTCCACAGGCCGAACCGGTCGGCGAGTCGCTCGGCCACCGGCCGCCAGGAGTGCAGGCCGCCTCCGGAGCCGTGCACCATGACGACCGGCGGTCCCGACCCGACCTGCCGGCACGCTATGGCGGTCCCGTCGAAGGATACGAACGACACATCGGATTCGTGGGATTCATGGGATCCGTGCGACGGGAACGACACGTAGGGGTCGTGGGAATCGGACGACTCGGTGGGCTCGAAGGGCTCTGACGGCTTGACCGGGCTGGGCATGCCGTGACGGTCGCACGGCCGGTTCCAGCACGTCCACCGATTTCATCGGGCCCGCTGTCCCTAAAGGGCAAACCCCCCGGTATCCGCAGGCAGACACGGCACAGCCCGCTACCGGTGTCAGTGCCCGGACCGATAATCGGCCGCATGAGACCGATCATTGATCCGGCGGACGTGGATGACGCCGGCCTGGTTGTCCGTACCGACTACTCCAGCGACGTCGCCTGGCGCACCGTGGCAGCCCTGCTCGACGCGCAGCAGGACGATGACGGATGGGTGTACCACGTGGTGGACGATCCGGCCTGGGCCGGTGCGAGCGTGGACGAAGTCCTCACCGCCGCACCGAAGTCGGACGGTGTCGTGTACGTCGCGGACGCGGCGACCATGCGGGACCCGTACCCCTTGCTGGCCGTGAACACCACGACTCGTGAGGACTGCGAGGACGACGAGGAGTACGACTACCAGATGCAGTGCGGGCGGGAGTTCCGCGTGCTGCCGTCCGGACTCGTCGACGTGAGCGCCAATCTGGCCATCGCGAACATGGACTTCCCCGAGTTCGCCGCCATGGCGCAGGCGGATCCCCACGGCTTCTACCGGGGATCGGCCACCGCACAGGCCGAGGACGCGCCCGAGCCGACACCCTGGGACGGCTGGGTCCCGTGCGACGGGCACCTCTTGCGCCGGGGCCAGACCTTGCGGGACGCCTGCATCACCTCGCCGAACGGCCGTTACGCCTTGTCGTGCTTCGACGGCCTGATGTGCCTGACGCGAGACGGCGTAGGCATATGGATGCCGGTGGGGCAGGGCAGCGGCACCGGGATCGAACTCGGTCCTGAGGGCGAACTGCGGTACCGCGCCGCCACGGGCGGGACGTGGCCGCTGATCCCCGACTTCGGCCATCTCGCGGGCCGCCGCAAACGGTGGCCCGAGAACGAGCGCGGCGGCCCCGGCCCGGCGGTCGGCGCGCACGCCCTGGCCGTCCGCGACGACGGGGACATCGATCTCGTCGACGAGGACGGCCGGACCATGTGGTCGTTCGGCACGGCGCACCATGTCCGTCTCCTGGACGACCTGCACGCCATGGCGATCACACGGCCCACGGACGCGCTTGACGAGTAGCGGCCGACGGCGGGGCGAGGCACGGTTGCTGAGATGGGCGCGGGCATGCGAGCGGATGCCCGCCTCCGCTCAGGCACCTCCCTCAGGCCAGGAAGCTCAGGCGGACGTGGCGGTCGGGGTTGTCGACGTTGGTGTCCACCAGGCACACCGACTGCCAGGTGCCCAGTTCCAGGCGCCCGCCGATCACCGGGAGCGTGGCGTGGGGCGGGACCACGGCCGGCAGGACGTGGTCCCGGCCGTGACCCGGGTGACCGTGGCGGTGCCGCTACCGGTCGTCCGGCGGGAGGAGTTGCCCCAGGGCGGACAGCAGGTCCTCGTCGCTTCCGGCACCGGTCTCGATGACCGCCAGGCCGGCGGTGGCGTGCGGGGTGAAGAGGTTGAGCAGGCCGTCCCGGCCGCCGGACACCTCCCGCAGGAAGGCCTCGCAGTCGCCGGTGAGGTCCACGACCGTTTCCTCCGAACCGGTCGCGATGTCGATGATCCGTGTGGTGAAGACGTCAGTCATGGGTCCATCCTCGCCACGACGTCGCGGGCTATCCACGAAGCGCGGAAGAAGTCGCGTGCGTGTCCGGACTCGTGGATCGCGACGCCCGGCGATGCCGAACGGGCCATGGAGATGCGCGGTGGTCCGCGGCCCGCTGTGGTTCCATCACCGAAGACATCCGCAGCCGCCGGTCGCCCCACTCGCCACCGCCGGGCTGTCCGCCCCGACCGCACTGGAGACACCATGCGCGTGATCGCCTTCGACCACCTCGTCCTGAACGTCGCCGACGTCGAGCGTTCGCTCGCGTTCTACACGGGGCCACTGGGCCTGGAGCCGGTGCGCGTGCGGGAGTGGCGGGCCGGTGACGCCCCTTTCCCGTCCGTACGGGTGAGTCCCACGACCATCATCGACCTGGTACGCACCCCCGATCAGGCGAAGGGCTCCAACGTCGACCACATCTGTCTCGTGGTCGAGCCGCTCGACTGGCAGGAGGTCGTCGACTCCGGCGTCTTCACCGTGGTGGACGGCCCCGGTGAGCGCTTCGGCGCCCGGGGCACCGCGGTCTCGCTCTACGTGCGGGACCCGGACGGCAATACCGTGGAACTGCGCTGGTATCCGCAGCACGCGTGACGATCGCCTCGGCTGGAGGGCTTCGCCCGGCTACCTTACGGGGGTGAAGCAGCGAGAGGTTCGACAGCGCGTCGTCGGAGTGCTCACCCAGGGGCTCGAGTGGGTGCAGCGCGGTGCGACGGAAGGGCCGGGGGCCGGCGGCGGGATGCCCTCGGAGGTCGCCGTCGTCAGTGAGATGATCAGCGAAATCCTGCCGCCCCTGGACATCCCGGGTGACGCGCGCACCCAGCAGGCGGTCAACCAGGCCTCACGGGATCTCGGGAGGGCCATCACGCAGATCGTCGGCGCCTTCATGGACGCCTTCGCGGAACTGGCCCTCGAACACGACTCCGCGGACCCGGTCGTGACGGCCAACGACGTACTGCGGCGTCTGGCGATCGAGGCGGAGACCGATGACAGCTGACGGCGGCGGCGGACATCCGGACGCGATGGGGACGAGGGGCGGACAGCGGATGGGACCGGAGCGCAACAGGGTCACCCCGACCGGGGAGATCGTCGCGACCGCGTTACGCGGCGCCTGGACCGGTAACCGTGGCGTCCTGCACGAGGGCCACGACATCGTCCGCTTCCACGCGAGCGACCTGTGGATCACCTGCGTCCTGGAGTTCCGTGGCCGCTGGCGCGAGCAGTGGCTTCCCCACCGCTACACGCATCTGTACTTCCACGACGAGGCCGTGTCGTTCGCGGCCGGTCATCGGCCCTGCGGCGAATGCCGTCACCGGGACTACCAGTCCTACCGGCAGGCGTGGGCCGTGGGGCCGGGCGGCGCGTTGCCGTCGGCACGGGAGATGAACCGTCGCCTGCACAGCGAGCGCATCGTGCGCGGCACCCACCGGCGCCGCTACCACGAGATGCCGTGGGCCGGGCTGCCGGACGGCACGTTCGTCCTCGTCGACACCGTCCCCGCCCTGGTCGTCGACGGGCATCTGGCGCAGTGGTCGCTCTCGGGCTACGCGGGTCGCCGGGCGCTGCCCCGGGCCGGGACGGCGACGGTCATCACGCCTCCGGCCTCGGTGACCGTGCTGCGGGCGGGCTACCCGGTGCAGATCGACGACTCGGCACGCTGAGCGGACGCGGGCGGTCCGCCGGGCGGGAGGGTGACGGCTTGTGTGCGTGGATCTACCATGTCCACGGCCAGTGGGCCTTCGCCGCTACGGAGGCGCATGGATGGAGCTGGAAATACGGCACCTGCGCGCGTTGTGCGCGATCGCCGACTCGGGAAGCGTCGGCCGGGCCGCCGCGACGCTCGGCTACTCACAGCAGGCGTTGAGCGGGCAACTCCGGCGCATCGAGGGGTACTTCGGGGAGCCGTTGTTCGAGCGCGGCCCTTCGGGCGTCGAGCCCACGCGCTACGGGTTGGAGGTCGTGGCACGGGCCCGCGAGATCGTGGCGGGCGTCGACGCGATCCCGCGTCGGCCGTCGACGCAGGGCGCCGTCGCCCGCGAGACGTTGCGTCTCGCCTGCACCAACTCCCCCGTCCTTCCCGGGATGTTGGCCCGAGCGCGGGCTCGCCTGCCGCAGCGCGCGCTCAACGTGAGCAGCGTCTACGCCTCCTCCCAGATGGTCGAGTTGCTGGAGAACGGTGAGCTCGACGCGGCGATCGGCGTCGACTACCCGGGCCAGGACCTCAGGCACTCCGGCGCGCTGGCCCACCGCGTCGTCGCCACCGAGCCGTCGTTCCTCGCCCTGTCCGCCGGGCACCGGCTGCGCCGCCGGGTCGACGTGCGGCTGTCGGAGCTCGCCGACGACGAGTGGTTCCTCACCCCGGACGACGGCGCGGGCTGGCCGGGGGTGTTCTACGCGGCGTGTGCGGCGGACGGCTTCACACCGGCCGTGGTGCACGAATTCCTGGGTGACCAGATGCAGTTGCAGCGCATGGTGGCCGACGGGCACGGGGTCTCGGTGGTGCAGGCGACGATCCGGCCGATCCCCGGTGTCCTCGTCAAGCCGTTGAGCGGCACGCCCCTGTGGTGCCGCTACCTGCTGGCGTGGCGCCGCGACTCGCTGTCCGCCGACGTCGTCGAGGCGCTGTACGCGGCGGCCACGGCGGCGTACCGCGACCTGATCACGCGATCGCCGCACTACCAGGCCTGGGCGACGCGCGGCGGCGGCGTCACCTCGGCCTCCGACCAGAGCTGAACGGGCCCGACCACGGCGAAGGGCGCACACCCGAACTGCTCGTACACGCAGAGGTGTTGTGGCCACGGCGGTCCAAGTGCTGTGTCCGCGGAGATTGTCGGTGTGCCCGGGCGGTGACAGCGTTCCTGATGCGTCACGCATCCCACCCCCACCGTCTGCGTGACGTTCATGTCCCGGGGAGGACGCCATGAGACGCAAGCGATCCGTCCGACATCTCAGAGACGTGGCCTTCGGCCTGGTGACCGTCGCGACGGTGATCGGGCTCGCCGCCGGTCCCTCGTTCGCCGCCGCCACCCCTGCGCTCGCCACGCCGGCACACGCCACCGCGCACACTGCGCACGGCCCGGCCCCGTCCGTGCCCGCGCCCACCGGTGTCTCGCCCGCCGGTACCGTGACGGACGCCGTCCAGCACGGCCGCCGTTCGGTCGCCCAGCTTCCGCCGCCGCGTCCCACTCCGGCGCGACAGCACCAGCACCCCGCCACGCCACCGCGACCCACGGCGACCGCTGCCCAGTCGTGCACCCCGTCCGACTTCAGCGGCCGCACCGGAACCGGCCTGGCCTCCTACGTCGAGGCGTCGACCACCGACTGCGTCAACACACTGTTCTCGCTCACCGGCAGCGACGCCCACGGTGTGTTCCAGGAGTCGCAGATGACGGCGGTCGCGCAGGCCTTCCAGAGCCTCGCGGGCCGGTACACCGGTGACGACTCGGCCGGCATCTGGCAGCTGGTCCTCTACCTTCGCGCCGGGTACTACGTGCAGTACAACGACTCCGGCGACGTCGGCACGTACGACACCGCGCTCACCTCGGCCGTCGAGAGCGGTCTCGACGCCTTCTTCGCGAACTCCCGTTCCCACGACGTGACCGACGCCAACGGACAGGTGCTCAGCGACGTCGTCATCCTCACCGACAGCGCAGGCGTCCAGCAGGACCACCTGACCGACTACGCGTGGATCCTCGACGACTACACGAGTGCCTGGGACGCCTCCTCGGCCATGGACGCCGTCGTCTACGACGTCTACACCCCGCTGTGGCGCGGCCAGTACAACCCCGCGTTCGTCACCGCCATCACCGACGACCCGACCACCGTCGACACACTCGACCACTTCGCGCTGAACCACACCGCCCTGCTCGGCGGCGCCAACACCTTCATGGACGCGGACGCCGGCCAGGACCTCGCCGCCTACGTGCAGTTCCCCGCCCTCCAACCGACCGTCAGGCCCCTGATGCTGGCCCTGCTCCAGGCGTCGAAGATCAGCGGTCCGACCGCCGCGCTGTGGGTCGCCGTCGCCGAACAGGGCCAGACCTTCGACGCCGCCGACTGCTCCTACTACGGCACCTGCGACCTGGTCACCCAACTCACCAAGGCCGCGCTGCCGATCAGCCACACCTGCGACACGGCGATCACCGTCACCGCGGAATCGCTCGACGCCGACCAGCTCGCGGCCGTCTGCGCCAGCCTGACCGCGCAGGTCCCCTGGTTCCAGCACCTCGTCGGCGCCTCCGCCCCGATCGCGGGGCAGACCATCACCGGCGAGAACGTGATCGTCTTCTCCAGCCAGCTCGACTACCAGATCTACGCTGAGGCGATCTACGGGGTCAGCACCGACAACGGTGGCATCACGGTCACCGGCGATCCCACCCAGTCCGGCAACTCCTCGTACTCCGTGATGTACCAGGCCCCCTACGCGAGCGACTTCACCGCGGACATCTGGAACCTCAACCACGAGTTCACGCACTACCTCGACGCCGTGTACGACACCAAGGGCGACTTCGGCGCGGAGACCGCCGTCCCGGACGTGTGGTGGATCGAGGGCATCGCCGAGTACACCTCCTACACCTACCGCGGGGTGCCGGACACCGAGGCGCTCACGGACGCCCCGCAGCACACGTACACCCTCAGCACCCTGCTGCAGAACACCTACTCCAACAGCGACGAGACCCGCACCTACCCGTGGGGCTACCTGGCGGTGCGCTACATGTTCGAGCGTCATCCCGACGACGTGCGAACGATCCTGGGCGACTTCCGGCAGGGCGACTACACCGGCGCGTACGACTACTACACCGACACCATCGGCACGTCCTACGACGCCGACTTCACCAGCTGGCTCGACACCCTCAGCGGTGGTACGGGCGCGAGCGCCTGCACCGACTCCAACCCGCAGGCCATGGGCCAGAACTGCTCCCGCGCCGGTCAGTCGGAGCCGGCCGGCGGCCTGGACTACCTGTGGATCCTCCTGCCCGCCGGCACCACGACCCTGACGGTGAGCACCAGCGGCGGCACCGGGACCGCGTACCTCTACTACGACCCCAGCACCTGGGCGACCGACCGCACCCACACCGCCTCGTCCACCGGGTCGGGGACCTCCCACTCCCTCACCGTCACCAACACCAGCGCCGGATACCGGTACATCAGCCTCTACGGCGAGACGGCGTTCAGCGGCGTGACCGTCACGACGCGGTACTGACCGCACCCGGGACCGCGCGGCGCGCCGTCACCCGCCGCGCGGCCCCGGGCCGTCCGCAGGTCCGCGGTGCCGGAAAGCGGTGCCGGAAAGCGGAGCTGGAACGCGGTGCCCGAAGCCGGACGTCCACGGAGAAAGGCCACACGTGAACCCTTCCCACGACAGCGCCGCCGAGGTGCCCGACACGGCCGCGTACGCCACCGGCAGCCACGACCTGCCGGTCTCCCCGGCGTTGTCCGCGTTCATGGGGACCGGATGGGAGCCGACCCCGCTCCCGGACACCGGCGCGTCCGCGGTGACCGCCTGGACGGCGGCCCGCCGCGCGCTGCTGGCCGAGCGCTTCCCCGGCGAGCGGATCGTGATCCCGGCCGGGCGGGAGAAGACCCGGTCCAACGACATGCCGTACCCCTTCCGCCCGCACACCGCCTACACCTACCTGACCGGCGACCGGACGCCCGACGGCGTGCTCGTGATGGAGCCGGACGGAGCCGCGACGCTCTGCCTGCGACCGCGTTCGGCGCGCGAGGGCGAGGCGTTCCGGGACCGCGTCCACGGCGAGTTCTGGGTCGGACGGCGGCCCACCCTCGGCGAGGCCGGACGGATGCTGCGGATCCCGGTCGCCGAACTCCGCCTGCTGCCCGATCTGTTGGGTGGCGCACGGGTCCCCACCCGCGTGCTGCGTGGCGTGGACGCCGGGGTGGACGAATTGCTGCCCGGGCCACCGGACGCCGAACTGCTCGCCGCACTTTCGGAGTTGCGACTGCGCAAGAGTCCGTGGGAGGTGGACGAGCTGCGCAAGGCCGTGGACATCACCGTGCGCGGCTTCGAGGACGTGGCCGGATCGCTGGCCGAGGCGACACGGCACCGGCGCGGCGAACGGTGGGTCGAGGGGGTCTTCGGCCACCGCGCCCGCCTGGAGGGCAACGGCGTCGGCTACGGGACCATCGCGGCGGCCGGTGAGCACGCGTGCACGCTGCACTGGACCCGCAACGACGGCCCTCTCAGGCCCGGCGAACTCCTCCTGCTGGACGCGGGCGTCGAGACCGACACGCTCTACACCGCCGACATCACCAGGACCCTGCCGATCTCGGGCACGTTCACACCGCTCCAACGCGACCTGTACGCACTCGAGTTCGCCGCCCAGGACGCCGGGATCGCCGCGCTGAAACCGGGAGCCAGGTTCCGCGACTTCCACCTGGCGGCGATGCGCGTGATCGTCGGCGGCCTGATCGACCTGGGCATCGTGCGGACCGGCCTGGACGAGGCGATGGACGCGGGCGACGGGAGGTATCGCAGGTACACGCTGTGCGCCAGCGGCCACATGCTCGGCATGGACGTGCACGACTGCGCCCAGGCGCGCGCCGGAGCGTACCTGGACGCACCCCTCGAAGCAGGTCACGTGCTGACCGTGGAGCCGGGTGTCTACTTCCAGCCGGACGACCTGACCGTCCCTGAGGAACTGCGCGGCATCGGCATCAGGCTCGAGGACGACCTGGTGATCACACCCTCCGGCGCCGAACTGCTCTCGGCCGCGCTGCCGCGCTCGCCCGGCGACGTCGAGGCATGGCTCGGCGGTCTGATGAACGGGACCACGGCTCCGATCCGGTGAAAGCCGTGCGTCACGGGAACCCGCAGCAGCGAGCCCTGCGTCGTACGGGCGAGGGGGACGGCGACCGACACGGCGTGCCGTCGCCGCTGCCGTACGAGAGGGGTGGGCTGGGGCGTGGAAGGCACGTTTTCGCAGAAGACCGGTTCGCGGAAGGTCGCCGGGAGTTGGGGGCGTGGTCGCGCAGCCGCGGCCGTCTGGGTCGCCTGCGTGGCCACATTGGGGGCCGGGGCAGTGCTGGGCGTGCCCGGCAGCGCGCAGGCGGCGCCGGCCACCACCCTCGCGGAGTCGGTCTCCCCCGCGGTGCACGCCGCGTCGCGCGTCGGAGCCGTCTCCGCCGCGCAGCGACTGACCGTGCAGGTGTGGCTGGCGCCCGACCTGGCGGGCGCCGAGGCGTTCGCCGACGCGGTCGCCACGCCCGGCAGCGCCGAGTTCCACCACTACCTCAGCCCGGCCGCCTACACCGCGAGGTTCGGTCCGTCCGCCGCGCACGCCGCCGCGGTGACCCGGTGGCTGGAGTCCAGCGGGCTCACCCAGGTGCGCACCGACAGCGGCCGGGACTACGTCGCGGCGACCGGACCGGTGGCGAAGGTGCAGTCGGCGTTCCGGGTCCGCATCGACCGGTACCGGGTCAAGGGGGCGAACGGCGAGACGACCGTGGCGCGGTCCAACGACCGCGCGGTGTCCGTGCCGTCGTCCCTCGCGTCCGACGTGCTGGGCGTGACCGGACTGAGCGACCTGCCACCCACGGTGCCCCACGCCACTGCCCCCACCGCGTCCGGCCCGCGTGAGTCGGCGTCGAAGGCGTCCAAGACACCGACGTGTTCCGCGTACTGGGCGCAGCACGTCCAGACGTTCCACCCGGCCTACCAGGGGCTCACCAAGGCGTCCCTGCCGGTCTGCGGTTACTCCGCCGACCAGATGCGCGCCGCCTACGGCGCGACATCGAAGGACACCGGCAAGGGCCAGACCGTCGCCCTGACCGAGGACGAGGCCCCGACCGCGATGTTCCAGACCCTGACGGACTTCGCGAAGGCCAATCACCTCCCGGCCCCGAAGCCCTCGCAGTTCAAGCAGGTGCAGGCGGGCAAGGCCTGTGCCTCGACGTCGGCCGCGTCCGCCTCGCGTGCGTCCGCCTCCTCGGCGGCGTCCGTCTCGCCCCGGGCCGCGCAGTCGCCGGCCGTCGACGACGAGGCGGAGATGGACTCGGAGGCGGTCTACGCGATGGCGCCCGACGCCGACCAGTTGATGGTGGTGGGGCAGGGCTGCGACGAGGACCAGGCACTGCTGAACGCCGCCCTCTCCGTGCTCGACGGGAGCGGCGGCCACCCCAGCGCCTCCATCGTGACCAACTCGTGGCAGATCCCGCTGGGCCAGGTCCCGGCGAAGACGGTGCACGCGATGGACGTGCGGGCCGCCGCCGAAGGTGTCGGCATGTACTTCGCCTCCGGTGACACGCCCGGTCTGACGGTGACCGACTCCGACCCGTACGTGGTGGCGGTCGGCGGCACCACCCTCGGCATCGGGGCGTCGGGCAACCGCTTGTTCGAGACCGGGTGGTCCGACGACTACGGCGCGCTGGACAGCGGCAAGTGGAGCGACGCGGGCGTCAGCGGCGGAGGCGGAGGCACCAGCACCGTCTACGGGCAGCCCTCCTACCAGAAGGGTGTCGTCCCCGTGTCCATGTCGCAGGTGAAGGTCGGCAAGCGGACCGTCACCGGGCGCGCCGTGCCCGACATCGCCGCGGACGGCGACCCCGACACCGGGATGCTCACCGGCTACATCGAGTCCACGAGCCACGGGAAGCCGGGCCCGTACCGGACCATGCCGAACGCGGGGACCAGTCTGGCGACGCCGCTGATCGCCGGTCTCGTGGCCGACGCGCAGCAGGGCCGCACGACGCCCTTCGGGTTCATCGACCCGCTGCTCTACCGCCTGGCCGGGACCTCCGCGTTGCACGACGCCCTGCCGGTCACCGCGTCGACACCCCAGCAGGACCGCGGTGCCTACGTCACCGGTGACGGGTTCGTCGGCCTCGACGTGTTCGACTCGCAGGAACGCGCCTACACCGGGCAGGTGACCGCCAAGGGCTACGACACGATGACGGGTGTCGGAACGCCGAACGGCGCCGCGTTCCTCGCGGGCCTGCGCGCGGGCGGCCACTGACGGCCGCCCGCCGCGCCGCCCGCGAGGGGCCTCAGTTCGGCAGGACCGCTTCGATCGCCGCGGTGACCTCGGGGGCGTCGGGCTCGGTCTGGGGCGCGAAGCGGGCGGCGACGGTGCCGTCGGGCGCGACGAGGAACTTCTCGAAGTTCCAGCGGACGTCACCGGTGTAGCCCTCGGCGTCGGCGGTACCCGCGAGTTCGGTGTAGAGCGGGTGCCGGTCGTCGCCGAGCACGTCGGTCTTCTCGGTCATCGGGAAGGTGGTGCCGTAGGTCGCGGAGCAGAAGGTCGCGATCTCCTCGGGGGTGCCGGGCTCCTGGCCCATGAACTGGTTGCACGGCACGCCCAGGACGGTGAACCCGCGCTGCGCGTACTGCTGTTGCAGCTTCTCCAGCGCCGCGTACTGCGGGGTCAGGCCGCACCGGGAGGCGACGTTGACGACGAGGACGGCGGTGCCCCGGTACTGACCGAGGTCGGCGGGGCCACCGGTGAGGGCGTCGATCTCGGTGTCGAAGACGGACATGTGACTCCTTGGGTGCGGGGTGCCGGCCGCGCGGACGGGCCGAGTACGTCAGGCGAGAGCGTATCCGGGCGGCCTCGTCCTCCTCCCGCCGCTCCCTGTCAGGGCGGCCCCTCGCCCCGCTCCCGTTCGGCGCGCAGCACCGCGTCCGCGTCGGCGAGCCGCTCCAGCTGCCGGACTGTCCGCGCGGTGCGCTGGTTGCCGGCGAGCAGGGTGCGGTGGCGGTGGACGAAGGACCAGTAGCCGGTGGTGTACGGGCAGGCCCGCTCCCCGGTGCGGTCGGCCGGGCGGTAGGCGCAGCCGTCGCACAGGTCGCTCATGCGATGGATGTAGGCGCCCGCGGAGGTGTACGGCTTGGTGGTCATCCGGCCCCCGTCGGCGTACTGGGACATGCCGACGACGTTGGGCAGCATGACCCAGTCGTAGCCGTCCACGAAGCAGCGGTGGAACCAGTCGGTCACCTCGCGCGGGTCCCAGCCGCGTTGCAGGGCGTGGCTCCCGAGGATCATCAGCCGCGGGATGTGGTGCGTCCAGCCGGTGTCGCGCACCTGGGCGAGGACGGTGGACAGGCAGCGGGCCGTGACGGCGTCGGCGTCGAGTCCGAGGAACCACTCCGGCAACGGCACCTCGTGGCGCAGGGCGTTGCGGTGGCGGTAGTCCTCGCCGAAGTACCAGTACAACTGCCACACGTACTCGCGCCACCCGGCGACCTGCCGGACGAACCCCTCGGCGCTGTGCACGGGGACCCGGCCCGCGCGCCAGGCGTCCTGCGCCGCGCGGACGACTTCGGCGGGGTCGAGCAGGCCGAGGTTGAGCGAGGACGACAGGAGACTGTGGCTCATCACCGGGTCGGCGGCGAGCATGGCGTCCTCGTGGGGTCCGAACCCGGCGAGCCGGTGCTCGGTGAAGCGCCGCAGCGCGGACAGGGCTTCGCGGCGGGAGGCGGGGAAGAGACGGGGGCCGTCGCGGCCGACGAAGGCGATGCCGTCCTCGCGTTCCCAGCGGTCGAGGTCGGCGCGGACCTCGTCGTCGATGGCGTCCTCGCGGGGCCGGTAGGGCTTAGGAGCGCCGAGGGTGTCCGCGCCCCTGGGCGGCGCCTCGCGGTTGGCGTGGTCGTGGTTCCAGCGTCCACCGGCCGGGGCGTCACCGTCCATGAGGAGGTCGAGTTCGCAGCGCACCCAGCGGTAGAAGTCCTCCTGGCGGAGGCGCTTCGCGTCGTGTCCATCGGCCCAGGCGCGGAAGGCGTCGTGCGGGAGCAGGAATCCGCGGGCGGGCAGCACGCGCACGGTGTCCAGGGAGCGCACCAGTCGCAACGCGGCCCGGGAGGTGGGGTGATGGACGGTCACGGACGCGTCGCCGACCGCCTCGCGCAGGCCGTCGCGGTAGGTCTCGGCGCGGACGTAGCGGACGCGGTCGCCGAGTTCGGCGGCCCGGTGACGCATCGCGGACAGCACGAGGTGCGCCTTGGCCCGGTGGAAGCGACGGCGGCGGAACACCGACCGGGCCTCGATCATCACCACCGGGGCGTCCCGTCCGGGGCCGTTGTCGTGGGAGGCGAGGAAGTGGGGGCCGAGTTGGTCGCCGAAGAGCCAGTGCCGGTGTGTCACGTCAGTGCGTCCCCGCATACGTCGCCCGCGTGTACGTCGACCGGACGGGCGGCGCCGACGGTGGCAGGAGGCGACGCGTGGGGCTGGCGGGCGCGCGCCACGGGACGCCGGGTGATCCGTTCACTGGCCGCTGTCGCCGACACCGCCGTCATGCCGCACCCTCCGCACCGGACGCCTCTTCCGCCTCGTAGCCAAGCAGACGCACACGGTGTTCACGGACAGGACACGGGCGAGGACACGATCGTGCCGGGTGACCGGCCGTCAGTCGGCGTCGTCCGGCGGGCGGGGCGATACGGCCGGGGGCCGGAAGGAGGCGGTGACGTCCTTGCCGTTGCGGGACGGATGGGTCTGCCAGTCGTCGGCGAGCGCGTCGACCAGCAGCATGCCGCGCCCACCGAGCGCGTCACTGTCCGGGTTCCTGGGCTGGGGCAGGCGTGCGCTGGAGTCGTGCACGGTCACGTGCAGGCACTCGCTGTCCCAGGTCAGCACGAGTTGTGCGGTGCTGTGCGCGTGCACATGTGCGTTGGTGACCAGCTCCGAGACGGTGAGCAGGACCGCCTCGACCGTCTCCGGCGCGCTGCGCGGCCAGCCGAGGGTCTCCAGGTGTTTACGCGTCCAGTCCCTGGCCGATTTCACACCGCAGCTCATCGGCAGCGAACGCGACCATCCCACGGCCCTCAGCGACGAGTCGTCGACCACGGCTTCTCCCGGTTGCGACAGTGATTTCGTCCCTCTTCGTCCATCGACTACCCGCCGGCGGCCGGGGTATGGCTGCCAGGCGCCTCTCTCCCGGCAACCCCCCGTGTTTCCGCGATCACGTCTCGGCGCAGCCGCAGGACCGGCGGTGCACCAGGGTCGGGGTGAGGCGGACCGAGCGAGGAGGGGTGGTGTCGCCGTTCAGGCGGTCCAGGAGCATCCGGGTCGCCTCGCGGCCCAGGCGTTGCCAGGGCTGGGCGACGGCGGTGAGCGGCGAGGGGAGCAGGTCGCCCCATTCGACGTCGTCGAAGGCGGCCACCGCCATGTCGTCCGGCACTGACACGCCCCGGTCGCGCAGGCCGCGCAGCACACCGACGGTCATGTGGTTGTTGCCGCTGATGAGCGCGGTCGGTGGCGAGGGCAGGTCGAGCAGCCGCAGCACCGCGGCGCGCGCGGGTTCGGCGTCCGAGGCGCCGTAGACCTCCAGCGCGGTGTCGTGGGCGATGCCGTGCTCCGTCAGGCCTCGGCGGTATCCGGCGAGGCGTTCCGTACTGGTGGTGATGCCCTCGCGGCCGGCGACCATGCCGATGCGGCGGTGACCGCGCTCGACGAGGTGGGCGACGAGCCCGGCGGTCGCCCGTTCGTTCTCCACGCCGATCTGGTCGAAGCCGGGGCAGGCCAGCCGGTCGATGAACACCACCGGGGGCGCGGGCTGCGGCGTGCCGGCCAGGCAGGCACGCAGGCGGGCGGCGTCCATGGAGGTGGCCAGCAGGATGCCGTCGACCCGCCGGTTGCGCAGCGCCCGCAGGACCCGTTCCTCCTGCTCGGCGTCGTCGTGGGTGTCCGCGAGCAGCACGGTGTAGCCCGCGGCCGCGGCCGTCGACTCGATGGCGGAGGCGAGTTCGCCGAGGTAGGGATTGGTGAGGGCGGACACCGCCAGGCCGATGGAACGGGTGCTGGCGGTGGCCAGCGAGCGGGCGACGGCGTTCGGCACGTAGCCGGTCTCCCGGATCGCCGCCTCGACCGCCGCTCGGGCCTGGTCGCTGACCGGGCGGGTGCTGTTGACCACGTGCGAGACCGTGGTCACCGACACCCCTGCCCGGCGTGCCACCTCGTGCATGGTCGCCATGTCTCCCCTTCGGTTCCCCTCCGGCCCATGGGCTGCTGCCCGTTCGGTCCCGCGGGCTCCTTCCCTTCCGGGCCCCGCCGAGCACGTTCCGGGGCCCGCCGCGCACGCCCCCCGGTCCCGCCGAGCACGTCCCGCGTTCCGCGAGCAGGTCCGCGTCGCGGCGGGCCCGGATGACCCGGGGTGTCCCGTCGTCACTCTCGGCCGCGCCGAATCCTAGCGCAACCCCTTGCGCAACCGGTTGCGCACACCTACAGTCACTGCCACTTCACCGCGCAACCGTTTGCGCGTCGTCATGTCCCGCTCTCGGTACGCCCGTTGGACGCCGTGCGCGGGCGGCATCACCCGAACTCGGCGAGGGGACAGCACAGATGCGTATCCGACGAGGCCGGCGCCGTGCGCTCGCCGCCTGTGCGCTGGCCGCCGCGACCCTGCTCACGGCCTCCGGCTGTGCCGGCGCGGGAGAGGCGAGCGGATCGGGTTCCGGCACCACGATCACGGTGGCCATCGTCGCCAACCCACAGATGCAGGACGTCGAGACGCTCACCTCGTACTTCACCCGCACCCATCCGGGCATCCACGTCAAGTACGTGACGCTGCCGGAGAACGAGGCCCGGCAGAAGATCACCGAGTCGGTGGCCACCGGGAGCAACGAGTTCGACGTGGTGATGATCAGCAACTACGAGACGCCGATGTGGGCGAAGAACGGCTGGCTGACCGATCTGCAGCCGTACGCCGACGGCACGCCCGGCTACGACCCCGGTGACTTCGTCAAGCCCGTTAAAGACTCGCTGTCCTACCGGGGTGACCTGTACTCCGTGCCGTTCTACGGCGAGTCGTCGTTCCTGATGTACCGCAAGGACCTGCTCGCCGCGCACCATCTCACGATGCCCGAGCACCCCACCTGGGCCCAGGTCGCCGCCATCGCTGACAAGCTCGACGACCCGAAGCACAACCTGGCCGGCATCTGCCTGCGCGGCGATCCGGGCTGGGGCGAGAACCTGGCGCCGCTCGACACCGTCATCAACACCTTCGGTGGCCGCTGGTACGACCCGCAGTGGAACGCCCAGCTCGACTCGCCGCAGGTGAAGAAGGCGGTGAACTTCTACGTGGACCTGCTGCACCGGGACGGCGAACCGGGCGCGGCCACCGCCGGGTTCACCGAGTGCGGCACCGACATGGCCCAGGGCACCGCCGCCATGTGGTACGACGCCACGTCGGCGGCGGGCTCCCTGGAGGATCCCACCAGCAGCAAGGTCGTGGGGAAGATCGGCTACGTGCAGGCGCCGGTCGAGAAGACCCCCTCGTCCGGCTGGCTGTACTCCTGGTCCCTGGGGATCCCGAAGACCAGCGCGCACCAGCAGGCCGCGTGGCAGTTCATGTCCTGGGCCACCTCCAAGGACTACATCAAGCTGGTCGGCAGCAAGCTCGGCTGGTCGCGCGTCCCGCCCGGCAGCCGTACCTCCACCTACCAGCTGCCGCAGTACGAGAAGGCGGCCGCCGCGTTCGCCAAGCCGACGCTGGAGGCCATCAGCAGCGCCGACCCCGGACACCCCACGGTGGGGGCGGTGCCGTACACCGGTGTGCAGTTCCTCGACATCCCGGAGTTCGAGGACCTCGGCACGCGGGTCAGCCAGCAGATCACCGCGGCGGTGGCCGGCCAGCAGTCGGCCGACGCGGCTTTGACACAGGCACAGCAGTACGCCCAGACCGTCGGCGACACCTACCGCAAGCACTGACCGGTCCGGCATCACCTCACGATGGGAAGCGACATGGCGACACTCGCCCCGCCCCGGTCCGGTCGGATGCGGCCCGGACCCGCCACGGACAGCTCGGCCCGCAGGGAGGGCTGGCGGCGCAGGCTGCCGCTGTCCCCCGCGCTGCTGCTGATGATCCTGGTGACCCAGATCCCGTTCCTGTTCACCATCGCCTTCTCCTTCGAGTCGTGGAACCTGGTGCGTCCCGGCTCCCGGCACTGGGTCGGGCTGTCCAACTACGCGGGGGTCTTCACCGACAGCGCGTTCCGCGACGCGCTGGTCACCGAGATCGAACTGACGCTGCTGGCCGTGGTGATCTCGATGGTCCTGGGCATCGGTCTGGCCGTGTTGCTGGACCGCAAGTTCCCCGGCCGTGGCATCGTGCGCACCCTGCTGATCGCGCCGTTCCTCATCATGCCGACGGTCGCCGGTCTGCTGTGGAAGACCACGATGCTCGACCCGGTCTACGGCATCGTGAACTACCTGCTGCGTGAACTGGGCTTCGCGCCGGTCGACTTCGTGAGTCGGTTTCCCATGTCGTCGGTGGTGACCGTGCTGGTGTGGCAGTGGACGCCGTTCATGATGCTCCTCGTGCTGGCGGGGCTGCAGAGCCAGTCGTACGACGTGCTGGAGGCGGCCCGGGTGGACGGCGCGGGCGCGTGGACCACGTTCCGCGCCATCACCCTGCCGCACCTGCGGTCCTACATCGAACTCGGTGTGCTGCTGGGCGCGATCTACCTGGTCAACACCTTCGACGTCATCTACATGACCACCCAGGGCGGCCCCGGTACCGCGACCACCAACCTGCCGTACTACCTCTACCAGCGCGCCTTCCTCGGCTTCGACGTCGGTCAGGCGTCGGCGCTGGGCGTGGTGACGGTCGCCGGGACCATCCTGGTCGCCACGGTCGCCCTGCGCACGCTGTTCACCGTGTTCTCCGCGAGCGAAGGGAACGACTGATGGCATCCGCCACGCCGACCGCCTCATCGGGCGCCGGGGCCCGTCCGGCCGAGGTCCCCGCCCGCTCCAAGTCACGTGCCCGGAAGGCGGGCTCCCGCCGCCGCGTGCTCGGCCAGGTCTCCTGGACCGCCGGGGCGTGGATCGCCGCGCTGATCTTCTTCTTCCCGGTGCTGTGGATGGCGCTGACCGCCTTCAAGCAGGAGTCGGCCGCCTACACCACGACCCCCCACCTGGTCTTCAAGCCGACGCTCGACCAGTTCCGTGCGGTGTTCGACGCGGGTATAGGGCCGTACCTGGCCAACTCCGCGACGGCGACGCTCCTTTCGACGCTGCTGGTGCTGGTGCTCGGCATCCCGGCCGCGTACGCGCTGTCCATCAGGCCGGTGCGCAAGACCCGGGACGTGTTGTTCTTCTTCATCTCCACCAAGATGCTCCCGGGCGTCGCCGCGATCATCCCGGTCTACCTCGCGGTCCGCGACCTCGGAGCGCTGGACAGCGTGTGGACGCTGATGGTGCTGTACACGGCGATGAACCTGCCGATCGCGGTGTGGATGATGCGGTCGTTCTTCCTGGAGGTGCCGGGTGAGGTGCTGGAGGCGGCCCGCGTCGACGGGGTGACGTTGCGTCAGGAGATCACCCGGATCCTGCTGCCCATCGTGGCGCCCGGCATCGCGGCCACAGCGCTGATCTGTGTCATCTTCTCCTGGAACGAGTTCTTCCTCGCCCTGAACCTCACCTCGGTGCGGGCCGGGACGATGCCCATCTTCCTGGTGGGATTCATGTCGAGCGAAGGCCTGTACTGGGCCAAGCTCGCGGCGGCCGCCACCCTCGCCTGCCTGCCGGTGCTGCTGGCCGGATGGCTGGCGCAGAAGCAGCTGGTGCGCGGGCTGTCGATGGGCGCGGTGAAGTGACCCCGGGCCCACGGTAACGGCGTTCAGGCCCGGCGAGAACGGAACGGAGAGAGTGTGGACAACCGCGCGGCGGTGCTTTACGGCCCGCGTGACCTGAGGGTGGAGGACCGGCCGGTCCCGGTGCCGGGACCGCACGAGGTACTGGTGCGGGTGGCGGCGGTCGGGGTGTGCGGATCGGACGTGCACTACTACGAGCACGGCAGGATCGGCGACTTCGTGGTGGAACAGCCCTTGGTGCTCGGCCACGAGGCGATGGGCACCGTCGAGGCGTTCGGTGCCGCGGCGCACCGGCACGCGGTGGGAACGCGGGTCGCCGTCGAACCGGGGGTGCCGTGCGGGCGGTGCGCGCGGTGCCGTACGGGCCGCTACAACCTCTGCGCCGACGTGGCGTTCTTCGCCACTCCCCCGGTCGACGGCGCCTTCGCCCACTACGTCACCGTGCACGAGGACTTCGCCCACGCTCTCCCCGATCACGTGACCGACACGGCGGGCGCGCTGCTGGAGCCGCTGTCCGTGGCGTTGTGGGCGGTACGCCGCGGCGACGTACGTCCCGGCGACCGGGTCCTGGTGACCGGAGCGGGACCGGTGGGACTGCTCGCCGTCCAGGCCGCCCGGATCGCCGGAGCCGCCCGCGTCGTCGTCACCGACGTCAACCCCTCACGCCTCGCAACGGCCCTGCGGCTCGGCGCCGACGAGGCGTTCGACGCCAGGGAGGGCGTGCCGCGGTCCGAGCCGCCCGCCGACGTGCTGCTGGAGTGCTCCGGCGCCCCGGCCGCGGTCGAGGCGGGCATCCTCGGCCTGCGTCCGGCCGGAACGGCGGTGCTCGTCGGCATGGGCCCGGACAGCCGCATGCCGATTCCCACCCAGGTCGTCCAGAACCGCGAGATCACCCTCACCGGCACCTTCCGCTACGCCAACACCTACCCCGCCGCCGTCGCCCTGGCCGCGGCGGGACGCGTCGACCTGGACGCGCTGGTCACCGGCACGTACGCCCTGGACGACACCGCGCACGCCTTGACCGCGGCCAGGACCGACCCGGCCGTCGTCAAGCCGGTGGTGCTGCCGCATGGCTGACGTGACGACCCCCGGTCGGGGAGGCATCGCGGTGTGCGGGGAGGCGCTGGTGGACCTCGTCGAGCGGGAGCCCGGGGTGTTCCGGGCGCTCCCCGGCGGCAGTCCTGCCAACGTCGCGGTCGGGCTCTCCCGTCTCGACGTGCCCGCCGAACTGCTCGCCCGGCTGTCCGCCGACGGATTCGGCGCGCTGCTGCGCGGCCATCTGGAGGACAACGGAGTCGGCCTGCACGGTGCCGTCGACGCCACACAGCCCACGACTCTGGCCGTGGTGTCCACCGATCCGCACGGCGTGGCCAGCTACGACTTCCGCTACGAGGGCACCGCCGACTGGCAGTGGCGGGCCGGTGAACTGTCGCGGACACCACCGCCCGGCATCGTCGCCGTCCACACCGGTTCGCTGGCGCTCACCGTCGAACCCGGTGCCTCCGTGCTCACCGACTGGCTCGGCACGGTGCGTGATTGGGGCACGGCGACCATCAGCCTCGACCCCAACATCCGGCCGGGCTTCGACTCCGGGCCGGCGGCGGCGCTCCGGCGGGTCGAGGAGCAGGTCGGGCTGGCCGACGTCGTGAAGGTCTCGGAGGAGGACCTCGCCTGGCTGCTTCCCGGCGTGGACCCCGCCGACGTCGCGAGGCGGTGGCGCGCTCTCGGACCGGCTCTGGTGGTCGTCACCCTCGGCGGCTCCGGCTGCCTCGCCGTGGGCCCCGACGACGCGTTGGTCCGCCGCCCGGCCGTGCGTGCGACGGTGGCCGACACCGTGGGCGCGGGCGACGCCTTCACCGCGGGACTGCTCGCCGGTCTGCACCGGGCCGGGCTGCTGGGGGCGCGTGACAGCGGAGCCCTCGGCACGCTGGGCCCGGATCTGCTGACCGGCCTGCTCGACGAAGCGGGCCTGGTCGCGGCGCTGACCTGCGAACGCGCCGGAGCGGACCCGCCGACCCGAGCCGAGGTGCGCGCGGCGACGGCCACGAGGGAGGGCACCTTCGTGGACTCGTCCATATGACTCCGCGTCAATTCACCTGAACTACGCAGTGGTTGCCCGCCCTACCACCCAAGCCCAGCCCGCCCCGAACGAAGCGAAGGAACACCATGCGAGCCGTCATCATCGACAAGCCCGGGCACGTCCGCGTCGACACCGCTCCGGACCCGACGCCGGGGGCCGGTGAGATCGTCGTCGAGGTCGCCGCGTGCGGCGTCTGCGGCACCGATCTGCACATCCTGGACGGCGAGTTCCCGCCCACCCCGTACCCGATCATCCCCGGCCACGAGTTCGCGGGAACGGTGGTCGCGGTGGGCGGCGGTGTGCGGGACCTCGCCGAGGGGACGCGGGTCGCCGTCGACCCGTCGCTGTACTGCGGCAGGTGCGAGTACTGCCGCGTCGGGCGCGGCAACCTGTGCGGGAACTGGAACGCCACCGGCGACACCGTCAACGGCGCCTTCGCGCAGTACGTCGCCGTACCCGCCGCCAACGCGTACCGCATCCCGGAGGCGTTGGACCCGCGGCAGGCCGCGATGATCGAGCCGCTGTCGTGCGCGGTGCACGGCGTCCACCAGCTCGGTTCCGTGCTCGGCCGCAAGGTGCTGGTGGTGGGCGCCGGCACCATGGGGCTGCTCATCGGCCAGCTGCTGCGGCACGCCGGGGCGGGCGAGGTCGCCGTGGTCGACCGCAGCACCGCCCGGCTGCGGCTCGCGGAGGCCATGGGCTTCTCCCGGACCGCCACCGACGTCGCCGAACTCGGCGCGCGCTTCGACGTGGCGGTGGACGCCACCGGCGTACCGGCCGCCATCGAGGGCGCGTTCGACGCGCTGCGCCGCGGTGGCACGTTGCTGGTCTTCGGTGTCGCGGACGCCGCGGCCCGCATCTCGCTGTCTCCGTTCCGCATCTACAACGACGAGATCAAGGTCGTCGGGTCGATGGCGGTGCTCAACAGCTACGGAGACGCTGTGGAGTTGATCGCGTCCGGCGCGATCGACACCACTGCGCTGCTGGGCAGCCAGTTCCCCTTGGCGGGATTCAGCGACGCCGTCGAGGCGGTACGCAAGGGGACGGGTCCGGGCACGAAGGTCCACGTGCTGCCCAACGCCTGATGACACTCACCGCCGGGATCACAGGGCGGTGAGGCCGGACAGGTCGCGGACGACGGTGTGATTGCGGTCGGCGATCGTGCCCAGGGTGTAGTGCGGCCAGACGCCGAAGTACTCGGCGCGGGTGCGCTGGCTCCAGCGGCGGGCCAGGTCGGAGCGGGTCTTGTGGAACGTGACTTGGTACCCGCCGCTGTGCACCTTCAGCAGGGTGTAGCCGCCGGGGTACTCCTTGGTGGCGGCGACCTCCAGGAACTCCACCGCGTCACTGCCCTCCATCGTGGTGCGTTTGTTGCGGTGGGTGTGACCGCTGTGGTGGAAGAAGACGCCGGGGGTCTGCCGGTAGAGGGCTTCGAGGGCCCGGGCGCTGGGCGCGTCGAGGTCGAAGGAGGGCCCCGCCGCGGTCGTCACCGCCGACTCGTAGGTGACCGGGTGGTGGCCGAACAGCAAGGTCGGGCGGTCCGGATCGTCGCGCAACAGGTGCCGCAGGTCGGCGAGTTGACCGGCTTCCAGCGTGCCGCCTGCCGCGTCGAGTGTCGTGGTGTCGAGTCCGACCAGGCGCAGCCCGCCGACCTGATGTGACGTCAGGGTCTGTCTGCGGTACGGGAAGACGTCGCCCCAGCAGTCGTGGTGGTCGGCGGCACCGGCCACCGGGGTGCAGCCCGCGTAGTCGGCGCCGGTGTGGGGGCGGTCGTGGTTGCCGCGCGCCACGAAGTAGTCGCTCCCCAGCCTCCCCCAACCGTCGAGGAGTTGGCGTACCCGGCTGACGTCCCGGGGTTCGGCCTCCGAGGTCAGGTCCCCGGCGACCAGCAGCACGTCGGCCCCGCGGTCGGCGGCGCGCAGGTCGGAGAGCATCGCGTCGAGCATGACCTCCGGGTACGGCGGCAGGCCCGGGTCCTGCTGGAAGGACGGCGGCCAGCCGCCGGTGATGATGCCGCTGGTCTGCTCGCCCACGTGCAGGTCGTTGGAGAGCGCGAGGGTGAACAGGTGGCGTCCGGGCGGCGGGGTGAGCGTCGTGAAGACGCCCGGCGCGTCCAGCGAGCCCGCGCTTCCAGGGAACTGGAGGGTGGACTGCTGGGCGGTCTGTCCCGCGGAGCGCGCCGTGAAGGCGTAGGTGCGGCCCGGTTCCAGACCGCTCACTTCCGCGTAGTGGTAGGCGGTCGCGGACGTGTCGTGGAAGACCGTCTTCATGGTCGCCGGGTTGCCGGGGTCGCCGAGCAGCACCTCGGTGTCGGTGGCCACGGGCGCGGGGGCGCCGTAGCGGTCCACGGCGGTCCGGGATCCGGTGTACCAGGTCAGGGTCACGGAGGTGTCGGTGACGGTCACCACGTCGAGGTCGGTGACCAGCAGGTCGGCCGGGGCGGCCGCCCCGGCGGGGGCGGCGTCGGCGAAGGCGAGCGGCGCGGCGGCGAGACCGGCCCACAGCAGGGCCTGCCGGCGGGAGGGGGAGCAGCAGTCCATGCCCGGAGTATCGCTCCGCGCGGTGAACCCCGGGGTGTGCCGAACCGGCCGATGTGTGGCGGTCCTTCGACGATGTGACGGCCCTCGACCGCTGCGTGCCCCGCGGGGCGTGCCGTCACCCCGCACTGCCGGGTCCGCCCTCAGCCAGACAGACCGTCGGCCCGATACACCCATCAGCGCAGTACGCCGTCAGCCCGGTACGCCCGCCTCCCGCGGCGAGCGCTCTTCCGGGGACGCTTCGGTGCGCGTGTCGAAGGCGCGGATCGCCACCGCCGCCACGTCGTCGTCCAGCCCGGACGCGCTGTAGGCGATCAGGTCCTCGTGGAGCCGGGTCAGGACGCGTCGTGGCGGGACCGCCGTCCAGGGCCGGACGCGTTCGGGCAGGGGGTAGAAGTCGCCGGACCGGTCCCGTGTCTCGCTCACCCCGTCGGTGTAGAGCAGCAGCTGGTCACCGGCGCGCAGTTCAGTGGTGTCGACGTGGTAGCCGATGCCCGCGACCGCGCCGAGGAGCAGGGGCGGTGACGGCAGCGTGGGTTCGAGCACGCGCACCCGCCCGTCGCGCAGCAGCAACGCCTCGGGATGGCCGCAGCTGACCAGGCGGGCCACCGGCTCGTCGTCGGGGACCTCCACCAGCAGGGCGGTGGCGAACCGCTCGGCGTCGTCGCGGTCGGGTTGCAGGTCCGAGTACCGCACGGCGCTGGTCTCCAGCCGACCCGCGAGCTCCACGAGGTCGGCCGCGTCGTAGGCGGCTTCGCGGAACGACGCCGTCAGCGTCGCGGCGGCGCCCACGGCTCGCAGGCCCTTGCCCCGCACGTCGCCGATCAGCGCCCTGACTCCGTACGGCGTGTGCAGGACCTCGTAGAAGTCGCCGCCGACCCGGGCCTGCGCGGCGGCGGCGACGTAGAGGGTGGCGACCTCGACGCGCCCGAGGCGTTCCGGGATGCGCCGCAGCACCACGCCCTGCGCCGCGTCGGCCACCGCGGTCAACTCGGCGACCAGCCGTTCGTTCCGCAGCCGTGCCGCGCAGCCGTACGCGGCGGCCAGCGTGACCACGGCGGTCACCGCCAGGGTGAACAGCCGCGGCGCGGTGCCGAGTGTCCCCTTCGCCAGCGCGAGGCCGATCTCCGCGACGACGGCGCACCCGCCGATCGCCAGCGTCCCCGACACCGGCCACACCACCGCCGCGAGCGCGGGGGCGGCGGACAGGAAGCGCTGGAACTGGTACGGCGGCGGGGTGACCGCGTCGAGCACGGTGCCGATCACGATGACGGCCACCGGGGACCACAGGGAGAACCACCCCGTCCCCGGCCGTCCACGTCCGGAGCCCGCCTCGCGCCGAGTGGACCGGTCCCAGATGATCACCTTTCAGGACGTTAGGCGCGATCACACGAATATCCAAGCAACGGAGGGTCGGCGGGGGCCTGGCCGGAGACGTTCACCCGGATGGCGTTCGAGTACGACGGCATCGGGCGTGCCGGTCGTGTGGGGCGGCGGAGGCGGGCGCGGTGCCTGCGCACGGCAGGGGTACGCTCACGCGCGAGCGCGTGTGATCGCCGGCTCCTCGGCGTCCACCACCGCATCGCCGGTGCCGCGACGGGCGCCGGGACCGCATGCGGAGAACGCCATGGAACTCCCCGATCACGTGCTCGACCTGCTGCGCCGGCCGAGCACCTGCTATGTCGCCACCGTGATGCCGGACGGGTCGCCCCAGCTCACGCAGACATGGGTCGACACCGATGGCGAGCACGTGCTGGTCAACAGCGTGCGTACGCACGTGAAGACGCGGAACGTCACACGCGACCCCCGTATCGCCGTCGCGGTGTCGGATCCTGACAACCCGTCACGGTACGTGCAGATCCGCGGGCGGGTGCTCGACGTCACGACCGACGGCGCGGTCGACCACATCGAGGCGCTCGCGCGGAAGTACCTGGGCAAGCCGTACCCGTGGTACGGCGGACGGGACGAGGAGCGGGTCGTCTACGTGATCGAGGCCGAGAGCATCACCAGCACCGGCTGACCCGGCCGGCGACGGATGCCGTGCCCCTGGCCGTCCTGCCGTCGCGCGGTGGAAGGGCCCGGGGCCCGGACCCCACTTTCCGGCGCCCTGCCCTGATGCCCGGCCCCGGGCCCTTCCGTGTCCCCGATTCCACCCCACCCGCCGTGCGCTCCGCCGCCTTTTGACGGTTCCTCTATGCGCGATGCCATCGCCTTGACGATCTCTTGACGCTGAAAGGGCCGTCCGTTTCGAGCCGGACGCCTCATCTGTCCCACACGTACGGAATACACGGAAACGGCTGACACGGCTCAGCCCCGGGTGGCACGGTGGAGCCCGCCGTCCGCGACGGCGCGGTACGGCGGTTTCGGGACGAGGGGGAGCCATGCCCAAGGGGACGTACGCCAAGGACGCGGCGGAGGCCGAGGAGGACCTCGCCGCGTACTGCGAGGCGAGCGGACTGGACCGCGAGTGGATAGGCGGCGACCGGTGGGCCACCACCGTCCGCATCGCGTGCGACCGCAAGTACGGCTACGACGAGGCGTACCGCACCATCGACGCGGACCAGGTGGAACTGCTCACGGAGGCCGCCAGGACCAAGCGCAAGAGCACGCTGGACGGCGACGAGGACGGCCTGCTCTCGCTGGTGGAACAGGCCGAGGAGCTGTCGAAGACGCTGGTCCCGACCATCCTCCAGCAGTGCGCCGACGCGTATGTGGGAGGCCGGCGGGTCAACCTCGGCCTGTCGAAGGCGATGACGAGCGCCAAGTACGCCCAGCTGCGCGAGGACTGGGACGTGGCGGGTCAGTACGCCACCGGCGATGGTGTGTTCACCAATTTCCACAGCTTCCCGCCGCAGGACAAGAAGAAGGCGGGGAAGGGCAACGTGGGCGCCACGTTGGCGGTTCGCGGCGTCCAGGGGAACCTGCTCGTGGAGATCGCCGGCCGGACGTTCACCATGCACGTGGACATCTCGGACTAGCCCGTTCGGCCCGGGCTGCCACGGCCTCTCCCCATGACGGCTGTTAGCGTCCTCACGCATGAACGACGACAGTGTGTACGTGGGGAACGCGGGCGTGGACGCGCCGCTGGACCGGGGCTGGCTGCTCGGGCACTTCAAGGAAGTGGGCGACCCCCGGCACAGCGAGGCGGTGGAGATCAAGTGGGGCGTCCACCCGCCCGGCGACACCAGGGCCGCGTGGGTACGGGGCGAGCGCCGCACCGCACTCCTCGTGTTGATCAGCGGCCGCTTCCGCGTCGAACTGCCCGGCCGCAGCGTCCTGTTGTCCCGTCAGGGCGACTACGTCGTCTGGGGGCACGGGGTCGACCACTCCTGGGTCGCGGAGGAGGAGTCGGTCGTGCTGACCGTGCGCTGGCCGTCCGTGCCGGGCTACGCGATCACGGAGCCGCAGGAGCCGGCGGCTTCGCAGGCGTGAGCGGGAGGCCGCCCTCGGGCGGCTCTCCCGCTCACGCCATGCCTCAGGAGCGCCGGGTCAGCGGTGTGGATCGGCGGTGACCTCCACGTGGTCGCCGACGGCGACCAGCAGGACGCGCGTACCGGCCTCCAACGCGGTCCAGGTGTGCGGCACTCCACCCGCCACGTACAGGGTGTCGCCGCGGCCCAGCCGGTGCGTGACGCCTTCCGCCCGCACCTCCGCCGCGCCGTCGGCCACGTAGAGGATCTCGTCGTTGCGGTGCGCGAAGACGCGGTCCGTGTCGTGCGGCCCGGTGAACTCCAGCGCGTGCAGGGCGTGGTGGCCGCGCACCAGCGGACGCACCCGGGCCTCGCCGGTGCCCGCGAGCCCCGGGTCGTCGTCGGCGCGCACGACGTCCACCCGCCGCGCTTCCTCGGCGGCGGCCATCAACTGGACCGCGGTGGTGCCGAGCGCGTCGGCGATCGACTGGAGGGAACGCATGCTCGGGCGCGCGCGGCCGTTCTCCACCTGACTCAGGAACGGCACGGACAGGGCGGCGCGGCGCGCCACTTGCGCCAGCGTGAGGTCCAGGGCCCGCCGCCTGCGCCGGATGCCGTCGCCGAGCCGTGGCGTCATCGCGTCGTCCGTCACCGTCCACCCTCTCCTTCGCCGCGCGCCTCCCGACGGGCCCGGCCAGCCTACGCACCGCTTCGCACGCGGTTCACAGTGCCGACACACACGACGACTACTGTCAAACCTGCTTCACCTCTATCAAACAAAGTTTGACAGGCAGAGCCGCCGTGCGGCGGGGATCGGAGAACGGCATGTCCGCGGTCGACCAGAACACCCGTCGTCGACGGGGTACCGGGCTCATCGCCCTCGACGAGGACCTGGCCTCCCCCGGCTGGACGCTCTTCGCGCCACTCACCGGGCCGGGTGACGTCCACCTCGTCGACCTGCGCGGCAGGGAGGTCCACCGGTGGAAGCTGCCGTACCGGCCGGGACGGCACGCCCGCGTCCTGCCGGGCGGCGTCCTCGCGTACAACGGCGTGCTCCCCGGGCAGCAGGCGCTCTTCCCGATGTGGCACAAGTACCGCGGTGGCGTGATGCTCACCGTCGCGCCGGACGGCACGATCCTCAGCGAGTACCGCGACCCGCTCCAGCACCACGACGCCCATCACCACGGCGACGGGCGCATCCTCTACACGGCGCTGGAGCCGCTGCGCGGGCCGGAGGCGGCAGCGGTGCGTGGCGGAGTGCACGGGTCGGAAGCGGACGGGACGGTGTGGGCCGACACCATCAGGGAGGTCGACGCCGAGGGCCGGACCACCTGGAGCTGGCGGGCGTCCGAACACCTCGATCGCGCCGAGTTCGCGCTGCACCCGGCCTACTCGCGCGAGCACTGGCCGTTGGTCAACAGCGTCTCGCCGCTCGCCGACGGCAACGTCCTGGCCAGTCTGCGCAGCGTCTCCGCGGTCGTGGTGATCAGCCGGGCGACCGGTGAGATCCTGTGGCGCAGCGCGCCCGGGAGCGTCTCCCAACAGCACTGCCCGACCGAACTGCCGGACGGGAGGCTGCTGGTCTTCGACAACGGGGTGTTCCGGCCGGGGTGCGACGTGCCGTTCTCCCGTGTGATCGAGATCGACCGGGCCGGCGGCGAGATCACCTGGGAGTACCACGACCCGGCCCGCGAGGCGTTCTTCGCGCCGTTCATGGGCAGCGCACAGCGGCTCCCCAACGGCAACACCCTCGTCACCGACTCGCCATCGGGGCGCCTCTTCGAAGTGACCCGCGACGGGCTGGTCTGCTGGGAGTACGTGGTGCCGCACTTCGGCGCGTACCAGGAGAGCGAGGTGCGCGGCCTGTTCCCGGCCGAGCCGAACGCGGTGTTCCGCTCCTACCGTTACCAGGCCCATGAACTGCCGTGGCTCGACACACGATCCGGGGTGTGAACTCCGCACTCACGACGACTCCAGGGAGCACACCCAGCTGCTGTCCCGTCACCTCTCCCTGACACCGAACTGACGTACCGTCAACCACCCTCCGTCGAGCGCGGAATCCCGCTGTCGCGCCACACGTCGGACCGTTCGGGATTCGCCTGGGGAACGCGAGCACCGCGAACTATCATGCGCCACGTCGTGAGCGGCCGTGTTCCGCCCTGGGGAGGCGCCGGGGGCACGGCCGCGTCCTGCGGGGAGGTACGTGTGGGCACGGGAGTGACGTGGTGAGGGCGGCGTCGGGGGTCGACAGGGCGCGTTCCTTCATGATCCTGGCGACGGTGATGTACCGGTCGAGCCACATCGTGGTGGGCCTGTTCACCGTCCTCCAGCACCAACGGGACCGTCCCGCCGCCTGGTTGGCGCTCGGGGCGGCCCTGGCCTCCAGCGTGACGGTGTACGGGACGGCGGTGCGCAGACGGGAGTTCAGCGTCCCGTTGGTGTGGCTGGACGTGGTGGTCGTCGGGTGCCTGACACCGTTCGTTGCGTACGCCTGGGGTGGCAGCGCGCTGTCGACGCCCGGGGACTGGCCGGTGCTGCTCGGCACCTCCTCCAGCGCCGTGGCCGCGGTCTCGCTGGAGGGCTGGTGGGTGGTCGGCGCGGTGGGGCTGCTGGCGGTGGCCCACCTGACTGCCTACCGGTACGCCTCGGCCGCCTCGGTGGTCATCGGCGGCCACCTCATCTCGCTGGTGTCGTCGGCGGTCCTGGCCTGGGTCTTCTGGTGGTACCTGAGCCGACAGGGCAGGCTGCTGGACGCCGCCAACGCGCGGGCGCTCGAAGCCGAGGCGAGGCGCGCGCGGTACGCCGAGCGGCTCGACCACCACCGGGCCCTGCACGACACCGTGCTCGCCACGCTGACGGCGATCGCGGGCGGGGTCGACGCGAGCACGCCCCAGGTGCGCGAGCGGTGCGCCCGCGAGGCGGCCTACCTGCGGCGGCTGATCCAGCGCACGTCGGAGCGGGACGGGCGTCCGCTGCCACTGGGCGCCGCGCTGGAGGACGCGGTGCGCTCGGCCGAGTCGCTGAACCTCCGGGTGACGGCGCAGTACCACGCGATCCCGCGACTGTCGCCCGAGGTGTCGGCCGCGCTCGCCGACGCGGTGACCGAGGCGCTCAACAACGTGCGCCGGCACGCCGGGACGAACCGCGCCTACCTGACGGCCACCGGGGACGGGGACGGTGTGCTCGTCACGGTGGTGGACCGCGGCGCGGGCTTCGCGCCGGACCGGGTGGACCCCGGGCTGGGGTTGCGGCGCTCGGTGCACGGGCGGCTGGCGGAGGTCGGCGGCCTCGCGACGCTGGAGAGCGCGCCGGGCGAGGGCGTGCGGGTGGAACTGAGGTGGCCGCGGTGATCACGGTGGCGGTGGTGGACGACGACCGGATGCTGCGCGACGGGATGCGCACCTGGCTGTCGGGGCGGGAGGGCCTGCGGCTGACCGGCTCGACCGCCACCGTGCCCGAGTTGCTCGGCGGCCATGCCGAACCACCGGACGTCGTGCTGCTCGACCTGTTGTTGCGCGACGGTTCGGCCCCGGAGGCGAACATCCGGGCGCTGGCGGACGCCGGGTGCCGGGTGCTGGTCATCAGCACGGTGCCGGACCGCGCCCGGATCGTGGCCGCGATCTCGGCGGGCGCGGACGGCTACGTCACCAAGGACAACGACCTGCCGGCGCTGGTCGCCGCCGTCGAGGAGGTCGCGGCCGGGGGCACCGCGGTCTCGCCGGAGATGGCGTTCGCCTGCGCGCACGACGACCGCCCGGAGCGGCCCCGTCTGTCGCCGCGCGAGTTGCAGGTCCTGCGGGACTACGCGTCGGGACTGACGCTCAAGGCCGCCGCCCGTCGCGCGGGCATCACGCCCAACACCGCCAAGGACTACCTGGACCGGGTCAAGGCGAAGTACCGGCAGGCGGGGCGGCCCGCGTACACCAAGATCGACCTCGCGTGCCGGGTGCGCGAGGACGGTCTCGGCGTGCCGTGAGCCGGTGAGCGGCGGCGCGTGTCAGCCAACCGCGCCGCCGCACCCCCGGCAAGCCCCCCGAACGGGTGGCTACTTGGGCCGCCCTGCCCTCCGTAGCGTCTGCGGTGTCGAAGCGGGCCGCCCGGTGCGGGTGGCCCGGGGGCCGCGTCGTTGGGGAGGGCACGCAGGGTGTTCGCGTACTGGCTGACCTTGGCGGACCGGGAGTTCTACGTTCCGGTGGAGCGGGCCCCCGATCCCGGTGAGGGCTACGCGCCGCACGACGTGCCCGCCGGCTGGACCGGTACCCGCGAGGGGGTGTGGGCCTACTGGCGGCCCGACGGCGTGGTCCTGCCCGATCAGGGCTGGAAGGTGCACGTCTCCACCACCCGGGAACGCCTCGCCTTCACCCTGGACACGGTGGCCGCGGCGTGCTTCGCGGAGGGCGTGGTCTTCAAGCACCTCGCGGCGCCGCTGTTCTACGGCGCGTTCCACCACAAGCACGCCTCCCGCGCCCAGGCCGGGAAGTTCTGCGCCCTGTACCCGCCGGACGTCGCCACCGCGCGGCGGCTGATGGAGCGGCTGGCGCGGGAGTTGAAGGGCGAGAGCGGCCCGTACGTCCTGACCGACCGCCGCTTCGGGGACAGCGAGGTCGTCCACTACCGCTACGGCGCCTACCGGTCGCGCAAGCGCGTCCAGGCGGACGGCACGTCGGTGCACCTGGTGCGCGACGGCCACGGCGAGGACCAGGTGGACGTGCGGTCGACCGAGTTCGTTCTGCCGCCCGGGATCGAGGACCCGTTCGCGCCGCCGCCTCAGCCGCACACCGGGCCGGTCCTGCTGGACGGACGCTTCCAGGTGACCGAGGTCATCCGGCACAGCAACGGCGGCGGCACCTACCGGGCCACCGACACCAGCACCGGCGCGCAGGTCTTCGTCAAGGAGGCCCGGCCGCACAACGGGCTGATCGGCGACGGCACCGAGTCCCGCGACCGGCTGCGGCGCGAGTGGCAGATCTTGCGGCGCGTGCACGCCGCGGCGCCGGGCCTGTGCCCCGAGCCGGTCGCCCACTTCACGGTGTGGGACCACGACTTCCTGGTGACCGAGTTCGTGCCCGGCACCGGGTTCCTCAAGTGGGTCGCCGCGAACACCACGGTGGGCTGGCTGGACATGGAGCCCGAGCGGCACGCCGCGTACTTCGCGGACGTCGAACGCGTCCTGTCGCTGCTCGGCGCGGACCTGCGGCGGCTGCACGAGATCGGCCTGCGCTTCGGCGACGTCAGCCACAACAACGTCCTGGTGCAGGGTGACCTCACGGTCCGCCTCATCGACTTCGAGACCGTCACCGAGCGCGACCAGCCGCCCTCGCCGCTCGGCACGCCGGGATACACGCCGCCGCCGAAAGTGGCCGAGTCGGGCGTAGACCCGGACGACTACGGCTTCGCGGGGCTCGCGCTGTGCGCGTTGTTCCCGCTGCACCAGCCGCTGGAACGCGATCCGCGTGGCCGCCTGGAGCTGTACCGCAGGGACGTCGCCCGCGACACGCCCGTGCCCGAGTCGCTGTGGCGGCAGGCGACGCGGCACCACGGCAGGGGCCAGGGCGACCTCGGGCCGTCCGCATACGAACTGCCGACCGCCGCCGACCTCGACGAGCGGCCCGAACAGGCGCTGACCCGGCTGCGGGAGGGCCTGACGGCGGGACTGCTCGCGATGGCCAGACCGGACGGGCCCGACTGGGTCTTCCCGCCCTCACCGCGCGCCTACTCCTTCAACACCCTCTGCGTGGAGCACGGCACCGCCGGTGTGGTGTACGCGCTGCGCCGGTCGGGCACGGACGTACCGGACGCGGTGCTGGACCGGTTGCGGAACGACGCGCTGTCCCGCGTCGGTGAACTGACGCCGGGGTTGCAGACGGGCAGCGCCGGGATCGCGTGGGTGCTGGACGAGTCGGGCCTGCGTGAGGAGGCGGGGCACCTGCTGGGCGCGGCGCTGGCCCATCCGCTGGCCGACGCCTCCGCCCAGCTGGCCACCGGCGCGGCGGGCATCGGCCTGGCCCACCTCGCGCTGCGCGACGGCCACGACGGCGCGCTGGAGGCCGCCGCGCGCATCGGTGACGCGATCCTGCGCGACGACGGCGCCGCGGCGCTGGCGGGCGCGGGCGTGCCGGGGCTCGCGGCGGGGCTGTCGGGTACGGCGCTGTTCCTGCACTCCCTGGGCGCGGTCACCGGCGAGGAGCGCTACACGCGGGCCGCGGTCCGGCTGGTCCACGCCGAGTTGGACAAGGCCACGGGTGACGGGGACGGTCCGGAAGGGCTGCGGTTCAGTGACGGCACGCGCATCATGCCGCACCTGGCGACCGGCGCGGCCGGTGTCGCGACCGCGCTGGGCCGACTGGCCGCCGACGGCGACGAACGCAGCGCGCTGGCGCTCCCCGGGGTGCTGCGGGTGTGCCGTCTGACCTGCTCGATGGAGCCCGGGCTCTACGCGGGCGTGGCGGGCTGGGCGTACGCGCTGGCCGAGCACGCCGAGCTGACCGGGCGGGACGCCGACCGGCGCGCGGCGCTGCGGGTGGCGACCGGGCTGGCCAAGTACGCCGTGCGGCACCCCACCGGGCTGCGCGTCCTCGGCTCGTTGCAGACCCGCTACCAGGCGGACCTGGCCTCCGGCGGCGCGGGCGTGCTGCTGGCTCTGGCCCGGGTGCTGGACGGGCCGACGGCGAGCCTGTTCACCGTCCCGCCGCCGACGGCCCAGGCGCCGTCCGCCGACACGCACCGCGCCGCCGTCGCGGCTGTCGCGGCGGTGTGATCCGGGCCGCTGACGGCCCCTCAGGACCGCCGGTCACGCGCACGGACCCCCGAGGCGCACGTGACCGGCACCCGGCACCCAGCCGGGACGCACCACGGAAACACCACGTCCACCGCATCTCCAACGGAAAGGAAAGCCCGATGAACGCCATCCTGGCTCTGCAGAACCTCCCCGAGACCGTCACCGGCGAGGAGGAGGGCATGGCGATCACCACCATGACCAGCCACATCAGCATCTTCAGCGACTGTTCCAGCGCGCTGGACTGCACCGCCACCCTCTGAGCCCGGCTCCTGGGGCGCCGAGCGACGCACCGGACGGCCGACGCGGGATCGCCCCGCGCCGGCCGTCCGGCTTCGGTCCCGAAGGAGCACATTGACCGTCCCACAGGATCACGCCGACCGTTTCCACGCCGGTCGCCGACCGACGCCTCGGCGGACACCGGGCATTCATGAGGGATTGACACCGTGTCGGCGCTCTCCCCATCATGTGCGCGTCATCTTGCGCGGTCATGACATGAATTCGCGAGTTGTGCGCAGCAGTGCGCACCGCTCGTCATGCCCGCCTCGGGCCGCCCCACCGGACCGTCAGGAGATCCAGCCGTGGCAGACGTGAACCGTCGAAGGTTCCTCCAACTCGCCGGTGGCACCGCCGCCGCGTCCGTGCTCTCCGGCGGCATCGCGAAGGCCGCCGCCATCCGGCCCGCGACCGTCAGCGGCACGATCGACGATGTCCAGCACGTCGTGATCCTCATGCAGGAGAACCGTTCGTTCGACCACTACTTCGGCACGCTGAACGGCGTCCGGGGCTTCGGCGATCCGCGTCCGCTCACCCTGCCCAGCGGCAAGCCGGTGTGGTACCAGGAGGACGACAGCGGCCACACCACGCTGCCGTTCCGCCCGGACGCCGACGCGTTGGGCCTGAAGTTCATCCAGGACCTCGACCACAGCTGGGCCGGCACGCACAGCGCCTGGAACCAGGGCAAGTGGAACAACTGGATCCCGGCCAAGAGCACCACGACGATGGCCTACCTCACCCGGCAGGACATCCCTTACCACTACGCCCTGGCCGACGCGTTCACCATCTGCGACGCCTACCACTGCTCGATGCTCAGCTCCACCGACCCCAACCGCTACTACATGTACACCGGTTACGCGGGCAACGACGGCAGCGGCGGCGGCCCGGTGCTGGGCAACGAGGAGGCCGGCTACTCCTGGACCACCTTCCCGGAGGTCCTCACGAAGGCGGGCGTCTCGTGGAAGGTCTACCAGGACATCGGCACCGGCCTGGACTCCTCGGGCGACTGGGGCTGGACCGACGACGCCTACATCGGCAACTACGGCGACAACTCGCTGCTCTACTTCGACCAGTACCGCAACGCCACCGCGGGCAACCCGCTCTACGACAACGCCCGCACCGGCACCAACGCCTCGGCCGGGGACGGGTACTTCGACCAGCTCAAGGCGGACGTGCTCGGCGGCAAGCTGCCCCAGGTGTCGTGGATCGCGGCGCCCGAGGCGTTCTGCGAGCACCCCAACTGGCCTGCCAACTACGGCGCCTGGTACGTCTCCCAGGTCCTCGACGCGCTCACCGCGGACCCGGACGTGTGGAGCCGCACGGTGCTGTTCCTCACCTACGACGAGAACGACGGCTTCTTCGACCACGTGGTGTCGCCGTTCCCGCCCGCCTCGGCGGCCCAGGGGCTGTCGACGGCGAGCGTGGCCGGTGAGATCTTCGCCGGGAACTCCGGCTACGCGGCGGGGCCTTACGGGCTCGGGCCGCGGGTGCCGATGCTGGTGCTGTCGCCGTGGAGCACCGGCGGCTGGGTGTGCTCGCAGACCTTCGACCACACCTCGATCGTCCAGTTCGTCGAGAAGCGCTTCGGCGTGCGCAACCCCAACGTCTCCGCGTGGCGGCGCGCGATCTGCGGGGACCTGACGGCCGCGCTGGACTTCTCCACGTCCGACGACACCGCGCCCTCACTGCCCGGCACCGGCGCCTACGTGCCGCCGGACCACGACCGGCACGGCGACTACGTGCCCACACCGCCGGCGAACCCCACGCTGCCCGCGCAGGAGCCGGGCAAGCGCAACGCCCGCGCGCTGCCGTACGACCTGGCGGTGGACACCAAGCCGGTCAACGGACGGATGCAGTTCACCTTCGCGAGCCTCGGCGCGGCGGGGGCGGCGTTCCACGTGACCTCCGCGGTGCGCTCCGACGGGCCGTGGCCGTACACCGTCGAGGCGGGCAAGTCGCTCACCGACACCTGGGCGCTGCCCTCGGGCAGCACCTCCCCCTACGACTTCTCCGTCCTCGGGCCCAACGGCTTCCTGCGTCACCTCGCCGGAAAGGTGGGTGCGCTGGGCCCCGAGGTGACCGCCCGCCACGACGCCTCCACCGGCCACGTCACGCTCACGTTCAGCAACCCGGGCAGCGCGTCCGTGACCTTCACCGCCACCGACGCGTACGCCCCGACGAAGTCCTACCGCTACACCGTGGCCGCGGGCGGGTCGCAGACCGTCACCGGGTGGGGCGTGGCCGCGGCCAACCGCTGGTACGACGTGTCCGTGACCCTGAGCAGCGATTCCACCTACGTGCGCCGCTTCGCCGGGCACGTGGAGACGGGCGCGCCCAGCACCAGCGACCCGGCGATCGTCACCACCTCCGGCTGACCCGTTCCCGCGGTGGCCCATCGCGGATCCCGGCGCCTCCTGCGGCCGCCGGGAGCCGCGGTGGGCCGCGGACACATGCGCCGCGGGCACGCATGGGGTACGTATGGGACATGCCGTTGAGGTGGCTGCGCAACCGGGGAGTGCGGGCAGGTGACGCCCTGCTGCTCATCCCCCTGGGGATCATCGCCGCCGTCGTGGCGGCCGACGTGCTGGCTCCGATGGACATCCACCTCGGCCCGCTGCTGATCACGGCCCCGGCCGTGACCGCCTCGTTCGCGGGGCCCAGGACAGTGGCGGTGATGGGGGCGGCCTCCATCGCCGCCCAGGTCGCCATAGGAGTCGCCCGCGACGTGCTGGACACGCGCAACGTCCAGGCCCAGATCGCCGCGCTCGTGGTCATCTCCGCGCTGCTGGTCGTCTTCAGCGTGCTGCGCGAGCGGCACGGGCGGGAGCTGGCGGAGGTCCGGTCGGTGTCGGCGGCCGCGCAGGAGGCCGTCCTGCGTCCGCTGCCGCCCCGCGCGGGCCCGCTGCGCCTCGCCTCGTTCTACCTCGCGGCGCACCGGCAGGCGCAGATCGGCGGCGACCTGTACGCGGCGGTGCGCACCCGCACCGGCACCCGGCTCGTCATCGGCGACGTGATGGGAAAGGGACTGACCGCCATAGGGGACTCGTCCCTGCTGCTGGGCGCCTTCCGGGCGGCGGCGCACCGCGAGGCGAGTCTGGACGAGCTGGTCGGCTATCTGGAGTCCAGCGTCTGCTGGAACCTCAACGATCCCGCCGAGGCCGACCGCCGGGGCGAGGTGTTCATCACCGCGGCCTTCCTCGACGTCCCGGACGACGCGCCGGTGGCCCGGCTGGTCAGCTGCGGTCATCCGCCGCCGGTCCTGCTGCACGACGGGCGGGCCGTGCCGCTCGTCGCGACCGCCACACCTCCGCTGGGGCTGTGCGGCCTGACCTCGCGCGGGCCGGTCGACGTCCTGGAGTTCCCGTTCGGTCCGGGCGACCATCTCGTGCTCTACACCGACGGCATCACCGAGGCGAGGGACGGCACCGGCACGTTCTATCCGCTGACCGAACGACTGGGCACCTGGGCGCCGGACGGTCTGCACTCCCCCAAGGCCTTCGTGCACCGCCTGCGCGACGACGTGCTCGCGTACGTCAACGGGCGGCTCGGCGACGACGCGGCGGCGGTCGTCGTCCAGCGCACCACGCACCAGGACGACAACCGGCCCGGGCCCCCCGCCGGACATGAGGCCACCTGAGCCGCGACCCGCTCCTCGCGTCTCACGGAACGGGCCCCGGGGTCACTCCAGCGGAAGCAGGACGCGGATGTCCTTGCCGCCCTGCGCGGTCGCGGTCAGCGTCACCCGGGTCGCCAGCCGGCAGATCAGCGGCCACCCCAGGCCGCCGCCACCGCTGAGCAGGGCGGCCTGCGCCGAGATGGCGGGCCGGTTCGGCGAGCCGTCCGTGACGACGACCTCCAGCAGGGCGTCGTCGGTGACGCGGGCGCTGAACGCCGTCATGCCACCGCCGTGCCGCAGCGCGTTGGTCACGAGTTCGGAGATCACCAGGAGGGCGTCGGCGTGGGCGCGGGCGGCCACCAGGACCCCGGTGGCGCGTTCGTGGGCGGTCAGCAGCGCGCGTACGTGTGCGCGGGCCTGGGCCGCCGTGCGCGGCGGAGCCGACTCGTCCCCCAGGGTGGACACCCACGGTGACGGGCTGCTGCGTTCCGGACCGACAGCTGTCACCTCACACCACCCCTCGCGTCACTCGCGGTCACCTTACGCCCTCCCGGGATCCGTGTGCGCCCCTTTCCCGAAGCCCGCGGCGCCCGCCGGTAGAGCGGGCCCCGGCCCTCCCCGACCGTCAGCCCGCCAGGGAACGCCATGCCGCGCCACGCCCGGCGCCCGCCCTGGCCAGTTCCGCGTTGAACAGCGCCCCGAGCAGCAGGGCGAGGTTGGACAGCCACAGCCAGATCAGGAAGAGCACGAATCCTGCCAGAGAACCGTACAGCCGGTGGTACGTGGTCACGTGGGCGGCATAGAGGCTGAAGCCGAACGAGACGACCAGCAGCAGCGCCACCGCGAGTGTGCCGCCCGGCGCCATCCGCCGCACCGGGCGGGAGTCGCGCGGACCGGAGCGGTAGAGGACGAGCACCAGCACCACCGCGATGCCCAGCATCGCCGGCCAGCGCAGCGCGGCCCACGCCGCCATCGGTGCCTGGCCGATGTGCAGCAGGCGGCCCAGCACCCGCGCCAGGCCGCCGGTCAGCAGCAGGGCGACGGCGCTGCCGAGCAGCAGGGCCAGCAGGGCGAAGGCGGTCAGCAGGATGCGCACCGCGGTCTGCCGCACGGGACGGGCCGCGCTCTGGTGGTGGATCGCGTGCAGCGCCCGGCGGAAGACGGCGAGGTAACTGGAGCCGGACCACAGGGAGCTGACACCTCCCACTCCCACGAGCACCCAGGCGGTGGAGCGTTGCTGCGTGAGCTGGTCCAGCACCGCGCTCACCAGTCCGCGCGACTGGGCCGGGAAAAGGCCGGTGACCTGCCGGACCACGTCGGGCGTCGCGTGCGGCATGGACAGCCCGATGACGGAGACGACGACCAGCATGACCGGGAAGAGCGCGAGGACCGCGTAGTACGTGAGGGACGCCGCCCAGTCGGTCACGTTGTCGTTCCACGCCGTGACGGGGGTGCGGCGCAGCGCCGCCCACCAGGTGCGGCCGGTCCGCGCGGACGGCATCCGGACGCGGCGGCCGCCGTGCCGCGTCACGGCGTCCAGGGCGTTCACCGCGCACCTCCGGTGGTACGCGCGCGCCGTTCGGCCGGGGGCCCGGGTGGACGGTAGACGACGAGTGGTTCCGGGGCCTTCGTGAGCGTCGTGTGCTCCGGCGCCGTCGTCACCTCGCCGTCGTAGGCCAGGTGCGTGCCGCGCGGGATGCCGCTGACGCGCAGGGACGTGGCGGTGCGGGCCCGGTAGAACGGCGAGCGGTGCAGCGCCCCGGTGAGCGCGGCGGCCAGCAGCCTGGTCCTGGCGAACGTGCCGCCTTCCACGACGCGCACGTCGAGCCGTCCGTCGGCCAGGTCCCGGCGGTGCGAGGGGGCCAGGCCCGCGCCCGGGTACGCGCAGTTGCCCGCGAAGAGCAGCCAGACCTCCCGCTGCCGGCCGTCGATCACCAGGGGAACGGGCCGGGAGGTGCGCAGGACGTGCGCGGCGGCGAGCAGACCGGCGGGCCAGCTGCCCACCCGGCGCGCCCAGCGTTCCCGCAGTCGCACCAGCTCCGGGTAGGCGCCGATGCTGAAGGTGTTGAGGTACGGGACGGCCGTGCCGTCGGATCCGGTGAAGCGCGCGACGTCGATGTGTGCCGCCTGTCCCGCGCACACCGCGGCGACTGTCTGCGCCAGGCTCTGCACGCCCAGGTCGGCGGCGAGGTGGTTGTAGGTGCCGCCGGGGAAGACCGCGAGCGGCACGCCGCAGCGCGCGGCGGCGGCCGCGGCGCGGTTCACGCTGCCGTCGCCGCCCCACACCCCGAGCGCACCGCCGCGTTCCGCCGCCTGCCGGGCCGCCTTCTCCACGAGCGTGCCGAAGTCGTCGTCCTCGGTGGCGTCCACCACCTCGGCCTTCGGCAGTGCGGAACGCAGGCAGTCGGCGGGCGAGGTGAGGACGGCCGGGACGCCGGAGGCGTGGTTGACGACGACGGTGAGCCCGTCGCCGTCGGCCAGGGCGGGCGCGTCGGCGGCCGGGGGCGCCACCCTGCGCGGAACGGGAAAGGCGCGCCGCACGACGAGCGCGGCGGCCACGCCGACGGCCGCCCCGGCGAGCACGTCGCTGGGGTAGTGCACCCCGGTGTAGACGCGGGAGAACGCCACGGACGCGGCGACCGGGGCGATCAGCACCCCCCATCGCGGCTCCTCCAGGGCCACGCCGAACGCGAACGCGGCGGCGGACGCGGCGTGGCCGGAGGGGAAGGAGGTGGTGGCGGGCTGGCGGCGCAGCCTGCGCACGGCGGGCACGTCGGTCAGCGCGGGCCGGGCGCGGCGCACCGACCACTTGGCCATGGTGTTGACGACCGTGGAGGCGACGGCGAGGGATCCGGCGCCGCGCAGCGCGGCGCGGCGTCCGGTGCGGCCCGACAGAGCGGCGACACCCACGGCGGTGCCGAGCCACAGCACACCGTGGTTGGCGCTGCGGCTCAGCCGTGGCAGCACCTGTTCCGCACCGGGCCAGCGGCGTCGCGCCACTTCCCGGAAGGCCTGCCGGTCCAGCCGCCCGAGTCGCTCCGGCAAGCTCCCGCACCCCGCGACCAGCCGGGCCGCCGTCTCCCTCGTCCTGCGTCTCATGACGCACGGTTACCCGGTGGCGGCCCCTCAATGCGTTTCGTGACGCGACCGACGGCCAGGAAGCCCCGCGGCGGCTCGACCGCCCACTCAACTCATCAGGGCGCACGAGGTGTTGGGATCAGTGAGGCCTTGCTCACGCCTCGCCGATCGAGGGGGCCAGGGTGAAGAAGGAGTCGGTCCCGGTGACTTCGAGCAACCGCTGCACGACCGGGGTGAACGGCCCGGCGATCAGCAGCCGTCGCCCGGCCTGGCGGTGACGGCGTTGGGCGTCGAGCAGCAGGTGCAGGAACATGGAGTCGGCGAACTCCGTGCGCGAGACGTCCACCACGGTGCGGTCGGCGTCCGCGGTGAGCGCCTGGTCCAGCGCCGTCCCGAACGCCTCGCAGCAGTCCGCGTCGATCTCCCCCACCACACGGACCACGAACCGCCCGTCGGCGATTCCCCCGCTCACCACATCCATTTCGCCACTCACGATGGTCCATCCTTCCACGCCCGGCACGTCGGCGCCGGGCGTGACGCCGCGTCGGCGGCGTTCAGCTGTTGTCGAGGGGGACCCGGGTGCCGGTCGCGTCGGCGCGGGCCGCGGTGAGGTGGCCCAGGACGCCTGTGAGCCGCAGCAGGCGGTCGAACGCGTCGGATCTGTTGTCCAGGTGCAGACGGGTCCCGTCGGCCGCGGCCCGCCTGTGCAGGAGCAGCAGGCAGGACAGGCCCATCGAGTCGCAGAAGGCCAACTCGGCGCAGTCCAGTCGGAGTTCGCGACATCCGGGAAGGTGGCGGGTGGCGGTGTCGAGGAGTTCGTCGCAGGTCTCGTAGTCCAGGTCGCCGTGGACGTGCAGCGTCGTCGTTCCTGGCTGCGGCCGGCGGACGGTGACGCTGAAGGGGCTGAGCTCGGTCATACGGCGTCCTGCGATCCGGAGGTGGCGGGGGCGGGGGCGGCGGTGGTGAGGGCCCGGCGGGCGCGTTCGACGTGGTGGCCGGCCCTGGGGAAGTCGCGCAGTTGACCGCCCAGCAGGTCCAGTGTGGGGCGCAGCACGGTGGCGGGTACGCCGCGCGCGGTGAGGATCGACGCCATCCACGTGATGAACCGGGTGAACAACTCCGGGTCGTCGGTGTAGAGGGAGGCCGCGAGGAAGTCGACGAGGTGGGCGATGTCCTCGGCGGTGTGGTGGCGTTGCTCCTCGGTGTAGGCGCGCAGGGCCGGTATGCGGTCCTCCAGGTCCACCATGGTCTGCTTCACCAGTTGCCGTGCGGTGCCCACGACCATGGTGAACTCCTGGTCGCCCAGGTGCGGGAGGTCCTCGATGGCCTGCCGTGCGGTCTCCATCCCGGTGGGCGGCAGGCCCCGCTCGAGGATACCGGCGGCCTCACGGGCGTCGGGGGCCCAGGCGTCGGCGCCGAACTGGCGTGCGTAGCGGCCGTCGGGCCCGAACGCGGCGCCGCCGACCAGGACGGGGACGCCGGTGGCCTGGCAGGCGCTGATCGCCGCGTGCGCGACCGGCAGCCGGGTGGGGATCGACGAGGAGAGCGCGACGGCGAGGGGACCGGTGCGGTGCACGTGGCGTATCAGGTGCGGGGTGGGGACCTGGGCGCCGAGGAAGTCGACGCGCCAGCCGCGCAGGTGCAGCACCTCGGCGAGCAGCCGGGCGGGCAACGCGTGCCATTCCTGGTCCACGCAGGCCACCGTCACCCGGCCCCGCCGTCCGGGGTCCTCGACGCGGGCCGCCGGGTGGTGCAGCACGGCGGTGATGACGCGGTCGTTGACGGCGGAGGCGGCGTGCTCCTGGGCGACGCTGACGCGGTTGGCGGCCCATTCGACGCCCACCTTCGCCTGGACCTTGGCGATGACGTCGAGCAGCACGACTTCCGCGTCGAGTCCGCCGTCCAGCAGGGGGAACACCACGTCGCAGGCACCGTGTGCGTCGCCGTCCAGCACGGCCCGCCACATCGCCCGCCGGACGGCGGGCAGGTCGACGGTGGTGGGTGGCGCGGTCATGCGGTGTACCTGCCTCTCGTGTGGCCGTCGACCGCGCTCAGGTGGGCGTGGCGGGGCGCGGTGATGGCGACCACGGCCATGTCGTCGTGCCGGTGGGAGTCCACCCAGGAGGTCGCGAGCATCTGGACGCGTTCGACGACGGCCTCGGCGGGCAGTCCCGCGCACTCGCCCAGGGCCCTTCGCAGCCGGGCCTCGCCGAACATCTCCTCCCCCAGGGGCCCGCCGCGTGCCTCGGTGATGCCGTCGGTGAACATCAGGCACGTCTCGCCCGGTTGCAGCACCGTCTCGGCGGTGGAGGCCCGCACGGTGGGCAGCGCGCCGACCAGGGTGCCGTGCGTGGCGGCGGTCTCCACCCGCCCGTCGGCCCGTACGAGCAGCGGCGGCGGGTGCCCCGCGCTGGTCAGCCGCAGCAGGACCTGGCCGCCGTCGCGGCGTACGGAGGCCAGCGCGAGGGTCGCGAATCGGGCGTGCTCGGTGGTCAGGAGCGCGCCGTTGAGGAGGTTCAGCAGGCGTTCGTGGTCGTCGGCGAGGGGCAGCAGCGCGTGCAGGGTGTTGCGGATCTTGCCCGTCAGCACGGCCGCGTCCAGGCCCTTGCCGCACACGTCGCCGATCACCGCGAGGGTCTCGGCGGACGCGTCGCCCCCGGCGTGGACGTCGAAGAAGTCGCCGCCGACGCGTTCGTGCGCGGCGGCGGCCCGGTAGCCGCCGGCGAACTCGACGCCGTTCACCTGCGTCAGCGTGGGCGGCAGCAGTTCGCGGGTGAGCGTGGCGGTGATCGCCGCCTGCTCGCCGTACATGCGGGCTGCCGACAGGGCGGCCCCGGCGCGGGCGGCGAAGAGCCGGGCGAAGACCTCCTCGCTCTGGGAGAACCTCGCGTGGTCGCCGTGCCGCAGCAGGACGAGCGCTCCCGCCGACACGCCGTGACCGGGCAGCGGTGTCACCACGACCGATCCGACCGGCCCGGTGAAGCCCTCGGCGGACGCCCAGTCGGGCAGGGCGGCGGGATCGATCCACCGCGAGGGCACCGGCGGGAAGCCTTCCAGGGCTTCGCGCAGGCCGGGAACGATGTCGGGCTCGGCGCGCACCAGCCGCCGGGTCACCGGGTGCCCGGTGGCGCAGGAGGTGACCGTCAGGCTCCTGCCGTCCGGCGGGCCGACGACGATCGCCGCGTCGGCGAGGTGCTGGACGGCGAGGCGCGCGGTCGCCTCGGTGCAGCGCTCCAGGTTCAGCGAGGCCAGCAGGGTGTTCGACGCCTCGGCGAGCAGGGAGGTGCGTCGGCGTTCTTCGGCCAGGGTCGCCTCGGCGAGGCGGACGTCGGTGGTCTCCACCAGCCACCACACCACGTCGCCGTCGCCGCGCCGGGTGGCATGGGCGCCGAAGCTGCGGTCACCGACCATGCCCTCCACCGGCTCCCCGGTCCCGGCGCGGGGGCCGGGGAGGGCGGCGGGCACGTCGTCGCGGTCGCCGGTGGGTGTCGTCAGGCGGGCGTGACTCGCGGCGAGCCAGCCGGGGACCGTGTCGTCCAGCGGTGCGCCGGGGCGCAGGCGGGGCAGCAGCGTGAGAGCGGCGTCGTTGGACTCGACGACCGCGCCCGCCCTGTCGGCGACGACGACCGGGTAGGGCGCCTCGGCCCACGTCGCGGAACGACGTGGGCGGGTACGCCCCGGATCTGCCGGCGTCCGCTCAGATCCGGGCACTGGCCGCTGGCCTCCACCGCACCGGTCAACCGCCTTCCGTAGGACGTGGATCGTTGTCTTCCAGCAACCATCCCTTCTTCACACGGGTCTGGCAAGCAGCATCCCGCACCCGCGCCGCGCCTCCGACGAGGGCGGAACGCCCAGACGCGGCCGTTCCGGGGGTCAGGAGCGACCGCGCGGCGGGGACGGATCTCTCACCCCTTCTCCACGCGATACCCACGACGCCTCCGCGAGCGGCGGCGGTGTGTCAACCGGCCGCCGGCGCTGCGGCCTTCACCGAAGGCCGGACGCGCCGGGCCGTCCTGCCACGGCGCGCCCGTGCCCCGCCGTCAGCGCGCCGCGTACGCCCCCGCGGCGATGTCCTCGATGAGGCCCGGGCCGGTCGGGGTCCAGCCGAGGAGCCGCTGCGTCTCGATCGAGGTCGCCGCGAGGTCCATGGTGAAGAAGGCGCTGATCCATCCGAAGTGGTCCTCGGCGTCGGCGGGGTCGACCGAGGTCACCGGCAGGTCGAAGGCGCGGCCGATCGCCTCGGCGATGTCGCGGGTGGTGACGCCCTCTTCCGCGACGGCGTGCAGCCGGGCCCCGGCGGGCGCCTTCTCCAGGCCGAGGGCGACCATGCGGGCGGCGTCGGTCCGGTGCACGGCGGCCCAGCGGTTGGTCCCGTCACCGGGGTAGCCGGAGACGCCCCTGCGGCGGGCCGCCTCGGCGATGACCGCGATGAAGCCGTGGTCACCGGTGCCGTGCACGGTCGGCGCGAACCGCAGGCTCACCGGGCGCACGCCCCGGTCGGCGAACTCCAGCGCGAGGTTCTCGCTGCCGCCGCGCGGGGACTGCGGGCCGTGGAACGGGGACGGGTCGGCCTCGGTACAGGGCCTGCCCTGGGCGAGCCCGGCGACGCCGGACGCGAGCAGGAAGGGGCGGCCGGAGCCCTCGAGGGCGTCGCCGATGGTCTGGACGGCGGCGCGTTCGGCCGCGTTGCTCACGGCCTGGTTCGCGAAGTCGTGCTTGTTGGCGAGGTGGACGACGGCCTCCGCCTCCTCGGCGCCGGCCCGGATGCCGTCCAGGTCGTCGAGGTCGCCGCGGCGCACCCGGACCCCCCTGGCCTGGAGCGCGTCCGCGGACGCCTGCGACCTGGCCAGCCCGGTGACCTCGTGTCCCGCGGCGAGCAGCTCGCCGACGACCGCGGTGCCGATCCAGCCGGAGGCTCCGGTGACGAATACACGCATGACAAGACCTCTTTTCGGCGCCGCGCACGCAGGCGCCCGTTCGAAGCGATCACTAACGGCTGATGTCTGTCACTGACATCAACCTTGAGGCCTACCCTACGCCTACACGTCAGTCCCTGTCATCACTACACTCGTCGGCATGGTGCGTTGGGAACCGGGGACTCCGGAGCGGCTGCAAAGGGCGGCACTCGAGCTGTTCGCCACCCGTGGCTACGAACAGACGACCGCTACGGAGATCGCGCGGTCCGTGGGACTGACCGAGCGCACGTTCTTCCGGCACTTCACCGACAAGCGCGAGGTCCTCTTCCACGGCCAGCACGTCCTGCGGGAGGCGTTTCTCACCGGCGTGGAGTCCGCTCCGGCCGACGCCTCCCCGATCGACGTCGTGGCCTGTGCCCTGCGGTCCGCCTCGGCGTTCTTCACCGACGAACGCCGTCCGCACTCGCGCACCCGGCAGTCGGTGATCGACCGCAATCCCGCGCTCCAGGAGCGCGAGTCGCACAAACTCGGCAGCCTCGCCGCCGCCATCGCGGGATCCCTGCGGGCGCGCGGCGTCGACGAGCTGTCCGCGACGCTGGCGGCGAAGACGGGCATGACCGTGTTCGGCACGGCGTTCACCCTGTGGATCGGCGAGGGCGAGGAACGGTCCCTGGCGGACATCGCCGACGAGGTGCTGCGGAAGTTGCTGGAGCTGGTCGGCCGCACCTCGCCCGCCGGGTCGTGACCGCCCGCGAACCTTCCTGTGCGGCTCACGGAGTCCGGGACTAGCGTGGAGGGACACCGCCATCCCGGTGATGGCCCCGGCCGAATTCAGGTGATCGACATGACGGATTCAGCGGACGAGGAGACGTCCACAGCCAGGGGCGGGCCGGCCCGCTTCCGCACGGGCGCGGAACGGCCCTTCGACCCGGAGGACCTGGTGATGGCGTCCGGTCGGGACGTCACACCCGAGCGGATCGAGCAGGCACGACGGCTGATCGAGGAGAAGGGCGCGGCCGCGCTGGAGCGGTACCTTCCCTGACCGCCTCCCGCCCCTGGACGTGCCGCCGACCCGAGGGAGCGGGCGGGTGGTCCGCCCCGCACCCTGGGGCGGCCCGGTCTTCGTGGGTCAGCCGGCGGACAGGTGCTCGCGCAGCACCGCCTCCGTACTGACGGGCTCACGGCCGAGCAGGGTGGCGAGGGTCGGGTCGACGGTGGCGAACTCGCCGGCGCGGCTCGCGGAAAAGATGCCGAGCAGCTGATCCGACAATTCGGCGGGAACGCCCTGCCCGATCATCTGCTCCCGGTACTGGTCGTCAGGGACCGTGACCCTCGTGATGGTCCGGCCCGTCAGCTTCGCCGCGATCGCGGCGATCTCCTCGAAGTCCAGCGTCCCACCTCCCGTCAGCGGCGGTGTGGGTCCCTCGAAACGGCCCTCATCGGCCAGGATGGCGGCCGTCGCCTCGGCGAGGTCGGCGTGCGCGGTCCAGGCGACCGGCCCGTCGGCGGGCAGCGCGAGCCTGCCCGACTCCACCGCGTGGCCGAGGAAGTGCGCCGCGCTGGTGGCGTAGAAGCCGTTGCGCAGCGCGGTGAACGGCACACCGCTGGCGCGCAGCGCCTCCTCTGTGGCGGCGTGGTCACGGCAGGCCTGGAAGTGCGACGTCGCGCCGGCTCCCATCTGGCTGGTGTAGAGGATGCGGCGGGCACCCGCCGCGACGGCCGCGTCGATCGCCGTGCGGTGCTGCCGCACGCACTCGTCGCCCATGACGTCGACGGAGACGACGAGTACCTGCGAGGCGCCCTCGAAGGCGTGTGCGAGGCCGGCGGGGTCGGTGAAGCTGCCTCGACGCACCCGCACCCCCTGGTCGGCCAGGCCCTGCGCCTTCTGCGGGTCCCGGACGCTGACGCCGACCCGGTCCGCCGGCACGCGGGTGAGCAACCGCTCGACGACCCGACGCCCCAGCTGTCCGGTGGCTCCGGTAACGATGATCATGATGCGCTCCATTGTCGCGATAACGTGGTTCCGTTGGAAACATTTTCACGGTACCACTGATATTAACGACGGAATCAAGAACGCGATAGCATTGATTCATGCCAGCACGTTCACGCAGCGGGGACGACGCCACCGCCTCCACACCCAGCGCCCCTGCGCCCAGCGCCTCTCCGTCCGCCGCCGCGTCTTCGGGCCGGGAGCAGACCCGGCAGCGGGTCGTCGAGGCCGCCATCGGTCTGCTGACGCGCGGTGGTCGCGACGCGGTCACCACCCGCGCGGTCGCCGACGCGGCGGGCCTGCAACCGCCGGCCATCTACCGGCTCTTCGGCGACAAAGACGGCCTGCTCAACGCCGTGGTCGAGCACGGCTTCGCCGCGTTCCTCGCCACCAAGCACGTCGATCCCGAACCCGAGGACCCCATCGAGGACCTCAGGGCGGGCTGGGACGTCGCGATCGAGTTCGGTCTGGCCAATCCCGCGTTGTTCACGCTGATGTACACCGAGCCCACCCGGACCGGCTCGGCCGCCTTCAAGGCCGGCATGGAGATCCTCAGGGGCCGCATCCGGCGCCTCGCCGCCGGTGGATGGCTCCGCGTCGACGAGGAACTCGCCGCCCAGATCATCAACGCCACGGCGCGCGGCGCGGTGCTCACCTGGCTGTCCCTGCCCCGGGAGCGGCGTGATCCGGCCCTGTTGACCACCCTTCGCGAATCCATGGTCGCCGCTGTCACCAACCGGCGGCCGGCCGTGGAGGACTCGGGTCCGGCCGGCGCCGCCCGCGCCCTGCGCGCCGCGCTGCCGGAGCAGACAAGCCTCAGCGCCGCCGAGCGGCATCTGCTGACGGAGTGGCTGAACCGCCTCGCCGCCGATGGTTGATCCGGGGACGGTCCAGGCGCGACGGCTCGGCCCGGACCCGGGTCGCCCGGCGGGCCGCCGCGGTCAGAGGCGTTCGTACTGGTCGATGTCCTCGCGGAACTCCGTGATCGCCTGGGCGGTCAGGGTGGGACGGGTGTCGGCGATGGCGGCCAGGTAGTCGTCGGTGGAGGCCGGCGTGCCCCGGCGCTCCACCACCTCGCGTTCGAACGCGGTGTGGGCGCCCTTGCGGGCCGCGAACTCGATGTCGGCAGGCGTGAACATCTCGCTCGCGGCGACCAGGCGCGCCACCTCCACGTCGTCTGCGGCCGGGCCGAGGTAGCGCCGCCAGATCGCCTCACGCGCGACCCGGTCGGGCGGGCCGACCGGGATCACGTAGTCGAACCTGCCGGGCCGCAGGAACGCCGGATCCAGCGACCGCACGGAGTTCGTCGCACAGATCAGCAGCCGGTCGTCGTGGTCGCGGAATCCGGGGATCAGCTTGAGCAGTTCGTTGGTGACACCGTGCCCGGGGTCGACGGCCTGCCCGGAGCGCACGCCCGCGATCTCCTCGACCTCGTCGATGAAGAGCAGCACCGACTCCAGGTTGGCCAGGTCGGTGAACGCGTCCCGCAGCGACGCGGCGAGGCCGCCCCCGGTGTCCGCGGCCAGCCGGGAGGGGAACAGCTCCACGAAGGGCCAGCCGAGCCGAGAGGCGACGGCCTTGGCGAAGCTGGTCTTGCCGGTACCCGGCGGACCGAAGAGGATCACCGCCTTGGGCGGGGTGAGCCCGTAGCGGTCGGCCAGCGCGGGTTCCGCCAGCGGAAGGACGATCCGGCGTTCGATGGCGTCCTTCTCGCGTTCCATCCCGGCCAGCGCGCTCCACAGTCCGCGCGGGAGCACCCTGCCGCCGATCTCCGCCAGCAGGCCGGCGTCGCTGGCGCCGAGGTGTTCGGCCTTCTCGTAGAAGAGCAGGCCGTCGCGTGCGCGGTAGCCGGAGTTCTCCAGGGCCTTGGCGCCGGTCGCGCCGGGGGCGAGGAGCGCGCTGATGCGGCGGACCCCGTTGCCCCGCAGGCGCCGTTCGACCTCGGCGATCAGCTGGCTGCCGATGCCACGGTTGCGCCACATCGCCGCGAGCGCCACCAACGTGATCCAGCCCCGCTCACCCTTGCTCTGGGCCACCGCCATGCCGACCAGCTCGTCGCCCACGACGGCGACTACGGCGGGTTCGCCGCTCCGGGCCGCGGCCATGACCTCGGAGACGGGGAAGACGGGCACCGTCTCGTCCGCCTGACGGTCCTGGTCCCACATCTGGATGGCCTGGTCCAGGTCGTCGTCGTGGAACTCGCGCAGTCGCCACGTCGGCATCGGTCACCACCTCTGGGGGACGGGCCTCTGGGGGACGGCCGTCGCTCCGTCCCACCATTCTCGGTGCCGGACGGCCGCCCGTCGAACGCGCGGGCACGTGGCGTTCCGCGTCGCCACCGCCGACTCGTGGGGAGCCGACACGGGCTGGAACGGTTCGAGTGGATCGGCGGGCGGTCAGGACCAGGGGGCCGTCCGCGGCGCGGTGCGGTCGTCCGACGCGGCGAGTTCGGCGAGGGTCACCGGCGCGGCGAGCGGGCGCTTGCCGAAGGCCGACAGCGCCTCGGCGGTGGAGGGGTGTCCGGTGAGGTGCCGCGTGATCAGCGCGGTGGCGAATCCGCACACCCGCCCCTGGCACATTCCCATCCCGGGCCGGGCCAGCATCTTGACGGTGCGCGGGTCCTCGGCGCCGAGTTCCCGCACCGCGTGGCAGACGGCCGCGAACGGCACCTCCTCGCACCGGCACACCACGGTGTCCCCCGCCAGCCAGGCGGTCCATCCGGCGGGGACCGGGCAGGCGGCGTGCAGGGCCTCGGCGAAGCGGCGTCCGCGACGCACCCCGGAGCGCAGCCGCGCCGCCCGGCGGGAACGCGACGGCCCAGCGTCGACGCCGTCACCTGTCCGCCCGGCACGGCCCAGGTCCGCGGTCACCGCGAGCCCGCTCAGCAGTCCCTCGCGCACCGCCTGCGTCGCGCCCGCGATCCCGGTGGTCTCCCCCGCCGCGTACAGACCCGGCACGGTGGTGCGTTGCCCGTCGTCCACGCGGACGACCAGCGAGCCGTCGCCGTCCAGCCTCGTGGCAGCACCGAGCGTCAGCAGGAGGTCCAGCGACGGCGTGAAACCCCACCCGAGGGCGACCAGGTCGGCCGGCACCGTGGTGCGTGTCGCTTCCCGGGGGCGGCCGTCGTGGTCGAGTGCGGTGAGATCGACGGCCCGTACGCTGTCGTCGCCGTGCACCCGGGTGACGGCCGTCCTGGTGCGGTACGGGACGCGGTGGCGGGCCAGCGCGGCCGCGTATCGGACGGCTTCGACCGCCTTGGCGGGTTCGCCCAGTGCCGCGAGCGGCCGTCGCAGCCATCCGCGTACGGGGGCGTTCGCCTCGCAGACGGCGACCACACGCGCGCCCGCTTCGGCCAATCCTGCCGCGACGGCGACCAGGAACGGCCCGGTGCCCGCGACCACCACGCGTTGTCCGGGTACCGTACCGTACTCCTTGAGCAGCGCCTGCGCACCGCCCGCCGCCATCACCCCCGGCAGATCCCATCCCGGCACCGGCAACTGGCGGTCGTACCCGCCCGTGCACACGATGAGGCGGCGCGCGCTGACGCGCTCGACGGCGTCGTCGTGTGGGAAGTCATGCACCGGGCGCAGCCGCAGGACGAACCCGTCGTCGTGACGACCGGCCTGCCACACCTGGTGGCCGCACACCAACCGCACGCCGTGGCGTCCGAGGCCCGCGCGCAACGTGCTGAACGTGCCCCGCCCGTGCGTTCCCGGTGCGGGTCCCTCGGCACCGGGCCCGTGACGCCAGTACTGGCCGCCGGGGCGGGCCCCGGCATCCACGACCACGACGTCGAGCCCCGCGGCGGCGGCCTCGCCCGCCGCGGCGAGCCCGGCGGGACCGGCGCCGACAACGGCAACGTCCGCGGTGAGAACGTCACTTGACCGCATCGCCGCTCCCTCCGCCGTGACCCGTCTCCCGCGAGCCCACGGCGGCGTCCGGCCGAACGCCATCATCCGGCCCCGTCCCTCTGTCGTCCTCCGGACACCGGCCGTCCTCCAGCCGCATGCCATCGCGCACCGCCACGAGGCAGGCGCGCTGGTCCGGGTGGCCGTCGACGGTGATCAGGCAGTCGTAGCAGACGCCGATCCCGCAGAACAGCCCGCGAGGCCCGCCCGCCCTGCGTGTGCTGCGCCATGACGTGATGCCCTCGCGCACCAGCGCGGCGGCGACGCTGAGGCCCGGCTGTGCGGTGAGGGTCCTGCCGCCGAAGTGCACGCGGCACACCTCGGCGTCGGTCCGGTCGTCCGGCTCGTGGGGCACGGTGCTCCTCCTCGATCGTGTCCTGTCGCTGTCCCGGCCGTGTCCTGTCGCTGTCCCGGCGGGTCGCCATGGCATCGGCTCGCCGTTACGGCGCGTCGCTCTCCCGGCCGGTCGCCATCGCATCGGGCGCGTCATGGGACGGGTGGCGCGGTGGCGAAGCGGTCAGGGGCGAAAGGCGTGAGGTCGAGTTCGGTGTCGCGGCCGGTCATCCCCTGCGCGAGCAGCTTGCCGGTGGCCACCGACAGCCCGATCCCCGCGCCTTCGTGCCCGCAGGCGTGCCACAGACCGGGGGCACGCGGGTCGGGTCCGATCACGGGGAGGTGGTCGGGGCAGTACGGGCGGAAGCCGAAGTAGGTGCGCAGGGCCAACGCCGAGGCCAGACGCGGGAAGAGCGCGACGGCCTTGCGCGCCAGCGTGGCAGGGACCTCGGGCGGGATCGTACGGTCGAATCCCACGCGTTCCCTGGACGAGCCGATCAGCACGGTGCCGGCGGGGGTGGACTCGACGACCGGCGAGGTCTGGAGCGCCGCGTCGGAGCTGGCCACGTCACCGACGTACTCCGCCGCGTAGACCTTGTGCCGCACCAGCGGTGGCAACGGCTGCGTGACCAGCACGACACCCCTGCGGGGCAGGACGGGCACGGGCGCTCCGGCGAGTTCGGAGACGGCGCCGGCCCAGGGGCCTGCCGCGTTGACCACCATGGCCGCGCCGATGTCGCCCCGGGTCGTCCGCACACCGGTGACGGTGTCCCCGTGGCGCAGGAATCCCGTGACCTCGGCTCCGGTCGTCACCGTCGCACCGCTGCTGCGGCTCAGCCGCAGCAGGTGGGCGACTACGAGCATCGGCTGTACCTGGGCGTCCTGCGGGTAGTGGGCGCCGCCCGCCAACTCGAGTGCCAGGTACGGCTCATGGGCGGGCAGCTCCCCTGCCGTCACGTCGGTGACCTCGACGCCGTGGGCGCGCTGGCGCCGGGTGAGTCCGGCCAGCGCCGCCACGGCCGGTGGCGTCGCGCCGACGACGAGGCCGCCCTTGGCCTCGAACTCCCAGAGCGCGGCGTGCTCGGCGAGGTCCTCGCGCCACACCCGCTGGGCCAGCAGCGCGAGATCGAGTTCCGGGCCCGGCTCCTTGTCGGAGACCAGGATGTTGCCCTCTCCCGCGCTCGACGTGCCCCCGGCGATCGGACCACGGTCCACCACCGCCACCCGCAGCCCTTCCCGCGAGGCGAAGAAGGCGACGGCCGCCCCGACCGCACCGGCGCCGATGACCACCACGTCCACCGTAACGCCCGTACGTAGCACTGGCGTTGACCCGGACCGCGTCACGAACCCGCCGCCCACAGCGTGCGCACGTGACCGATGTGACGATGCATCAGCAGTTCCGCCGCCACCGCGTCCCTCGACTCCACGAAGTCCAGCAGGTGGTGGTGCTCGTTGGCCGACTCCACCAGGCGGCCCGACTCGACCAGCGGCGCCAGGCCCAGCAGCCGCGTCTGCGCCCGCAGCCCCGAGACCACGTCCAGCAGTCGGCCGTTGTCGGCGTAGCCCAGCAGGGTCAGGTGGAAGACACGGTCCGCCTCGATGTAGCCGACCAGGTCACCCAGTTCGGCGGCGGTCACGATGTCCTGGGCGAGCCGCCGCAACCTGGGGAGGTCCGCCTCCGGCACCCGTGGCACGGCCGATCGCACCGAGGGCGGCTCCAGCAGCAGCCTCAGCTCGGAGACCTCGTCCAGCGCCTTGGGCGAGACCTCGGTGACCAGGTAGCCCTTGTTGGGCTGGACGACGGCCAGGCCTTCCGCGATCAGGTCGATCATGGCCTCGCGCACCGGCGTCGCCGACACCCCGAACCGCTCGGCCAGCGCCGGGGCCGAGTAGACGGTGCCGGGGGCGAGTTCGCCGGAGACGACGGCGGCCCGCAACGCGTTCCTCACCCGGTCGCGCAGAATGCCCTTCTTACGTGCGGTCGGCACGCGTGGCCCGGTCGCTTCGGCACGGGGGCGCCCTGCCTCGGCTGTTTCGTGCTGCATGCGGCTCCTGTTCGCGATGTGCTGTTCTTTCGTTTCGGCCTGCGCGGGGCTTCCGTTCCTTCGCTTCGCGCTGCGCGGATCTTCTGTCGCTATGCGCGGGTCTTCTGTCGCTAGAGGACGAAGCCCGCCGGGAACGGGTCGTCGGGGTCCAGGGTGAACTGCGCCGTCCCGGTGATCCAGGCGCGCCCGGTGATGGTGGGCGACACCGCGGGCCGCCCGGCCACCGTGGTCTCGCCGACCAGTCGGCCGACGAAGCGCGTGCCGATGAACGACTCGTTCACGAAGTCGGTCTCCAGCGGCAGTTCACCGCGGGCGTGCAGTTGCGCCATGCGTGCGCTGGTCCCCGTACCGCAGGGTGAGCGGTCGAACCAGCCGGGGTGGATCGCCATCGCGTGGCGTGAGTGGCGGGCGGTGGAGCCGGGGGCGGCGAGGTAGACGTGATGGCATCCGCGGATGTCGGGGCGGTTTGGGTGCACCGGTTCGGCCGAGTCGTTGATCGCCTCCATGATGCCGAGCCCGGCCGACAGCAGCCGCCCCTGCGACCGGCGGTCGAACGGCAGGCCGTGTTCCGCCGTGTCCACGATGGCGTAGAAGTTGCCGCCGTAGGCCAGGTCGTACCGCACCTCGCCGAGGCCCGGCACCTTCACCGTGCGGTCCAGCGCGTGCGCGAAGGACGGCACGTTGCGCAAGGTGACCGTGCGGGCCGCGCCGTCCTCGACGGCGACCCGCGCCTCGACGAGTCCGGCGGGGGTGTCGAGCCGGACGACGGTGACCGGCTCGCGCACCTCGACCATGCCGGTCTCGACCAGCACCGTTGCCACCCCGATCGTGCCGTGGCCGCACATCGGCAGGACGCCGGAGACCTCGATGAACAGCACGCCCCAGTCGGCGTCCGGCGTGGTGGGCGGCTGGAGTACGGCGCCGCTCATGGCCGAGTGGCCCCGTGGCTCGTGCATCAGGAGGGTGCGCAGGTGGTCGCTGTGCTCCATGAACCAGGTGCGGCGCTCGGCCATCGTGGCTCCGGGCAGCACCCCGACTCCGCCGACCACGACCCGGGTCGGCATGCCCTCGGTGTGGGATTCGACGGTGTGGAAGGTACGCCGTGACCTCACTTGTACCCCTGGGCGACGGCGGCCTCGGTCGCCCGCGCGATGCGGTCCGCGGTCTCGGGACGCAGGGGGAGGCGCGGCGGTCGGCACGGCCCTCCGCGGAGTCCCACGAGGTCCATGGAGAGTTTGATCGCCTGGACGAACTCGACCTTGGAATCCCATCGCAGCAACGGGTGCAGATCCCGGTAGAGCGGCAGTGCGGCCTCGACGTCCCCCGAGGTCGCGAGCCGGAACAGTTCCAGGCAGCTTTCCGGGAACGCGTTGGGGTATCCCGAGATCCAGCCGACCGCACCCGCGATCGCCAGCTCCAGCACCACGTCGTCGGCCCCGGCCAACAGGTCCAGTTCCGGGGCGAGTTCGCGTAGTTCGTACGCCCGGCGCACGTCGCCGCTGAACTCCTTCACCGCGACGATCAGCCCCTCGCCATACAGCTCGGCCAGCAGCGGTGGCGTGAGGTCGACCTTGGTGTCGTGGGGGTTGTTGTACGCGACGACCGGCAGGCCGGCCTTCGCCACCTCGCGGTAGTGCGCCACGACGGTTTCCCGGTCGGCCGCGTAGGCGTTCGGCGGCAGCAGGAGCACCGAAGCGGCTCCGGCCTCGGCGGCCTGCTCGGCCCACCGTCGGCTCTCCCGTGCCCCGTAGGCGGCCACTCCGGGCATCACGCCGAAGCCCGGGGGCGCCGCGTCCACGGCGACGCGCACCGTACGGGCCCGCTCGTCGGCGGTGAGCGTCTGGTACTCCCCCAGCGAGCCGTTGGGACACACTCCGGAGCACCCGCGATCGGCCAGGAAGCGCACGTGCTCGGCGTACGCGTTCTCGTCCACGGTCAGGTCGTCGCGCAGTGGCAGTGGCGTCGCGACGTACACACCACGCCAGGGGCGTTCAGATGTCGCACTCAACTCGGGCCTCCTCGAAGCCAGGGACAGCCGACGACCCGGGCAGCGTGGCACAGGGAATCGGGCTGTGCAATGGCACAGAGGAACGCGGGAGGTTGAGGAGAATGAGAGCCGATGAAGGAGGCACCAACTATGCCCAGGTCAGAGGCCCTGACCGGATGTCGCGAGATGAACGGGGGTCGGCGCATGCCGTCCGTGTGCAACGGCACTGCCCGATCTGGCGCGTTCCGAGGGCTTGCGCGGCGGGCCGCGCGACTTCTACCGTTCTGCTGCTCGGGCGTTCTGCCGCCCGGTCAGTTCCGGGCCGTCCAGGTGTCCTGGATCTCGGAGGTGTACTTGGCGGGTGCGCCGTTGCCTCCGGTGACGAAACCGCCCTCGTTGTAGAGGATCTTCGTGACGCCCCCGGGGAACAGCGCGTCCAGCGTGAGCGTCTGCCCGGGCTCCAGATAGCCGTTCGTCGGGGCGTGAGTGGTGTCCGTGGTGGTGTAGCCCTCGGTCAGATGCCAGTCGCCCGAGTCGTCCACGGAGACGAACGAGTTCTGCGTGAGGGTGGTCGTGTGCTTGCTGGTGTTGACCAGTCGCAGGAGTGCGGTGGTACCTCCGGGGCCGGGCGCGAGACTGGCCACGGTGACCTTCACCTGGACGTCGCCCGAGGAATCACCGTCCAGGTTGTGCGCGTTCACGGTGAGCGCCTGCCCGACGTCCGCGGTCCGCGGGCTTGAGGCCCCCTTGCCGCCCCCGCATCCGGCCAGAGCGCCCACCGCCACGCAGAGGGCCACGGCCGGCACGACCGTGGACCGCCAACGCCCCGACAGTGCCCGACCCGCCGACGTGCCCGCCGACGTGCCCGCGGTCGGCGTGGGACGGCCGTGCGTGGCGGTGCCGGTGACCGTGTCGGCCGTCGTCTCGTGGTGCATCGCGTTCCCTCGTCGTCCGTCGCCAGGAGATCTTCATCGGTCCCGTGAACGAGCCCGTTGGGCCGTCATCTGCCGTGCAACGAAGGGTAGTTGCGTGGGTCGTGTCTGTCGTCGGGGCGGCATCGGCATTGGGCAGAACTGCCCAGTCGCCACGGCGAGTCGTGTCGGACGTGCGACGGCGGGCGAGTGCCATGCAGGCCGAGCGGAAACAGGAGAGCGGTACGGAGCCCGTTCGTGAAGGATGTGGGCATGGAATTCTTCTGCTACCACAGGGACCGGCCCGGTTCACTCGCGTTGCGCGACGAGATGCTGGAGGAGCACTGGTCCTACATGGACGGGTACGCGGCGGAGTTGATCGCGCGCGGCCCGACGCTCTCCGCCGATGACGAGCCGACCGGCAGCGTGCACATAGTGGACCTCCCCGGCCCTGCTGCCGCCCGGGCGTTCGCGTTCGACGAGCCCACCTACCAGGCAGGTGTGTATCGCGACGTCATGGTGCGACGGTGGCGTAACGCGCTGGGCAGGACCATGTGGGACTTCCCCGGCGGCCGTACCGGGGGCAACCGCTATCTGGTGCTCGGCCTCGGTTCCGGCCCGGCTGTCGACCTCGGCCTGCCGAAGGACATCGACGAGGTGATCGCGTACGGGCCGCTGCTCTCCGACGACGGCGCCAAGTGGCTGGGGACGGCGGCGCTGTTGCGCGCGCCGGACGCGGAGGCGGCGCGCGCCGTCCTCACCTCGGAGCGGTACGCCGATATCGAGGTGCACGACTGGCAGTTCGGCGGCCGGCCGTCGTGAACGACAGGGGGTCGGGCAACGCCCAGCCCCCATCACCCGCCCGTGCCGCCGACTTCCATCCGCGTGCCGCACACGTGAATTTCCCATCGTACGAGCCGCACGAGCCACACGAGTGGATTTCCCATCGCACACCGGGAATGTCACCGGTTGATCGATCCGGGTTCACCGAGCGGTGTGGCCGAGTCGTTCGGCAGGCCCACGCGATAATCGGTGATCGGTAATCGCCCGGGCAGCTCGACAGGAATCGACTGGCAGCGGGAGGCCGATCCACGGCACCGCGCGCACCTCTTCAACGCCCCCAACGCCCGGGGGATTTGCGGCTGTTCAGCGACCATACCAGGGCGGCGGGCCGGTTCGCTCGGCCCCGAGCGCGAGACCCGCGCCGAACGCCGTTCCCGAAGTCCGCGAGGCCGTCGAGCCGCGCCTTCGATATCCCACGAGGACACTGAACAGCCGCTGCCGGAGCAGCAGTCAAGGCAAACGGAAAGAGCAGACTACCCACCGCGCCGACCGCCGCGTCAAGAGACAAAAAGGCAAGGAACAGTGGCCGCCTGTCGCATTCCGGGCAGCCATTGACAGATACCGGGACCTGATCAATTATCGCCGTGCGCCCTGCCCGCACCCCCAGCGTCTTCACAGGTCAGGCGCGCTTCCGTTCCGTCACGCCCTGCTGCCCATGAGGAGGTTGGCGCCCCCGCGCGGCCTTCGGTCCCCGCACCGGTGAACCGTGCTGGCAACGTTGTCCGTTGTCGGCATGCCCTCGGCACTCCATGCTGCCGTCACACCGTGCGGCACGCCACGCACCGGCGCCCGTCCCTCCGTCGAGGGGAAGAACCGAGCTTGCCGTCCCAGCCCATCGCCGATCCCCTTTCCACCTCCCCGGTCGCGGAACGCGTGGCGCCGTCCTCGTTCCCGCAGCAACGCATGTGGTTCCTGGCGCAGATGCCCGGCGCCGTGGCGGCTTACAACGAAGCCATGGTCTTCCGGCTGCGCGGTCCGCTCGAGCGGCACCTGCTCCGGCAGGCGCTCGACGGCCTGGTGCGGCGGCACGAGACGCTGCGCACCCGGCTGGCGGAGTCCGGGGGCGAGGTGGTCCAGCTCATCGACCCGCCGATGACCGGATACGCCCTCGACGAGGAGGACCTGACCGGCCGCCCGGACGCCGACGAGCGACTGGCCGAGCTCCGGCGGGCGGAGCTGGCCACGCCCTTCGACCTTCGCCACGGGCCCCTGGCGCGCGGTCGCCTCGTCGTCATCGGCGAGGAACACCACGTCCTGCTCCTGACGATCCACCACTCCGTCTTCGACGGCTGGTCGATGGACGTGCTGCTGCGCGAACTCGGTTTCTTCTACGCCTCGTTGGCCGAAGCACGACCCGACCCACTGCCGCCGCTGGCCTTCCAGTACGCCGACTACGCCCGGGCGCAGCGTACGCGGGCCGAAGGGGGGCCGGGAGGTGACGACGACGCGCCGGGGGGCGGGTCCGGCTTCGCGGGTCGACCAGCACGTGCGGACGCGGGTCAACTGACCTGCGTGGACGCGGAGTCGACCGCGTCGGCCTCCTACTGGCGTGAACGGCTTTCCGGTGCGCCCGCCCTGCTCGCGCTGCCCACCGACCGGCCGCGCCCGCCCGAGCAGGACCATCGCGGCGGACGGGTCGCGTTCCGGCTCGACGCGGAGCTGACCTCGGCGCTCAAGTCCGCGGCGCGCGCGTCGGGGGGAACGCTCTTCGTCGCCATGGTCACCGGCTGGGCCGTCCTGCTGTCCCGGCTGACCGGCCAGAAGGACGTCGTGGTGGGCACGCCGAGCGCCAACCGCCGTCGGCGCGAGGTGAAGGGGCTGATCGGCTTCTTCGTCAACTCCCTGGCCCTGCGCGTCGACCTGTCCGGCGAACCCACCGCCGGGAGCGCGGTGAAGCGCGTGCGCGGAGCGCTGCGGGAGGCGCTCGACCACCAGGACCTGCCCTTCGAGCGGGTCGTGGAACTCGTCAACCCGCCCCGCAGCCCGGCCCACACCCCGGTGTTCCAGACCATGTGCGCCTGGGTGCCGTCGCGCGAGGGCATGCTCACGCTGCCGGGCGTCGAGGTGGAACCGCTGGACATCCCCGACGCCGCCGCCAAGTTCGACCTCGCGCTGTCGCTGACCGAGACGGACGGCTGTGTGGTCGGCCAGATCGACTACGCGCGGGCGTTGTTCGACCGCGGCACGGTCGAACGGTACGTGCGCCACCTCGAGCACGTGCTGAGGGGGATGGCCGAGCAGCCCGACACCTGTGTCGCCGATCTCCCCCTGATGGACGCGGAGGAGACCCGGCTGCTGATGGCCGACTGGGACGCGACGCGTGCGGTATCGGACCGTGACGCGATGGGTGCGGGAATGGACCGTGACGCGGCGCGTGCGGGAACGGAGCGTGACACGCCGCGTGCGCACGAGGAAGCCGCTGCCGCGGCGAGTCTCGTCCAGCGGTTCGAGACGCAGGTACGGCTGCGCCCCGACGCGCCCGCCCTCGTCTGCGGTGACGGGCGGGACACCGTCCGGCTGACCTACGCGCAGTTGGACCGGCGCGCCAACCGCCTCGCCCACGCGCTCGTCGCCCGGGGTGCGGGCGCCGACACGGTGATCGGTCTGCACGCGGGCCGGACCGCGGAGTTCGTGGTGGGCGTGCTCGGCGTCCTCAAGGCCGGTGCCGCCTGGCTCCCGCTCGATCTCGGACAGCCCACGGCCCGGCTGGCGATGATGGTGGAGGACGCCGCGCCCCTGCTCGTCCTGACCGACGCGAACACGACCACCCCCGGTTCCCACGCGGCGGACACACCTACCACCCCGTGGCATGCCCTGCGCGCGATCGAGGCCGAGGCGACCCGGGACGACGCCCCCGGCCTGCCGTGCGATCCCGCCCGGCTCGCCTACGTCATCTACACCTCCGGCTCGACCGGCCGCCCCAAGGGGGTCGCCGTCACGCACGCCAGTGTGCTCAACCTCTTCGACACCTGGCTGGCCAGGATGGGGGCCGAGCCGGGCGAGGCGTCGGCGGCGTGGTCGGGCATCGGTTTCGACGCCACGGTGCACGAGGTGCTGATGCCGCTCACCACCGGCGGTGTGCTGCACCTCGTCCCTGACGAACTGCGGGGCGACCCCGAGGCGTTGATGACGTGGATGCGGGAGCGCCGCGTCGCGCAGGCGTTCCTGCCACCGGCGTACGTCAAGTGGATCGACGAGGACCCGGCGCGCCGCCTGGAGGGTCTGGCCCTGCGGCGGCTGCTGACCGGGGTGGAGTCGCTGCCGGAGATGGCGTTGTACCGCATGACATGCCATCTGCCGGGGTTGCGTGTGTGCTACGGATACGGGCCGACGGAGGCGACGTTGTACGCGACGGCCTACTACGATCCCCAGCCGTTGGAGCGGCAGTGCCCCATCGGGCGCCCGCTGCCCGGCACGCGCCTGTACGTGCTGGACGACCGGATGCGTCCGGTGCCGCCCGGTGTGGCCGGGGAGGTGTACCTCGGGGGCGGGAGTCTCGCCCGCGGCTATCTGCACCGCCCCGATCTGACGGCCGAGCGCTTCGTCGCCGATCCGTTCGTGCCGGGCGGACGTCTGTACCGCACCGGTGACCTGGCGCGTCGCCTGCCCGACGGCAACGCCGAGTACCTGGGGCGTTCGGACGACCAGGTCAAGCTGCGCGGATTCCGCATCGAGCCGGCCGAGGTGGAGGCCGCCGTGCTGGCCCTCGACGGCGTCCGGGAGGCGGCCGTGCTCACGGATCGCGCCACCGGGGGCGAGCCGCGCCTCGTGGCGGGGGTGGGAACCGGTGACGCGCCGGTACGCGCCCAGCACGAGTGGCGTGCGGCGCTGGCGGCGAGACTGCCCGACTACATGGTTCCCTCGCGCTTCGTCCAGCTGCCCGCCCTGCCGCTCAACCGCAGCGGCAAGCTGGACCGTACGGCGCTGCTGGAGCTGGCGCGTTCGGCCGCCGACTCCCAGGTGAACGTGGCCAGTCCACGCGACCGCACGGAGTTGACGCTCTATCAGGTATGGCGGGGCATCCTGCTGACCGACGACATCGGCGTCCGCGACAGCTTCTTCGACCTCGGCGGCACCTCGCTCTCGGCGATCAAGATGGCGCACGAGGTGCGGGAGGCGATGGGCGAGACGATCGCCGTGCGCGACGTCATGCTCCACCCGACCATCGAGGACCTCGGCGGCCTCATCAGGCGCGGCGCGTCGGGCCGTACGGGGAACAACCTCATCGCGTTCCACGAGAGCGCCGACGGCCGGAACGTGGTGTGCGTGCACCCCGCCGGCGGCACCGCCTTCTGCTACCTCACCCTCGCCAAGGCCCTGCCCGACACCATCGGGCTGTACGGCGTCCAGTCACCGGGAATCGATCCCGGTGAGACGCCTCTGGACAGCGTGGAAGCCATGGCGGAGGCGTACCTGCGGCTGCTGGGTCCCCTGGGCGACGGCCCGCTCGTGCTGACCGGGCTGTCCTACGGCGGGCTCGTCGCGCACGCGATGGGACGCCGCCTGGCCGCCGCGGGCAGGACCGAGGTGAGTGTGGTCCTGCTCGACACCCAGGCCACCGACGACGAGGCCGAACGGGCCGCCATCACACCGGTCGACATGGCCGAGTTCCGTGACAAGCTCGTCCGCTTCAACGGCATGTACCCGGGCATCGACGACGAGCAGATCGAGCGATACCACCGGATCTACAACCACAACCGCCTCACCGCGCGCGACCACATGCCCCAACGCTCGGGAGCACGGCTGGTGTTGATGCAGGCGACCGGCGGTGAGGCGGACGACGCCTCCCTCGACGCCGTGCGGGCCTTCTGGCGCGAGCGCGCGGGCGGCCCCTACCGCGTGGAACCGGTGGACTGCGACCACTGGGAGATGTTGGAGAACGACCAGGCGGCCCTGGTGGCCGCCACCATCGAACGGGAACTCGACCAGTGCGCGACGCCACCCCTCCCCCAGCCCGTACGACCTCGGACCGCGGCGCGGGCCGGGGAGGCGCGATGACCCCGGGTGCGACGGCGGCGTTCCCGGCCGCCTCCACTCCCCCGGCGTCGGCGCTGGTCCGCGCCGTGCTCGCCGACGCGCGACGCGTCCCGCGCACGGCCGCCGTGGTCGACGGTGGGCACGTCGTCGATCGTGCGGGACTGGAGCGGCTGAGCGCGTGTGTCGCGGACTCCCTCCGGCGGCGGGGTGTGCGGCCCGGGCAGGCCGTCGCCGTGTGCCTGCCGCGTTCCTGGCGGCTGGTCTGCGTCATGCTCGGAGTGCTGCGGGCGGGTGCCGTCGTCGTGCCCCTCGACGCGCAGAGCCCGCCCGAGCGGCGCGAACACATCCTCCGCGACGCGGGCGCCGCCGTCGTCGTGCACGACGACGGCGGCCTCCCGGAGGCGCTGCCCGATGGCGTTGTCGCCGTCCCGTCGTCCGCGCTGCTCGATTCCGGCCGACCGCGGTCGGCCGCCGGGAGAAGAGGGGCGGCCGAGCCGTGCGCGGACACGCCGACGGGTGCCGTGGCGGAACAGGACCGCGCGGGCGCTGATCCCACCCTCTCCTTCCTCTTCTACACCTCCGGAAGTACCGGTCGTCCCAAGGGCGTTGAGGTGCTGGACACGGGGGTGCTGCGGCTGGCCCGCGAGGGCTACGTCGATCTGGCGGAGGGTGCCCGCTACGCGTGTCTGTCCAACCCGGCCTTCGACGCCCTCAGTTTCGAGGTGTGGGTGCCGCTGCTGACCGGCGGCACCTGTGTGATCCTCTCCGACCAGGACGTCCAGACGCCGGACGCGCTCGCGGCGGCGCTGCGGCGCGAAGCCGTCGACACCATGTTCCTCACGGTCGCGCTGTTCAACGCGGTGACGGACAAGGTGCCGGACTGCTTCGCCCCGGTGCGGCAGGTGCTCGTCGGGGGTGAGCAGCTCAACGCGGCGCTGATCGGCCGGTGGTACCGGCACAACGCGGCCACCTCCGCGACCCGGCTCTTCAACGTCTACGGGCCGACGGAGTCCACGACGTTCGCGCTCTGCCATCCGATACCGCGCGACTTCGACGCCGACGTCGTGCCCCTGGGAACAGCGCTGCCCGGCACAGGAGCCCTCGTCGTCGCCGACGGCACGCGTCCCGCCGGACCGGGCGAGGTCGCGGAGCTGTACCTGTCCGGCGAGGGCCTGGCCGCCGGGTACCGCAATCTGCCGGAGGAGACCGCGCGGCGCTTCGTCACCCTGCCGTGGCATGACGACGGCCGCACGCGCTGGTACCGCACCGGTGATCTGGTGCGCCGGGACAGCGATGGCCTGATCACCTACGTGGGCCGGGCCGACCGCCAGGTCAAGGTGCGCGGCTTCCGCATCGAGCCGGGCGAGGTCGAACGCTGCCTGACCTCCCACCCGGCGATCCGGCAGGCCTACGTGCGCACCCGTCGCGACGCCGACGGCGCCAACGAACTGCTGGCCTACCTGGTCCCGCGCGGCGAGCTGTCCTACGACGACGTCGACCGGCACCTGGCCACGGGTCTGCCCGCCTACATGCGGCCGCACCATCTCCACGTGGTGGACGCCCTGCCGTTGACGGGCAACGGGAAGGTGGACGGGGACGCGCTGCTGGAGCGGTCCGTCGAGCCGTGGCGTCCGGGCGGTGAGGCGGACTCCCACGTGACGCCGTGGCAAGGTGAGATCCTGGACCTCGCGGCCGGCGTCCTCGGCACCGACGGTCCGCGGTTGCGCGACCGGTGGATCCCCCTGGGCGGCGATTCCCTCAAGGCGCTCAGGCTCCGCTTCGAGGTGCGAAGACGCTACGGCTGCGACGTGCCGCAGGCGGTGGTGCTCGGCGGCGACCTCGCCGTTCTGGCCGAGGCCGTCGAGGCGGGCCGGGCCGCGGAGCACCGAGTCCGCCCTCCCTTGCCCGTGTCGCCGACCGGCCGCGACAGTGCCCCGGCCACCTCGGAGCAGCAACGGCTCTGGCTCATCCAGCAACGCGACCCCGAATCCCACGCCTACGACGTGCCCCTCGCGTTCCGTCTGAGCGGCACGGTGGACCTCGCGGCGCTGCGCCACGCGCTGCGACGGCTCGTCGAACGCCACGTCGCCCTGCGCACCGCGTTCGAGGCCACACCGGGCGGACTCGGGCAGCGGGTGGCGGCGCCGTACGACCCGTGGCATCCGATCGAGGACGCGGACCGGCTCGACGCGCAGGCCGGGATGCGACAGCTGTCACGGCTGCCGTTCGACCTCACCGATCCCCGCATGCTGAGAGCCGGATGGCTGCCGGCTCCGGACGGCGGCACGCTCCTGCTGCTCCTGCACCACATCGCGGTGGACGGCTGGTCCCTCAACGTCCTGTTCCGCGACCTCACGTGCCTGTACGACGCGGCGCTGGACGGCACCGAGCGTGCGGGCGGCGAGCCCGCCGACGACGCGCGGTCCGTCGCCACGCCGCTCGACCTCGCGGTGTGGCAGGACAAGTGGCGCGCACACGACGAATACCGGGCGCTGAACGAGGAGTTGGGCGCGTACTACGGCGGCCTGGAGCCGGTCTCCCCTCCGCTGGAGGCCGCACGGGGTACGTCAGGGCGCGCTCCGGCGCGGCTGGTGCGCACCTCGCTCGACCTCGTGCGCCGCACCGCCGTGGACCGGCTCGGCGCCGAGCTCGGCCTGACCCGCTTCCAGGTCCTGCTGAGCGCGTACGCGTGGGGTGTGTACGGCGTCACCGGGCAGACCGCGCCGGTCGTGGCCGCGCCGGTGACCGGTCGGCCGCTGCCCGAGTTCGAGTCCAGCGTGGGCATGTTCGCGGGCACCGTGCTCGTGCCCGTCGCCCTGGACCCGAGCGCCCGGCTCGCCGACCAGCTGCGGTCTGTCGCCTCGGCCGCGCAGGCCGTTCTCGACCGGCAGGACGTGCTGCTCGCCGACGTGCTGCGGAGCTGGCAGCCGCGTGGTGGCGCCGCGCCCTTCGACTTCATGTTCGTGCTGGAGAACACGGACTTCGGTTCGCTGGCGCCACGCGGCGTCGAGTGCCGCCCCATGTTCCTCCAGCCCGCGCGGGCGAAGTGCCCGCTGACGCTGTCCGTCGTGGAACAGGGCGACGGACTCGACTGCCTGTGGGAGTACGACGAGGACCACTTCGACACGGCCGACATCGAGGCCCTGGCCATGCTGTTCGCGCGGGGCGTGGACCTGCTGACGGCGGGCGGCACGGAGAGCCCGGCCGACCTCGTTGTGCCCTACCGGCGTGCGCTTGCCGACCCCGGCCTCGGCGCACCGGCCGCGCCCGGCTTCACCACGGTGGCCGAGGGATTCGACCGCCAGGCGCGGCGCACCCCGCACGCCCCGGCGGTGACCTGCGACGGCCGTACGCTCAGCTACCGTGAACTCGACGCCCAGGCAGCCGCGTTGGCAATCGAACTGACGGAACGTCACATCCTGCCCGATGCCGACGCCCCCGCGTGTGTCGCGTTGCACCTGCCCCCGTCGATCGAGCACGTGGTGGCGCTGCTCGCGCTGGCCCGTCTGAACCTCACCGCGGTCCCCCTCGACCCGGCCTACCCGCCCGCGTTGCTACGGCAGATCGTCGCCCGTGTCGAGCCGCTGTGCGTCCTGACGGCACCCGGCGAGCAGGACACGCCGGAGGAGGTCGCCGACGCGGACGTGCCCCGGCACCCGGTCGTCCTCCGCCAGTCCCCGCCCGCACCGGCACCCCTGCGGCCCCATCACGGCACGCGACCGCTGTACGTGCTGTTCACCTCCGGCTCCACGGGCACGCCCAAGGGCGTGCGGGTTCCGGACGCCACGTTGTGCAACCTGCTGTCGTGGCAGGCTGCGGACGGCGGTCTCGGGCACCCGGCGGTCACCCAGCAGTTCTCGATGCTGTCGTTCGACGTCTCGTTCCAGGAGATCTTCGGCACGCTCTGCGGCGGCGGCACACTGCACCTGATCCGGCACGGTTGGCGCCAGGACATGCCCGCGTTGCTGGAGCAGCTGGAGAACGCGGCCGTCGAGCGGATCTTCATGCCCTACGTGGCACTCAGCCTGCTCGCGGAACACGCCGTCCTGCTGGACCGCTACCCGTCGCGTCTGCGCGAAGTCGTCACCGCGGGCGAGCAGTTGGTGTGCACCGACGCGATCCGGCGCTGGTTCGCCGGGTTGCCCGGCGCCCGGCTGTTCAACCACTACGGGCCGACCGAGACACACGTGGTCAGCGCCCTGTGCCTGGACGGCGACCCCGCCCACTGGCCGGACCGCCCCGCCATCGGCAGGCCGGTGGCCGCCGCCCACCTGCTCGTGGTCGACGACAGCGGCCTGCCCCTGCCTCCGGGACGCACCGGGCACCTGCTGATCGGCGGCCCGATGGCCGGGCCCTGTTACCTCGGCGACGAGCAGCTCGACACGGACCGCTTCACCACCCGCGCCGAAGCAGGCACGTTCTACCGCACCGGTGACCTGGCGCGCTTCGGCCCCGACGGCCTGCTGCACTACGCCGGACGCGACGACGAACAGGTCAAGGTCAGCGGCCACCGCGTGGAACTCGGCCAGATCGAGACCGCGTTGCTGCGTCATCCGCGGATCACGCGGGCCGTCGTCCTGCTCCACGACGGGCAGTTGGTGGGATGTCTCCAGTGGCGGGACGGGGACCGGCCACCCGCGGACCTCGGCGACCATCTCGCCACGCTGCTCCCGCCCCACATGCGCGTCCGGCGCTTCCGGCGTCTGCGCGAACTGCCGCGTACGCCCAGTGGCAAGCTGGACCGCCGGGCGGTGTGGCGGTCGAGCACGGACGACAGCGGCGGGGGCCGGGACGACGACCGCGTGCTGTCGGACCGCGAGCGGCGGCTGACCGACCTGTTCGAGGCCGCGACGGGGTGTCAGGCTGAGCCTGAGGAACGGTTCTTCGACACGGGGACCACGAGTCTGGACCTGATGCGCTTTCAGCTCCGCTGCGCGGCGGAACCTGATCTCGACTTCGGCGTACCCGATCTGTTCGAGCACGTCACGATCCGCGCGCTCAGCAGGTTCCTCGACGACCGCGCGTCCGCGCTCGTCCCGGCAACGGCTCCTCAACGCGCAACTCCCGCACCCAAAAATCCCGTTGGCTCCCTTCCCGACGAGCCGATCGCCGTCGTCGGCATGGCGGTGCGACTGCCCGGCGCCCCGGACCTTGCCGCGTTCTGGCGCATGGTCGAAACGGGCACGGAGGGCGTCGAGCACTTCGAGACCGCGGACGGCAGGGTGGGCGCCCGCAGCCAGATGGACGGGCTGCTCGCCTTCGACCCCGGCCACTTCGGCATCAGCCGCCAGGAGGCCAGGCTGATGGACCCGCAGCAACGACACCTGTTGATGAGCTGTGTCGAGGCGCTCGCCCACGCGGGCATCGCCGACCCCGCGGCACACCGGGTGGGCCTGGTCGCCAGTTGCGGGGAGAACACCTATTTCCCATCAATGCTGCGTGACGGCGATCCGGACGCGCTGCCCGACTCCTTCCAGATGGCCCTGCACCACGACAAGGACTTCCTCGCCACCAAGGCCGCCTACCACCTGGGGCTGACCGGTCCCGCGCTCACCGTGCAGGCCGCCTGCGCCAGTTCGCTGGTCGGCGTGCACGTCGCCGCCGGGCTGCTGCGGCAGGGCGACGCCGACGCGATGCTCGTCGGCGGGGTCCTGGTCGACACCCAGCTCACCGACGGCTACGCCTACCGCCCGCAGCACATCTTCTCCCCCGACGGCCGGTGCAGGCCCTTCAGCGACGACGCGGGCGGCACCATCGGGGCCAGCGGTGTGGGCGTCGTGGTCCTCAAGCCGCTCTCTCGTGCCCGGGGCGACGGCGACACGGTGTACGCGGTGATCACCGGCTCGGCGGTGAACAACGATGGTTCGGACAAGCTGAGTTACAGCGCGCCGTCCCTCGCCGGACAACGCGACGTGATCCGGACCGCCCTGCGCCGCAGCGGCCACGACAGCGCCGACCTGGGCTACGTGGAGGCCCACGGCACCGCGACCCGGCTCGGCGATCCGGTCGAAGTGGACGCGCTGCGGCAGGCGTTCGGACTGGCCGAGTCCGGACGTTGCGCGTTGTCGTCCGTCAAGAGCCAGATCGGACACCTCGGCGCCGCCGCCGGTGTGGTCGGGCTGGTCCGCGCCACGCTCGCGGTCAGCCACGGCCTGATTCCTCCGAACGTCGGCTTCCGCCGCTTCAATCCGCACATCGGGGACGACCCGGCCCCGTTCCACGTGCCGGCCGACGCCGTTCCCTGGCCGTCCGGGCGGCCCCGCGTGGCGGCCGTCAGCAGCTTCGGCATCGGCGGCACCAACGCCCACCTCGTCCTCGAACAGGCCGACGAGAAACCCGCACCGTCCGAACCCGCTCCTGTCCACTGCCTCGTCCTGTCCGGTCGCAGTGCCGCCGGACTGCGCGCCGACGCGCTCAACATCGCGGACTACCTGTCCGCCCGGCCCGAAATGTACGGCCGGGTCGTGCGCCACCTCCAGGCGGGACGCCCGGCCCACCCGTGGCGCGCGGCGACGGCCTGCCGCGACGTCGGCACGGCGATCGCCTGGCTGCGAACGGTGTCCGGCGCACGGGTGGAGCCGGTGGAGGCGGAGCCGCTCGGCGCCGACGAGGCACCGGAGCGGCTGGCGAGCGCGTGGGCGGCCGGGCGGCCGGTCCGGTGGACTCCCGGTCCCGCCCAGGCACCGTGGGACTTCCCACCGCCCGCCTTCGACCGCTCCGTCCACGACTTCCCCCGGGCCGAACGCGGCCTCGAAGCAGAAGGTGTCCGGGAAGCGGCCCAGAAAGCGATCCCGGCGACCCGGCAGGATGCCCCGGCGACGGCCCGGAAGACCCCGCGGCTGCCCCGGGAACTGTGGTTGCACCAGCCGGTATGGGCGCGGCTGACCCGGGCCCTGCCTCCCACGGTGGGGGGCGTCTGCCCGCGCGTGCTGGTGATCCTGACGGCCGGGCCCGGCGGGGCGGACGGCTGGCGGGCGGTGTCGTCGGCGTACCGACGGGTGGTCCTGGTCAGTGCCGGTGACGCCTTCGGTCCGCGCGACGACGGCGGTTACACCGTCGACCCCGCCGACCCGGACTCGCTCGGTCTGCTGCTGCGCGCGCTGGCGCCGGAGACGGGGGAAGGGCTGGACTGGCTGCACGCGCTGCCGCTTTCGGTGACCGGCGAGGTCGGCGCGGCGTCCGTGGAGCGGGCCCGCTGGGCCTGTCTCGACACGCCCGCCGCGCTGGTGCGTGCCCTGGCCGAGAACGAGGGCGTCATCGCGGGGAAGGTGCGCGTGTGGTGGCTCTCGCACGGCGCCCAGCCGGTCGACGGCCCGGTGCGGCGCCCCGAACTCGGTTTGCTGGCCGGTGCGTCGCAGGTGCCGCGTCAGGAGACCGGCCTGTCCACGCGCTGGCTCGACCTGCCCGGTCCCGACCCGGCGTCGTGGTCCACGTCATTGGCTGCCGTGTTGACGCGCGCCGACGCGGCGGAGTCGCCCGGGCGGCTCGCGCTGCGCTCGGGCTACTGGTGGCAACCGTCGCCCCAGCCGGTCCCGGCCCCGTCCACACTCGCGCGGCAGGCGCCACACACCGGCGACGCACCGCACACCGGCGGGGAACCCACACGTTGGCTCGTCCTCGGCGGCACCGGTGGGATCGGGGCGAGTGTCGCCGCGCACCTGCTGGCCACCACCGACTGCCGTGTCGTCCTGCTCGCCCGCCACCCCAACGTGCCGCGGACATTGGCTCGTTGGGCGGACCGCGTCGAGTTGTTCGCGGCCGACCTGGCCGAGGAGCCGACAGACCGCGTACGCGAACGCCTACGGGAACAACTGGCGGCGGACGGCGCGCGCCTCGACGGCATCGTGCACGCGGCGGGCGTCGCGTCGGGTGCCCTGCTCGTACGACGTGACGCGGACGCGATGCGACGGGCGGCGGATGTGAAGCTACGCGGGGCGGTCCTGACCGAGGCGCTCGTCGCGGAGCACCGCCCGGCGGTCGCCGTCTACTGCTCGTCGATGGCCTCGTGGTTCGGCGGCGTCGGCCAGTTCGACTACGCGGCGGCCAACGGGCTGCTGGACGGCTTCGCCGCGCACCACGCCGGAGCGGACGACACGACGCTGCGTATCGCCGTCGACTGGGACGTGTGGCGTGACGTCGGCATGGCGACGCACGCCCTGCACCACGACAGCCGTCACCGTTCCCATCTGGCGGTCGGCATCGGCGCGGACGAGGGCAGGCAGGTGTTCGCGGACGCGTTGCGGCTGCAACTGCCGCATCTGATGGTCTCCACGACGCCACTCGACGCGGCGCGGTCGTTCTACGAGCCCCTGGACAGCGGCGCGGCGTCCGCCCCGATCGCGGCGGACGACCCCACCGATGCGGCCGGCGGCACCACGTCCACCGAGCACGCGCCGCAGGCCCGCGCGGAGACCGTGCCGGAGGGAACGCCCGATGCCCTGCCGACCGCCCGGGAGCTCGCCGACTTCCTGTGCCGCGCGCTCGGCACGGACTCGCTCGATCCCACGGCGTCGCTGTACGACCTGGGCGCCGACTCGTTGACGTTCCTGGAGCTGATCACCGAGGTCCACCAACGCTACGGCGTCGAGCTGGAGTTGTCCCGGTTCAGCCACCGGGTCAGCCTCGACGAGATCCTCGGCCACCTCGGCGTGGCCGCCGACGCACCGGCTCGCGAACCGGACGATGTGCGTCTGGAGGTCTGGCAGGAGGGCACCGGCCGTGAGGTGTTGTGCCTGGTCCACCCGGTGGGCGGTGACGTGCAGGCGTACCGGCCGCTGGTCGCGGACCTCGATCCGCGTCTCACCGTGTGCCTGGTCGCCGATCCCGCCCTGCGCGATCCCGACGCGCCCGCGTCGTCGTGGACGCTCACCGAGCGGGCGGCGCACTACGACGCCGCGTTGGAGTCCCGGTTCCCGTCGGGTACTTGGCGGCGCCGTCTGGCCGGGTGGTCGTACGGGGGCTGGGTGGCGCTGTCGATGGCCGCCGTGGCGGAGGAGGAGGGGCGGGACGTCTCCCACGTGTACCTGGTCGACCCGCCGCCGCCCGGCGCGGGAGAGGTCTTCCGGGACTACGGCGAGGAGCAGATCCGCGCGGTGTTCGCCCACGAACTCGCCCGCCAGGACGGTGATCAGGCGGTCGGCGACCAGGCACGCCGGTACGCGGACCGCCTGACCCGCTGCTGCCGGTCGAACCTGCGCAGCATGGTCGGTCACCGCCTGCCGGGCCTCGCCCGTACCCCGGTCACGCTCTGGCTCGCCACCCGGCCGACTCCGGGACTGCCCACGACGGCTCCGGCGGACGAACAGGCCGCCGTCTGGAGGGCATTGATCCCCGCGCAGTTCACCCTGCGGCAGTTGGACACCGGCCACTACGACATCGTGCGGCCGCCGGAGATCAAGTACGTGACCGAGGCGATCAACGGGCACACGCCACGCACCGACGCCCGGTGAACCGTCTTTCACCCGCCCGCCACACACCGACCCCGCACACCCCAAGGAGAAACCCCCGTGGAACAGTTCGCACTCGACGCCCTCGAACGTGTCACCACCCGGCCGCCGGTGCACTGCTCGGCCATCCGGGTGGATCCGCTCACCCCGGTCATCGGCGCCGAGGTGTCGGGCCTGGACCTCACCAAGGAGCTGACGCCTGATCAGGTCGACGAGGTTCGGCAGGCGTTCCTGGCCCACCACGTGCTGGTCTTCCGTGACCAGGCGCTGACGGACGAGGACCACAAGCGCTTCGCGGCACTCTTCGGGCCGCTGCATCTCGTCGCGGCCCCCGTCGACGGCTCCGACCCGTACATCCTGGAGATCAGCGCGGGGAAAGAGTCACGTGCGATCGCGGGCAACGGATGGCACGCCGACGGAACCGCGGACACCGAACCGTCGTTGGGGTCGATGCTCCACATCACACGCGTCCCGGAGGCGGGCAGCGGCGGCGACACCATGTTCGCCAACATGCACCTGGCCTACGACATGCTCTCCCCGGCGATGAAGACGTTCCTGGAGGGCCTGACCGCCGTCCACGACGGCGCGCTGCCGTGGCGGAACGCCGGCCAGACCCCGCCGGAGAACTACGAGGTGCCCTGCAACGAGCACCCGGTCGTGGTGCGCCACCCCGACACCGGCCGCAAGCTGCTGTTCGTCAACCAGCCCTACACGTCGCACATCGCACAGTTGTCCCGCACGGAGAGCGACGCGGTGCTGGCGATGCTGTACGACCACATCGAGCGCACCCCGCTGCTGCACTGCCGGGTGCGCTGGCAGCCGGGGACGCTGGTGTTCTGGGACAACCGCTGCGTCCAGCACCACGCGATCTGGGACTATTACCCGCACTCGCGCTACGGCCGCCGCATCGCCATCGACGGCACCCGCCCGCAGGCCTGACCCGCGCCGCCGCGCCGTTCACCTCCGGGGCCGGGCGAGCAGCATCACCGCGTCGTTGGTGATGCGATCGGTGCCCGCGCAGAAGTGGCCGCGCAGCGCGGACAGCAGCGCGTGGTGCAGCTGGACCGGCTGCGGGTGGCCCACGTTCCACAGCGCGGTCAGCGCCCGGGCCGCCGCCCTGGCCCGGGCCTCAGGACCCGCCTCGGGGAACACCACGTCGATGGGGAGGCGGGTCACGGCGATGTCGTCGAAGCCGTGGGCGGACAGCACGTGCGCGGCGCGGAGCAGCAGTTGGCCCTGCGGGTCCGCGGGCGCCCCGGTCAGCGGGGCGCGGACTCCGTTCCACAGGCCGATGATCTCGTTGTCGGGGGCGTCCTGCACCAGGACGACCTTGGCCTCCGGGTGGCCGGGGTCCACGACGCGGGCCATCTCGGCCACCGCGAAGTCGGGTTCGTCGGTGCGCTGAAGCGTCCACGCGGCGACCACCGCGTCGAAGGAACGGTCCACCGGAGGCAGCCGGTCGGCGGCGCCGGGCAGCAGGGTCACGCCGAGCGCGCCCAGCATGCGGCCGTCGTCCTCCTCCTGGAGGCCGTCCGGTCCGGCGTCGGCGGTGCCGAGGCGGTCGGCGAGGTCACGGGCGACGGCGACGGTACGTCCGCCGAGGGCGAGGACGCGGGTGTTGACGGAGAGGCTGTCCACGATCAGCGGCACGTCCTGCCGGTCGAAGCGTGCCTCCATCGCCGCCCAGTGCCGCGCGTTGGGCTCCAGGGGGCCGCGGTGGTGGGAGGGCACGGCGGCGGGTGCGGCGCGGGAGGGGTCACCCGGCTTGGTCGCGAAGATGAACAGGTGCTGCTCCGCGCCCATGCCGGGGTAGTCGGGGTGGAAGACGCTCTCGTGCTGGCGCAGGATGCTGAGCCCGGCGTCGCGCACCAGCCGCGGGTAGACCTCGGCGGCGAAGCTGGACGCGCGGCTGGTGTGGCCCATCCACGTGAGTTCCGCGTGCTCGGCGTCGAACGGCACGGTGGACATGACGAACAGGCCGCCGGGGACCAGCCAGCGGCCGATCCGGCCGAGTGTGTCGACGATCTCGGCCCGGGACATCTGGAGCAGGGGGAAGAACGCGGTGATGGCGTCCCAGGTGCCCGGCGCCTCCGGCAGGTCCCGGACGTCGACCCAGGCGAAGCGGGCCTGCGGAACACCTGTTCTGGCCAGCGTCACCATGGTGTGCGAGACGTCGCAGCCGGTCACCCGGTGCCCGGCGTCGGCCAGCAGCTGGGCGGTGGGGCGGCCGGTGCCCGAACCGATGTCCAGCACCTTGGCCTGCGGGGGCAGGCGGTCCAACAGCCAGTGGATGGCCGCGAGTTGTTCGGGCAGTTGCCCATAGGTGTCCTCGTAGACCTTGCCGAGCTGGTCGAACAGGCGGGCCGCGGCACGGCCGTAGGCTGACACCGGACTGTCAATGGTCATCGCAAAGGCACTCTCTGGCCGAGTGGGGGCCTCCCTCTTTCGAGGAGGGGGCCGCACTGTCTACTGATAACTGACCGTTCAACGGGGGCGGTTGAGGCGTGCCGCCGCTCGGGTGGGCGCCCGGTCGGCCGCCCGGGGCGGGACCGTGGCACTTCATGTGCGGACGGCCCGGACGTACCACATGCGCAGCGCGATGCGGCCCGCCGCGTCGACCTGGTGGTCGACACGGCGGGCCCGCTCGGAGTCGCCGCCGGCCAGGTCGAGCAGCCGCGTGCTCACCTCGCGCAGGGCGTCGGGGGTGAACGAGGTCGCGTAACGGACCGGCTCGATGTGGTCGATGGTCCACGACTCGCCCAGCCGCAGGCGCAGTTCACGCTGGTCGATGTGGGTGGGCATGGGGTAGCTGTCGGGGAGGTCGACGCCGAAGGTGAACAGGTGCATCCGGGCGCCCGGTCGGCAGACCCGGTGCAGGGCGGCGACGTGGTCGTCGCGGGTGTCCTCCGGCAGGCAGTGGTAGAGCGCGCTGCTGAGGACGGTGTCGAACGGGTGCGGGACGTCGTCGAGCCGGGTGGCGTCGCCGACCAGGAACTCCACGTCGGCGCCGGCCTCCCCGGCACGCTGCCGGGCCTGCGCGATCGCGTGCGGGGATCCGTCGACGCCCGTGACACGGTGGCCGCGTTCGGCGAGGAAGACCGCGTTGTCACCGGTGCCGCATCCGACGTCCAGGACGTGGCCCTCGAAGCCGCCGGACTCCTCCAGCTCGACCAGGACCGGCTGGGGGCCACCGATGTCCCACGGGACCGCTCCGAGGGAGAGCTCGGAGTCCGCCGTCATCGGTTTCCCACGGTAGGCGGCGTCGAAGTCAAGATCGCCGACCGACAGTGCGCGCTGCGCGGAACTCCGATTCACCACACCGCTCTCCTGATCTCCTGAAATTTTAATCCGACTAACGCGTGGGATTTTTCCGGTTCGCCTTGAGGAGTATGGCAGTTCGCCCGCGCCAAAAGCGCGGTCACTCAAGGGGCAGGTAATATCCCGGTTGTGCGCCGTCGTGCATCACGGCGCCCATCACCGTACCGGGCCCCCGAATCATGAGAACGGGTAACAGCGTGACCTTGACCGACGCCTACAGCAACGGGATCCTGAGCAAGGAGATCCCCACGGAACTCGGTCGCCTCCAGGCCCTGGAACGCATGCTCGACCCGGTCGCCCACGAGGCGCTCGACAGTCTGTGTCCCGCGCCGGACTGGGAGTGCCTCGACATGGGCGCCGGGGCCGGGTCGATCGCGTACTGGCTGGCCGAGCGCTGCCCGTCCGGGCGGGTCGTGGCCGCCGACATCGACCCGCGCCACATCGACGCCGAACGCGCCGCGCCCCTCGAAGTGGCCGCCATGGACCTGACCGTCGAGGATTTCCCCGGGAATTCATTCGACCTGGTGCACACACGGGCGATGCTGGCTCATCTCCCGCAGCGCGACGAACTCGTACGAAAAGCAGCCTCATGGGTGCGGCCGGGCGGCCATCTGGTTGTCGGAGAATTCTACATTCTCCCTCTCGACGACGCGCATCCCGCATTGCGAACCGGTGTACGCACACTCGCCCAATTGATGGGTGGACAGGGTACCGACGTCTACTGGGCCCGCCGTATCCCCGCACTGCTCAAGGAGATCGGACTGACCGGCATTCAAGTCCGGCTCACACCGTTGACCATTGGAATCGGTGATCCGGTGGACGAATTCTGGCGACGTTCGTTCGAGCAGTACCTCCCGATTCTGCGCCGTCGCGGCGCCGTGTCCCGGGCCACCCTCGACGAGCTCACGAAGATGCTGGACGACTCGTCGGCGGCCGATCTGTGCTGGTTCTTCGTCACCGCCTCGGGACGCGCGCCCGAGCCTCCGGCCGCGACGAGCTGAACCGTTCAGGCACCGGCGGCTCCCGTCCCGTCCGTACGACACCGTCTCCACCTAGTTCCCCAGGAGTTCCCTTCCATGATCAGCACGCAGGCCCCCGGCGCGGCGAGTGCGCGACCCACCGTCGCGGACATCCCCCCGTCGTGCGTGCACGAGGTGTTCCGCGCCGTCACCGAGTACGAGGCCACGCACGGCGTGCCCGCGCTGGGGCTGCACGTGGGCGAACCGGCGTTCCGTCCGCCCGCCGCCGTCGCCGACGCCGTGCTCGCCGCGGTGCGTGACGGCCGCACCGGATACACCACCGCGGAAGGACTGCTCGAACTGCGTTCCGCCCTCGTCCGCAAGCTCACCACCCGCAACGGGCACGACACCGACGCCGATCTGGTGTTCGTCACCCCGGGCTCGACGCAGGGCCTGCTGACGCTGATGCACGCGGTGGCCGCCCCGGACGCGGAGATCCTTCTGCCGTCGGTGCACTGGCCGATCCACCTCCAGCAGAGCCTGCTGACGGGGCTGCGCCCGGTGTTCTACCCCCTGGACGACCGCCTGCGGCCCGACGTCGACGCGCTGGCCCGGATCGGCGGCGACCGGCCCAGGACCCTGCTGGTCAACAGCCCCAACAACCCCTCGGGCGCGGTCTGCGACGAGAGGCATCTGCTGGCCCTGCTGGACCTCGCGCACTCGCGCGGCTGGACGGTCATCAGCGACGAGGCGTACGAGGATTTCGCGTTCGACGAGGACCACACTTCGTTGGCGTGCCTGGAGCGAAACGTATCGCCGGACGAGCGCCGCGTCTTCAGCGCCTTCTCCTTCTCCAAGGGGTACGGCATGACCGGCTGGCGGCTGGGCTACGTCACGGCGCCCAACGAGCGGCACGCCGCCGCGGTCCGCACGGTCCAGGAGGCCTCGATCATGTGCCCGCCCGAGCCGGTGCAACTGGCCGGGATCGCCGCGCTGGGCGAGCCGGAGTGCCTGGCCGCCAACAAGGCGATGGTCCGGCACACCAGGGACACCGCGGTGCGGCCGCTCCTGGACACCGGGCTGCTCACCCGGCTCCCCGCGGGCGGCTGGTACGCGCTGCTGGACTGCCGGGCCACCGGGCTGGACGCGGACACCTTCGCCGCGCGGCTGCTGGCCGAGCAGGGCGTGGCGCTGGCGGCGGGCCCCGGGTTCGCGCTGCGGCCGCTGGTCGACGCCGCCGGGCAGGTGCGGACGGTGGACGACGAGCCGGAGGCGCGCGGCCTGCTGCGGCTCGCGTTCTGCGGCGAGACCGAGACCGTACGGGAGGGTGTCAGGCGGATCGCGCTGTTCGCCGCCACGCTCTAGTCCGGCCACACGAGACCGGGCGTCCCCGCGCCCACGGAGGAAGTCACGACCATGCGGCAATCCACATCCCACGACGTGCGGCCACGGCCCGACGCCGACGGCCCTCTCGACGCGGGCGTACGCGACCTCGGCCGGCTCGACGACGCGCAACGGGCCGCGCGGGCGGCCGCCACCGGGGGCTGTCCGGTGCTGACCTTCGACGGGGCCCGCACCCCGTACATCGACTACCAGAGCGTCGACGTCCTGCACTCGCTCCAGCAGCCGCGTTCCGGCGCTCCGGCCGAGCTGACCTTCTACGTCCTCGGACAGGTCAAGGAGCTGCTGTTCAAGCTGATGTACGAGGATCTGCGGCGGGTCCGCGACGACCTCGACGCGGACGCGGTGGGCGCGGCGGTGTGGTCGTTGCGCAGGCTGCGCAAGGTCGCCGATCTGCTGGTGAACACGTGGGACGTGCTGGGCACGCTGTCGCCCTCGGAGTTCAACTCCTTCCGCGACCACCTCGGCGACGCGTCGGGACTCCAGTCGTACATGTACCGGATGCTGGAGTTCGTCCTGGGCAACAAGCGGCCCTCGCTCACCACGCCGCACACGGGCGTGCCGCACGTGAGCGAGCAGGTGCGGCGGGCGCTGGAGGAGCGGAGCGTCTACGACGCGGCGGTGGCGCTGCTCGCCCGCCGGGGCGCCGCGATCGACCCCGCCACGCTGCGGCACGATCCCGCCCGCCCGCGCCCCGACTGCCCCACCGTCGAGCAGGCGTGGCGTGACGTCTACCGCGAACTGGGCCCGGCCGACGAGGTGTTCCAGCTCGCGGAGGCACTGATGGACGTCGCGGAGGCGATGTCCCGCTGGCGGGCCCTGCACCTGCTGGTGGTGGAGCGGACCATCGGCAACAAGCCCGGCACCGGGGGCAGCAGCGGCGCCGCCTGGCTGCGCCGGGTCAACGAGCACCGGTTCTTCGGGGAGTTGTGGGCGGCGCGCAGCGTGTTGTGAGCGCTTGGCGGAGACGGCGGCGTCCGGTCGTTGTGCGCGGCGGGGTCAGAGCGCCGGGACCGGGAAGGTCGGGTACTCCACTCCGGAGACGTACTGCACGACGCGGACGACCTGGCAGGAGTAGCCGAACTCGTTGTCGTACCAGAGGTAGAGGATGGCGTTGTCGCCGTCGACCTTGGTCGGCCCCGCGTCCACGATCGAGGCGTGCCGCGAGCCGATGAAGTCGCTGGAGACCGCGTCGGGTGCGGTGGTGAAGTCGATCTGGCGCTTGAGCGGCGAGGTCAGCGAGACGTTGCGCAGGTAGTCGAGGACCTCCTCGCGGGTGGTCTCGCGGGCCAGCTGGAGGTTGAGGATGGCGATCGAGACGTCCGGGACCGGGACGCGGATCGAGCTGCCGGTGATCTTCGCGTCGAGGTCGGGCAGTGCCTTGGCGACGGCGGAGGCGGCCCCGGTCTCGGTGATCACCATGTTGAGCGGCGCGGAACGGCCACGGCGGTCGGACTTGTGGTAGTTGTCCAGCAGGTTCTGGTCGTTGGTGAACGAGTGGACGGTCTCCACGTGGCCGCGCAGCACGCCGTACTCGTCGGCCATGGCCTTCAGCGGCGGGACGATCGCGTTGGTGGTGCAGGAGGCGCAGGACAGGATGCGCTCGTCCGGCTTGATCGTGTCGTGGTTGACGCCGTGCACGATGTTGGGGACGTCGCCCTTGCCGGGCGCGGTCAGCACGACCTTGGCGATGCCGGGGCGCAGGTGCTTCGACAGGCCCTCGCGGTCGCGCCACCTGCCGGTGTTGTCGATGAGGATGGCGTCCTTGATGCCGTACGCCGTGTAGTCCACCGTCGTCGGGTCGTCGGAGTAGATGACCCGGATCTCGTTGCCGTTGGCGATGATCTTGCCGCCGGCCTCGTCCACCGTGATCGTGCCCTGGAACTGGCCGTGGATGGAGTCGCGGCGCAGCAGCGACGCCCGCTTGACGAGGTCCTGTCCCGCGGCCTTGCGCACGACGATGGCGCGCAGGCGCAGACCGTTGCCGGAGCCGGCCTTCTCGATCAGCAAGCGGGCCAGGAGCCGGCCGATGCGGCCGAAGCCGTAGAGGACGACGTCGCGCGGCTCACGGCGCTCGATCTTGTTCTCACCCGTGGCGCCGGCGACGGCCTCGGCGGTGAACTCCGCCACCGACAGTCCGCGCTCGTCGCTCTTGTACATCGCGGCGAGCATGCCGAGGTCGATCTGGGACGGGCCGAGGTCGAGCGTGGTGAGGGCCTGGAGGAAGGGCCAGGTCTCGGTGACCGAGAGCTCCTCACCCGCGATCTGCCGGGCGAATCGGTGGGTTTTGAGGATGCTCACCACCGACTTGTTCACCAGGGAGCGGCTGTGCAGCAGGACCGTGACGTCCCGCTCCCGGTGCAACTTACCGATGATCGGAATCATCGACTCCGCGATCTCCTCGCGGTTCTGCCAGTTGGTGAACGAGTCCACGATGGTAGTCACAGGTTCATCTTTCGAGCTAGGCGGTGCTCATATGATAACCACCTCACTCGGGTGGGCTCTCCAGCGGGTCGGGTAAAGCCGGGCAGGGGGTCGAATACCTCGCCTATATGCGGACATATCGACCTGAGGTTGATGCCAAGTGCTGCTTCCTGTGCGCATCTGAGCGCACCAGGCGGGAGGGCACCCGCTCCGGCGGTACGCACCAGGTGGCGCCGGGCGATCCGCGGTAGGCGCGCCGGATGATCGGCGGTACGTTGACGGCCGGCCGCCGTGCGCGGGCAGGGGCGGGACTCAGGGGGTTCGGGTGGAGTGGGGGACGCTCGTCGCCACGCTGGGCGGCGCGGTCATCGCGATGTCGGGGACGCTGCTGGCGGACCGGGTGCGGGCCCGCGGCGAGGACGACCGGGGCCTCGGATCGCGTCGGCGCGAGGTCTACCTCGACTTCATCGCCGCCACCGGCGTCGCCCACGCCCGGCTGCGCGAGCTGGCCCAGTCGGGGGCGGCCACCGCGGAGCTGGACGGCGCCACCCGGGACGCGCTGGCCGAGGCCGGGGTCTACCAGGTGCGCGAGCGGCTCTTCATCGACGCGAGCGCTCCCGTCGCGGCAGCAGGGCAGCGGATGTTCGAACAGCTCCGGGCGCTGCGCGCGGCGGTCGCGCAGGGCGCGCGGCTGTCCTCCCGCGCCTTCCACGACGCGTACCACCCGTACATCGACGCGGTGTGGGCCTACCGGGTCGCGGTGCGCGAGGAGTTGGAGGGCCGCCCGCTGCTCCCCGCGGTCTTCGGCTGGTCCGCCTGGGACGGCACCGAGCGCTGCGCCCTGTGCGACGATACGGGCGACGCGTGAGGCCGGGTCCCGTCATCGCCGGGGCGTCGGCCGCTCGCCGTCCTCCCGCCGGGCGGCCGTGACGAGGTAGTAGTCGAGGATCCGCTGCTCGTAGGCCCGCAGGAAGTTCCGCGGCCAGGTGCCGGGAGCCCACCACCGGGAGAGCCACAGATCCCATCCCGGCCAGACGTGCCGCCCGATCGACTCGGCCCGGGTGTCGACCAGTCCGGCCGCCGTCAGCGCGTCCGTGAGCGCCGTCACCGGACGCGCGATGTCCAGACCGTTCGCGTACGTCTCCAGCAGGCCCGCCAGCTCCGCGGGCCTGCCGGGCGCGTCGTCCACGGTGAAGAACCCGGCCACCGCCACCCGACCGCCGGGCCGCAGCACACGCGACGTCTGCGCCGCGAAAGCGTCCAGGTCGGGGAAGTGCTGCACGGCCTCGACACTGATGACGGCGCCGAACTCGCCGTCCGCGAACGGCATGTCCTCGGCGGCTCCCCGGGCGAACCGCAGCCGGGCCGCCTCCCGGCCGAGCAGACCGGCGTGGGTGTCGCGGGCCCGCTTGAGCTGTTCCGGGTGGATGTCCATGCCGGTCACCGCGGCGGGGGCGAACTCCCGCAGCGCCAGCGCGCATCCCATCCCGAGCCCGCACCCCACCTCCAGGATCGTCCGCTCCCCCAGTGGTCCGACGGTGCCGAGGACCTGCCGGTAGAGGTCCTCCTGGCTGCGCACCCGTACCGCCTCGTCGAGGGGTGCCACGAGGTCGGCGGCGCTCCAGTAGCCGAAGTTGATGAACCCGCCGGCGAAGATCGGCTCGCCGCTCAGGTCGGCCGGACCGTACGTCTCTCGCACCACGGACCGCATGGGCGGACGTGATTCCCGGATGTCGTCCTCTGCCATGGCTCACACTCCAGCTGCTCGCGGTCGTGCGCCGCGCACGTGGCGATGCGTGACGTCTGCCCGTCGTGACAACGGCGAGGGCGGCGACCGGGTGACGGGGTCCCACCTTCCTCCCCGCCGGGCGTCGGCGTCCACGGGGCGGGGTCGGCCACTGGCAGATGCGTCCCTGCGGCGGTTCCCGCGTCGCTCAGGTTTGCTGACGCCTCGTCCGGTGAGGCGTTGTGGTGTGGCACATCGGACGACACCTACAGGAGGCTCGCAGATGAGTGCCGGACAGATGGCCAGGGCGAAGGCCGAGCAGGCCGCGGGCGCGATGATGACGTCCATGGGCAAGGCGGTCGGCAACCAGAAGATGGTCGCCAAGGGCGAGGCCGCGAAGGCGCTGGGGAACTCCCGCGAGGCGAAGGAAAAGGGCAAGGACACACTGCGTCCGTAGGCCTCCGTCCCCACGGGACCCCCGGATGCACCAGGACGCCCACGGACCACCGCTCGGCCGCGGACGTCCCCGGATGGCGGATCGTGACCCGGCCGCGACGCCCCCGGACGGCGGATGGTGGCCGCGACCGCCGACCTGGCCGTCCGCTGAGGTCCGGGGCTCCCTCCGTGGGTCCGGATCCCGCTCCCCCGGGTGCGTCGTGCGCCGGGGCGGGACATGCTGGTGGCGCGCGCCGCGGATGCCGCGGCGCGCGTCGGCACGTCGGCGCGAACCCGGCAGGGGCGCGGGCACGGCGTCTCCGGCGGACAGGTCGCCCCAACCCGGGAGGACGGATGGCCGGCACCATCGCGGACCTGATCGTGGCCACCCTCCGGGCGTCCGGGGTGCGGCGGGTGTACGGCCTGCCGGGGGACTCGCTCAACGGCTTCACCGACGCCCTGCGGCGCGACGGGACCGTCGCCTGGGGTCACGTGCGGCACGAGGAGGCCGCCGCGTTCGCCGCCGCGGGCGAGGCCGGGACGACCGGGCGGCTGGCGGTGTGCGCGGGCAGTTGCGGGCCCGGCAACCTGCATCTGGTCAACGGACTGTTCGACGCCCAGCGCAGCCGGGTGCCGGTGCTGGCGATCGCGGCGCACATCCCGCAGGAGGAGATCGGCAGCGGCTACTTCCAGGAGACGCATCCGCAGGAGCTGTTCCGCGAGTGCAGTGTGTACTGCGAGCTGGCGAGCATCCCGGAGCAGGTGCCCTGGCTGCTGCAGACGGCCATGCGTCACGCGGTGGAACGCGAGGGGGTGGCGGTGCTGGTCGTCCCCGGTGGGCTGTTCCCGGCCGAGTCGCCGAAGGGCGCGCAGCCGCGGCCGGTGTTCAGGTCGGCCTCCCGCACGATCCCGGACGACGCGTCGCTCGACCGTGCCGCGCGGGTGCTCAACGCCGCGCGCCGGGTGACGATCCTGGCCGGAGCGGGCTGCGCCGACGCCCACGACGAGGCGGTGGCGCTGGCCGACACGCTGAAGGCGCCGATGGTGCACTCCCTGCGCGGCAAGGAATACCTGGAGCACGACAACCCCTACGACGTCGGCCTGACCGGGCTGATCGGCTACAGCTCCGGCTATCGGGCCATGGAGCACTGCGACGCGCTGCTCATGCTCGGCACCGACTTCCCCTACCGCGAGTTCTATCCCGAGAACGCCTCGGTGGTACAGGTCGACGTACGCGGCGAGCACATCGGTCGCCGTGTGCCCGTGGACGTTCCGCTGGTGGGCACGGTCAGGGACACCGCGCAGGCGTTGCTGCCGCTGCTGGAGCGGCGTACGGACGACTCCTTCGCCCGCACCATGACAGGCCACTACCAGCGGGTGCGGGCCCGGCTCGACGGTCTCGCCCAGGCCAAGCCGTCCGAATCGCCCCTGCACCCCCAGCACATCGCCGCCACCATCGACCGGCTCGCCACGACGGATGCAGCGTTCACCGCCGACGTCGGCACCCCCACCGTGTGGGCCGCGCGCTATCTGCGCATGAACGGGCAGCGCCGTCTCATCGGTTCGTTCAACCACGGCTCCATGGCCAACGCGCTCCCGCAGGCCGTCGGCATCCAGGCGGCCCACCCCGGCCGCCAGGTGGTGGCGCTCGCCGGGGACGGCGGACTGGCCATGCTCCTGGGCGAGTTGCTCACGCTGCGCCAGCTGGACCTGCCGGTGAAGGTCGTGGTCTTCAGCAACTCGGCGCTGTCCTTCGTCGAGTTGGAGATGAAGGCGGCGGGCGTCGTGAACTACGGCACGGGCCTGCAGAACCCCGACTTCGCCGAACAGGCCCGCGCGGCGGGCCTGTTCGCGGCTCGTGTCGAACGCGCCGGTGACCTGGAGGACGCGCTGCGCGCCGCGTTCGCGCACGACGGGCCCGCGCTCGTGGACGTGCTCACCCAGCGGCAGGAGCTGTCCCTTCCGCCGAAGCTGACCTACGAGCAGCTCAAGGGCTTCACCCTCTTCGCCACTCGCACCATCCTCAACGGCCGGGGCGACGAGATCGTCGAACTCGCCCGCACCAACCTCCGCCAGCTCAGCCGCGACTAGCCCGCGACCGCCGGTCGTTCAAGCCGCTCGCTCAGGCTGCTCGCTCAGGCCGGAATCGCGCGCCACCGGTTCGGGAGAGGGATGCGCTCAGGCCGCGTCGGACTTGGGGTGCCACGCGTAGCCGGTGTGGCCGTCGAAGGCGACCCGCCAGCCCGAGCAGCTGTAAGTGGCGTGCCGCGCCTCGGACTTGGGCCACCACCGCGCGGACAGGGCGTCGGGGGCCCCATGCGGGGCGTTGGGGCGGCAGGTCGCGGGCAGGCGGCCACCGCTGAGGTCGAACCGCATCAGGGTCTGGGCGGGACGGGTCTCCAGGTGGAGCGGGCGCTGGGGGGCCTCTTTGGACTTGATGCGCACGTTGCGGGCGTCGGTGGGAAGCCATCGCGGGGTGTCCGCGGAGTCCTGTCGCAGGGCCTGGGCCCCGGTGGTGTAGCTGGCCTCGTGCTCGTGGCTGAGCAGCCGGAGCAGGGCCGGGGCCTGCCCGGTTCCCACGCACAGACCGGCCAGGGCGACGGCACCGCTGACGGCCAGGACGGGCATGCGCCGCATGGGGATCTCCAGGAAGCGAGGTGGGGGAACGACTGCTTCCAGCATTCCGTCCCGCCGCCCGCGATCCGTCACCGTGGGGACGGATTTCGCGGTGCGCCCTGAGGCTGACCCGCGTGATACCTCGGAGGTACACCGCCGGTGTGATCCCGGCGGACGGCGTCGCGCCGGTCACCGTACCGGCTCGGCGCCCCGGCCGCCCCGACGGCCGGCGGGACGAGGGCGACGGTGAACGGTACGACGCGCTTCGCGACGAGGTCGACCACGGTCCAGCGCAGGGCCCCCTCGGCCATCGCGTCGACCGGGTCCGCCGGGTCGTAGACGACGGCCGTGGGCGTGCCGCCGCCGTCCCGGGCGTGCGGCGGGACGTACAGGGCACCGGCCACCCTGGGCTCGAACGCGAGCTGCGGTCCGCCCCGACGACCTTGCCGTGCGCCATCGAGTGACTCAACTGGCCCGCCGCGGCCGTCTCGCCGGGCACACGTCGCCGTCACGCCAATTGCGCGTGACCGCGGTCGTCCATCAAGTGACCGCGGTCGCCCATCAGGCGGCCGAAGGCTTTCGCCAGCGCTGGCTTCTGCACCTGGCGGATCAGCCACGCGGCGGCGCGGATGCCGAGTTCGGTGCGCGGAGCGTGCTGGCGTACGCGCCCGGGAAACATCCGCTGCGCCGCGTCGACGCGCGGGCGCATCGCGCTCTCGAACGCGGTGAGCGCGTCCGAGAGGCGGTGCGGAATCCGTAGCGCGTCGGCGTCGGCGATGGCATCGGCCAGCGCCTCGGCGCCGCGCAGTGCCAGGGCGGTGCCGAGGCCGCTGAGCGGACTGGCGCACCAGGCGCTGTCGCCGAGCAGGACGACCCGGCCGTCGTGCCACTTCGGGACGTGGATCTGGTCGAGGGTGTCGAGGGCGAAGTCGGGGGCGCGGCGTGCGGCGTCGAGGAACTCCGGCGTACGCCATCCCAGGTCCGCGAACACCCGGTCCAGCAGGGCGAACTGGGCTTCGCGGTCCTGCCGCGGCGGCAGGGTCGTGGCGGGGAAGGTGAGTCCCACTTCCTGCTCGCCGCGGTGACCCGGGCGTACCGACGCGGCACGGGATCCGGGAGCGTTGTGGGTGAGGAACCAGCCGTCGATCCCGGGGGTCTTCGGCGTCTCCTCCAGGGTGAACCAGGCGTGGGCGAGCCCGAGGGGACGCCGGAAGGTCTCCTCCGGGCCGAAGCGCAGCCGCCGGACCCGCGAGTGCGCGCCGTCCGCGCCGATGACGAGGTCGAACTCCGCGGGCGGTGCGTTGCGGAACGTCACGGACACGCCGTGCGGAGCGTCCTCCAGTTCCTCCACGGTCTCGCCGAAGAGGTACGTGACGTGGGCGTTCGTCGCGTCGTGCAGGACGCGGGCGAGGTCGGAGCGCAGCAACTCCTCCTTCGAGACGTACCCGTTGCCGTTGAACGCCTCCACCGGCATCGTCGCGAGCCGGTGCCCGTCGCGGTCCACCCAGGCCGCGCCACGCTGGAAGAGAAGCACGGACAGGACCTCGTCGAGCAGGCCGAGCTTCGCGAGCACCTCGCGGCAGTCGCCGCGCAGGTCCACGGCCTGCCCTCCGCCACGGAGCTGCGGCGCGATCTCCGCGACGGTGACCTCCCATCCGGCGCGTCCGAGCATGAGCGCGACCGCGTCGCCGGCGATCCCACCACCCACCACGAGTACCCGGGGCATCGTCTCTCCTCTTCTAATGCGAATGTCTCGCTTTAGAACGTACACCAGCCCCGCGCCTAACGCGAGTCATTCGCATTAGGCGATTTCCAGCCAACACTAACGCGAGGGTGTCGCAATAACAGGGCTACCATGGGGGCATGACGCAAGCAGCAGGGACGACCCGGCCGGGCGGGCGCTCCGCCAGGACGCGCGAGGCGGTCCACGCGGCGGTGCGCTCACTGCTCGACGCCTCCCCGGACGGCACGGTCACCGTGGCCGAGGTCGCCGAACGGTCCGGAGTGCACCCCGCGACGATCTACCGGCGCTGGCGCGATCCCGAGGGGCTCGTCCTCGACACCCTCTTCGAGGAGCTGAGCCGCCGCTCGCCTCCGCCCGTCACCGGGGACCTGCGGGCCGACATGCTGGCGTACACGCGCCGTCTCATGGCGGACCTCGGCGAAGGCGTCAACCTCGTCTTCGCCCGGGCCCTCGTCGGCGCGGCGCGTTCCCACGAGGGCGGCCTCGACGGGCTGCGCCCGTACGCCGAGCCGCGCGTCCGGCAGATCGAAGCGATGCTGACCGCCGGCGGCACGCCCGAACTCGACGTCCAGGACGTGCTGGAGATGATCCTCGCCCCCGTCTACGTGCACGCGCTGCTGGGCCGGCCGCTCAGTTCCGACGCCGACGCCGAACGGCTCGTGGGCAACCTGCTCGACGCGCTGGCCCGGCGCAGGGCGCGCGCGAGCGCTTCCGGGGACTAGGGCAGTGCGGCGCCGCGTGCGGTGACCCAGAGCTCGTACCACTCCTCGTGGCTCAGCCCGGGTTCCCGGCGCGCGGCGTCGGCGCAGGCCCGGATGCGCTCGGGGCGGGCGCTGCCGACGACGGGGACGATGCGCGCCGGGTGCCTCTGGAGCCACCACAGCAGGATCGTCTCCGGCGTGGTGCCCTTCGACCCGGCCAGCGCCGTGACGAGCCGGGCCGTGGCCCGCTCGGTGGGGGTCTCTTCCCGGCCGGTGAACCGGCCCTGGGCGAGGGCGCCCCAGGCCTGGAGACGGATCCCGTTGGCCCGGCAGTGTTCCAGCGTCCCCGCGGGGAATCCCACGGACGCCGCTTGCGGTGTGTTCACGAGCACGCCCGCCTCGACCCAGTCCCTCCGGTGGAGGCTCATCTCCAGTTGGTCGACGACCAGCGGGAAGTCCAAGTAGGCCTGGAGCGAAGCGATCTGATGGCCACTCATGTTGGAGACGCCGAATGCGCGCACGAGCTTCTGGCGGTGCAGCGAGGTCAGTGCGCGGGCGACGTCCTCGGGGTCGGCCAGCGGGTCGGGCCGGTGCAGGAGCAGCAGGTCCACGTAGTCCGTCCGCAGGCGGTCGAGACTTGCCGCCACCCGCCGCAGGATGGTGTCGCCGCGCAGGTCGTACAGGCCAGGCCGTTCGCCGTCGGGAAGCCGGATCCCGCACTTGGTCTGGAGGACGACGCGTTGCCGCAGTCCGGGCGTCCGGGCGAGCACTTCGCCGAACACCGCTTCCGCCTTGCCGTTGCGGTAGATGTCGGCGTGGTCGAAGGCCGTGATGCCGCTGTCGAGCGCCGCTTCGACGGCGGCCTCGGCCTCCGCGATGTCCGCAGCGCCGTAAGGCGTGTCGTCCCAGCTGCCCCCGAGGCCCATGCACCCGTGGATCACGCGCTCTTCACCCATGCGTCGGCCCATCCTCCGTGGTCGCGGCGGACCCAGCCTCGCACGGGTGATCCCCTCGGCGGCAGCCCCACAGGTGGGCGGGTCGTGGGAACGTGCCCCCGGACGGCGGGTCGGCGGGTGATGCCGCTGTCCGTCGCGTCACGGTACCGGCGTATTTTTCAACGGGACAAGAGAGGTGGATGCGATGACGGGTCGCGCGGACGAAGTCGTGGACACGGGCCGAGGCAGGGTCCGAGGGGCCGCCGAAGGCCCGGTGATCGCCTTCCGTGGCGTGCCCTACGCCGCGTCACCCGTCGGCGACCTGCGTTTCGCGCCACCGCGGCCGCACCCGGTGTGGTCCGGTGTGCGCGAGGCGGTGCGTTCCGGACCGGCCGTGCCGCAGGCCGCCTCGCGCCTGGAGCGGGTGATGGGGCCCCGTGTGCCGGACTGGGACGAGGACGGCTGCCTGACCGTCAACGTGTGGACTCCGCGGGCCGCGCTGGAGGACGGCGTGCCCCGCCCGGTGCTGGTCTGGTTCCACGGCGGCGGTTTCACCAGTGGTTCCGGGGGCTGGGACTGGTACGACGGGGGCCGCCTCGCCGCGTTGGGCGACATGGTCGTGGTGACCGCCAACTACCGCCTGGGACCGCTGGGTTACCTGCACCTGCCGCAACTCGGCGCCGAGAACCTGGGGTCCCAGGACCAGGCGGCCGCGCTGCGCTGGGTGCGGGAGACCATCGCCTCGTTCGGGGGCGACCCGGGGAGCGTGACGGTCGGCGGGCAGTCGGCCGGAGCGTACTCGGCCCTGTCCCTGGCGGTGGATCCGCGCACGACGGGACTCGTCCACCGGGTGCTGTTGCAGAGCGGACCATGGGGGCTCGAACCCCAGGACCCGGGCGAGGCCGCCGAGAGGGCCGACGCCTATCTGAGTTTGCTGGGCGTGTCCGACGCGGAGGCGGCAACGGCGTTGCGCGCGCTGCCCGTTGAGCAGTTGCTGTCCGCCTACGGTCGCCTCTCGACGCGGGTCGCGCGCCCCGGGGACATCGCACCGCCGATGCATCCGGTGCTGGGCGGTCCCGGTGTGCCCCGCTCGTTGCGGCGCGCGGTCGCGGACGGCGCCCTGGTGGGTAAAGACCTGCTGATCGGCACGACCCGCGACGAGGCCACGGCCTTCTTCGGGGCCGACCCACGGATTCAGGGCCTCACGACCGCGGGGGCGCTCGACCTCCTGACCGGCAGGATCGGCGGCCGGGCCGCGGCCGTGTACGAGGAGTGCGCGGCCCGGCTGCCGGGGGCGACACCGGCCGGGATCCTCACCGCGGTCGAGACCGACGAGATGTTCCGCGACGGCGCGATGGAAATCGCCGACCATCAAGCGTCGGGCGGCGACGTGACGTACGTCTACCGGTTCGACCGCAGGCCGCCGCAGGACGACCACGGCCTCGGCGCCACCCACTGCGCCGAACTCCCCTTCCTCTTCACCACTTTCGACGCGTACCCGGACAGCCCGATGCTGGGCAGGCCCGGCGACGCGGAACGCGACCTCGGCTTGCGCTTCGCCGGCGCCGTCGCGCGGTTCGTCACGAACGGCTCCATCGACGACTGGCCACCGTACGCGCCCACGTCGACGGAACGGGTCCGGCACCTCGCCTGAGACGTGCCGGACCGGCATGGTCAACGCCTTTGGGCGCGAAGGCCGTTCATGAGGACCTCCAGGGCCAGTTCGGCGGCCTCCTCGACCGGGGTGTCGTCGAGCATGCCGCCCACCGCGAGCACGGTCAGTCCGTGCACGGTGGAGAACGCCACCTGCGCGAGGCGGACGGGGTCCCCGGGGCCGACGACGCCGTCGCGCTGCGCCTCGGCGATCAGGCGGGCCGCGGTCTCCAGGCTCTCGTGGCTGAGTCCGCGCAGTTCCTCCGTCGGCTCCCCCTCGTGCTTCGCGGCGAACATCTGCTCCAGCAGCGCGGACCTGTCGAGGGCGAACCGCACGTAGGCCCGGCCGAGTTCCGTCAGCCTCGCTTCCACCGGCTCCGGGGCGTCCGCCACGGCGCGCATGCGCTCGTTGAGGTCGGTGAAGCCGCTGATCACCAGGGCGTCGAGGACGGCCTGGCGGTCCCGGAAGTGGCGGGTGGGCGCGGCGTGGCTCACTCCGAGGTCGCGGGCCAGTCCGCGCAGGGACAGGCCGACGACACCGCTCTGCGCCAGGACCTCTTCCGCCCGTTCCAGCAGCGCTGCCCTCAGGTTGCCGTGGTGGTAGGAGCCCTCGGCCACGATCCCCTCCCTCGATGTTGTCGGTTGACTACAATGATGTCACGTGCCTACATTGGCGGTGTCAGGCATCCCGGACCACGGAAGCGGAGCCACCGCCCATGCCCACCATGTCCTATCAGGGAACCTCGGCGCTGATCACCGGCGCCAGCGCCGGTCTGGGCGCGGAGTTCGCCCGGCAGTGGGCCGAGCGCGGCGCGGACGTCGTACTCGTCGCCCGCCGCCTCGACCGGCTTCGGACCCTGGCCGCCGCACTGGAGAAGGCGTACGGCGTCACCGCCACCCCGGTCGCCGCGGACCTGGCACGTCCCGGGGCGGGCGCGGCACTGCGAGAGGAGCTGCGGGCCCGGGGCCTGACGGTCCAGACGCTGATCAACAACGCCGGGTTCGGCAGCCACGGCGCGTTCGCCGAGCAGGACCCGGAGCAGATAGCGCGCATGATCCAGCTCAACACCTGCGCCGTGGCCGACGTCTCGCGTGCCTTCCTGCCGCAACTCGTCGCCGACGGCCGGGGCGCGCTGGTGACGGTGGCGAGCACGGCCGCCTACCAGCCCACCCCCGCCATGGCCGTGTACGGCGCCACGAAGGCGTTCGTGCTGAGCCTGACCGAGGCGCTGGCGTACGAGACCCGGGCGTCGGGCCTGCGGGTGCTGGCGGTGTCGCCGGGGCCGGTCGAGACCGAGTTCTTCGACGTCGTCGGCACGCGGGACGCGATGGTCGGGCGCGCCGCCACCCCGGCCGCCGTCGTCACGGCGACCCGTCGCGCGCTGGAACGGCGCCGCACCCCGCCCAGCGTCGTCGCCGGGCTCGGCAACCGGCTGTCGGCACGCGCCGCGCAGTTCGCCCCGCGGCGCGTCGCCCTGCTGGCCGCGGGCCACGCGCTGAAGGCCTGACGGCCGACCCCGACGACCCCGGTCTGGACGGGGCCCTCCTCCTGCCCCCGATCCGGGGCGCCCTGCCCGCCGACGACCCACGTACCGTCGCCACCCTGCACGCCTACACCGAGCAGCTGACGGACGATCACTTCGCCTACCGCTTCCGCCATGACGACCGGCACCTGGGCGCGGCCAAGGGCGCCTTCCTGCTCTGCGGCTTCGTCACCGCCCTGGCCGAGCACCAGCAGGGCCACGAGACGTCCGCGTACCGCTGGTTCGAGCGCAACCGCGCCGCCTGCGGACCGCCGGGTCTGTTCTCGGAGGAGTACGACGTCGCCCAGCGCCAGATGCGCGGCAACCTTCCCCAGGCCTTCGTCCACGCCCTGATGCTCGAATGCGCGGCCCGTCTCGCGGAGCCATGGCATCAGGGGTGTCGCACATGAAAAGGTGCGGGGCGAACGGCCGTCGGGCCGTTCACCCCGCACCTCCCGTCCACGCCGCACGGGCCGTGCAGGCCTACGCGCCGTACGCGGTCAGTCCGGCCAGGTGCCGGTCAGGTTGCGTGTGGCGGTCGCGCCGGCGCGGTGGACGGCGGCCTTGACGACGGCGAAGACCGCGCCCTGGAGGGCGGCGGCGAGCAGGATCTCGCGCCAGGTGCGCTCCTCGTCAGTGGCCTCGGGCGCGTCCTCCTCGTGACCGAGCATCTTCCACACCCGCTTGAACACGATGCTCGCGACCAGCCCGCCGCCCGCGCCCAGTACCAGGCCGACCGGCTTGTAGGCGATCTTCGCGACCTTCACCGGCTCACCCCCTCCTTCGCCGACAGGCCAGCCAGACGACGGCTGCCAGGCCGGTGCCCGCCACCAGGAGTGCGCCGCGATTGCCGCGCGCCGCCTGCCCAGCCCGGGACGCCTTGCCCCTGACCGGCTCCGGAAGCCTGTCGCGCACCTTGCGCACGGTCCGGGTGGCGCCTTCCCTGATCTCCCCGGTCTTCGCGTCGACCTGTTCCTTCACCGCGGTCGCCTTCTCCTGCGCCCGGGCCTTGACATCGGCCTTGGCGGCCAGGGCGGCGACGGTCTGCCCGAGTTCCTCACGGGAGTGCTCGACCTGTGCGCGCAGGTCCTCGGGATCGTTGGAGGCCGGTGCGTCGTGGGACGGCTGAGTCATCGGTGTGCACTCTCCTTGATCTCGGCCACGTCGGCCTTGACGTTCTCGATCGCCTGCTCCGGGGTCGGCGGGGCGGCCCGGCCGACCTGCTTCTTCCCGGTCAGCGCCATCACCGCGGCGATCACCGCGAGCACGCCGGTGACGATCAACGCGGACGCCCACACCGGCAGCGCTACCGCGAGGCCCGCGATGGCGGCTGCCACCAGGGCTTCGAGGGCCAGGAACCCGGTAAGGCCGGCTCCGCCGAAGAGACCTCCGCCCTTGCCGTACCGCTTGCCCTTCTCCTTCATCTCCGCCTGTGCCAACCTGATCTCGCCCCGCACCAGCTCCGTCAGCTGCTGTGAGGCCCTCTGCACCAGCTCGCCCACCGGCTCCTGGCTCAGGGAATCCCGCTCCCTCACGGCTCCGGCAGTGCGCGGCTGAGTGGTCGCCACGGCGATCACCTCCCGTCTTCTCGTACGTGCCGGCCGGGCCGCGTACGTGCCCTGGCCGTCCGACAGGGGACGGGTACCCCGTTCCGGCCGATTCAGGACGATCTCCGGGCAGGAGTTTGGCCACCGGCGCAGCGGACGGCCCGGCCACCGGTCGGTGCGCCGGGGCGCGCGGCCCCCGCGGACGCTCCCGCGCGGGCCACCGCGAAGGTCTACGGCAACGGCTGAGAACGTCTACGGCAACGGCTGAGGTGGCATGGGGCCGTCGTACCGGCCGCGCGGGCGCATCCGCAGGGGGCTCTCCGCGTACTCCTCCAACGCGTGCGCGATCCAGCCCGCCGTACGGGCCACCGAGAACACGGTCTCCCCGGCCTCGGCGGGCATCCCCGTGGCGACCGACAGCACGGCGAGCGCGAGGTCGACGTTGGCGTGCGCCGGCACGTCGCGGGCGCTCGCGGCGACGACGTCGCGAGCGGCGGCCAGGACCGGTTCCGCCCGGGGAACGCGTTCCAGCAGCCCGAACAGCGCCGTCGCCCGCGGGTCCTCGCCCGCGTAGAGCCGATGGCCCAGCCCGGGTACCGGCCGCCCGGCGCGCAGGTGGTCCGAGACCACCGGCGCCGCGCTCCCGCGTTGCAGCACCTCGCTCAGCATCCGGTGCGCCAACCCACTCGCGCCGCCGTGCAGTTGGCCCTCGACCGTGCCGAGTGCCGCCGAGACGACCGCGTACGGGTGGGCCCGCGCGGACGCGGCGACGCGCGCCGCCAGCGTCGAGGCGGCCAGATCGTGGTCGATGAGCAGCACCAGTGCCGTCTGCAGTACGGAGATCGACGGGTCGTCGGCGGCCTGCGGTGCCAACCGGGACCACAGGCGGCGGGCGATCGCACCGCTCGGCCGCCGCGTCCTGTTCCCGGCCAGCGGCAGCGCGTCGACCAGCGTGGCGATCAGACCGCCCGCCGCACCCGTGACCGTGCTCGGGGAGAGGTCGAACCGCAGCGGGTCGGCTGCCGCAGCGGCGACGGCGGCCACGCGCAGCCGGTCGGTGAGCGTGCTGTACGCGGGCAGGGCGGCGACGGCCCGGTCCGCCGCGGCGAGGGCACCCTCGGGTGCGGTGAACCGGACGCCGTGACGCGCCTCCCCGGTCCACAGCCAGTGGGCCGCCTCTTCGTAGCCGCGGGTCAGGGCGAGTTCGACGGCGGGAACGCCCCGGAAGTAGTAGTGGTCGTCGGTGATCAACGTGATGCCGGTGCGCAGGGAGACGGCGCTGGGGGTGGCGGGCGGCTCGTCACCGGTCGCCGGGCGTACGTTCCTGCCGCGGTGGGCGAGGGCGTCGACCTCCTCGGCGTCGAAGGTGGATCCGCGTCGGCCCTGGAGGCGGTGGCTGCTCAGGAGGCCACGGCTGACGTAGGCGTAGAGCGTCTCCGGCTTCACGCCGAGGCGTTCGGCGGCCTCTTTGGTGCTGAGCCGCTGCGGCGGGCGGCGGCCCGGCTCGCGGTCGTGCGGCTCGCGGTCGTGCGTCGTCGTCGGCTGCTCAGTCATGTCATGCCCCACCTGATCAATGTGTCGGTATGCATCAGTCCATGCATCCACCTTCAAGTCAATGTTGACTGTGCACTCGTTAATCAACATTGACAAGAACTACATCAACAATGGACAGTCGAATCAACCCTCAAGGAGGACCTCTCATCATGCCCACCACCCCCCTCGCTCAGGCAGACACCGCTTCCACCGCCACGGCTTCCACGGCTCCCACCGCCCCCGCCTCGCCCGCCTCGCCCGCCATCCACGCCCACGACGTCCCCCGCGGCCTCAAAGGCGTCGTCGTCGCCGAAACCGCCCTGGGCGACGTCCGCGGCACCGAGGGCTTCTACCACTACCGCCAGTACTCGGCCGTCGACCTCGCGGAGACCCGCGGCTTCGAGGACGTCTGGCACCTGATGCTCCACGGCACGCTTCCGGACGCCGCCCAGCGCGCCGCGTTCACCGCCCGTACGACGGAGGCCCGGTCCCTGCCGCCCGCCGTCCGTGACGTGCTTCCCGCCATAGCCCGCGCCGGAGCGTCCGGCGGTCCGCTCGCCGGACTGCGCACCGCGCTCTCGCTCGCCGGAGCCGCGTCGGGGTTCCAACCGCTGTACGACATCGACCGCGGGCAGCGGCTGGACGACGCGGTCACCGCCTGCGCGCTCGTGCCCACACTCCTCGCGGCGCTCCACCGGCTCGGGCGCGGTCTGGAGCCCGTCGAGCCCCGGCCCGACCTGCCGTACGCCGCCAACTACCTCTATATGGTGACGGGTTCGGAACCGGATGCCGTTCGCGCACGGGCCGTCGAGCGGTATCTGGTCTCCACCGTGGACCACGGTTTCAACGCGTCGACGTTCACCGCTCGGGTCATCGCGTCCACCGGCGCCGACCTGGCCGGCTGCCTGGCGGGGGCGATCGGCGCCCTCTCGGGGCCGTTGCACGGCGGGGCGCCGAGCCGGGCCCTGGACACGCTCGACGCCATCGGCACGGTGGACCGCATCGACCCCTGGATCCGCGAACACGTACTGGCGGGCGACCGCATCATGGGATTCGGCCACCCCGTCTACCGCACCGAGGACCCGCGTTCACGCATGCTCAAGGCCATCGCCCAGGAGATGGGCGGCCCGCTCGTGGACTTCGCCGTCACGGTGGAGGAACGCGTGGAGGCCATACTCGCCGAGCTCAAGCCCGGCAGGGAGCTGCACACCAACGTGGAGTTCTACGCGGGGGTGGTCATGGAGCTGAGCGGGCTGCCGCGGGAGATGTTCACGCCGACGTTCGCCGCGGCCCGCGCGGTCGGGTGGAGCGCGAACATCCTCGAGCAGGCGGAGGACAGCAAGATCATCCGACCGGCGGCCCGGTACGTGGGCCCGCCCGCCCCGCAGCCGGTCCCGCAGCCGGTCCCGGAGGCTTGAGCGCCGGGCCGGGTTCTCCCCCGCGAGGGTGGGGCCGCGGGCGGGCATACACCGGCGGGGCCCCGTCGTTGGACGGACATGTCGTTCCCCAACATCACCGGTGTCGTCGCCCGCGTCTTCGTCGAGGACCTCGAAGCGGCGATCCCCCTGTACCGGCAACTGGCCCAGGACACGGAGGTCACCCGCTTCGCCTTTCGCGACGTCGAACTGGCCCGCGTCGGGCCGTTCCTGTTGCTCAGCGGCGCGACCGAGGCGTACCGCGACCGGGTGGCGACCGTCCTGGTGCGGGAACTCGGACCTGTGGTCAGTGCCGTCGAGGGCGCGGGCGGACAGGTTCTCGACGGTCCGGCCCCGGCCCCCAACGGCGCCCGGCTGATCGCCCGCCACCCCGACGGATCGGTCTTCGAGTACATCGAAGTCGGCGATTCCGGACCGGCGGCGTAGCGATCGAGGCTCGCGCCCGTGCCGTTCCCGTCACCGCCTTCATGCCCGCCCGACGCTGTTCAGGAAGCGCGCGTGCTCGTCAGGACCACCGTCGCATAGCGCATGGTGAAGCGTCCGCCCATCGCGTCGACGGCTTCGCCGATGCCGGTGAGGAGCGCGTCCAGGTCCTCGGGCGGCAGCGTGCCGTGGCCGCCGAACGTGGGCAGTTGGTCGAGCCACTCCTCGCGGGTGTAGTCGCGGTCCCACGCGACTTCCCACTGCTCGGGCTCGCCGAACGCGCCGGACCGGCCGAGCCCGTCGGACGCCCGGGTGATCAGACTCGCGTAGGCGCCGGGGCCCGCCATGCCGCGCCGGTAGAGGGGCGATTCGGGCAGTACGCGGGCGTAGACGGCGGCGAAGGCCTCGGCGACTTCGGGGGCGGGCCGGAACGCGTTCCAGAACACCGCCAGGCGACCGCCCGGCCGCAGCACCCCGGCCGCCCGGGCCGCTCCGGCCACCGGGTCGATCCAGTGCCAGGCCGTCCCGGAGATCAGCGCGTCGTAGGTGCGACCGGCCGGGTCCCAGTCCTCGAACTTGGCGACCTCGACGTCGAGTCCCTTGCGGCGGGCGAACTCGGCCATGCGCGCGTCGGGTTCGATCCCGAGCACGGCGCATCCGGCGGCCTGGAACGCCAGCCCGGCGATGCCGGTGCCCGCCCCGACGTCGAGGACGTCGCGGCCCGGACTGGTGGCGACGACGCGCTGTACGACGGCGTCGGGGTAGCGAGGCCGGGTGCGGTCGTACCGTTCGGTGTCCGCGCCGTACGACTCGGCCACGGCACGCAGTGCGTGGGGTGCGGTTCCGGTGAGGCGCCCGTCGTGCGCCGACGGTAGAGTGGGCATACGCCCACTCTAAATGGGCGGTCGCCCACTCTACAACGGGTGCGCGTGTTCCTTGCCAGAGGGGTCAGAGGGGGAGGTGGGCGGTGCCGACCGGGATCGCCATGCGCGACGCGCGTGAGCAGCTCTTCGCCGCCGCGGAGCGGGTCCTGCTGCGGGACGGGGCGAACGGGCTGACCAGCCGGGCGGTCACCACCGAGGCCGGAGTGTCCAAGGGCCTGCTGCACCGGCACTTCCCGGACTTCGACGGCTTCCTCACCGAGTTCGTGGCGGCGCGCGTCACCGGGATCGAGGCCCGGGCCGCCGTCCTGCGCGAGTCCGCCGGCACCGGCAGCGTCGTCGGCAACCTCACTCACGCCTTGGCTGACCTGTTCGAGCCCGTGACGCTGGGCATGGTCGGCCTGGTGATCTCCCGCGACGCGGTGCGCACCAGGCTCCGCGAGGCGACCGGAGGCGGCCTCCCGGTGCTGACGGAGGCGACCGGGATGGTGCGCTCCTACCTCGTCGCCGAACGGGACCTGGGCCGGCTCGCGGCCGACGCCGACACCGACGCGCTCGCGCCGACCCTGATCGGCGCGGCCCACCTGCTGCTGGCCGGCAAGGAACACGCACCGCCGCACACCGCGGACCTCGAACGGTCAGTGGCCGCGGTGCTCGCCGACACCGCACGCTAGACCCCGGGGGCCGGTTTTCCGGCGTACCGTGTGCTCGGCTCAGGCCCCGCTTTCACAGCGCTCCCGCCTCGCGCGCCGTCCACACCGTCGGGTACACCGGCCTGAACCCCAGCTCGCGGCGCGCTCGTTCGACCGAGACGATGCCGGACCACGGGTCGTCGTCGAGCTGCGTGCCGAGGCCGTCCGGTACCGGCGTGTGGTTGAGCTGGTGCAACTCGACCAGGGTGCACGGCGCCTCGTCGGCGATGTTGTACGCCCGGCCCGCGATGCCCTCGGTGAACAGCAGCCGCAGCAACCCCTGGGCCACGTCGGCGTGGTGCACCATCTGGAGCCGTCGGCAGCCCGGCCACCGCTGGGCGAGGCGGGTGGACTGCGACAGGTGCGGGTCGCCGTCCCCGTAGACGAACGCCAGTCGCCCGACGCGCACGTCGAGTCCGCGCTCGCGGTGCAGCGCGAGCAGGGTCCGTTCGGCCTCCGCCTTGGACGCGGGGTAGGCGCCCCACAGCGGCCCGCCCGGCTGCGAGGCGTCGTCCTCCTCGTGCGGTCGGCCGCGGCCGAGACCGTAGACGAGGTTGGTGCTGACCTGGACGAACCGGCCCACCCCCGCCTCGGCCGCGGCCTCGCCGAGTGCGAGCGCGGCGTGCGCGTTCACCTCCCACGCCTCCTCCTCCGGCACGCCGCGGAAGGCGGCCGCGATGTTGACCACGGCGTCCACGCCCTTCAGCGCCGCGCGCACCACGGCGGGGTCCCGCATCTCGCCCACCGCGACCTGGGCGCCCCGCGCGGCGAACGGTTCCGCCCGCCGCTCGTCCCGCACCAGCACCCGTACGGTCGTGCCGTCCGGCACGCGGTCCAGCAGCCGGGGCACGAACCGGCTGCCCACCTGTCCCGTCGCACCCGTCACCAGGATCACCATCGGTCGCTCCTTTATCGTCCCGGTCCCGTTCACCACCACCGTGCGGCCGCCTCCGCCACGGCGGGAGAGACCGGGCGATCCAGGGATCGGCAGACCCTGGATACGGTCCGCGCCCGGGCGCATGCTGGAGGTGTGGATCTCGACCGTGCCGGACTCGCCGACTTCCTGCGGCGCAGCCGCGAACGCCTCGCCCCGGCGGACGTGGGCCTGAGCAGCGGTCCCCGGCGGCGCACGCCCGGACTGCGTCGCGAGGAGGTGGCCCGGCTCGCGGACATGTCGGCGGACTACTACACCCGCCTGGAGCAGGCCCGCGGCCCGTATCCGTCCCGGCAGATCCTCGGCTCGCTGGCCCGCGGGCTGCGGCTCACCGACGACGAACGCGACCACCTGTTCCACCTGGCCGGACAGGAACCGCCCCGCGACCGGCGGACGACGGATCACGTGCGACCCGGGCTCCTGCTGATCCTCGACCGGCTGGACGACACGCCCGCCATGGTGGTCAGCGACACCGGTGACGTCCTCGCGCAGAACGCCATGTCGGTCGCGCTGTCCGGTGACGCGGCGTCCCGCCCGCCGCACCAACGCAACCTGCTCGTACGCCTGTTCACCGATCCCGCAGCGCTCGACGCCGTGCCGCCCGAGGACCGCGCCGACCACGTCCGCGCGCACGTCGCCAACCTGCGGGCGGTCGCGGCGGCCCGGCCCGACGACCCGAGGGTGACCGCGCTGGTGCGCCGACTGCGCGAGCGAAGCCCGGAGTTCGTCGCGGTGTGGGACGAGCACGAGGTGGCCGTACGGCGACGCGCGACCAAGCGGTTCGTCCATCCGGTCGTCGGGCTGCTGGAGTTGGACTGCGAAGTGCTGCTCAGCGACGACCACGCCCAACGGCTGGTGGTGCTCACCGCCCGCCCGGGGAGCGAGAGTCACGAGCGGCTGCGGCTGCTGCGGGTGGTCGGCCTCCAGGACTTCGCCACCAGCGGTTGAGCGCCGCACCGGAAGCCGTGGTCGACCTGTGCGGAGGAACGCGGATCAGGCGTCCCCCGCGGTCACGGTCAGGCGTCGCCCCGGCACCGACGTGGGGGCACTCGACATGGCCTACGTTCCGCCCGCGCTCATCGAGACCGCCCTGCGCCGCCATCCCGCGACGACACGCGGCGCGGCGTGGGGGTGCCACGTCGACAATGCGCCGAAGAGGGCTGACAATTGACAGGACATCAACTTCCTGACGAAGTGCGCCCGTTCCAGTCGAGGCACACCACCAGCGCGTCGTCGTCGGGAGCGACCTTGCTGCGGTGGCCGGTGAGTTGGCGCAGCACCGCGTGCGGCACCTGGGCGGCGGGCAGCAGCCGGGTCGCGGTGATCGCCCGGGCGAGCGCCCGGTCCCCGTAGCGTTCGCCGCCGGGGGAGGCCGCCTCGTGGACGCCGTCGCTCACGACGACCAGCCGGTCCCCCGGGTGCACCTGGAACTCCTGGGCGACGTAGTCGGTCTCCTCGAACATGCCCAGCGGCAACTGCGCTTCGAAGGAAACCGGTTCCACCGCGCCGCCGCGTCGCAGCCGCAGCATGCGCGGCGAGCCCGCGTCGACCGCCTGCACCCGTCCGGTGGCCAGGTCGAACTCCAGCATGAGGACGGACAGATAGGCGGCGCCCTGGTAGTGCGCGTAGACCGCCTGGTCGGCCAGGGCTGCCTGGTCGGCGAGGGGGATGCCGGCGCGGCGCGCGTTGCGCAGCGCGTTGACGGCCAGGTTGGTCAGCAGCGACGCCTCGGTGCCCTCCCCCATGCCGTTGGTGACGTAGAGCAGCAGGCGGTCGGCCGTGGACGACCAGTCGAAGCTGTCGCCGAAGATCGCGTACGCCGGTTCCAGCTGGGCACCGATCTCGTACTCCGGCTGCGCACACGAGTGCCCCGGCAGCAGCTGCCACTGCATCTCGGCCGCGAGGGTGAGCCGGTGCAGACGCCGGGCCTGGAGGTAGACGTCCGTGTGCCGTCCGGCGACGACCAGCTCGTGGGCGAGGATCTGGGCGATCTCGGCGAGTTCGGCCAGTGACTGCCGCGCGTGGTCGGCGGGCAGCGTCACGGTGAGCACGCCGAGGCGGTCACCGCGCACCGTGACCGGCAGGTGGAGGCGTTCCACGTCGCCGTCGGCCGGTTCGGCGAACGGCTCCTGCGCCCCGAAGGCCCGGCCTGCCGGGGTGCCGTGTATCGGCAGCGGCTCCGCCGCGTACGGCGGCACCGGCACCGGTTGGAGTACGGTCATCCCGTAGTCCGCCATGAACAGTTCCACGGAGCTCGCCGCGTACTGCCGGGCCAGCACGACGCGGATCGCCTGGAGCAACTGGTCGGGAGCCGCGGTCCGAAGGGCCCGCTCAGCGGGCACGAATCTGTTCACGAACTTGGTACGCCATTTCTTCTGCCAGGAAGGCATCACGCTTGCGGGACGATGCTTCGCCCACCGAACGGGTCATGTCCGAACCGGGTGCCGCACCGCGGACACCACACCGCGTGCTGACATCACCCGAGAAGCCTGCGAGAGTGGGACGGTGACCTCCTCGCCCCCGCCTCACGAGCCCGACGAGGTGGCACGCCTGACGGCCCGGGCGGCCGAACTGCTCGAGGCCGTGTGGGGACAGACCCCGACCGCTCCGGTGTCGCCGTCCCAGCTGCCCGTGCTCTTCGTCCTCGAGCACAACGAGGGCATCAACCTGCGCACCCTCGCCGACACCCTCGGTTCCACCCCTCCGTCGGCCAGCAGGCTGTGCGACCGGCTCCAGGCCGTCGGGTTCCTGGAGCGCGCCCCCAGCCCCAACAGCCGCCGCGAGGTGCACCTGTACCTCACGAAGCCGGGCCGCGCCTTCCTCGCCGAGGTGCGGGCCCGCCGCGAGCGGGAACTCACCGCGCTCTTCGCACGGATGCCGGCCCACAAGCGCTCCGTACTGCTGGAAGGACTGGAGGCGTTCTGCTGGACCGCGGCGGCACGCATCCACGAAGACCAGTCCTCCGACTCGCGTTCCGCCTGACCGGCACGCCCCACGCTCGGCACGTCCGGCTCCGTACGTGGAGCGACGCGACGGGCCGACCCCACTGACAGGAACATCCCCAACCCTTCCTCTACTTGTTCACACGTAGCCACTTTCTTGCCTGACGGCTACTGTTGTCAAACGACAACTATGAACGTCGGCGTGTTCCGCGCAGGTGATGGGCCGGAACGGCCCTGCCGAGGGAGGGCGCGCGGCGACGCGGGGGCCGGGGCTCGTCCATGGCGTCCGCCCCCGGACCTTGCCGGGCAACCGCCCGTGCATCCGCGATGATCAGCCCATGCAGGAACCCGCCGCCGGACCGCCGACCCCCGCTTCGGGGTTGACCGCTCCGTTCACCCTGACCCGGCTGACGGTCGTCCGCCACGGCCAGAGCACCGCGAACGCCGCCTTCGCCGACGCCGCACGCACTCGCACGGAACAGACCCCGCTCGAAGGGCGCGACGCGGACGTGCCGCTGTCCGGCCTCGGCCTGACGCAGGCGGACGCGCTCGGCCGCTGGCTCGGCGGCCTGGATCCCGGCGAACGGCCGCAACTCGTCGTCTGCTCGCCCTACGCACGCGCTCGCCGGACCTGGGAACGGATGGCCGCCGCGAGCGGCACCGGCGGCGGCGACCTCCCGCACGCCGTGGTCGACCAGCGTCTGCGCGACCGCGAGATGGGCGTGTTCGAACTGCACCCGCCGGCCGCCATCGCCGCCCGCGCCCCCGAGGAGGCCGCACGCCGCGCCCGGCTCGGCGAGTGGTTCTACCGGCCCCCGGGCGGCGAGTCGCTGGCCGACGTGGTCCTGCGCGTGCGCGACCTCCTCCACCACCTGGACCGGGCAGCGGTGGGCCGGAGGATCCTGCTCGTCGCGCACGACGCGATCGCCGTCGCGGTACAGCACGTGACGGCCGGGATCGGCGCGCCCGTCCCGGACGACCTGCCGCCCGTCCCCAACGCCTCCGTCACCCGCTGGCACGGCGACGGCCACCACCTGTCGCTCACCGAATGGGCGGGAACCGGACACCTCGACGAGTACGCAGACTGAGGGCGACGGCCGGTCCGGGCCGCTTCCGCGGGCAACCGGTGGACGTCATCCCCGGGGGGGCGAGCGGTGGACGTCAGCAGTCGACCTCCTCACTCCACGCCGCCTCCTTGAGCGCCACCCGCGCGGCCGGAACGCTTCCGGGAGCGCTCGCCCAGTAGGGGTGCGTGGTGATCCGCACCGACAGGCGCTGGAGCCGCCGCCTCAGCACCGTGGTCTGCGAGGAGGACTGGTCTCCGGCCAGCTCCCGGTAGGCGGCGTACCAGTCGCGCTGCGCTTGGAGGAGGTCGTCGGGAAAGGTGTACGGGGCCATGTCCTGATTAGAGCACGTGTTCGAATCCGTGTGCATCGCACGGACGAGTGAACTTCGACGCACCCTGGTCGGCCCCACCCCGGGAGTTTGGCGGCGAGGCACGGGGCAAGGCGTTCCCGCGTCACGGACCGCAGGGAAGGGAGAGCGCGATGAGTGCCGAACGGAAGGCCCGGGCGGGTTCCGAACGGGCCGTGCGCGCCGCTGAGGAGGCCGCGGGCACGGCGGACGAGGACGAGTCCACGCCGCAGGAGCGGGGCGCCGAGGAGGTCAAGGGTGACGCGCTGAAGGCGGCGCGGGAGAAGGGTGAGGGCACGGTGCACCCGTAGATACCACGGTGCACCCGTAGACACACGGTCACTGCTGGATCGAAGGGGCAAGGCCCAAGGGCCTGCCCCCTCTCCTCGGTGCGGCTGCCCGCTCGTCCTTCGAGAGGCGCGCCCGGCCTCAGATGATGGGTCCGACCTCCGGCCCCGTGGCCTCCGGCAGTCCGGCCCGTTCCCTGATGATCCGCTCGACCTCCGGCACTTCCTGCGGCGTGATGAACGGGTGCACGGCTTTGCCCACGTCCAGGATGAGCGCGGTGTCCTTGCGCGGCCTGCCGGGATCGAGGCTCGCCCAGTACCGGGGATTGGCCGTGCCCCAGACGCGCGCCCTGCCGTGAAGCGGCGTCAGCCGGACGCGCCGGGCGGAGCGGATCGTCGCGTAGGGAATCGTCCGGCTCCCCCACAGGTAGTACCAGCGGATCACGACGCCGCTCTCGGTGCACGTGATCCATCCGTCGCGATACAGGTCTTCCACACCCTCATCATGCCCAGCCGCAGGGCGAGGGAACGGGCGGACGCGAACGGGAATCGAACGGCCTCTCGGCCCCCACAGGGGTGCCCCTGAAGGGACACCCCTCAAGGCTTGAAGGGACACCCCTCAAGGGACGGGCGCGCGACCGGGATCGGCCCGCCTTCCGGTGGCGGCACTGAGGGTTCGTGCCGCCACCTCCGCTCAGGCGGGTCGGCCGGTGGTGAGCAGGCGGTTGAGCCAGGAGTCGCGGGCCTCGCGGGCGGCGCGGCTGATCCGGGCGTCGGCGGCGATGACGTCGAAGCAGTGGAATCCGCCTGACCAGACGTGCAGTTCGGCTTCGCCGTCGGCCTGCCAGACGCGGTTGGCGTAGTCGACGGCCTCGTCGCGCAGGGACTCGGCGGAACCCACGTCGATGAAGGCGGGCGGCAGGCCGGACAGGTCGGTGGCGCGGGCGGGCGCAGCGTAGGGCGGCACGTCCGGGCCTCCTCGGGCGGCACCGAGCAGGGCGTTCCAGCCGAAGCCGTTCCAGCCGCGGTCCCAGATGTCGTGGCCGTCCATCTGCCACGACGACGCGCTGTCGTTGCGGTCGTCGAGCATCGGGCACATGAGCAGCTGGCCGAGGAGTCGGGGGCCGCCCTGGTCGCGTACGGTCAGCGCGAGCGCGGCGGTGAGGCCGCCGCCGGCGCTCGTACCGGCGACGACGATCCGTTCGGGGTCGAGGCCGAGGTCGGCCGCGTGATCGGTGATCCACAGCAGACCGGCGTGGACGTCGTCGATCGGTGCGGGGTGCGGGTGTTCGGGGGCGAGCCGGTAGCCGACCGAGACCAGCGCGGCCCCGAACCGTTCCGCCATGTCGAGCAGCGGGTCGAGGCCGACGCGGTGGTCGCCGCTGAACATGCCACCGCCGTGCGTGTAGTACAGCGTCGGCCGTGGTCCGGGCACGTCGACGGGAACGCAGATCAGCAGGGTGGCACCGGGGGCGCCGCCGGGGCCGGGCACCGCCTGCTCGGTGACGGCGAACCGGCCACCACGCCCGAGTGCGTCGAGGTGCGGCACCTCGGCGGCATCCTCGGCACGGACTTCCGCCAGCCGTTCGAGGCTCATCGGCGCCGGGTCTGCCTGGACGGCGGCGCGGTGGGCGGCGAGCAGTTCGGCGTCGAACGGTACGGGCACGGTCGTTCCTCAGGGTGCGTGACGGTTCGCCATGGGACACGGCTTGGGCGGCCCGGGCACGGTAGAGGCACGATTCGTGGGGTGGCAAGTGATTTACGATCTTGCCCGCGGTGACAGGTGTGGCGCTTGCCCCTGCCGGCTTACGTCGCGGCGAAGAGCTTGGCGGCCTCTGTGCACGCCTGGTCGCGCAGCCACGTGTGGGCCCGGTCGTTGTCGAAGCGGTGGTGCCAGTGAGGTACAGGTGGGTGGCACGCGGGCCGAACGGGAGGGGCAGGGCCGCGAGGACGGCGTCGACCGGGTCGCTGAGGCGTCCGCGCCGGGAGGTGGTGACATGGTGCGCCGCCGCGTAGCGCTCCGGGGTCACGCGCCCGGTGGCCAGGGCGTGGTCGGGGCGGACGGCGGCGAGCCCTGGACGCCCGGCCGCGCGGACTTCGTCGCCTGCGCGCCCGGACTCCACGCGCGGGCGTCCGCCGTGCTCGCGTCGATCGCCTGAATCCCACGCCCCAGCGAACCGTTCCGTCACCGCGCAGAAGGAGACCCACCATGGCAGCCATCGGCATCCTCGGCACCGGGCGCGTCGGCAGCGATCTCGGCCGCGCCCTCGTCGCCGCCGGCCACACCGTCGTCATCGGCTCCCGCACCCCGGAATCGGCGGCGGGCGCTCGCGACGCCGTTCCGGGGGCGACCTACACCGGCCCGCGCGACGCCGCCCGGACGTCCGACATCGTCATCAGCGCGCTCCCCGGCCACGTCGCGCTGGACCAACTGGCTGAATTGAGCGCAGAGTTGAGAGGCAAGGTCCTGGTCGACATCGCCAACGCCACGACCGGTGCACCGACGATGCGGCCGCTCCACACCGACGCCAGCCTCGCGGAACACCTTCAGCGGGCGCTGCCCGGCACCCACGTGGTCAAGACCCTCAACACCATGCTCTTCACCGTCGTGACCGACCCCGGCGCGCTCACCACGCCGCCCACCGCGTTCCTGTCCGGCGACGACACGGAGGCCAAGAGGACGGTGGCGTCGCTCCTCGGCGACCTCGGCTGGCGCGAGGAGTGGATCGAGGACCTCGGCGACGTCACCACGGCCGGGGCCACGGAGGCGCTGATCCTCCTGGTCCCCCACGTCGTACGCCAACACGGCCTGCGGCCGTTCGCGGTGTCGTTGGCCCGCTGACGGGCGGCATCGGTCGGTGACGCCGCGCGTGGCAGCGGTTCCGCCGGGTACGCGTCCTGTGTGAACGTCCGCGGGCGGATGACGGGTTCGGGCACGAACCTGGACGGACCCGCGGACCGGTGGCCTGGCGTCTGACGAGGAGACGGTTGCGTTGAGCGGTCGGGACAAGACGAAGAACAGCGTCGACAAGGCGAAGGGCAAGGCCAAGGAGGTCGCGGGCAAGGCGGTCGGAGACGAGGAGTTGGAGGTCGAGGGCAAGGCGGAACAGGCCAGGGGTGATCTGAAGCAGGCGGCCGAACACGTCAAGGACGCCCTCAAGCGCTGACCGTGACGCACTGCTGCGGCTGGGGGTCGTCGACCCCCAGCCGCAGCGCGTTGCCGGGGAGAGTGCCCGGCGCCTCCTCGCTCAATGCCCCTCGATCCACCTGTCGACGCGGGACCACTGTGCCGTGAGCCATTCCTTGCGCGCCTCGTCGTCCCGTGGCACCTCGGCCGCCGGAACGCGCCACCACCGCGCCCGCACCTGTTCGCGCAGCGGTACGCCCGACCACGCCGTGCTTACCGAGTCGATCGCGTCGAGACCCGTGTGGGCGACGAACACCACGTCCGCCCCGGGCGCCGCCGCCAGTGCCGCCAGCGTGCCGGTGGCGTGCGGCGGCAGCACGTGGTGAAGGCGCTCCGCCCGGGCGGCGGCACGGGCTTCGTTCCTGCGACGCAGCGACGCTATGGCCCGGCGGTGCCGCCGTTCGGTGTAGTTGGCCCCTTCGGGGAAGATCACGAGCGCGTCGCCCGGGCGCATGTCACGGGCGAGGTCGGCCATCGCGTCCTCCGTCGTCCTTCCCCGGCGGGCGGGCACGAAGCAGTGGGGCAGCCTGCCCATGATCACGTCGAGGCACGGGTCCAGCCGCAGCACCCGCTTCAGGACGATCCGCGGCAGCGTCTCGGCCCGCGACAGCAGCACATGGACGAGGAGGAACGAGTCGCCGGGCCCGGCGTGGCGGGCCAGGACGATCAGGGGCGCGGTGCCGTCCGGTACGGCCCGCACCGGAGGTGTCACCCGCAACGACAGCCCGAACAACCGCTCGGAGACGCCCACCAGCAACCGCAGCAAACCGTCCAGCAAGGCGTAGGTGGCGTTCGTGCGCCGGGCGACGGCCTCGGGGGCGAGCGGCGGATACCTCAGCCAGATCAGTCCGGCCCTCACGAAGCCGCCGAAGTCCACGACGAGGTACAGCGCCGCGAAGGCGAAGACCCTGACCAGCCGCCACCGTCCGCCGCGCAGCGCGGAGAACGGTGCGGTGAGCACGGTGACCACGACCAGCAGGGCGGCCGCCACCGGGATCAGTGCCAGCTCCACCGCGACGGTCACGATCCTTCGTATGCCGGTGAGGACCGCGGCGGCCACGGCTCTGCCGATGCCGTCGCCCCGGGTCCCGGTCACCGCGTGCCGCCGTCCTGGCCGAGGCCGGCGAGGTAGCGCGCCGACGCCTCGTAGGCGCGTTCGATGCGTTCGGCGGTCTGGCCGAACGTCTTGTACCGCAGTTGCTGCAACGTCCCGTTGACCTCGGCGGCCGGGGCGCCGCTCGGGAGCACGTGCACCGTCACCTCGGGCGGCAGGTCGGCCATGTCGCGGGCGAAGCGGTGGCGCCGGGCGATCTCGAACGAGACCATGGCGACCTGCCACGGCAGCCTCGGCGGGCTCAGCGGGGACTCGATGCGGCCGACCTGGAGCACGTAGATCTCCCGTGCCCCGAGCGCCACCGCGCGGCTGACCGGGATGCTGTTGACGAGGCCGCCGTCCACGAAGTGTTCCTCGTCCACCCGTACCGGCGGAAGCAGTCCCGGCACCGCGCTGGAGGCGAGCACGGCGTCGGCGACGGGCCCTTCGGTGAACCAGTGCTCGGCGGCCCGTTCGATGCTCGCCGCCACGCACTGGAACGGCACGCTCAGGTCCTCGATGCGGTCGACGGGCAGGTGGGAGGTGAGCAGGGTGCGCAATGGCTCGGCGGAGTGGATGTGCGTTCCGCTGCGCACGGCGGTGCCGATCCGTCCCAGCAGCGAGCCGGAGAAGACGCCCGCGTCGCCCAGGCCCGACCACAGATCGGCGAGCCGGGCGACGCTGGAGGGTGCGGGATCGGCGGCCACCACGACGCCGTTGATCGCTCCGACGGACGTGCCCACCACCAGTTCGGGCCGGATCCCGGCCTCCAGCAGTGCCTTCAGCATGCCGACCTGGTGTGCCCCGAGGGCACCGCCTCCGCCGAGCACGAAGGCGCGGGCGGGAGGTCGGGGGTCGGCCTCGGACGTGGGGTGGTCCGGCGCGGTCTGGTGGGCATCCGTGTCCCGGCTGTCGTTCATGCACCCAATGTGCCCACGGTGGGTCCGGCGCAGTCCCTTCCTGTCCCGGTCCCCTCGTTCAGAAGGACCAGGTGACGTTGTGCTGCGCGCCGGTCAGGACGAGGAAGACGATCACGTCGGCGACGCCCAGCGCCATGCCGAGGTAGGCGCGGTTGCGGTGGCTGGTACCGCGGTGGAGCGCGAGGGCGGCCAGGATCACCGCGGCGGGGCCCAGGAACACGTTGAAGACCAGGAGGCCGACGAGCCCGAGGATGAACGACGCGGCGGCCATGCCGTAGGCGTCGCGGGCGGCCCGCTCACGGGCACCTCGTCGGGCGGTGGTGGTCGTCATCTTCCTCTCCTTGGGTCGGACGGGACGCGTACGCGTCGGATGGGATGCGCGTACCGCATCGGACGGGACGCGCGCCGCGGAGGTCGTCACGCGCCGCGCGGGGGTCGGTTCAGCGCCGGTCGTCCGCGTGCCGCCGGTGGCGTACTCCGTAGACGGCGAGCCATCCGAGGATGACGACCGCGGTGACGGCCGTCACCGGGAGCGGCAGGTGCGTCACGGCGCCGAGCAGCACTCCCAGCAACAGGAACGCGACCATGAGGAACAGCATGGATCTCCCCTTCTTCTGGCGTCGTGTTCTTCCGGCATCGTGCGGGTTCGCGTGTCGTGTGATCGGTCAACGGGGGGGCGTCGGTACGGCTGCCCGCGCACGACACCGGGAAACGGTGCCGTGATCGAGAGCACGTGTTCCCGGCCGCGTCGCACCGCCCGGATCGAACCGCGAGCCGCCGCGTGGTGGGCCCGCACCGCCCAACACCCCCCGTGCGGAATGTCGTTCCTGTTCGCATTTTTACTAGGCGGCCGGGGCGGCGGCCTCCCACAATCGCGTTGGGAGCGGCCGGCCCAGAGCAGGTCGACGCCATCGGCACGTACGGGAGGTTGCCGTGGAAGAGCGCTGGATTCTGGCCTTCGACAGTTCGTGCGCGACGTGCGGGGAGATCTCCGCAGCCGTCTCCGAGGCGTGCGGGGGACGCCTGGAGACCCTGCCGCTGTCGCACCCCGAGGTGCGCGGGACGCTCGCGGGACGACAGAAGGACGGGGAGCCGTCCCGACCGGCCCTGCTACGGGTCGGCGGCACGGACGCCCGGGTGCGGACGGGTGTGCGGATGGCCGCGCCGCTGGCCCGCCGACTGGGGGTGCGCCGCAGCGTGAGCGTCCTGCGGGCGCTCGGCCGTCTCCGTCAGGACGCGAAACGCGTGCCGTTCGAGGAATCCCGGCGGGCGGCCTCAGGAGTGGGGCGCGGGCGGTTCCTCCAGCTGGCGGCCGGTGCCGGAGTGGCGGCGGGCGTGGTGCTGCTGGGCCGTACCCCGGCCATCGCCGAACAACGCTGCGCCACCGCGGCCGCCTGGGCCGCCCGCAACAAGGACCGCCTGCCGCAACGCTACGACGACATCATCACCTACCCCATGGCCTACCGCAGGGCCGTCTACGCCCAACTGCCCACGAACGCCAGGGCCCAGTGCTGGACCGAACACCTGAAGCGCTACCGGACAACGGAGTTGACGTCGCGTCAGCGTGCGGTCATGGGTTCGGCCGCGGCGATCCTCGCGGCACCGGCGTTTCTCGGCGACGGCGACGGCGGCGCGGCGCGCACCGACGCGAGGCTGGAGGCGTTCCACCGGGAGGCCGTCGCCGCTTTCGGCGCGGCACGAGCGGGGGCGCTGTTCGCGACCCTCGGCCCCGCCGAGGGGACCGACGGCGTCGTGAGCCCGCGGAACACCTGCACGTGCAGCGTGGCCGACTCCTGGTGCGACAACGCGACGCAGTGCGAGTACCACCCCTGTTCCCCACTGAGCAGCGGGTGCGGATCGTTCTGGAGCAAGTCGTGTGACGGGCTGTGCTGGAACTCGTAGCCGGTCCGGTCCGGGACACGGTCCGCGACGGCTGCGCGATGACGGGACGACTGCGCGACGACGGAAGGGACGATTGCCATGCCGGATGAGTCAGGGGACCGCTGGGTCCTGTCCTTCGACGCCTCGTGTGCCACCTGCCGGGAGATCTCGGCCACGGTGACCCGGGCCTGTGCGGGCAGGCTGGAGGCTCTGCCGCTCAGCCACCATCAGGTGCGGGAGTGGCGCGAAGAGGCCCTCGGGCCACGGCCGCCGTGGGCGCCGACGCTGCTGCGGGTGACGGGGGATCAGGTCCGGGCCTGGCACGGGACGGCGATGCTCGTTCCGCTGTCCCGGCGGCTGGGCGCGCGGACCGGTGTGCGGGTGCTGCGCGCGCTCGGGCGGCTGCGGCAGGAAGCCCGACGCGTTCCGACAGCCGTCTCACGAGAGGCGGTTGATGGCCTGGGTCGTGGCCGGTTCCTCCAGCTGGCGGTCGGCGCCGGGGTCGCGGCGGGCGTCGTCCTGCTGGGCCGTACCCCGGCCATCGCCGAACAACGCTGCGCCACCGCGGCCGCCTGGGCCGCCCGCAACAAGGACCACCTGCCGCAACGCTACGACGACATCATCACCTACCCCATGGCCTACCGCAGGGCCGTCTACGCCCAACTGCCCACGAACGCCAGGGCCCAGTGCTGGACCGAACACCTGGAGCGCAACCGGCCCCGCGACGTGACGGGCGACCAGCGGGCCGTGCTGGACTCGGCGAAGGCGATGCTGTCGACACCGGCCGTCCTCGCGATCCCGCGCACCCCGGCCGTGAGCGCACGGCTCGAAGCGTTCCACCGGAAGGCGCTGGCCGCCTTCGGTCCCGCGAAGGCCGGCGCCCTGTTCGCCACCCTCGGCCCCGCGGACCGCACCGAGGGCACCGTGAGCCCCGACGAGACGTGCACCTGCACGACCGAGAGCAACTGGTGCGACAACTGGAATCCGTGCTCTTTCAAGTACGACAACTGCACGGTGACCAACGGTGGTTGCGGAAGCTACTGGCTCTACGACTGCGACGGGATCTGCGTCGGCGTCGAGAAGTGAGGTCCGCCGCGGGCCCGGGACCGGCGGCGATCAGGCGAAGTCGGCGAAGTCCATGTTGGCGATCTCCAGGTTGGCCGCCATCGAGCCGGCCTCGTCCAGAGCGACGCGCGCCGCCTGGCCCGGGGTGTCGTGCAGGTCCACGGCGTACAGCGGGCGGTCGGGTTCGCTCATCGTGACGGCGTCGGCGAGGGCCACCATGACGGTCGAGGGCCCCGCCGGCACCAGCGCGGGCACCTGACCGGGCATCAGCCCTTCGTAGGCGCGGTCGTCCACGACCACGGCGCGCAGCGCGATGACGTCCTCCTCCTCGTCCCCTTCGTCGTCGATTCCTTCGTCGTCGTAGGCCGCGACCGAGTCCAGGACCGCCCGCCAGCCCTCCTCGTCGTGGAAGTCGGTGCGCACCAGCAACGTCAGGTCCTCGGCGGCCGGAAGGGGCGGGAAGCCGGTGCGCACCACGTCGGTCGGCGTCGGCGTGGCCTGGTCCCCGCCGTCGCCCTCGTACGTACCCCACCGGTCCATGCCGCGCACGAGGTCCGCGAACTCCAGCTTGCCTTCGACGAGTTGACGCAGCACGGAGGCGAGCCGCCCGTCGGCCACCCGCACGCCACGGCCCGGCATGTCCCGCGCGTCGACCAGCAACAGGCCCGAATCGCCGTAGACGGCGGAGATGTCCGCGACGGCGACGACGGGCGCGGCGGTGGTCCCGACGGGCAGCAGCGCGGGCAGGGCGCCGCCGGGCACCTGGTCCCAGGCCACGTCGTGGGCGACGCGCAGGGTCACGCCGCCGTCCAGGGGTATCGTCGCGTCCTCGGGCCCGGCGCCGAGGCGCTCCAGGACACCGCCCCACTTGGGCGCGTGGTCCTCGTAGCACACGCAGACGAGCACGACCTCGTCGTGAGCGGTGGCGGGCAGCGTCGGGTACGACGTCATCAGGATCTCCAGTGGTCGGCCGCGCACGGGGTACGTCCCCGTGTCGTCGCCGATCCTGCCGCAGGGCACTGACAACGGCGGCCTCCGCCAGGCGAATTCGGTGTGGCCGCCGCGTTGCCCGACCGGCTGAGGCCATCTACCGGGCGCGGGCGTCCGCGCGCCTTCATGCCCAGGGCAGGCCCGACGGGCTGATCGACGTGACCGGGTGCGTGGTCGCCAGGGCCGCCGTGTGTCCGGGCGGTGCGGGCAGGGGGCGCAGGTGGACGGGGTCGCGGGGCCAGGCGGGGACGGCGGGGGCGTGCGCGGTGGGGCCGGTGACGTCGATGCGGGACGGGGGCGCGGCCAGGCCGTGGCCGGTGAGTTTCATCGCGGCCTCCTTGCGGGTCCACGCGGTCAGGAACGCCTGCGGCCTGCGGTGGGCGGGCAGCGCCGCGAAGTCGCGGGCCTCGGCGGCGGTGAGGGTGTGCGCGGCCAGCGCGGTGGGGTTCTGGCCGGGGTCGAGCCGGTCGATGTCGACGCCTACGCGTCCGTCGCCCACGACCGCCATCACCAGCCATTCGCGGGCGTGCGAGACGGAGTAGTCGAGCGTGGAGCCCGTCCAGCGCGGGCGGCCGTGTCCGGCCCCGCAGTGTTCGCACCGGCGGCCGATGCGTATCTCGGCGGGCGGCACGCCCAGGTAGCCCGATCCGATCAGGCGCTGGACCGCGCGCGAGGTGAGGTGGGTCGCGGCGGCCGGGCCGTCGCCGAGGGTGTCGAGACGGGCGCGTTCGGCGGCGGTCAGCACGTCGAGCCATTCGGGGCGGTGGCGCACCGGGAGCGTCCACACGTGGCACTCCCCCGGGCGCGGGCGCGCCAGCGGCGGCGCGGGGGCCGTGGTCGGCGTCATCCGGGGCTGCCCACGGTGAGGGGGACCGCCGCCGGTTCGTCGCGGGTGGCGAGGACACCGAGCAAGTGGGCGACCGCTGCGGCGAGTTGGGGGTCCTCGCCGGGACCGGACCGCACTGGAGGGACGTCGACCTCGATGTCGGGCTCGACGCCACGGTTCTCCAGGCCCGCGCCGACGTCACGGAAGGAGTAGCAGAACTCCGGCTGGGTGGTGACCGTGCCGTCGACGAGTTCGTGCCGTGGCCAGGTGGCGATCGTGCCGCCCCAGGTGCGGGTCCCGACGAGCGCGCCGAGGCGGCGGGCGCGGAAGGCGTGGGCGAAGATCTCGCCGTCGGACCCGGTCTGGTCGTTGACGAGTACGGCCATCGGTCCGCGCGGCGACTCCAGCGGGTAGGGCAGCGCGCCGCTCCAGCGGCCGTGCTCCTCGCCGACGCGGCGCCGGGCGAGCCGGTCGAGCAGCAGCGGGGAGACGTGCCCGCCGCCGTTGAACCGCACGTCGACCACCAGTCCCTCGCGGTCGAGTCCGGCGAGGAACTGCCGTACGAAGTCGGCGTATCCGGTGCGGAACATGTCGGGCACGTGGAGGTAGCCGAGCCGTCCGTGCGAGGCGTCGTGGACGTGGGCGGCGTTGGCGGCGAGCCAGTCGAGATAGCGGGCGCGGGCCTCGTCGCGGGCGGCCCGGACCACGATCCGGCGCGGGGCCGCGCCGTCGCGCCGTACCGTCAGCTCCACCTCACGGTCGGCGAGACCGGTGAGCAGCTCGCCGGGGCCCGCGGCGCCGACCGGGCGGCCGTCGACCGCGACGATGCGGTCGCCGGGCAGCACGCACACGCCCGGACGGTCCAACGGGGAGGTGGCCCGGGGGTCCCACGGGTCACCGCGCAGGACGCGGGCGACGCGCCAGTGGTCGTCCGCGTCCTGCGCCGGGTCCCAGTCCACGCCGAGGAAGCCCTGCTGGTGGCCTTCGGGCAGCCCGTAGTCGCCGCCGCGTTCGTAGGCGTGCGAGGTGGCGAGTTCGCCCTGCATCTCCCAGAGCAGGTCGGACAGTTCGGAGCGGGTGGCCACCAGGTCGAGCACCGGCAGGTAGCGGTCGTGCACGGCCGGCCAGTCGACGCCGGACATGGCCGCGTTCCAGAAGCCCTCGCGCTGGAGCCGCCACGCCTCCCGGAACATCTGCCGCCACTCGGCGGCCGGGCGGAACGGCACGGTGACCCGCTCCAGGTCGATCCAGCCGGTCTGGCGTCCGGGCGGCGCCTGCGGGTGGTCGTACTCGGCCAGCGCCTCGGCGGGTGCCCCGGCGCGGACCACGCGCAGCCGGTGGTCGTGACGGTAGAGCAGCAGCTCGCCGTCCGGGTCGGTGCTCAACTCGTCGACCGGGCCCAGGTATTCGTCGGTCACCTCGCCGGTGTCGAGTTCCACCGTCGCCACGGTGCCCTCGGGGACGGCGCGCGGTCTGGCCGGGTCCGGCGCGGCGACCGGCACGGTCAGCAGCAGGACGGATTCGGGCAGTCCGACGACGGCGGCGTAGCGGCCCTCGCGGACCGGAAACGGCACCACGCGGCGTTCGATGCCCTCGGCGTCGATCTCCACCTGGACGCGGCCGTCCGGCCCCGGTTCGCGCTCGGGGCCGAACGCGCCGGTGAACGGCGGGGGTTCGTCCGCGCGCAGGGTGATGGCGTACGGGCGGGCGCCGAACGGGAAGCCCACCTCGAACTCGACCTGGTCGTGCTCGGGGGTCAGGTCGCGCTGTCCGACGAAGTACAGGTAGCGGCCGGCCGGGTCGAAGGCGGGCAGGGTGTCGCGCAGGACCGGTGCGGTGACGGGGAAGGTGCGGCCCGTGGCGGCTTCCGCGACCTTGATGGCGGTGGTGCGGGCGGTGCCGGGGAAGGCGTAGGCGAGCCAGCGGCCGTCCGGGGACCAGGCGAGGTCCTCGATGCGTTCGTGGGCGCTGGCGTCCAGCAGCCGGGGCGTGCGCCAGCCGTCGGCGCGGTCGCTGCCCGCGTCGTCGGCGTCGACCAGCCACAACTGCTGGCGGCTGGTGGTGAAGGCGATGCGCCCGCCGACGGGTGCGGCGGCCAGCGCGGTGACGACGCCGTGCCCGCCGAGCGGAAGCACGGCCACTTCGGCGCCGCCCTCGGCGGACAGCAGCGCCAGTCGCTCGTCCGGGCCTTCGTCCGCGGCGACGGCGACCAGGCGACGGGCGTCGGACAGCCATTCCAGCAGCCGGTAGCGGGTGCCCTCCGCGACACCGTGCCGCCGCACCGGGCCGGACCACGGCGCCATGGTGAACGCCTTGCCGCGCGCCACGACCGCGAGCCGGTCGGCGTCGGGGCTCAGGCGCGCGTGGTCGAGGAAGCCCGCGGCGGTGACGATCCTGCGGCGGTGCTGCGCGCCGGAGACCGCGAGGCGCACCGGGACGCGGCGCGGGGTGCCGAGCGCCGGGTCGAGCAGGTGGAGGGCGCCGGCGCACTGGTAGACGAGCCGTCTGCCGTCGGTGGACAGCGCGCGCACGTAGGCGTCGCCGTGGTCGGTGTGGCGGACGAGGTCGGTGCCGTCGGAGCGGCAGGAGTACACCTCGCCGTTGCCCTCGTGGTCGCCGGTGAAGTGGATCCGGTCGCCCACCCAGCAGGGATCGGCCGGGTTGCCGCCGGGCAGCGGCAGGCGTTCGAAGACTCCGCTGCCCGCCGTGTCGGTCCACAACTGGCCTGCCGCGCCGCCGAGATAGCGCTTGCGGCGGGCCGGGTCGGCCATGCTGCGGCCCAACACCACGCCGCCGCCCGGGCCGAACGACAGTGCCGCGCCCGGGCCTTCGTACAGCAGTCGGGGCGGTCCTCCGTCCGGGGCGACCGCGAAGAGCCGGTGGCCGAAGCCCTCGGGCTGCCCGGCAGTGCTCGCGTAGACGATCTCGCCGGTGACCGGGTGCCATCCGGTGACCGCGCAGCGGGCCGCCTGGTGGGTGAGCCGCCGCGCGGGGCCGCCCGCGAGCGGGACCACGTACACCTCGTGCGGGCCCTCGCGGGTGCCGACGTAGGCGATCAGGGTGCCGTCCAGGGAGAGCCTCGGGTGGCTGACGGGGACGCCGTCGGCGGTCAGGCGGCTCGCGGCGCCGCCGTCGGCGGACACCGTCCACAGGTCGTCCTCGCAGCAGAAGACGACGGTGTCGCCCCGCAGGGTGGGGTGGCGCAGGTAGCCGCCGGACGCGGCGGGCCCGGTCATGACGCGGACGCCTTCGCCGACGTGGCCCGGATGCGCTCGGCGATCTCGCGGCGACGCTCGTCGAGGGCGTCCAGGGTGCGCTGCGCCTCCTCCTGGGTCTCGGTCCAGTAGCAGGCGGTGCGCCACTCCCCCACGGTGTACGAGTCGTAGGCGCAGCGCACGCGGCGGCGGTCGGTGAGGTCGCCGGCGGAGACCAGCATGGTGTTGTGCTCCAGCACCTGGTTGATGACGACGCGCATGTTGAGTTCGCGGCGGATGTGGGTGTGGGCGGCGATGACCGCCTTGGCGCCGAACGCGCCGCGGTAGCGCGGCAGGACGCCGAAGGACAGCTCGCAGGTCTGGGCGCGCCAGTCGATGGAGGTGATCCAGGCGAACCCGACCGTCTCGCCGCCGGGGGCGCACAGGGTGAGGATGCGCTTGGTGTCGTGCTCCTCCGCGATGGTCCGAAACTGACCTGCCGTCAGGTCGTCGTCGGAGCTGACGACGGCGAAGTCGGTGAGGTTCGCCTGGAAGCGGGACTCGCGCAGCAGTGCGATGCGGGTCGGCACGTCGTCCTCGGTGAAGTGCCTGACGGTGACGAACGACATCAGTCCTCCCGTGCCGCGTAGTAGACCGCGACGTCGCCGTACCGGCCGGAGCGGTAGGCGTGGTCGGGCAGGGTGCCGGAGCGGACGAAGCCGCCGGCCTCGAACCCGGCGGTGACCGGGGATCCCTCGGGCAGCAGCGCCACGTAGGAGGTGTGGCGTCGGTAGGCGGCGAGGTAGCCGAGGAAGGCGCGCAGCGCCGTGGGATCGGCCTCGGTGGCGGCCACGAACGCCTGGCGCGGCTGGTGCGGGTTGGGCGCGTGGCCGTACAGCGCGTCACCGACCTGGTGCACCGAGATCTGACGCAGCGTCATCTCCTTAACCAGCAGGGCGCCGTTCTGCGTGACGGGGTCGAGGCCGAGGAAGCCGCGGGCGGCGGCCGGGTCGGTCGCCGCCAGCAACCGGGCGGCCTGCGGCAGGCTCAGCCGTGCGATGTCAGCCATGGTGGACCCTCCCCCAGATCTGCCGGGTCGCCGGGCGCCCGTCGAGCCAGAGCGCCTGCGGGAGTTCGGCCTCCAGGCGCAGCCCGGCGTGCTCCAGCAGTCCGGTGCGGTCCTCGGCGTACGGGGTCACCCAGCCGTAGACGCGGTGCAGGTTGAGCGTGCGGAAGCCGTGGACGAGGGCGGCGTGCAGCAGTTCGGCGGCGGAGTCGGTGGCGTCCGGCCGTACGCCGATCTCCAGCCGGGCGCGGCGGTTGACCCAGTCCAGCTCGGTGTAGCGCACGCAGCCGGCCTCCGGCGCCACGCACAGGTCGACGGAGGTGTCGGCGGGCGGTGCGAAGCGGGCCTCGGGGGCCAGGGCGGGGCGGCCGGGGGCGGGCAGGCCCAGCAGTTCGCCGGGCAGCCACGGGCCGCTCAGCAGCGGCAGGTCGTCGCCGCGGTATCCACGCAGTCTCATGACGGCTCCCAGATCCGCGAGAAGAAGACGTACCCGGCGCGCTCGCCGTCGTGGACGACGAGGTGGGCGAGGGTGCCTTCCTCGGTGAGGCCGAAGGTGCGGGCGGCGTCGAGTCCGCGGGCGTCGAACTGCCCCACGCGCAGCTCCAGTCGCACCAGTTCGCGGTGGAACAGCTCACCCGCGACGATCGCCTCGAACGCGGAGGTCCACGCGGTCAGCGGCAGCCGCGCGGTCAGGCGCAGGTGGAGCAGGTCGTGTCCGGCGTGGTCGCCGCCCATCTCCTCGAAGGCGTAGAGGCCCACCACCTCGCCGCCGTCCAGCAGCACGTGGGTGCGGTCCTCGGCGATCAGCTCCAGCACCTGCCACTCGGGCAGCAGGTCCGGCTGATGGGTGCGGAAGTGGAAGTCCGGCTCGGTGAACAGGGCGAGCAGCGCGGCGTGGTCCTCGTCGCGCGGCGGGCGGGCCGCCCAGGAGTGCGGCCACGACTCGCGCGCCTCGACCCGGCGGCACGAGGGTGCGGCGGCGGCGGTCATGCCGCCCCCTGAGGTGCCGTCACGCGGTCGGCGGTCGGGGTCGTCACGCGGCCGGCCGACGGCCGTGGTGCCGTCGCGCGGGTGGCGACGTCGTGGGTGATGTGGAGGCGCTGGATGTTGCTGGTGCCGTCCATGAACTCGAACGCGGCGACGTCACGACACCACTTCTCCAGCAGTGGGTGCTCCAGCATCGCGCCGGGCCCGAGGGCGTGCGCGGCCCAGCGGGTGGTGCGCACCGCGAGGTCGGTGATGTGCAGCTTGGCGACGGACGGCGGGCGCCGGGCGTCGGGGTCGTGGTCGACCTGGACGGCTGCGTCGTGGAGCAGGGCGAGCGCCGCATCCAGTCGGGCGGAGACCCGTTCGTGGCCGCTCCACCCGGGGCGCTCCTCGCGCACGAGGTCGCGGGCGGCGAGGGCGACGCCCAGGGCCATGGAGGCGATCTGGGTGCGCATGACGTTGAAGGTGCGGCCGATGCCCCACAGGCCGCGCCGGGAGGCGGGCAGGTGGGCGCCGAGCACGTCCTCGCGGGGCACCCGTACCCCGTTCAGGTCGATCGCGCAGATCCGGGCGCCGCGCAGCCCGATCATGTCCAGCGGCGTGGCCTCGTACCCCGCGGCGGGTATGCGGACGACGGCGCCGCGGACGGACAGCGCGGTGCGGCCGGTGCGGGCGAAGACCACGCCGATCCGGCCGCGTGAGGCGTTGCCGACGTAGCGCTTGGCGCCGGTCAGCAGCATGCCGTCGGCCGGGTCGGGGGCCGCCTCCAGCCGGGTCTCCATAGCGGTGGCGTCGCTGCCGCGGTCCGGTTCCGTCATGCCGAAGAAGGTCCAGGTGCGGCCGTCGGCGATGGCGTCGTAGAACGCCTCCTGCTGCGCCTCGCTGCCGAGCGCGTCGACGGCCACTCCGGCCAGCGACGGGCCGGTGTTGGCGCAGATCAACCCGGCGTCGCCACGGGCGAGTTCGACCCCGGCGATCACCCGGGCCAGACAGCTGCCGGAGTATCCGCCGTCGTCCACCGAGCCGTCGGCCCGGAAGCGCTTGGGCGTGCTGGCCACCCGGATCAGGGTGAGCGTGGGCGAGTCGAGGTGGCGTTCGACGTCGGCGGGGTCGGCGTCGACGGCCAGGGCCCGGGTGCGCAGGTCGCGCGCCGCCTCGCGGCACATGCCCCGCAACTCCCGCAAAGGGGCGTCGAGCTCGGTCATCGGTGCTCCTCGCAGTACGGTGCCGGTCACGGGGTGCCTCCCGGCGCGGCCACCCAGCAGTCGGCCAGCAGGCGGGAGACGTGGGCCGTGCGGGCCGGGCCGTCGGCCAGATAGCCGCTGGCGCCGAGCAGTTTGGTGGTCTCCCAGTCGAGTTCCGTGAGCCGTTCGTGGGTGTCGGCCACCGCGTCCGGCACGCTCGCGCCGGTCAGCAGGGCGTGGCGGGCGGCCTCGACACCGGTCATCACGTCGGCGACGGTGCCCAGGACGAGTTGCTTGCGCAGCGTCGGTTCGCCGCCGACGGTGCGGCCGGACAGGTGGGTGACGGCGTGTTCGAGCAGTCGCCGGGTCGCGCCGAGCCGGACCGCGCCGAGCAGCACGGCGAACTCCGTCGTCGTGTCGTCCGACGCGCCGTCGTGATGCGGTCGTTCGGTCTCGTGGCCGGGCCGGACGTGATGGGGTCGTTCCGCCTCGCGGCCGGGCCAGACGAAGCAGCCGATGCCCTCGCGCTCGGCGAGCCGGTTGCGCACCGCCGCGGCGCCGGGCGGGACCCGGTCGGCGGGCAGCGCGGCGACGCGGCCCGGGGGGCTGAAGCCGTCCCGCGCGGCGGCGAGCGCCTGCGTCAGACCGGCCGCGAGTCCTTCCGCGTGGGCGGTCGTCTCGCATCGTGCGATCGTGTCGCGCATGGTCGGTTCCGTCCTTGGTGAGGGAGCGTGACGCGGTCCCGGCGCCTCAGGCGGAGGCGTGGGCCGGGTCCAGCCGGGTCCTGATGTAGTCGGCGAGGGAGCCGGCGTCGCGGAACACCTCGGGTTCGAGGGATTCCGGGTCCACTTCCAGGCCGATCGTGTCCTCGAGGCTCATGAGGAGTTCGATGAAACGCATGGAGTCCAGCCCCAGGTCCTCCAGGATCCGCGTTTCCGCATTGAACTCCGGCAGCGGCCGGTCCAGCACCACGGAAAGCGAGTTCCGCAGGTGCTCGATGACTTCCGCGCGTTCCATCGGATGGTCCTTCCTGGTGAATTCCGGATTTCGGCGTGGCGCCGGCCGCGTTTTTCCGCGTGCGCGGTCCGGCGCCACACCGACGGTGAATCAGGCGACCTTCGAGGCGACCTTGGACGCGCTCTTGGCGGCGACCTTCGACGCGACCTTGGAGGCCGACTTGGCGGCGACCTTGGAGGCCACCTTCGACGCGGCCTTGGAGGCAGCCTTGGACGCGGCCTTCGACGCGACCTTGCTGGCCTCCTTCACGGCCACCTTGGACGCCACCTTGCTGGCGGCCTTGCTCGCGGCCTTCGAGGCCACCTTCGAGGCGGACTTGCTCGCCGACTTGGCGGCGACCTTGGACGCGATCTTGCTGGCTTCCTTGGCGGCGATCTTCGACATGAACCACTCCTGGTCATCGAAAGATGTCCCGAACTCCGGCCGGAGTCGCGGGAGTCGGACCCGAATTTCTCCGACACCAGGAGATTCACGGATCGGGGAATGCCGCGTCAACCCGGTGCGCGGTTTTACGGAGCCCTTCCCGGTGTCAGCTTTTGACCGCCCGGATTGTGCCATCGCGCAACGCTGCGCCTTTTTCCGTTCCGGCGGGATGCTCGTACCTGACCGCGGACCGGAGGGAGGGGCGGGATGCCCGAGGTGAGGAGTTCCGAGCTGTGCTGGGGGCAGCGCTACCACTGGCTGCGCTACCACCAGGTGCCGCCCGGGGCCCGGCACGACGCGCACATCGTCGCCAACTGCCCGTTGCCGGAGGGGCTGTCGCTGTCCCGGCTGCGGGCGGTCCTGGACCACCTGGTGCTGCGGCACGAGACGCTGCGCACGGTCTACGACGCCGACGCGCTGCCCTGGCCGCGCCAACGGGTGCAGCCGCCGGGCCCGTTGCCACTGCGGGTGGCGAGCACCGATGCGGACGGCACCGCCGGGCCCGCCGCGGTGGTGGCCGAGCTGGCCGGCACCGAGTTCGACATGGCGACCGAGTGGCCGATGCGGGCGTGCGCGGTGACGACCGGGGGCGTGCCGGTGCGGCTGGTCGTGGTCTTCAACCACGTCGCGTTCGACGACGGCAGCCTGGAGGTCTTCAAGGGCGAGTTCGAGGAGCTGCTGACCGCCGCCGTCGCGGGCCGTCCCGCGCGACTGCCCGCGGTCGCCCACCAGCCCACGGACCTCGCGGCCCTGGAGGCGGCTCGCCCGGCGGCGGAACGCGAAGCGGCGCTGCGGCACTGGCGCGAGGAGGCCGCCCGGGTCCCGGCCGACCAGTTCGCCCGCCGCCGTGTTCCTCGCGGCGCGGGAGAGCGGCCCACTGCTTCCGGTGGGCCTGCGCAGTCGTGCGGGCCCGCGGAGCCCGGTGGGCAGGTGGATTCCGGCGGGCCGGTGGCGTACGGCGTCTCGCTGACCTCGCCCGAACTGCTGCCCGTGGTACGGGAGATCGCCGCGCGGCATGCCGTGTGGCCGTCCGCGGTGCACCTGGCGGCGTACGCGGTCACCATGGCGGCGTACTGCGGCGAGGAGCGGATCGCGCTGCGCCAGCTGACCAGCCATCGCGGCGCCGGGCCCAGGACGTCGGCGCTGACCTGCATGTTCTCCCCCGCGCTCGTGTGCGTCGACCTGGGCGGCACGCCGCGCTTCTCCGAGGTGGTGCGCCGGGTCGCCGAACGGGCCCGCCTCGCCCAGCAGCACGCCTACGCCGCGTACGACGAGGTGATCGAGGCGCTGGCCCTGGAGGGTGAGCGGCGCGGCCGTACGCTGCGGGCGGCACCCGAGGTCAACTTCCTCACGCACGCCGGACGTTCGTGCGGCAGCCGCAGGGAGCGGCTGGTGCGCAACGCGGAACCGGTGGCGTGGGCGCGGTCGGCGACCGACGCGTACCTGCGCGTCCACGAGTGGGACGACGGCGTGACCGTGGCGCTGGACTGCCTGGCCGAGGTGATGGAGGCGTCCGACGCCGAACGCTTCCTGCGCGGCTACGCGCGGCTGCTCCAGGCGCACCGGGACGGGACGGCGGACCTCGACTTCGCCGCGATGACGGCGCTGCCCGGGTTCCCGCCCGTACCGGATCGTGGCGGGGCGCCGGCCGATCCCCCCGAGCGCCCGGACGACCCCGCCTCCCTGACCGCGCTCACCGGTGTCGTCGCCCGGGTCAACGGACTGGCGTCGGTGGACGCGGGACGCGGATACACCGGAGCGGGCGGCCGGGTGCTGCGGCTGCCGCGGGTGGCGGCGGAACTGCGTGCCGCGGGCTGGACGGGACTGGAGGTGTCCGACTTCACCGGTGCCCGGCCGCTGGCGGCGCTGGCCCGGCGGATGGTCCCGGTGGGATGAGCCGGTCCCGGGACGACGGCGAGAGGGTGCCGGGCGGCTCGCCCGGCACCCTCTCGCCGTGTCCCGCGCGCCGGAGCGCCTCAGGCCACCACCGCCACCAGCCGCTGCGCCGCCTGCACGCCGGCCTGGAAGCGGCTGACGGAGTCGAGGTTGCGCAGCAGCGCCGCGATGTGGCGGCGGCAGGTGCGCACCGACATGCCCAGCCGCCGGGCCACCACCTCGTCGGTCAGCCCCTGTGCCATCAGCCGGGCGATCGACTGCTGGACGTCGTCGGCGATGCCCTCGTCGTACCCGTGCTCCTCGGCGCTGAACGGGGTCGCGCCCTCCCACAGCAGCTCGAAGACGTCCATCACGAAGGCCACCACACCGGGGTCGGTCACCTGACGGGCGGTCGGCACCCCGTCGTCCTCCGGCAGCGTGACCAGCACCGCGAGGGAGCGGTCGAAGACCACGGCGGTCTGCGGCACGCGTTGCAGGGTGCGCACCCACGCGCCGCTCTCGGCGGTCCGCTTCACGCGGGCCCGCGAGCCGAAGTCGGCCCGGTCGCGGTGCGGCGCGACGACCCGTACGCCCACCCTGGGGTCCAGCGAGCCGTGGCAGGCGTCGAACAACTCGTCCACCACCGGGTCGTCCCCGTGTCCAGGGCGCAGCATCGCGGCCTCGGTGCGGCAGGCTCCGGCGGCCAGCTTCAGCATGCCGCGGATCTCGGCCACCCCCTCGACGGCGTCGGCCGCGCCGGGCGCGCCCTCGGGCGTTCCCGCGATGGACGCGATCCGGTCCCGCAGCCGGTCGGCGAGTTCGCGCTGCTGGAAGATGGCCCGTTCGATCGGGGAGACCAGCAGGGCCGCGGCCGAGCGCGAGTCCAGCGGGAGCAGCACCCCGCCGTCGTCCTGGCCCTCCTGGGTGCGCAGCAGATGGAGCTCGACCAGCCGGGTGGCCGCGCAGAAGACCTCCGGCACGGTCAGGCCCAACTCCTCGGCCACGATGCCGAAAGCGGCGGTGTCCAGTGCTCCCCGCCGGGCCGCGTACCGGTAGACGGCGGCGACGGGTCCGTCGTCCGGGCCGCCGTCGATCGTCGCCGCCCCGAAGTCCCGTGCCTCCTGCGGCACCGGCGCGCTCGCGCTGGTCATGGGCTGCCTCCCCTGTGGAATACCAAGCTGCCGTGGTGCGAACACGGCCCATCGTGCTGGGGCCCGCCATCACCGCGAGCCCGTCGCGCTGTCCGGTCCGACGGCCCGGTGGCCGCGCCGCTATCGATGCGCTATCGACGGGCCCCGCTCGCGTCCCGGTGGAGCGGCCGGAAGCGACCGGGCGGCCGGTGCGGACGGCCCGGCCGGGGCAGGGCGATGGCGTGACGATGGTGCGTTGAGAGCGCGAGGTTGTGAATTCGTAGCCGACAGCGAGCCGTTCCGGAAGGACTCGGGACGGCCGGTGCGACGGTCGCCCCCGGTGGCCGGTTCGCGCCGACCCGACGCGACGGACAGGGACTCACGAGATGACCATGGACATACCGCGCTCCTTCCAGGACGCCCTGCTGCCCCATCTGCCGTACGCCGAGGGGGGCGAGCTGCGGGCGGACGACGACCTGGCCGCCCTGGGCCTGGACTCGATGGGCGTCGTGCAGTTGCTCGCCGACCTGGAGGACGGTTTCGGGGTGGAGCTGTCGGACGAGTTGCTGACCGAGGAGACCTTCTCCACCGTGGGCGCGCTGTGGGCGGCGGTCGAGGAGTTCGTGACGCCGCAGGTGGCCCTGAATGACTGACGTGGTGGTCGGCGCCCCGCCGAGCGCAGGGGCGAGCGCCGCGGGCAGCGACCTGACCCGCGATCCCGGCCCGGCGCGGGAGGCGCTCGCCCCCAGGGTGGACCGGCTGGTGCTGCGCGGCGCCCCGGACCGGCCCGCGCTCACCTTCAGGTCCCGGACCGTGGGCTACGCGGCGCTGGCCGAGGAGGTGGCCGCGGCGGCGACCGGGCTGCACCGGCTCGGGGTGCGGCGCGGCGACCGGATCGCGGTCTACGCGGAGAAACGCGTCGAGACCGTCGTCGCGATGCTCGCCGCCTCGGCGGCCGGTGCAGTCTTCGTTCCCGTCAACCCGCTGTTCAAGGCACGGCAGTTGGCACACGTGACGGCGGACTGCGCGGCCGTCACGGTGGTGACCACGGCGGAGCGGTACGAGACCGTGCGCGCCGCGCTGCCCGCCACGACGTCGGTACGGGACGTGGTGGTCGCCGGTGACACCGGCACGGTGGCCTCGGCGGGCCTGCCGTGGCGGACGGTCGGCTGGGAGACGCTGACCGGCGGCGGCTGCGGCCCGGTGCCCGGGGCGGAGGCGGTGGTCGACGCGGATCTGGCGGCCGTCTTCTACACCTCCGGCAGCACCGGCGCGCCCAAGGGCGTGATGCTCTCGCACCGCAACCTGGTCGCGGGGGCCGACAGCGTGGCGGGCTATCTGGGGCACACCGCGGACGACACGATCCTGGCCGCGTTGCCGCTCAGCTTCGACGCCGGTTTCAGCCAGTTGACGACGGCGCTGGCGGCGGGCGCCCACGTGGTGCTCACCAACTACCTGGTACCGGCCGACGTGGTGCGGTTGTGCGCACGCCATCAGGTGACGGGGCTGACCTGCGTGCCGCCGCTGTGGATGCAGTTGGCCGGCCAGCAGTGGCCGGCGGAGGCGGCCGCGCGGCTGCGGTACTTCGCCAACACCGGGGGCCGCATGCCGGGGGCCACCCTGGAGCGGTTGCGGGAGCTGTTCCCGAAGGCGGCGCCGTATCTGATGTACGGGCTGACGGAGGCGTTCCGCTCCACCTATCTCGACCCGGGTCAGGTCGACCGCAGGCCGGATTCGATCGGCCGGGCGATCCCGAACGCGGAGGTGCTGGTGGTCCGCCCCGACGGCACCCCGTGCGGGCCGGGCGAGCACGGTGAGCTGGTGCACCGCGGGGCGCTGGTGTCGCTGGGGTACTGGAACGACCCGGAGCGCACGGCCGAGCGCTTCCGCCCGGTCCCGGCCGCCGCGGAGCACCGCCCGCCGGGCGTGGACGCGGCGTGGGGCGGGTCGCCGCGCGAGATCGCGGTGTGGTCGGGGGACACCGTCTACCGCGACGAGGAGGGTTACCTGTACTTCGTCGGGCGCTCCGACGAGATGATCAAGTCCTCCGGCTACCGGATCAGCCCCACCGACGTCGAGGAGGCGGTGTACGCCACCGGTCTGGTGACGGAGGCGGTGGCGCTGGGCCTGCCGGACGAACGGCTCGGCCAGCACGTCGTCCTGGTGGTGTCCGGTCCCTGCGACACCGCGACGCTGCAACGGGCGCTCGCCGCCGACCTGCCCGCGTTCATGCTGCCGCGGCGCACGGTGGTGCTGGACCGGCTGCCGCGGTCGGTGAACGGCAAGTTCGACCGGGCCGGGCTGCGCCGGACGCTGGAGGAGGGCTGATGCCGGACACGGGAGGAAGCCTGATGGCGGCGCGTGCGACTAGCGTCGCGGGCGTCGTGGCCCCGGTCACCGGGACGGCGTTCCCGCACCCCGATCCCACCGCGTTCCCCTTCGACGGCGACACGCTCACGATCGGTGGTGTGCGGGCCGATCTGCTGGCGGCGCGCGCCGGGTCCACCCCGTTCTTCGTCTACGACCGCACGCTGGTCTCCCGCCGGGTGGCGCGGGTGCGGGCGGGGCTGCCGGAGGGCGTGGAGCTGAGTTACGCGGTGAAGGCCAATCCCCTGCCCGCCCTGCTGGCGCATCTGGCCGGGCTGATGGACGGCCTGGACGTGGCGTCCGGCGGCGAGTTGCTGCGGGCGCTCGACACCACCGTGCCCGCCTCCCGCATCAGCTTCGCCGGACCCGGCAAGACGACCGGTGAGCTGACACAGGCGATCGCGGCGGGCGTCACCGTCGAGCTGGAGTCGGCCCTGGAGCTGGAACGGGTACGGGAGGTGGCGGGACGGCTCGGCGTACGGGCCCGGGTCGCGCTGCGCGTCAACCCGCCGTTCGCGGTGCGGGGTTCGGGGATGCGGCTGGGCGGCGGACCGCAGCAGTTCGGCGTGGACTCCGAGCAGGTGCCCGAACTACTGGGCCGGATCCCCACCGCCGAGGTGGACTTCCTGGGCTTCCACGTCTTCGCCGGCTCCCAGAACCTCGACGCCGACAGCATCCGCGCCGCCCAGCGGGCCACCGTCGAACTGGTGCTGAAGCTGGCCGGGTTCGCGCCCGCCCCGGTGCGCTACCTCAACCTCGGCGGCGGCTTCGGCATCCCCTACGCGCGCCGCGACCGGGCGCTGGACCTGGCGCCGATCGGCGAGAACCTGGCCGAACTGCTGGAGACCTCGATCCGCCCGCGCCTGCCGCAAGCCCGCGTGGTGATCGAACTCGGCCGCCATCTCGTCGGCGAGGCGGGCGTGTACCTGACCCGCGTCGTGGACCGCAAGGAGTCGCGCGGCACCACGTTCCTCGTGGTCGACGGCGGACTGCACCACCAGCTCGCCGCCACCGGCAACTTCGGTAGCGCCATCCGCCGCAACTACCCGATGGCCGTCGCCCACCGCGCACCGGGCGCGCCACCCGAGACCGAGACGGTCGACGTCGTCGGCTGCCTGTGCACCCCGCTGGACCTGCTGGGCAAGGCGGTCGAGCTGCCGTCCGCGCGGGTCGGCGACCTCATCGCGGTCTTCCAGGCCGGGGCGTACGGGCTCACTGCCAGCCCGACCGCGTTCCTCGGCCATCCCGCACCCCGCGAACTCCTGGTCTGACGCGGGCACGGCGGCCCCTGACGCCGCCCGCCCGCATCCGTTGAACACGCCTGCCCCGCACCGCACCCTCTCCCCGCCCGTGAACGCGGCGTCCCCCGGCACGACACAGCAGGAAGGTGAACGCACATGGCGACCCACACCGCACCGCCCCCCGGGGGCCCCGGCGCGCCCGCGGGCGAAGGGAACGGCGACGCGGAGCGCACCGCTTCCCCGGACCCCGCCTTCCCGGACCCGGCCTCCTCCGGCCCGGCTTCTCCCGACGCCACGCGAAGAACCCCTCCGGGTGCGGATCCCGAACGGACCGGCGGCCTCCCGCTGTTCCGCGTGCTCGGGGCGCTGGAGGTACGCGGGCCGAGACCGGTGGCCGTGACCGCCCGCCGCCAGCAGATCGTGCTCGCGCTGCTGCTGCTCGGCGACAACCACCCGGTGCCGCTGGAGACGATGGTGCACGCGGTGTGGGGCAGCACTCCCCCGACCACCGCCCGGGCGCAGATCCAGACAGCCGTCTCCGCGCTGCGGCGCGGTCTGGAGCGGGCCGGGCTCGGTCATCGCATCCGCATGCAGGGGCTCGGCTACACCATCGACCTGGCCCACGGGGAGCTGGACCTGCACCACTTCGACGACCTGGTGGCACGAGGCCGCCAGGCGCTGGCCGACGGGCGTGCGGCCGGTGCCAGGGCCGCGTTCCGCGAGGCGCTGGCGCTGTGGAGCGGCGAGCCGCTGTCGGGAGCGGACAGCGACGTCGTGCAGGCCAAGCTGGTCGGGGCCGCCGAGCGCCGCTTCGAGGTGCTGGAGGAGTGCCTGGACGCGGAACTGCGGCTCGGGCTCCACCACGAGGTGCTGGGCGAGATCAAGGCCCTGGTCTCGGAGTTCCCGTTGCGTGAGCGTCCGGCCGGGCAGTTGATGCTGGCGCTGTACCGGTGCGGGCGGCAGGCGGAGGCGCTCGCCGCGTACCGCACGGTGCGCCGGACGTTCGTGGAGGAGCTGGGGCTCGAACCCTCGCCCGCGCTGCACCGGTTGCACCTGGCGATCCTCAACGGCTCCGCCGATCTCGAACCGGCCGCGGCGCCCGCCGCCCCCACGGCCCTGGCGCCGATGCCGGTGCCGCGCATGCTGCCGGGACGGGTCGCGCACTTCACCGGTGACCACGCCGCGTTGGAGCGGCTGTGCCGCAGCCTCGCGGGCACGGTCACCGGGGACCCGGCGGGCCACGTGGAGTCCGGAGAGCCGATGCAGGTCGCCGTGGTGAGCGGCCGGGCCGGGGTGGGCAAGTCGGTGTTCGCGGCCGAGACCGCGCACGAACTGGCCGCCGCCTTCCCCGACGGCCAGCTGTACGCGGAGCTGCCGCACGGGGCGACCGGTCCCGAGCCGGTCGCGGAGGTGCTGGAGCGGTTCCTGCGGGCGCTGGGCTTCACGGCCGCCGCGATCCCCGAGGGCCTGGACAGCAGGGCGGCGCTCTACCGCAGCGCCATCGCCAAGCGCCGCACCCTGATCGTGGTCGAGAACGTGGCCGACGCGGGTCAGCTGCGGGCGCTGGTGCCGGGCACGCCCACCTGCCGCCTGCTGGTGACCAGCCGCGCCAGGCTGTCGGGTCCCTCGGGCACCGCCGTGGTCGAGTTGGACGTGCCCAGCGCCCACGAGGGCGTGGAGATGCTGGCCGCGATGGCGGGCGCGGAACGGATCGCGGCCGAGCCGAGCGAGGCGATCGACCTGGTCGAGCTGTGCGACGGGCTGCCGCTGGCGCTGCGCATCGCGGCGGCGCGGCTGTCGGCACGGCCGCACTGGAGCGTGGGCCGGCTGACCGACCGGCTGCGCGACGAGGCGCGGCGCCTGGACGAACTGTCCTGCGAGGGCTTGGACATCCGCGCCACCCTCGCTGCCGCCCACGACCGGCTGCCGTCCCTGGCACGGGTGTTGTTCGCCCGGCTCAGCGGGCTTCCCGAGGCGGACTTCGCCGCGTGGACGGCCGCACCGCTGCTGGACGTCGACCCGGCCACCGCCTGCGACGTGCTGGAGGCGCTGGTGGACGCCCGGCTGGTGGACGTGGCCGACGGCGAGCGGGGTCCCGCGCGCTACCGACTGCGCGGCCTGGTACGGCTGTTCGCGGCCGAACGCCTGGCGGAGCAGGCGCGCGAGGCGTGGCCCGAGGCAAGGCGGCGGATGCTCGGCGCCTGGCTGACGCTGGCGGACGAGGCGGTGCTGCGGCTGGGCGGCGTCCCGCTCGCCGAGCACGGCGACCCGACCCGCTCACGCCTGGAGCGTTCGGTGGTCGACGAGGTCGCCACCGATCCCGCGGGCTGGTACGTACAGGAGCGCAAGGCGCTGACCGGCGCGGTACGCGAGGCCGCCGAGGCGGGCGAGACCGCGCACTGCTGGCACCTGGCGCTCGCCATCGGGGCGCTCGCGGAACCCCAACACCGCTGGGAGGACTGGCGGGAGAGCCACGCCACCGCGCTGTGGGCGGTCCGCCGCACCCGTGACCGGCTGGGCGAGGCGGCGCTGCTGCACTCGCTGGGCGTCCTCGACCTCAACGAGCGGCGCTGGGACCAGGCGACCGCCCGGCTGCGCGCGGCGCTCGCCGCCTTCGAGCAACTGGGCACGGCGCACTGGCAGTCGCTCGCGTCGGCGGCCCTGGAACGCCTGGCCCGGGAACGCGGACGGCGCACCGCCCGCCGTCCGGCCGTCCCCGGCGGGACTCCCGTGAGCCCGGCCGCCGTGCCCGGCCGCTGGTCGGGGCCCGCGCGGCAGAGCCGTTACGGACTGGCCGGCGCGACCCCGCAGGCCTTCGACACCGCGCACGGCGACCGCCAGGGCGCGGCCGAACGACGCGCCCCCGTCCGCCACATCCACCGCCCGGCCGGGAACGCCCCGAGCCGGCACCGCATCGAGTCCCGGGAGGACCGTTGACCATCTCACCGACCGCCGCCGCGGGCGCCCGGCGGGCGACCCAGGCGCCGCCAGAACCGGAACGGGACCACGTGCCCGACGCCTTCGGCCCCGCCGTGCTGGAGGTGCGCGGCCTGCACAAGCGCTACGGGGACGTGCGCGCCCTGGACGGCTTCGAACTGACCGTGCGCGCCGGGGAGATCGTCGGGCTGGTGGGCCACAACGGCGCCGGCAAGACGACGTTCGTGGAGGTCGTCTCGGGTCTGATCCGGCAGGACTCCGGCACCGCCACGGTCAGCGGCCGCGAACCGGCCAGGGCCCGCGAACTGATCGGCATCTCCCCGCAGCACATCGCCCTGTACCCGCCGGTCACGGTCCGCGAGCACCTGCGGCTCTTCGGTGGTCTGTCGGGGCTGCGCAAGGCGCGGCTGGGCGAGGAGGTCGGGGAGCTGGCGGCGGCGCTGCGGCTGACCGAGTTCCTCGACCGCCCGGTCGGGGTGCTCTCCGGCGGGCAGCAGCGGCGGGCGCAGGCCGCGGTGGCCCTGATCCACCGCCCGAAGCTCCTGCTGCTCGACGAGCCGACCGCGGGCGCCGACCCCGAGACCCGTCAGGCACTGCTGGACACCGTCAGGCAGCGCGCGTCCGAGGGCGCCGCCGTCGTCTACACCACGCACTACCTGACCGAACTCACCGAACTCCAGGCCACGATCGCGGTGGCCCGGCGCGGCCGGGTGATCGCCCGGGGCACCAGCGCGGAGCTGCTGGAGGGCCTGCCCGGTGAGGTGCGGGTCTCCTTCGACGACGACAGCCACGTGCGGGTCTCCACCACCGATCCGACCGCCGCCCTGGCCAGGCTGCTGGCCGAGGCGACCCGCCCGGTGAGCAACGTGGACGTGCGCAACCCCGACCTGGACGACCTCTACCGAGCCCTGGCGGTCACCGATGGCGACTGAATCCCTGCGCCGCACCGGCCTGTTGATCCGGCACAACGCCCTGCTGCGGCTGCGCGACCCGGGCCAGATGATCAGCTACATCGTGATGCCGATGCTGCTGATGGTGGTCTTCAAACCGCTGTACATGAAGTCGCTGGACACCGGCACCCTCCAGGCGGTCACCGGGCCGCTGGTGATGTTCTCGGTGTTCGCGCTCGCCATCGTCGGCAACTCCATCATGGTCGAGCGCGAGTGGCGCACCTGGGACCGGCTGCGCGCCAGCCGGGCGGCCCGCGCCGAACTGCTGCTGGGCAAGACGGTGCCCGCGCTGGTCATCCTGGTGCTCCAGCAGACGGTGCTGCTGTGCTTCGGCTGCCTGGTGATCGGCATGGCCGTGCCCGTCGATGCGGGCCTGCTCCTGCTGGCCATCGCGATCTGGGGCGTCACCCTCCTGTCGCTCGGCGCGGCGCTGGCCACGCTGGTGCGCAGCCGGGGTGACCTGGGCATGGTGACGGACCTGGGCGCGATGCTGGTGAGCGCGATCGGCGGGGCGCTGGTGCCGGTGAGCCTGATGCCGCAGTGGGCCCGGGACATCGCGCCCTGCTCACCGGGCTACTGGGCGATGTCGATGCTGCACGCGGCCATCGCCGACGACGCCGGCGCGATGCTGCGTCCCGCGCTGGTGTGCCTGGCCATCGCGCTGGCCGGCGGCGCCGTGGCCACGTACCGGCTGGCCCGCGGCTGGGGCCGCAGCCACCTGCTGTGAGCGAGAGAGCGAGAGGACCTCATGGACAGCGTGCCTGAGCCCCACGGGGGCATCGGCGGGGAACCGGACCTCGCGTCGCGTTACGAGTCGGCGGTGGCGATCGTCGGGATGTCCGGCCGCTTCCCGGGCGCCGGGGACGTGGACGGCCTGTGGCGCAACCTGCTCGACGGGGTGCCGGGGCTGCGGGAGATCACGGACGCGGAGCTGGACGCGGCGGGTGTCGACCCCGCGCGCCGCGCCGACCCCCACTACGTGCGGGTGGGCGGGCCGGTCGAGGGGCTGGAGCTCTTCGACGCGGCGGCGTTCGGCTTCTCACCGCGCGAAGCGGAGACGATGGAGCCGCAGCACCGGCTCTTCCTGGAGTGCTGCTGGGAGGCGCTGGAGGCCGCGGGCTATCCGCCGGTCGGGCCGCCCGGCCAGGTCGGGGTGTTCGGCGGCAGCGCCTTCCCCGACTACCTTCTGTCGAACGCCGCGCACGTGGCGGACGAGCCGGGCGGCGGGATGCTGCTGGCGGTGGGCGACGAGCGCGACTCGCTGACCTCGCTGGTGGCGTACAAGCTGGGGCTGCGCGGGCCGAGCCTGAGCGTGCAGACGTTCTGCTCGACGTCGCTGGTCGCGGTGCACCTGGCCGTGCAGAGCCTGCTGACGTTCGAGTGCGACATGGCGCTGGCGGGCGGGGCGTGCCTGCCGCTGCCGCAGCCCGCCGGGTACCTGCACCACGAGGGCGGGATCACCTCGCCGACCGGGCGCGTGCGGACCTTCGACGCGGCGGCCGACGGCACGGTGACCGGTTCCGGGGTCGGTGTGGTGGCGCTGAAGCGGATGGCGGACGCGCTCGCCGACGGTGACGTGGTGCACGCGGTCGTCATCGGGTCCGCGGTCACCAACGACGGCGCGCAGCGGGCGGGTTACGCGGCGCCGGGCGTGGACGGGCAGGCGGCGGTCATCGAGACCGCGCTCGCCGTCGCCGACGTCAAGCCGGAGTCCGTGGGCTACGTGGAGTGCCACGCCAACGGCACGCCGCTGGGCGACTCCATCGAGGTGGCCGCGCTCGCCCGGGTCTTCCAGCGCGCGGGGCAGCGCCCTTGCGTGCTCAGCTCGGTCAAGCCCCAGGTCGGTCACCTCGACCGGGCCGCCGGGGTCACCGGGCTGATGCGGGCGGCGCTGAACGTACGCCATCACGTGCTGCCCTCGACGGCGGGCTACGAGCGGCCCAACCCCGTTCTGGCCTCCGCCGCCGACCGGTTCACGGTGCTGACCGCCGACCGGCCCTGGCCGCAGGGACCGGAGCCGCGCCGCGCCGGGGTGAGCGCGTTCGGCCTGGGCGGCACCAACGCGCACGTCGTCATCGAGGAGGCACCGCCGCGTGCCGAACGTCCGCCACGGCCCGGACCGCACCTGCTGGCCTTCTCCGCCGCCGAGCCCGGAACGCTGGACGCGGTGGCGGAACGCCTGGCGGCGCACCTGGAGCGCCGGGAGCCGACCGGTACCGCCGCCTGCCCGTCGGGCGCGCCGGACGACCTGGCCGACGTGGCCTACACCCTCCAGGTGTCCCGCGGCCACTTCGCGGCGCGGCGGTTCGTGGTCTGCCGGGACCGGGCGGACGCGGTGGCGGCGCTGCGCGATCCGTCGCGCTGGATCGACGGGATGACGTCCCGTCAGGACCCGTCGGTGGCCCTGGTCGCGGGCGCGGAGGTGCCGCAGGGGTGGTGGGCGTCGCTCGGCGAGGCGGCGGCCCGGTCGCTGCCCGGCGCGGCGGTGCGGGGTGCGGACCCCGACGCGGTGCTCGGCGCCCTGGCCCAGGGCTTGCGGGAGTTGGGCGTGCGGGTGGCCGACGCGGCGCAGGCGGTCGGCGACGACGCGCTGACCGTGACGGTGGCGCCGGACGACTCGGGCGCCCGCGGTGACGACGCGGCGGCGTGGCTGGTCGCCCTCATCGGTAGGGTGTGGCTGGCCGGGGCTCGGGTGGACTGGGGCGCGCTGCACGGCGGTCTCGGCCGTCGCGTGACCCTGCCGACCTATCCCTTCCGCCGGGCCCGGCACTGGCTGACACCGCGCCCCTCCGCGTCCGCCGCGCCGGTCGCGGAGGGCCGGTACACGGACCCCGGACACTGGACACACGTGCCGGTCTGGCGGCAACTACCGCCGGAGCACGGCGACTTGGACGCCCGGCTGCGGGCCGCCGGTCCGTGGCTGGTGCTGGCCGCCGAGGAACGCGGCGAGGCGCTGGCCGGGCGGCTGCTGCGGGCGGGCGCGGAGGTGGTGACCGTGCGCGCCGGATCGGCGTTCGGCGTCGGAGCGGCGGGCGAGGTCACCGTGCGCCCGGACTCGGCCGACGATCTGGCGCGGGCGCTGGGCGAGTCGGTGGTGGCACCGCGCACCGTGGTGCACGCCTTCGCCCTGGCCACGCCCGTCGGCGAGGGCGCGGAGCACTTCGCCGCCGAGCGGTCGCGGGGCACGCGGTCGGCGTCGGCGCTGGCCGAGGCGCTCGCCCGCGACCCCGAACTGCCGCCGACGCGATTGGTGTTGCTCACGGCGGGCGCGACCGCGGTGTCCGGCACGGACCTGCGGCACCCGGAGCACGCCGGACTCGCAGGTCTCGCCCCCGTACTGGCGCAGGAGCACGCCGCGCTCGACTGCCGTCACGTCGACCTCGACCCGCGCAGCGAGTCGGACGCGCCGGAAGGCCGGGCGGCGCGCGCTGCGGCCGGGCAGGCGGCGGGCTGGGCGCTCGCCGCGGTGGTGCGCGCCCAGGCGGGCCCGGTCGCGGTGCGCGGCGGCGCGCTGTGGGAGCCGCGTTACGAGCGGTGGGCGGCGGACACGACGGCCCTGCCCGCACTGCGCGCCGGGGACCGCGTGCTGGTCACCGGTGGCCTGGAGGGCGCGGGGCTCGCGGTCGCACGGCACCTGGCCGAGGCGTACGGATGCCGTCTGGTCCTCACCACGGCCGTGCCGCTGCCCCCGCCGGGACGACGCGATCCGTCCGGCGCCGACGAGGCGTCGCGGTGCGCGCGCGAGGTGCTGGACCTGGAGCGCCGGGGTGCCGCCGCCGTGCTCGCGAGGACCGCCGACCCCGCGGACGCGGACGCGCTGCGCGCCGTGGTGGACGCGGCCCGCGACCGGTTCGGTGGCCTGGACGCCGTCGTGCACGCGGCGACGGCGGACGGCCCCGAGGCGTGGGAGGCCGCGCGGGTGGGCGGCTTCCACGCGCTTCAGGAGGCGCTCGAGGACGAGGCGTTCGGCTTCCGGATCGCCTTCTCCTCCCTGGCGTCCATCCTGGGCGGCCCGGGGCAGGGCGTGCAAGCGGTCTGCGGTGCGGCGCTCGACGCGTTCGCCCAGCGGGCCCGGCTGCTCGGCGCGGGCGGGTGGACGGTGATCGACTGGGACGCCTGGAGCGGCGACGGTGACGGCCGCGCCGGGGCGGAGTACGACATCGTCCCGCACGACGGCGCCGTGGTCTTCGACCGGATCGCGGCCGAACGGGAGCGTCTGGCGCGGGTCGTGGTCTCCACCGGTCCGCTGGAGCCGCGACTGACCCGCTGGGTGACCGGCAGCGCCGGGCCCGAGGAGCCGGACACGCCGCGCCACCCGCGGCGTGAGCTGTCCGTGCCCTACGAGGAGCCCGCCCCGGGCACCGAACGGGTGCTGGCGCAGGCCTGGGCGGCGGCGCTCGGGCTGGACCGGGTGGGCGCGCTGGACGACTTCCTGGAGCTGGGCGGTCATTCGCTGCTCGCGGTCCAGCTGGTCGCCCGGATCCGGTCGGCCCTGCCGGCGGCCGAGGTGTCGGCGGCCACGCTGGTGCGGCATCCGACCGTGCGGTCGCTGGCCGCGGAGCTGGACGGCGGCGCTGCCGGGGGCGGCGGCTGAGGCGGGCGCCCGGACGGGCGCGTTACCGGGCCGCTCGCGTCCCGGCCGGTCACGCGGTGACCGGTCCGGCGGCGCGGGCGGCCAGCGCCTTGCGGTCGATCTTGCGGTTGGGGTTGAGCGGGAAGTCCTCGACCTCCACGAAGCGGCGCGGGACGAGCGCCTTGGGCAGGATGTCGGCGAGTTGCGCGGCCAGGGCGGCGGCGGTCCTGGAGGTGCCCTGCCAGTAGGCGACGAGTTCGCCGTCGACGGCGACCACCACGGCGTCGTTCACGCCCTCGACCTCGCGCAGTGCCCATTCGACCTCGGCGAGTTCCACGCGTACGCCGTGGATCTGCACCTGGTGGTCGCGCCGCCCCAGGTAGACGAGTTCGTCGCCGTCGGCCCAGCGCACCAGGTCGCCGGTGCGGTACCAGCAGTTGCCGCCCCAGCTGACGAACCGGCCCTCGTCGTCGGCCGGGTCGAGGTAGCCGGGGAACATCTGGTGGCCGGTGACGCACAGTTCGCCCGCCCCGGTCGCCTCGTCCACGTCCAGCAGGATGGAGCTCATCCCCGGATGCAGCGCGCCGATCGGCACGACCCCGTTGACCGCGCGGGCGGGCGAGGTGTCGGGGTCCCAGCGGTGCACGCTGCACGAGATGGTCAGTTCGGTGGGCCCGTAGAGGTTCTCCACGACGGAGTGAGGCGCCGCGCGCTGCCAGTCGGCCGCGTCGCGGTCGAGCAGCGGCTCGCCGCAGAACAGGCTCCAGCGCAGGGTGGGCATCGCGTCCTCGTCCAGTCCTCTGCGGCGGGCCAGCGCGATCAGGCTGGGCGCGGAGAACCACACGGTGACGCCCTGCTCGGTCAGGAACCGCTCCAGACCGGCGTACGCGGCCTGCGGGACGCTGACCACGGTGCCGCCGCTCCCCCACCCGGCGAACAGGTCGAACATCGCCAGGTCGAAGGTGAGGTCGAAGGTCTGCGAGAACACGTCGTCGGGCCCGAAGCCGTAGCGGTCGTGGACGAAGCGCAAGTAGGCGTCGACGTTGCGGTGGAGCACCGGCACGCCCTTGGGCCGCCCGGTGGAGCCGGAGGTGAACAGGATGTACGCGATCTCGTCCGGGTCGGCGGGGTGCGGCGCGGCGGCCGGGGTGTCCGCGGGGGCGTCCACGACCGGGACGCCGGCCAGGGCATGGGCGAGGTCCGGCAGCCGGGCCGCGCCGTCGTCGTCCACGATGACCACGTCCACCCCGGCGGCCTCGACCATCGCCGCGGTCCTGGCGGGCGGGAAGGCGGGGTTGAGCGGGACGACGGCGGCACCGGCGAAAGTGGCGGCGAGCAGGCCCGTGTAGGCGCGCACGCTGCGGGCGGCGAGCAGGCCGACGCGCCGCGGCCGGCCGCGCACGGCACCGGTCAGCGCGCCCGCCAACGCCAGTGCCTCATCATGAACTTGACGGTAGGTCAGGTGGTGGTTGCCGACGCGGAGTGCTTCGGCGTCCGGGTCGACGGCCATGCCGCGTGCGAACCAGGCGCCGAGGCTGTGGCCGGTCGGGTGCGGCGGGGCTCCGGGTGCTCCGGTGGCCTCGTCGGTCCGGTCGCGCAGGGCGGTGGGTGTCATCTCGTGCCTCTCGGTGGGGGTGGGTGGATCACCGGGCGGTGGCGCGCAGGGCCTCGGTGATGTGGCGGTGGGTGACGCCGGGCTGTTCGAGTACGGCGAAGTGGCCGCCGGTCAGGGTGTGGAGGCGGAAGCGCCCGAGGGTCTGGTCCCGCCAGCCGGCCACGTCCGCGCTCCCGGCGCGCGGGTCGTCGGTGGCGGCCAGCGCGGTCACCGGCACGGTGAGCGGCGGCTCGGGCGGGCAGACGTAGCCCTCCTTGACGGTGAAGTCGGCGCGGAAGGGCGGCAGGATCATCCGCAGCACGGTGGGATCGGTCAGCATCCATTCCGGGGTGCCGCCGATCCGCCGCAGCAGGGCGACCACCTCGGCGTCCGTCATCGCCGCGACCGGCGGCCCGTCGTCCACGGGGTCGTCGCCCGGCGCGGCGCTGCCGGAGACGAACAGGTGCACCGGCTCGGGCCCGCCGCGGCGGCGTACCTCGCGCAGCAGCTCGAAGCCGACGAGCGCGCCCAGGCTGTGCCCGTAGACGGCGTACGGGCCGTCCTCCACCGCCAGCAGGCCATCGGCGAGTTCGGCGACCAGGGCGGCCATCGTGGTGTGCGGGGTCTCGCGCAGCCGGGTCTCCCGGCCGGGCGGCTGGACGGGGCGCACGGACACCCCGGGCAGCCGCCCGAACCAGGAGCGGTACGCGGACGCCGAGCCGCCCGCGTGCGGCAGGCAGTACAGCCGCAAGGAGCCGCGGTCGGGCTCGTGCTCGGCGAACGGCAGCCAGGGGGCGGCGGTGATGGCCGCCCCCGTCGAGACGGCCGTGGTCACCGCGTCACCCGTACGGTGACGTAGCCGGGCTGCTCCTGCGCGCGGTCCAGGTCGGCGGCGAGCAGTTGCCGGTCGCCGTCCTTGGCCACCTCGCGGAAGCCGCTGAAGGCGTAGGTGATCTGCATCATGCGGTTGCGTCCGGTGGGCACGAAGTCGGCCACCAGGCCCGCGCCCGCCTCCCTCGCTCGTTCCATCAGGTGGTTGAGGAGCACCGAGCCGACGCCGCGGGACATCACCCGGCACGACATCAGCATCATGTTGAGCCGCCAGTCGGGGCCGCTGCGGTCCACCAGTGCCAGGCCGATCTTGCCGTAGCTGCCGAAGCGGTCGGTGAGGGTGGCCACCAGCAGCAGGTGGTCGGGCGACTCGCGCAGGGCGTCCAGCTCGTCGTAGGAGTAGGTGCGGCCGGTGGAGTTGAGCTGGTTGGTGCGGATCGTCAGTTCCTCGGCCCGCTGGAGGTCCTCGCGGGCGGCCGGGGCGATGGTGAAGACCATCTCCAGGCTCGCGAGGAACTCCTCGTTGGTGCCGGTGAACTCCTCGCGCACCTCGTCGCGCTCCAGCTGGCTGCGGTACATCTCCCGGCGCTGCGCGGACTCGTCGGAGACGAAGCGCGGCCGGTAGTCGGGCTTGACCAGCTCGGTGTCGATGTCGGCCGCGTTGACCCGGGTGACCTGGGGCAACGAGTAGGCCATCTCGGCCAGTTCGAAGTCCTGGTCGTCGACGAAGGCGAAGGCGTCAAGGCCCAGGTTGAGTTTCTCCGCGAGCTGCCGCAGCGACTCCGACTTGGGGTTCCAGCCGATGCGCGGGGCCAGGAACATCTCCTCCAGGCCCAGTTCGCGCAACTTCGCCATGGCGGTCTCGTGGTCGTTCTTGCTGGCGACCGAGTGCAGCACGCCCATCGCGTCCAGGCGTCTGATGTGCTCGATCACACCGGGGCGCACGGTGACCTCCCCGTCCTCCAGCAGCACCCCGTCCCACAGGGTGTTGTCCAGGTCCCACACCACGCACTTGATCCGTCCCTGGACCGGCTTCGCCGGCGGGGCCGCGGCCGGTGCGGGGGCCTCGGTCGTCGTTGTCACAGTGACCACTCCCGGTACGCCTCGTCAGCGATGGTGATGCGCTGGATCTCGTTGCTGCCCTCGATGATTTCCATGACCTTCGCGTCCCGGTACAGACGGGCGACGGGGTAGTCGGTGCTGCACCCGTTGGCGCCGTGCACCTGGACCGCCTCGGTGGAGTGCCGCGCGGCGGCGGTGGACGCGAAGTACTTGGCCACCCAGGTGGCCATGATCGTGCCGGGGTCCCCGGCGTCCTTGAGCGCGCCCGCCTGGTGGCACAGCAGCCTGGCGGCCCTCAGGTCGGTCACCATGTCCGACAACTTCGCCCGGATCAGGGCGAGTTCGCGCAACGGACTGCCGCCGACGGTGCGGCGGGCGGTGTAGTGGGCGCAGGCCTCCAGGCAGGCCTGGAGGATGCCGGTGGAGCCGGAGGCGACGCTGTAGCGGCCCAGGTCGAGTGTGCCGCTGAGCACCATTCCGGCGGCGAACGAGGCGGGGCCGAGCAGCGCGTCGGGGCCCAGCCGTACGTCGGTGAACTCCAGTTCCGCCAGCATGGAGGCGCGGGTGCCGAGCATGTCCTCGATCGGCAGCACCGCCACGCCGGGGGTGGCGCGGGGCACGAGCAGCGCGATGATGCTGGTCTCGGTGCGGGCGAAGACGAGGAACAGGTCGGAGCGCTGCCCGCCGGTGATCCACTTCTTGCGCCCGTTGAGCAGCCAGCCACCGCCGTGCGGTTCCGCGGTGGTGCGGATGCCGGCCGCGTCGCTGCCGGCACCCGCCTCCGACAGGCAGAAGGAGCCCAGGACGCGGCCCGCGGCCAGGTCCCTGCCCCAGCGCTCGATCTGCTCGGCGCTGCCCCAGCGTTGAAGGGCCCAGGAGAGCATGGTGTGGACGGTCAGCAGGCTGCGCACCGAGGAGCAGCCGCGGCCGACCTCCTCGTGGACCTCGCCGAGGGTCACCAGGTCCAGCCCCTGCCCGCCGAGTTCGGCGGGCAGGAACGGGGCCCACAGTCCGGCCTCCGCGATCCGCTCCAGGATGTCCTCCGGGACGGTGCCCTCGCGGTCGTACGCGTCGGCTCGCGGCATGATGTGTTCGTCGACGAACGCGCGCACCGTGGTCCGGTCGATGGTCCGGGTACGTTCCGGCGCCGGCGGCGCCGTGGTCAGGCTCGTCATGACGGCCCCCCTCAGGCCACGCCGACGGTGCCGCGCTGCCGGTCGACCAGGGCGGTCATGGCGTCGACGGTGCGGAAGTTGTTGATGTTCAGCTCGTCGTTGGGGACGGTGAGTCCGAAGGTCTTCTCGATGAACATCACCAGCTCCATCGCGAACAGCGAGTTGATGAAGCCCAGGGAGAAGATGTCCTGGGTGCGGTCGATGCGCGCCTGCGGGAAGCGGGCCTCGATGAAGGACAGGATCTGGGTGGCGGTGGTGTCGGACATGACGGTCTCCCTCAGGTGTAGTGGGTACGAGCGGATGCGCAGCCGGGGTGCGGCGTAGGGGTTCACTGGCCGGCGTTGTCGTAGGTGTAGAAGCCGCGGCCGGTCTTGCGGCCGTGCAGGCCCGCGTCGGTCATCTGCTTCAGCAGCGGGCACGGGCGGTACTTGCTGTCGGCGTAGTGCTCGTAGAGCACCTCGACGCTGTAGAGGATGGTGTCGACGCCGATGAGGTCGGCGGTCTCCAGCGGGCCCATCGGGTGGCCGAAGCAGCCGCGGAAGACCTCGTCGACGGACTCGGCGGTCGCCACGCCCTCGTGCACGAGGTAGGCGGCCTCGTTGACGGTGAGCATCAGGACGCGGTTGGAGACGAAGCCGGAGGCGTCCTTGACGTCCACCGCCTTCTTGCCCATGCCGCTGAGCAGTTGGCGGGTGACCTCGACGGTCTCCGGCGCGGTGTGGAAGCCGGGGATCAGCTCGACCACGGGCTTGGCGGGGACGGGGTTCATGAAGTGCACGCCCACGACCCGCTCCGGGTGGTCGCCGACCGCCGCGACCCGGGTGATGGGAATGGCGGAGGTGTTGACGATGACCACGGCCTCGGGGGTGAGGACCTGGTCCAGGCGGGCGTGCACCTCGCGCTTGACGTCCCAGTTCTCGGTGACGTTCTCGATGACGATCTCGGCCTTGGCCAGCGCCTCGACGCCCACCGCGGTGGTGATGCGGCCGAGCACCTCGTCGGGGTCGAGCGCCGGTCCGCCCATCAGGCGGCTGAGCCGGCAGTTGCGGTTGATGGCCGCCTTGGCGTCGTCGAGGATGCGCTCCTCGACGTCCACCAGGATGGTCTCGTACCCGGAGCTGGCGAGGTTCTGCGCGACCCCGATGCCCATCACACCGGCTCCGACAACGCCTACGACGGTCATGATCTCTCCTGTGGGATATGGGATGTGACTGCTGATCAGGTCGGTGATGTCTCTTGCGGTGGTACGGGCGCGCACGGCTGCGGTGGCGGCCGTGCGCGCCGGTGGTCCGGCTCAGCCCCTGCGGCGCCTGGCGGCGGCGGATTTGAGGCCTGAGCGGCGCAGTGCGGCGTGTTCCGCTCCGTCCGGCGCGGTGGCCGCCTCGTCGCCGGGACCGTCGACGACCCTGGCCAGGGCCAGCACGGTCGGGGCCTCGTAGAGGATGTGCGGGGGCAGGTCGGCGCCGGGGAAAGCGCGCCGCAGGTCGGCGAGGAGCGCGATGCCGAGCAGGGAGTTGCCGCCGAGCTCGAAGAAGTTGTCCATCGCGCCGACGCGTTCGAGCTTGAGCTTGTCGCACCAGACGGCCGCGAGCTTTCCTTGCGTCGGTCCGTCCGGTTCGCGGTACGGGGTGAGCAGTTCGGGCCGGGGGTGCCGGGCGTCGGCCGGTCCGGCGCCCGCGGGCGTGGTGACCGCCTCGACCGTGAAGCCGGTGCTGAACCTGACCATGGTGGGCAGGTCCTGCGTGGAGACCACCACCCGGGCCTCGCCGGAGGCCAGCGCCCGCACCAGGCAGCGCCAGCCCTCCTCGAAGGTGATCCCGAACGCCGCCCGGTGGGACCGGAAGAACGCCTGGAGCCCCTCGTCGTAGCCGGAGAGCCCGGAGTCCCAGGCGTTCCAGGTCCACTCCCCCCAGTCCACCGACAGCACCCGCCGCCCGTTCGCGGTCAGTCGGGCCGCGTAGCCGTCGAGGTAGGCGTTGGCCGCGCAGTAGTCGACCTGGCCGGGCCCGCCGCCGGTGGCGGAGGTGATGGAGGAGAACAGCACCAGGAAGTCGAGGGGGATCTCGTCCTCGCCGGTGCCCAGTGCCTCGGCGATGGCCCGGGTGCCGGCCACCTTGGGCGCCAGCACCAGGTCCGAGTCGTCGGGGTGCTTGAACTGCATCAGGCCGGTGCCGGGCACGCCCGCGGTGTGCAGGATGCCGTGCAGGGCCCCGAAGCTTCGCGTCGCGGTGTCGATCGCGCGGCGCACGTCGGCCGGGTCGGCCACGTCGCCGGTGACGATCTCCACTTCGGCGCCCAGCTCCACGATCCCGAGCACCTTGGCCACCCGCTCCCGGATGGCCTCGTCGGCCGGCTGCCCGCCGTCGGCGATGGCCTGCCAGGTCTCGCGGGGCGGCAGGCCCCGGCGGCCGAACAGCACCAGTTTCGCCTGGTGTTGAGCCGCCAGCTCCCGGGCCAGGCCCAGGCCGATGCCGCCCAGTCCACCGGTGATCAGGTAGACCCCGCCGTCCCGGAAGCCGGTGCCGTCGGCGCCGTCGGCCGGAGTGGCGGGAAGCGCGTCGTAGTCGCAGACCCAGCGCCTGCCGCCGCGCAGTGCCACGGCGGAGTCGGTGCGGGGGCGGCGCAGTTCGGCGACGATCGCCCGGGGGGTGGTGTGCGGTTCGGCGTCCAGCAGCCGGGTCGCCACCGAGGGGTATTCGAGCGGGACGACCAGCGTGGGGCCGATCAGCGTCGCCGCGTCCGGGCGGACCTCGTGGCCGCCGAGCACAGCATGCGCCCCCGTCGTCACGATGTCCAGACCCCAGTCGGAGCAACCGAGTTCACCGGCGGCACGGGCCAGCGCGACCAGCGTGTGCAGGCCGAAACGCACGGTCTCGTCCACACCACCGGGGCGTTCGGCGAGCGCCCACAGGTGCACGACACGCTCCAGGCGACGGCCGTCGCGTTCGACGGCACGCAGCATGGCCTGCGCGTCCTCGCTGCTGCCCGGACGGATCGCGTACGCGTCGTCCGACCCCTCGTACGCCGCTCCGGGGCGCACGGCGAGCACGGTGGCGCCGTCAGGTCGCGCGGCGCGCCGGATCTCCTCCAGCACGGCGTCGGCCCCTGGGCCGTCGGTGAACACCAGCCAGCAGGACGGCTGTTGGGGCGCGGCGGCGGGGGCGGCCGTCTGCCGCCACACGGGCTGGTAGACCCACTGCTCCTCGGGGAGCTTCGGCACCCGGTCGATGTCCTCGAACTGCGCCGGCACACCGTCGTGAGCAAGGGGATCGGCCGGCGACGGCGCGAGGGCGGGGGTTCGCTCGATCCAGTAGCGCTGGCGCTGGAACGGGTAGGTGGGCAGCGGTATCCGGCCCGGTGCGGAGGCGTCGGGTAGGGGGGCGCGGCGGCCGTGGTACGCCTGCCAGTCCAGGTCGACGCCGGTCAGCCACAGCCGCGACAGGCACTCGGTCAGCACGGCGTCCGCGGGCCTGGGGTCGCTCTGCGCGGGCAGGGTGGCGGTGATCAGCGGCCAGCGCTCGGGCGGGCAGCCCGCGCCGCGCATCATGGCGCCCAGCGACTGGCCGGGACCGATCTCCACGATCGCCGACTCCGGGTCGGCGAGCAGGACTTCGGCGCCCTCGGCGAACCGCACGGTGCCACACATGTGCTTCGCCCAGTAGGCCGGATCGCGGACCAGTGCGGCGTCGGCGAGGCCACCGGTGACGTTGGACAGGTAGGGCAGCCGGGGCGCCTCCAGTCGGACGTTCTCCGCGATCCAGCGGGTCAGGTCGGCGGCGGCCGGCTGGAGCATGCGGGAGTGGAACGCGTGGGTGGTGCGCAGCGCGCGGCTGGGCACGCCCTCGCGTTCCAGGTCGGCGGCGAGCGAGGCCACCGCGTCGGCGGGTCCGGCGACGACGACCGCGCGCGGCCCGTTGACCGCGGCGATGTCCAGGCCGCGTTCCGCGAGTCCGAAGCGCTCGGTCAGCTCCTCGGCGCCCAGCGGCACCGCGGTCATCGCACCGCCGGGCAGCGCGTCGATCAGCCGCGCCCGGTGCACGACCAGGGCGATGGCGTCCTCCAGCGACAGCACCCCGGCGACGCACGCGGCCACGTACTCGCCCAGGCTGTAGCCCAGCATCGCGGTCGGGCGCAGTCCCCATCCCATCAGGGTGCGGGCGAGGGCGTGGTCGACGGCGAACATCAACGGCTGCACGACGTCGGTGCGCTCCAGCCTGGCGGTGCGCGGGTCGTCCGGGCCGCCGGAGCCCCGGCCGAGCAGCGCCGCCAGGTCGAGCGCGCCGCCGTCGCGGGCGCCGGTGAGCAGGTCGGCGGCGTCGGTGTCGGGCAGGTGGCGGGCGAGGATCGCCAGGCAGCGGTCCAGCTCGGCGCGGAACGCCGGTTCGTGGTGGTACAACTCGCCGACCAGGCCCGGGTACTGCTCCCCCACTCCGGCGAACAGGAAGGCCACGGGCCGCCCTTGGGCGGTCTCGGTGCGCGAGGCGAGCGGCTGGTCCGGATCGGTGCCGGACAGCGCGGCCACCGCCTGCGCCAGGTCGCCGACGACGGCGGCCCTGCGGTGCTCGAACGTCTTGCGGCCCACCTGGAGGGTGTACGCGACGTCGGCGAGCGGGGTGCCCGGGTGCGCGGCGAGGTGCTCGCCGAGCCGCCGGGCCGCCTCGTCGGCGGCGGTGGCGGTGCGGGCGGAGACCGGCAGCAGCTGGTGTCGGCGTCCGCCCGGGGTGCCGGAAGCGCCGGGTGCGGGTCTCGCGGGCGGCTCCTCGACGACGACGTGCACGTTGGTGCCTCCCATGCCGAGCGAGTTGAGACCGGCGACGCGCGGCCGCCCGTTCTCCGGCGCCGGCCACTCGGTGAGCACCGTGTTGACGTGGAACGGGCTCGTCTCGAAGTCGATGCGGGGGTTGGGGCGGGTGAAGTTGAGGGTCGCCGGCAGCTTGCGGTCGCGTACCGTCAGCGCGGTCTTGATCAGGCCCGCGGTGCCTGCGGCGTGGTTGAGGTGGCCGATGTTGGTCTTCACCGCGCCGATGGGAATCGCGCGGCGCGGGGTGTCGTCGCCGAACGCCCGGGTGAGCGCGGCGACTTCGATGGGATCACCGAGTTCGGTGGCGGTGCCGTGCGCCTCGACGTAACCGATGTCGGCGGCGGTGACGCCCGCGTCGGCCATGGCGGCCTCGACCACCTTGGCCTGCCCGGCGACGCTGGGCGCGGTGTAACCGACCTTCAGGGCACCGTCGTTGTTCGCCGCCGAGCCGCGGATGACGGCGTGCACGGTGTCGCCGTCGCGCAGCGCGTCGGAGAGCCGCTTGAGGACGACCACGGTGGCGCCGTCGCCGAACATCGTGCCGCGCGCGTCCGCGTCGAAGGTGTGCACGTGGCCGTCGTGCGACTCCATGCCGCCTTCCCGCCTGCGGTGCCCTGTCTTGTCCGGTACCGCGATGGACACTCCCCCGGCGAGCGCCATCTCGCACTCACCGGCCCGCAGCGCCTGGACGGCGAGGTGGACACCGACCAGTGAGGTCGAGCAGAACGTCTGCACGGCCACGCTGGGCCCGTGCAGGTCGAACAGGTAGGAGACGGACGTGGTGAGCGCGTCCTTGTCGTTGCTCATGATGATCTCGTACGGGCTCACGTCGTCGCCCGCCGTGAGCTGCGGCAGGATGCCCAGCAGGTAGGTGGAGATGTTGGAACCGCCGAACACCCCCACCCGCTCGCGGTAGGCGTCGTTGGCGTACCCGGAGTCCTCCAGGGCCTCCCAGCACACTTCCAGGAAGAGCCGCTGCTGCGGGTCGGTGAGGGCGGCCATGCGCGGGCTCATGCCGAAGAACCCGGCATCGAACTCGCCCACACCGTCCAGCACGGCACGCGCCGGAACGTAGTCGGGGTCGCGGACCAGCTCGGGGTCGGCACCCGCCTCGATCAGTTCCTCGGGCGTGAAGAAGGTGATGGACTCCACGCCGTCGCACACGTTCCGCCAGAAGTGCGCCACGTCCTGCGCGCCGGGGAACCGCCCGGCCATGCCGACGATGGCGATCCGCCGGTCGGGGTCGTCGAAGTCGGGAGTATTCGGGTGGGTCGTGGCGACGGGGACGGGGGCCGTGGGAACCGGGTTGGCGGGGACGGGGTTCGTGGGAACGGGGCTCGTGGGAACCGGCGAGGCGGTCGTGGTGACCGGTGCGGGCGTCTCCACGGTGGCCGGGGGCACGGAAGCGGTGACCGCAGCCGTCGGCGTCCCCGTGCGCTCCGTGTCCAGCACCGCAGCCAGGCGGTGCACGGTCGGCGCCTCGAAGAGCGTCACCGTCGGCACGGTCACACCGAACCGCGTCTTGACGGTGGCGAGCATCTGCAACGCGAGCAGTGAATTGCCGCCCAGGTCGAAGAAGTTGTCGCGGGTGCCGACCGGTTCGACACCGAGGGTGGCCGTCCACAGCGCGCACAGCTCGCGCTCGGTACGGGTCAGCGGCGAGGCGTAGGGCTGCGGGAGGTCGGGGCGGGGGAACGTGGCGGTGGCGGCGGCCGGGGCGCTCTCGGCGGGGCGCGGCAGCCGGTCGTCCAGGCCGCCCGCCGCGGCCACCACGACGTTGAGCGGCTGGGCGAGCGCGCGGTCGAAGGCGGTGAGGGAATCCTCCTCGGTCATCGCGTGCGCCGCCATCGCGGCGCCGAACCGCTCGTCGACCTTGCGCAGGGTGGGCGCCCAGGTGTCCCAGGCCACCGAGATCCACCGCGTGCCGTTCCGCTCGCCACCGCGCCGGGCGTACGCGGCGAGCGCGGCGTTGGCGGCCGCGTAGCCGCCGAAGGCCAGGCCGCCGAGGTGGGCGGAGGTCGAGGAGAACAGCGCGCACCAGCGGGGTGCGTCCGCCGAGTCCAGCGCTCCGATGACCGCGTCCAGCACCCGCGCACCGGCGACCTTGGCCCCGAAATGCCGTGCCAGCGCGTCATCTTGACGCTCGCTCAGGGGCAGGAAGATGTCCGTCGCCGTGTCGGCCGCCGCGTGCACGACTCCGTCGAAGTGCCCGGCGGCGAACAGCGCGCGCACCGCCTCGGTGTCGGTGACGTCGACCCGGGGCGCGTCGATCGCGGCGCCGAGCGCGCGCAGTCGCTCGACGGTACGGGTGCGCGGGTCGGCCGGGTCGGCGGGCAGTCCGCCGCGTGAGGCGAGCACGACGCGGGAGGCGCCGGCGCGGACGAAGTGCTCCGCGAGCAGCAGGCCGACGTCGCCCAGGCCGCCGGTGATCAGGTAGTGCCCGCCGGTCCGCACGGCCGCGGCGCCGGACTCGGCGACGGGAGCGGGCGCGTACGAGGGCACGCGGCGTGTCCCGGCGCGGTGGGCGACGAGCACGGACTCCGGTGCGGTGTGGGCGAGTTCGGCGGCCAGCCGGTCGGCGCAGGTGTCGAGGTCGTGGGTGGGGTCGAGGTCGACGCCGAGGGTGACCAGGCCCGGGTACTCCTGGGCGGCGACCACGGGAAGGGTGGCGACGGCGGCCTGCGCGGGGCGGCCGGGCCCGGCGGGGTCCACGTCCTGGCCGCCTCGGGTGACCACGACGAAGCGGGCGGTGTCCTGCGCCCCGGCCCACGCGGCGACGGTGGCGGCGGCCCGCGCGTAGGCGGTGCGGGGGTCGTCGTCCTCGTCCGTTCCGCCGGGTGACGCGAAGTGGACCACGGTCAGCGGCCCCTCGCCCTCCGCGGTCGTCCCGGCCGTGCTGCCTTCCGGGGCGACGGTCACCCGTGCGCCGCCGTCGCGCAGCCGGGCGGCGAGGGCGTCGGCGAGCCCGGAGGCGTCGGCGACGAGCAGATACCGGCCCCCGGTCGGGGTCGCCGTGAGCGGTGCGGTGGGCGTCCAGCGGCGCTCCAGGAGCTCCACGTGCCCGGTGTCCGCCCGCTCGGCCGTCTGCTCGGCCTGGGTGTGAGGGGCCTGCGGCGGGTCGATCCAGTAGCGCTCGCGCTGGAACGGGTAGCCCGGCAGCCCGGTCCGGCGCACGTCGCGGCCCTGCTGGAAGCCGGACCAGTCGAGTGCCGCGCCCGCCAGCCAGAGCCCGGCCGCGGCCTCGGCGAGCGCGACGTCCGGCCCGCGCTCGTCACCGGCCGGTACCAGCGCGGCCACCACGAGCCCGTCGTCCTCGGCGAGTTCACGGGCTCGCACGGTCCACTCGCTCGCGGGGCCGACCTCCAGCAGGACGTGGTCGCCGTGTCCGCGCAGCGTGGCGAGCGCCGTGTCGAGGGCACCGCAGGCCGGCGCGTCGGCGATCGCGGCCCAGAAGGCGGGGTCGGCGGCCTGTTCTGCGGTCATGAACACCCCGGTCGCGGGGTCCGTCACCGGAACGGCGGGCGTCGCCCCGGCCCGCGCGGCGGTCCCGTCCCCCGCGGCCAGGGCGAGCGCGACATCCAGCGGCAGCGCGCCCGTCAGGCAGGCGGCCACCAGGGCGCCGGTGCCGTGGCCGTGCAGCGCGGCGGGCTCGACACCCCACGAACGCACCAGCGCGGCCAGCGCGTAACCGGTGACGAACGTGCCGCCCGCAGCACGCAGCGGAAGGACGTCCGGCGAAGTGCCGTCGTACGCAGCCGAGTTGACGGGCAGGGCGGCTCGGCATTCGTCCACGGCCGCACGGAACGCCGGTTCCGTCGCGTACAGCCGCTCGGCGGTCTCCCGCGGGCAGCCGCCGTCGGGGAGGAGGAACGCGGTCGTGCGGTCGTCGGTGGCGTCGGCGCGGTCGAGCACGGCGCCGGAGCGCAGTGCGGTGACGGCGCCGGTGGTGGTGTCGGCGACGAGGGCGCGGCGGTGGCCGAAGCGCTTGCGTCCGCTCTGCAGGGTGTAGGCCGTGTCGTCCAGGTCGGCGCCGGGGGTGGCGAGTGCGTCGGCCAGGTCCTCGGTGAGGCGGTCGGCGGCGCGTGCGGTGCGGGCGGACCACACCAGCGGTTCGGCGCGGCGGTGGCCCTGCGTGCCGCGGCGGGACAGCGCCGGGGCCTCCTCCAGGACGACGTGGGCGTTGGTGCCGCCGATCCCGAAGGCGCTGACCCCGGCGCGGCGGGTGCGCTCGCCGGTCGGCCACGGGTGGGGTTCGGTGACGACGGTCAACCGAGCGTCACCTGAGTCCAGTTGGGGGTTGGGGCGGGAGTAGTTGAGGGTGGCGGGGATCTCGCCGTGGTGCAGGGCGAGGGCGGTCTTGATCAGGCCGGTGACGCCGGCGGCGCGGTCGAGGTGGCCCAGGTTGGTCTTGACGGAGCCGATCAGCACCTCCTGGCCGTCGAACACCTGCTGGAGCGCGGCGAGTTCGGCCGCGTCGCCGAGCGCGGTGCCGGTGCCGTGCGCCTCGACGTAGTCGATGTCGGCGGGGTCGAGTCCGGCGGCGGCGAGCGCCTCGGCCACCACGCGGGCCTGGCCGTCGACGCCGGGGGCGGTGAATCCCACCTTGCGGCCCGCGTCGTTGTTGACCGCCCAGCCGCGGATCACCGCGTACACCCGGTCGCCGTCGGCGAGGGCGTCCCCCAGGCGGCGCAGCGCGACCACGCCGACGCCGTTGCCCAGCAGGCTGCCCTGACCGGAGGCGTCGAAGGCGCGGCACTCGCCGTCGGGCGAGCTGATGCCGCCGGGCTGGTAGAGGTAGCCGGTGGCGGCCGGGACGGTCACCGCGACGCCGCCCGCGAGGGCCAGGTCGCACTCGAACGCGGCGAGGCTGGAGGCGGCGGCGCAGACCGCGACCAGGGAGGTGGAGCAGTAGCTCTGCACCCCGTAGGCGGGGCCGGTCAGGCCGAGGGTGTGGGCGACGCGCAGGGTGAGGGAGTCCTTGTCGTTGGCGAGGCCCACGGTCAGGTCGCCGACGCTCGCCCCGGCGCCCGCGGGCACCAGGTTGTTCGTCAGGTAGGTGCTGATGGCGCAGCCCGCGAAGACGCCGATGCTGCCGTCGAAGCGGGCCGGGTCGCAGCCGGCGTCCTCCAGCGCGTGCCAGCTGTGCTCCAGGAACAGCCGGTGCTGCGGGTCGAGGACCTGCGCCTCCTTGGGGTTGAAGCCGAAGAACGCGGCGTCGAACAGGTCGATCCCGTCGACGACGGCTCCGGCCTTGACGTAGTCGGGGTCGGCGAGCGCGGTCTCGGGCACGCCCGCGGCACGCAGCTGGTCGTCGGTGAAGCGGGTGATGCCGGAGCGGCCCTCGCGCAGCGTGGTCCACAGTTCGCCCGCGTCGGCGGCGCCGGGGAACCGTCCCGCCAGTCCGACCAGGGCGATGTCCGTCGGGGACACCTCGGTGGGGTTGTGCTCGGTCATGTCCGTCCTCTACTTCCGGGAGTTGGATGCGGCGTGGGCACCGCGGGCGCGGCGCCGCCGCTCGCCCCGGGCGGAGCCGGAGTCGGAGGCAGGGGCCGCGGGCGCGGCGCCTGCCGGTCTGTCGTCGAGGGCCGCGGCGAAGGCGGCCACCGTGGGGTGCTGGAAGAGGACCGCGGGCGCGATCCGCCGCTCCAGCCGCTTCTCGATGGCGGCCACCATGGCCATGCCGACCAGGGAGTTGCCCCCGAGGTCGAAGAACGGGTCGTGCACGCCGACCGCCTCGATGCCGAGGTGGTGGCCCCAGCTGTCGGCGATGGCGGTCTCCAGCGGGGTGCGCGGGGCCACGTACTCGGTGCGCAGCCGGGGCCGGGGGAAGCGGGCGCGTCCGGCGGCCGCCGCCGTCTCGCCGACCAGCGCGTCCAGGTCGGTGATGGCCGCCCACTCCCGCAGGCCCTCCTTCAGCGGCTGCCGTACGGCGACCACGGCGCCCCGGGCGGCGGCGGCCACGCGGCCGAGGAAGGCGCAGCCGCCCTCGTCGCCGAAGCCGTACCGCTCACGGTGGGCGCGCACCCGGTCGGCGAGGGCGCCGCCGAGCCCTTCGGCCTGCCAGTCGTCGTGCCGCCAGGGACCCCAGGCGACGGTGAGCACGCGGGTGCCCTCCGCGGTGGCGGCGAGGGCTTCGCCGTAGGCGTCCAGGACGCTGTTGGCGGCGCAGTAGTCGCCTTCGCCCAGGCCGCCGAAGACGGTGACGGCGGAGGAGTAGAGCACCAGCAGTTCCAGCCGTTGACCGTGCGGGGCGGTGGGGCCGGTGAGTTCGGCGAGCGGGCCCATGGCGTGGACCTTCGGCGCCAGCACCCGGTGGGCGGCGTCGGGGGTGAGCCGGGCGGCCATGCCGGCGGAGGGCAGCCCGGCCGCGTGCAGCACGCCGTGCAGGGCGCCGAAGTGCTCCCGGCAGGCGCCCAGTGCGCGGCGCAACGCGTCGGGGTCGCCGACGTCGGCGCTCAGCAGCAGGACGTCGGCGCCGTCCGCCTCCAGTTCGGCGACGGCGGCGAGCGCGGCGGCGGCGCGGCCCTCGGGGTCGGTCGCGGCGGCACGCAGGTCGGTGCGGCCGACCAGGGCGAGGCGGCGCACGCCGAGGCCGACCAGGTGGCGGGCGAGCGCGAGGCCGAGACCGCGGGTGCCGCCGGTGACGAGGTAGACGCCGTCGGTACGCACCGGGAGCCTGCCGCCGTCAGGCAGCGGCACCGGACGCCAGTCCTTGACGAGTCGGCGGCCGTTGCGCCGGGCGACGAGCCCGGGCCCCGGCTCTCCGGAGGTGTCGTCCGGGTCGCCGTCCCAAGGTCGCAGGTCGAGCTCCTCGGCGGCCCAGCGGGCGGACCGCTCGGCGCTGTCGGCCGGGTCGAGGTCGAGGCCTCGCCAGTCGATGCCGGGGTGTTCGGCCCGTACGACCCTCCCGAAACCGTGGGCCATGGCCTGCTGCGGGTGGACGCAGTCGCCGCCGACGACCTCGGCGGCGCCCGAGGTACAGGTCAGCAGCCGGACGTCCTGTCCGGTGGTGGCGAGCGCCTGCACGGTGTGCAGCAGGCTGTCGAACCCGTACCGCACGGCTTCCCGCAGTTCGGCGTCGTCCGCGTACCCGGGGCCACCGGTCGGCTCGCGCAGGCTCCACAGGTGGGCGATCCGCAGCGGCGCGGTGGTGTCGACGGAGGGCAGCGCGGCGAACAGCTCGCGGTAGTGGGCGGGTTCGGCGGGATCGATGGTGACGCGTCGGCCGTCACGCCGGAACTCCGTTCCGGCAACGACCTCGACGACCTGTGCACCGGCGGCCTGGGCGCGGTCGGCGAGCGCGGCGCCGACACCGAGCGGGTCGGCGAAGACGACGAGCGGGCCGCCGCCCACGTCATGGGCTTCGGGCTCCGGGGCGACGGTGATGTCGTGGTTCCAGACGGGGGCGTAGCACAGGTCCTGAGCAGTCGTGGCGCCCACCTGGCTGTCTGACGTGGGCAGTTGAGTGGTAGCAGCCGCCTCGGGCCAGTAGCGCGTGCGCTGGAAGGGGTACGCGGGCAGTTCCACGAGGCGCCCGGTGTCGTCGCCGCGTACGGCCGCCCAGTCGAGGTCGACGCCGAGTTCCCACAGCCGCCCGCAGGTCTCCAGGACGCGGGCCCGCTCGTCGGTGCCCGCGCCGGTCTGCCATCCGGCGGCGAGGGTGCCGAGGACGGCGGGGTCGGCGCCGCCGGGGGTGGCGTTCTGCCGCAGCAGCCCGCCGAGGGTCTGGCCGGGGCCGAGTTCCACGTAGGCGTCGACGCCCGTCTCGGCGCAGGCCCGCAGTCCATCGGCGAAACGCACCGGGCTGGTGAGGTGGCCGGCCCAGTACGCCGGGTCGGTGGCCTGGTCCGCGGTGAGGGGCGCGCCGGTGACGTTGGAGATCAGGGTGGTGGCCGGGGGCGTACGGGGCACCGAGGCGACGACGGCGGCGAGTTGGTCGCGGGCGGGGGCGAGCAGGGCGGAGTGGAAGGGGTGCGCCGAGCGCAGTATGCGGTGGGCGAGGCCCGCGTCCGCGAGGTGGCGGGCGGCGGTGGCGATGGCCTCGGGCGTGCCGCTGACGACGGTCATGGCCGGCCCGTTGATGGCGGCGACGTCGGCCTGGGCGCCGCAGAGGGCGAGTTCGGCGGCGACCCGGTCGGCGTCGGCGGCCACGGCGAGCATCCGGCCGGGCGGCGCGGCCTCGATGAGCCGGGCGCGGCTCGCGACCACCCACAGGGCGTCGTCGAGGGTGAACACACCGGCGAGGCAGGCCGCGACGTACTCGCCGAGGCTGTAGCCGATCAGCGCGTCGGGCAGCACGCCGTAGTGCGCGAGGAGCCGGGCGAGCGCGTACTCGACGGTGAACAGCGTCAGGTGGGTGGTCTCCGCGCGGTGGGCGCCCGCCTCGTCGACGCCGTCGTCGGCGCCCGGCCGCAGCAGGAGTCCGACCGTGCGTCCGTTGGCGCCGCCCGGTTCCGGCGCGGCGAACAGGGCGGGGCGCAGGTCGGTGCCGCAGCGTTCGCGTACGGCCGTCAGGCAGGCCTCGACCGCCTCGGCGAAGACCGGTTCGGCACGGTAGAGGTCCTGCGCCATGCCGGGGTACTGGTCGCCGGTGCCGGGCAGCAGGTACGCCACCCGGGGGCGGCCCTCGACGGTACGGGTGCCGGGCGCTCCGGCCGCGTCGGCGAGCCGGGCGGCGGCGTCGGCGCGGTCGGTGGCGAGGATCGCGCGCCGGAACTCCAGGTGGGCACGTCCGCTTTGCAAGGTGTACGCGGTGTCGGCGAGCGGAACGGAATCCACGCGTCCCGCGATCCCGGACAGTCGCTCGCCCAGCGCCGGTTCGCACGCGGCCGAGACCGGCAGGAGAACTTCCCTGTCCGACATGGGAATTGACGTCTCGTCATTTGCCTCCGGCGCGGCGGCCAGGACGGCGTGGGCGTTGGTGCCGCACCAGCCGAAGGAGCTGACTCCGGCCAGCACGGGCGCGTCCCCGCCGCTCGGCAGGGGCTGCGCGCAGGCCACCGGTGCGATGCCGTCGGCCTCACGCACCGACTCGGCCGGTTCGGCCATGTTGAGGTTGGGCGGTACGGTGCCGTGCTTCAGGACGAGCACGGCCTTGATGAGTCCGGCCATGCCCGCGGCGGCCTGGGTGTGCCCGACGTTGGTCTTCACCGCGCCGACCCGCAGCGGGCTTTCGGCCCGCCGGTTCCCGAACACCTCGGACAGCGCGCCGAGTTCGATCGCGTCGCCCAGCTGTGTGCCGGAGCCGTGCGCCTCCACGTAGGCCACCTCGTCGGGGGCGGCTCCGGCGGCGGCCAGCGCCCGGCGGATCACGTCCACCTGCGCCTGCCTGCTGGGCGCGGTCAGCCCGTTGCTGCGCCCGTCCTGGTTGACCGCGGTGCCGCGGACGACGGCGTGGACGCGGTCGCCGTCGGCGAGCGCGTCGGACAGCCGCTTCAGCACGAGCACGCCCGCGCCCTCGCCGAGCACGTAGCCGTCGGCGGCGGCGTCGAAGGTCTTGCACAGTCCGTCGGGGGCGAGCATCGAGGTGGCGCAGCCGTTGACGTACATGTCGGTGTGGAGCACGAGGAAGGCGCCCGCCGCCAGCGCCCGGTCGCATTCACCGCGGCGCAGCGCGGCGCCCGCGAGGTGGACGGCGACGAGGGAGGAGGAGCAGGCGGTGTCCAGCGTCAGCGTCGGCCCGCGGAAGTCGAAGTGGTAGGCGAGCCGTCCCGCGACGACGCTGGCGGACGCGCCCTGACCCGCGTACGGGTCGTTGAAGAGCGCCTGGCCGTCGTTGACGTGCTGGACGCGGGCGTACTGGAGGGGGTCGGAGAACCCGGCCATGACGGCGGTACGGCTGCCGGCCAGGCGGGGCGGCGGGGTGCCCGCGTCCTCCAGCGCCTCCCACGCCAGTTCCATCAGCAGGCGCTGCTGCGGATCCATGCGCAGCGCCTCTTGCGGGGAGACGCCGAAGAACCTGGCGTCCCAGCCCGCCACGTCGGGCAGGAAGGCGCCCCGGGTGGTGTAGACGCCGTTCTCCTCGATCTGCGGCCGCAGGTCGAACCGCCCGCCGGGCACCTCGTCCAGCACCGCCGAGCGGCCTTCGGCCAGCAGCCGCCAGTAGGCGTCCACGCCGTCGGCGCCGGGGAATCGGCACGACATGCCGACGACGGCGATGGGCTCGTGACGCCGGGCGTCGGCCTCGGCCAGCCGCCGCCGTGCGTCGGCCAGGTCCACGGTGACCCGCTTGAGATATTCGCGGAGCTTGTCCTCGCCTGCCATCCTGCCTACCCCTGCCATGGTCCTGTCGGATGTGGGAAGTCGGTGAAGTGGTGCCGGTGGAGCGGTTGTTCGGGTGAGGGGCCCTGCGGCGGTGGGCTGCCGGGCGTCCCTCGGTTCACGTCCGGGCGTCGATGAAGCGCTTCACAACTGGGCGTCGATGAAGGCGAAGATCTCCTCGTCGGAGGCGGTCTCCAGCTCGTCGGTGAGCCCGTCCGGCGCCCCGTCGGAACCGTTCGCAGTGACCGTCAGCCGCTCGACGGCTTCCTGAAGCAGCGTCAGTACATGCGTGTGGCGCCCTGGTTCGGCGTCCAGTGCCTCGATGGTGAGTGCGTCGAGCGCGGTGGCCAGCGCCTGCGCCGGGTCGGGGGCCTGCGGCGCCAGCTCGGCGAGCAGGTGGTCGGCCAGGGCGGAGACCGTGGGGTGGTCGAAGACCAAGGTGGCCGGGAGCGCGAGGCCGGTGTCCGCGTTGACGCGGTTGCGCAGTTCGACGGAGGTCAGCGAGTCGAAGCCGAGGTCGATGAAGGCCCGGTCGACCGCCACCGAATCGGCCGATCCGTGCGCGAGCACGGCCGCCACGTGGGAACGCAGGGTCTCGACCACCTTGTGCCGGGCGTCCGCCGCGGTCAGCCCGGCCAGCGCCTCCCCGAGGGTGACGGCACGCGGTCCGCCCGCCGTGGTGCGTGAGGGCGCCGCCTTCCGTACGCCGCGGACCATGCCGCGCAGCACCGGCGGCACGCTCTCGCCGCTTTCCGCACGGGCCCGCAGGCCGTCGAGGGTCCAGCGCGAGGCCACGACCACGGGATCACCCGAGCCGTCGTCCGCCAGGGCCGCGTCGAACAGGTCGAGGCCCTGCTGTTCGGTGAGGGCGGCGACACCGATGCGGGCGAGCCTGGCCTCATCGGCGGGCGTCAGTCCCGCACCCATTCCGGCGGTCTTCCACAGCCCCCAGTCGATGGAGAGCGCGGGCAGTCCGGCGGCGGCACGGTGGCGGGCGAGGGCGTCGAGGAAGGTGTTGGCGGCGGCGTAGTTGGCCTGTCCGGCGTTGCCCAGGGCGCCCGCGATCGACGAGAACAGGATGAAGAACCGTAGTGGCTGATCCAGCGTCAGTTCGTGCAGCAGCCAGGCGGCGTCGGCCTTGGGCCGCAGTACGCGCTCCAGGCGTTCGGGGGTGAGGCTGCCCAGGGGCGCGTCGTCCAGCGTTCCGGCCGCGTGCACGACGCCGGTCAGCGGGTGGTCGGCCGGCACCGAGTCGAGCAGCGCCGCCAACGCCTCGCGGTCGGCGACGTCACAGGACTCGACGCGTACCGTGGCGCCCGACGCCTCTATTTCCGCGACGAGTTGCGGCACACCCGCGGCGTCCGGGCCACTGCGCGAGACCAGCAGCAGGTGGCGTACGCCGAAGCGCTCGACCAGGCGGCGGGCCACCAGGGCGCCGAGACCGCCGGTCCCGCCGGTGACGAGCACGGTGCCGTCGGCCGGGATCCGGGCGGTGGCGGTCGCCGCGACACCGCGCCGGGCGATGCGCGGAGCCAGCAGGGCACCGTCGCGAGCGCGCAGCTGCGTCTCCCCCGCGGCGACCGCACCGGCGAGCAGAGCCGGGACGTGAGTGGCCGGGTCAGGGGCGTCGCCGGTGAACAGGACGAACCGGTCCGGGTGTTCGAGCTGCGCGGCCCGCACCAGTCCCCACACCGCACCGGTGCGCGGCGCGTCGGGGTCGGCCCGGAAGACGAGCCGTGCCTTCGCGAGCGCCGGGTCGGCTGCGGCACGCTGGAGCAGGCCGAGGACGTACGCGGTGATCCCGCGCACCGCCGCGGGCACGTCACCGGAGCGGGATGCCTCGTGGGCGTCGCAGTCGATCAGCACGTAGTCGGGGCCGCCGCCCGCGGCGGCCAGTGCGTCCGGATCGGCGTAGTCGGGCAGCGCGTCGACGCCGTGGCCCAGCCGGGCCCAGGTGGCGTCGGCGTCCGGCTCGGGCGCGACGGGCGTCCACTCGACCTGACCGTAGCCCGCCGGAGCGCTTCCGCCGCCCGACGCCACCAGCGCCTCAGCGGCGACCTTGCGCACCGTCAACTCGACTGCTGACAACACCAGTCGGCCGTCGTCGTCGACTGCCTCGACGGAAAGCCGGTCGGTGCCGGTGGCGGCCAGTCGCAGCCGCAGGGCGGTGGCCCCGGTGGCGACCTGGCGCACGCCCCGGAAGACGAAGGGAAGTCGCAGTTCGGTGGAGTCGCCGTCCGCGACGTAGGGGTGGAAGGCGGAGTCCAGCAGTACCGGGTGCAGCCCGAACCCGTTCTCCTCGGCGGCCTCGGGCACCGCGACCTCGGCGAACAACTCGCCGCCGGAACGCCACGCGGCGCGCAGACCACGGAAGGCGGGGCCGTACTCGTAGCCGAGGTCGGCCAACCGCTCGTAGGCGCCGTGGAGTTCGACGGGCTCGGCGCCGGGCGGCGGCCAGGCGGCGGCCCAGGCGCAGGAATCGACACCGCCCGCGTCGGCCGCCAGGGTGCCGGAGGCGTGCCGGCTCCAGTCGGCGTCCGCGTCGGTGCGGGCGTGCACCCGCACGGCACCGTCGGCGTCCACGGCCACCTGGACGTCCAGCGCCCCGGTCGAAGGGAGCAGCATCGGCGCCTCGAACGTGAGGTCCGCGACGGCGGCGTATCCGGCGCGTTCTCCAGCGCGCAGGACGAGGTCCAGCAGGGCGGCGCCGGGCACCACGACCCGTCCGGCCACCGCGTGGTCGGTGAGCCAGGGCAGGTCGGTCGCGGAGAGCCGCCCGGTGGCCACGAGGCCTCCGCCCGCCATGGTGACGGCGGCCCGCAGCACCGGGTGGGCGAGACCGGTCAGGCCCAGGTCGGCGGCGTCGGTGCGCGATGCGGACCGGGTGAGCCAGTAGCGCTGGTGGTCGAAGGCGTACGTGGGCAGTTCAACCGCCCGGCCGCCCTCCGCGACGGCCGCCCAGTCCACCTCGGCCCCGGCGACGTGGGCCTGGGCGAGTGCGGTGAGCAGGGCCATGGGTTCCTCGGTGTCGCGGCGTGCGGTGGCGGTGACGGTGGCCGTGGACTGCGGCGACAGACTGGAACGCACCATCCCCGACAACACCGCCCGAGGACCCACCTCCACAAACACACCAGTCCCGGACGCTTCTAGCCGCCCGACCAGATCAGCGAACCGCACCGCACCCCGCACCTGATCAACCCAGTACTCCGGATCCGACCACGAACGCCCCCCACCCACCGCCGGCTCATACGCCACCACCGGCTCACGAAACTCCACCGAACCCAACTCCGCCCGGAACTCCTCAAGCATCGGCTCCATCAACGGCGAATGAAACGCATGACTCACCGGCAACCGCGACACCCGACGCCCCCGAGAAACCCACACCTCAGCAACCGCCCGGCACGCCTCCACCTCACCCGAAATCACCACATCCACAGGGCTGTTGACCGCCGCCACAGCAACCCGACCCTCCAGACCAGCCAGCGACCCCAACACCTCCCCCTCACCCGCCGCCACCGCGAACATCCCCCCACCCGACGGCAACCCCTGCATCAAACGACCCCGCGCCACCACCAACCGCGCCGCATCACCCACATCCCACAACCCCGCCACACACGCCGCAGCGAACTCCCCCACCGAATGACCCGCCACCACACCCGGCACCACACCCCACGACCCCAACAACCGGAACAACGCCACCTCAAACGCAAACAACCCCGGCTGCGTAAACCCCGTCTCATCCACCAACCCCGCAGCCCCACCCCCCGGCACAGCCCACAACACCTCCCTCAACGACCGACCCAACAACCCGTCAACCACCCCACACACCCCATCGAACGCCCCCGCGAACACCGGAAACGCCTCATACAACCCCCGACCCATCCCCAACCGCTGACCACCCTGACCCGAAAACACCACCGCGGGGCGTGTGGTGCCGGAGGCGGTCCCGGTGATGACGGAGGCGCCGTCCGAGCCGTCGGCGAAGGCGGTCAGGCGGTCGAGGAGTTCGCCGCGGTCGCGGCCGACGACCACGGCGCGGTCGTCGAAGCGGCTGCGGGTGGCCGCGAGCGAGTAGGCCACGTCGACCGGCCGCAGGCCCCGGTCGGCGCTCACCCGGTCGGCGAGCCGGCGGGCCTGGCCGCGCAGTGCGGTGTCGCCGCGGGCGCTGAGCACCCAGGCGGCGGGCGCGTTCACGGGAGTGTCCGGGGTGCCGTTGACCACCGTCGCCCGCGGATCGTCCGAGGTCTCCGACCCGGCCGGGGCGGGCGGCTCCTCCAGGATGACGTGGGCGTTGGTGCCGCTGATGCCGAACGAGGACACCGCCGCCCGACGCGTTCCGTCCGCACGGCGCGCCCACTCCCGTTCGCGGTCCAGCAGCTCGACCGCGCCGGAGGACCAGTCCACCCGGGGGGTCGGCGCGCTGATGTTGATGGTGCGCGGCAGCTTGCCGTGGCGCATCGCCAGCATCATCTTGATCATGCCGCCGACGCCCGAAGCCGCCTGCGCGTGGCCGATGTTGGACTTCAGCGATCCCAGCAGCAGCGGTCGGTCCTGCGGCCTGCCCTTGCCGTAGGTGGCGAGGATGGCGTTGGCCTCGATGGGATCGCCCAGCGGGGTTCCGGTTCCGTGGGCCTCCACCGCGTCGATGTCGCGGGCCTCCAGGCGGGCGTCGGCGAGGGCCTGGGCGATGACCTTCTCCTGGGCCGGGCCGCTGGGCGCGGTCTGGCCGTTGCTCGCGCCGTCCTGGTTGACGGCGGTCCCCCGGATGACGCCGTGGACGGGGTGACCGGCGCGTACCGCGTCCGACAGCCGCTCCAGCAGCAGCACTCCGCAGCCCTCGGCCCACACGGTGCCGTCCGCGTCGGCGGAGAACGGCTTGACGCGGCCGTCCGGCGCCAGTCCGCGCTGGCGGGAGAACTCCAGGAAGATGTCGGGCACCGCCATCACGGTGACCCCGCCCGCGAGTGCCAACGCGCACTCCCCGTCCCGCAGCGAGCGCACCGCCTGGTGGACGGCGACCAGCGAGGACGAGCAGGCGGTGTCGAGCGTGACGGAGGGGCCTTCGAGGCCGAAGGTGTAGGAGACACGGCCCGAGAGCATGCTCGGGGTGCTGGAGATGAGCAGGGTACCGTCGAGTTCTTCGGGGATCGCGCCGAGGTGCTGCGCGGAGTAGAACTCGTACATCAGGCCCGCCCACACCCCGGTGCGGCTGCCGCGCAGCGTGGCCGGGTCGATGCCGGCGCGTTCGAACGCCTCCCAGGCGGTCTCCAGCATCAGCCGGTGCTGCGGGTCGGTGGCCTGGGCGCCGCGCGGGCTCATGCGGAAGAACGGGGCGTCGAAGGCTCCGGGGTCGTCGAGGAACCCGCCGCGCGCCGAGTAGGTGTGGCCGGGGGTGTCGGGGTCGGGGTCGTAGAGCGCCTCGGCGTCCCAGCCGCGTTCGGCGGGGAAGGCACTCGTGGCGTCCGTGCCGGAGTCCACCAGGTCCCACAGTCCGTCCGGGTCGGTCACCCCGCCGGGGTAACGGCATCCCATGCCGACGACGGCGATCGGTTCGTGCGCGCGCTCCTCGGCGTCGGCCAGCCGGTGCCGGGCGTCGGCCAGGTCGGCGGTCGCTCGTCTCAGGTATTCGCGGAGCCGTTCTTCGGTCGCCATCGTGGGTGCCCCCTTGGGATCAGGTTGATCAGATTGATCAGGTTGATCAGGTTGATCGAGTCGATCGGGTTGATCGAGTCGATCAGGACGATCAGGACGAGTGCTCAGATCTGGTTGTCGATGAACTGGAAGAGTTCTTCGTCGGAGGCCGCGCCGAACCCTTCCGTGAGCGCGGGTTCCTCGGGCTCCGGGCGGACCCTGCGCAGGGCCGCCTGGAGTGCGGCCCCGGCGCGGTCGCGCTGTCCGGGGTCGTCGTCGAGCCGGTCGAGCAGTGCGGTCACCTGGTCGAGCGCGTCGGCGAGCGCGTCGGCCGCCGACCGGGTGCGCGGCGCGAGGTCGCGCAGCAGGTGGTCGGTGACGGCGTCCACCGTGGGGTGGTCGAAGATCAGGGTGGCGGGCAGGGTGAGCCCGGTCTCGCGGCTGAGGTTGCCGCGCAGTTCCACCGAGGCCAGGGAATCCAGGCCGAGTTCGGTGAACGGCCGGTCGGCGTCGATCGCGTCGAGGCTGCCGTGCCCGAGGACGGTGGCGGCCTGCGTGCGGACCAGGTCCAGAACGGTGCGGCGGGCGGCCACCTCGTCCAGGGACGACAGCCGCTCGGCCAGTCCGCCGTCGCGCGGGCCGGCTGTTTGCCTCCCGTTGGGTCGCGAGGCTGCGGACCGGTCGGTCGCGGTGTCGGCCGTACGGCGTGGGACACGGGCCAGCCCGTGCAGCACCGCGGGCAGGACGGCCCCCGCGCGGGCCTTGGCACGCAGCCCGGCGAGGTCCCAGCGGGCGGCGACCACGGGCCCGGCCTCAAAGGGACTGTGCTGTTGCGCCGATACTGCTGACGACCCGTCAAATGCCGTGTCGAACAAGGCGAGTCCCTGTGCGCGTTCGAGGGGCAGCGCCCCGGTGCGCGACAGCCGCGCCTCGTCCGCCCGCGTCAGCCCCGCCGCCATTCCGGCCGCCGAGGACCACAGACCCCACGCGATGCTGGTCGCGGGCAGCCCGAGCGCTCCGCGGTGCGCGGCGAGCGCGTCGAGGAAGCCGTTGGCCGCCGCGTAGTTGGCCTGTCCGCCGTGCCCGAGCACACCGGCCACCGACGAGAACAGGACGAAGGCCTTCAGCGGGCGGTCCCGCGTGAGTTCGTGCAGCAGCCAGGCCCCGTCCGCCTTGGGCCGCAACACGGTCTCCAGCCGGTCCGGGCCGAGTCCGTCCACCACGCAGTCCGCGAGGACGCCCGCAGTGTGGACGACCGCCGCGAGCCGGGGCACGGTCTCCAACAGCCGTGCCAGATCGCCGCGTTCGGCCACGTCGCAGGCGGCGACGCGGACCGTGGCGCCACGGGATTCGAGGCGGGCCTTGAGGTCCGCAGCGCCCGGGGCCTCAGGGCCACTGCGGGAGACCAGCAGCAGGTCACGTGCGTCGTGCCGGTCGACCAGGTGCTCCGCGAGCCAGCCACCGAGCCCTCCGGTGCCGCCGGTGATCAGGACGGTGCCAGTGGCGAGCGGACGGTCGTCGGAAGTGCGGGGCTGGTCGCCCGGGTCGCTCGTGGGGATGTCCGCCGGGGGCCGCCGCACCAGCCGGGGTACGCGGGTCAGCTCGCCGTCCACCGCGAACTGCGGCTCACCGTCCGTCACGGCCGCGATCAGGCGGCGCCAGGCGTCCGGAGCGGCGTCGCGGAGTGCGGCGAGGGTGAAGGCTCCCGGGTGCTCGGCCTGCGCGGAACGCACCAGCCCCCACACCGGTGCCCCGGCGGCGGAGAAGGGGTCGGCCAGGAAGACCAGGCGTGTCGCGGCGAGGCGTTCGTCGGTGGCCCGGCCCCGTACGAGGTCGAGGGCGGTGTGCAGCGCACGGCGGGCGGCCTGCGGCGCGTCCACGGGCGTGCCGTCGTCCGGTGCCCCGCACACGATCGCCACGTCAACGGGTTCGGGCTGGGCGGCGAGCTCTTCCAGGTCACGGTGGACGGACGCGTCGATCCCGGCGCCGACCAGTGCGTCGGCCGTCGCGGACGCGAACGGTTGCTGGCCGAGTACGGCCCAGCGCGGACGCGCGCCACGCGCAGCCGCCGCCTCCGTGAAGTCCACCGGCATCCATGCCACGTCGTACAGCGCACCCGTATCCGTCTCCGCCGGAGCGCGCACGCCCTCTGACTGACGCAGCGTCACAGAGCCGACCGCACCGATGCGTTCGCCGCCCCCGTCGCACAGGTCGAGCCGCACTCCGCCGTCGTCCGCCCGGGAGAGCCGCACGCGCAACCGGTCGGCGCCTGGCCGCTCCACGCTGACCTCCGTGAACGCGAAGGGGATGGGCCGCCCTCCCCCGGCGGGGTCGTCGAGGGCGTCGAGCACGAGCACGTGCAGCACGGAGTCGAGCAGTGCGGGGTGCGCGAGGAATTCCCCGGCCGTCTCACGCGACGCGTCGGGCAGTCGCACCTCCGCGTAGTGGTCGTCACCGGACCGCCAGGCGCCGACCAGACCCTGGAACGCGGGTCCGTAGACATACCCGGCCTCGGCAAGCCGTTCGTAGACCCCGTCGAGGTCGATCCGCCGGGCGCCCTCCGGCGGCCAGGACACCGCCCAGTCCTCAGGCCCGGCCGGGGCGGCGGACCGGTCCGATTCGAGACGGCCCGTCGCGTGCCGGGTCCACGGGCCGGTGGGGTCGTCGGCGGGGCGGGCGTGGACGGTCAGCTCGCGCCGGCCGTCCTCGTCCTCGCCTCCGACGGCCACCTGGACCTCCACGGCGCCGGAGGCGGGCAGCAACAGGGGGGCGTGCAAGGCGAGTTCGCCGACCATCGTGGCCCCGCAGGTGGCCGCCGCGTGCAGGGCGAGTTCCACGAACGCGGTGCCGGGTACGAGGACGTCGTCGCCGATGGTGTGGTCGGCCAGCCACGGGATGCTGCGGCGGGAGAGCCTGCCGGTGAGCAGGTGTCCGCCGTCGTGTGCCACCGGGACGGCACGCTCCAGCAACGAGGGGCGGTCCCCGGTCGTGGTGTCGCGGTCGGTGAGCCAGAACCGGCGGCGGTCGAAGGCGTACGTGGGCAGCTCGGCGGGGACGACCCGATCGGCCGCACCCGTTCGGTGGGATCGCACCGCTTCCCAGTCCACGTCCACGCCCACCGTGAAGGCTTCGGCGGCGGCGCGCAGAACGGCGTGCTCTTCGGGCTCGTCGCGGCGTGCGGTAGCGGTGACGGTGGCCGTGGACTGCGGCGACAGACTGGCACGCACCATCCCCGACAACACCGCCCGAGGACCCACCTCCACAAACACACCAGTCCCGGACGCTTCTAGCCGCCCCACCAGATCAGCGAACCGCACCGCACCCCGCACCTGATCAACCCAGTACTCCGGATCCGACCACGAACGCCCCCCACCCACCGCCGGCTCATACGCCACCACCGGCTCACGAAACTCCACCGAACCCAACTCCGCCCGGAACTCCTCAAGCATCGGCTCCATCAACGGCGAATGAAACGCATGACTCACCGGCAACCGCGACACCCGACGCCCCCGAGAAACCCACACCTCAGCAACCGCCCGGCACGCCTCCACCTCACCCGAAATCACCACATCCACAGGGCTGTTGACCGCCGCCACAGCAACCCGACCCTCCAGACCAGCCAGCGACCCCAACACCTCCCCCTCACCCGCCGCCACCGCGAACATCCCCCCACCCGACGGCAACCCCTGCATCAAACGACCCCGCGCCACCACCAACCGCGCCGCATCACCCACATCCCACAACCCCGCCACACACGCCGCAGCGAACTCCCCCACCGAATGACCCGCCACCACACCCGGCACCACACCCCACGACCCCAACAACCGGAACAACGCCACCTCAAACGCAAACAACCCCGGCTGCGTAAACCCCGTCTCATCCACCAACCCCGCAGCCCCACCCCCCGGCACAGCCCACAACACCTCCCTCAACGACCGACCCAACAACCCGTCAACCACCCCACACACCCCATCGAACGCCCCCGCGAACACCGGAAACGCCTCATACAACCCCCGACCCATCCCCAACCGCTGACCACCCTGACCCGAAAACACCACCGCCAAGCGGGGATCACGGCGGGCCGTCCCGGTCACCAGACCGGAGGCGGGGTGACCGTCGCGCAACGCGTGCAGTGCGTCGAGGAGCCGCGTGGCGTCCGTGCCCAGGGCCACCGCTCGCCGCTCGAATCGTGTGCGGCCCGCGAGGGTCGCCGCCACGCCGTCCAGGTCGTGGCCGTCGTACCCTTCCGCGATCCGTCCGGCCTGGGTACGCAAGCTGTTGTCGGTGCGCGCGGTCAGCGGCCAGGCGATCGGCGTCGCGTCCGGCCGTGCGGCGAGCGGGACTTCAGCGGTGTGTCGGGGCTCCTCCAGCACGACGTGGGCGTTGGTACCGCTGATGCCGAACGAGGACACCGCCGCCCGACGCGTTCCGTCCGCCCGGCGCGGCCATCGTTGATCGGACGTCAGGATCCGGACGTTGCCGTTGTCCCACTCGGCCTTGGTGGTCGGCTCGTCGGCGTGGAGGGTGCGGGGCAGCGTCTCGTGGCGCATCGCCTCGACCATCTTGATGACGCCGGCGACCCCGGCCGCCGCCTGGGTGTGACCGATGTTGGACTTCACCGAGCCCAGCCACACGGGACGGTCGCCGCCGCGCCCGGCGCCGCGGCCGTAGGTGTCAATGAGGGCGTTGGCCTCGATGGGATCGCCCAGCGCCGTGCCGGTGCCGTGGGCTTCGATCGCGTCGACGTCACCCGCGTCGAGGCGGGCGTCGGCGAGGGCCTGGCGGATCAGCCTGCGCTGCGCTTGTCCGTCGGGCGCGGTCAGTCCGTTGCTGGCGCCGTCCTGGTTGATCGCGGTGCCGCGGATCACCCCGTGCACCGGGTGTCCGGCGCGCAGCGCGTCCGACAGCCGTTCCAGCACCAGCACCCCGCAGCCCTCGGCGAACGAGGTGCCGTCGGCTCCCACGGAGAACGCCTTGGCGCGGCCGTCCGGGGCGAGGCCGTTCTGTCTGCTGAACTCGACGAGGTTGCCGGGGCCCGCCATCACGGTGACGCCACCGGCCAGTGCCATCGGGCATTCTCCGCGCCGCAGGGACTGCACCGCGAGGTGCACGGCGACCAGGGAGGACGAGCAGGCGGTGTCGACGGTGAGCGCGGGACCGGTCAGGCCGAGGGTGTAGGCGACGCGTCCGGATGCGACGCTGAGGGCGGTGCCGGTGAGCAGGTGGCCGTCCCCCGCGCCTGCGGGTGCGGCGAGCCGGGGGCCGTACTCGGCGGCCATCGCGCCGACGAAGACGCCCACGGGCCTGCCGGAGAGCGCGGCCGGGTCGAGACCGGCGCGTTCCAGCGCCTCCCACGAGGTCTCCAGCACCAGGCGCTGCTGCGGGTCCATGGCGAGTGCCTCGCGCGGGCTCAGCCCGAAGAACGCGGCGTCGAACTGCGGGGCGTCGTGCAGGAATCCGCCGTACGCACTGGTGAGGCGGCCCGGCCCGTCGCCGAGCAGGGTGTCGAGGTCCCAGCCCCGGTCCGTGGGGAGTTCGCTGATCGCGTCCGTCCCGTCGGCCACCAGTCGCCACAGTTCCTCCGGCGTGGTGACACCGCCGGGGTAGCGGCAGGCCATGCCGACGATGGCGATGGGATCGGTGGCGTCGGCCGTGGTGTTCTCAGGGGTCTGCGGTGCGGCGTCGGTGCGGTCGCCGTCCAGGAGTGCGTGGAGGCGGCCGGCGAGGCGCTCGGGGGTGGGGTACTCGTACGTGACGGTGGTCGGCAGCGGCAGGCCGGTGATCGCGGTGAGCCGGTCGCGCAGCTCGACGGTGCCCATGGAGTCGAATCCGAGGTCGCGGAAGCTGCGCGTGGGGTCGAGGGCGGTGCCGTCGGTGTGGCCCAGGACGACGGCGGCGGCGTCGGTGACGGTCCGCAGGAGCGCGGCCGGGGTGGGAAGCGTCCGGGAGCGGTCGTCCTGGGAGGACACGGCGGTACGGGGTGTCGTCGCGCGGGGGCGTGGTGCCTCCCCGATCCAGTGGCGTTCGCGCTGGAAGGCGTAGGTCGGCAGGTCCGTGAGGCGGGCGCCGGGGGTGTCGTGCTCCGGTCTCCAGTCGACGGGCGCGCCGCGGGTGAACGCCTCGGCGAGGCTGCGGCGCAGCCGGTCGCGGCCGCCTTCGTCCCGTCGCAGGGTGCCGACGGCGGCTGCCTCGCGACCGGCTTCCTCCGCGGTCTCCTGGACGGCGCCCAGCAGCATGGGGTGCGGGCTGCACTCGACGAAGAGGGTGCATCCGGCGTCGAGCGCGGCGCGGGTGGAGTCGGCGAACCGCACGGGAGAGCGCAGGCTGCGGTACCAGTACTCCGCGTCGAGGGTCGCGGTGTCGACCGGTTGCCCGGTGATGGCGGAGTGGAACGGGATGTCGGTGGAGACGGGGGCGATGGGGGCGAGAGCGGTCAGGATCTCGTCGCGTACCGCCTCCACCGCCGCGGTGTGCGAGGCGTAGTCGATGGCGACGGGGCGGCTGCGCAGACCCCGGGCCTCGAACAGCTCGCGCAGCGCAGCGAGTTCGTCCTGTGGCCCGGCGAGCACGGTGGCGCGCGGGCTGTTGACGACGGCGACGGTGACGACGCCTGAGGTGGGCAGCTCGGCGGCCACCACGTCACGCGGCGCGGCGACCGACAGCATGCGGCCGCCCGCGACGCGGGAGAGGGCGCGGGCGCGCAGGGCGACCACGCGGGCGGCGTCGGGCAGCGACAGCGCGCCGGTCACGGTGGCGGCGGCGATCTCGCCCTGGGAGTGGCCCAGCACGGCGGCCGGCCGTACGCCACGGGAGCGCCAGACCTCCGCGAGCCCCACCATGACGGCCCACAGCGCGGGCTGTACCACGTCCACCCGGTCGTGGCCGGGGGCACCCGGCTCCTCACGCAGGACGGCGAGCAGGTCGTAGTCGACGTACGGAGCGAGCGCTTCGGCGCACTCGGCGACCCGAGAGGCGAACGGGGCGGATTCGGTGAGGAGTTCGCGGGCCATGCCGGTCCACTGGGAACCCTGCCCGGGGAATATGAAGGCGCAGCCGCCCGTGGTCGCCCGCCCCGCGATCACCCGCGCACCGGGCTTCCCGTCCGCCAATTCCTTTGCTGAGGAGATGAGTTGATCGCGGTCGGCGCCGAGCAGCACGGCTCGCTGCTCGAAGAGGGTACGGGTGCGGGCGAGGGAGAGCGCGATGTCGGCGGGGCGGGCGTCCGGCCGGTCGGCGAGGTGGGCGGCGAGGGCGCGGGCCTGTCCGCGCAACGCGTCGTGGGATCGCGCGGAGAGGATCCAGGGGGCGGGCTCGCCATCGGCCTCGGTGGTGTCCGGGGTCTCGGCGTGCCCGCTGGACGTGGCCGGTTCGTTGGAGGCCAGCACCAGGTGGCAGTTGGTGCCGCCCATCCCGAACGCGCTGACTCCGGCGACCAGTTGTCCGTTCTCGCCGGGCCAGTCGCGTACCGTCCGCACGACGTCGAGGCGCAGGTCGGCCAGCGGGATGCGGTCGGAGGGCGTCTCGAAGGTGGGGGTGGGGACGAGGGTGCGGTGGCGCAGGGTCAGGGCGACCTTGATGAGGCCGGTGATGCCCGCCGCTCCCTCCAGGTGGCCCACGTTGCCCTTGGCCGATCCCACCAGCAGTGGGCGGTCGGCGGCACGGCCGGCGGTGAGGGCGGCGCCGAGGGCCGCCGCCTCCACGGGGTCGCCCACGGCGGTGCCGGTGCCGTGCAGTTCGACGTAGCGCACGGACTCCGGGGCGACGCCCGCCTCGCCGCAGGCGGCGCGTACGACCTCTTCCTGGGCCCGCGCGGTCGGCACGGTCAGGCCCTCGCCGCCGCCGTCGTTGTTGACGGCGCCGCCGAGGATCACGCAGTGCACGGGGTCGCCGTCGGCGAGGGCGGCGGACAGCGGCTTGAGCACGACCATGCCGCCGCCCTCACCGCGCACGTAGCCGTTGGCTCGTTGGTCGAAGGTGTGGCAGCGGCCGTCCGGGGAGAGGGCGCCGAGCCTGCCGAGCGCGGCGCTGGACCCGTCCAGCAGGTTGAGGTTCACGCCGCCGGCGAGGGCCAGGTCGCAGGCGCCGCGCCGCAGTTCCTCGCAGGCCAGCCGGACCGCCACCAGGGAGGAGGACTGGCCGCTGTCGACGACGAGGCTGGCGCCGCGCAGGCCGAACAGGTACGAGACGCGGTTGGCGATCAGGCTGCGGTGGGTGCCGGTGACCGAGTGGCGGCTCAGTGCCGACTCGCCGAGGCGGTCGTGGAGTTGGGCGTAGTCCCCGGTGATCGCGCCGACGAAGACACCGGTCGCGGTGTCGCGTACGGACGCCGGGAGGATGCGGGCGTCCTCCAGCGCCTCCCAGGCCAGCTCCAGCGTCAGCCGCTGCTGAGGGTCCATGGCGGCGGCCTCGGCCGGCGGGATGCCGAAGAACGCGGCGTCGAAGCGGTCGGCGCCCTCGATGAACCGGCCCAGGTCGTGCTCCTTCGCGCCGCCCTCGGACAGCCGCCCGGCGGGGGCTCCGCCGTCCGCCTCGCCTCCGGCGCGCAGCAGTCGCCAGAACTCCCGCGGACTCGCGGCTCCGGGCAGTCGGCAGGACATACCGACGACGGCGACCGGCTCGGCGGTCCGTGACCGTTCATCCACGGAAGACATCGACCCACCTATCGTCATGCCGCCATTCCCGTTTGTCGGCGGGAATACGGAAGGGATCAGGAAAGGAGCAGCGGGGAATCGCGAGGGGCGCCGCGAGGTGCCGCGGTCGGCCGGCGGGCCGTGTCGGCCGGGGTGTTCCGGCCGGTCGTCCCGGGGTGCGTCACTGAGCTTCCTCGGGGCGACGTCGCTGGTCAAGGCGGTGCAGGCGGGTGGGCGGTGGCAGTCAGTGCCGGTCAGAAGCTGCCAACGCGGGCGCGTTGACCAGGGGTGTGGGCCCATGGGTAAGTGGGTGCCGTACCGGTTTCCCCGACGCGTCGCGGAATGGGCCGGGAATCGCGGATCCGGAAGCGCCGCATTACCCCGCTCCGGTTCGCTTCCGGTGTCCGGGCGCGTCGCGTTCCCCACGGAAAGGAGGTGGCGACCATGCGCATGGTGGTCTGTACGAAGACCGCGCGCCGGCGCGGCATCCGCCGGGGCTGACGCACGCCGCCCGGCTCCGGGGCGACCCGGGCTCCTTTCGCACCCGCGTCCGGCGCGCCGTACGGCGTCCCGGGCGCGGGTGCGGGCCGGTGGCGACCAGACGACCCATGTAAGGGAGGGACCATGCCCATCGACGCCCCTTTGCACTTCGGGCAGTTGTCGACCTGGCGTTCCATCGAGACCTTCGCGGCCGACCGGCTGATGGAGGTGAACGTCCCGGACTCCTGGGACGTGACCGGACTGGACGAGGCACGCATCCTGCACGCTCTGCGCTGTCTGACGGAGCGTCATGAGGCGTTGCGGACCACGTTCCACACCGCTGGCGAGGTGCCGTTCCAGCGCGTCCATGCCCAACTGGAGCCAAGGATCGAGTGGTTCGAGGCGCCGGACGCCGAATCCGGCACGGTGACGGCCGCGCTGCGGTCCCTGCACGCCCGCGCGTTTCCGGTGACGGACGATCCCGGATGGCACGTGGTGCTGCTGCGGGTGGACGGGCGGCCGCGCAGGCTGCTGGTGTCGCTCTCCCACATGGTGGTCGACGTGTGGGCGGTGCGCCAACTGGAGGCCGAGTTCCGCGCGTTCGCCACCGGCGGGGTTCCCGGGGGCGGACCGGCGGCCCGGCCTCGTGACCTGGCCGCGGCGCAGAGTGGCGACGGGTGGGCGACCCGGCGGCGTGGCGCGCGCAAGTACTGGAACCGGCTGCTGGACGGAGGCCCGGGACGCAACCTGCCGGTCCCGCCCGCGCGCACGGAGGAGTGCCGGATCCAGGCCACGTTGCGTTCGCACCGGCTCGCGCAGCTGACCGGCGAGGCGGCGAAGATGCACGGGGTCTCGCCGCAGAGTGTGCTGACCGCGATGACGGCCGCCGCGCTCGCGAGCGTGGTGTGGCGGGACCGGGTGGTGCTCAGCGTGATGTGCGCCAACCGCTTCGACCAGCGGTGGCAGTCCATTGTCAGCACGATGAACCAGCTCGTCCCGCTGGTGTGCGCCACCGGCCCGGGCACCGCGCTCGGCGCCCACCTCAAGCGCGTCCACCTGGGCGCCCTGCTCGCCTACCGGCACGGCTGCTACGACGTGGACATGGCCGCGGAACTCGCCGAACAGCGTTCCGGCGGTGCGCCGTTCGCGCACGACTGCTGGTTCAACTACGTCACCGGCCCGGACGCCCCGCCGTCCGGTCCCGGGGGCACGCCGCCCGCCACGTTCGCCTGGACCCCGCCGCCGCGCCATGCCGGTCACCCCTTCTACGTGAGGGTCAACGGGGACGGCGACACCAGCACCGAGATCACGCTGCGCGCCGATCCCGACCTGCTGCCCGCCGAGGCCGTGGTGACCGCGCTGCGCACGATGGTGCTGGGGGTGCGACGGGCGGTCACCGCTCCGGACAGCACGCTGGGCGAGCTGGCCGACGCGACTGACGACCCGTCATCCGCCGTCCTGGGGGCGGAACTCGACGCCTGCCTCTTCCCGTCCGAGGTGCCGGAGGCACCGCGGGTCGACCGGGGAGAGCGAACCTCTCGTCCGCCGGGGGCGCTTCAGCTCGCGCCGCGATAGCTCAGACAGGAGTGCGAGGAGACCACCACCGGCAGATGCAGGTCCGCCGCCGGGTCGCTCACCCGGAACTCCACGATGGCCCGCGGGTGGAGCGGCACCGTGCCGAGGATGGCGTAGTAGCCGTCCAGATCGCAGACGAGCTGGTAGACCCCCGACTCCAGGGGCGCGCCGCTCCACACCGCGAGGGTGCCGTCCACCCCCGTCCTGCCGCGGACGAGGTCCTCCCAGCCGCCGTCGGCGTGGCTCCTGAGCAGGACGTCGACGTCCGCGGCGGCGACGCCGAAGGCGCTGTCGGTGATGTGGATCGAGAGCTTCATCGGGACACCGTTCCTCGTTCGGGCGCGGGAAGACCGCGGATACCGGCCCACGGTTGGCGGCGCCGGTATCGTCCGGCTATCGATCCGCCTTCGGCCGCGGGACGGCTCCTTTCGGCGAACGCCGTCGTCACGATGGGCCGGCGCGGCGGAGGTCCGGGTTCCGCCGATAGCGGATTCCACTCGAGTCGCGCTCGATAGCGGATCGAGGACGTGTGGGAAGCCGGACGAAAGCACCCCGGCGAACCATCGAAGTCATCAGCCGCCGCACACCGAACGGCGGCCCCCACCAAGGGAGTTGGCTTCGATGTCCCCCTATGCCCTGCGTCGTCTCGCCGCCAGTGTCACCCTGCTCACCGCCCTCGCGGGCACCGCGGCGGCCGTCGTCCCCTCCGGCTCACCCGCCCACGCCCCGCGCACCGCGGTCGTCACGGCCGACGGCGGCGGCACCCCGGCCCCGACCGGCGCGCCCACCCCGGCGCCGACCCCGGGCAACACCCAGTGGGACTGACCCCGTTCCGTGGTCGTGGCACCCGCGAAGGGGACCGATCAGCGAAGGCGACCGATCACCCGGCCCGTGTGATCCGCTCAGACCACCTGATCGGCGCAGGACAGCTCGTCCGCCCGCGTCAGCACCCCGGCGTCCCCCGCGTTCCCGGCAGTCTCGCCCGGCAGCGCCGTCAGCCACCCGCTCAGCTCTCCGGCCAGCGCCATCGCGCCCTGGTCGAGCCGCATCCCGGACAGCAGTCCCTTCGCCGCCCGCCAGTCGTTCCTGGCCGCCTCCGGATCACCGCCCTCGGCCCGTATCCGGCCCCTGACGCCCAGCGCCCTGGCCCTGAACAGGGTCGCCCCGATCGCCTCGAAGCCCCGCAGGGCGTGCTCCGCGTGTGAGGCGGCGGCCTCGGGACGCGCCACCAGGCAGGCCTCCGCGAGCGCGAGCGTGATCCGGCTCTCCGCCATCCGCGCGCCCTCCTTCACCGCCAGTCGCAGCGCCTCCGCCAGCGTCTGAGTCGCCACGCCGTGGCCGCCGCGCCGCATCTCGACGGTAGCGAGGCCCAGCAACGCGTAGCACTGGCCGACCTTGTCGCCCGCCGCGCGCACGCTCTCCAGCACCGCCTGATAGGCCCGCCGCGCGCCGTCGAGGTCGCCGCTGCCGAGGCACAGCTCGCCGAGGCGGTTGCGGACCTGCGCGGCGACCCGTTCGTTGCCGACCTCCTCGCAGATCTCCCCCGCCCGCTCCAGCAGGCGCAGCGCCGCGTCCGGCTCCCCGCAGTCCTGACGTACCCGGGCCATCCGTTGCAGCACGTGGGCCTCGGCGATGCGGTCGCCGGTGACCTGGAAGACGCCGAGCGCCTCCTCCCAGCGGCCCATGGCGGACGTGACGTCGCCCTTGAGCCAGTCCTGGTAGGCCATGTTGCGGGCGACGAGCGCGGCGCCGTGGTGGTCGTCCATCCGCCGGTAGAGCGTGTACGCCTGCTCGAACTGGCGCATGGCGCGGTCGGTGGCGTGCTCGAAGGAGTGCAGCGAGCCCAGCGAGTAGCGCATCGCGGCCTCGCCGCGCCGGTCACCCGCGCGGCACGCCGCCTTGAGCGCCACTTCGTGGGTGTCGCGCCAGTCGTCGAAGTAGGAGTTCGCCTCGAAGAGCGTCACCGAGCTGAGCGCCAGGTCCCAGGCGTGCTCGACCAGTCCGCCGGCCGCCGCCTGGCGCACCGCCGCGACGAGGGACGTGCGTTCCTGCTCGTACCAGCCGAGCGGGTTGGCCATCAGCCGGTCCACGAGCCGTCGCGGCAGCTGCCAACGGCTCGCCGAACTGCGCAACTCCAGGTAGTCGCCCGCGTATTGGCGACGGTGGGCCTCGCCGGTGAGCGACAGCAGGGCGCCCAGCCAGCGTTCCAGGGCGCCGCGGCGCTCCCCCGCGTCCTCCTCGACCAGCCGCTCGCGGGCGAAGGGGCGCATCATGTCGTGGAAGCTGTAGCGCACGTGGCCGCCGGGGCCCGGTTTGGCGTTGATCAGGTAGGCCTCGGCCAGCACCTCCAGCGCCTCCTGGGCGCGCGGCGCGTCGACCTCCAGCAGCGGGGCTCCCACCCAGTGGGCGAAGCTCGGCACGTCGAGCAGCGCGAGGCGGCGGAAGAGCAGGCGGGCGTCGTCGGACAGCCCGTCGTAGGTGAGCGAGATGGAGGCGCGCACCTCCAGTTCGCCGTGGTTGAGTTCGTCCAGCCGCCGGGACTCGTCCACCAGGCGGTCCACCAGGTCGGCCACGCTCCAGTGCGGGCGGGCCGCGAGCCGGGCGGCGCAGATGCGCAGCGCCAGAGGAAGGTTTCCGCACAAGCGGCTCAGCTCGGCGACTTCCTCGGGTTCCGCGCCGATGCGCTCCTCGCCGACGATGCGGGACAGCAGTTCCGCCGCGCCGCCGTCGCTCAGCGCGCCGATCTCCACGCGGGCCGCCGACGGCAGCCCGGTGAGTCTTCGGCGGCTGGTGACGATCACCGCGCTGCCCGCGGTTCCCGGCAGCAGCGCGGCGACCTGGCGCTCGGTCATCGCGTCGTCCAGCACGATCAGCATCCGGCGCCCGCTGACCAGGTCGCGGAAGAGTTCGGCGCGCTCCTCCAGCCCCTTGGGCAACGCGGGACCGCTCACCCCGAGCACCCGCAGGAAGCGCTCCAGGATGTCGGCGGGGCTGACCGGCCGGTCACCGGTGCGCAGGTGGGCGTAGAGCCGGCCGTCGGGGAAGTCCTCCGTGAGCAGGTGGGCCACGTGCACGGCGAGCGTGGTCTTGCCCGCGCCGCCCTGCCCGACGACCACGCACACCCGCACCGCGTGCTCGGTGCCGCCGCCGTCGCCCCGGCCACCGACCTGGCGCATGATCAGCTCGATGGTCTCGCGGCGGCCGGTGAAGTCGGGGATGTCGGCGGGCAGCAGGCTGGGGGTGCGCACCTGCGGCCAGACCGGAGACGTTAACTCGGCGTCATGGGTGGTGCGTTCGGCACCGGAGCGCGCGATGACGGCTCCCGCCACCGGGTCGGTCGTCGCGCCCGGTGCGGACGTCGCGGCGGCGGCACCGGTCGGCAGGCAGGCCAGGGACTCCGGGACGGCCGGGTGTCGAGGAGCCACCGAGGAGGGCTCGCCGGTACGCGACGACGCGTCCGCGGACGAGGGAGCGGGATCGTGCTGCCAGGCGGCGGGCTCGGCGGGCACGGGGGCGGAAGCGTGCGGCGAGCGGCCCGCGGCCGGCGGGGCGGGCGTGAACTCGCCCGCCAGCATGCTCTGATGAAGCCGCCGCAGTTCCTCGCCGGGCTCGATGCCGAGTTCGTCCATCAGCACGTGGCGGGCGCGCCGGTACTCCTCCAGTGCCTCCGCCTGCCGTCCGGCCCGGTACAGCGCGGTCATCAGCAGCGCCTTGAAGTGCTCCTGGAGCGGGTGTTCCACCACGAGCGACTGCAGTTCACCGATCAGTTCCCGGTGTTCACCGGAGAGCAGACCGCACTCCAGGCACTCGCCCAGCACGGTCAGCCGCCGCTCGTCCAGCCGCGCGGCGCCCAGCCGCACCAGACGGCTGTCGACGTCGGCGAGGGCGGGCCCCCGCCACAGCGCCAGCGCCGCGCGCAGTTCGGTGACGGCTTGCGCGGGCCGGGCCCCGGTCATGGCGGCACGTCCCCCGGTGACCTGCTCCTCGAAGCGGTGCAGGTCGAGGGTGCCGGGCTCGACGCGGATGCGGTAGCCGGGATTGCGGGTCTCGATGGGATCAGGACCGCTGAGGGTGATGCGGCGGCGCAGGTTGGAGATGCAGATGTGGATCTGGCCGCGCGCGGTCGCGGGCGGCTCCTCGCCCCAGACCGCGTCGATCAGCCGGTCCACCGGGATCACGTGATTGGCCTCGAGCAGCAGCAGCGCCAGTACGGCTCGCTCCCGCGGGCCCCCGAGCGGTACCGGAGTCCCCGCCCGGAAGACTTCGAGGTGCCCAAGGATGCAGTACTCCACCGCTCATCCCCCCGAAACGACCAGCCCCCAGTCGCGACACCACGTTGATGGCCCGTCCCCCGAGTCGCGTGTGGTGTCCAAACATATGCAGTGGAACGCGGCAGCGACAAGGCATGGGGGCCAAGCGGGAGTTGAGGTCCGAACCCTGTGTGATCGACGGACCACGGCCGCGCGGCGACCGCGGGAGGACTCCGGACGGATCCGGTCCCGACGGAAAGCGGAAGGAGCGGGGCGGCCGGTCCGGTCCCGGATGACCGTGGCGGCCGCCCCGTTCGCGTGATCGTCCTCATCCTTCCGCCGTCGTGAACAGGCGAACCGACAACGGCCCCGACCGCACTCGAAGGCGTGAACGCGGCCCGCCCCGGGTTTCGCCGGGCGCCGGGAAGGTTCCGTTGCCCGGCGGTCGCGTGTCGTCCCGACGCGGGCCACGCGCCTGCCTTCCGGAAGCCCCGCGTGAAGGCGTTCGGGGTTTCCGGGAATCCCGAACGCCCGGCCCCGGCGGCTGGCGTCCCGCGGCGCGCTGTGGCGTCGGGTGTCCCGGAAACCCGTGACACGGGACGGCCCACGCGACCCGGAGCGACGCGCGGCGGTCTCAGGCGCCGTGGAAGGCCCGACGCGGGTCGCGGCGCCCGGCGCGGGCCCCGGTGGCCGTGTCCACTTGCGTTGGAGTGCGCTCCAATTCCTAGTCTCGACGGCATGACGACATCGAAGGCAACACCTCAGCACGGGATCGGATCGGGTTTCGGCGCCGACAGCACGGCGGCCGAGGTGCTCGACGGCGTCGACCTGACGGGCAGGCTCGCCGTCGTCACCGGCGGCTACTCCGGCCTCGGCCTGGAGACCACCCGCGCGCTGGCCGCCGCGGGGGCCCGCGTGATCGTCCCCGCCCGTCGGCCCGACGCGGCCCGTGAGGCACTCGCGGGCATCGACCGGGTCGAGGTCGAGCAGATGGACCTCGGCGACCTCGACAGCGTCCGGGACTTCGCGGCCCGCTTCCTCGCCTCCGGCCGCGACGTGCACATCGTCATCGACAGCGCCGGGATCATGGCCTGCCCCGAGACGCGGATCGGCCCGGGATGGGAGGCGCAGTTCGCCACCAACCACCTCGGCCACTTCGCCCTCGTCAACCGGTTGTGGCCGGCGCTCAAGGCGGGGAAGGCCCGGGTCGTGTCGGTCTCGTCGGCCGGACACCACAACTCGCCCATCCGCTGGGACGACCCGTGGTTCGAGCGCGGCTACGACAAGTGGGAGGCGTACGGGCAGTCGAAAACGGCAAATGTGCTGTTTGCGATTCACCTCGACGCGCTCGCCAGGGACGCCGGGGTGCGGGCGTTCGCACTGCACCCCGGCGGCATCCTCACTCCGCTGCAACGGCACCTGTCCCAGGAGGAGATGAGGGAGCGCGGCTGGATCGACGAGAAGGGCGAACCGGTGCCGGACCTCGGTTTCAAGACACCGCAGCAGGGCGCGGCCACCCAGGTGTGGGCGGCGACCTCCTCCCGGCTGGACGGCATGGGCGGCGTCTACTGCGAGGACTGCGACATCGCCGAGCCCACCCCCGCCGAGGGACCGCGCACCGGTGTCCGCGACTACGCGCGCGACCCCGAGCAGGCGGCCCGTCTGTGGGAGCTGTCGGCGCGGCTGACCGGCGTCGACGCGTTCGCCTGACCGGCTGGGCCCCGGCTAGGGCGCGGACCGCGGGCCCTGGCCGGGGCTCCCACCGGATGACGGGCCGCCGGGGTGCGGCGACGCGCTCACCGGCGTGGGCACGGACGCGCTGCTGGGTGCGCGGTCCGGGCTCGGCCGGCCGACGCTCGGCGGGCTGAGCGGGACCGGACGGTGCTGGGGCTGCGCGCCCGGCAAGGCGGTCACCGCGGTGGCGGTCAGGGCGACGAACAGCATCGTGCCCGTGGCCGAGAGCGCCAGGCGCCGGCGCCGCGCCCGTCGCCCGCCCGCGACGGCGGCGTCGACGACGTCACGCGCGGCGGGCTCCTCCGCGGCGTCGAGGATCTGCTCGAAGGCGATCCGCACGACGTCCGCTTCCTCCCCGTTCATCTCCCTCCTCATCTCCGGCTCGTCTCCTCGGCGAGATCCCCGACGAGTTCCCGCAGCCGCGCGAGCCCCCGTGCGCTCTGGCTCTTGACCGTACCCGTCGACACCCGAAGCGCCTCCGCGGTCTGTTCCACACTCCAGTCCTCCCAATAGCGCAGGACCAGCACGGCACGGTAGCGGGGCGGCAGGCGCATCAGCGCCGAACGCATCACGAGGCGCAGTTCCGGCGTCTCCGGGCCCGTCGACGGCGGATCGGTCAGCTCCGTGAGCGGCTCCTCGCGCCAACGCCGCCTGCGGTGCTGGTCGATGAAGGTGCGCGTCAGGATGGTGCGGGCGTATCCGTCCACGTTGCCGTCCTTGCGTACCCGGCCCCAGGCCGCGTAGAGCTTCATCAACGTGATCTGGACCAGGTCCTGCGCCTGGTGCCAGTCGCCGCACAGCAGGTACGCGCTGCGTCTGAGCTGTGCCTGCCGTGCCTCGGCGAACGCCCGGAACTCCCGTTCGCGGACTTCTTCCCTCACACACACGCCTTCCGTCCGCGAGCCGTCTTCCGTCCTGGTAGTGGTACGCGTGCGGGGTCCCGGCAGGTTGCACGCGAACGAGAACGGGATTCCACGGGCCGTCCGTGCAACCCGTCGCGGGTGAGGCCTCGTACTCCTCTCATGCCAGGGCCACCGGCCCGGTCAACGGCTGAGCGACCCCGCTCGGCCTCGTGACGAGGAGTTCCGTTCCATGCATCGCAAGTCTTCGCAACGCGCCCAACGCATCCGTCGTCTGCTGCTCGGGGTGACGGCGGGCACCGCGGTCGCCGCGGCGGGTTGGGGCGCCGTGGCCAACGCGGCCGCCCCCTCCCCCAGGCCGGTGGCGCCGGGGCACGGCGCCTCGCCCGCCCCCGTTGCCTCCGTGCCCGGCCACAGTGCCTCGCCGGTCCCGGGCGGCGTGGCGACTCCCTCGCCCGTCCCGGCCGGTGGCAGCGCGGCCTCCGTTCCGGCACGCAGCGCGGCCCCCGTTCCGGCGCGCAGCGCGTCCCCGGTCCCGGGCGGCGCCGCTGCTCCCGCGCCGGTACGCGGCACGTCCTCCGTCCCGGGGCACGGCGTCGCCACTCCCGAGCCGGTGGGCAGCGCGTCCGCCGCTCCCGTCCCCGCCTCCGGAGTCGTGACGCCCGAGCCGCGCCGCTGACGCACGGAACGCCGGGCGTGGTGCCCCGTTCCCTCGGGAGCGGGGCACCACGCGTGCGAACGGGTACGGGGGCACGACACGGGCGAACGGGGGCCGGACACCTCGCAGGCGAACAGAACCGCACATGACTCTTGCGTAATTATGGTGGAGTCCATAATTATTGAGGACGCCCCCGGAGGTGGCGGGACGGCGTCCAGGGGTGGGCCGTCGTGGCGCCGCGACGCGTCCCGCCGGCCGGTGGCACGGGTGGCCGGCGAGAACCACCCATCCGTCCCGGGTGGCGCGGGCCCCACACCGCGTCGCCCGGGGTCGTCGACACGCGTCACCGGGGCGGGCGTCGGCCCGTCCCGGCGTCGTGGGCGGCACCCGTCACAGGTCTGCGGAGCGCGCCCGTCACAGACCTGCGGAGCGCTCCAGCGGCAGTTGTTCCGCGTGGTCGAGCGCCAGCCGCACGGCGCCGAGGACCGCGCACTCCTCGCCGAGCGTCGAGGCCTTCACCTCGGGCGTCCTGACGCACGTGCGGTTCAGCTCGGCCACCAACGGCTCGACGAGCAGGTCCGCCGCCTGGGAGAACTCCCCTCCCAGCACGACGAGTTGGGGATCGAGGGTGAGTACCAGGGCCGAGGTGCCGACGGCCAGGTCCCGTACGTAGCGGCGCACGGCCGTCGCCGCGGACCGGTCTCCGTCGCGCGCCGCGGCGAAGACCCGCTTCGGGTCCTGTTCGGCCTGCGGGCTCTCGGCGTGTTCTCGCGCCCAGGCCATGAGGTGCCCGGGCGCGTCGGACCAGCGCACGGCGGACAGCGCGCCGATCTCCCCCGCCGCGTTGCTGAAGCCGCGCAGCAGCCGTCCGTTGCTGATCAGGGCACTGCCGCAGCGCGGACCGGCCAGGACGTACACCATGTCATCAGCGAAACGGGCGGTGCCGCGCCAGCGTTCGGCCAGCGCCGCGAGCCTGCTGTCGTTGTCCACCAGGACCGAGCCACCGACGAGGCGCCCGACGTGTTCGGTCAAGTCCACGCCGGTCCACTCGGGCGGCGAGTCCGCGTGCATCACCCGGCCCGCACCGTCGACGAGCCCGGTGGTGGCGACCCCGGTGGCGTACACCTCCGCGGCGGCGACCTGGGCCTTCTCCAGACAACGGGCGACGACCCGGTCGACGGCCGCCAGTCTCCTGCGGCGGCCCGTCGACGGGTCCACGGCCGAGCGGGCGGCGCCCAGAGTCCTGCCGTCCAGGTCGGTGACGAGCGCGCGCACGGTGTGGGTGCCGATCTCCACCCCCAGCACGCGGCCCGCGTCGGCCCGGAACCGGAAGCGGCGCGCGGGACGGCCCACGGTACCCGCGGTGCGTTCGGCCTCGGCGATCCAGCCCCGGCCCGCGAGCTCCCGGATCACGTCCTCGACCGTGGCGCGCGACAGCCCGGCCTGCGCCGCGATCTCGGTGAGGGTCAGCGGCGCCTCCGCCCGCAGCACGCCGACGACGGTGCGAGCGTTGAGCCGACGCAGACGTGCGAGGTCCCCACCGGCCGGCTCCTCACTCATGCACGCTCCCCGTCGGCAACCGGCCCGAGGCCTTCGGGCGTCCTGGGCGGATATAAGGCGGACTCCACCATAAGACAGGGACCCGGCGGCCTGCGCCACGAGGGGGTTCTTGACGTCGACGGCGCCCGGCAGGCCGTCCAGGGTATAGGGCAGGGTGTCGGGCACCTGGTCGAACATCGCGCGACCCCGGCGCACGGAATGACCGACGGTTGCCGATTCCCCTACGCTCCATGATTATGTGAAACCCAGCGTTTTCGCCGTACCTCCTCTTCCCCCCACGGGAGTTCAGCGCATGCCCCAGCACGCACCCGGCTCCAAGCGCCGCAGGAAACTCGTCATCGCCACCGCGGCCGGTCTGGCCCTCACGGCAGGCATCGGGTTCTCCCTCGCCGACGCCTGCGCCGCGCCGACCACCACGACCACCGCGACGCCGGCCACCACCAAGGCGGCACGGGCGCACGCCGTTCAACTGCCCACGCCCAACATGGCGTTCGACTACCAGATCGGCCAGGTGTACACCCCGCCCGCGGGGGTGAAGGCGGTCTCCCGCGACCACGACGCCTCCCCCGCCAAGGGCCTGTACAACGTCTGTTACGTCAACGCTTTCCAGGCACAGGACGCGGACTACGCCCAGGTCTGGGACAAGCACTCCGACCTGCTGCTGCACAGGAACGGCAAGGTCGTGAAGGACCCGGACTGGAACGAGGCGCTGCTCGACACCTCCACGGCGGCCAAGCGTGCCGCGCTGATGGCGATCGTCGGCCCGTGGATCGACGGCTGCGCCGCCCACGGCTTCCAGGCCGTCGAGCCCGACAACCTGGACTCCTACCAGCGGTCGCACGGCCTGCTGACCGCGTCGGACGCCGTGGCCTTCGCCCAGCTGATCTCGCGGCGCGCCCACGCGGACGGGCTCGCCGCCGCGCAGAAGAACACCACGGAACTGCTGGGCCAACGGGCCACGATAGGGTTCGACTTCGCGGTGTCGGAGGAGTGCGGGGCCCAGGACACCGACGAGTGCGCGCAGTTCGCGTCGGCGTACGGCAACCGTGTCTTCGACGTCGAGTACTCCTCCTCGGGCTTCGCCACCGCGTGCCGCAAGCACGGCGCCGCCCTCTCGATCGTCCGCCGCGACCTGGACGTGACCGCTCCCGGCAGCAAGAGCTACGTGTACCGGTCCTGTTGAGCGGCGGGTGGCGACGTGCCGTCGAGCAGGCGGCACGCCGGCCTTGCCGGGCCGTCCGCGTCGCCTCATGCCATGGGCCCCGACCGCCGGGTGGCGGTCGGGGCCCGTGCGCGTTCGGCGGAGGGTCAGCCGGTGAAGGCCTTCAGGCCGTTGGGCGTGCCCAGACCGGTCGGGCCGTCGTAGCCGGGGCCAGCGGTGCACAGGTACGTGCCGTTGCAGTCACCGTTGGAGCCGGAGGTGACGTCGTTGAGCGCGGAGGTGTTCTTGTACGGGAACGACGCCGGGTTGCTGCCCGACGACGGGGCGCCCGCGTCGGCGTACACCGAGGCGATGATCGGCGACGCCGCGCTGGTGCCGCCGATGACCTGCCAGCCACCCGACTGGTAGCTGTCGTACGTGGCGACACCGGTGGCCGGGTCGGCGACCGCCGAGACGTCGGCCACGGCCCGCTTGGAGCAGCCGGTGTCCTTCTGCCACGACGGCTTGGTCTCGACCGTCGAGCAGCCGGAACCGGTGCCCTCGCTGCTGCTGGTGTTCCACACCGACTCCGACCAGCCGCGCTGGCTGGAGTCCTTCTTCAGCGAAGTGCCACCCACCGCCGTGACGTTGGGGGAGGCCGCCGGGTACTCGACCCCGTAGCCGGAGTCGCCCGCCGAGGCGGTGATGACCACACCGGGGTGGTTGAAGTACTGGCTGTCGGCCTGGGTGTCCGAGGAGTCCTCGGAACCGCCGTAGCTGTTGGAGACGAACTTCGCGCCCTGCTTCACCCCCTGGTTGACGGCCGCACCGAGGTCGCTCATGTTGGAGGAGTTGGCCTCGACCAGCACGATGTGCGCCTTGGGGGCGATGGCGGAGACCATGTCGAGGTCGAGCGAGATCTCCCCGGCCCAGCCGGAGTCGGCGGTCGGGTAGCTGCTGCCACCGTTCTGGTCGACCTTCTTGAAGCACCCGTTGTCCGTGGTGCAGTCCGGCAGGCCGAACTGCTTGCGGTAGGCGCCGAGGTCCTTCTCGGCGTTGGGGTCGTCCTGCGCGTCCACGATGGCGACGGTCTGGCCCGCGCCGCCGTCCGACGGCAGGTTGTACGCGCTGCGCAGGTCCGACGGGCCGAAGCCGGACGGAGCGTCGCCGGGGGCCACGGCGTGCTTGGCGACGATGTCGGTGCGCTCCAGCGCGTTGCAGGCCATCTCGCCCGGCTTGTCGGGCTGCGAGCACAGCCGCTTCACGTGCGGTCCCACCGCGGTGGGCAGCGTCGCCGCGCCCGCGGGGGCGACGATGGCGTAGGTTCCGCCGATCACGGCGGCCGCCGAGACGGCGGCGATGAGGGACTTGCGCATGCCACTCTTGCGGCGATGCGTACGCACCTCGGGAGTCGATATCTGCAACGAACGGCCCTCCCTGGGGGGATGGGACCGGCGCGCTCGAACCCTGGTGGGCCCGGGGACGCACGCCGTCCCGGGATCAACGGCCACTCGGTCCCGTGCGAATCCGGTGGTGTGGGGCACACCGGGTGGGGGTGGCACGGAGGGGAGGCGACGTTCCGTGGTGCGCACACGGCCTGGGTCATGCCGTGGCACACGGAGGAACGGCTGCCACCCCGCCAAGTGGTGGCTGATCCGGGAAGCTAGTGGAATCGAAAGCGGGCTCACAAGGTCGACCAGTTGTGCGGTCCACAGATTTCGTCCACACAACCTCCCACCGGTGACGGTCTGAACATCACGTCAGTGGGAATGCGGCGCGTCGACACCACGGGAGCGAATCACGTCCTCACAGCGAGGTCAAAGGCACCGCACAACTCGCGCGAACCGCCGTTGACGTGCGCGGCAGTCGCCTCGGCCGCGACGACCGCACCCCGCGCCCGGCGCAGCCCCTCACCATCGAACAGCCTCGACTTGCACCGATAAACGGACTCAACACCCCATGCCGGGTCATTCAGTCGCGAAAGCGGAACGCGGCCTTCACGGATTCCTCACAAGACGGTTTCGAGGCAACGGGACAGGTCCGGACCAATCGGAGGGGGAACGCCACAGCCGAACCAGGACAACGAGGTGGAACGCCGTGGCCGGACAACGACAACAATCGGGCTGGTCCAACCAGTTGACCGGCCCCGCCCGGCGGTCGATGCTGTGCCCATGACAGGACAGGTCATCCGGCGGACTTCCGTGTCGGAGCAGATGTTCGCCATCCTGCGCGACCGCATCGTCGCCGGGACCCTCACGCCGGGCCAACCGCTGCACGCGGAACGGGAGTTGGCGCAGGAGTTCGGCGTCAACCGGCACGCCGTGCGGGAGGCGTTGCGGCGGCTCCAGCAGGCGCGGCTGGTCGAGGTGTCCCACGGCGGGCGCACCACCGTGCTCGACTGGCGCCGCACCGCGGGGCTCGACCTCGCGGTGGGCGGCACCGGCGGCTCCGGGACCGTCGACCTGCCGGGACTCGAACAGGGCGCGTGGGAGATGCGCGCCTGTGTGGGCGCGGACGCGGCCCGGCTGTGCGCCCTGCGCGCCGACCGGCCGACGACCGAAGCGATCACCGCGGCGACCGACCGCTACGCGCAGTCCCAGCCCGACCTGAAGGCACTCGGGGCGGCCGACATCGCGTGGTGGCGGCTGATCGTCGAGGGGTCGGGCAACCTGGCCTACCTGCTGGCGTTCAACACCCTGGTCCAGGGCGCCCTGGCCGAGTCCGGGCCGCCGACGGCGGCCCGCACCGCCGAGCTCCTGGACGTGGCCGCCCACCGGCAACTGGCCACGCTCATCGCCTCGCACGAGCCGGAAGCGGCCTGGCGCCTCGCCCGCGACCTGCTGTCCCGCAGTCTGATCCCCTCCCGGAGAGGAGAACGGGTCCGTTGATTCCCGCGATCGTCTACGCCATCCCCCTGTTCGTCGTCCTCGTCGCCCTCGAAGCGCTCTCCTACCGCTTCCTGCCGGACGACGACGAACGCGGCTACGAAGTGAGGGACGCCGCCACGAGCCTGACGATGGGCGCGGGCAGCCAGGTCATCGCCGTCCCCTGGAAGGCCTGCACCGTCCTGGTCTACGCGGCGGTGTGGACACTTGCCCCGGTGCGGCTGTCGGCCGCCTCCCCGTGGACCTGGGTGCTGCTGTTCTTCGGCGACGACCTCGCCTACTACGCCTACCACCGTGCCCACCACCGGGTGCGGGTGCTGTGGGCGAGCCACGTGGTCCACCACTCCAGCCTGCACTACAACCTCTCCACCGCCCTGCGGCAGAGCTGGACGCCGATGACGGCGCTGCCGTTCTGGCTGCCGCTCGCCCTGCTCGGCGTCCCACCGTGGATGATCCTGCTGGAGCAGGCCGTCAGTTTGCTCTACCAGTTCTTCCTGCACACCGAGCGCGTCGACCGCCTGTGGCGTCCGCTGGAACTGATCCTCAACACCCCGTCCCACCACCGGGTCCACCACGGTTCCAACTCCGCCTATCTGGACCGCAATTACGGCGGCATCCTCATCGTGTGGGACCGCCTGTTCCGCACTTTCGAGCCGGAGGGCGAGCGCGTGGTGTACGGCCTGACGAAGAACATCGGGACCTTCAACCCGGTGCGGGTCGCCTTCCACGAGTACCGGGCCATCTGGCACGACGCGCGCCGGGCCGACCGCTGGCGTGACGCGGCCGGCTACGTGCTGCGCCCGCCCGGCTGGTCGCCCACGTCCACGACGCCACGGGCGGAGGTGGGTTCGGTGGCGTGACGGGCTCCCCGGTCACTCCCCCGGGTACCTCACCCCAAGCCTGCCGCGCACGTCGTCCAGCGTCCGCATCAGCCGCAGGGTCTCCTCCAGCGGCATCAGCTCCGATTCCAGGCGCCCGTCGGCGACACAGCGTGCGGCCTCCGCCGCCTCGTACGCGTAGCCGTCGTCGGACGCGGCCGGGGCGTAGGAGTCCACCAGCCGCCCCGCGCGGTCGAAGAGGTCCATCGTGGTGGGCGTGTAGAACTCGCCGCGCAACTCCAGCCTGCCGAGGGAGCCGCATATCGACGCCGTGGTCGGCGTACGCGCGTACATCGTGGTGTGCACGAGGCCGTGGGCGCCGTCGTCGTTGACGAGGATCACCGACGCCTCCCCGTCGACACCGGTGTGCGTCGCCGAGCCCGCGACCGACTCCACCGAGCACGGGCCCAGCGCCATGGACGCGAAGGAGAGCGGATAGACGCCCAGGTCGAGCAGGGCGCCACCGGCCAGCTCGGGGGCGTAGAAGCGGTTGGCCGGGTCCGGGTCCATCCGGCGGCCGAGGTCGGCGAAGACCGCGCGCACCTCCCCCAGCGTCCCGTCCTCCAGGCACTGCCGGACCACGTCCGTCTGCGGCAGGAACCGCGTCCACATGGCCTCCATGAGGAAGACGCCCCGCGAGCGCGCCGCCGCGACGAGTCCTTCCGCCTCCCGGGCGTTGCGGGTGAACGCCTTCTCCACGAGCACGTGCCGGCCCGCCTCGATCGCCGCCCTCGCGTGTGCGAAGTGCTCGGAGTGCGGGGAGGCGACGTACACGATGTCGACCCGGTCGTCGGCGAGGAGGTCGGCGTAACTGCCGTGCGCGGCGGGGATCGCGAACCGGCGGGCGAACGCCTCGGCGCGCTCGGCGCTGCGGGATCCCACCGCCACGACCTCCTGGTGGGTGTACGTGCGCAACGCCTCGACGAAGGTCCCGGCGATCCCGCCGGGGCCGAGCACACCCCACCTGAGCACCGGGGCGGATCGTGGTGACGGTGTACGCGGCGCGGGCAGCCCGCCGGCCGGCTCGCTGCCCACGGCCACCTCGGTTCCCTCAGCGCTCATCGCTGCTCTCCCCACTTCCTGCGCGGTGACGGATTCCTCCGCGGTCACGGCGTCCTCCGTCTCAGGGCTTCCCGCCTCGTGCGGCTGCGAAGGGCCTACCCGCGCAACGGGCGGTAAGACTAGGGGGTTTCCCCGGGTCCTCCAGGACGCGATGCGGCCATGCTGGACCGGCGAACCACCTGCCCCGCACACACCATCGCCCCGGAGGAAACGGGATGCTGCGCACGATGCTCCGGATCCGCCTCTTCGAGGACCGGGTCGGCGGGCTCGCGCACGGCCTGCCGGGAGTCCCCGCGGCGGGCTTTCGCGGCGGGGCGGAGGCCGTGGTGACCGGCGTGTGCGGCGCGCTGCGTCCGCGGGACCGGGTCTTCACCCCGGGCGATCCGCACCGGCGGCTGCTCGCCAAGGGGTTCGATCTGGCCGTGATCGTGCGGGAAGCACTCGGTTCCGACGACAGCCGCACGCTGGGCAAGGGCGGATGGGCCGACGTCGTGGACGCCTCGCGCGGTCTGTTCCCCTGCGGCGGTGAGATGTGGGGACCGGCGGTCGCGACGGGCACCGCGTTGAGCGACCACCGGCTCGGACGGCCGCACGTGACCGCGGTGGTGGTCCCGCCGAGCACGCCCGCAGGCCTGTTCCACGAGTCGGTGCGCACCGCGGAACGCTGGTCGCTGCCCGTCGTCTTCGTCGTGGACGCCTCCCGTTGCGAGGACCGCCGCGTGCCGTCCCTCGTCGACCGCACGCGGCTCGGGGACGTTCCGCGCCGCTCGGTGGAGGGCGGTGACGTCGTAGCGGTGACGCGTGCGGTGAACGCGGCCGCGCGCGAGGCGAGATCCGGCGGCGGGCCGTGCGTCGTCGAGGCGTCGCTCACCACGCCGTGTACCGCTCTCGCGGCCACGGAGGACCGGCCCGTGTGTGCGCACGACCCGATCGCCGCCTACCAGAGCCGCCTGGAAGCCCTGCATCCCACGGTCCGGCGGGCCGTCGCCACCATCGCGGCGCAGGAGGACGCGGCCGTCGAGGAGGCCGTGACCGCCGTACGGGACCGTCTGGTGCTGCCCGACCCCGAGGTCGCCGCCGTCGGACTCTACGCGCACGGCCCGGAGCGGGTCGCCTCGTGACCGTGGCCTCACCGATCACGACCGCGTCCGTCCGGCAGGCCATGCTCGACGCGATCGCCGAGGCCATGGCCGACGACGGGTCGGTCGTTCTCGTCGCTCCCGGGCGGGGAGACCGGGCGCCGGAGCGTGCGGCGGACCCGGCGGACGAGTCCGGTGACGCCGTCGACCCGGGCCGTGTCCTCGTTCCGCCCTCCGACGCGGTCGCGCTCGGGGCGTTGTGCGCGGGCGCGGCGGCCGGCGGGCTGCGGCCGGTCCTGGACCTGACCGCGGCGGCCGACCCGCGGGCGGCGTTGTCCCAGGTCGAGTCCGTCGCCGCGGGGATGTACTACCGCACCGGCGGGCAGGCGAGTTGCCCCCTCGTGTGCTGTGTGGAGGCGAGCGCGTGGGAATCCCCGTTCGCACGTCTGGTCAACGCACCGGGGTTGAAGGCGGCCCTCCTGTCGGGTGACGCGGACATCCGCGCCCTGGTGCTGTCGGCGATCCGCGACCCGAACCCCGTCGTGCTGGTGGTCGAGGACACCGAACGCATCGGGGGCCTGGCGAGCGTCGCGCTCGCCGCTCCTGCCGACGACGCCACGACGGAACGGCCCGCGGCGCTCGGCCCGGCCGCGATCAGACGCACCGGCACGGATGTGACGCTGGTCGCGATCGGTGCCGTGACGGCCACGGCCCTGGCGGTGGCGGGCGACCTAAGCGAGGACGGCATCTCCGCGGAGGTCGTGGAGATCCGCACCCTGGCACCGCTCGACGTGGACACGGTCCTGGAGTCGGTGGCGAGGACGAGACGTCTGGTGGTGTGCGAGGACGCGCCGGGGTTCTGCTCGGTGTCCGGCGAGATCGTGGCGTCGGTCGCGGGCGTCGCGCTCCCCCTGCTCAAGGCGCCGCCCCGGCGCGTCACCCGTGAGCACACACCACGCCCCGGCGCTCCGGGACTTCGGGAACGCGTGGAGGTGACGGAACGGGATGTCCGCGCCGCCGTGCGTCACGTCATGGGACCGTACGCGGCGATGTGACGGGCGTGCCCGCGCGGACGGTGTGAGGTCACCGCCTCGCTCAGGAGGCGCGATCGGTGTCCTGGTACCAGTCGCGCAGCCGCTTGCGGTCGGGGAAACCGCTCTTCACGAAGATGTTCCGCAGGTGGTATTCGACGGTCTTGCTGCTGATGAAGAGGTCGCCCGCTATCTCGTTGTTGGTCCAGCCCCGGCCGACCAGCTCCGCGATCTCCCTCTCGCGGGACGTCAGCGCCGCCCAGATCGCGTCACACCGTGGACCGCACTCCACGCGGGCGGCGGCCGTCGCCTCGCGCAGCAGTTCCTCGCAGCCCTGACGCAGCGGATGAGCGCCCAGCGCCGTGAACTCCCCTGCCGCGCCCCGCAGTTCGGCGCACCCGCCATCGTTGTCGCCGGTGCGCAGCAGGCAGGAGCCCAGGTCCCGCCGGATCAGCGCGCGGTACGGGCGGGGGTCGCCCCCGGGACCGCGGACCGCGAGCGCCGCGCGGTACGCCGCGACCGCCGCCGCCTGGTCGCCTTCCGCCTCGTGCACGGCTGCTTCCAGCCACAGACGGGTCATGGCGAGCATCGGCCCGTCTCCGGCGATGCCCCGCAACGCGTCCAGCGCCTGGCGCGCCTCGCCGACCCGGCCGAGGCGGGCGTACGAGACGCCGACGATCGGCAGGAACCAGGAGCCGTACAGCAGGGCCCGCGGCAGGTTGGACGTCGTGCGCCGCAACGCCGTCACCAGGGCGACGACCTCCCGGTGATCGCCCAGCAGGAAGCGCACGGCGGCCTGGGCGACGGTCGTGTGGAAGGCCGGCGCCCCGTAGTCGGCGTTCCTGGAGAGCGCGGCGCTCTCCTCCAGGTCGGCCTCGGCCTCCTTCAGCCGCCCGGTGCTCGTGTGGAGGATGGCGCTGAGGCCGTGCAGGATGCCGAAGTCGGCGCCGCGCCCGTGCTCGTCGGCCAGGTCGAACGCGATCGCGAGCCTGCGGCGTGCCTGGTGCCACTCGCCGAGCAGGTAGTGCGTCCACACGCAGTGGACCAGAGCGGTGACGTTGCTCTCCGGTACGCGGCCGACGACACGGTGGTAGAGGGTGGCGTCGAGGTCGGCGACGGCGCCCTGGAGGTCGCCGGTGAGACCGCGGAACATGCCACGGCAGGTCAGCGTCTCCATGTCGTGCGTCGCCACCTGGGCCGGGTCCTGCGGCAGGTGGCCGAGCGCCGCCAGCCCGGCCGCGGCTCCGCCGGTGAGCGCCGTGCCGAGCGCGAGCGCGTACCCGGCCGTCGCGGACACCGACTCCGACGCGCTGTGCGCGAGGGCGAAGCGGGCCGAGGCGCAGGCGTCCTCGCCACGTGCGAGGAAGTTCTGCACCACGGCCAGTTCGGCGGCCGCCGCCGCGGCGCACGCCATCCGCCCCGACCGCTCGAAGTCCTGCCTGGCCGCGGTCAGATAGCGACTGGCCGCCGCACCCCGCCCCGCCACCATGCTCATGAGTCCCAGGGCCTCGCTGCGCAGCGGCCCCGCAGGGGTGCGCAGGACGGCCTCGCGGTGCCGGAGCGCGGCATGCGTCTCGCCGCCGAAGATCAGCAGGCGTACGCCGTCCAGGAGTGCCGCCTGCCGGTCCGCGCCGTCGGGAGCGACGCGGGCCGCGTCCAGCGTGTGTCGCGCGGCGAGGGAGAAGTGGCCTTCGCGCGACTCCTGTTCGGCCGCCCGCAGCAGCCGCTCGGCGAGCGGGGCGTCGTAGGCGTCGCTCGCCGCGACCTGGTGACGCCATCGCTCGGGAGGAGCCAGCGCGCGGGCCGCCCTGCGGTGGACGTCCTGCCGGACGTGGAGCGGGATGCCGCGGTAGAGGGCCTCGCGCTGGCCGCGGTGGACGAGTTCGACGTGCGGCACACCGCCTCGCTCACTCCAGCGCACGGCTCCGGATCGCGCGAGGAGTTCCAGGTCACGGGTGGCGACGGGGAGTTCGGCGATCTGGTTGAGCTGCGGCACCGTCGAGGGCGCGCGCAGGACCGCGAGAACGCGCAGTGCGTGGCGTGCCGGTTCCGGCAGGGTCTGAGACCATCGCGCCACCGCGGCCGTGAGGGACGGCGGCACGTCGGGCTCGCCGAACGCCTCCGCCGACCCGAGCGCGAGGTGGTCGAGCACCGCCTTCAGGTAGAGCGGGTTGCCGTCGCACCATCGCACGAGCGACGCGATCCGGGGCTCCGGCGGGACCCGCACCCCCTCGGCCTCGACCAGAGCCGCGGCCTCGCCGGTGGAGAGCCCTTGAAGCGTGATGCGTCGCGGACCGTGCGTCGTGGCGCTCAGGCCCAGCAACTCGCAGGCCGCGTCGGGCCGTTCGGTGGCCACCACCGTAAGGAGGCCGCCGGGCGGCGACTCGTCGGCCATCAGGAGGCTGAGAGCGCGCAGGGACGCCGCGTCGATCAGGTGGGCGTCGTCGAGGAGGAGCAGGAGCGGGGCGCCCGGGCGGAGGCGGCCGAGCAGGGCGCGGGCCGCCTCGATGGCGGTCGTGCGCTCCGTGAGCGTGCCGGCGAACGCCTCCGGAGAGCCTCCGTCCCCGGTCTCCTCGCCGCCCCCGCTGTCCGTACCGCTCAGCGTCGAGCGGACGAGCCCGGAGTACGGCGTCGCGGACCACGCGGGCAGGCCCGTCGAGCGCAGGACGGTGAACTCCCGGCCGCAGGTGCGTGCCGCACGCTCGACCAGCGCGGTCTTCCCCATGCCGACCGGCCCGGACAGGACGACGACCCGCACCTCCCCGCGCAGGGCCTCCCCGGCCAGCGCCGAGAGGAGTGCCGTCTCCCGCGCGCGTCCTTGCAGATCCCCGGCCGTTTCCCGTCCCGCCTTCCCCCGCCTCGTCGGCACGCGTCCCCCCACGGGGGACCCGCACCCCGGTCAGTCCACGAGTGACAGTAACGCCTGGGACTGACAAGTGGGGATGACGGGCCCGGTGGCGCCGCAACGCCCTCCGTCAACTCCCCCGCGTCTGAAGGCTGTAGAGCATTTACGGGGAAGAGCACGACCATTGAGGAGAGCGGAACGCGGCGCCCGCCCGGTGCCTCCGCCGAGCAGAGGCAGGCAGTCGGACTTTCGTGACACGCAGACCCGGCCTCCGGGCGGGCAGGCGGCAACAGATTTCCCGCTCCCCGTTTCCTGCACGAACCCGGTCGCCGGGCTCCGAGAAGACGCTTTCTGCCCCGCCACACCTGGCGCGGAGGCCACTTGGATGCCAGTTCTCGCCGCCCCCTCCGGAATGGATCACAGGGGACGTCAACGACATTCGACGCTTGGTCCGCGCAGGAGAACATCGGACCATCACCGATAACGCCGGAATTCCGTGCGCGCCATCCTCCCGGGGACTCACGAATTCCGGTGGACATCCCCTCGCTCCAGGACCCGCCGCATTCAGCGCGAAATCCCGGCCGCCCCATTCACCGAGCCGCCCGGCCGCCCATTTCACTGAGCCGGGGGCGCCCCCGACGATCCGCGCGCCCCATGCCACCCTGCGCGCCCACCCCTGCCCACACGCCTCACGCGACCCGGCCGCCGACACCCCCACCGTTCATTCGGCATTCAGCAACCGGCCCGGTCCGATCAATCACCGCATCACGAGTGTCGAATGCGTCACACCTGTTGTCACCTTCGGATAAATCTCGTGTTTGTCAAATCGAGGCAGTGCGTCCAGTCCTGTCATGGCCGAAAAGGGTCGCTCCCGGGGATGCGGTGTGCACGTCATGGCGGAATCACGGCTAACCCTTGGTCAGTTGTTTGCGCAACCGAAGGAACGAGGCAAGGCCGTCCGGTCATCCTTAATCACGGACATGAAGTCATCATGCCGAGCGGCCCGTCGACAGCCGCACGGCCGGTTTCGTCGCACAGGACAGGGACGACGAGCCGCGCCACCACGCACAGACTACTCACAAGGAAATGTCGTTGACCACCTCACCGCGTTACCCGGGCACCCCCGGAGCGGAGCGTCCCCGGCGGATCACCGATACCGCGCCCTCATCCACCGCGGCGGCAGCCGGCTCCTCGGCATCCACACCACCGGCCCCGGCGCCGCAGACACCGGCGTCGGCACCGGCTCCGGCACCACAACCACTCGCACCGCAGGCCCCCGCGCCACAGGCCCCCGCACCGCAGACCACGCCGCCGGTCCACGCGCCGCACACCGCGGGCCACGCCCTGTGGCCCGCGCGCCAGGCAGCCCCCGTGCGCACGCTCGTGGACGTCCTGGAGGAGACCGCCCGGCGCCACCCGACCGCGGCGGCGCTCGATGTCGACGGGGTGGTCCTCGACTACCGCACCCTGCTCCAGCAGGTCGCCGACCTCGCGGACCACCTGCGCGGCCTGGGCGTCGGCACGGGCGACCGGGTCGGGATCCGGGTGCCGTCCGGCACGTCCGACCTGTACGTGGCCGTCCTCGCCGTGCTGTGGGCCGGAGCGGCCTACGTACCGGTGGACGCCGACGACCCGGACGAGCGGGCCGCGACGATCTGGTCGGAGGCCGCCGTGTGCGCCGTCATCGGCGCCGAGCAGGCGGTCCGGCTCCGGCCCGGGTCCCCGCCGCGCGGTCGGGCCGACGGCACCGCGCCGCGCCCCGGGCCCGACGACGACGCCTGGATCATCTTCACCTCCGGGACGACCGGACGCCCGAAGGGCGTGGCGGTCAGCCACCGGTCCGCTGCGGCGTTCGTCGACGCCGAGGCCCGGCTGTTCCTGCGGGACCGCCCGCTCGGTCCCGGTGACCGGGTGCTCGCCGGGCTCTCCGTCGGCTTCGACGCCTCGTGCGAGGAGATGTGGCTCGCGTGGCGGCACGGCGGCTGCCTGGTCCCGGCACCGCGGTCGCTCGTGCGCGCGGGGACGGACCTGGGTCCGTGGCTGGTCGAGCGGCGGATCACCGTGATCTCCACCGTGCCGACCCTGGTCGCCCTGTGGCCGGCCGGGGCGCTGGACGCCGTGCGTCTGCTGATCGTCGGCGGCGAGGCGTGTCCGCCGGAGCTGGTGGACCGGCTCGCCGGGGGCCGCGAGATGTGGAACACCTACGGGCCCACCGAGACGACCGTGGTGGCCTGCGCCGCGCTGCTGGCGCCCGGCGAACCGGTGCGCATCGGGGCGCCGTTGGACGGCTGGGCGCTGGCCGTGGTGGACGGCGAGGGGCGTCCGGTGCCGTGGGGCGGCACCGGAGAGCTGGTCATCGCCGGTGCGGGGACGGCGCGTTACCTCGATTCCGCCAAGGACGCCGAGAAGTTCGCCGCGCACAGCGCGCTGCCGTACGACCGTGCCTACCGCAGCGGTGACCTCGTGCGGGCGGAGCGCGAGGGCCTGGTGTTCGCGGGCCGGGCGGACGAGCAGGTGAAGATCGCGGGTCGTCGCGTCGAACTGGGCGAGATCGACGCGGCGTTGGCGTCGCTCACCGGGGTCAGGGCCGCCGCCGCGGCGGTGCGCCGCACTCCGGCGGGTGGTCAACTCCTGGTCGGCTACGTCGTTCTCGACCGCGGTCCTGACGGTGGCCCGGTGGACTTCGACGCCTCGGCGGCGCGCGAGGAGTTGCTCGGCCGCCTGCCGCAGCCGCTCGTCCCGATGCTGGCGGTGGTCGACGATCTGCCGACCCGTACCTCGGGCAAGGTCGACCGCGCCGCCCTGCCGTGGCCGCTGGAGCACGACGGCGGCACGTCGGCCGCGCTGGAGGGCACCGCGGCCTGGCTCGCCGGGCACTGGCACGACCTGCTGGGGCTGCCCGTCGAGGCGGACAGCGACTTCTTCGCGCTCGGCGGCAACAGCGTGGCCGCCGCGAAGCTGGTCGCCACCCTGCGTGAGCGGCATCCGGAGGTGTCGGTGGCGGACGTCTACCGGCATCCCCGGCTGGACGCGCTGGCCGCCCGGCTCGACTCGTTCGGCGAACGTGCGCAGGTAAGACGGGAGATCCGCCCTGTGCCGCGCCGGGCCGGAGTCGTCCAGAGCCTGGTGCTGCTCGTGCTGTTCACCGTGACGGGGTTGCGCTGGCTGGTGGCGCTGGCCGCCGTGGACGACCTCGTGGGGCTGCCGTGGGCACCGCACGTGTCGTGGTGGGCAGTCGGCGCCGGCTGGCTGGCGCTCTACAGCCTCCCGGCCCGGCTGGGCATCGGCGTGGGCTGGGCCCGCCTGCTCACCCGCGGCCTGCGCCCGGGCACGTACGCGCGCGGCGGCTCCGAGCACCTGCGGCTGTGGGCGGCGGAGCGGATCGTCGCGACGTTCGGGGTCTCCGAGGTGCTGGGCACGCCGTGGGCCCCGGTCTACGCACGTGCCCTGGGCTGCGCGGTCGGCGACTCGGTCGACCTGCACACCATGCCTCCGGTGACCGGTATGGCCGAACTCGGCGACGGCTGCGTCGTGGAGAGCGAGGCCGACCTGTCGGGGTGGTGGATCGACGGCGACCTGCTGCGTCTGGGCGGTGTGCACGTGGGTGAGGGGGCGCGGGTCGCCGCGCGCTCCACCCTGATGCCGGGGGCCGCGGTGATGGCGGGCGCCGAGGTGCTGCCGGGTGCGTGTGTCGGCTCGGTGGTGCCGACGGGGCAGCGCTGGACGGGCAGCCCGGCGCGTCCCGCCGGACCGGGCGAGCCGGACACGTGGCCCGCCACGCGTCCGGTGAAGCTCGCCAAGTCCCGTGTCCGCTACGGCCTTTCGCTCCTCGCGCTCAACGTGACCCCGCTGCTGTCGGTGGTTCCGGCGCTGGTGGTGCTGTACCTGGTCTCGCGCGACGACGGCTCGCTGCGCCCGCTTCTGGTGACCCTGCTGTGGGCAGCGGCGCCACTGACGCTGCTCACCATGGTGTGCTACGCGGGTCTGCTCGCCGGTGCGATACGTCTGGCGGGGGGAGGGCTGCGTCCGGGTGTGCATCGCGCGGACGGCACCGAGGCGTGGTGCGCGTGGCTGACGCTGCGTCTGACCGGGGCCGCGCGCGGGGCGCTCTTCCCGCTGTACGCGAGCCTGTTCACGCCCGTGTGGCTGCGGCTCCTCGGTGCCCGGGTCGGCAGGCGCGCCGAGGTGTCGACGGCGCTGGGGCTGCCGTCGCTGATGACGGTGGAGGACGGGGCGTTCCTCGCGGACGACACGCTCGTCGCGCCGTACGAGATCCGTGGCGGCTGGATCCGGCTCGGCGCCTCCCGGGTCGGACGGAGGTCGTTCGTCGGCAACTCGGGCATCGTGGGCCCCGGTCGCGATCTGCCGGACGGTTCCCTGGTGGGTGTGTTGTCGGACGCTCCGGCGCAGGCCGAGCCCGGCAGTTCGTGGCTGGGCCGCCCCGGCGTGTCCGTGACGCGCGCGCCGGACGCCGGGGACCCCGAGCGCACGTACCGCCCGGCACGGCGCCTGGTCGTCGCGCGTGCCGCTGTCGAACTGTGCCGATTCCTGCCGCTGTTGTGCACGGCCGTGCTGGGCGACCTGCTGTTCGTGGCGGTGCAGCGGATCGTGGACGTCGACGGCTGGACGGCGGCGGGGGCGCTCACCGGTGCGCTGCTGCTGGCGGCGGGCGTCGTGGCGTGCCTGCTGACGACCGCGGCCAAGTGGCTCCTGGTGGGCCGCTTCCGGCAGGCGCAGCACCCGTTGTGGAGTTCGTTCGTGTGGCGCAACGAGTTGTACGACACGTTCGTCGAGGAGCTGGCCATGCCGTGGCTGGGCGGCGCCATCACGGGGACGCCGTGGCTGAACGTCTGGCTGCGCACCCTCGGCGCGAGGATCGGGCGCGGGGTGTGGTGCGAGAGCCACTGGCTGCCGGAGACCGACCTGGTCAGCCTCGGTGACGGGGTGACCGTCAATCGCGGCTGCGTGTTGCAGACCCATCTGTTCCACGACCGCCTGATGCGGGTGGACGCGGTGCGGATGGAGGCGGGCGCCACCGTGGGGCCGCACTCGATCGTGCTGCCGGGCGCCGCCGTGGGACGCGGCACGGTGGTCGGGGCGGCGTCGCTGGTGATGCGCGGCGAGCGCGTACCGGCCGACACCAGGTGGCTGGGGAACCCCATCGCTTCCTGGCCCGCGACCGACGACGCGCCGCACGCGTCCGGCTCGCCGGAGCACGGTCCCGCCTCGCCTGCCATGGCACCCTGAACCGGACCGTACGCACCGCCACCTCTGGGAGACGATCGCAGTGACGCTCTGGACCCGCCGCGGGTTCGTCGCGGGAGCCCTGGCGCTGCCCGCCTCGGCCGCTCCGCAGGCCCCGGCGCGAGCCGCGGTGCCGTCCGGGACGGCCGCGCCGTACTTCCCGACGCACGGCGATCCGCGTTTCGGCGTCGCGGAGTACGACCTGCGGCTGGACTGGCTGCCGTCGCGCTCCCGGCTGCGTGCGGTGGCCCTCGTGAGTGGTGTCGTCGAAGAGCCCACGCGAGGGCTGGAGTTGGACCTCGCGTCCACGCTCACCGTGCGGTCGGTGAGCGTGGACGGCGCCCGCGCGCGGTTCACCCACCGGCGCGACCGGCTGAGTGTCACGCTGCCGGAGCGGTACGCGGCGGGCAGGCCCTTCCGTGCGCAGGTCGCGTACGAGGGCCGGCCGCGCCCGGTGCGCACCGCGTACGGTGACGTGGGATGGGACTACACGGACGCGGCGTCGTCCCACGTGCTCGTGGCGAGCGAGCCGTTGGGGGCACCGTCGTGGTTCCCCTGCGACGACCGGCCGGACCGCAAGGCGGCGTACCGCGTCACGGTGGGGGTGCCCGAAGGCCTCCAGGTCGTCGCCAACGGCACGCTGACCGGCCACGAACCCGGACCGCGCGGCCGGCGGCTGTGGACGTACACGCATCCGGGCCCGATGGCGACCTACCTGGCGACCGTCGCCATCGGCCGCTTCACGTTCTCCACCCAGCCCGGCGGCCCGGTCCCGATCCGCAACGCCTGCCCGCCGGAGCACACGGCGGCGTTCGCGCACGACTTCGGGCGGCAGCCGGAGATGATGCGGGTGTTCGCCGACCACTTCGGCCCCTACCCGTTCGAGGTGTACGGGTCCGTGGTGGTGGACGCCGAACTCGACGACCCGGTGGAGAACCAGACGTACTCGCTCTTCGGCACCAACCACCTGGACGGCAGACGCGGCAACGAGACACTCGTCGCGCACGAACTCGCCCACCACTGGTTCGGCAACAGCGTCGGGATCGCCGACTGGCGGCACATCTGGCTCAACGAGGGCTTCGCCACGTACAGCGAGTGGCTGTGGGCCGAACACGCCTCCGGCACACCGGCCACCCGCACGGCCGCCGCCGCCCACGCCACACTGGCCTCGGCGCCGGACGGCGTCCGCATCGCCGACCCCGGGCCCGGCGACCTGTTCGACAGCAGCGTCTACGCCCGGGGGGCGTGCACGCTCCAGGCGTTGCGGACGACGGTGGGCGACGCGCCGTTCTTCGCCGTCCTACGGGCCTGGGCGACCCGGCACCGCCACGGCACCGCGACGACACCCCAGTTCGTGGCCCTGGCCGGACAGATCACCGGACGCGACCTCGGGCCCTTGTTGCACCCGTGGCTGTACGAGACGAGGCTCCCGCCGCTTCCCTCTCCCGAGTGACGCGCGTTCACGCGACGAGCCGGGCGGGCCCTGGCCAACGGCGTTACGAGGTGACCACGATCTGGTGCGCCAGCACCGGTGCGCCGATGAGCACGCAACTGCCGGTCGAGGTGCCGGAGCCGGAGACCGTGGTGCCGGGGACCCAGGAGTCGATCTCCTGGCCGCGGTAGTCGTACTGACACCGAACGTCCACGTACCACCGCTGGCCCGCCGCCGCGTCGCAGGTCGCGGTCACGCCGTACACGCCCGAGGAGTCCGCGGTCGCGGTGTACGCGCACCCGCTGGGAGCCGACACGGACGGCCGCGCGGCGGCGGACGCTTCGCCGGGGGCGACGGCAAGGCCGAAGACGGGGGCGGAGGCAGCGGTGAAGAGGACGAGCATGCGGATGATGCGGCGCATCGGCAGCACCTTTCTGACGAGGGTCGGTCACGTCGTGGGATTTCGCCAGGGTTTCTCGCACGCGCCGGTGGAGCGTGGCTGGAGCCGTCGGCCGGATTCCCCGGGCCGGACACACGACCGGGGCCCCGCGCGTCGTGGCCGCGCTCGACGGCCGCCGGACCGCACGTCAGTGGCTCGAACCCGTCGGTCGTCGGCCCCCGCGCCCCGGTCGGTCACCGTAGGGTGAGGGTGAGTCGACCTTGAGTGGTGAGGGGATGGGCCCGCGTGGACACACCGGAGTGGATGAGGGCGCGGCCGCGGGCCGCGATCGACTTGCACACCGACCGGCCGCACGCCGCCCGCGTCTACGACGTGCTGCTGGGCGTCAAGACCAACTACCCGGCCGATCGCGCTCAGGCCGCGGCCGTCGCCGAGCGGATGCCCTCGGTGCGGATCGCGGCCCGCGTCAACCGGGCGTTCGTGATGCGTTGCGCGCGGGAGCTGGCGCGGGCCGGGACGCGGCAGTTCCTGGACATCGGCACCGGCATACCCATGGAGCCCAACCTGCACGACACCGTGCAGCGGGTCGACCCCACCTGCCGGGTGGTCTACGTCGACAACGACCCGATCGTGCTGGCCCACTCCCGCGCCCTGCACACCTCCGACCCCCGTGGCCGCACCGCGTACATCGACGCGGACGCCTCCCGTCCCGAGACCGTCCTCGGATCCCGCGAGGTCGCCGCGACGTTGCGGCTCGACGAGCCAGTCGCGCTGTTCATGTGCCTGTTCCTGCACTGGCTTCCGGCCACCACCGACCCCTACGAGGTCGTCGGGCGGCTCGTCGACGCGCTCGCGCCGGGCAGCCATCTCGTCGTCACGCACCTCGCGAGCGACATCACCCCGGCCACCGTCACCTCCGTCGAGGACACCTTCCAGGGCTCCGGCTCCGAGGTCCACGGCCGCGACCGCGACCAGGTCGCCCGCTTCTTCACCGGCCTGCGCCTCCTCGCACCCGGCCTGGTCACCCCGCACGGCTGGCGGCCCGACGACGATCCGGCCGGCATCGGCCGCGGTCCGGCCGACGACGACGTGCCCGTGTGGGCGGGCGTCGCCGTCAAGCCGTGATCCCCGGCCGACGCGTCGCGCCCGCCGGGGACCGTTCACCACGACTCGGTCCGGATCAACCGGGCAGCGTCCACTGCTGGTTGGCGCTGTCGTAGCACGTCCAGATCTGCAACCGGGTGCCGTTGGCGGAACTCGGCCCCGTCGCGTCCAGGCACTTGCCGGAGTTCGGGTTGACCAGCTCGCCGTCGGACTGGTGCTGCCACACCTGCGCCGCCGTGCCGTTGCAGTCGTACAGCTGCACCTGCGTGCCGTCCGACGTCCCCGCCGACGTCACGTCCATGCACTTGCCCAGCGCCCGCAGCGTCCCGTCGGACGCCACCGTCCACTGCTGCGCGTTCGTCCCGTTGCAGTCGTACAGCTGCACCGCCGTGCCATTGGCACTACTGGCGCCCGCGACGTCCACGCACTTGCCGCCGTAGCCGGTGATCCGGCCCGTGCCGGACGGAGGCGGCGTGCTGCCGCCGCCGGTGATCTGGTTGAAGATGCGGGAGTAGGCGTAACCGGTGGCCTTGTCGTAGGCGTCGACCTCCCAGAACGACAGTTCCTGGACGCCGTGGGAGGCGGCGAAGCTCTCCAGGGTCTGGGCGTTCGCCTGCGAGAAGTACTCGTTGTCGTCGTTCTGGCCGGCGATCGGTGTGAGCCCGATGCGGTTGTAGGCCGCCGAGGTGGAGATGCCGTAGAGCCCGGCCAGTTGACCGGCGGCGCTGGTCGCGGCGGACTCCGCGTCGTTCAGCGCGTTCTCCCCGTCGCCGAAGTCCATGGTCATGAGGTTGACCGCGCTGACGTCGACGCCCTTGCTCTTGGCGTCGCTGAGAACGCCGTACTCCTGCGAGGGGAGGCCGTCCGGGGCGACGGCGAGGGTGTAGGACACCTGGACCGAGGGGTCCTGCGCCTGGAGGGCCGCGAGTGCCTGGTCGCGGCGCTGGTTGGACGCGGTGTCGCCGAGGGTGCCGCCCTCGATGTCGAAGTCGAGGCGGGTGATGCCGTAGGTCTTGACGACGTTGAGGTAGGCGGCCGTCAGGGACGAGACGGAGGTGCAGGTCTGCGCCAGCTCGCCGCCCTCGGCGCCGCCGAAGGAGACGATGGCCGTGCCGCCGGCCGCGGTGAGCGCGTTGATCTGGGAGGTGTACGCGCCGACCGGGTCGCCGCTGTCCTCCCACTGCGCGGTGCAGCCGGACTTGGGGATGAGGAAGGCGAGTGTGTAGTACTTCAGCCCGGTGGCGTTCAGGTCGGACGCCATGTCGTTGGCGGTGCCGCTGTCGATCTCCAGATAGGGGGCGGCGAAGTGGGCGGGGAGTGGCGTCGCCGCGTGGGCCTCGCCCGCGGTGCCCAGAAAGGCGCCCGCGGTGGCGATGCTCATGGTGGCGACGGAGGCGATGGCATGTCTCAGACGCATGCGTGGCTCCGTCCAGGCCGGTGGTGGGGGTGTGTTCGGCCGAGCAGAACCGGAGTGAAGCCCTCGGCGTGACGTCCCGTCAAGACTTCTGACAGGAAACCTTACTGGCGAATACGATCGCGCGGCGCCGTCCGATGCCCCCGGTTCACGGCAACTCACCGGTTGACCTGGGAAGTTCACAACCTGCACACACGGCTCCTCTTTGCGGCGTCTTGACCGCAGCGAACTCTTCAGGAGTTGAATCGGCGGTGATCACGCCCCTGTTGCCGTCCCGGCGCATCGCGCCCGATCGCCCTGACACCACCCCGGTCGACGCCCCACTGCCACCCCACCGCCGTGACCTGCCGAGGCTCCACATGATGCCAACCGGACTCCACCCCGGACCACTTCACACGCCACCCCGAAGCAGGCCCCACGCGAGCCGTCACCATGCTTGACAGGTTCAGACCATGCTGCTTCTGTTTGTGAAACTCATGTTGTACGGGGCACCGCCCCCGCCCCGCCGCGCACAGCCCTGCGCCGTCCCCGGTGCGACGGACTCACCCCGTCCCCACCCGTGCCATGCCATCCCACCCGTTGCGAAGGGGCAGCATGAACCGTTTCCCACGACGTACCCGAACCCGCTCCGGCCCCCGTGCCCGGTCCGCACGCCGGGTGGCCGGAGCCGCGACGGCCGCGGTGCTGACCGCCGCCGCGCTCTCGGTGGCGGGCGCCTCCAGCGCGCACGCCGACATCTCCTCCTCCGCCTGGTACGACCTGGTGGCGAACAACAGCGGCAAGTGTGTCGACGCTGCGGCGGCCGGCACCGCGAACGGCACCGTCGTGCAGCAGTACGCGTGCAACGGAACCACCGCCCAGCAGTGGCAGCTCGAACCCGCTGCGGACTCCGGCACTTACACGATCGTCAACGCGAACGGCTCCCAGCCGGCCATCGACGTGGACGGCCCCTCCACCGCGAGCGGCGCGCTGATCCACCTGTGGTCCGACGGCGGCTGGAGCAGCCAGGAGTGGCAGCCGGTGCAGGAGAGCAGCGGCCGGTACCACTTCGTCAACCACTACAGCGGCCTGTGCCTCGACGTGCCCGGCGCCTCGACCGCGGACTCGGTGCAGTTGCAGCAGTACACCTGCAACGGGACCGGCGCGCAGTCCTTCGCGCTCGACGCGGCGGGCGGCACCGGCGGCACTCCCCTGCCGACCAACCCGGACAACCCCGACCTCGGGCCGAACGTCAAGGTCTTCACCCCGTCGATGTCGCCCTCCTCCATCCAGTCGACCGTCGACTCGGTCTACGCCTCACAGGAGTCCGACCAGTTCGGCACCGACCGCTACGCCCTGCTGTTCACCCCGGGCAGCTACAACGTGGACGTGCCGGTGGGCTTCTACACCGAGGTGGCCGGACTCGGCGCGTCGCCCGACGACGTGTCGCTGACCGGCGGCGGTGTGCACGTGGACGCGGGCTGGTCGGGCGGCAACGCCACCCAGAACTTCTGGCGCGACGTGGAGAACCTCTCCGACACCCCCAGCTCCGGGACGCTGGAGTACGCCGTCTCGCAGGCGGACCCGTTCCGGCGGGTCGACGTGCACGGCAACATGATCCTGGACGACGACACCTCGGGTAACTCCAGCAGCAACTGGTCCTCCGGAGGCTTCATCGGCGACTCACGGATCTCCGGGCAGATCGACTCCGGTACCCAGCAGCAGTTCCTGACCCAGGACACCTCCATGGGCAGCTGGACCGGGTCGAACTGGAACATGGTCTTCGTCGGCGACAAGGGCGCGCCCGCCCAGTCGTTCCCGACGTACACCACGGTCGGCCAGTCGCCGACGGTGCGCGAGAAGCCGTACCTGTACGTGGACTCGACCGGGCTGTACAACGTGATGGTGCCGGGGCTGCGCACCGACGCGAGCGGGCCGGACTGGACCGGGGGCTCCACGGCCGGGACGTCGATCCCGATCACCCAGTTCTACGTGGTCAAGTCCGGCGACACGGCGGCCACCGTCAACGCGGCACTGGCCGCCGGAAAGAACCTGCTCTTCACGCCCGGCGTCTACCACCTCGATCAAAGCCTCGACATCACCCGCCCCGACACCGTGGTGCTCGGCCTCGGCATGGCCACCCTGGTCCCCGACAACGGCGTCACCGCGATCACCACGGCCGACGTGAACGGCATCGACATCGCCGGGCTGATCGTCAGCGCGGGCACCGCCAACAGCGCCGCGCTGGTGCGGATCGGTCCGTCCGGTTCCTCGGCGACCCACGCGAGCGATCCCACCACCTTGCAGGACGTGTTCTTCCGCGTCGGCGGGGACGTGGCGGGCAAGGCCACCCAGTCCCTGGTCGTCAACAGCGCCGACACCATCGGCAGCGACCTGTGGATCTGGCGCGCCGACCACGGCAACGACGGCACCGTCGGCTGGAACACCAACACCGCCGCCAACGGCTTGGTGGTCAACGGGTCCGACGTGACGATGTACGGGCTCGCGGTCGAGCACTACCAGAAGTACCAGACGCTGTGGAACGGCAACGGCGGACGCACGTACTTCTACCAGTCCGAGATGCCCTACGACGTTCCGGACAACGGCAGTTGGACGCCCGGCGGCGGCGAGAGCGGCTACCCCTCGTACAAGGTCGCCGATTCGGTGACCTCGCACCAGGCGTGGGGGCTCGGCGTGTACTGCTACTTCAGCACCAACTCGTCGGTCGCCGCGGACCGTGCCATCGAGGTGCCGGGCAGCGGCTCGTCGTTCCACGACATGGTCACCGTGTCACTCGGCGGCACCGGCACCATCCGGCATGTGATCAACAACTCCGGCGGCCAGGTCTCGAACGGCTCCACGGTGGCCTATCTGACGTCGGGCCCGTGAACCGGGTCCGGCCACCGGGGTGTTCCGCCTGACCGGCGCCCCGGTGCGTGAGTGCTCGGCCGGACGCCGGTCCTCCCGGCGTCCGGCCGAGCGCTGCGCCGGTCGGCCGGGGACCGCTACGAGGCGGCGTCCACGGACCGCGACAGGCCGCCGACCCGCCGGACCAGCACGGGCAGCGCCAGCAGCACCGCCACCGCGCCCGCGGCCATGGCGATCACGGCGGCGACGCCGGCGCCGTGCCGGAAGGCCGCTCCGAGCGGCGACAGGTGCAGCGCGCGGGCCACCGCGTGCACCGAGACGACGGCCGCGGCCGATCCGGCCACCGCGCACCACACGGCGGTCGTGTCGCGCACCATCAGGCACACCACGAGCACCGCGCACACCAGGGCGATGGCACCGCCCACGCCTTCCGCCACGGTGAACGCACCGGTGTGCGTCAGCACCGCGCGCAGGTGGACGAGGCCGCACAGCGCGATCGCGAACGCGGCGGGCCACCGCAGGACGGACCGCCGGGCCCCCGACTCGCCGTCGGCCCGGGCGCGTTGACGCGAGGACCGCCGCGGGGCGGTGTGGGCGGCACGGGACGAGCCGTCGCCGTCGGCCTGCGGCTGCGGTGCGCGCAGGTGCGCCAGGCGTCGTACGAGTTCCGCGACCTCGTGGACCGGGCGGCGGGTGGCGGCGGCCTCGATCGCGGTGTGCATGGTCTCGGCGTCGTGCGGCGGCCGGCTCAGGCACTCCACGAACTCGATCACCTCGGGCACCGGCCGGGCGGACGCCGCCGTGCGGACCGCGTCGTCCGAGCTGCGGGGGTCGGCGGGCGGACGGCTGGCGAGGGCGGCGAGCTCGGCCGCCTCGGGCACCGGGCGGTTCACGACGGCCGTGCGCAGCGCTTCCTCGCCCCACGCGGCGTCGGTGTGCGACTTGCGCAGCTCCGTGACGAGGTCGAGGACCTCCTCCAGCGGACGTTCGACCACCGCCGCGTTCAGCAGCGCGTCGCACGCGCTGCCCTCGCCGGGTCCTGACTCGTCCGTGTCGCCCCGTGCCGGGGGCCCTTGTGCGTCCGGTGCCGGTGCTCCGCCGGACGTGCGCGTCGCCGGGTCGGGAGGACGGGAGCCGTCGGATATGGACTCGGTCGAGGGCTCTTCGGGGACTGCCGATATGGCGGACATGCATGCTCCATGGGTGTCGGGCACGCACCCATTGCCGCGTACCCAGTGGGTGACTTTCGGTGCACGCTATGAGGCGGCGACGGCGCGGGCGACCTCGCGGGACGCCGATTCGCGGTGCGTCGGGTGGCATCGGACACCGCGGGACCCGTGGCACACCGGGCCCGGACGGCCTGCCGCGGGACGGCACGTCGCCCTGCTCCAGCAGGGTGAACGTCGCGCGGCCTGCGGTTCGCCGCCCGCGCGGGCGGCCCTGATACGTTCGGGTCGCCCGCGGCCGGGCCGGGCGGGTACCGGGGCGGCGGGGCCGGGGACGGAAGGCGACACAAGGAGTGGGCATGGCCGGGACGACGGTGCTGAGCTGGGACGATCTGGAGGCCACGCCCTGGAGGAACGGCGGCGGCAGCACCCGCGGCATCGCGTCCTTCCCCACGGGGTCGACGCTGGCGGACTTCGACTGGCGGGTGAGCCTCGCCGAGGTCGAGGCGGACGGCCCGTTCTCCGCGTTCCCCGGGATCGACCGCGTGATCATGCTCGTCGACGGCGGTGGGATGGACCTCGACGTGGACGGCGCGACGCACCGGCTCGGCCGGTTCGACACGCTCGCGTTCGACGGCGACGCCACGACGACGTGCCGTCTGCCGGCCGGGCCCACCCGCGACCTCAACCTGATGACCCGGCGGGGCCGCACGCGGGGATCCCTGCGCGCCGTCGACGTCACCGGGCGGTACGAGACCGGCGTGGACGAGGAGGGTGACGTGACCGTGCTCGTCGCCCTCACCACGGGCCTGGCCGTCACACCCGATAGCGGTCTCGGCCTTCTGGACTCCGTGGTGCGCGACCGGCCCGGCCCCTTGTCCGTCACCGGCACCGGCACGCTGGCCGAGATCCGGATCAGCCCGCAGCAGTGAGCGGTCGGTGACCGATGGGCCATCACGTCCATGGGCTCCCCGGCCCTGGCACGAGTCCTTCGGCCGGTCGCGTGGCTGAAATGCCGTCACCGCCTCCCCCAACCGGGCCGAATCATTCGGTACTCAAGTGTTCCGTGCGGTCGTGGAAGCCGAAGAGGTCCTGCTCCGCGCCGTCCAGGGCGAGCCGGACCGCGCCGAGTGCGACGCATTCCTCGCCCAGCGTGGACAGGGTTATCTGCGGGGGGTCGAGGCAGAGGTCCTGGAGGTGGGCACGGAGCGGGGCCGCGAGCACCTCGCCGGCGCGAGAGTAGCCGCCCCCGATGATGAGCAAGTCCGGGTTGACGGTCAGCACCATCGCGGCGGCGCCCTGGGCCAGGCTCCGGGCGAATTGACCGACGAGGGCGAGGGATCGCGAGTCGCCCTCGGCGGCCCGGGTGAAGACGTTCCCCACGTCGGTGGCGCTGCGCAGCTCAGCGGTACCCTCGTCCTCCCAGCGAAGGACGGCCAGGGCGCCGATCTCACCGGCCGCGCCGCCGCGTCCCCGATGCAGGCGGCCACCGATGATGAGCCCGGCACCGGTGCGGTGGCCGGTCAGGATGTAGAGGCAGTCGTCGGCGAATCGGGCGCTGCCCTGCCAGCGTTCGGCGAGCGCGGCGAGGTTGGCGTCGTTCTCGACGTGGGCGGGGCAACCGACCCAGCGTGACGCCTGGTTGGCCAGGTCGAGTCCGTTCCAGTCGGGGATGGGGGTGGACAGGGTGATCCGCCCGCCGGGCCCGACGATCCCGGGTACACCGAGGCACAGCGAACGCAGCGCCGCGCGGGGGCCTGGGTGCTCGGCCAGCAGGTCCAGCACTTCTCGGCGAATGTGCGCGAGCCGGTCGGCGCCGTTGATCTCCTCGGCGAGGTCGCTGCGGCGGACGGCGACCTCGTTGCCGTCCAGGTCCGAGAGGACCGCGAGCAGTTTGTGGACTCCCACGTCCACGCCGAGGATGTAGCCCGCCTCGTTGCGGAAGCGGTAGCGGCGAGCCGGGCGGCCCATGCCGCGTTCGGGTTCGGTCTCCTCCACCCATCCCCGCTCGCCCAGGTCGGCCAGCACGGCTTCGACTGTCTGCCGTGACAGTGAGGCCGCGCCGCTGAGTTGGGTGACGGTGACGGGTGGCCCACCGCGAAGGGCGCGCAACACCACCTGGGTGTTGAGGCGGCGCAGTAGGGCCGGGTCCCCGCCGTTGGGACGCGAGAGGTTCACGTGGCCTCGCTGTCGGATCCAGTGGTGGCTGATACAGCTCACATTGTACGCGATGCTCTTACGTAAAACCTCGGCAGAAGCCTATTGACCGCTACTCGCGCAAGTATTTATGCTGAGCGCCACTTAAGAGACAGCGCGTAATAAGTCGTCGGCTTGGCCATCTGTCGCCCCGACCACATCCCCCCAGCTTGTCCGCCTCGGCGAGGAGCCCCCACATGCGCACGCCCGACAGACTTTCCTGTAGCACCCCTCGGCCGAGACGGTCGGCCGGCAGGTCCACCATGACGGCCGCCGCGCTGGTCGCGGCAGTGACCGGGCTCAGTGCCTGCGGCGGGATCACTCCGGGAGCGGGTGGCCAGACCGCTGCGACACCGACGGGGTCGGTGTCGACGGCGATCCCCACCGGCAAGGTCACCCTGACAGTGGCCGGCTCGGAGAACTCGGGTACGACCAAGGCCCTGGCCGCGGCGTTCGAGAAGCTGCACCCCAACGTCACGGTGGACTACAAGTACACCGACGTCAACGACTACAACACCAGCCTCAACCTGACGCTGTCCTCGGACGACGCACCCGACCTGGCGCTGCTGAACATGATCGGGACCACGGTCAAGGCCAACCTGGTCCGCGACCTGGACCCGTACGCGGCGGCCTACCGCTGGAACGCCTCCGTGCCCAGTACCGAACTGGACCAGTGGCGAGCCGACACAGACGGGAAGCGACTGGGCAGCGGGCACCTGTGGGCGGCCCCGGCCGGGTTCTCGGTGGTGGGCGTCTACTACGACAAGAAGCTGGCGGCCGAGCTGGGCATCGCCAAGCCCACCACGTTCGCCGAGTTCCAGGCCGATCTGGTCAAGGCCAAAGCAGCGGGCCGGCTCCCCATCCAGCTGGGCAACCTGGCGGGCCACTCCTCCTTCGTCTTCCAGTCCATCGTGGACACGGCCGACGGCGCGGCGAAGAGCACCGCCTGGGCCTACGGCGTGCCCGGCTCGTCGATCAACACGCGCGGCGGCACCGAGGGGGCACAGGACCTGGCCACGTGGGCGAAGAAGGGCTACACACCCGCCGGCGCGAACGGCACCGACCTGCCGGGCTCGGTCGCGAACTTCACCAAGGGCCAAGGGCTGTTCCTTTTCGACGGCAGCTGGGACGCCGCCGCGATCAACAAGGCCATGCCAGGCAACGTGGGGTTCTTCCCGCTGCCGGGCGCCACCGTCAACTCACCGGCCACCGGTATCGGCACCTCAGTGGCCTACGCGATCCCGGCCAAAGCCAAGCATCCGGATCTGGCCGCGGCGTTCCTCAACTTCATGGGCAGCACCCAGGCCGCGCAGATCGAGTTCGGCACCGGCTTCATGCCGGTCACCCACGCTGACACGGTCAAGACCCCCCGGGGCAGCGTGCTCGGCGACGTGGCCACCGCCTGGGCCAAGATCGGCCAGGACAACGGGCTGGTTCCGTTCTTCAACAACAGCACCGCCACCATGAACACCACTCTGACCTCCGCCGGTCAGGAACTGGTCGGCGGGAAGGTCACGCCCGCCCAGTACCTGGCCCAGCTTCAGGCCGACTGGCAGAAGGGCCACCAGTGAGTGTCAGGGCGGCCCTTCCCGACGGCGTCCGGACGCGGTCTGCGGCAGCGGACGATGCCGCCGCGCCGACCGCCCACGACCGGGCGTCCACCCTTCCGCGCGGGGCGCGGGGTCGGGGCAGGCCGGGCAGGCGCGGCCGCCGCCGCATCGCCTACCTGTACCTCGCGCCGGCATTGGGCGTCTACACGCTCTTCGTCGCCCTGCCGTGGGTCCATACCATCTGGCTCTCGTTCTACACCTGGGACGGCGTCACCCTCGGTACCTGGGACGGTTTCGGCAATTACCGGGACGTCCTCACCGATCCCACGATGCTCGCCGCTCTCGAACACGCCCTGGGCTTCATCGTCTTCTTCTCCCTGCTGCCGATCGCCATCGGGCTGCCGCTGGCAGCGGTGGTCGGCGCGGCGGGCGGCAAGCGGCGGTATCCCGTCTCCCGCGCCGTCCTGTTCCTGCCGCAGGTCGTGCCCCTGATCGCGGTCGGCGTGATGTGGCGCTGGATGTACGCGCAGAACGGCCTGGTCAACCGGATCCTGGACGCTGTGGGCCTCCGCTCGGTCACCCGGGCCTGGCTCGGGGACTTCACCTGGGCCTACGTCGCGGTCGGCCTGGTCGGCACCTGGGTGATGACCGGCCTGACCCTGGTCGTCTTCCAGGCGGGCATCCAGAAGATCGACACCAGTCTCTACGAGGCGGCGCGCATCGATGGTGCCGGGCCAGTGCGCGAGTTCTTCGCGGTGACCCTGCCCGGTCTACGGGCCGACATCGGCGTGGCGCTCACGGTCACCGTCATCGCCGCCCTGGCCAGCTTCGACGTCGTCTACGTGACCACCGGCGGAGGCCCGGGCACCTCGACCATCGTCCCAGGCGTGCTGATCTACCAACTCGCCTTCACCGACGGCAAGGTCGGTGCGGCGTGTGCCCTCGCCGTTGTCCTGAGCGCGCTGATCGCGCTGATCGTGCTGGCCATCGGCCGCCTGGTACGGGAGAAGCCATGAGCGCGACCGCGACCGAACCGCACCGCCCCCGGATCCCTCAGCGGATCTCCGTCCTGGCCGGTCCCGCCGTCATGGCCGGCTTCGCGCTGGCGGTGGTGATCCCGTTCATCAGCCTGCTGCTGGCCGCGCTCAACCCCTCGGGCGCCCTGGTGTCCGGCTTCGCCTGGCCCCAGCACCCCACGCTGGCGAATTTCGGGGCAGCCTGGTCCGCCGCCGGTTTCGGCGGACTGCTGCGCAACAGCGTGGTGGTCATCCTGGGCCTGGTGCCGCTGTCGCTGCTGTGCGCGATCCTGGCCGGCTACGCCTTCGCGACCATGGAGTTCCGGGGCCGCACCGCCCTCTTCGGATTCCTGCTGCTCGGGCTCACCCTGCCCTACGAGGCCGCGGTCGTGCCGCTGTACTACGACCTGCGCTCGATCGGCCTCACCGATACCCCGCTGGCCCTGATCCTGGCACTGACCGGGTTGTTCATGCCGTTCGGGGCCTTCTGGATGCGGCAGCAGTTCCTTGCGCTGCCGCCGGAACTCGTCGAGGCCGCTGCCATGGACGGCGCCAACAGCTGGACCGTCTTGTGGCGGGTCCTGGTGCCCTGCACCCGCCCGGCCCTGACCACGCTCGGACTGCTGTACTTCCTGTGGGGCTGGAACCAGTTCCTGCTGGCGCTGGTGCTCATCCAGGACCCGGCGAAACGCACCGCCCCGGCCGGCCTGGGCTTCTTCGTCGGCGCGTACAGCCTGAACGTTCCGCTGCTGGCCGCCGCCACCTTGATCGTGATCACCCCGGTGGTCGCCGTCTACCTCGTTTTTCAGCGCCACTTCATCAGCGGCATGCTCGCCGGCGCGGTCAAAGGCTGACCCCGGCCACCGCGCCGCCACACCTCCAGCGACAACCCGGTCGCCGTTCCGGCCACCGGGCCCTGCCCGCACGCACGGAACAGCCCGGACACACTTCCAGAGGAGACCTCTCCCATGACCCACGCCTCCGGTTCCGCGACTTCCCGCGTACGCCTGCTGCTCGTCGGGGCCGGTGCCCGTGGCGGGACCTACGCCCGCTACGCGGCCTCCACCGGGCGGGCCGAAGTGGTCGCCTTCGCCGAACCGGACCCGCAGCGGGCCGCCGACACCGCCCGGGACCACCCCGGCGCCACCGGCTGCGCCGACTGGCGCGCCCTGGCCGCCCAAGGCATCGACGCCGACGCGGTCATCATCGCCACCCAGGACTCCCAGCACGTCGAACCAGCGGTGGCGTTCGCCGGACTCGGCCACCACATCCTGCTGGAGAAGCCCATGGCGACCACCGAGGCCGACGCCGAACGCATCGTCGAGGCCGTGGGCAGAGCCGGGGTGATGCTCGCGGTCTGCCACGTCCTGCGCTACACCCCCTACACCACCGGCGTGAAGCAGATCGTGGCCTCCGGCGTACTCGGCGAGATCATCAGCGTCGAACACCTGGAACCAGTCGGCTGGTGGCACCAGGCCCACTCCTACGTTCGCGGCAACTGGCGCAGCACGGCCGACGCCGCGCCGATGCTGCTCGCCAAGTCCAGCCACGACCTGGACTGGCTGTCGTTCATCGTCGACAAGCCGGTACGCCGGGTCTCCTCCTTCGGGGGCCTCAAGCACTTCCGCCGGGAGAACCAGCCCGAAGGCGCGACCGACACCTGTCTGACCTGCCCGGTCGAGCCGGCCTGCCCCTATTCGGCGCCACGGATCTACCTGGGTTGCCTGGGCGACCCGAACCGCGAACGCTGGCCCCTGAACGTCGTCACCCGGGAGCGCACCACGCAGGGCGTCCTGGACGCCTTGGAGGAGGGACCCTACGGGCGGTGCGTGTACGCCTGCGACAACGACGTGGTCGACCACCAGGTCGTCAACCTGGAGTACGAGGGCGGTGCCACCGCCTCCTTCACCATGACCGCGTTCACCCCGTTCGAGCACCGCAGGACCCGCGTCTTCGGCACCCACGGCTCCCTCGACGGCGACGGCGTCACCGCGACGGTCACCGACTTCCGCACCGGCAGCACGACCCCGCACACACTCGGTCTGGACGGCCCCGACGCCGGCAGCGGCCACGGCGGCGGCGACGAACGCCTCATCGACGCCTTCCTGCAAGCCGTCTCCACCGGGGATCCCCGGTGGATCCTGTCGGACCCGGTCACCAGCCTGGAAGCGCACCAGGTGGCCTGGGCCGCCGAACGGTCCCGGCACACCGCCACCGTCCAGACCCTCCGCGCCTGACACTCCGCCCCCTTGAACCCCTGGCGCGACGGCGGCCACCGCCTGCCAGGCAGAAACGCACCCCCGACCTCGCAGGAGCCCAGAAGGGAAACAGAGCCATGCCGTCCCCACACCCCACCAGATCCAGCCGACGGCGAGAGTCGTGCAGACGCGCGATCCTCCCCGTGCTCACCGCGTTCGCCACCCTGCTCGCCTTCACCGCGAGCGCCGTCACCGCCACCGAAGCACACGCAGCCACCGGCACCACCTACTACGTCGACAGCCGGACCGGTAGCGACAGCAACGACGGCACCAACCCGGGCGACGCCTGGAAGACCCTGGCCAAGGTCGACGCCGCCTCCCTCCGCCCTGGCGACACCATCGCCTTCCAGGGCGGCGAGACCTGGACCGGCGGGCTGACCATCACCTCCTCCGGTACCGCCGCAGCCCCGATCACCGTCACCTCCTACGGCACCGGACGCGCGATCATCGCCGGGCAGGACACCGTCCAGGCCGCGGTGACACTCGCCGACGTCCACGACGTCCACCTCACCGGCCTCGAAGTCACCAACGGCCTCAACCAGGCCGCGCCCACCAGCGTCAACTACCGCGGCATCTACGTCGTCGCCCAGGACACCGGGAACATGCCCGGCATCGTCGTCAGCAACAACTACGTCCACGACATCGACGGCGCCGGCGGCTCGGACATCGGCCAGGGCGGCATCGTCGTCGGCGTCCGCGGCAACACCACCCCCACCTGGTTCTCCGACCTCCAGATCACCGGCAACGAGGTCGCCCACGTCAACGCCTACGGCATCTCCACCTTCACCACCTGGTGCGCCGACTGCGACATCTACAGCACCGAGACCGGCATCCCCACCAGCGAGGTCAGCGCCACCCGCCAGCCGTACACCAACCCGCTCATCGCGAACAACTACGTCCACAGCGTGACCGGCGGCGGCATCACCCCCGAGTACGCCGACAACGCCGTGGTCGAGAACAACACCGTCGACATGGCCGCCTCGAACCGCCTGGTCACCACCGGCGGAGGAAACGTCGGCATCTGGTGGCAGGGCACCGACAACATCCTCGTGCAGTACAACACCGTGCTCCGCACGGCGGTGAACGACCTCAACCCCGACGCCACCGACGACATGGCCTTCGACGCCGACATGGGCAGCACCGGCAGCACCGTCCAGTACAACTACAGCGACTCCAACTCCGGCGGATTCTTCATGTGCCTGATCTCCGCCACTGACATCACGCTGCGCTACAACATCAGCCAGAGCGACCACTTCCGGCCGTTCAGCATCTGGAGCGGCTGCTCCGGCTTCCGCGGATACAACAACACCGTGTGGAGCACCACCACCACTGTCCCCCGCAACAACGGCAGCGGCGGCACCACCCAGCAGGGCATCGAAGCCATGGTGCGCGACGCCGCACCCTACAACAACGTCCTTTTCGACAACATCTTCTACAACCCCAGCAACGCCCCCTACCAATGCGGGAGTTCCTGCTTCAACGGACCCGACTCCAGCATGGACTACAGCCACAACCTGTACTGGGACGGCAGCGCGGCCTCAACCGTCGTCCCGGCGAACGACCCCGCCCCCGTCGTCGCCGACCCGCAGCTGTCCAGCCCGGGCGACGCCGCCATGCCCACCGGTGCGCTGACCACGGCCCAGCTCCAGCAGACCCTGGCCGGCTACGCCTCCGCTTCCGGATCCGCGGCACGCAACGCCGGGGTGTCCGCCTCCACCGCACCGCCGAGCGATCTGTTCGGCACGCCCGTCCCCGCCGGGGCCCCCGACCTCGGCGCCTGGCAGCACCCGGTCACCGCCACCGCCTCCACCACTCTGGGAACCGGCAGCGGAAGCATCGCCGACATCACCGACGGCGACCCCACCACCTCCTGGGCCTCCGCGGACAGTCCCGCCTTTCCCGGCACCGTCACCGTGAACTACGGCGAAGCCCGCACCATGGACGCCGTCACCCTGGTCACCGCCTTCGGCCAGGGCCAGGGGGCCACCAGCGTCGACGTCCAGACCTGGAACGGCTCGGGCTGGACCACACAGGTCTCGTCCCACTCCCTGACCTGGCGCCAGAACACCGCCGCCGCCGAGTGGCTCCGCATCCCGCTGCCCGCTCCGGTGACCACCACCGGCGTCCGGCTCGTGATCCACTCGGCCAACCTGACCTGGGGACACCTCGCGGTCTACGAGCTGCGGCCGACCTTCGGAGCAGCGGCCTCCAGCGGCCTGGGAGTCCTGTCCGGAACGGTCACCGGCGACCTCGTCAACGACACCGGCACCGGCTCCTGGGCCTCGCAGAACAGCCCCAAGCTACCCGGAGCCGTCCAGATCGACCCCGGAGCCGAGCAGACCGTCTCCAGCGTCACCCTCGCAGCCGCCTTCGGCCAGGGCCAAGGCCCCACCTCGGTAAGCATCGAAGCCAACCCGGGCGGCGTCTGGCAGCAGGTCCTCGCACCCACCACCGTCACCTGGAACACCAGCAGCAGCACCGTAGAGACCCGCAGCCTCACCCTCACGACCCCGGTCACCGCGACCCAGTTCCGCATCGTCGTCAACTCCGCGAACCTGACCTGGGGCCACGTCGCCCTGAACCAGATCACCCTGCAATAGCCACATCCGCGGCCGGTCGCGGTCGGAAGGCCGTTGACAGGCTCACGCGTCGTCGTCCGGTGCTCCCGCGCCCCGCAGGACCAGGTCGACGATCCGGCGGGTGTCGCGTACCGGATCGAGATGGTCGGTGCTGCCGGACGCCATGCGGGCGAGGAGCGGGGAGACCAGCAGCTCCGCGACGAGGTCGAGATCGACGTCGTCGCGGAGTTCGCCGCGTTCCACACCGCGCCGCAGAACGGCCGTCATGGCCTCCCGTCGGGGGGCGACGATCTCCTCGAAATAGCGGCGGTGCAGTCGCGGGAAGGTGGCGGCCTCGGCGTTGAGGGCGCGCAGCACGCTGCTGGCCCGCACGTCGACCACGCGGTCGGCGAGGGTGCGCAGCACGGCCGCCAGGTCCTCGCGGGTGCCGGCGCCGTCCGGGGCGGGCCGCGGCTCGTTGATGGTGGCGAGCACGTCGAGGTAGAGCTCGTCCTTGGTCTTCCACCGCCGGTAGACGCTGTTGCGCGAGACCCCCGCCTGCTTGGCGATGGCCACCAGCGACAGGCCGGTGAGGGTCGCGCCGGCGGCCACCATGTCGAGGACGGCTTCGATGATCGCCGAGTCGGTGGCGGGATCGCGCTGACGACCGCCCTGCCGGGCCGCGGGTTCCTGGACGACGGGTTCCTGGATCACGCTCCAACGATACAGGGCTGTTGCGTTTCGCTGTCGACGCGTGCCAATAATGGAACAGAGCTGTTCTGTTTCCTTTGAAGGGACGATATCCCCATGTCCGAGCACGTTCCCGTGCTGATCGTCGGCGGCAGCGTCGTCGGCGCCTCCGCCGCCCTCTTCCTCGCCGCCCACGGCGTCACCCCCGTCCTGGTCGAGAAACACCCCGGGATCTCGACCCGGCTGCGGGCCAAGCTCTTCTCCCCGCGCACCATGGAGGCGTACCGCGCGGTCGGCGCGGCGGACGACGTCTACGCGGTCCAGCGCAGGCAGCCGCCCGCCGACCACGCCGCGCTCGTCACCTCGCTCGCCGGACCGGAACTGCGCCACTGGCCGCTGCCCGCCGCCCGCGACTTCAGCGCGCTCTCACCGTGCCGGTCCGCCTTCGTCAAGCAGGCCGACCTGGAGGAGGTCGTTCGCGCCCACGCCCGCACCGCCGGGGCGGACCTGCGCTTCGGCCACCGCCTGGTCGGCCTGCGCCCGTACGACGACCACGTGATCGCCCGCGTCCAGGACCCCGACGGCGCGGTCCGCACGATCACGGCCGACTACCTGCTCGCCGCCGACGGCAACGCGAGCGCCGTACGCGAGGGCCTCGGCATCACCCGCACCGGCCCCGAGACCATCGCGCACGTCATGGAGCTCGGCTTCGAGGCCGATCTGCGCCCGGCGCTCGACGGCCGCCGCCTCGCGCTGGCGTTCACCGGCGAACCCGACCACGCGTTCCTGTCCTGGGACACCGCGCGCCGCCGCGGCGCGGTGTCGGTGACCTACGATCCCGCGACCACCGATCCGGCCGCGTTCGACGACCGGCGCCGGCTGGAGATCGTCTCGCGCGCGCTCGGCCTGCCGCCGTCGGACATCGCGCTCACCGACGCCCGGAGCTGGCGGATGGGCGGCTGGGTGGCCGACTCCTACCGGCGCGGCCGGGTGTTCCTGCTGGGCGACGCGGTCCACGTCACGCCGCCGACCGGCGGTTTCGGCGCGAACACCGGCATCCAGGACGCGTGGAACCTCACCGCGAAACTGGTGACCGTCCTGCGCGGTCACGCCGCGCCACGGCTCCTCGACGCCTACCAGAGGGAACGGCACGCGGTCGGGCGGATCACCGTCGAGCAGGCGCTGCTGCGCGCACGCGACCGCGCCCAGGTGCCGATCGAGGACCGCCCGCTGCTGAGCGAGGCGGCCGTGGCGCTCGGCTACCGCTACCCCATGGGCGACGACGACCCGGCCACCGCGGGCCTGCCGCTCGCCGACGAGCCGGAGCGTTGGCACGGCGAGCCCGGCACCCGGCTGCCTCACGTTCCGCTCCCCGGCCGACACGCCTCAGCGTCGACTCTCGACCTGGTGCGCGACGGCCGCCACCTACTGCTCGTGGGCCCTGACGCCGCGGACTGGACGCGGGCCGCCCACCGGCTGGACCCGCGCGGCGCCTTCCTCGACACGGCGCCGCTCCCCCGCCCGGCCGGCCCGGGAACTCCGACCCGGCCCACCGAGGCGTGCGGGATCGGGGACCACGGCGCGCTGCTGGTGCGCCCCGACCACGTGGTGGCCTGGCGCAGCCCCGGAGCCGTCCCGGACACCCTCGCGGCGCTCGGGTCGGCGGTACGGGAGGCGCTCGCGGGCGGCGCGTCAGCGGTACGGCAGGTCCTCGCGGCCGGCGACCGTCCCGTACCACCGGAGCCGTCCGTCACCGCTCGCTGAACCCGCCGCACCCGGGCGCCCGACCGCCGCGATCCGTCGCCGGGCCTTAGGCTGGTCCGAAGCCCTGGACGTCCCGCACCCCCTCACGGGCCACGAATCGGGAGCAGCCATGACCTCCGAAGCCGTACCGATCTGCGACGACGCCCGCCAGGCGCTGGAGCAGGAACTCGCCGTGCTGCGGGAGGAGCGCGACGCGATCGCCGCCACGGTCCGGGACTCCGCCACGGACGTCGGCGACTACGCGGACCGGGCGGACGAGCTGCGCCGCGCCACGGAGTCGGAGCGGCTGGACGCCCGCATCGACGACCTCACCGCGCGGTTGCGCGGGGCGGAGACGGCCGGGCCGCCCGACCCGGACCGGGCGGGCGTCGGCAGCTCGGTGACGGTGGAGTTCCCCGACGGCTCGCGGGAGACGGTCGACATCGTGGAGGTCGTCGTACCGTCCGACGCGCCGTTGGTCACCAGTGACAGCCCGCTCGGCAAGGCCCTGCTGGGGCGCCGGGTCGGCGATCGTGTCGAGTACAGCGCCCCGGACGGCGACACGACGGCACGGATCGTCGCGCTGGGCGCCCGCACGTCCTGAGGGGCAGCGTCCTGAGGGGCGGCGTCCTGAAGGGCAGCCGCCCACGCCCTCGCAGGTCAGGGGCTCGGCGGCAGGTCGTCCAGGAAGTCCTTCGTGGGAACGTGGAAGAGGTTTCCGGTCACCGCGCGGGAGAAGTCCAGGATGCGGTCGTGGACTCCGGGGCGCACGACCGGGTTCGGCACGGCCGAGGGACGGGAAACGGCCGGCGGGACACGCCGGACCGCACGGAATCCGTGGGATGCCGAGCGCCCCGGAAGCTCCGGTTGCGGGCCGTCCGAGGGGTTGTTTGAGTGGAAAACGCCCTGTTCGCCGCAGTCGCGTGCACGCGACCCTGTGCGGATCACCCGAAAGCCGGTCCGAGCCGGCCCGACAAGGGGAACGACGATGGCTCATCACCACAAGTCCAACAAGCAGGTCGAGCAGAACCCGGACACCGGCCACAGCCGCGGCATGCCACGGCGGCCCGACGAGGAGGAGCTGGACGAGCGCACCCGCGAGGACCGGGACGAGGTGCGCGAGGAGAAGCGGGAGGAGCGCGAGGAGCGCTGACACCGCGCGTCGGGGCGCCGGTCAGGGGCTGAGCGCCTGTGCCACCAACTCGGTCAGTTCGTCGTCGGGAATCGCCGCCGCGTCCTCGGGGCGGATGCGCAACGTGGCTTTTCCGGAGAGCAGTTCGGGGTGGCGGGCCGTGAAGTCCGCGTTGCGGGCGGGCTGCCAGCCGTAGAGCGACACTCCGTGGCTCCACACGCCGAGGTGCAGCCTGCGCCTGCCGACCCGGTACGTGGGCATCCCGTACGAGATGCCCACGCTCGCCTCGGGGCAGGCCTGGCGGACCAGCCGGTCCACCCGGTCGAACAGCGGCCGGTGCTCGGCGGGGATGGCGTCGACGTAGGCCCGGACCTCTTCGTTCACGTCCACACCGGCATTGTCCCCCGGACCGGCCTCCCTCGCCGTTCCGGGACGCGGCCGGTCAGTCCCGCGGCGGTTCGCTGCCGTAGGGGCGGGTGAGGATCTCCATACCGTGCCCGGCCGGATCCAGGAAGTACAGGCCCCGGCCACCGTGGTGGTGGTTGATCTCGCCCGGCTGTTTCAGGTGCGGATCGGCGTAGTAGGTGATCCCGGCGTCGGTGATCCGTGCGAACGCGGCGTCGAACTCCTCGTCGGACACGAGGAACGCGTAGTGCTGGGCGGTGATCGACGCGGAGTCGGCGGTGGCGAAGTCCAGGGTGACGCCGTTGGCGGTGACCACGGGGAGGAACGGACCCCATTCGGCACCGACTTCGAGTCCCAGGACGCGGGCCAGGAACGTGGCGGACTCGCGTTTGTCGCGGGCATGGACGATGGTGTGGTTCAACTCGACTGACATGGGTGAAGTGCCTCCGCTGGGCAGCTCACGAGCACCTCCATGCCTCACCCGGTCGGTGACCGGCACGCGATGCCGTGATCCGATCGTAGCCGCGTCGCGTCGACAACGACCAGGTCAACGGCCATGCGTGGTCTTGGCGTTGACGACTTCTGGCCATGACGAGCACCGGGGGCGCGCAGGGTTTCGGCGCGCATCGGGAGGCGCAGGGTTCACGCGGGCGGTTCGGCCTCGACGTGGCGGCGACCGCGGGCGTCGCGGTACTCCAGCGCCGTCCATCCGGTCTCCTCCAGCACGGCGGCGCAGCGCTTCAGAGCGGTGGCGGCCTCGTGCGGGGCGCCGCTCCCCCTGGGGCCGACCCACTCGACGCGCACGACGCCCTCACGCGCGGCCGAGACGAGGTATCCGGTGACGACCGGGTCGCCGTCCGGGCCGAGCGCGGAGGGCTCGACACCGTGTGCCTCCAGCGTCAGCGCGACCGCCCGCACCGCCTGCCGCACCTCCCAGGGCGCGGGGAGCCGCAGTGGTTCGGGCACGTCGGCGTTGACCAGGCGGCGGATGTCGAGCAGGGCGGCGTAGGCGGCCTCGACCTGGGGTCGGCGGCGGGCGTCGGGCGGTCCGGCCGGTTCGTGTCCGGTCGCCACGGGGAATCCGCCCGCCGGGGCACCACCCGGCCCTCCGACGTCGGTCACGTCGCAAGCCTACGGCGGGGAACGGACATGTCGTCAGTCGGCGAGCCCCTCGCGGACCTGGCGAGGGGGCCGGAAGGCGTACAGGTCCAGGATGGCCGGCGGGTCGACCAGGCCGGGACCTCCCGCCCCCGCCCAGGTGGCGATGTCGTCCGTGGCGTCGCGGTCGTTGACCAGGCCGAGCCAGACCGGCCGTCCTCCGGCGCGGCGTCCCGCGGGTGACGGCTGCACGACGACGACGTTGGCCTGGTCGCAGGCGTCCAGGCAGTCCACGGCACGGACGGCGGCGACACCGTCGAGCGCGGCGCGCAGCGCGGCGAGTTGCCCGGCGTGGTCGACTCCAGGGATCTTCTCGGTGCCGCAGCAGCAGCCCCGGCACACCGTGACCGTGGGTCGGCCCCCGCTCGCCGACGCCCTCGTCGCCATCCCGTCTCCCCTCCCGCCGACGACCGCCCACCCCGCTCTGACGCGCGCCGACCTGCGGCGACACCGCGGCGGCGGTCGGGGCCACGGACGCGGCCCACGCTACCGGTCCGCCGGTCGTCCGGTCCTCCCGCCCCGGCCGTCCCGGAGCCACTGCCGTCGGCGGCCCGCGCAACGACCTTCATCCGCACGACATTTCCTCAGTCCGACGTGTTCACGTCACAGACGAAGAGTGTCCTAATGCTGTGCGGCGCCTGCTACCCACCGGTAGCGCCGGTGCCCGCCCCTGCGCCTCGACACTCAGGAGATCTCGGATGGCCGCATACAGCAGACGACAGTTCGTCACCGGCGCGTCGGCCGCGTTCGCCGCGGCGGCGCTGACGCTGGGCGACGCCCGTTACGCGTCGGCTGCCACGCGGGACCGCGCCCTGGCGCTGTCCGCCGCGCGCGCCGTGCAGTCCGCGGGCACCACGCTGGAGCAGGTCGCCACCCCGTCCGCGTCCGGCCCGTACCACCGGCTGGCGGCGGGACCCGGCTGGCCGCTGGTCGTACGCACCGACCTGGTCGCGGGGCAGTCCGGCCGCGACGACCGCCGTACCGGCCTCGCCTGCTTCGTCCAGTTCACCGACCTGCATCTGGCGGACACCGAGTCGCCGGCGCGTTTCGAGTACCTGGCGCAGTACGCGGACGGCGCGTACCGGCCGCAGGAGACGCTGACCGTGCGCGGCGCCTCCTCGCTCGTCGAGCGCGTCAACTCCCTGTCCGGCGGCCCCTACACGGGCAGTCCCTTCTCCTTCGTCATCGCCACCGGTGACAACGCCGACAACCACGAGCAGCTCGAACTCGACTGGTACCTCACGGTGATGAGCGGTGGCTCGATCACCCCCAACAGCGGTGACCTCACCCGGTACGAGGGCGTGCAGAACTCCGGCTCCACGGCGTACTGGAACCCGGAGTCCAGCCTTCAGGACGACTACAAGACCAAGGCGGGCTACCCGCAGATCCCGGGCTTCCTGACCGCGGCGGGCCGCCCGTTCGACGCTCCGGGCCTGCACGTCCCTTGGTACACCACCGTCGGCAACCACGATGACAGCATCGAAGGGACCCTGCCGGACCTCGGTCTGCTCAACTCCCTCTACACCGGCGACCGCAAGCTGGAGGGCTGTGACGACGCCGACGCCGCGAAGCTCGCGGCCGCGCTGCAGAACGACCCGGCCCAGGCGCTCGCCCTCTTCGTCAAGCTGCTGGACAACGGGCCGGTGCGCCGCGTGACGCCCGACGCGCGCCGCGTGCCCTTCACCCCGGAGCAGTTCGCGCAGGCCCACCTCGACCCCTCGTACACCGGCGCGGGCCCGGTCGGGCACGGCTTCACCGCCTCGGCGGCCTCCAGCGGGAAGCTCTACTACACCTTCCCGGTCGCGCCGGGTGTGGTGGGCGTCAGCCTGGACACCACCAACCGGGCGGGCTGGGCGGACGGTTCGGTCGGCACCGCGCAGCTCGACTGGCTGGAGTCGGTCCTTCAGGCCAACAGCACCCACTGGTACGACACGGACGGCAACGTGGTGCGCGGCGGCTCGACCGACCAGCTGGTGGTCGTCTTCAGCCATCACACCAGCTCCACCATGGGCAACCTGCTGCCCGACCCGTACAACCTGCTGGAGGCCAGGCACAGCGGCTCCGAGGTGGTCACGTTGCTCCAGCGCTACCCGAACGTCGTCGCCTGGGTGAACGGCCACACTCACGCCAACCAGATCTCGCCGCACCCGCACGCGGTCGCGGAGCGCGCCTTCTGGGAGGTCAACACCGCGTCGCACATCGACTACCCGCACCACGCGCGGGTGATCGAGATCGCGGACAACGGCGACGGCACGCTGTCGCTGTTCACCACGCTGATCGAGTCGGCGGCCCCGTACGCCACCGACTTCTCCGACACCTCCGACACCGGACTGGCCGCGCTCTACCGGGAGTTGGCGTACAACGACCCGTACGCCACGCCCGCGCAGAAGCTCGGGGCCTCCGGCGACCACAACACCGAACTGCTGCTGGCGAAGCCCGGAGCCTGAGAAGGGGGGCGGGGGCGGCGAGGGGCTTCCCCGCGCCGCCCCCGCCCGCTTCGTCACGGGTGCGCCGGCCGCCCGGGCAGGACCGGGTGGTCGAGGCTGTCGCCGAAGCGGGTCAGCAACCGGGCGATGTCGTCGGCCAGTTCGGCCGCGCCCGCGGTGGTGATCAGCTCGCCGCGGTGGGCGAGGGTGCCGGTCACGGTGCCGTCCTGCTCGGTGAGGGTCAGCGTCATGCCGAACTGCTTGTCGTGCGCCTGGAGTTCACTCGCGGACACCGGTGTCAGCTCGGCCGCGCGCAGGCGGGTGCGGCGCTTGGTGCGGGAGTTCATGTTGAGGATGACGTCCGCGAACGGAGTGCGGCCGGGGCGGCGTTCGGGGTCGAGGTGGGAGACCATCTCGTCGAACGGCACCCGCCCGTGTTCGAACCCGTCCAGCGCGGTGTCCCGCATCCGGCGCAGCACGTCCCCCACCACGGCGCCGGGTGCGAGCGCGGAGCGCAGGACGACCGTGTTGAGGCAGGGGCCCAGCACGTCCGCGAGCGGGCCGCGGCCGTGGCCCCGGTTGGCCAGCGGCACCTCGAACGTGAGGTCGTCCTGACCGCTCCACCGGTGCAGCGCCACGGCCAGCGCGGTCGCCGCCACGATGAACCACGAGACGCCGTGCTCGGCCTGCACCGGGGCGAGTCGCTCCATCACGTCGTCCCCGGTGCGCAGCGGTGTGCTGCCCTCCTCGGTGGCGTCGGCGCGGGCCGGGACGTCGAGGTGGGCGGGCGCGCCCGCCAGCGCCGTGCTCCAGTGGCGCAGGTCCCGCTCCCACGTCCCGTCCCGCCGTTCGGCCGACTGCGCGGCGACGAAGTCGCGGTACTGCACGGCGGGCGGTGTCACCTCGCGGCCCGCCAGGACCGCCGCGTGGCACCGTTCCAGTTCGGCCAGCAGGATCGGCACGGACTCGCCGTCGACGACGAGGTGGTGCACGCACAGCAGCAGGGCCTGCTCGCCGGAGCCGAGGTCGGCGAGCGCGACGCGCAGCAGCCGTCCCGACTCCAGGTCGAAGCGGCGGGTGGCGGCCTCCGCGAGCCATGCCCCGATCGCGGCGTCCGCGTCGGCGGCCCCGCTGAAGTCCACCTCCTCGACCGCCGGACGCCAGGTGTCCGTGACGTCCTGCGTCAACTCGCCGTCGTGCCACAGGAATCGGGTGCGCAGGATCTCGTGGGCCCCGACGAGCTGCTCGAGCGCGGCGCCCAGCACCCCCGCGTCCAGCCCTCCGTCGGCCCGCCAGGCGAGGCAGACGTTGCCGCGGGCGGCGTCGTCGTCGCGTTCGATCAGCCAGATGCGGCGCTGGAAGCTGCTCGCGGGCAGTTCGCGGGCCGAGGCGTCCACCGGCGCGGCGGTCGGCGCCTGCGGTTCCGGCGCGGTCGCCGCGGCCGTGGACAGCACGTGGCGGGTGAAGTCGTCGAGACGGGGGTGGGAGAACAGGTCCCGTACGGGGATGTCGCGGCCGAAGCGCTCCCCGGCCAGGAGGGTCAGGGTCTCGGCGAGCAGGGAGTGTCCGCCGAGTTCGAAGAAGGAGTCGCGGGGTTTGACGCCACTGATCATCAGGACCTCCTCCCACACCCCCGCCATCGCGGCCAGCTCGTCCGCCCCGGGCGACCCGGCGGCCTCGCCGGGCGACGCCGGTCCGTCCACGGCGGGGACCGTACGCGTCGTGGGGGCGGCCGCGCGGACCGGTTCCGCGTCGGCGCGCGGGAGCACCGGCGCGATGACGCCGTCGGGGTCGGCGGCCAGCGTCTTGAGCACGGCGAGGTAGTCGTCGGCGAGGTCCGTGACGGCGGCCGGGCCCACGGAGCCGGTCGGGTCCTTCCACAGCACGTGGGTGCCGCCGCTGTCCTCACGGACCATCACCGCCAGCGTGTAGCCGGCCGTGCTCTCCATGTCGAGCAGGCTGCCCACGCATTCGGCGGTGTCCGAGCGCAGCGTGAGGTTCTGGACGTCCACGGTCTCGTGCCGTCCCGCGTCCCAGTACTGGAAGAGCGACTGGTGGGTGTGGACGCGGGCCTCGGGGCCGGTGAGCCCGGCGGCGCGCATGATGGACGCGAGCGGCAACTCGGCGTGCCGCAGCCGTTCCCGTACGGCCGAGCGCAGGCCGCGCACCACGTCGGCGTAGCGGTCGGTGTCGCTCAGCCGGTACCGCAGCGGCAGCGGGTTGACGAAGTAGCCGACCGCGTCCCGCAGGGCGGGGTCGGTGCGGCCGTGCGACGGGATCGACAGCGTGACGTCGTCGGTCGCGCTGTGGCGCCGCAGCAGCACGAAGTAGGCGGCCAGCAGCACCGTGAAGTAGGAGCATTCCAGTTCGGCGGCGCGCGAGCGCAGGTCGGCGGCGAGGTCGGAGGGCACGTCGGCGACGACCATGGTGTACGTGTCGCCCTCGTCCCGCTTGGCGGGCAGGACCGGTGCGGGCGGGCCGCCGCGCAGGGCGTCCGCCCAGTAGTCGCGCAGGGCGTCGCCGGCCGCCGTGTCGGACAGTTCCCGCGTCCGCCGGGCGAACGCCGTCAGCGCGTCGGCGCGCGCGTCGGGGGCCAGGGCGGCCCCTTCGTAGGCGCGGCGGAAGGCGTCGAGCGTGAGCAGCACCGAGGCGCCGTCGAACACCAGGTGGTGGACGGCGAACAGCAGCACCGTCCAGTCCGGCCCGCGCAGCACGTACACCCGGGCGAGCGGCCCGGTGCGCAGGTCGAACGGGACCTGCCAGGCCTCGCGCACCGCCGAGGTGACGTCGGTGTCGACGGTGCGCTCGGTCACCGGGATGCCGGGGGCGTCCCGCCAGGTCAGGGCGGGCCCGTCGGCGGTGCGTTCCACCCGGGCGCGCAGCTGCGGGTAGGCCTCCCCGACGGTCCTGACCGCCTGCCGCAGGCGCTCGGGGTCGAGGTCGCCGCGCAGCAGGAACGGCAGCGGGATGATGTGGGTGAGCTGGTTGGGTTCCAGCTCCCAGGCGATCCACATCGCCTCCTGCCCCACGGACAGCGGTACGGCGTGCTGGGGTGTGCCCATGCTGTGGTCTCCTTCGCGGTGGTCGGCGGTCGTTCGGGGGCGCGGCGGCCGGGGCGTGGTCACGGCCGGGCCGCCAGGTGTGGACCCGGCTCGGTCGTGGCGCCCGGCGCGCCCGGTGCGGCCGTGGCGTCCGGCGCGGTCGTGGCGTCCGCCGTGTCCCGTTCGGCCAGCGCGCGGCGGTCGGTCTTGCCCGAGGGGTTGAGCGGCAGCCGGGGAAGCCGGACGAACCGCGTCGGCACCATGTGCGCCGGGAGCGACGTACGGGCCCGGCGGCCGAGGTCGTCGGCGGACAGCTCCGCCTCCGAGGTGTAGTAGGCGGTCAGCACCGGGTCGCCGATCCGGTTGCGGCCCTTGACGACGGCGGCGTCGGCGACGTCCGGTAGCCGTCGCAGGTGGGCCTCCACCTCGCCCAGTTCGATGCGGAAGCCGTTGATCTTGACCTGGTCGTCGGCGCGTCCCGCGTAGCAGTAGGTGTCCGACGCGGTGCGCGTGGCCAGGTCGCCGCTGCGGTAGAACAGCCGGGCCGGGCCGCCGGGCAGCGGCAGTTCGCGGAACCGTTCCGCGGTCGTGTCGGGCATGTTGACGTAGCCCTTCGCCACGCCGTCGCCCGCCACCCAGATCTCGCCGGTCCCGCCGCGGGCCACGTCGGTGCCCCGCTCGTCGAGCACCCTCAACTCCCAACCGTCCAGCGGCACTCCGAGGTCGGTGGCGAACTCCCCTGCCGGTCCCCCGGCGTCCAGTTCGGCGTCGGTGAGCACCCGGGTGGTGACGAACACCGTGGTCTCGGTGATGCCGTAGGTGTTGACGAACTCGCACGGGCCGGGCACCGCCTTCCGCCACGCCCGGATGGAGTCCACGTCGATGGACTCCCCGCCGAAGATCACCCGGCGCAGCGCGGGCGGGCCCGGAGCGCGCCGGACGGCGGCGGTCAGGTAGCGGAAGACCGAGGGCACCACGCTCATCACCGTGACGCCCTCGCGTACCAGCAACTCGACCGTGGCGCGCGGCGAGACGGCCACCTCGGAGGGCACGACGACCAGGGTCGCGCCGGTCGCCAGCGCGCCCCACATCTCCCACACGGAGAAGTCGAAGGAGTACGAGTGGAAGAGCGTCCACACGTCGTCGCCGCGGAAGTCGTGGCGTGCGCGGACCGCCTCGACCATCGCCGCCACACTGCGCCGCCGCACCTCGACGCCCTTGGGGCGGCCGGTCGAGCCGGAGGTGTGGATGACGTAGGCGGGCGCCTCGTCGTCGGCCGGCGCGGGCTCCCACGGCGCCGGGGTCGCGGACAGGTCGAGCCGGTCCACCCGCACGGTCGGCGCGGAGGTGAGGCCCTCGGGCAGGTCGCGGTCGGAGACCACCAGCGACACTCCGCTGTCCTCGGCGACGAACCGCAGCCGTGGCAGCGGGTAGGCGGGGTCGAGCGGCACGTAGGCGTGTCCCGCGGCCGTCACCGCCAGCACGGCCGCCACCAGGTCCACGGTGCGGCCCAGGTGCAGTCCGATCCGCACGGGCCCGGTGGGGCACGTCTCGCGGATGGCGGCCACGAGGACGCCGACCCGGCGGGCGAGCGCGGCGTAGGTGAGGGACTGGTTCCCGTCGGTCACGGCGACCCGGTCCGCCGCCGCGACGGCCTGCCTGCTGAAGAGGTGAAACATCGTTCGTTCCCGTTCCTTCGTAGCGTCAGATGGCGATGCGCACGCCCAGGCGGCGCAGCCAGGCGTCGAGTTGCAGGACCATCTCCACGTTGGCCCGCCCGTACCAGCCGCCCTGGTCGAGCAGGGCCGGGTCGGCGGCGACCTCCCGCAGGGCCGTCAGGTCGGCCAGCGGGCGCACCGGCGCGTCCGAGTCGTCGAGCAGCGTGCGCAGGCGTGTGGTGAGCGCCGCCTTGTAGCTGTCGGCGTAGGTGATCGGGTAGGGCACCTTGGGGCGGGTGAGGACGGATTCGGGCACCAGGTCCTTGGCGTTGGTCCGCAGCAGGCTCTTGCCGCGCCCGTCGAACCACTTCATGCGCACCGGCACGTTGTAGAGGAACGACACCAGCCGGTGGTCGAGGAACGGGAAGCGCACCTGGAGCCCCGCCGCCGCCGACAGCCGCTCCGAGTGGTGGACGGCCTGTTCGAGGAACCGGTTGATGGTGAGGTGGTCGGCCTGCCGGCCCAGCCGGTCCAGCCGCGAGTCGCCGGGCAGCACCGGCACCTCGGCGCTCGCCTCCCGGAACAGCCGGTCGCCGTATCCGTCGACGTCCACGGTCCGCAGCAGCGCCCGGTCGAACATCCCGCTGCCCATGCCGTGTTCGAGGCCCCAGCTGCGGGACCGTTCGATCCAGGGGAAGGTGGTGAACTCGTGGTTCTCGTCGATCTTGCCGCCCAGGCTGCCGAACACGGTGTCCGACGCCTCGCCGCTGAGCGCCACCGGAACCTCGGCGGCCACCTTGCCGCTGAAGAGGTAGGGCGTGATGTTCTTGTCGCCGAAGGGCGAGGGGTAGTCCTTGGCGGACAGCACGGCGCTCAGCGTCTCCGGGTCCGACAGGTCCTCGGGCCGTACGGTGACCTCCTGGTGCCTGCACTCCCAGAACCGCACGACGTCCAGCGCGTACGGCCGGTCCGGCACGGGTGCGGCGGTGTCGCCGAAGGCCACGGTGAAGGTGCGCGGCGCCGCTCCCGAGACGGTGGCGGCGAGCCCGGTCAGCGCGCTGGAGTCCAGCCCGCCCGACAGCAGGACGGAGGGGTCGGTGCCGGCCAGGTCGTCGGACACCACCTCTTCGAGCAGTTCGCGCACCCGGCGGATCGTGCCGTCGAGGTCGAGTTCGTGCGGCCGGGCCTCCAGGGCCCAGTAGCGGCGTACGGTCTCGCCGTGGGCGCCCAGCCGCACGGTGTGGGCGGGCGGCACCTCGCGCACGCCGCGCAGCGCGGCCGTTCCCGGGGCGCGCAGCTGTGTCAGCAGGGCGCACAGTCCGTCCGCGTCGATCTCGGGGGTGACGGCGGGGTGGCGGGCGAGGGCGCCGAGGTCCGAGGAGAAGACCGCGCCGTGCTCGGTGGTCGTGTAGCTCAGCGGCCTGATGCCGAACCGGTCCCGGCCGAGCAGCAGGGTGTGGTCGCGCTCGTCGCGGATCGCGAACGCGAAGGCCCCGTCGAGGTGTTCGGCGACGCGTTCGCCCCACCGCAGGTAGGCGTGGAGCACGATCTCGGCGACGGACGGCCCGTCGGGCGAGGCGGGCGGGCCGTCGGCCACGGCCGACCACAGGGTGTCGGCGTGGTGCAGATAGCCGTCGCAGACCGCCACGGCGATCGTGCGGCCGTCCTGCCCCCGGGCGCGTGCGGGCTCCACGGTGCCGCGCCAGGTGGCGTCGGCGCGCTGGGCCAGCACGGCGTGCCGTTCCCGCCAGGTTCCCGTGCCGTGCTGACCGCGGACCACCAGGTCGGCGGTGAGCCGGGCGGTGACCGCGTCCGCGTCGCGCAGATCACGGACGCTGTCCACCCAGCCAGTGATGCCGGACATCCTCTTACCTCCGGTTCGACGACGAGTCGACTTCTCGCGTCCTGTGCACGGGCAGCCTCACACCGGGCCCGGCAGCCGCACATCACACGGATGAGTGTGCGAGGACGAGCGGTCGCGGAGTGGCAGATGGGAGGGCCGCGCGACGGGCGGGGACGCCTGGTCCGTGAGGTGTCCTGCGCCTCGGACGGCAGGCGCCCGTGGTCATGAGGCGTGAGGGAGCCGCACGAACGAGTGATGTGGGGCGCGGTCCGGCTCGGCATCGTGCGAAGCACCCGTCGGCCGTCCGGCCGGCAGGACCCGGGGGCCCGGCACACACCGATGAGGGAGCCATGACCGTACCGCGCACGACCACCGACTTCATGTGGTCCTGGTGGAAGATGAAGACGTTCCTCAGCGCCGTCGAGCTGCGCGTCTTCACCGCTTTGGCCGAACGCCCGCTCACCGCGGAGGAGTTGTGCGACCGCACCGGGGTGCACAGCCGTCCCGCGGCCGACTTCTACGACGCGCTGGTCGCCCTGGACCTGCTGCGCCGGGACGGCGACCGCTATGCCACGACGGAGGAGACCGGGGAGTTCCTGGACGAGGACAAGCGCCACTCCTACCTGGGCGACCACTTCCGCGTCGCCATGGGCGGGTTCGCCGACGAGATGGTGGAGATGCTGCGCACCGGGCAGTCGCCGTCCGGGCGGCGCGGCCCCGGCGAGTTCTACGAGAAGACGTACGCGACCGACGACTCCACGCGCCGCTTCCACCGGGCCATGACCGCGATGAGCCTGGCTTCCGCGGACGCCATCGCGACCGGCTTCCCGTGGGACCGCTATCGCACGCTCGCCGACATCGGGTGCGCGGAGGGCGCCCTGCCGGTGCGGGTGCTCGAACGCCATCCGCATCTGAGCGCCGTGGGCATGGACCTGCCGCCGGCGCGCGAGGGCTTCGAGGAGTACGTGGCGGCTCACGGCCTGGCGGACCGCCTGCGTTTCCAGCCCGGTGACTTCTTCCAGGACCCGATGCCGTCCGCCGACGTGATCGTGCTCGGCCACGTCCTGCACAACTGGGACCTGGAGGACAAGCACACGCTGCTGAAGAAGGCCCACGAAGCGCTCGCACCGGGCGGGGCGGTCGTCGTCTACGAGACGATGATCGACGACGAGCGGCAGGACAACGCGGTCGGCCTGGTCCTCAGCCTGATGATGCACCTGGCGCTGCCCGGCGGCTTCGACTACACGTCCGGCGACTGCCGCGGATGGCTGGAGCAGCACGGGTTCCGCGACACCTACGTGCAGCATCTCAGCGGCGCCGAGTCGATGGTGGTCGGCTTCAAGTAGCCGCTTGATGGCCGCTGTTGACGCTTCCCTGCGGGAACGCCCGTGGGCCTGTGCGGGAACCTCACCGGTTCCCGCACAGGCCCTTCTCGTTCAAGCGGGTGCGGACCGGACTCAGCCGAGGCCGTCGGCACCCGCCAGCCGCAGCAGCAGCGCCTTGACCTGTGTGGCCGCCATCCGGTCGGTGGCCGCGCCCGGGTCGGAGCACAGCAGCACCGGGCCGTCCTGCGGATCCTCCGTCAGCCGGCCGTGGCTGCCGCGTACCACGGACGGGTCGAGCGGCACGACGTCCATGCGGTAGCGCAGGCCCAGCCGCTTGCGCAGCAGCGCGCCCGCGGCCCGCGCCCGGGCGAGCGGATCGGCCGGGTCGAAGAACAGCTCCGCGGGGTCGTAGCCGGGCTTGCGGTGGATCTCCACCGTCCTGGCGAAGTCCGGCGCCCGGTCGTCGTCGAGCCAGTAGTAGTACGTGAACCACGAGCGCGCGTCGGCGACCGCGACGAGCTCGCCGGACCGCTCGTGGTCCAGTCCGTGCGCGCGCTTGCCCTCGCCGTCCAGGACCCGTTCCACGCCCGGGAGTCCGGCCAGCAGCGACCGCACGCGGGGCACGTCGTCCGGGGAGCGGACGTAGACGTGCGCGACCTGGTGGTCGGCGACCGCGAACGCGCGCGAGGTCCACGGGTCCAGGTACTCCATGCCGTCCTGGGTGTGGACCCGCAGCAGCCCTTCCCGGCGCAGCACGCGGTTGACGTCCACCGGCCGGTCGACCGGGGTGATGCCGTACTCGCTCAGGGCCACCACCGTCACGCCCTCGGCGGCGGCGTCCCGCAGCAGCGGCGCGAGGACCGCGTCGACGTCCCGGGCCGCCGCGGCGGCTCGGCGCGACGCGGGACCGAAGCGCTGGAGGTCGTAGTCGAGGTGGGGGACGTAGACGAGCGACAGGTCGGGGCGGTGCTCGCGCAGCAGGTGCCGCGCGGCGGAGACGATCCACCGCGAGGAGGGCAGCCCCGCGGTCGGCCCCCAGTAGGTGAACAGCGGGAAGCGCCCGAAGCGGGAGGTCAGTTCGTCGTGGAGCCCGGCCGGGAAGGTGTAGCAGTCCGCCTCCTTGCGGCCGTCGGCGTAGTAGACCGGGCGGGGCGTGACCGTCCAGTCCACGTCGGCGCCCATCGCGTACCACCAGCACACGTTGGCCACGGTGAAGCCGGGCCGGTGGCGGCGGGCCGCGTCCCACACCTTCTCACCGCCGACCAGCGCGTTGTGCTGGCGCCAGAAGAGCACGTCGCCCAGCTCGCGGAAGTACCAGCCGTTGCCCACGACGCCGTGCGCGGACGGCGGTTCGCCGGTGAGGAAGGTGGACTGCGCCGAGCAGGTCACGGCGGGCAGCACGGTCGTCAGCGGCGCGCTGAAGCCCCGCTCGGCGACCGCCCTGAGGTTCGGCATGTGGGCCAGCAGCCGCGGGGTGAGTCCCACGACGTCGAGCACGAGGACGCGGCTCACCGGTTCAGCTCCTTCAGGCCGTTGTGGAGCAGCAGTTCGCGGGCCCAGGCGAGCTCGGCAGCGATGCCGTCGACGAGGGCGTCGCGTCCCGGGGCGTCCGGGAGCACGGGCCAGGTGTAGGTCTCCACCTCGACGTGCGCGGTCCTGGCCACCGGCCCGCCCAGCAGCAGGGCGACGGTCTCCTCCAGCACCGGCCGGGTGGTGGTGAGCGGTGGCGGGGGTGCGGCGCTGAGGGGCATGTGGAAGTGGATGCGCCACGGTTCCCGGCCGGGCAGGCCACCGGCCCCACCGGGTCCGCACGCCAGCGCCGTACCGAGGTCGTCGACGCCCAGCAGGCCGTCCGGCGAGGGCTCGCGGGTCTGGTGCAGGAAGCGTGGTTCCGCGTACGGGGACAGTGCCTCGCGTACGCCGGACGTGTGCGGCCGCGGGGCGACCAGCGCGGCCGACGCCTGGAGCTTCACCACCTCCAGGCCCGCGTCCGCCAGCGCGGCCAGCGCGTCGGCGGGCTGTTCGTGGGCGACGGCGAGGTGGCAGGTGTCCAGGCAGACGCCGAGGCGGGGCCCGGCCGCCGGGGCCAGGTGGTGCACGGCATCACCCGTGGTCTCCAGCACGCAGCCCGGTTCGGGCTCGAAGGCGATCCGCACGTCGCGTCCGGTGCGTTCGGCCAGGTCCGCCAGTTCGGCGCTGAGCGTGTCGAGGTGGCGGCGGGCGAGTGCGGCCCGTTCCGCGGGCCACGAGCCGGCCCAGCCGAGCGGCAGGGTCGAGACGCTCGCGTGGTCGGCGTCGTCGGGCATCAACTCGGCCAGCAGCCGGGCCAGATCGAGGGTGTGGCGCAGCCGCGCCGGGTCGGACCAGTCGGGTGTGTAGACCCGGTGCTTGACCACCGCGTCACCGAACCCGCGATAGGGGAACCCGTTGAGGGTCACCACTTCCAGTCCCCTGCGGTCGAGTTCGGCCCGCAGGGCACGCACCGACGCGGGCTCGGCGACCAGTTCGGCGGCCACCTCGCGGGCCAGCCAGAGGCCGACGCCGAGCCGGTCGGTGCCCAGCCGCTCGCGCACCGGCTCGGCGTGGGTGGCGAGTTGGGCGAGGACCGCGCGCAGGTCGGGCGCGGGGTGCACGTTGGCGCAGTACGCGAGGTGGACGGTGGTGCCGTCGGGGTGCAGGAAACGCATCGGTCAGCCCGCCGCCGTCCGCGCGGCCGGCCGGGGCCCGCGCTCGATGGAGTTGCCCTCGTGCGACTCGCCGATGTCCGGGGCGGGTCCGGTCAGGTCGAGCCGGCCGCTCTGCCCGTAGAACGCGACCGGGTTGTGCCACATCACCCGCTCGACGTCCGCCGTGGTGAAGCCCGAGGCGAGCATGGTGTCCGCGGTGGCGCGGGTCTTGAGGGGATCGCTGCGGCCCCAGTCCGCGGCGGAGTTGACGAGTATCCGCTCCAGCCCGTATTCGCGCAGCAGCGTGACCATGCGGTGCTCGTCCATCTTGGTCTGCGGGTAGACGGAGAACCCCGCCCAGCAGCCCGCGTCCAGGACCGCCGCGACGGTGAGTTCGTTGAGGTGGTCGACGACCACCCGTTCCGGGGCGATGCCCGACTCGCGCACCACGTCGAGGGTGCGCCGGGTGCCGGACGCCTTGTCGCGGTGCGGGGTGTGCACGAGGACGGGCAGGTCGTGGCGGACGGCGAGGGCGAGTTGCGCGGCGAACGCGGTGTCCTCCTCGGGCGTCATCGAGTCGTAGCCGATCTCGCCCACCGCCACCACCCGGTCCTTGACGAGGTAGCGGGGCAGCAGGTCCAGCACCTCACGGCAGCGCGGGTCGTTGGCCTCCTTGGGGTTGAGGGCGACCGCGCAGTGGTGGCTGATGCCGAACTGGGCCGCGCGGAAGGGTTCCCAGCCGATCAGGGCGTCGAAGTAGTCGACGAAGCTGCCGACCGACGTCCTCGGCTGGCCGAGCCAGAAGGACGGCTCGACCAGCGCCCGCACCCCTGCCGCGCGCATCGCCGCGTAGTCGTCGGTGGTCCTCGATGTCATGTGGATGTGCGGATCGAAAAGCCGCATCGGGTGCTCCTCGGTGTCGGTGGTCACGGGGCCGGGTGCGCGCGCAGGAACGTGGCGACGTCCGGTGGCACGGCGCGGCCCGCGGCCGTGCGTTCGGCGGCGAAGTCGTTGAGCATGCGCAGCAGTTCGGGGTCGGCCCGCTCGTCGAGTCCGCTGACGGCCGACAGGGGGATGCCGGTGAAGACGCACTTGAGCACGGCGTGCCGCCACGCGGGGGCGGGCAGGTGGCGGGCGGTGTAGTCGCCGACCGCGGCGGTCACCATCCGCAGGTCGTTGGCGCGCAGGGCGTCGTGGACCAGCGGCAGCGCGCCGTCGAGCGTGTCCGTGTCCGCCCGCAGGTCCAGCGGGTCCAGCGAGCGCAGCACGGCGTGCCGTTCGGCGGCGTCCCCCGTCTCGTACAGCCACCGCAGCTCGGCCACCAGGTCGTCGCCGCGCTGCGGCAGGGCGGCGAGCAGCAGGGTGCGTGCCGCGTCGTCCGTCCGCCAGCCCCGGCACGGATGGCCGGTCTCGGCGGGGCCGACGAGGTCGCCGCGGCCGATCTCGCGTCCGGCCCGGGGGAAGAACTCCCTTACGTCGTGCGGGCTTTCGGAGACCCGGCGCCGCCACTGGCCGAGCCGCTCCCACTGCGGGGCGGGGAGGCGGGCGGCGAGGGTGTCGTGAAGTGCGTCGATCACGGTGTGCCCTCTCGTGCGGCGGGCTCTGTTCGCGGTGCTCGGGCGGCCTGCGCAGCGTGCGCTACCTGCCGCCCGGCGCGTGCTGCGCGTGCTGCGTGCGCTGCGGATTCGAGGAAGCGCAGCGAGCGGTCGGCGACGCCCGGGCCGTCGTGGCTGTGCCGGGGCAGTTCCACACTGACCAGGCCCGTGTAGCCGCTGTCGGCCAGCGCCGTCATGACCGGCGGGAAGTCGATCTCGCCGTCGCCGAACTCCAGGTGTTCGTGCCGTCCGCGCGCCATGTCCTCGATCTGGACGTTGACCAGCCGTCCGGCCGCCCGCGCCACGCAGGCGGGGACGTCCAGGGGTTCCAGGCAGCGGCAGTGGCCGATGTCCAGCGTGAGGCCGAGCGCGTCGGGCCGGCCGAGGCGGCCCAGCAGCGCGTCGTAGCGGTCGAGGGTGTCGACGAACATGCCCGGCTCCGGTTCGAACCCGAGCGGGACACCGTGGCGGTCCGCCTCCCGGGTCACGGTGTCACAGCCTTGCGCCAGCCGGTCCCACAGGACGGCTTCCGGCACGCCGGAGGGGGCGGTGCCGCTCCAGAACGACAGCGCCTCGGCACCGAGCCCGGCGGCGATCCGCACGGCCCGGGTCAGCAGGTCGACCCGGCGCTCGCGGCCTTCGTCGCTCAGCAGGGTCGGCTGGTGCTTGCGCGCGGGGTCGAGCAGATAGCGGGCTCCGGTCTCCACGACCACCGCCAGACCCAGTTCCGCCAGCAGCGACGCCGTGCGGTCCACCTCCTGGACGAGGCCGGGCGCGTAGGGGTCGAGGTGGCCGTGGTCCAGGGTGAGGGCCACACCGTCGTATCCCAGGTCGGCCAGCAGGCGCAGCGCGTCGGGGAGCCGGTGGTCGCGCAGGCCGTTGGTGCCGAAGCCGAACCGGTGGCGGCCGGTCACGTCGGCGACACCTTCCGGGAGAGCCCGCGTGCCAGCGGCCAGCCGAGGGCGAGTGGGAGCGCGGGGGCCGACGCTCCCGCGCCCGCGCACAACGCGGCCTGCAACGGCAGGAAGGCGTTGATGCCCGCGGTCACCGCGCCGCGCACCCGGCCCGCCGACGGCGTGCGCACGGCCGCCAGTTGGGCCGCGCCGCACCCCGCGAGGTACGCGCCGGCCAGTACGCCGGTGAGGGCACGCCGTCGCGGTGTCCGTCCCGCGAGGAGCGCCGCGGCCGTGGCGACCGCGCAGGACGCGGCGAGCGTCGCGGCGGGGGTGGCGCGGCCGGTGCCGTCGACCTCGCCCCGGCTGAGCACCGTCACGCCCGCGGTGTGCGCGGCCACCGCCGCGGCGGCGGGCAGCGCGGCACGGGTGCGGCCGCCCGCGCACGCGCCCAGCAGCACGTCGAGGGCGCGGGCCCCGGCCATGGCCGCCGGTCCGGCCGCCGTGTGCTTCAGGCCCAGGTCGTACGCCCACACGTCGCTCGCCAGGGCCGTGCCGACCGCGAGTCCGGCGCGGCCGCCGCCCACCGCCGCCAGGCCGAGGCCGAGGCCGGTCAGTCCGGCGGCGACGCCCAGCGCGGTGGCGGGGGCGATCTGGCCGGACGGGATGGGGCGTTCCGGTCGTTCGACCGCGTCGACGTGGCGGTCGGCGTAGTCGTTGAGTGCCATGCCCGCCCAGTACAGGCACACCGACGCCCCGGCGAGCCCCGCGGTGCGCGGGGTCAGGGGGGCACCGGAGGCGGCGGCGCCGGTGAGCACGTCGCCGGGCACGGTCAGCGCGGCGGGGGCCCGGACCAGCCGTACCAGGGCGCGGGCCCGTCGCGTCCTCATGCCGCACCGCCCACGCTCGTCGCCCAGGTCCGCAGTCGCTCGAACTGCTCCTCCAGGCCGTGCACGTCGCTGCCGACCGGGTCCTTGAAGAAGAAGCCCAGTTCCGCGACCGGTCCCGCCACCCCCGCGCGGTGGGCGAGCGCGGTGAACCGGGCCAGGTCGAGCACGAGCGGGGCGGCCAGCGCCGAGTCGCAGCCCTGCCACACGAACTGCATGGACATCCGCACGCCCAGGAATCCGTCGAACGCGATGTGGTCCCACGCGGTCTTCCAGTCGCCGAGGGCCGGCACGTGGTGGATGTGCACGTCGCCGTCGACGCCGTAGCCGAGGCCCTCGCGCAGCACCCGGCTCTTGGACTCGGTCTTGCTGCGCGCCCGTTCGGGCTCGGCGAGCGCGGCGCCGTCGCCCCCGCCCAGCAGGTTGGTGCCGGACCACGCGCGCACCCGCAGCGCCCGCCGGTCGAACATCGGGGCCAGGACGGACTTCACCAGCGTCTCACCGGTCTTGCCGTCGCTGCCCGCGTACGGCAGTGCCGAGGCCGTGGCGAGCTCGTGCAGCGCGGGCACGCGGCAGCCGGTGGACGGGGTGAAGTCGACGTATCCGCATCCGGCCCGCAGCGCTGCGCAGGCGTGCACCGAGCTGTAGGGCAGCGGTTCCTCGTCTGCGGCGAGGGCGTCCCGCAGCGCTTCGGCGGACGCCCAGGCGGGGTGCGGTGGGGTGTGCGGCTCGGTCGTGGCGACGTTGACCACGACCACGCGGTCGAGTCCGCACTCGGTACGGAAGGCGGTGATGTCGTCCGCCAGCGCCTCGATCAGCCGCCGCTGGCTCATCCCTTGCGGGACCGGGCGCGTCCACGCGTCGGCGGCGGCGAGGTCGGGGGCGAGCGCGGGCAGCAGTGCGGCCGGCAACACCCCTGCCTGGGCGAGCAGTTCGGCGCGCTTGGCGAGGGGGGTGACGGTGAGGTCGTGGCCGCCGAGGACCAGGTCCTCCAGCGGCGGGAGTCCGGCGGTGCGGAACGCGGGCAGTTCGCTGACGCATCCGGTGGGCGCGGCCAGCCCGGCGCGGATCGCGGCGGCTCCCACCACGGTCGTCGTGGCGACGGAGCCGCACGCCCCGACCAGCCACACGCCGGTGCGCGTCGGGGCGCTCACCGTTCCTCCCGCCCGTCGGCGTCCTCGCGCAGCGGCACGGTCAGGCTGCCCTTGAAGTATCCGCACATCACGTCGGGGTCCCAGCCGCCCATCCAGAAGTCCACGGTCCACGGCGCCCGGGTGTCCGGCGCGAGGTCCGTGAGCGCCTCGCCCTCGACATCGGCTTCGCCGGTCAGCGGGAAGCGGAACTCCTCGATGGCCGTCATGTTGACCACCCGCTCGTCGGCCGGCTGGGCCAGTCCGATCTCCAGCTCCCGCACGCGCTTCTCGGTTCCGGCGCGGCGCACCGGGTCGGTCTCGCGCTCCAGGTCCTCCACGAGCCTGCGGTGGCGTTCCTCGCGGTCGAGCAGGGGGTCGGCGATGCCGGTGGCGGAGCGGATCAGGTCGGGGTCGGTGCGGAAGACCCGGCCGCCGAACTTCTCCAGCTGGGCGCGGGGGATGAGGTGGACCGGCGGGTCCTCGGGGCCGTCGGACCACATCAGCATGCGCCGTTCGATCCGGGCGCCGGGGGCGCTGATGCGCAGGTGGAACGGGACGATCGGCTCGCGGCCCGCGAAGGTCAGCACGGTGTTGCGGTTCTCGAACACCGGGTCGCCGAGCAGGTCCACGCGTGCCCCGGTCAGCTCCGGCACGTCCACCGCGCCGACGGCGGCCCGGGTGACGGTGACGCCCACCGGCGGCATGTGGCTGCGGCGCACCTCGGGGCGGGGGTCGCCCAGCACGATGATCCGGTCGAGGTCGGGCTCACCGGCGAGTGCGAAGGTGGAGCCGCTCACCCCCCTCGGTTCGTCGGTCGGGTCGGGGTCGGTCGCCAGGCGGCACATGAACCATCCCCCGAACTCACACGTCAGTTCACGCGTCGGCACGGTCTGCTCCTTCGTTGAGTCGGTCGGCGAAGCGCCGTGCCACCAGGCCGACGTTCTCCGCGATGAACGCGACGCGCTTGCGCAGCGCGGGACTGACGGCGTCCGTCTGGTCGCAGCGGCCGGTGAGCCGGGCGGCGGCGGACGCGAGGCCGGCGAGGCGTTCGGCGAACACCTGGTAGGCGACGGCGCGTTCGGGAATGAGCTGGAGGCCGCGGCTGAACTCGAAGGGCGCACCGGCGGTCGCCGTGGCCGCGTCCTGGCCGCTGATCGCGGGCAGTTCGGTGAGCACCTCGCCCAGCGGGCGTACGAACATCGTCATCAGCGGGAAGAAGACGACTTCCTGGAGCATGCGCATCTGCGCCGGTGTGTCGTCCGTGCGCCCGTAGAAGCGCAGCAGCATCAAGACCATCAGGGCGTAGCCGTCGTTGAAGACCTCGGCGACGGCGCGGGTCAGCGGCTCGGTGATGACCACGGCGCCGTCCCCGTCGACGGGGCCGCGCAGCACCGGGTTGGACAGGGTGGGCCTGGCGGGTTCGAAGACGGTGCCGGCGTCCGCCGCGGCCCGCCTCTCCGCCTCGAACTCGGCGCGCACCCGCAGGAGTCGCCCGTAGTGCGACTGCGGCGAGTCGGCCTCGGCCCCCTCGCCCTGTTCGATGATCAGGTCGATGGCGCGCAGCGCGGAGGCCCGGTCGGTCACCGGGAACGGCTCGACGCCGTACCCCGTGGCGACCGCGTCCTCGAAGACGCCCTCCGGGTCGATCACCGCGGCGGTGTCGATCTGGCGGTACTCGGAGCCGATGAACAGCTCCTTCTCGTCGATGGTCGTCACGGCTTCGCGGACGCGCTCGTAGAGCATGCCGACGGTCATGCGTTCGCCGTCGGCGCCCACGTGCCCGGGGGTGACCTCGCCGAGCAGCGCGGTCGGCATCTCGTACCGCAGGAAGCGCTCGATCGCCTTCGCGCCGAACGGTTCCAGGGCGGAGACGACGCCGATGGGGTAGTAGCGCTCCGGCTGCGGGAAGCTGGGGCGTTGCAGGTACGGGGCGCCGCCGACCGCCGCGAGCAGGTTGAGCACCAGGCCGAGGTGGAGCATCTCCTCGCGGCTCAGCAGCAGCAGTTGGCCCTTCCACTCGCGGACGCGCTCGACCTGCACCTCGTCGACCCCGCCCTCGTCGGCGCGGGTCTTGAGGGAGAACGCGGCGTACAGGTACTGGAGGCACAGCGAGTGTTCGAGTTCCGCGGCCTCGCAGAGGTGGTCGATCAGCCGGGCCCGCGCCCCGGCCGCCGGGGACGTGCCCGCCGCCCCGAGGGAGACGGCCGTGCGTGCTTCGTCAGTGTCGGACATGGGCTGCCTTTCTGTCGGACGGGGCCCGTAGCGCGGCGGTCAGTCCGCCGAGGCCGGGCAGCACGTGGTCCGCGCGGGAGTAGTCGAGGGACCGGGTGACGGGCGTGGGCACCGCGATCACCCGCATCCCGGCGGCCAGGGCGGCGTCGACCCCGGTGAGGGAGTCCTCCACCGCGACGCACCGCTCGGGCGGCACGCCCAGCCGGGCGGCTGCCGCCAGGTAGGCGTCGGGCGCGGGCTTGCGCCGTTCGACGTCCTCGGCGGCGACGACGGCCTGGAAGCGGTCGAGCAGTCTGTGGTGCTCCAGACAGCCCGTCACCCAGGTGCGCGGCGCCGCCGAGGCGACGGCCAGCCGCACCCCCGATTCCCGCAGTCCGTCGAGGACATCGCGGACGGCGGGCATCAGGGGAACGGAGCCGGGCAGCAGGGAGGCGGCCCACAGTTCGGACAGCCGCTCGCGCATCCGTGCCGCGGCGTCGTGCCGGCCGATGCTCTCGGCCAGTCGCGCGAAGAGCGCCGGATAGCCGTCGGTGTTGCCGCAGACGTCCGCCGCCCACACGGCGGCCGGCAGTTCGGCGCCGTACTCGCGGAACACCTGTGAACAGGCTTCGTAGTCCGGGGTGATGGAGTCCACCAGCGTTCCGTCGTGGTCGAACACCACCGCCTCCACGCGCTCCGGTGGAGTGTTGTCGGCCGGCACGTCGGCGTCCTTTCGGCTCGGGGTCCCGGGGACCCGGCCGCTTCGTGGCGGTGGTCCTCCTTCTGGCGAACCCCATGCTGGGTCGCGGGTGAACGGCCCACATCCCCCAGGTGAGCGGGGGTGCGCCGGGGTGCGCGCGGCCCGGCACCCGGCTACCCGACCAGGTGATGTGAGCGGCCGGGCCCCGCGTTCACCATCGCCTTCAGGCAACCGGCGGCGTACGTCCCCGGCTGCGACGTCACGCGAGGAACGGGTGAGGGCTGAAGGAATGACGTCACATCAGCGTCCGCGGTCCGGTGCCCCGGTGGGTTCGCGCCCGTGGGTCGCCGACGCCCTGGCCGAGCACTGGGACGTTCCCCCGAACTCCCGCCCGCGGCCACTGCGTTCGGACGGCACGGCGCCGCTCAGTCACACGGCGGCGCTGTGGCGGGTCGCCCACCGCGGACGCGATCACGTCTTCAAGGTCCAGCTCGACCGCGAAGCGGCTCGCCCGCCCGCCTTCCACCACGTCAAGGGGCGGGTACTGCGGGCCTGCCGGGACGCCGGCGTCCCGGTGCCGGTGCCGGTGCCGACCACGACCGGCGCGGCCGTCGCCGAGCACGACGGCCACGTGTGCGAACTCGTCCCGCTCGCGCCCGGCGGCGCGTCGGGCCGGCCCGCGCCGGACCAGGCGGACGCGGTGATCGCCACCGGACTGCGGCTGCGCCGGGTCCTCGACGGCCTGCCGCGGCGGGTGGTCGACGATCTGGTCCCGCTGCCGGTGCCCCCGCTCGTCGCGGAGGAGGACTGGCGGGCCGCGCTGGACGACGGCGTGGACCGGCTGCTGCCGCTGGCGGGGGCGCGGGACGACGCGTGGGGTGGCATCGCGCGGACCGCGCTGGAGGGTCTGGAGCGGGCCCGGCCGCTGCTGACCGGCTCCTCCCCCGACGTGGCCACGCCCCCGCCGGGTCGCCGCCGGGTGGTCCACGCCGACCTGCACCACCACCACTTCCTCCTCGACGGCGCGGAGGAACCCCACGTGGTCGCGGTCCTCGACTTCGACAACATGACGGTGGGCGACCGGCTGCTGGACCTCGCCTGGATCGCGGACACCGCGGCGCGGGTGCGCGGTGGCGACGCCGCGCGGGCGCGGGCGGCGGGGCGCTTCGAGCGCGCCGCCCTGCGCGAGGGCCTGCTCGCCCCCGAAGAACTGGGGCTGCTGATGCCCCTGCTCGTCGTCCACGCGGTCCCGGTGATCGTGGACATCGCCAAGGACATCCTCGAACGCGACCTGCTCTCCCCCGCCTGGACCGGCTACCTCGACCTGCTCGACACCCGTCGCCGGCTCGCACTGCACCGGCTCCTCGATCCCACCGCTCCCGCCTCCCAGGGAACCGACCTACCTAGGACTGAAGATGACCGTTGAAGCGCCCAGCGCGCCCACCTGGCCCGCCGACCTGTCCTCGTACTGCTTCGAGGTGCCCCACTCGCAGGACTCGATCCTCTTCGAACGCGGCGAGGGCATCCGGCTGTTCGACACCGCGGGCCGGGCGTACCTCGACGCCATGTCCGGTGTGTTCGTCACCTGCTTCGGCTACGGCTGCGAGCCGATCCGCTCGGCCGTCGCGCAGCAGCTGGACCGGATGGCCTTCAACCCGCCGCTGCACGGCACCAACCCCAACGCCCTGGCGCTGGCCGAGGAGTTGACCCGCCTCGCGCCCGAGGGCATCGTCACCGCCAAGCTCGTCAACGGCGGCTCCGAGGCGGTGGAAGCGGCGCTGCGGCTGGCGCGGCTCTACCACCGCGAGACCGGGGACGCCGGGCGCTACAAGGTGCTCAGCTACTACCACGGCTATCACGGCTCGACCTTCGGCTCTCTGTCGGTCACCGGCCGGCCCGACGTCAGCCGCTTCGGCCCGGGCCTGCCCGGCGCGGTGCACGTGTGGTCCCCCGACGCCGTCACGGAGTTCCTCGGTGTACCCGACGAGGAGGCCGGGCGGCTCGCGGCGGACCTGGTGGAGCGCACCATCGAGGCGGAGGGCCCGGACTCGGTCGCCGCGATCATCGTCGAGCCGGTGATCCACCTGCGTGGCATGGCCATCGCGCCGCAGGGGTACCTCGACCGGCTGCGGGAGATCTGCGACCGGCACGGCGTGCTGCTGGTGTTCGACGAGATCGTCACCGGCTTCGGCCGCACCGGTCAGGCGTTCGCGGCCCAGACCTTCGGGGTCACCCCGGACCTGATGTGCGTCGGCAAGGGCGTCTCCGGCGGGTACGCGCCGCTGGCCGCCGTACTCGTCGGCGAACGGGTGGCGTCGGTGCTCGGTGACGGCTCCGGCGCGGTCTCCTTCGCGCCCTCGCACACCTACGCCGCCAACCCGATCGCCTCCGCGGCGGGCCTGGCCGCGGTGCGGCTGTTCAGCCGGGACGGCTACCCGGAGCGGATCGCTGCGCTGGCGCGGCGTTTCGAGCCCGCGCTGCGGGAGGCGGTCGGCACCCGGGGCACCGTGCGCGCCCTCGGGCTGCTGTACGGCGTCAAGCTCGCCGACCCCGCGGACGGGGCGCACGGCAGCGTCGGTGAGCGGGTGGCCCGCGCCTGCCTGCGGCGCGGAGTCATCGTCCGGGGCCAGGACGACTGGCTGGTGCTCGCCCCGGCGTTCGTCACCGGCGAGCAGGACACCCGTATCGTCTGCGACACCCTCGCCGAGGCGCTGGACGAGACCCACGGGGCCCGCTGATGGCGCCCCCGCAACCGGCCGACTTCGAACGCGCGCTGGATACCGCCGCTCCGCATCTGACGCCCGCCGAACACCAAGCCGTCCAAGCCGAGTTGGCGCTGCTGAGAGAACACGGGCTGCGCGACGGTCTGCTGCCCGCGATGCGCCGGATCGCCGACGAGGTGCCCGGGCGGCTCTACCGGGGCAGTGCCGAAGTGCTGCTGCGCATGCACGAGATCGCCGGGTCCGGCAACCACCAGAGCTGCCTGTCGTCACTGCCGATCGTGCGGGCCTGCTTCGATCTGGACCTGGTGCCGCGTGCCGACGGGCCCGCGCGCGCCGACCTGGTCGTCGGGCGCGGCCACATCGCGCCCAGCTTCTACGCCGAGTGGTACGTGCGCGGTCACCTGCCCTTCCTACCGCTGGCGACACTGCACCAGGGCGCGATGACCGGGGTGGTGAACAAGGAGTGGGGATTCGCCAACACCATGCGCTACAGCCTGGGCGTGGGAATGGCGCAGGCGGTGAGCAGGGCGTGGGAGCTCAAGCGGCGGGGCGAGCGGCGCAAGGTGGTGTGCCTGGCCGGTGACGGCGAGATGCACGAAGGTGTCACGTTCGAGTGCGTGCGCTTCAGCGACGAGGCCGGGCTAGACAACCTGGTCGTGGTGATCGACGCCAACGACAAGGGCATCGAACCGCTGCTGAAGCCCCTCAATCGCGACTACCTGCGCAGCTACTTCCGCACCGTGGTGGAGGTGGACGGCGGCGACACGGAGGTGGTGCGAGCCGCCCTGGACGAGTTGCTGGAGCTGCCCGGGCCCGCGGCCCTGGTGTGCGGGACCCGCAAGGAGGGCCACAGCTTCCGCCGTCCGGGCGGTGCCACCGCGGCCAAGCCGACGTTCGCCTCCACAGGAGGTCGTCAACTGGCGCGGCTGGCCGAGCGGTCGGGGCGGCCGACGGCCGTGTTCACCGCGGACCTGGCGGCCAGGTTCGGGCTGCCCGGGCAGGTGGAGTACCAGAACGTCGGCCTGGCCGAGACCCTCGGGGTCGGCCTGACCCTGGCACTGGATCCGGAGCACCTGAAGGTAGTCGCCACCGACGCGATGTACTACATGGACTCGCTCAGCATGCTCACCGAGGCGTCGACCAGCGTGCGCAACCTGATGGTGCTGGCGGGACGCAACTGGGGCGCGTGGGGAGGCGCCGCCAACGCCTTCAACCTGCTCGGCCTGGTCGCCAACACCCGGGTCTACGAGCCTGTCACGCCGGGCGAGTTCGAGGCATGCGCCGACCGGCTGGAGCGCGAGCCGGAGACGGTGCACGTGCTCAGCATGGTCGACGCCCGGTTCGACGAGCCGCCCGTCGACTGCCGGGACGACATCGACGGCGGTGTGTGGATCACCCCGCCCGACGAGGCGGACGAGGGCGCGGCCGTGGTCACGTTCGGCTACGCGACGACCCTCGTGGCGCAGGCCAACGCGGACCTGGGCCTGCCGCACCTGCACTGCGCGGCGCTCAACCCGATGCTGCCCGGCGGGACCGCGCGGCGGCTGGCGCGGTTCCGCAACGTGCTGTCGGTCGAGTACAACGGCGCGCACGGCGGATTCGGCGAGTGGCTGCGCAACCGCTACCTGCTGCCGGTCACCGTCCACGGCGTCGAGGGCGACATCGACAACTGCGTCCACGACATCCAGCTGCGCCGCCACGGCATGGGTCCCGAGCAACTGCGCGAGTTGCTGACGTCGTTCCACACCAGCCCGGAGGCGCGCTATGCGATTGCACGTACATGACTACACGGACGTGAGCCTCGCCGGCATCCTGGACGGTGCCGTCCTGATGCACCAGCAGATGGCGGAACTGCTGTCGGCCCGCGGCGACGTCGTCCCGCACGACCAGCGGGTGGGCCCCGACTGCCTGGCGAAGGTGGACGACGGCGACGTGCTCTACGCGGGCAACGGGCCGTACGCACACCTGTACCACCTGTGGCGTGAGCGGCAGGGGGCGGACTTCAGGATCGTGCGGGAGGTGCACACCACGTTCTGGTCGGGGTACTGGACCCAGGAGGAGCTGTGCGCGCCCCTGGTGCGGCCGGGCGATGTCGTGCTGTTTCCCAGCGAGTTCACCCGGCAGGTGTTCCTGCGCTCGTTCCCCGACGCCGCGCCGGGTGCCTCCGCGGTGGTGTACCCGATGCTGGAGCGCACGCCACGCGCCCCGCAGGCACCGGTGCCGCCGCGTGACGGCGTGCTGCGGATCGGCTATCTGGGAGCGCTGTCGGAGGCGAAGAACTTCGACCAGGTGCTGCGGGTCTTCGAGCGCTGCCACCGGGAGACCGGGGGCCGTGCCGAACTGGTCTTCGCGGGCAAGCCCAACGACCCGCGCTGGTCGACCGAGGCGGTGCTCGCGCGCCTCGCCGAACAGGGCGTCCCGGCCGACGCCGTCACCGCGCTCGGCCTGCTGAGCCCGCAGCGGCTGCCGGAGTTCTTCTCCCGGATCGACGTCCTGCTCTTCCCGAGCACCGCGTCGCGCGAGAGCCTGGGCCGGGTGGTGATCGAGGCCCTGGCGTACGGGATCCCGGTGCTGGCCGCCGACATGGGACCGGCCGTCGAACTGCTGCCGCCGCGCAACCTGGTGCCCACGGCACTGGACAGCGGTACGGAGTTCTCGATGGGCCGGGTCGGTCCCTTGGGGCGGGTGGACGAGGACGCGCTCGTCGCCCGGCTCGTGGAACGCGACTTCGAGGCCGCTCACCTCCCGCCCGTGACCGCGCCGTTCGAGGACGAGGCGCTGTGGCGGGTGATGGCCGGGGACGTGCCGGCCCACGAGATCCGCCACGACGCCGCCACCGTCGAACGGGTCCGGATCGGGGAACGCGAGGACGCGGACGCGGACCCGCGGCGGCTGCTGGAGTCGGCCGAGGACGTCTTCCTGGAGTACTTCCACGGCCGGGACGCGGCGCTGCTGGAGCGGCTCACCGCGTACGAGAACGCCACCGGCCGGGAGCGGCCCGCGCTACGCGCGCTGGTCACCCGGCCGGAACGCAACCTCGCCGACTACCGCGCCCTTCCCGCGCTGGTGGACGCGCTGGCCGTCCCGCCGCTGACGTACCGCCTGGCGGCCGCCCCCGCCGAGTGACGATCGCGCCCGCCCACCGGGTTCACCGCTCGCGCACCCGCAGCCACACCGTCGTGTCGGCAGGCACGACGCCGTCGGCGACCGGGGCACTGGCGAGCAGCACCTCGTGGGCGGGCGCGATCCGCAGGTCACCGGGGCCGAAGTTGACCAGGCAGCGCAGCCCGGCTCCGCGCCGGAACGTCAGCCACTCCCCCGAGGCCGGTCCCGCCATCCGCAACCGGGCGGCGGGACCGGTGGGATGGGCTCGCCGGACACGCGTGGCGGCCCGGTACAGCTCCAGCGTGGAGCCGGGATCCTCCTCCTGCGCCCGCACGGTCAGCGCCGCCCAGTCGTCAGGCTGCGGCAGCCAGCACCGGTGCGGCGCGCAGTCACCGAAACCGTACGGCGGCTCCGTCCCCGACCAGGGCAGCGGCACACGGCAGCCGTCGCGCCCCGGATCGGTGTGGCCCGACATCCGCCACAGCGGATCGCGCCGCCGCTCCTCGGGCACGTCCGCCTGAGGGAGACCCAGCTCCTCGCCCTGGTAGAGGTAGACAGCGCCGGGCAGCGCCAGCGTCAGCAGCGCCGCCGCCCTCGCCCTGCGCACCCCCATCTCGCCGCCGCCGAACCGGGTGACCGCGCGGACCGCGTCGTGGCTGCCCAGCACCCAGGCCACCGGCGCGCCCACCGCCGCCGTCGCGGCGAGCGCCTCACCGATCACCCGGCGCAGCGCCCGGCCCTCCCAAGGGCATTCCGCGTAGGGCGAGTTGAAGACGTGATGCAGTTCGCCGGGGCGTGCGTAGCGGGCCAGGCGCCGCTGGTCGGTGAGGATCACCTCGCCCACGAGCAGCCGTTCCGCCGCAGTGGCGAGGCCGCGGGGGCCGGGATGTTCCTCCACCAGGGCGCGCCACCGCCGGTAGAGCGGGTGCAGCGGCTCGCGGTCGTAGTACGGCAGCAGGTGCCAGCGGTGCGGGTCCTCGTGCTGCCGGGGCCCGGCGTCGGGCAGGCCGGGTTCCTTGAACAGCGTGTGGGCCACGTCGATCCGGAAGCCGTCGGCGCCGTGATCGAGCCAGAACCGGATGATCCGCTCGTACTCGGCGACGACCTCGGGCCGATTCCAGTCCAGGTCGGGCTGGTCGGGGGTGTGCAGGTGCAGGTACCAGCGCGCGGGACCCGCGTCCCGGCCGTCCCGTCGCGGCACGCGGGTCCAGGCGGGGCCGCCGAAGGCGGAGCGCCAGTCGTTCGGCGGGAGCAGGCCGCCGGGTCCCCGGCCGGTGCGGAAGACGTAGCGCTCGCGTTCCGGTCCTTCCTCGTCCGCCGCCAGTGCGGCGCGGAACCACGGGTGCGCGGACGAGGTGTGATTGGGCACCAGGTCGACCAGTACCCGCAGCCCCAGGTCGTGTGCCCGGTCCACGAAGGCGTGCCAGTCGTCGAGGGTGCCCATGGCGTCGGCGACCGCGGTGTGGTCGGCGATGTCGTATCCGGCGTCCGCGAGGGGTGAGGGATGGAACGGTGTGATCCACACGGCGTCCGCGCCGAGGCGGGCGACGTGGCCGAGGCGGCCGGTGGCGCCGGGCAGGTCCCCGGTCCCGTCGCCGTCGCCGTCGGCGAACGCCCTCGGGTACAGCTCGTAGCAGACCGCGTCGCGCCACCACGGCTCCGCCTGCCGCGGGGCGCCGGTCCGGCCGCCGCCGGTGTGCGTGCCGGCGGGCGGGTCGGCGCGGACGGTAGGTGTGCTGTCGGGACCCACGGCGGGCCTCCTTGCTGTCGTCATTGTCGTCACCCGGGATGTCGCGCCGATGGTGACGTGCGAAGGCCGCCGCGCGTATCACCCGCCTGAGCGGGGCTCGCGGCCCCCGGTGGGATCCCGGGTCGGCGCGAGCGGCATCGTCCTTACCCGACCGGGTGATGTGGTCGCCCCCGCGGCACCGTGAGGCTTGCGGGCGTACCGACGCGCCCGTGGCGATCCGGCCCGCTCCTCCCGCTGTACGGGGAGGGGCGGTTGGCGTCCGGCCCGGCTGCGGCGCCGTCCGCCCCGAATCGGAGGTCGTACCCGTATGAACACCCCACTCGAGAACCCGCCGGGCGGCACCGGCGACCACGACGGCAAGGTCGTCCTCGTGGCCGGCGGGGGCCGTGGCATGGGAAGCGCCGTGGTGGAGGCATTCGCGCTGCGCGGCGCGCGCGTCGTCGTCGCGGACGCCAACCGGCTCTCGTCCTCGTACAACCACTACCGCTCCACGGACGTCGGTGGGTTCGACGCCGCCGAGGAACTCGCCGCGCGGCTGCGCGACAAGGGGTTCGACGTCACGGCGGCCGAGGCGGACGCCGCGCGGGAGGAGTCGGTGCGGGCGCTGTTCGCCACGGTGGGCGAGCGTTACGGACGCCTGGACACGGTGGTCAACGCCTTCGGCGTCACGCACGTCTGCCCGGTGGAGCGGATGGAGCTGGACGAGTTCACCCGGGTCGTCGAGGGCAACCTCAACGGCGTCTTCCTGATGTCCAAGCACGCGCTCGGACTGCTGCGGGCGGACGGCGGCGGCTCCATCGTCAACTTCTCCTCCGTGTCGGGGCGCAGCGGGTTCGCGAAGGTCGCGCACTACTGCGCCGCGAAGTTCGGGGTGATCGGCTTCACCGCGGCGCTGGCCCTGGAGGAGGCGCGCAACGGGGTGCGGGTCAACGCGGTCTGCCCCGGCATCGTGCGCACCAACATGTGGAACTACCTGCTGGAGGAGTTCACCCGCCCCGGCGAGACCGAGGACGAGTGTTGGGAGCGCATGCGGATGATGATCCCGCAGCGCGAGTTCCAGCGGCCCGAGGACATCGCCGAACTCGTCCTCTACCTCGCGTCCGCCCGCCGGGTGACCGGCCAGGCGGTGAGCGTCGACGGCGGGATGTCCGCGCCGTGACCGGCCGACTCCCCACGTACGGTGAGGCGTTGGAGTGGCCCGAAGCGGGCACCGGTGGGGCGGACGCGCGGCTGGCGCTGACCGCCCCGGCCGGGTCCGACCTCTACCGGGTGCCCGGCGTCCGGGAGATCGACGCGGTGCCCGAGGTGTCCCGCACCCTGGAGGGCGACTTCACCCTCTCCGTGCGGGTCGCGGTGGACGGCACCCGGTTCGCCGACGCGGGCGGGGTGCTGGTGCACACCGCGGACGGCTGGGCGAAGGCGTGCGTCGAACGGGCGCCGGACGGCGGGTGGTCGGTGGTGACGGTGGTGTCCCATCCGGTCTCCGACGAGGCGGCGGGCCCGGCGCTGCGCGGCCCCGCCACCGAACTCGTCGTGGTGCGCGAGGGCCGCCGTCTGGCGTTCCTGCACCGCGAGGACGCGGACGGCGACCTCCGGTTCGTCCGTACGCTGCGGGTCGCCGAGGGCCCGGTCCGGGTGTCGTTGTTCGCCCAGGCACCGTTCTCCGAGGCGTGCACCGCCGTCTTCCACACCGTGCGCCTGCTGCCGGAGCCGCTCCGTGACCGTCGTTGACCCCGCCGCGCCGACCGGTTCCGTGCCCGCCACGGCGCACGATCTCGTCGGCCACGTCACGCGCACCTCGGCGGAGCTGATGCGCAGGGCCGAGCCTTTGGACGCGGACACCGCGGTGGCCGAGGTCCGCGACCACGCCGTCCAACTGGGCCTGGAACCAGCCGACTTGAGCGGTCACCTGTGGCGGGGGCTGGAGCAGAACGGCACCCTGGGGCCGGACGAGACCGCCGAGTACCGGCGCAACCTGCGCACACTGCTCGACGCGACCGGCGTCGCCGACCCCCGCCGCCCCACCCCCGTCGAACTCTTCGCCGTCTTCCACCGGTTGGGGCGCGAGGTGGCGTCCACGCTGGCCGCGGCGCTGCCTCGGGACCCGGGGCGGACCACGGTGTTCCTCGGCACCGACGCGGAGTTCCTCAAGACCGTCCACGACCTGCTGGCGGACCGGACCGACACCTCCTCGGTGTTCTACCTCAGCAGGCTCCAGCTGCTCAGCGGTGCGGAACGGGCCGTGCTGTCGCGGACCAGCCGGGCCGTCTTCGGCGCCGAGGAGGTCACCGCACGCGGCCACGCGGGCCGTCACCGGGCCTGGATGGACAACGGCCTCGTCGCCTCCACGATGGCCAGGATGCTGACCGCCGCCCGCGAGGACGCCGTGCGCTCGGCCGCGGATCGGCAATCGGCCGCGGATCGGGAAGAGGACAGCGATCCGTTCGACGCGCTGTTCCTGGCGCGTTTCGCCGAGGAGGTGAGGCGCGGTACGGATCAGCGCAGGCGGCTGGCCGAGGGGCCGTTGACGCTGTTCGGCACCGCGCGGGCGGAGACGGACGCCGTGGTGCGCCGGGGCATCGAGGAGGGCCTGTTCGCCGCCCGCTGTCTCGATGCGGGCCGTCGGCTGCTGGACGGGGCGGCGGACGGGCGCCCGCTGACGCTCGTCGACATCGGCGCGAACGGCACCCAGCCCGCCCTGCTGATGGGCGCGGCGCACGTCCTGCGGCCGGCGGCGGACGTGTCGATCCGCCTGTTCACCTCGCATCCCGACCGCTGGGGCAGGCCCGGAAGCCGCTTCCGGCCCGCCAAGGCCAGTGCGCTGTTCGCGCTCGGCGTGGAGACGGTGAAGACCTTCGCGACCGATTACCACGGCGCGGCCCGGGGGGCGGGACACACGTTGGTGCGGGTGCCCCCGGACCAGCGGCTGCTGGCGCGTCTGAAGCATCTGGCCTTCCACCGCGCCGCGTTGGAGGTCAGGGCACACGGCGGGCCACCGCCCGGGTGATCGTCGTCCGATGGGTGAGGGCCCCCGGAGCGTGCTCCGGGGGCCCTCACCCATCGGGCCTCAGGCCAGCGGGACGCTCGCACCGGTCTCCAGGGAACGACGCACCGCCATCGCCAGCCGCACCGCGAGCACACCCGCGTCCCGGCCGGGCGAGGGCGCGGTGCGGGAGCGCAGCGCGTCGACGAAGTGGCGCAGCGCGTACGTGCTGATGCCGGCGCGGCCGGGGAGCGTCCAGCTCTCGCGGGCCGCCTCCTCACTGTCCGCGGTGGCCCAGGTCAGCTCGCCGAACATGTGGTCCTCACCGGTCAGCCGGGCCTGCCCGTTCTCCGAGTAGACCGACAGCGTCGCCGGGGTGGACAGGGCCTGGGCGCCCAGTGCCCCGCCGGTGAGCACGGCGGTCGCCCCGGAGGCGAACCTGATGACGGCCCCGACGCCGTCCTCCAGCGGGTTGCCCAGGTACGAGCCGCCCGCGGCGGCCACCTCGACGGGATCGCCCATCAGGTAGCACAGGGTGTCGAGCATGTGGCAGGTGTTCTCGTTGACCACGCCGTTGCCGACGGCGGTGTCCCAGATCCACGCGGGCGAGTCGTCGCGGGGCAGCACGAGATCGGCGTTGACGACCAGGGCCCGCCCGAGCGGCCCGTCGAGCAGCTCGCGCAACCGCACCACGGCGGGCAGGTGGCGCAGGCAGAAGTCCACCATGACCGGCACGTCCGGCAGGTCCCGCCACAGCGCGCTCGTCTCGCGGGCGTGGTCCTCGTCCGACGCGAACGGCTTCTCCAGGAAGACCGCGACGCCGTGTTCCGCCGCCACCGTCACCAGCTTCTCGCGGGCCCTGGGCGGCACGGCGACCACCACCGCGTCGAGGGACTCCTCCTGGAGCATCCGGACGCCGTCGCGGTAGCCGCGGACGCCCATCTTGGCCGCGTAGGCCGGCAGGTCGATGCCCTGAGCCTCCGGGTCGATGTCGGCCACCGCGACCAGTTCGGCGCCCTCAAGGGACGCCAGCACCTTCGCGTGGCACCGGCCGAAGCCCAGTCCCACGACCCCGAACCGCACCGGGGCGGCCCCGTCCGTCACCGTGCCGCCGCCGTCCGTTGATCCCATGACGCGTTCTCTCCTTCGTTCGTCCAGGTGTTCTCCGCGACCTCGTCGAAGAGCGCGGTGATGCGGGCCAGCAGCTCCGGATCGGGTGGCGTGGTCATCGCCCGCAGGTTCTCGTCCAGATGGGCCTCGGTGCCGGTGCCGGTCAGGACGCAGGCCAGGTCGTCCTGGGCGAACGCGAACTGCATGGCGAGGAACGCCAGATCGGTACCGGCTTCGGCGCACAGCCGCGCGGCTCTGCGCGCGGCGTCCTTCAGGGCGGCGGAGGCGGGATGCCATGACGGCGGCCCCTTGGGCGTGAGCAGTCCCATCGCCGCGGGGCTGCCCAGGACGGTCCCGGTGCCGCGGGCCGCCCAGTCGCGCGCCGCCGGCGCCAGGGAGCGGTCGTGCGGACCGTAGCGGCAGTACGACAGGACCACGTCGAGGCGGGCCGCCCGCACGGCCGTGGTCAGCGCGGACAGCTTCAGGCCGGAGACGCCGACCGCGCGGGCCTTGCCCTCGGCCCTCAACTGCTCCAGCAGAGGCAGCACTTCACCGATGACGCGGTCCGGGTCGCCGAACTCGATGTCGTGCGCCAGCAGTACGTCGACGTGGTCGGTGCCCAGTCTGCGCAAGCTGGTCTCCAGGCCGTCCCGGATGCGCGCGGGCGAGAAGTCGAAGCGTTCCGGTGTGTAGCAGCCGGCCTTGGTGCTCACCACGAACGCGTCGCGCCGGCCGCGCAGGGCGCGACCGACCATCTCCTCGGCCAGGCCGTCGCCGTAACTGGGCGCGGTGTCGACGAAGTTCACTCCCTGGTCGAGGCCGTACAGCAGCGTGTTCAGGCAGTCCTCGGGATCGCGTCGGCCGAAAATTCCCATGAAGGACGTCGTGCCCAGACCCAGGCGCGAGACCTCGGGTCCGGACTCGCCGAGTCTCCGGTGCTCCACGGACAACCCCCTTTCGCGGTCGGGTGCGGTTCACCCGCGTCGGTGCGGGGTCCGACGCGCAGATCCTCGGCCTCCGGCCGTCGCGTCACATCACCCGTCCGGGCGGTTCGCGAGCACTCGTCGGAGCTCGGCGGGACGTGGGAAATCCGCCCGTCGCGCGGGGGAGATCGGCGCCGAGCCGCCACTACGGTGTGGGGCGCGTAACGGTGGGGCGCGTAATGGGCGCGAGGGAGGGGGACGGCATGGCCGGTGGGGCGTCACCGCACGACACGGCGCGCGAGCCGCGCGACGGCGAGGACGGCGGGGCGCGGGAGCGGCGCGAGGGCGACGGCAGGCCACGGGGGCGGCGCGACGGCGACGGGGCGCAAGCGATTCACACGGTGATGTTCTGGAATCTGCACGTCGTGGGGTTCGAGCGGGCCGACGGCGACGACACCCGGTGGCGGTTGCAGCGCGACCTGGTGCGTGAGCGGGCGCCCAGTGTGCTGATGGCGGCCGAGTGCTGGTGCTGGGACCTGGACGACCGCGCGCTGTTCGAGGACGCGCGGCGCGAACTGGGCATGGACGGTGTGCTGTTCGAGGCGAAGACGGGATGCCATCAGGCGATCTTCTGGCGGCGGGACGCCGTCCTGCTGGACTCCGAGGCGCAGCCGCACGAGCTCGTGCAGTGGCACGGCTTCGGGAGTGTGGTGCTGCGGCTGCCGGGCCGTCGGGGGCCGGTGCGGTTCACCGTCGCGCACCTCGATCCGTACAGCCCGACGAGCCGCCTGATCGAGTCGGACCGGCTGCGCGGCGTCCTGGGCCGGGACACGGTCACCCCGACGGTGCTGGCCATGGACGCCAACACGGTGCCGCCGGGTGATCCGGAACCCGACTGGTCGAAGGTGCCCGCGCACCGGCTGGGCAACCACATGCCGCCCGGCCGTACCACCGCCGACCGCACCCCGGTGGAACGACTGCTGAGCGCGGGCGACACGGTGCTGCTGAACGACGTGGCCGCGCACTTCGGCGACCGGCGGCCCACGTTCGCCGAGCACGGTTCGAAGGAGCCGCCGCGCCGCATCGACCTCTTTCTGCTGTCCGGCGGCCTCCTGCCCTCGACGGTCGCCTACCGCGTCGTCGAGGACCGCAGGCTGGACCCGTCCGGCGGCCCGGTCGCCTCCGACCACCACCCCGTGGAGATCGACCTGAGGTCCTGAACGCCTCTGCGCGGCAGGGGGGTTGACCGCTGGACGTCCCGAGGTCGCGGTACCGGGCCGCCGTCCCCGTGGCCCCGTTCCCGACGTCGCGCTCCCGCCGTCCCGTTCCCGGCGTCCCGTTCCCGCGACCGCGTGTCCCGGGCGCCGGGGGCCTGGATTCCGTGGCTGCCGTGTGCCGGAGTGCCGGTGGACAGTGAGGTGCGGCGGGGCCGACACCGCACCACGGCGCCGGCCCCGCCGGACGGAACGCGGAGCACCAGGGCTCAGGGAGTGAACGTCGTGACCTACACACTGCGGGGCCGCGCATCGGTTCGTGATCGGCTCGTCGACGCCCTCACCGGCGCGGCCTGCGGACGCGGGCACGTCGTCGTGGTCGAAGGCCCGGCCGGCAGCGGCCGCAGCCGCATGCTCGCCGAGGCCGAGACCGTCGGACGCGCGCGCGGCTTCGTGGTCTGCCGGGCGATGGCCGACCACCTCGAACACCCGGGACTGCTGGCCCCGTTGGGAGTCTCCGGCGACGACGGGCCGACGGAGGGCGGCGGCGCGCTGCGCGGACTGACCGAGCGGCTGCTGCGCCGGTCGCCGCAGGAGCCGCCGGTGCTACTGGCCATCGACGACCTGCGGTGGGCGCAGCCGTCGGCGCTGGACGCCCTGCGCACCCTGTCGGGTGTCCTGACCGTCCGCGACCTGCGCGTGTGCCTCGTCCTGTCCCGCACCCCCGACCACGACAGCGCCGCGACGGAACGCTTCCTCGCGGCGCTGAGCGCGGACGGCGCGTCCCGGCTGAGGCTCGGCCCGTTGCCGTCGGACGACGCGATCGCGCTGGCGGCCGAAGCGCTGGGCGTTCATCCGAGCAGGGCCCTCGTACCGCTGTGCGAGGTCGCGCAGGGTGTTCCCGCGCGGTTGCTGGATCTGGCGGAGGCCCTGCGGGACGGCGATCCGGGCGACGCGGGGGCACGGCTGGCGGCGCTGTCCTGCGGTCCGCTGCCCGAGCGACTGCGCGAGGAGGTGTTGCGGCCCGTGCGGTCCCTGTCGTCGTCGGCCGCCGCGCTGCTCGACGTGGTGGCGGTGCTCGGCGGTTCGGCCTCGCTCCACGATCTCGGCGCGACCCTCCGCCGCAGCGCGATGGATCTCATGCCCGCGATCCAGGAGTGCGCCGCGTCCGGCGTGCTGACCGACACCGGAGGGCATCTGGTGTTCCGGTATCCGCTGGTCCGGCGCGCGGTGCAGTACGGGGTGCCGCACCCGGTGCGTGCCGCGTTGCGCTACGAACTCGGCGAACGCCAGCTCGCGCAGGACACTCCGGCCTCCTCCGCCCGCCACTTCGCCGCGGCCCTGCGCGACGGGGAGGCCAGGGCGCTGCCCGGTCTGGAACGCGCCGGGCGCAGCCTCGCCCTGCGCGCTCCGGCCTCCGCCGTCTCCCTGCTCGGGCCGCTGGCCGAGGAACAGCCGCCCGGGACCCGGCGTTCGGCGCTGCGCCTGCCGGTGGCCATGGCGCTCCAGGCGTCGGGCAGGCTCACCGACGCCGCCGAACTGGCCGACGCCGCGCTCGCCGAGGCGTGCGATCCCTCGGGTGCCGTCGAACTCGCCCTGTGCCTGGCCGAGTCGGAACTGATGGCGGGGGCGTACGAGTCCGCCGCCTCCCGCGCCGCGTCGCTGTCGGCGGCCGCTCAGGTTCCGGACGACGTCGCGGCCCGCGCCGAGGTCGTGCTCCGGCGCGCCCGGTGCCGGCCGGCCGACGCCGAGGCGGTGCGCTCGGTCCTGGCCGCGCCGCGGCCGGTCGCCGTGCCGGGGGGTGGCGCTGTACGGCACGTGGTCGCGGCCGACCGGGTGCTGCGGGCCACCGCCCTCTGGCACCAGGCACGACCGCTCGACGCCCTGGCGCAGCTGAGCGGTGGCGCCGAACGCCCCGGCGCGCCGTCCCACCCCACCGGTGCCTACTGGGACGAACGGGTGCTGCTCGGCGCCCTCCTGGTCGACCTCGGCGACCTCGACCGGGCCGACGAGGTCCTGGGCGCGGTCGAGACCGGGCTGCGGGAGGCCGGGCTGCCGGACTGGCTGCCCTCGGTGGACGCCCCGCGCGCCGCGCTCGCACTCGAACGCGGCGACACCGACTGGGCCGAGCTCCTCGCGAACGGCGTGCTGGCGGACGGCGCGCGGGGCCGCGCCCGCCCCGCCGTGCTCCTGGCGCTGGGCGTACGGGCCGAGTGCGCGGTGCACCGGGGCAGGTACCACGAGGCCAGGACCGACGCGGCGGCCCTGTCGGCCATGCTCCGCGACGACGCGTTCGACGCCGCGGCCGGACGCGCGTCGCGGGCGCTGGTCCGCTGCGCCGAGGCGGAGCGCGGTGCGGAGGCGGCCGCCGCCCTCCTCGCCGACCTGTGCGCGAGTGCCCCCGGCGGCGAGGGACGGCTGCCGGCGGCGCTGCTGCTGGCGGGGGCCGCGACACCGGCCTGGCTGGTCGGCATCGCGCGGACCGCCGGGCGCCGGGACCTCGCCTCGGACATCGCCGCACGGGCCCGCGACTGCGCCCGCGACGGCGCCGATGCCGGGGAGCCCGGCTCGTTGACGACCGCCGCGGAACACGCCGAGGGCGTACTGCGCCAGTCCGCCGCCCTGTTGAGCCGGGTGGCCGACGCGCAGCAGGGCCCGTGGGCGCGGGCGCGGGCCCAGGAGGACCTGGGCACCGTGCTCCTGGCGGCGCTCACTCCCGCGGACGGCCCGGGCGGGCGGCCCGCTCAGCTCGTCGCGGCCCGCAAGGGCGGACACGCGGCGGCCGAGGCGGCGAGCCGCCCGCGCGGCACCGACTCGGCGGGACGCGAGCGCGCCGTGCAGTGCCTTCAGGCCGCGTTGAAGGGGTACGACGTGGTCGGCGCGGCGCCGGACGCGGCGCGGGTGCGCGGACTGCTCAGGACCCTGGGGGTCCGCCGCCGCCACTGGCGCTACGCGAACCGTCCCGCCGCGGGCTGGGCGAGCCTGACGGACACCGAGCGCGCGGTCGCCGATCTGGTGGCCCAGGGGCTGACCAACCGGGAGACGGCGGAACGCATGTTCCTGTCGCCGTACACGGTCAACTTCCACCTGCGCCAGATCTTCCGCAAGCTGTCCATCACCTCACGCGTCGAACTGGCCCGTATGCACCGGGACTTGGAGCGGACGGCGCCTCTTCCCGTACGGGCCGACGCCCACCCGGCCGCCGAACGGGACGAACGGCGTCCGGCGCGCCGTTCGTCCCGTTCGGCGGCATTGGTTCCCCCTTCGCTTTGGGGACGGGCCACTTGATGAGCAGGGCACGGCATGGTGCCGCCGCAGCCCGCCGATCATCCTGGAATGGCAGGGGAAAACGCCGGGGGAATTCCTCGGACTTCTTCACCGGAACCATCACACCGCCCATTCCAGGAGTCATGATGAATTTCGTTCAGGTGTCCGCCTACGCGCTTGCCGGAACAATGCTGCTCGTGCTGTGCGGGTCCGGAACGGGAACGGCTTTCGCGGAGGGCCGGGGCCCCGGCGCCGTGACGGGCACCGCGATGACGAGCGCCGGGGACTCCGGCACCGCGACCCCGGCGGACAGCGGCTGGGGCGCGGTGCGCTGACGCGACGGGGGTGGTGGCGGGCCGCCGACCCGCCATACGGGGTCACCGCACGCGCGGAGTATTCACGAAGAACGCGGGAAAGTGGGAGTGCGACGTCGTGAGCAGTGATTTCCAGGAGCTGGTGCGCCGGCTCAGCGTCCGGGAGCGCGAAGTGCTCGGACATCTCGCCGACGGGCACACCTACGCGGCGATCGCGCGGCGCATGAGGCTGAGCCCGCACACGGTCGACACCTACGTCCGCCGCATCCGCGCCAAGACCGGCGCGCACAACCGGACGGACCTGCTCGTACTGGCGCTGTCCGCGGCGGGCTTCGAACTCCCGGCGGCCCGGGGGCCGGCCGGGGCCGTGCGCTGGTTCCCCGCGGCCGGGGCTCATCCGGCCGACGACATCCCCGCCTGACCGGCGCCAGGCGCGGCGCGGGCGTCCGGCCGACGCGCGGCGAGCGGGGCGCCGCCGCCGTCCAGGAGGTCGCGGGGGCGTCCGGCGCGTCGAGTGTGCCGGCCCCGAGCGCGCGGGCGGCCTCGGCCCGCGCGCGGTCGTCGTCGCGCAGGTGGACGCGCACCCCCGCGGCCGTGAGCGCCGGCGCGACCGGGCCGGTGCCGACGACGGCGACCGTGCCTCCTGGGCGCCGCGCGTGTCCGCCATGGCCCTGCCGTCCGCGTAAGGCCCCCACATCACCCGGCCGAACGGCTCCGGGAGGCTGCGCCCGCCCACGCCACCGCGAAGGGCTCGCCGTGTCCCGGGTTCTCGTGACTGCGATGGGAGCCGTGGGGCGTGGACAATCGCACGGCGGTGACGGGGCGTCAGTACACAGCGATACTGCCGCTCCGCCGGTCCGCGCACCTCCCCGACGGCCGGGGGTTGACGGTGGTCCCGGCCTCCCGGTCCAGGGCCGCCCGGTGAGAACGGAGGGGACGGTGCCGGAGGCGATGGGGCGGTTACACCCGCAACTGCGGTCGTTCGTCGAGGACATGGCGCGATGCGTGGCCACGTACGGCGACCGGAGCCCGGCCCTGCTGTGGACCGAGGCCGACCACCACTTCCTCGCGCTCTACCGCTCGTGGTCGCGGACCCGCACGGCGGCGGGCGGGAGCGGCGCCCCGGCGGTGCCGGGACCCGAGCCGGTCCCGGCGGGAGCGGAGGCCGCGCCCCTCGCCGCCGCGCTCGGCGACGCGCTCGGCCGTGAGGTGCGGGCCTCGTACCGGATGTGCACGCCGGACGCGCCGACCGGGCCGGACGCCCCGGGCGACGCGGAGGCCTGCGTGATCGTCGTGGACGGCGCCTGCGACGTACGCGTGTGGCCCACCGCGGACACCACGGCCGCCGCGCTGAGCCTGAGGCTGCGCGCCGGGCAGTCGCTCCTGGTACCCGCGCGGCATGTGTACGCGACGTCCGGCGCCCGCATCCCCACGGTGCTGTTGATCCTGGCACTCGGCGAGCAGACCTGGTGAGGCGCTCCCGCGCCGGATCACACGGTGGAGTCCGCGACTTCCCCGACGGCCCCGCCGCCACCCGATCCGTCCGCCCCGGCCGAAGGATCGCCCGGCAGCAGTCCCCGGGCCGCCGCCAGCACGCCCGCCTGGAAGCGGCTCTCCGCGTTGAGCACCTGCATGATGTCGGCGATGTGTTTGCGTACCGTACGCGGTGACACCCCGATGCGGCGCGCTATGGTCTCGTCCTTGAGACCGGCCGCCAGTAAGCCGACGATGGTGCGGTCGAGTTCCTTCGCCACGGTCTCCAGGCCGTCCGTCGCCGCGTCCGAGAAGGGCCGGGCCTGCGCCCACGTCTGTTCGAAGAGATCGCAGAGGAAATGGACGATGGAGGGCTGCCGTATCACCACGGCACCCCAGGTGCCTCGGTGGTCGGGGAGGAACGCCAGCTCCCGGTCGAAGATGATGACACGGCCGAACAGCTGGTGTGCCGTGCGGTACTGCGCTCCCATGGCGCTCGCCGAGGCCACGTACGCCTGACTGGGGCTGTTGAAGCGGGCGGTGTGGTGGTAGAGCGTGCGGATCGCGATGCCCCGTCCCAGCAGCCTGCTGTCGCGGGCGAGCGCCTCGTGCAGCACTTCCGCGCTGCGGGTGCCGCCGGGCTGGACCGTGAGCATCTCCTCGCGGCACTCGTCGGCGGCCCGGTTCAGGGCGGCGCGGACCTCCATCAGGCCGGGGATCAGGTACAGGTCGGCCGGGGCCGCGCGCACGCCCTCGTCGTAGAACTCCGCGAGCCGGGCGAACTGGTCCCGCACGGTGCGCAGCCGGGTCTGCTGGTCGCGGATGGAGTTCTCCAGGGGGCCCGTGATCACGGCCGCGACGAGATGCGGGTCCACGGCCCACATCCGGCCGTCCTCCTCCGGGTCCCGCTGCACCAGTCCGAGTTCCACGAGGGCCTCGGCCGCGTCGCGCACCTCCTGCTCCGACATCCCCTCGTCCCGGGCCACCTGGGCGGGGGCCAGGCTGCCGTGCAGGGCGACCCACCGGTACACGGCGATCCTGGTCGCGTCGAGACGGCTCGCCGCGGCGGCCGCGAGGCCAGTGGCCTCGAACTCCGTCGAAGTGCTCCCGTCCGTCATCCCGCGGCCACCCCTTCCGGCGCTTCGCGCCACGGCACTGCGCCGTCGACGACGCGGCGGACGGGCGGGACGGGAATCGCGGGAAACGGCAGGGAACGCGAACCGGACCGGCATTGCACCGGTCTCCGGCACCAGGTCATCTGACTCTCCTGTGAGGGGTGTCGTACACACGGTCGACCCTGGCAAATGTATCCACCACTGACCCTATCCGGCGGCTGCCCGCGGAACGAGGTCCCCTTCCGGCGCGTCACGGCCTGCGACACCTCCGTGCCGGACGGCCGCGAGGCACCGACCAGCGGCAACTGCCGGGCAGGGCAGGCATGTTGCCCCACTCGCACAGGTGACCGCGACGGCACGGCCAGGAGAAGCGGAATCGGTAGTATGACCGATGGCGAGAGGGTCCTTACGCCAACTGCAGGCGCATTCGTCATAGTTGATGCACAGGAGAACCGGGAAACCGCCCCTGTCGCCCTCAACTCACCTGATTCGCCTATGCATTCCTCGATTTGACGCCACATCAGTTCATTCCCTCGATTCGACGCATGACCGAAGGCGCCCGCGCCAGAAGGCCCGTCACGCATCCGGAGGGGTTCATCGATCGTTGACCGGACGTCGATGCCGCGCGGAACCGGGTCGCACGTCCGAACGGGCAAAGCCCCCTGCCCGATAGGACCGCGGGCCCTGTCCTCCGGCCTCAGCTCAAGGGCGTCGCCGGGAAGCGGAAGCCGTATATCCGGTATTCATCGCGCTCCGCCACCATCGACAGCGTCGCCCATGCACAGCGGAGGTCGAGTGCCCGTGTACCTCGAAGACCCACCCCGACGGCATCTCGCGATCCCCGGCGCCGCCGACCCGAGCGCCGAGCGGGAACACTGGTGGCCGAGTCTGGCCGATCCGCGCAAGCGTGCGACGTTCACGAGCGTCACCGCGAACCCGTCACTGGCCTTCGGCAGACCGCATCCCGCGCTGCTCCCCTACGTCTTCCAGTACACCGGCATCGCCACCGTGGGCGACGCGGCGGGCCTGCCCTCGGTGCAGCGCGTCCCGCCGGAGTGCGCGGTGATGCTGACCATCTCCCTCTCGGATTCCCGGCGCGGGAGCGTCACGGGGGCGGACGGCACCCGCGAGCTGCCGGGGGCGGGACTCACCGGGCTGCACGAGCGCTTCTACCTCATCGAGTACACCGCGCGGCGCGGCGGCGTGCTGCTGGTGGCGTTCACCCCGCCCGGCGCCTACGCCCTGTTCGGCGTCGCGATGCGCGAAGTGGCCAACGATCACGTGGCGTTGGTCGACCTGCTGGGCCGGCGCCCCGCGGACCGGCTCGTCGACGAGCTGGTGAGCGCGCCCACCTGGCACCACCGCTTCGCGGTGCTCGACCGCGTCCTGACCGCACGCGTGTCCCGGGGCCGGGAGCCCGACGGCCTGTTGTTACGGGCCTGGGAAGAGCTGGGGCGTTGCCAGGGCCAGGTGCGGATCGGGCGTCTCGCTGAGGAGCTGGGGTGCAGCCGCAGGTACCTGGAGAAGCGGTTCGGCGAGCAGGTCGGCCTCACGCCCAAGACCGTCGCGCGGGTGTGGCGCTTCCAGCGGGCGACGCACCTGCTCATGGGCCCCGGCGCGCCGACGTGGCGGGAGGTGGCCCACACCTGCGGGTACACCGACCAGGCCCATCTGGCGAAGGACTTCCGCATCCTCGCCGGCTGCACCCCCACCCAGCTGCTCGGCCTGCACCCTCACCGGCCGGATCGAGGGCGTTCGCATTTTGCCAAGGGCGGGCCGGACGAGCGCCGGTAGCGTCACGGTGGTACGGCCGGGCGGCACACACCGCCGCGGACCGTCGGCCCGACGGCCTCCCGCGCGCTCGCACCGCCCGGTCCGCTCGGGCGCCCGCCCGGGCCGCGCACGGCCGGGGTCGAGTCTCCCCGGCCGGGGCGACGGGGGAACCCCGGCCGGGGGCCACGCACGTCCCCGCCGCACCGCGGCATCACGTACGCACCCGTAGCGCGGCGTCATGTACGCACCCCTAGCGCGGCGTCACGTACGCAGCCACACCGCGGTGTCCGGCGGCAGCCGCTCACCGTCCAACGGGCCACTCGCCAGCAGCCGTTCGCGGTACGCCGGGAGCCGCACGGGGAGCGGGGCGAGGTTGACCACGCAGGCGAACGACGCGTCCCGGTGGAACGCCAGCACCCCGGGCTCCGCGTCCAGCCAGGTCAACGGGCCGTCACCCAGGGCGGGTTCGCGGCGACGCAGTCGCAGGGCGGCGCGGTACAGCTCCAGCATGGAGTCCGGGTCGCCGCTCTGCGCCTCGGCGGTCCGCCCGGCCCAGTCGCCGGGCTGCGGCAGCCACGGTTCCGCGCCGCCTTCGGGCCCGAAGCCGTAAGGGGGACGCGTGCCGGACCAGGGCATCGGTACGCGGCAGCCGTCCCGGCCGGGGTTGGCGCCGTTGGTGCGCAGGTACATCGGGTCCTGGCGGCGGTCGGCCGGGATGTCCTCCGCCTCGGGCAGTCCGAGTTCCTCGCCCTGGTAGAGGTAGACCGATCCGGGCAGGGCGAGCGTCAGCAGTGCGGCGGCGCGGGCCCTGCGGGTGCCGAGTTCCAGGTCGGTGGGGATGCCGTGGGCCTTGGTGGCGAAGTCGAAACCGGTCTCCGTGCGGCCGTAGCGGGTGGCCGTCCGTGTGACGTCGTGGTTGCACAGCACCCAGGTGGCCGGGGCGCCGACCGGGCGGTGCGCCGCGAGGGTGGTGTCCACGCAGGCCCTGAGCCGTTCCGGTTCCCAGGGGCAGCACAGGAAGCCGAAGTTGAACGCGGTGTGCATCTCGTCGGGCCGCAGGTAGCGGGCGAACCGCTCGGGGTCGGGCGTCCACACCTCGCCGACCAGGATCCGTTCCCCGGGGTAGCCGTCGGCGACGGCCCGCCAGGAGCGGTAGATCTCGTGCAGGTCGTCCCGGTCGACGTAAGGGTGCGCGTCGGGCTCACCCCGTTCCGGCAGGTCGGGCAGCGCCGGGTCCTTGGTCAGCAGGGCGGCCGAGTCGACCCGTACGCCCGCCGCGCCCCGGTCGAACCAGAAGCGCAGCACCTCCTCGTGCTCGCGTCGCACCGCCGGATGGCCCCAGTTGAGGTCGGGCTGGCGGGAGTCGAAGAGGTTGAGGTACCACTCGCCGGGGCTGCCGTCCGGTTCCGTGGTCCGGGTCCAGGCGGGGCCGCCGAACTGCGAGGGCCAGTTGGTGGGCGGCAGTTCACCCTGGTCGCCGCGTCCCGGACGGAACCAGAACAGCTCGCGGGCGCGGCTGCCGGGCCCGGCGGCGAGCGCCTCGCAGAACCAGGGGTGGTCGGCGGAGACGTGGTTGGGGACGATGTCGACGATGGTGCGCATGCCGAGGTCCAGCGCCTCCGCGATCAGCTTCTCGGCGTCGGCAAGAGTGCCGAACATCGGGTCGACATCGCGGTAGTCGGCCACGTCATAGCCGCCGTCGGCCATCGGCGAGGGGTACCAGGGGTTGAACCACAGCGCGTCGACGCCCAGTTCGCGCAGGTATCCCAGGCGGGAGCGGACGCCGGCGAGGTCCCCGGTGCCGTCGCCGTCCGCGTCGGCGAAACTGCGCGGGTACACCTGGTAGATGACCGCGCCGCGCCACCAGGCGTCGGCGGTCGCGGGGATGTCTGCCACGGGGAGTCCTTTCGTGTGCGGCAGGCCGGGCCGTGGGGCGTCAGCCCTTCAGGCCGCCGGCGGTGAGGCCGGACATGATGTTGCGCTGGAAGAGCAGGAAGACCACCAGAGTCGGCAGCGAGGCGATGGCGAGGGCCGCGATCAGCTCGTTCTCGGTGACGCCGGTCGACAGCGCGTAGATGCCGACGTTGAGAGTGCGGCGGGCCGGGTCGGGCTCGGTGAGCATCGGCCACAAGAAGTCCTTCCACACGTTGACCACGGCGAAGATGGACACGACGCCGAGTACCGGGCGGGAGATCGGCAGCACGACCGAGCGCAGGGTACGCAGCGGCGAGGCGCCGTCGATCGCGGCGGCGTCCAGCAGTTCGGTGGGGATGGAGTCGAAGAACCGCTTGAGCAGGAAGATGGTGAAGGCGTTGGTGACCGAGGGCAGCCAGATCGCCCAGGGTGTGTCGAGCAGGTTGAGGTGGAGCAGCGGCAGGTCGAGCACGGTCAGGTACTGCGGTACGACGAGCACGGTGGCCGGGATCATCAGCGTCGCCAGCATCAGCCCGAGCACCACGTTGCCCAGCACCGGGCGCAGTTTCGAGAGCGAGTAGGCGGCGGCGACGTCCAGCACGAGCTGGAAGGCGAGCGCGCCGAACGCGTACCAGAGGGTGTTGACCAGCAGTCGGGCCAGGTCGAGGTCGCTCCACGCCTTGGCGTAGGTGGCGGGGTGCGGCTGGTGCGGGTAGAGGGTGGGCGGGTCCTGGATGATCTCGTGGGTGGTCTTCAGGCCGCCGGTGACCATCCAGTAGAGGGGGCCGAGGAAGACCAGCGTGAAGACGGCGGTCACCAGGACGAAGAGGGTCCAGTACAGCGCCTTGCCGCGCGGGCGGGCGAGCTGGACCGGGGAGATCAGGGTGCGGGTCCGGCTGTCGGAGGTCGTGGCCATGGTGTCCTAGTCCTGGTCCCGGCCGTCGCGGCTGAGTCGTACGTACACCGCGGAGAAGAGGGCGAGCACGACGAGCAGCACGAGGCCGAGGGCCGCGGCGGCCCCGTAGTTGTCGAAGTTGAAGGCGTACTGGTACATGAGGTAGACGACGGTGGTGGTGGAGCCCTGCGGTCCGGCGCCGCCGGTGAGCAGGAAGGGTTCGGTGAACACCTGCATCGTGGCGATGATCTGCATGAGCAGCATCAGCGACAGGATCAGCCGGGTCTGCGGGACGGTGACGTGCCAGATCCGGCGCAGCAGTCCGGCGCCGTCCAGCTCGGCCGCCTCGTACAGCTCGCCGGGGATGCCCTGGAGCGCGGCCAGGTAGATCAGGGTGGCGCTGCCCATGTTCATCCACGTGGAGGCGATGACCACGGACAGCAGCGCGGTGCCGGTCGACTGGAGCCACTGCGAGGTGGGCAGGTGCAGGGTGCGCAGGATGTGGTCGAACAGGCCGTAGCCCGGGTCGTAGAAGTACTTGAACAGCAGCACGGAGGCGACCGGCGGCAGCATCACCGGCAGGTAGACCAGCACTCGCAGGTAACTCCGGCCGTGCCGGAACTCGTTGAGCAGCACGGCGACGAGGAACGGCACGACGAAGCCGAGCAGCAGCGCGAGGCCCGTGTACTCGACCGTGTTGCGCCACGCCTGCCAGAACGCGGGATCGTGCACGATCTGCTGGAGGTTGTGCCAACCGGCCCAGGTGGTGCGCCCGCGGTGGGTGCGCTGGAAGGCGAGGATCACCTCGCGGACCATCGGGTACCAGGAGAAGAACCCGAAGCACAGCACGGCGCCGACGAGGAAGCCGTGCGCGGTCAGGTTACGGCGCACCGACCGCTCGAGAGCCGCCTTGCGTGACGGGCCGTCAGGGCGCGGTGGTGGCCCGGTGGTCCGGGTCCCGGTGCGGCTGTCCTGGCCGCCGGGGACGACGAGTGCCGGCATGGTGATCCTCCGTTCCCCTACTGGCTGTTGGCCAGGACCTCGTCGACCTGGGACGCGGCGGTGGACAGCAGCTTGTCCACGTTCGCCGAACGGTCGGTCAGCACGCCCGACATGGCGTTGTCCAGCACCTTGTAGATCTCCTGGGCGTTGGGCGGTTCCGCGTGGCCGGGCAGCGGGTGTGCGGTGAAGGCGGCGAAGTTGGCGACGGGCATGGTGGCGCTGGCGGCCTTGAGCCGGTCGTCGGTGGCCTTGGTGGCACCGGTGTAGAACTCCGGCTGGGGCAGTCCGACGGGCAGTCCGTCGGCCTTGGTGCGGGCGTAGTCGAACTGGCCCTGTCCCTCCTTGAGGAACTTGAAGTCCAGCCAGGCGATGCCCGCCTTGATCTGGTCCGGGGTGTCGGACTTCTTGAACAGGTAGGCGTCGCCGCCGAGCAGTGTGCCCTTGCCACCGGGCATCGGGCCCATGCCGTAGTCCTCGTAGTGGCCGCCGAGGGTCTCCACCATGTACGTGATGTCGTCGGGTGCCGCGACGAACATGCCGAGTTTGCCCGCCACCATCTGCTTTTGCAGGTCGCCCCACTTGAGCAGTTGCGTCTGGCCCATGCTGTCGTCGTCCCAGCGCATGGCGTGCAGTGTGTCGAGGATCTGCTGGCCCTGGGCGTCGTCGAAGGTCGCCTTGGTGCCTGCCGCGTTGACGACGCTTGCGCCGAGGCCGTCCATCTCGGCCGTGAAGTGCCATCCGCCGTTGTTGCCCGCGCTGTAGTCGCCGTATCCGGCGATGCCGTGGCCGAGGGCGGCGATGGCCTTGGCGTCGGCGCGCACCTGGCCCCAGGTGGCGGGGGGCCGGTCCGGGTCGAGGCCGGCTTCCTTGAACAGCTTGCGGTTGATCAGGATGCCCATGGTGTAGTCGCTGGCGGGCAGCCCGTAGAGCCTGCCGCTGTCCTTCTCCACGTCGAGCACGTCGGGGGCGATGTCGCCGAGGGTGGGCACCGTGCGCTGGGTGACGTACGGGGTGATGTCGGCGGCCTGTCCGGCGTCGAGCACCTGCGGGAGGTCGGTGAAGTAGCTGTAGAAGACGTCCGGTTCGGTGCCGCCCTTGAGCTGGGCGGCGAACGTGGCGGGGTCCTCGCACTGCCCGGTCGTGGACTTACCTTCCACGGTGACGTTCGGGTAGAGCTTGTGGAACGCGGCGACGTCCTCGTTCCACTCCTTCAGCTCCGGCTTCTTGGTGGCCGGTGGCATGCAGTCGATGGTGATCGTGACCTTGGCCTTCGGGTCGAGCGGCGACGACGCGTCGGCCGGTGCGGCGCCCGCCCCGCTCGAACCACCGGATCCGCCGGAGCACGCGACGCCGGTCAGTCCGAGACCGGCGACCACCACCGCGGCCACCAGCGCACGGCTGCGCCGTCTCGTCGTACGAGGTCTTGTCATGGGTCGCCCCTTCCACTGAGTGGCGTTGAACGTACAGAAACCAAAAGGCTTACGCAAGAAGTTGCGTTGATCCACCGCGCAATTTGCGTACAGCATCTTGCTTGCTTGCGAAGGGCGCTCCTATGGTGTGCACGCTCCTCCCCCACCGCACGCCGTGCGGCCGACGCGCGGGCGCCCCGCACGACGCCCCCGCCGAGACGTGAAGAAGGTGCAGCACAGGGCATGGACACACACCGCAGGAAGACCCATCACCCCCCACGCCGACCGGTCATCGCCCGGCTGGTCGCGGCGGCGGCCGTCTGCGCGACGGCGGTCGCGCTCGCCTCCCCCGCCCACGCCGCCGGATCCGGACACCACGCGAAGCCTGCCGCAGCCCGCCCCGCGGCGGTCACCGGCGGCCAGGGCGCGAGCGTCCCGTTCACCGAGTACGAGGCGGAGAACGCGGCCACCAACGGCACGGTCATCGGCCCGGACTACACGCAGGGCACCGTCGCCTCGGAGGCGTCCGGCCGCAAGGCGGTGCAGCTCAGCGGCCAGGGCCAGTACGTGGAGTTCACCCTCACCGCACCGGCGAACGCGGTCGACGTCTCGTACAACCTGCCGCAGGGCAGCAGCGGTTCGCTCGCCGTGTACGTCAACGGCACGCGCATCTCCAAGACGTTGCCGGTCACCTCGAAGTACTCCTACATCAGCACGCCCAACATCGGCGGCTCCAAGACCCACCATTTCTTCGACGACGCGCGGATGCTGCTCGGGCAGAACCTCCAAGCCGGTGCGAAGGTGAGGTTGCAGGTCGACTCCGACAGCACCGGCGGCCCGTTCACCATCGACCTCGCCGACTTCGAGCAGGTGGCCGCGCCCGCCGCGCAGCCGTCGAACGCCCTGTCGGTGACCGACTACGGCGCCGACCCCAGCGGCCAGGGCGACTCCACCAACGCCTTCGACCAGGCCATCTCGGCGGCGCGTTCGCAGGGCAAGGAGGTGTGGATCCCCCAGGGCGTCTTCACCATCACCTCCCCCTTGCCGGTCGACGGCATCACCCTGATCGGCGCGGGCGACTGGTACTCCGAACTGCACGGCACCCACCTGATCGACATGTCCGGCGCGCAGGGCGACGTGAAGCTGGAGAACTTCGCCGCCATCGGCGAGGTGACCACCCGGAACGACAGCTCGCCGGACAACTTCGTCAACGGCAGCCTCGGTTCGGGCTCGGTCGTCTCCGGCCTGTGGATCCAGCACGAGAAGGTCGGCCTGTGGCTGGAGGGCACCAACACCGACCTCCAGGTCACCGGCAACCGCATCCTGGACACCACGGCCGACGGCATCAACATCAACGGCACCGCGACCGGTGCGGTGATCAAGGACAACTACATCCGCAACACGGGCGACGACGGCCTGGCGATGTGGTCGCTGTACGCGCCTGACACCGACGACTCGTTCGTCGACAACACCGTCGTCCAGCCCAACCTGGCCAACGGCATCGCCCTGTACGGCGGCAAGGACCTCACCGTCCAGGGCAACTACGTGGCCGACACCAACGCGCTCGGCAGCGGCATCGCCATCTCCAACCAGGCGTTCCTGCAACCGTTCAACCCGCTGTCGGGCACCATCACCGTCGCCGACAACACCATCGAACGCGGCGGCGCGATGAATCCCAACTGGAACCACCCGATGGGCGCGCTGCGCGTCGACTCCTACGACTACGCGATCTCCAACCCCGTCAACATCACCGACACCGTGATCAAGGACAGCCCGTACAGCGCCTTCGAGTTCGTCTCCGGCGGCGGCCACGGCTACCCGATCACCAACGTCACGGTGAACGGCGCGTCGGTGACGAACACCGGCACGGTGGTCGTGCAGAACGAGACGCAAGGTTCGGCGACCTTCTCGAACGTCACCGCGACCGGCGTCGGCGCGGCAGGCGTCTACAACTGCCCGTACCCGTCGGGCAGCGGCACGTTCGCCGTGACCGACGGCGGCGGCAACTCCGGCTGGAGCAGCGTCTGGAACGACTGCTCGACCTGGCCCACCCCGAACGGCGGCAACCCCGGCGGCGGTGGCACGCCCGGCACCGGCAACCTCGCCCTGCACCGTCCCGTCTCCGACACCGGCCACCAGGACGTCTACGTGGCGTCGAACGCGGTGGACGGCGACGCCAACACCTACTGGGAGAGCACCGACAACGCCTTCCCGCAGTCCTTCACCGTGGACCTGGGCTCGACGCAGGCGGTGGGGCGGCTGGTGCTCAAGCTTCCGCCCAGCAACGCGTGGGGCACGCGGACACAGACCCTCTCCGTGCTCGGCAGCACCGACGGCTCCGCCTACTCCACGCTGGTGGGCTCGAAGGGGTACACGTTCGACCCGGCGAGCGGGAACACCGCGACGGTGACCCTGCCGGCGGGCACCAGCACCCGCTACCTGCGGCTGACGTTCACCGGGAACACCGGGTGGCCCGCGGGCCAGCTGTCGGAGTTCGAGGCGTACGCGCAGTGAGCCGTAGGGGAATTGACGGCACGTCATCCACCTGACGGGGCTGACGCGACGTCAACGTCGTGGCGTCGAGGACTTGTTCGCGCAGCCCTCGACGCCACAGGCGCATGCGTTCAGCGCACCGGAGCGGTGGAGCCCCGGACCACCAGCTCCGGTTCGAAGAGCAGTTCGTCGGCGGGGACGTGCTTGCCGTCGATCCGGGCGGTCAGCAGTTGCACGGCCGCCCGGCCCATCGCCTCGATCGGCTGGCGCACCGTGGTGAGCGGCGGATCGGCGCAGTTCATGAAGGCGGAGTCGTCGTAACCGACCACCGAGACGTCCTGCGGCACCCGCAGGCCGCGCCTGCGTACACCGCGCACCACACCGAGGGCCAGCACGTCGCTCGCGCAGATGACGCCGGTCACCCCGCGCTCCAGCAGCCGTCCCGCGGCGGCCTGCCCGCCCGCCTGGGAGAACATCGCGTGCTCCACCCGCTCGTCCGGCAGTTCGAGCCCGGACGCCTTCGCCACCTCGTGGGCGGCGGCCAGCTTGCGGCTCGACGGGACGTGGTCGAGCGGGCCGAGCACCAGGCCGATGCGTTCGTGGCCGAGCGAGACGAGGTGACGCCACGCCTGCTCGACGGCGACCGCGTCGTCGCAGGAGACCTGCGGGAATCCCAGGTGCTCTATGGCCGCGTTGATCAGCACCACGGGGAGGTTGCGTTCGGCCAGCAGCCGGTAGTGGTCGTGCGGGGCGTCGGCCTGGGCGTAGAAGCCGCCGGCGAAGACCACACCGGAGACGTGCTGCTGGAGCAGGAGCGAGACGTAGTCCGCCTCGGAGACGCCACCGGTGGTCTGCGTGCACAGGACCGGTGTCAGCCCGCGCAACGCGAGGGCGCCGCCGACCACTTCGGCGAAAGCGGGGAAGATCGGGTTCTGTAGCTCGGGCAGCACCAGGCCGACCAACCGGGCGCGCTCACCGCGCAGTTGGCTGGGGCGCTCGTACCCCAGCACGTCCAGGGCGGTGAGCACGGCGGCGCGGGTGGAGTCGGAGACACCGGGCTTGCCGTTGAGGACCCGGCTGACGGTCGCCTCGCTGACCCCGACCTTCCGCGCCACCTCGGCAAGTCGTCGCGTCATGCCCGCAAGAATAACGCATGCGCTGCAAGCTGCTTGCGTAATCCTGCGGGCCGCCGCGGGGGCGGGCTACTTGCCCGCGCCCACCGGGTCCACGGTGATGCCGGGGCCGGAACCGTCGGTCACGGGGACGTTGATGCCGAGAGGCATGGTGTGCGAGTGCGTCTCGTTGGGCGGGGTCACGACGGCGGTGGTGAAGGTCACCCCGGAGCCGCCGGTGTTGTTCGGCGGGTAGTGCAGGGTGAAGTCGGTCGTCCGGCCGGGCGCCAGCGTGATCGTGGGCGCCTTCATGGTGCTGCGGGTCACGCTGTCCGTGCCGTCGTGGCCCTTGAGGTCGACGCCGGGGAAGCCGTGCAGGGAGCAGGTGGTGGAGCCGACGTTCTTGAGGTTGACCAGCACCTCGCCCTCGGCCATGCCGCCGGAGCTGCTGAAGGAGAGGTTCGAGGTCCGACAGGCGGCCCCCGCCGCCGAGCCCCCGCCCGTCCCCGAGCCGCCCCCCGCACTCGCCCCGCTTCCCGTCGAACCCCCCGTACCCGACGACGACCCGCCCGAACCGCTCCCACCGGTGGTGGCGGCCTGGCCACCGCCGGTGGACTGGCTGCCGGTGGACGCGCTGGAGGACGAAGCGGAGGAGCCGGCGTCCGAGGAGTCGGGCCCGCACGCGCTCAGCGTCATCCCCGCGACGACGAGCACGGCGGCCGACAGGCTCCAACGGGCGGTCCTGGAACGCATGATGCACTTCTCCCACTGTCGAGACTTCCGCTTCCGGAGAGGCGGTGGAACGGCGTCACCCCGGCACGCTCAAGATCACCGGAGCCGCACCCAGACAGTGACACACCCCGCTCCCCCACGTCAGCGCCTGTTACAGCCCCATGACGCAACGCCATAGCCACGACAACATTCCCCACGAAAAGGTCGTGCCAGGGGGGAGGGCGCAGCAGCACCCTCGACCACGACCCAAGCTCGCCCCCCCCGGAAGCCGATCCCTGTCTCACATCCGCTGACGCAGCACCCCCACGCAGGAGACGTAGCTGACGGCCGCGAGTCCCATCAGCCAGGAGAAGGGCGAGCCGCTCCGCCCGGCGACGAGCTCACCGGTGAGGCCGCCGAGGTTCGCCACGGTCAGCACGACCCCTGTCGTCGCCCACGCGGAGCGGCCCATCAGGGCGAAGCGTTCGTCGGTCTCCCCGGTCACTCCTCGGTAGGTTTCGCTACGGCGACCCAGCAGGGCCAGGGCCAGACCGCAGACCGCCATGGCTCCGAGCATCACCAGCCCCAGCACGGGACGGCCGCCGACCGTGGCGGCCACCAGGCAGACGACACCGACGCCCAGGAAGAACAGTGGTATCGCGCGCGGGGCCACCGCCTTGTCAGCCATCCCGCGAGTCGTCATCGACATGGAACATCTCCTCAATCCTGACCTCGAAGAACCTGCCCAGGGCGAAAGCGAGCGGCAGTGAGGGCGTGTACCGCTCGGTCTCTATGGCGTTGACCGTCTGCCGGGAGACTCCGAGGGCGACTCCCAGCTGCCCCTGCGACAGTCCGCGCGCCGAACGCAGTTCTCTGACCCTGTTTCTCACATGTAAAGCATGCTTGTCACCCCCTCGACATGTCAAGCCTGCTTTACAGATGCCGTTGCGAAGCGACGGCGGCGTCCTCGGCGCGCTTCGGCGGCCCGCCCCGTAGAAGAGGCGGGTCGCCGATCGAGTTGGCCGGTGGGGGCGTCAGAGCGTTCCGGGGCAGAGCCTGCGGGTGTGGTGGTCGGTGCGCAGGGTGGCGTCGACGCAGCCTGCGGGGAGGGAACCGTAGGGCTTGCTGCCGAAGTTGGCGGTGACGCGGAGCGTTCCGTTGCCGAAGACGGACTGCTGCACCGAGCCGTCGGAGGTGACGCGCCGGAAGGCGGTCATCGGCTCCGTGGCCGCGGCCTCGTGCAGAGGCGCGAAGTACCGCTGGAGCGCGGCGAGTTGCTTGCCCTGCGAGGTGAGCGTCGGCCCGTCGAGCACCAGGTTGAGCGGCGTGTCGTAGAGCACCGCGAGCAGCGCGCGGGTCTTCTCCAGTGCCGGGAACTTGGTGTACGACAGCTCCCAGCGGTCCAGGTTGACCTGGGAGTCGTGCAACGCGGTCTCGTAGAGCGGAATCCGGTAGGCCGGGTCGAACATGGCCTTGGTCAGGTCCGCGGAGAGGGTGACGGGCTTGAAGTAGACCGCCGGCGCCCCCTGCGGCGCGTACCCGCCGAAAGTGGCCTTGTCCTTCTCCAGCGGCCACAGGCCGTCCGCGACCGGCGTCTCGGAACCGTGGCTGAAGTCGATGACCGGGCTCGCCCAGCTGCCCGCGCTCTCCGAGCCCAGGACGAGCTTGTCCTTGCCGGACAGAGTGCCCATCCGGGCCAGCCGGTTCGCCTCGTCCTGCCGCTGGTTCATGGGATGCGCGGGGCTGTAGTCGTCGTACAGCTCACCGGCCGCGTCCACGTCGAGGAAGTAGCTGTCGGCGCCGTTGGCCGTCATCTGCCGCGTGCGCTGCGCGAGGAAGTGGTCCTTGGACTCGCTCTGGGCGAACGCCTGGGAACTGAGATAGCAGCCCCGGTCGTGGAATCCGGCGAGCACCGAACCGTCGGCCTGGTGCACGCAGTAGTCGGGGTAGACCGGCGAGGGCCACGCGGACGTGCTCGCGTCCGCCGTCTTCGGGTCCTGCCCGTTGGCCCAGGAGTCGTAGGGCCCGACCAGGTAGCCCGCCTTCTTCGCCGCGGCCACCGCGTCGGCGGTCATCGGGTCGCCGTCCGCGTCGTACCCCAGCCACATGCGGGTGAACCCGAGCGACCGCATCTGCTGGACGCCCTGCGCGGTGCGCGCGGTGCCCCAGGTGTAGGCGTGGAACGCGCCGAGCAGCCGCGCGACGTTCGGATTGGCCGCGATCTTCTGCTTGAGGGTGACCAGGCCGCCGTGCGAGGCCAGCCAGGAGCGGTAGTCCTGCGCGGGAGCCACGGGTGACGGGGAGGTGAGGGCGAAGGTGACGGTGTAGTCGGTGGTGTCGGCACGCGTGGAGAAGGTGTGCACGCCCGTCGCCCGCAGCCGCTTGCCCACCGAGGTGAACCCCAGCTTCGTTCCCGCCGGTTGGGGCACCAGGTAGCTGACGCCGCGATGGCCGAGGGTGTACCCCCACAGCGGCATGCTCAGGTCCGCGGTCATGTCGTAGGTGTGGCCCGCCAGCCCGTCGGACGCCGTGTTCCACCAGTGGTCGGCGACCGGCACACCGAGGCCGTCACCGATCGGCATCTGCACCTGCGAGGCGGCCGTGTCGGTGCCGGTGACCGGCCAGGACAGCGTGGAGCCGTCCTTGGTGCCGCGCACGTCGACCTTCAGCCTGCCCTGCTCGGCGCCGGCGGTGACGCTCAGGCCGCTGGCGGGGTACGTCCAGTGCGCCGAGCCGTCGCGCACCGACACCGGCCCTGGCGTGCCGAGCGATCCCGCCGCGGGGGCGGAGAGCGTCAGTCCTGCCGTGCCGGAGGTCCGCGCGCTGACGGCCAGCGAGTCCACCCGCACCTGCGCCGTGCCGCCGTTCACCGGTACGTCCACGGTGCCGCCGTGCACCCGTACCGAGGACACGGGTGAGCCGGAAGCGGTGGACCACAGCACTCCGGACAGCGTCACCGCGCCCACACCGACCAGTGCCGCCGCCGCGCGCCGACGGCGCGAACGGACCGCGCGATGGGAACGCGTCGTGTTCATGGATGTCATGCCGGACGAGCCTGCCGACGCGTTCTAAGAGAGATGTGAGAGGTCCGCCGGACCGCTTCGCGCCGCCCGCACCTTACGCGGTCCCTTCCGGGAAGCCGGAGTCGTCCGCGTCCCCCTGGGCCGCGAACGGGGAGCCGGTCGTGGGCAACCGCAGCCGGAACAACGCGCCCGCACCCGCCGCCTCGGCCGGGCCCCCGGCCGGCGTCCCGCCGCCGGTCGGGGGCGTCTCGGCGGTGAGGTCCGCGCCGTGCGCACGGGCGATCTGGCGGGCCATCGCCAGGCCCAGGCCCGAACCCGGCAGGGCGCGCGCGGCGCTCGCCCGGTAGAAGCGGTCGAAGACGTACGGCAGGTCGGCGGGCGCGATCCCCGGCCCGTGGTCGCGCACCACCACGTCGAGGCTGTCGGGCGCCTCCGACGGCACCCGCACCGCCACCTCCACACGACCACCGGGCGGGCTGAACTTGGCCGCGTTGTCGAGCAGATTGCCCAGCAGCCTGACCAGGCGCGCCGGTACACCGAGCACGGTCGTGTCCGCCGCGTCGGCGGCGACGGCGAGCCGGAATTCGACACCGGGCCAGTGATCGCGTGCGACGGCCACGCACTCGCCTGCCAACGCGGCCGGGACGACTCGTTCCACCAACGGCCGAGGCTCCTCGTCCCGGGCCAACTCGACCAGGTCGGAGACCAGTTGACCCACCTCACGCACCTGCCGGTCCAACGCGGCCGACGCGCGGTCCCGTTGGGCCGAGGTGAGGCGGTCGGCCCTGGCGAGCAGTTCGGCGTTGGTGCGCAACGCGGTCAGAGGGGTGCGCAGTTCGTGCGAGGCGTCGGCGACCAGGCGGCGCTGGGCCGTGACCGACGCGTCCAACTCGGCCAGCATGGTGGTGAAGGCGGCACCCAGCCGGGTCACCTCGTCCCGCCGTCCCGCGTTCCCCGGCGGCAGTTCGACGCGATGGCGGGCGTCCCGGGTGGCGGCGATGCGCTCCACGACGGCGGTCAGGGCCGCCACCGGCGACAGTCCGGCGCGCGCGGCGCCGTATCCGAGCACGCCCGCGAGCACCACGCCCACGCCGCCGATCGCCACCATCAGCTCCCCGGCCTGCCGTGTCGCGTCCCGCACGCCGTCGGACCGCACGGCGACCTGGAGGGCGGTGCGGTGTCCGGCGGGGGTGGTGAGCATGCGGGCGGGTCTGCCGCTCAACGTGATGTTCGTCCAGCCCGCCGGTGAACGGCCCGCCGCCACGGCGCGGGTCTCGCCGGTCACCGGCAGCAGATACGGCTTCGACGGGTCGCGCGACGGATCGGCCGGCACCACCTGGGCGCAGGCCGGAGCCGCGAGCCAGTCGCACTCGCCCTCCACCACCTGCGGAGCCAGGTCACCGCCCTGCCGGATGATCTGGTGCGCCTGACGGGTGAGTTGCAGGTCGAGCTGCCGGGTGAGTTCGTAGCGCACGACGAGGAACGCGGCCGCGCACGCGCCGACCAGCACGAGGGCCACGGTCGCCGACGTGATCCACGCCAGCCGGGTGCGCAGGGGCATGCGGAACCGGGCGCGCCCGGCCCGGTCCGCTCCCGCTCCGCGCGTACGAATCATCGGGGCAGGTCCAGACGGTAGCCGACGCCGTGCACGGTGTGCAGCAATCGCGGTTCGCCCTCGGCCTCCAGCTTCCTGCGCAGGTAACCGACGTACACCGCGAGGGAGTTGGACGACGCCCCGACGTCACCGCCCCACACCCGGTCCACCATCACCTCACGGGTCAGCACCCGCCCCGGGTGCCGCATCAGCAACTCCAGCAGGGCGGCCTCGGTACGGGTGAACTCCAGCGCACGCCCGCCCCGGTCGCCGGTGCGGGTCAGGGGGTCCATCCGCAGGTCCGCGAAGACCAGTTCCTCCCGGGCCCCGTCCGGCCGGTCCGACGACCTGCGCAGCAGCGCCCGCACCCGGGCCAGCAGTTCGTCCAGCGCGAAGGGCTTGACCAGGTAGTCGTCCGCTCCGGCGTCCAGGCCGTCCACCCGCTCCCGCACCGAGTCGAGCGCGGTGAGCACCAGCACCGGCGTCCGGTCGCCCAGCGCGCGCAGACGCCGGCAGACCGCCAGCCCGTCCAGGACCGGCATGAGCACGTCCAAAACGATGGCGTCCGGCGGCCACGCGGCCAGTTCGGCGAGCGCGGCGTGCCCGTCGGCGGCGCCCCGGACCTCGTACCCCTCGATGGTCAGCCCGTCCTCCACCGCCGCGCGCACGTCCGGGTCGTCGTCCACCACGAGGACACGCGCGGGCTCGGGGTCGGCGCCGTGCTCGGCTTCGCGGGCAGCGGCCTGATCGATCTCGTGCATCGCTCCACCGTCTCAGACGCCGGCCGGGTGGCGGCAATCAGCCGCGGCGGGTCGCGGTGGCGTGCCCGGCCGACGTGGCCCGGTGAGGACGGCGCTCAGGAACCCTGGCGGCGCAGGGCGTACCGGACCGCGTCGGCGCGGGAGTGCAGGTCGGCCTTGGCGAACAGGTTGTTGATGTGGGTCTTCACCGTCGCCTCGCTGATCACCAGCCTCCGCGCGATCTCCGGATTGCGCAGCCCCTCACCGATCAGGCCGAGGATCTCGCGTTCCCTCGCGGTCAGGGCGACGCGCTCCTCCTCGCGGGGCGCCGCCGGGGCGGGCCGGGTCGCCAGGGCGAGGAGCCGCCGCTGGACCTCGGGGGCCAGCACGGTCTGCCCTTCGGCGGCGGTGCGCACCGCCTGGAGGATCGTGCCCCGGTCGGCGTCCTTGGTCAGGTAGCCGCTGGCGCCCGCGCGCAGCGCGGCCAGGATCGACTCGTCGTCGTCGAAGGTGGTCAGCACGAGGACGGTGGTGCCGGGGGCCGCGCGGTGAATGCGTTCGGTCGCCTCCACCCCGCCCATGACCGGCATGTTGAGGTCCATCAGGATCACGTCGGGACGGTGACGTTCCACGGCCTCCACCGCTTCGGCGCCATCGCTCGCGGTGGCCACCACGGTGACGTCGTCGGCCAGTCCGAGCATGACCGCGAGCGCCTCGCGGACAGTGGCTTGGTCGTCGGCGACGGCGAGCGTGATCGTGCGGTCCTCGGTCATCGGGGCAGCTCCAGTTCCACGGTCCAGCCACCCTCCCGGGTCGGCTCCGCCCGGAGGGTGCCGCCCAGCAGGGCGGCGCGCTCACGCAGGCCGACAAGCCCCACCCCGGTGCCGCCTGCCAGGTCGGCGCGCGGTTCCTCGGGCGGCGGGCCGTTGCGCACGGTCAGCGTAACGTGATCGGCGGTGAAGGCCAGACGCATCTCCCGCCGTGCGCCCGGGGCGTACTTGGCCGCGTTGGTGAGCGCCTCCTGCGCCGTGCGGACCATCGTGTGCGCCTGGTCGGCGGCGACGGCGACGGGGTCACCGGTCACGGTGAACTCGACGGCGCCGTGCTCGGCGAGCAGACGCAGGGTGTCGGGCAGCGGCAGGGTGTCCTCCCGCAGGGCGTGCACCGCGCGACGGGTCTCGTTGATGCTGTCGACGGCCAGCGCCCTGGCCCTGCGGACGGCCGCGACGGCGTCCTGTCCGCGCCCGCTGTCGCGCAGTGCGTCGGCCATGTCCAGTTGCAGCGCGATACCGGACAGCGAGTGGCCGAGCACGTCGTGGATCTCCCGGGCGATACGACCCCGTTCGATCAGTGCCGCCTCCCGCGCCTCGGAGGCGGTGGCGCGCCTCGCCTCCTCCGCGGCGAGTTGGGCGTTGCGCAGGGCGTCCCGGCGGTCCCTGTTGGACATCCCGATGTAGACGGGCAGTGCCACGGTCAGCGTCACCCACCACGACCACTGCGGGGCGTCGGGTGCCAGCCTCAGAACGAGCTGGGTGGCACCGGTGGCGGCGAGGGCGCCCGCGACCGCCACGCCGATCGCCGCCTTTCGCGAGGCGAGCACCCCGCCCGCCGACGCCGCGGCGACGTACGGGAACATCGCGGCCATCGCGGTCTGGTGGGCGAGCGGCAGCAGCAACGAACCGAACAGCATGTACGCGGCCATCACGGCCACTCGCTGACGCTCCGTCATCCAACCCGTCGGCAGCAGCGCTCCGATCGCCGCGACCGTGGTGAGGACGAAGAGCGGCAGCGCCACCGCCGGGTACAGGATGTGCCCGTGCGGCCACTGCACGGCGGTGACGGCGACCGCGACGGCCACCAGGAACGGCCGGATCAACTCGTCGTGGAAGTGGCGCGGGCCGGCATCCGGCCGCTGTTCCGTCGTGGCCATGGCGCTAGGTTTCCGATCCTCATCGACGACGCTGGCGGCGGAGCGTGCGGGACCGAGTGTTCCACTCGCCGGACCAGCTCTCTCCTTCCGGGACGTCGGCGCGGCCGTTCAGACTGTGCTGGAGGGTGTCGAGGAACGGGGACATCCGGTGCGGCGCCCCGTCCTGGCCCTGGGTCCACATGACCCGGTGATCGGCGCTCAGGGCCCGGTAGAGCGCGACCGCGCCCTCGGCGAGTATGCCCAGCCCGAGAGTGAAGAGCAGGCTGTTGCCGACCGCGCCGGCGTCCTTGGAGTCGACCGCGCCGAGGACGAGGTTCGCGCCGAACTTGACCACCAGATTGAGGACCCACAGCGCCACCGTCGTCCCCGTGTAACGGATGAAGGCGAGCCCGTCCTGCTGGGATATGCGCACGCTCCATCCCCGCAGCGCTCCGAGCGCGAGGCTCACTCCCGCGGTGGCCACGAGGAAGAGCAGGGAAAGCGGCGTCTTCACCTGCCCGCTCAGGTCGGACAGCCCTATCACGGTCAGCACCGCGGGCAGGATCAGCATGCGCTTGGCCTGCGCGGGCTCCCCCATCAGTCGCCGCGCCAGCACATAGCCGATCCCCGCCACGACCAGTACGATTTCCACCGGCCCGCTCATCTCCGTCGCCTCCACTCGATGCGTCGTCTCGACACCATGGAAATTACGGGGAATTGGCGCCGGAGTCGTGCACCCAGGAACGTATTCCGGGTGGAGATCGCTCTCCACCCGTGGGTGTAGCCCGACCGTGTGAGGACAGCTGTGACCTGCGGAGACACTCGGTCGGCGGCCCGAGTTGAGCGTCTACGGACGGGGTGGAGAGCCGAGTTGGCCCAGGCGGAGGCTCCGCGGGAAGTCCGGACCGGTGCTCAGCTCATCGACCGTCGCCGCGTCAGGGTGGAGACGCTTCTCCACCCGGATCTACGGCAGCCGCCGCATGACCGCGTTCGACTACCGCCCTAGCGTGAAAGGCGAATCGCGACGGGGAATCCACTCCGGCATTCCGGACCGCCGCCTGGGGGAGGCCAAATTCACCTTTCCGGGCCCGCACTTGGATCACCTGCCGCGTACCTGCCATTCACTGATGGGGAGTTCCCGCCATGCCATCGCACTCTTTCGGTCCCAGGAATTCGGCCGGTTCGGGGCCCGTGCCCGGAAAGCCGTTGGACGAAGAACGCGGCGGCCCGGTCCCGCGCGCCCTGATCACCATGTTCCTCTACGACATCGGTCTCCCGGTGATCGCCTACTTCGTCGCCGAACTGCTCGGGGCGAGCAGCTACGCCGCCCTGCTCACGGGCACCGTCGTCTCCGGCCTGCGTGTGGTGTGGGTGGCGGTGCGGCAGCGGAGGCTCGATCCGTTCGCGGTCTTCCTGCTCGCCGTCTTCGGGGCCGGGCTGGCGCTGAGCTTCATTACCGGGGACCCCCGGTTCGTCCTCGCCAAGGACTCCGCGATGTCGTGCGCGGCGGGCCTCGTGCTGGTGGGCAGTTGCGTCATCGGCCGCCCGCTCGCCTACTACGCCGCGCAACGCGTGGCCCGTTCCGCGGGTGGGGCTCGCTACGAGCAGTTCCAGGCCGCCGCGAACACCGGCACGATGCGTGCTCGCTGGTACCGCACCTCGCTGGTGTGGGGTGTCGGCCTGCTGGTCGACGCGGCTGCGCGCATCGCGGCCATCTATCTGCTGCCGATCGGGGCTGCGGCCAACGCCTCCCAGACGCTCATGCTCGTCGTCTACGGACTGCTGATGGTGTGGACCGTCCAGTCGGCCAAGAAGGCGCGACCCGCACGGCACTGACCGCTGACGGCCGACGGCCGACGGCCGACGGCGCAAGCTGACCGCTGACCGCTCACCGCTGACGAGTCGTGTCGCCGGATGCCGCGTGGGGGTGCGGCATCCGGCGACGGCCACGCCAGCGGGTCGAGGGTGGCGCGGAGAAGGCGGGTCAGCCGTTGACGTGGATGTAGCAGACGGAGACCCACCCCTTCACGTGCGTGCGGTGGTCGGTGATCTGGGCCCACTGGTCGTTGCCGCACGCCGGGTTGTACTCGCCCTCGGTCGCCTGCCAGAAGGTGAGTCCGTCGCCCGGGTTGCCCTCGCCGAGGGCCGGGGCTCCGCTGTACGAGTCGGTGTGAATGCGCACTCCGGTGGCCGTGAAGTCACCGCTCAGCGCCTGCGGCCGGGCCGCGACGGCGGCCTGCGCGGAGGGGGCCGCGGCCACACCGAGGGAGGCCGCGAGGACGGTCGCGGCGAAAGCGGCGCCGAGGGACTTCCTGCTCTTGCGGATCGTCATGGAGCTGGCCTTTCTTCGAGTGTCGGCAGAGATGAGTCATGGTCGAACGCACGGCGGGCGGAAGCGGTCCGGTCGGCCCGGATCAGGAGCACCGCGGCAGGCCGTCGATCGAGTCGGTGTGGTTCTTGACGTAGTAACCGGCCATCCAGCCCCACAGTTCGGCGCCGACCCTGACGCTGAGCCAGTACGGGTTGCCGCCGATCGTCTCGCCGGGCTGCTGGCAGGCGACGTAGACGGTCTCGGGGCTGCTCAGCGTGGCGACCACGGCACCGCAGTTGGTGGTCGAAGGCGAGGAGTCGCAGGCCAGTTCATGTGCTTCGTCTACGGGGTCGCGGACGTTGACGTCGGTCGCCCACACCTCGTACGTTCCGGGGCCGTGGCCGTCCGCCGGGCGTGCGGCGGACGGCGACCGGTACGCCGCGGCGACCGGCCGGGCCGCGCCCGCCGCGCCCGAAGCGGCCACCGCGTTGGACGGGGCCAAAGCAGCCGCGGCGCTCGACGGCGCCGGGGCCGCCGCCACGACGAGACCGGCTGTCATACAGGCGGCCAGAGCGGCGGACGCCCGGCGGCCCGCCCGGCGCCCCCGAAAGGGGAGGGACATGACACTTCTCCTTCTCCGTAAGCGAGTTGGTGCCAAGAGCGGAGAGGACAGCCTCGGTCACCCCGGAGGAACCCGGCCGTCCCGAGCCGCTCAGCAGGTGGGAACGCCCGCCAGCCACGCAGCGCCCTTGATGTAGATGTTGGTCATCCAGGAACCGTCCGTGAGCTTGGACCACGCGTCGTTCGTGTAGCCCTCCGCCGACACGGACTGCGCGTGCTTCTGGCACACCACGCCGATCCGGGTGGGCTGCGGGAACAGGTCGGCGACCGAGGCGTCGAGGCTCGGCGCGGTGTGGGTGCGCACGTCGGTGCCCCAGGTGGACTCGGAGATGCCGCCTCCAGGTGCCGGGGAGCCGCCGCAGTCGGCCACACCGGGCAGCCAGGCCGGGCCCTTGATGTAGATGTTCGTCATCCACGAGCCGTTGGTGAGCTTGGACCACGCGTCGTTCGTGTAGCCCTCGGCCGTGACCGACTGGGCGTGTTCCTGGCAGACCACACCGACCTGGGTGGGACCGCTGAAGGTGTTCACCACGCCGGAGGTCGTCGACGGGGAGCTGTGGGTGCGCACGTCCGTGCCCCAGGTCTGGAAGACGCTGCCGCCGCCCGCCGGGGGCGGGGTGGGGTTGCCCGGGGTGGCGGCCAGCCGGATCGCTCCCGCGTAGTCGCCGCCGGTGCGGACCGCCGTTCGGCGGATGTGCGTACCGGACTCGTAGGCCTCGACCATCTGCCCGGCGCCGATGTACATCGCGACGTGGTGGATGTAGCCGCTGCCCCAGAACATCAGGTCGCCGGGGAGCAGCGGCCCGTCGCCCTGCGCGGCGCTGAACCGCTGCGCCGCCAGCGAACTGTGGTACTGGTCGCTCGCGGTGCCGTCCAGGATGTCGCGGCCGGTCGCCTGGTAGTACGCGTACCGGGTGAGCCCGGAGCAGTCGAACCCGTAGCGGCTGCCGTCGTCCTTGCTCGCCGGGTCGCTGCCGTCGTAGTAGCCGTAGGTCGGTCCGGGCGTCGCGCCGTGGCCGCCACCCCAGGTGTACCAGACGCCGATCTGCGAGCAGACGGCCCGCACGGCGGCCTGCGCGGCGGCCGACGCGCCGGGCGCCAGCACTCCGCAGCCGCTGTCCGCGGCGCGTTCGGGCACCGTACCGCGCGATACGGCGTGCGCGGCGGACGGCACCGCCAGGGCCAAGGTGAACGCGGACAGCGCGGCCGCCGTTCCGGTCGCGAGCCGACGCGCGCTCACGACCCGATCCGGCCTCACGAGCCGATCCGGGCTCACGTGTCGTCGCAAGGTGTGGTGTCGCATGAATCCCCCGTGTGGTGGTGGCGGCCGCGACGTGCGACCGCCGTACGACGCGGTACGCGACCGCGGACCACGCCGACCGGTCCAGCCCGGTCCGCATCGGTCCCGGCCGGTCCCGGCCGGTGTGGTCGGAAACAGGCTCTCGCGCGCCGCACCGGCCCCACAAGGAATTCGGCGGTGACCGAAGTCGCCAGCTGAGCACGGTGGTTGACGGCTGACCCGAGCGCGCCCGATCACAGCCCGGCGGGCCTGCCGTCCAGCAATGCGCATCCCAGCCTGCTCAACGAGTGGCGGACCGTGCCGCCGTCCCGGAAGCTGACCACGAGTTCGGCCTCGCGCAGGGTGCGCAGGTGCTCGCTGACGTTCGGTTCCGAGGATCCGACCCGCCGCGCCACCTGACCGGTCGTCACCATCCCGTCCGCCGTTGCCTCGAGGACCGCCGCCCGGGTGCGGCCCATGAGCGCCGACAACCTGGAGTGCGTCGCCGTGTCCTCCTCCCCACAGGCGAGTTGCCACCGCGGATCGTGCCGGATCGGGTAGACGAGCACCGGTGGCAGCCGCGCGTCCTGGAGCAGCGTGGCCCGTTGCCAGCAGAAGAAGGCCGGGACGAGGAGCAACCCCCGCCCGTCGAGTCGGCGTTCCGGCCCTGACGGCAGGCCGTGGACCTCGAGGACCGGTGGCCGCCACTCCACGGAAGGGTGCAGGGTGGACAGCAGGCGGTCCACGCCTCCGCGCAGCACCGCTTCGACCCGTACGGCCCGGTCGGCCGCCAACTGGGCGCGGACGTGCGCTTCGTGGGGTGCGACGAGTTCGCGGTACAGGGCCTCCATGCCCTCGGCGAGCCGTGTGACGGCGGCGCTCGACCCGGTGGCGAGTTCCACGGTCCACGGCGAGGCGGGCCGTGCCGCGGCGAGCACTGCCAGTTCGTCGCGCAGCCGGTCGTGCGGGACCCGGCGGACCGCCTCGAGCCCGGCCGACAGGTCGGCTCCCGTGCCGGAGGGGGTCAGGAAGTCGGGCGAGTAGCCGCGCGGGGGCGCGAGGTCCAGTAATCGGCGCATGGGGGCCCGCAGCCTCCGGCGGGCCTGCCGGCGCCATCGTCCGAAGACCGGGACGCCGTCCTGGCACTGCGTCATGTGTGCGGCGAGCAGGGCTTCCCAGAGCACGTCCGGCTCCCCCGCCAGCCCGACCCTCCGCACGTCGGCGTCGGACAGGCGGATGCGCAGTCCCATCCCGTTCCCCCTCGGTCGCTGACCGGTGTGCCGTCACCCCCGCGGCAGGCCCCGTCCCGGTCTGTGCGTTTCCTATGAGAGTAAGGCAAACGTTGTCAAACTCCGGCAGACCGTCTCGGCTCCAGGAGGGCGCTTCAGCCGGATCGGACCCATCCGACCGCACCCCCGAGGCCCTGCCACGGTCGGACCACCGCTCGCGGATTCACTCGATCGAGCTATGGATCGAACGCGGCGGCGAGCGCATGGCCCGGGGTGCCCGCGGGAACGGAACCAACCGCTCCCGAGAACATCCGAGTGAACCCCGAGGACCCCGAGGATTGGACACCCGCACCCGTGCTGAAGAACACCACAGCCGTCGTCACCGGAGCCTCCAGCGGCATCGGCACCGCGGTCGCCGAGGCGCTGGCCGCGCAGGGCGCCACCGTCGCCCTCTTCGCCCGCCGCCGCGACCGGCTCACCGAACTGGCCGAGGCGATCAACGCGCGGGACGGCGGCCGTGCGCACCCGTACGCGGTGGACGTCACCGACGCCGACGCCGTGCGCGCCGCGATCGAGTCGGCCGCCGGGGACCACGGCGGCATCGACATCCTGGTCAACAACGCGGGCAGCGGCACCTGGTCACCGGCCCTCGAAGCCGACCTCACCGACTGGCACAGCACGGTCGAGGTCAACGTGAACGGCGTCCTCAACACCACGCATGCCGCGCTGCCGCACCTGACGCGGGCCGCCTCCGGTGAACGAGGTGTGGCCGACCTCGTCACCATCAGTTCGGTGGCCGGGCGCAGGATCCCCACCCCGCAGAGCAACGTCTACGCGGCCACGAAGCACGCCGTGAGCGCGTTCACCGAGGCCCTTCGGCAGGAGCTCGCCGAACGCCACGTGCGCGCGGGCCTGGTGGAGCCCGGCGTCGTGGTGACCGAGCTGACGACCAGCGGCCAGGAGTACGCGCCGGACGCCCGGAACCCCACCGGATACGGGCTGTTGCGGCCCGAGGACGTGGCCACCGCCGTCGTCTTCATGGTGACCCAGCCCCGGCACGCGGCCGTCAACGAGATCCTGCTGCGACCGACGGAGCAGGTCCGCTGACGGCACGGATCGCGGGCCGCCCGGCCGAGTCCGGTCGGCCCGCCTCTGGCCGCGGACGGCCGAACGCCCCTGACCAGGGACGGTGGGGCACGGGTGCGAGGATGGCCCCATGGGATCACAGGACGGCTACCTGCTCGACAACCGGCAGCGGGAGGCGGGGCGGCGTTTCGACGCGTTCGCCGAGCTGTTCGACCCGTGGACGTTCGTCCACCTCGACCGTCTCGGGCTCGGATCCGGCTGGCGCTGCTGGGAGGTGGGCGCGGGTGGCTCGTCGGTGCCCGCCGGGCTGGCGGAGCGTGTCGGGCCGGCCGGGCGGGTCTGGGCGACGGACCTCGACACCTCGTGGCTGACCGGTCTCGCGTCGGACACCACTGAGGTGCTGCGGCACGACGTGACCCGGGACGATCCCCCGGCCACCGGCCTCGACCTGGTGCACGCGCGGCTCGTGCTGGTGCACCTGCCGGACCGGGCCGAGGTCCTGCGGCGGCTCGCCTCGGCACTGCGGCCGGGCGGCTGGCTGGTCGTGGAGGACGCCGATCCGGCGCTTCAGCCGCTGGCCTGCCCGGCGGGCGGCTCCCTCGCCGAGGAGCGGGCCGAACGCATCCGCCGGGGCTTTCGCGCGTTGCTCGCCGAGCGGGGCGCGGACCTGGCGTTCGGCCGGTCCCTGCCGCGCCTGCTGCGCGCGGCAGGGCTGCGGGACGTGGCGGCCGAGGGCTACTTCCCGCTCACCTCGGCGGCCTGCCGGGAGCTGGAGGCGGCCACCGTACGGCAGGTGCGCGGGCAGTTGGTCGGTGCCGGGGCGGCCACGGACGCGGAGGTCGACGAGCATCTGGCCGCGCTGGCCGGTGAGGACCTCGACGTCACCACGGCGCCCCTGATCACCTGTTGGGGACGCCGCACCGAAGACTGACGCGGACGCCACCGGCCCGCTCCCCCGCCTCGGTGGGCGGGAGGAGCGGGCCGGTGGTCGTCGGCGCGGGGAGGCGCGGGGATCAGGCGACGTCGAACCGGTCGAGGTCCATGACCTTGGTCCACGCGGCGACGAAGTCGCGCACGAACTTCTCCTTGGCGTCGTCGCTCGCGTACACCTCGGCGAGCGCCCGCAGTTCGGAGTTGGAGCCGAAGACCAGGTCGGCGCGGGTACCGGTCCACACGACCGCGCCCGAGGAGTCGACGGCCTCGAAGGCGTTCGCGTCGCCCGCGACCGGACGCCACGTGGTGTCCAGGTCGAGGAGGTTGACGAAGAAGTCGTTCGTCAGGACCCCCGGCGTGGTGGTGAGCACACCGGCCTTGGACTGCCCGGCGTTCGCGCCCAGGACACGCAGGCCGCCGACGAGGACGGTCGTCTCGGGAGCGGACAGCGTGAGCAGGTTGGCCCGGTCGATGAGCAGGTACTCGGCCGGCAGGCGGCTGCCCTTGCCCAGGTAGTTGCGGAAGCCGTCGGCGGTCGGCTCCAGCGCGGCGAACGACTCGGCGTCGGTGTGCTCCTCGGTCGCGTCGACGCGGCCCGGGGTGAACGGCACCTCCACGGCGTGACCGGCGTCGCGGGCGGCCTTCTCGACCGCGGCGGTGCCGCCCAGCACGATCAGGTCGGCCAGCGAGACCTTGCGGGCACCGGTGTTGAACTCCCGCTGCACGCTCTCCAGCACGCCCAGGACCGAGGCGAGGCGCTCGGGGTCGTTGGCCTCCCACGCGGACTGCGGCGCCAGGCGGATACGGGCGCCGTTGGCACCGCCGCGCTTGTCGCTGCCACGGTACGTCGAGGCGGACGCCCAGGCGGTGAAGACCAGGTCGGAGACGGACAGACCGGAGTCGAGCAGCTTCGCCTTGAGCGTCGTGACGTCCTCGGCGGTCAGCGGCTCGCCCTCGGCCTGCGGCAGCGGGTCCTGCCACAGCAGGGTCTCCGCCGGGACCTCCGGGCCCAGGTAGAGCGACTTGGGGCCCAGGTCGCGGTGGGTCAGCTTGTACCAGGCACGGGCGAAGGCGTCCGCGAACTCCTCGGGGTGCTCGTGGAAGCGGCGCGAGATCGGCTCGTAGACCGGGTCGAAGCGCAGGGCCAGGTCGGTGGTGAGCATCGACGGGGCGATCTTCTTCGAGGCGTCGTGGGCGTGCGGGACGGTGCCCTCGCCCGCGCCGTCCTTCGGCTTCCACTGGTTGGCGCCGGCCGGGCTCTGGGTCAGCTCCCACTCGTAGCCGAAGAGGTTGTCGAAGAACCCGTTGCTCCACTGGGTCGGGGTGGAGGTCCAGGTCACCTCCAGGCCGGAGGTGATGGCGTCGGCGCCCTTGCCGGTGCCGAAGCTGTTGCGCCAGCCGAGGCCCTGCTCCTCCAGGCCGGCCGCCTCCGGGTCCGGGCCCACGTTGTCGGCGGGACCGGCGCCGTGGGTCTTGCCGAAGGTGTGGCCGCCGGCGATGAGGGCGACGGTCTCCTCGTCGTTCATCGCCATCCGGCGGAAGGTCTCGCGGATGTCGCGGGCGGCGGCGAGCGGGTCCGGGTTGCCGTTGGGGCCTTCGGGGTTGACGTAGATCAGGCCCATCTGCACGGCGCCGAGCGGCTCTTCGAGCTCGCGGTCACCGGTGTAGCGCTCGTCACCGAGCCAGGTGGTCTCCGGGCCCCAGTAGACGTCGTCCTCCGGCTCCCACACGTCCGCGCGGCCGCCGCCGAAGCCGAAGGTCTTCAGACCCATGGTCTCCAGGGCGACGTTGCCCGCGAGGACGAGCAGGTCGGCCCACGAGAGGTTCTGGCCGTACTTCTTCTTCACCGGCCACAGCAGGCGGCGGGCCTTGTCCAGGTTGACGTTGTCCGGCCAGCTGTTGAGCGGTGCGAAGCGCTGCTGGCCGGCACCGGCGCCACCGCGGCCGTCGCTGATGCGGTACGTGCCGGCGCTGTGCCAGGCCATGCGGATGAGGAACGGGCCGTAGTTGCCGAAGTCGGCGGGCCACCAGTCCCGCGAGGTGGTGAGCGTCTCGGCGATGTCACGCTTGACGGCCGCGAGGTCGAGCGCGGCGAACGCCTCGGCGTAGTCGAACTCCTCCCCGAGCGGGTTCGCCGCGGGCGGGTTCTTGGCGAGGATCTTCAGGTTCAGCCGCTCCGGCCACCACTGCCGGTTGCTGCCGCCCTGTGCCGGGTGCGGGGCTCGGGCGGTGTGGACGACCGGGCAGCCGCCCTCGGTCTCCATCTTGGGGTCGGTGACAATGGCGTCGTGGTTTTCAGTCATGGGGATTCCTTCCGGACCGGGACGCGGATCGCCGGTGCTGATCGCGGGTGCTGGTGAAGGAGCTCAGTAGCGCGGACGGGCGCCGGACCCAGGCGGTGTGACCACGAGGTCTCCCGCGGGCGGCGGTCCGGCCGCACCGAGCGTGATGATCTCGTCACGTCAACACCTCCTGTCACAAGAAGGATCTCCCGTCCCTTGGCCCGTGCTGGAACCGATCCTACGATGGACACAGTCCAAGTCAAGAAGCGCATCAGACCTGCGACCGGCCGAGGCCGCTCCATTTGGCCACCGGGGCCCGCTCGCCCTACCCGAAGAGGTGAACCGGCATGAGCGACCTGCTGGAGCGACTGCGCCGCCGGGGATGGCGGATGACCGCGCAACGCCGGGTCATCGCGCAGATCCTCGACGGCGATCACGTGCACCTGACCGCCGACGAGGTCCACACCCGCGCCGCGCGCCTGCTCCCCGAGATCTCCCGCGCGACCGTCTACAACACCCTGGGCGAACTGGTCGTCCTGGGCGAGGTCGCGGAGGTCACCGTCGACGGCCGCGCGAAGCGCTACGACCCCAACACCCGCCGCCCGCACCACCACCTGGTCTGCACCCGCTGCGGAACCATCCGCGACGTCCATCCCACCGGCGACCCCCTCACCCGCCTCCCGGCCGACCGGCGCCTCGGCTTCACGGTCGCCACGGCCGACATCGTCTACCGCGGCCTGTGCCCGGACTGCGGGGTCGGCTCAACGGCGTGAGCCGGCCCCGCAGTCGGCGACGACGTCCGCGCGTGCGGGGTCACCCGCCCCAGGCGAACCGGTACGCGCGATAGGTGTTCACACCGGCCGGGAACTCCGCGTTGAACAGCAGCTTTCCGGAGCGGTCGAACTCGGAGACGTACGGCAGCGAGCCCCAGCCGACCACGAGGTCGCCGTCGGCCGTGGTCTGGGCGTTGCCCTGCGAGGGCGCGCTGAGGCCTTCGGGCTGGTCGACGCTGCGCACCAGGGTCGCCACGTGGTGGCGGGTGTCGAGCCGCACGGTCACCACCCGGCTGTAGGGAAGCGACGCGACGGCACCGGAACCGGTGTTGCCCGCCCCGGCGGACTCGTTGTCGAAGAGGGTGTACACACCGTTCCCGAGCGGCTGGGGGTCGTGCTGCCAGGCGAAGATCGTGCCGGAGTCGTCGAGCCGCTGGCCCGGTGCTGCCTTCAGGCTGAACGAGCTTGCCTTGCCGCCGAGTTGCCACGTGACCCGGCCGGTGCGCCGCGAGACCTCGTAGGTGGTCCAGGTGTTGCGGGCGTCGACGAGCAGGTCGCCGCCGGTGTCGAGTTTGACGGCGTTGATGTGGAACCAGTCCCAGGCGCTGTCCGGGGAGGACGGCAGCGGCTGCTCGCTCTGGGCGTACGGCACGTGGTCGGCGGCGTCCCACTGGAACAGCACCTTGCCGGTGCGGATGTCGACCTCCTGCACCACGCCGTCCAGCACCTTCTGGTGGGAGGAGCCGCCGATGGAGGTGAGGTCGGCGGTGCGCTGCTTGTACGCGAGCAGGAGCGCGGTGTTCCACGGGGTGATCAGGAACTCGTGGCCGTCGGCGGTGTAGCCGTTGCCCGCGTGGACGGTGGCGATCCTGCGGTAGTGGTCGTCGTAGACGTAGTCCACGCCCTGTGCGGCGCCGCCGAAGCCGGTCCCCTGCCACCAGGTCAGCACCGGCTTGCCGTGGTAGGTCTGCTTGCGGAAGTCGGACGCCTCCTGGCCCGCGGGGACGGCGTGGGACCACACCACGTGGCGGCCGTCGGGGCTGAGGATCTCGACACCGGAGGCGTAGCCGCCGGACGGGGTGTTCTCGTACGGCGCCACGAACAGGTCGCCCGCGCCGCGCGGGGCGGTGCCGCTCACGACGGACAGCGGCGGCACCTGGGGTTCGGTGGGCTCGGCGGCCGCCGCCACGGCCGAGGGGAGGGTGAGGGCCAGAGTGGCCGACAGGGCCAGGATCTTGGCCGCTCTGGTCAGCGCGTAGCGCATGGATGATCCGCCTTCGTGGGAAGTCGTAGGAATTCGTGGGAAGTTATGGGGAGTTCGTGGACGTTCGTGGGAACAGGCCGTCAGGTGTGACGCCCGCCGCGGACCGACGTGCGGCGTCAACCGCGCACGTCGACAGCGCACTTGGCCGTGGACACGGCGAAGTGGCGCCAGGGTGGAAAGGCATGGGATGCGACGGGATGGCGCGGACCGGCTCGGCCGGGACGTGTCACGGCGTCATCGGACGCGGGTCACACGGGGATACGGGCGCCGGTGCTCAGACGGCCCGGCGACACAGGGCGCTGCTCACCCTCAGCAGATCCACGTGGCGTCGGGTCACACCCACGTGGGGGCGGCTTCCGGGAAGCGAGGTGGCACGGTGCTGCGTGCGCATGCCCACTCCCCTTCCTCGGCCGGTGTCGGGTACGCGCCGACGGGCGCGGTACGTGATCACCCTAGTGGGCCGCTTCGAGGGGGCACAAGGCTACCGGCCGGTTCGCGCGACGAGGCGTCGGCCGGGGTCTCACTGATCGCCCACGGCGCCCTGGACGTCGGCCAGTTGGGCCTGGGCGCTGTCCAGGAGCATGTCGAGCGCCGACGGGTAGGCGCTGGTGTTCATGTGGGCGATCAGATGGCGTGAGGTCGCCGCGATGTGGGGATGGGTGGCGGCGGGCAGTCGGGCGTACGTGGTCTGCCACATGGCCTCGTCCGCCTCGCGTGCCGTCCGCGGCAGGGCGAGGGAGGCCGCGTCGAGGACGGCGAAGGCGAGGCTCTGGTCGACGAACGCGTGGTAGATGCGCACCGCGTCGCGGTCGCCGAACCCCGCGGTGCGCAGGATGCCGAGGATCACCTCGTCGGCGGCCACCTCGTGGATGCGGCCGGAGACACGACTCGCGGTGAGGACGGCGGCCTGCGGATGGGCCAGGTAGGAGGCATGCACGCGCAGGCCGAGCTCACGCAGGTCGGACCGCCATCGACCGGTGGCCCGCCAGCCCGCGACGGCCCTGCGCATCAGCTCGTCGCCGATGGCGAGCGTCAGGTCGTCCATGCCGCGGAAGTACCGGTACAACGTGCTGGGGTCGGTCCCCAGCGCCGCGGCGAGGCGGCGCACGCTCAGCCCCTGGCCGTCCTCCTGGGCCAGCAGACGCAGCGCGGTGTCCACGAACAGCTGCTCCGACAGCACCTGCCCTTGCCTGGTCGGCCGCCTCCGCTGCCGCTTCGCCTCCGTCACCACACGCTTGCCCATCGCCGTCCCCTCGATCGCGCCCCGGCCCTCACCCTAAGCCTTACGCCAACACCGTTGCCATCGCGTCCGCACGCTCGGGAATGCCTGTTCAGGCTTGTGCGCGGGCGGTCGTGGAGGCTTATGCCAACAGCGTTGACGGCGGTGCGGACCTGGCGTTGTGATCGTGGTGGGAAAGCCCTTCTGACCAGTACGGGAGACCATTGCCATGCGTGTTCTGCTTGTCGGGGCAGGTGGGGTCGGCACCGCCGTCACCCGGATCGCGGCCCGCCGTCCGTTCTTCGAGCACATGGTCGTCGCGGACTACGACCTCTCGCGCGCCCAGGCGGCGGTGGCCGCGGCCGGCAGGACGCCGGAGCGCTTCTCCGCGGCCTTCGCGGACGCGTCCGACGAGGCGGCGATCGCGACGCTGCTGCGCGAGCAGCGGTGTGACGTGCTGCTCAACGCGACGGACCCGCGCTTCGTCATGCCGCTGTTCGGCGCCGCGCTGGCGGCCGGCGCGCACTACCTGGACATGGCGATGTCGCTGTCCGCGCCGCATCCGGGCACGCCGTACGCGGAGTGCGGGGTGAAGCTGGGCGACGCGCAGTTCGAGCGCGCGACCGCATGGGAGGAGGCGGGGCGACTGGCGCTCGTGGGGATGGGCGTGGAGCCCGGTCTCTCGGACGTCTTCGCACGTTACGCGGCGGACGAACTCTTCGACACCATCGAGGAGATCGGCGTGCGCGACGGCGCCGACCTGACGGTGGAAGGGTACGACTTCGCGCCGTCGTTCAGCATCTGGACGACGATCGAGGAGTGCCTCAACCCGCCGGTCGTCTACGAGAGCGACCGCGGCTGGTTCACCACGGAACCGTTCAGCGAACCGGAGGTCTTCGACTTCCCCGAGGGGATCGGGCCGGTCGAGTGCGTCAACGTCGAGCACGAGGAGGTCCTGCTGATCCCGCGCTGGGTGACGGCGGGGCGGGTGACGTTCAAGTACGGGCTGGGCGAGGAGTTCATCAACACCCTGCGCGTGCTGCGGCAGTTGGGGCTCGACCGCACCGAACCGGTCACGGTGCGCAGTGACGCGGGTCCGGTGCGGGTCTCTCCGCGCGACCTGGTGGCCGCCTGCCTGCCCGACCCGGCGACGCTCGGCGAGCGGATGCACGGCAAGACCTGCGCCGGTACGTGGGTGCGCGGCACGAAGGACGGCCGTGACCGGGAGGTGTACCTGTACCACGTCGTCGACAACCAGTGGTCGATGCGCGAGTACGGCTGCCAGGCCGTGGTGTGGCAGACGGCCGTGAACCCGGTCGCGGCACTGGAACTGCTGGCGACCGGCGTGTGGCGAGGCGCAGGCGTGCTGGGCCCGGAGGCGTTCGACGCCAGGCCGTTCCTCGACCTGCTCACCGAGTACGGCACACCGTGGGGCCTGCGAGAGCAGTAGCGGCCGAAGGCGCCCCGCGAAGCCACCCGACCCCGCGGGGCGTCAGCGTGCGCGCGGCGGATGACACCGGGCGAACTCGTCGGCGAGGATGCCCATGATCCGGTGTCCACCCCTCACTCGAAGGCCGTCAACTCGCCCACATGCAGAGGGCGTTGTCAGCTGCTGCGGGCTGCTCGGCGGGTTCGCAGGACCCGTCGCAGGGCTTGCGGGACCGGGCCGGCGGCGGCGGTCAGTTCCTCGAGTCGCGCGCGGTGTTCGCGCCGGAGGCGGTAGGGCAGGACCGTGCGGAGCCTGCTGACGGCGGCCAGCGCGACCACAGCCGCCTGCTCCGGCTCGACCGCGCCGCCCGTGCCCTCCAGCGCGGCCAGCAACCCCGCCCGCAGGGCGTCCGGCAGGTCGGGGTCGGTGGGCGTCGGGACGCGGAGCGGGAAGAGGCCCAGCACGCGGCGTTCGGCCAGGTCGAGCCGGCCGTCCTCGACGAGCCGGGCGCGTACCGTGCCGGCCAGGCCGTGATGGCCGGTCTCCACCCAGCGGCGCCAGGGACGCGGCGCCGCCTTGGCGATCGCGTCCAGCGGGTCGGCCAGCAGCGGGCTGAGGGACGCGGGAACCGATCCCGTGGCGGCGGGGCGGCCGCCCTCGTCCACGAGCAGGCCGCGCAGGTGCAGGTCGGTGAGCGCGGCCGCGCGCAGGATCACGCCGAGGTCCGCCGCCTGCGCGGGGACGGCGTGGCCGGGGCGCATGGCCAGGAGGTAGAGCCGTTCGGGCAGGGTGTCGGGGAATCGCATGGTCTGGCCTCCTTGCCGTCACACGCCGCGTAGGTGTCCAGGCGTCCGGGACGTCGGGGCCGTCACCCGGCGCTTCACCGGAATCCCACGGCCGTCACGGGAGCACGTCCGGTGGCGTGTCGTCCTCCGGTGCCGTGTCACCCTCCGCTGCCGCACGTTCCTCGGACGGCGCGGCTGTCTTCGTGGGGCGGCCGCGCCGGGGGATGCCGGCCGCGGCGGACGGCATCCGCCCGGCCCCGGCCAGGGCGCGGCGCAGCAGGAACTCGATCTGGGCGTTGGTGCTGCGCAGTTCGTCACCCGCCCAGCGTGCCAGGGCGTCGTGAACGGCCGGGTCGAGACGCAGCAGGATCTTCTTGCGTTCGGCGGGCAAGGGTCTCCCTCACTGGTAGAGGGAACCGGAGTTGACGATGGGCTGTGCCCCCCGGTCCCCGCACAGCACCACCAGCAGGTTGCTGACCATGGCCGCCTTGCGCTCCTCGTCCAGTTCGACCACGTTCTGCTCGGCGAGCCGCGCGAGCGCCAACTCGACCATGCCGACGGCCCCTTCGACGATCCGGCGGCGTGCCGCGACGACCGCGCCCGCCTGCTGGCGTTGCAGCATGACCTGGGCGATCTCGGGCGCGTACGACAGCCGCGTGATGCGGGACTCGACGATGCGCACGCCCGCCGCGGCGACCCGGGCGGAGATCTCCCGCGACAGCAGGCGGGTGATCTCCTCGCCGCTGTCGCGCAGTGAGGGGCGGTCCTCGTCGCGGGCGTCGTAGGGGAAGCTGTTGGCGATGTGCCGGACCGCGGTCTCCGACTGGATGGCGACGAACTTGCGGAAGTCGTCGACCTCGAAGACGGCCTCGGCGGTGTCCTCGACCTGCCAGACGACGACCGCGGCGATCTCGATCGGGTTGCCGTCGGCGTCGTTGACCTTGGCGGCCTCGGTCTCCAGGTTGCGGATCCGGGTGGAGACCGTGCGGCGGGTGGTGAACGGGTTGACCCAGATCAGGCCGGGCGTGCGCAGCGTGCCGCGGTACCGGCCGAGCAGCTGTACGACGCGGGCCTCACCGGGCGAGACGGCGGTCAGGCCGCGGAAGGTGAGGAAGGCGGCCACGATGAGCACCACGCCGAGCCAGACGAGTCCGTGGGCGGCGATGGGGACCGCGATCCCGCCGGCGAGAAGCAGCAGGCCGACCGCCAGCATGAGCAGGCCGGGCACGCCGGCGAGGAGCCGCTCGGTGACGGAGGGCCCGGGCATGTCGGGCGCGACGCCGGGGGCGGCGGCCGGGGACGCGGTGGGTTGGTGGGTCATGGCGCTCTCCGCTCTGCTGTCGTGCCATGCGCTGCCCGCATGGCACGACACTAGCAGAGTGATATCACTTTTTCGAGAGGCCCGCACCGCGCCGCTTTCCCGGCCGCTCCCCGGCCGCCGCCCGCACCGATGCCCGCACCGATGCTCAGCTGCCCGTAGCGGACTGCCAGGCGTCGACGTAGTCCGTGAGCTTGTCGTCGATGGCGTTCCAGTCCGGACGGAAGACCTGGACGCCGGACATGATCTTCGCCAGCGCCCGGGCGTTGGCGTCGGTGGCCTTGACGTCGGTGCGGGACGCGAAGCCGCCGCCGAGCCGGGAGACCTCCTGCTGGACGGCCGGGGAGAGCAGGTAGTCGAGGAACGCGCGGGCCTCGGCCGCGTGCGGCGCGTTCTTCACCAGGCCGGCCGCGTACGGCAGGGAGAGCGTGGTCGGTGCTCCGCCGCCGTTGGGGGCGGGGAAGAAGATGCCCTGGTCGGGCATGGAGGCGGTGTCGGCGTAGTTCATCTGCACGTCGCCGTTGGCGACCAGCAGTTCGCCCTTGTCGACCTTGGCGGCGAGGGCGCCGGTGGAGCTGGACGGGCCGACGTTGACGGCCTGGAGCTTCTTGAGGAACGCCATCGCCTGGGACTCGCCGCCGAAGTCGTGCATCGCCTTGACCAGCACGGCCGTCCCGTCGCCCGCGACGCCGGGGGTGGAGTACTGGAGCTTGCCCTTGAACTTCGGGTCGAGCAGGTCGTTCCAGGTCTTCGGCGGCTGCGGGAGCTGCTTCTTGTCGTAGACGAAGCACAGGTAGTTGTCGACGACCGAGGTCCAGGTGCCGTCCGCCGCCTTGTCCGCGGTGGGGACCTGCGCCGAGCCCTGCGGCCGGTAGGCGGCGAGCAGTCCCTTGCTGTCGGCCTCCTGGATGAACGGGGGCAGCGTGACGACGACGTCGGCCTGGGTGTTGGACCGCTCGCGCGCCAGGCGCTGCACCATCTCGCCCGAGCCGCCCTCCACGTAGTCGACCTTGATGCCGGTGCGGGCCTGGAAGTCCTTGAAGACCTGGTTGTAGAAGCCGTCGCCGGTCTCGGACTTGAGACCGTCGGCGCTGTAGACGGTGATCTCCTTGGCGTCGGCGGAGGATTGTCCGGCGCAGGCGGTGAGCGAGGAGCCGAGGACGAGGGCGGTGAGGACGGCGGTGACGGCGGTGACGGTGTGCCTGGGCATGACGGGATGAACTCCTGGCGTGGTGACGGGCGTTGAGGGGCGGTGTCGGTCAGCGGTAGGAGGCGCGGTTGCGTACCCGGGAGACCGCGAGCAGCACGAGCAGCGTGGTGGCCATCAGCACGACGGCGAGGGCGGCGCCGGTGAACAGCGATCCGCGGTCGGTGGCGCCGAAGATGCTGACCGGCAACGGGGTCCAGCTCGGCGGGTACAGCATCATCGTGGCGCTCAACTCGCCCATCGACAGGGCGAATCCGAGCCCGGCGGCGCCGGTGAGCGACGGCAGCAGCAGCGGAATCCGTATCCGCCACAGCACGCGGGCGGGGCTCGCGCCGAGGCTCGCCGCGATCTGTTCGCAGGCGGGGTCGAGCCGGGCCAGCGCGGCGGAGACCGACTGGTAGGCGAACGCGGTGACCAGCACGGCGTGCGCGGTGATGACGATGCCGGGTGTGCCGTTGAGCAGCAGGGGCGGCTTGGAGAAGGCGACCAGCAGGGACAGGCCGACGACCACGGAGGGCACCGCGACCGGCAGGGTGAACAACGTGTCCATCACCCCGCGGCCCGCCCGCCGCAGCCGGTGCGCCGCGAGGGCGGCCCAGGCACCGACGAGCAGGGCGACGAGGCTCGCGGCCACGGCGGTCAGCAGGCTGACGGTCAGCGCGTGCGCCGCGTCGCCGCCGAGCGCCTCGCGGTAGTGCTGGACCGTGAGACCCGAGGGGAGCGCGCCGTTCCAGTCGGTGGCGAACGAGGCGACGACGATCACCAGGAACGGCAGCGCGAACAGCGGCAGGAACAGGACGAGGAAGACGGCCTGGGCGATGAGCCTGGCGGCCTTACCGTGCAGCAGCACGTGTGCCTCCGGACGCGGGAAGGGTGCGGGAGACGACGGCGCGGTAGAGGGTGTGCAGCGCCACCGAGACGACGACGCTGACCACCGCGACCACGCAGGCGCCCGGGTAGTCGCCGTCGAGGATCGCCTTGCCGTACACCAGCATGGGCAGCGTCGTGACGCCCTTGGCCCCGGTGAACAGCACGATGCCGAACTCGTTGAGGCACATCACCAGTACCAGCGAGCCGCCGGCGGCCAGCGCGGGCAGCGCCTCGGGGAGGATGACGCGGCCGACGACGCGGGGCGCGCGGGCTCCCAGTGAGGAGGCGGCCTCGATCTGCGCGGTGTCGAGCCGTTCGAACGCGGCCAGCAGTGGGCGCATCACGAAGGGCGTGAAGTAGGTGATCTCGGCGAGGACGACACCCCACGGGGTCTGGAGGAAGTCCAGCGGCCCGTTCGCGGCACCGGTCGCCTGCGTCCACAGGCCGTTGACGATGCCGGTCGTCCCGTAGAGGAAGAGCAGGGCGAGGGTGATCAGGAACGAGGGGAAGGCGAGGAAGACGTCGACCACGCGGCTGAGCGCCCTGCCGCCGGGGAACGGCACGAACGCGATGACCAGCGCCAGCGTGAAGCCCAGCACCAGGCACCCGGCGGTGGCCGAGGCGGCGATCACCACCGTGTTGAGCAGCGCCTCGCGGAACACCGTCGAGCCGAGCACCTGCCCGTACGCGGACAGGTCGTGGCCGCCGGAGTCCGGGGAGACCGACTGCCACACGACGAGGGCCAGCGGGTAGAGGAAGGCCAGTCCCAGCGCGGCGAGGGGCGGCAGGGTCCACGCCCAGCGCGGCACCGAGAGCTGTCGGCCGGTGGGCACGGCCCCGGCGGTCGCGCTAGCCACGGGCCACCTCCCGTACCGGGCCGGACGTCAGCAGCACGGCGTCCTGCGGGGCGAAGTGCACCGTCACGGGGGTCCCGGGAGCGGGCGGGTCGCGCAGTTCCGTGACGTCGGCGGCGACACGGTGGCCCGCGACGTCCACGACCAGGCGGTGGGTCGCACCCCGCCACTGCACCTCGGCGAGGGTTCCGCGCAGCGCGTTCGGGCCGTCGCCGAGGCCGACGCGGTGCGGCCGTACGCACAGGGTCGCGGTGTCCGCGTCGGTCAACCCGGGTGCCACGAGCTGGAGTTCGGCGTCGGCGAACCGGACGGTGCCGCCGCTCACACTGACCGGCAGCAGGTTGGCACCGCCGACGAACGAGGCGGTGAACTCGCTGCCCGGGCTGCGGTGGAGGTCCAGCGGCGTGCCGCACTCCTTCAGCCGGGCGGAGTCCATGACCGCCACCCGGTCCGCGAGGGTGAGCGCCTCGATCTGGTCGTGGGTGACGTAGAGGATTGTCAGGTCCGGCAACTCCCGGTGCAGCCGGGCCAGTTCGGTGAGCATGGCGGAGCGCAGGGCCGCGTCGAGCGCCGAGAGCGGCTCGTCGAGGAGCAGTACCTCGGGGCGGATGGCCAACGCCCGTGCGATGGCGACGCGTTGCTGTTGGCCGCCGGACAGCTCGCGCGGATAGCGGCGGGCGTAGGCCGCCATGCCCGTCATCTCCAGGGCTCGCGCGACGCGTTCGACGGTCTCGTGGCGCGGGGTGCGGCGAGCCTTCAGGCCGAAGGCGACGTTGGCGTCGACCCGCAGGTGCGGGAAGAGCGCGTAGCTCTGCACGACCATGCCGATGCCGCGCTTGTGCGGGGGCAGGGCGGTGACGTCCCGGCCGCCGATGAGCACCCGCCCGCTCGCCGGGGTGACGAATCCGGCGACGGCGCGCAGCGCGGTGGTCTTGCCCGACCCCGACGGGCCGAGCAGGGCCATGACCTCACCGGGTTCGACGGCGAGGTCGAAGGCGTCCAGGACGGTCTGGCTTCCGTAGCTCACGGAGACGCGGTCGAAGCGGACGGACATCACGACCACCTCGTCGCGGTGAGGGAGCGAGCCGCCGGGATCCGGTCGGCCGCGTGGTTGACGACTGGCATGCCTGGAGCCTGTGGGCGGGGCGTTGACCGTTCACGGCCGAGGGGTGACGGGATGGTGAACAGGCCGAGACGGTTGGACTAGACCCGTTATCCACCCGTGATCTCCAAGAGGTGTTCCCGCGCCTGGCGGCCGGGGCGCGCCGGGAGGACGATCTCCCCATGGGAGCACTGCACTCGGTGATGGTCGGTCTCACCGCGGTCTGCGTGGCCGTCTTCGCGGTGACGTGGATCATCGGCGCGGTGTACTTCGGGGTGCGCAGCGGCTCCCGCGTCGCCGACTGGGCCCCGGGCACCCGGCAGACGCTGGTCTACCGCCTGGCGCTGGCGGTCGGTGTGATCGCGTTCGTCCAACTGGTGCGGCACACCCCCGGCGCGTTCTGGCACCACTTCTTCTACTGGCAGCCCGTGATCGCGGTGGTGGGGGCCGTGGTGATGGTGTCGTCCACGGCGTTGCTGGTGTGGGCGCGCTGGGTGCTGGGCGCGATGTGGGCACCGGTGCCGGTGGTGCGGGAGAACCAGGAACTGCGCACCGGCGGCCCGTACGCCGTCGTGCGGCACCCGATCTACACCGGGCTGCTGGGGCTGGTCGGCGGGGCCACGCTCGCGTGCGGGTTCGGCGGCTGGATCGTGGTGTTCGCGTTCGCCGTGCCCTGGCTGCTGCACCGGGTGCGCGTCGAGGACGGGCTGATGCGCCGCGAGTTCGGCGCGCAGTACGAGACGTACCGGGCGCGGGTGCCCGCGCTGCTACCCTTCCCGCGTCCTCGCCCGCGCGGGCGCTGAGGCTCCTTCCGCTGGAGTGCCGGGCACGCCGCGCGTAGCTTGAGAGGGTGCCCGCACCGAGGAAGAGCCGCCGCGCCCGGGTCGAGGACGTCCACGACCTGGCGCTGGCGATGCCGCACGTGACCGTGGAGCACGGGCGGCAGGGCAACGCCGTCTACGCGGTGGGCGGCAAGTCCTTCGTCTTCTTCCGCACCGCCCGGCCGGACGCCTTCGATCCGGAGACCGGCGAGCGGTACACGGACGTCATCGTGATGTGGGTGGCGTCGGAGGAGGACAAGAAGTCCCTGATCGCCGACGCGTCCACACCGTTCTTCACCACACCGCACTTCGACGGCCACCCGTCGGTCCTGCTGCGCGGTTCACGGACCGGTGAGTTGTCGTACGGCGAGCTGTCCGAGGTCGTGCAGGACGCCTGGCTCTCCCGCGCCTCGCCGACCCGGGCACGCGCCTGGCTCAAGGCCAACGGGCTTTCCTGACGCGGGCGTTGGCCTGTCTTTCGGCGCCGCTCAGTCGGCGTACACCGAGGCGCCTCCCGGGGTCAGCCACTCGAAGAGGGAGGCGTAGAGCGCCCGGACCTCCTCCGGACGGTCGTCGCCGTACAGGTCGGCGCCGACCGCGTAACCCCGCGCATGCAGCAGGCAGGTGAGCATGCGGTACGAGGGGCGGGCCGCGGCGAGCGTCTGCGGGTCGACGGCCGGCCGGGCGCCCGGGACCGCGGGCAGCAGGACGTCGTACTCGTAGACCGGGTCGAGCGAGACGAGCACCCAGCGGCCCGCCCGCCGTTCCGCGCGGTACAGCAGGCGGGCCCGGGAGGTGAGGTCCACCTCGACGCCGTTCAGGTCCGCGCGCAGGTGGATCCCGGCGAGCATCTCGATGACCGCGCGCGGACCGTGGACGTCCACGACCGGCGGGTGCAGGCTGTGCAGGGCGGTGTCGCCGCGCGCGGCCATCTCCCGTGACGCCGCGACGAATTCGGCGCCCGTGCCGCGGAACCAGCTCAACCGCACGGCCGCGTCCGGCGCCAGGCACTCCCCCATCGCCCGCCACCAGCCGCGATCACGCGCCCGGCGCTCGCGCAGGACCAGCTGGGTCAGCTCGGTGACGTCGTCGGTGGTGGAGCTCATGGCGAACCTTTCGGTGAAGCGAGGTGCGGAGCTATGGAGTCGTCACTGCGCCCACGGCGGCAGGAAGGTCGCGCCGCCGACGGTGGCCTTCATGCCGACCGAGGTGACCGCGGTGAGGGAGGCCGGGGCATCGTCGGAGGCGTTGCGGATCCGCAGGACGGCGTTGGCCGGGACGACGACGGCGTCACCGGGCCCGGCGGTCACCTCCTGCCCGGCGACGGTGGCCGAGATCCCGCCGCTCACCACGACGAAGACCTCCTCGCGGTCCATGTGATGGGTCTCGCTGCACGCGCCCGGGGACAACTCCAGTGCCCAGATGGCCAGTTCGGCACTGCCCCGGGAGGGCACGGCGAGCGGACGGAAGGTGAAGCCGTCACGGTCGAAGACAGGGGCGTCGGCAAGGGTGGACAAAGGCATGGCGATTCCTCCGGGCAGCGGGACGAACGATATAGTCAAACCGGTTGACCACTTCACGCTACGCCCGCCACGGCGAACCGGTCAACCACGTTGACCATCCGACAGGCATTCGCAGGCATCACGGACACGCAGGCACCGCAGGCACCGCAGGCATTCGACAGGAGAGGTCCGGGACACCACCATGGCCGCCGACCGGCACGACACCGACCCGACCCCGCAGGTCCCCCTGCTGCTGGCCATCGCGTACCGGGCGATGACCGACCACTTCCACGCCCGCCTGGCGGAACTCGGCCGCGAGCCGCTGCGGCCCGCGCACGGGTACACCTTCCGCTATCTCGCCGACCACCCCCGGGCCACCACCGTGGACCTGGCCGCCCACCTCGGCGTCACGAAGCAGGCGGCGTCCAAGACGGTCGCCGAACTCGCCGACTGGGGGTACCTGCGGCGCGAGCCGCATCCCACGGACCGGCGCGCCCAGGTGCTCGCCCTCACCGAGCGCGGCCACGACTACCTGCGCCTGGCCGACCGGCTGTGGTCCGAGGTGGAACGGGACCTCGCCGACGTCGTCGGCGCCGACCGCGTGACCGCGCTCGGCCGCGACCTGCGCGCGTACATCCGTCACGTCTACGGCGACCAGCCGGTGCCGCTGCGCCCGGTGTGGTGAGCGCGGCCGGCGCCCGCGGTCAGCCGGTGGTGAGCACCATGCGGAAGCGGGCGGCGCCGGACATCATGCGGTCGAAGGCGTCGGCGGCGCGTTCCAGCGGCACTTCCTCGATCCACGGCCGCACGCCGCTCTGGGCGGCGAACCGCATCGTGTCCTGCGTGTCGACGGCGACGCCCGAGGCGTGGCCGTGGATGCGCCGGGCGGCGCTGACCAGTTGCAGCGGGCTGACCCGCAGCTCCTCCGGTGCCGCGCCGAGGACGAGCAGCTCGCCGCGCGGGCGCAGTCCGTCCACGGTCGCGGCCATCGCGTCGCCGTTGGTCACCGTGGCCAGGACGACCGAGGCGCCGCCCAGCGCGGTCAGGGCCCGCGCCGGGTCCTCGGCGGTGCTGTCGATGTAGTGCCGGGCGCCGAGCTTCTCGGCGAGCGGCGCCTTGTCCGCGCCCCGGGCGATGGCGACGGTGTCGAAGCCCATCGCCGCCGCGAACTGCACGCCGAGGTGGCCGAGGCCGCCGAGCCCCAGCACGGCCACGGTGTCGCCCGGCCGGGCCGAGCTGCGGCGCAGGGCGTTGTAGACGGTCACGCCCGCGCAGGCCAGCGGCGCGGCCTCGGCCGAGGTCAGCTCGTCGGGCACCGCGGCGAGTGCCACCGCGGGCACCACGACGGAGTCCGCGTAGCCGCCCGGGTAGGCGGCGCCGGGCACCCGCAGCTCGGCGCAGAGCACGCCGTCGCCCGTCCGGCACAGGTCGCAGTGGCCGCACGAGCCGCCGTACCAGCCCACGGCCACCCGGTCTCCGGCCGACCAGCCGGTGACGTGCTCACCGACCGCGTCGATCCGCCCGGCGATCTCGTGCCCGGGGACGACCGGGAAGGACGTGCCGGGCAGATGGCCCGCGGTGATGAGGGCGTCCGAGTGGCACACCCCGCACGCCTCGACGGCGATCCTGACCTCGTCGGGCCCGGGTTCGCGCGACTCGGCGGTGGTCAGTGACATCGCGCCGCCGGGCTCGGCGACCTCCACGCGGCGGTGAGTGGCTGCTGGGGACATGCGGCGGCTCCCTTTCCGTGCCGTGCGGCGTGCGCGTCCGGTGGGCGGCACGCCCGGGTGAGCGGTCCATTCGTTCCCTGTCCCAGTGTGGCCGCGTCATGCGTGACCGTCCTGTCCGGCGAACGCGCCGTCACCCTGCGCGACCGGGTGGGGCCGCTCGGTGCGCTACCGGGTGCCCGCCAGGACCTCCGCCGCGGCCACCCCGGACGCGGCCGTGGCGCCGTTGGTGAAGATCTGGGCCGCGGCCGGGGCGGTCGGCACCGGCAGGCCCATCTCGACCACGATCGCGTCGGGGCGCGCCGTCACCAGGTCCGCCAGCGCCCGGCTCATCCAGGCGTGCCGGGAGGCGTCCCGCACCACGACGACCAGCGGGCGGTCCTTCGCGGGGAGCAGCGCGTACTCCTCCAACGCCTTCGACTCCCGGTCGAGTTGGGTGGCGTGGACGCGTACGAACGTCGTGCCGGGCAGCCGTTCGCGCAACGGCATGGCGACGCCCCACGGGGTCTCCTTGCCGATGGCGAGGTTGGTGGAGGGCACCAACTCCACGACGTGCGGCGGGTCCTGGAGCGGGAGGGCGTCACCGGCGGCGCCGCTGGTGCGGATGGCACGGCGGGCGGCGACGAACCCGATGTCCCCGCTGACCGGGTCGACGGGGGCGGCCTGGCCCAGCCGGGTCGACCAGTCGGCGAACTCCCCCACCCGGCGGGCCGCGTCGCGCAGGCGCTCCTCCGGCAGGGTTCCGTCGGCGACCGCGTCCAGCAGGGCGCCGGCGAGCAGGTCGACGGTGGACTCCTCCGCGGTCTCGCCGCCCACGCAGATGGCGTCGGCCCCGGCGACGACGGCCCTGACCGTGGCGCCGCCGATCCCGTACAGGCCGGTGACCGCCCCCATCTCGATGGCGTCGGTGACGATCAGGCCGTCGAAGCCGAGTTCGCCGCGCAGCAGGTCGATCAGGACGCGGCGGCTGAGGGTGGCGGGCAGGTCGGGGTCGTAGGCCGGAACGAGCAGATGACCGCTCATCACCGCGCGCACGCCCGCCTCCAGGGCGGCGCGGAACGGCGGCAGCGCCTGCTCCTGGATCTGGTCGAGGCTCGCCTCGTAATGCGGCAGCCCGTGGTGGGAGTCCACGGCGACGTCGCCGTGGCCGGGGAAGTGCTTGGCGCAGGCCGCGACTCCGGAGGCCTGAAGACCGCGGATCCAGGCGGCGGCGTGTCGGGACACCAGCTTGGGGTCCACCCCGAAGGAGCGGACGCCGATGATCGGGTTGTCGGGGTTGGAGTTGACGTCCACGCTCGGCGCGTAGTCCAGGCTCACCCCGGCGGCGTGCAGCTGGCGGCCGAGGTCCTGGGCGACCGACTCGGTCAGCTCGGCGTCGTCGACGGCGCCGAGCGCGAAGTTGCCGGGGCGCGAGGATCCGGTCGACGACTCGATGCGGGTGACGTCGCCGGCCTCCTCGTCGATCGCGATGATCAACTCGGGGTTCCGGGCGCGCAGTTGGGCGGTGAGCCGACTCACCTGCTGGGGGGAGGCGATGTTGCGCGAGAAGAGCACGACGGACGACAGGCCGTCGGCGATGTCCCGCAACACCCAGTCCGGCGCCTCGGTCCCGACGAAGCCCGGCTGAAGGACGGAGAGCGCGAGACGTCGCAACTCCTTGCTGTGTTTGCTCCAGGACATCAGCTGGGCCTTCCGGTAGTGCCGAGGCATCGATCACCGCGCCGCGCATTGGTACAGACCATCGGGATATTGGCCTAGTCCAATCTGGAGTGTCAAGAGGGCGAGCGGCGTCCCGGGCCGCCGCACCCCCGTCACCATTCCGACCCGAGACCCTCGGGCCCCGCCACCGCCACCGACCCGCCCCGGGAGGCCCTTCTTCCGGAATCGGAGCAAAGCGCCCGCCTTCAAAGCCGGAAATGACACAACGTCATCGGTCGTCGACACACCGGAATTCCCGCGCATATCGCGGCAACCGAATTCACCGTGAGTCGATGAACGTTGCACCAACAGTCACTCATGTCATGTCCGCCGCAAACTCATCGCCATAACCCACCAGTAACCAACAATCACATCGGACTCCTCAAGTGCGGGCCGCCCACCCAATCTGACCTGCGCATACACATCCCACGACAACCTCGAACCCGAACCGAACCGCCCACAACCCACCAACTCGACTGTTGACACGTGAAGTTGGTCTAGTCCATTTTAGTGAGACGCGAGTTCGGCAAAGGGGCGGTTGTGGTCAACCGCCATCAGCATTGGGCACGTTGACCCGTCACAACCCCTGCCGCGCGCATCCGCATTCCGCGCGGGCATCGTCGCCGCGGCACCGGTTCCAGGGGGAGATCCGGGCGGAAGGCCGCCGCCACGCTCGCACGAGCCATTCCGACCCTGTCACGACTGTTCACGACGTCCACCGGTGGTGTGCGTCCACTCCCCCGCCGCAACAGGCCGCTGCCCGGCCTCGTGTGCCCGGCGTGGAGTGGCGTGTCCCCGGCCGGACATCTTTCGAGGAGCGATTGCATGCGGGCGCTTGACAGCAGCTACTTGTATCGGGCCGCCTCGGACGTCCCCTACTTCAGCTCGGACGGCGACACCTACCTGGCGCAGACGCAGTTGCGTGACCTGCGCAAGCGGCAAGAGCTGCGGGTGCTGTCCGAGGAGGACTTCGCCTTCTGGCAGACCTACGGCTACGTCGTCGTCAAACAGGCGATCCCCACCGCCGCCGCGCAGCGCATGCTGGACTTCGCGTGGGACTTCCAGGGCCTGGACCCGGAGCGCCCCGAGACCTGGTACGAGGAGCGCGCCTTCCGGTCCGACCTCGACCGGGACCTGTACGTCTACGGCTTCGTCGAGGCGTACCACCACCAGTTGCTGTGGGACAGCCGTCAGGCGCGCCGGGTGTACGACGCGTTCGTGGACGTGTGGGACTGCGAGGAGCTGTGGGTGACCCTCGACCGGCTCAACCTCAACCCGCCCAACGTCAAGAACCGCGACCGCGCGCTGATCGAGCCGACGGACAAGGGCTTCGACATCGAGCTGCACTGGGACGTCGACACCTCCCTCGGTGTCCTGCCGCAGCGGGTGCAGGGCATCATCGCCCTCAACGACACCGAGGAGGACCACGGCGGCTTCCAGTGCGCGCCGGAGCTGTTCCGCCAGTTCGAGCGGTGGCGGGCGCTCCAGCCGGACGACCGCGACCCGATCCGGCCGGCCTTCGACCGTGATGAACTCCCCATCGTGCGGCCGCAGTTGAAGGCGGGCGACCTGCTGATCTGGAACGGACTGCTGGCCCACGGCGTCGCCCCCAACACCTCGCGCGACGGCGTGCGGGCGGTGCAGTACCTGTCGATGATGCCCGCGATCGAATCCCACCGGACGCTCCGGGACTCCCGGGTCGACTCCTGGCGCCACCTGAGCACGCCGGACTGGAACCGGACGCTGCTGGGCGACGCCAGGAAGCACGAGTCCCTCAGGTACGGCACCGCCCGTCTCGACGGCCTGGGCGCCAGGCTGCTCGGGCTGGAGTCCTGGGGCCGGGAGGACGACGTGGTGGACGGGGAGCGGATATGCGCCGAATCTGTCTGACCCTTCCCACCAACAGGGCGTGCGCGTCCACCATCGCGACGCTGGGCGAGGAGGCCGCGTACGCGGTGCGCCACTTCGACGTCGAGGTGCACCTGCTGGTGCTGGACTCCAGCGAGGGGGACGTCTTCGCCGAGCACGCCCGCGCGGTGCGTGAGCTGCCCGCGGTGCCCGGTGTCGTCGCCCACCACGTCGGGGAGGCGGACCAGCGGGACTTCCTGCGCCGGGTGATCGACGAGGCGGGCGTGGCGAAGCCCGATCTGCTGCTCGACCTCATGCTGCCCGACCGGCTGTCCTACGGCGCCTGCACCAACCGGGCGTTCCTGCTGGCCGCCGCGCTGGGATGCGAGTCGGTGCACCGCAGGGACTCCGACAGCCGCTACCAAGTGGCCGACGGCTCACCGGTGTTCCCCGTACATCCGGAGCTGATGGCCCTGGGCCGGCGGGCGTCCGACGTGGCGCCGCTGGTCTCGGACAGCACGCTGGACGCGGCCCACGCCGACAAGCCGGTCGCCATGGTGGGTGGTTCGTTCGTGGGCGAGCTGTCCGTCGACATCGGGGAGATCCAGCGCCTCGACCCGGACGTCTACCACGACGTGGTGAGCCTGTGGGCCCCGCTCGACTGGTCCGAGCGGCAGAAGCGGGAGCTGGTCGCGGAGTCGTTCCGGGGCGCGGGCGACGCGGTGTTCACGGCGGACCACACGGTCCTCGGGCTGGTCGACCCGATGCGGGTCGACATGTGCAACATCGCCTTCCACCGCGTTCACGAACGCATACCGCTGCCGCCCGCCACCGACACCATCGGCAGCGACTACTTCCTGATCCACGTCGTCCACGACGCGACGCTCCCCGGCGTGCTGCACAACCGCGACATCGTCAACTACTACACGCCCGAGCGCAGGACCGGGGCGGGCTTCACCGCGTACCAGACCCGGTACGTGAAGTTCCTGCTCTCCATGCTGTACCTCAACTTCGCCTACGACCGCATGGCCGAGGCCGGTTCCGCGCTGCTGGACGAGCGCGGCGAGGTGCGCGCGGAGGTCGTCGCCGGGTTCGTGCGCGAGAGCACCGGGCTCGACCAGGCCGACAACGCCCACCGGCTGGACGTGCTCGAAGCGGCCTACCGCAAACTCGGCGGCAAGTACGCGCGGTTCGCGGAGCACGTCGCCGCGGAGCGGGAACGCCTGCTGCGCGAGGCCCGTCAGGACACCGAGGACTTCGCCCTCCTGATGGAGGCGTGGGGGCCGATGGTGGACGCGAGCAGGAAGGTGAGCCCGTGCGCACCCCGCCGGTGACAGCCACCACGCCCCCGCCCGGCTCCCGGCTGCACCGCGCGCTCGCGGACGCCCCCGGGGACCGCCTGGTCTACGACCTCGCGGGCGTCGAGGCCGCCTACGCGAACCTGGTGCGCGAACTGCCCGGTGTGTCCGTGCGGTTCGCGATGAAGGCGTGCCCCGTCGACGAAGTGCTGACCTGCCTGGCACGCCGGGGCTCGGGGGTGGACGCGGCCAGTCCGCAGGAGATCGCGCACGCGCTGCGCACCGGTGTGCCGGTCGAACGCGTCCACTACGGCAACACCATCAAGTCCGACCGCGACATCGCCCACGCCCACCGGCTGGGGGTACGGGACTTCGCCACCGACAGCTTGGAGGACGTCGAGGCCATCGCGGCGCACGCGCCGGGCGCCCGGGTCTTCTGCCGGCTCGCCACGGACGGGAAGGGCGCGCTGTGGGGGCTCAGCCACAAGTTCGGCTGCTCCGCGGGTGACGCCGTGCGCGTCCTGGAGCGGGCACGCGACCTGGGCCTGACGCCTTCGGGGCTCTCCGTCCACGTGGGATCGCAGCAGATGACCGCCGAGGCGTGGGACGACGCGTGCGACCGGCTGGCGGACGTCCTGACGGCGCTTGACCGGCGGGGGATCCTCCTCGATCACATCAACCTGGGCGGCGGGCTGCCCGCCGCCGGTTACCTCGACCAGTGGGGAACGCCGCTGGAACCGCCGCTGGACGAGATCTTCGCCGCCGTCCGGCAGGGCATGCGGCGGCTGACGCGGGTGGCGGGCCGCCGCCTGGCGTTCCTCATCGAACCCGGCCGCCACCTCGTCGCCGACCACGGCGCCATCAGGGCCCACGTCCTGCGCCTGACCTCACGCGAGCGGCAGGACGGGGCGCGCGCGCACTGGCTCTACCTGAGCTGCGGCAAGTTCAACGGCCTGTACGAGATGGACGCGCTCCAGTACCGCCTGGTCTTCCCCACGCACCTGGGCGCCGATGCCGTGTCCGCCGTGGTGGCCGGTCCGACCTGCGACAGCGACGACGCCTATTCCCACGACCACGGCCTCGTGGAGGTGCCCGGCGCGGTCGCCTCGGGCGACCCGGTGTGGATCCTTGCGAGCGGCGCCTACGCGACGAGCTACATGACGCGCGGGTTCAACGGCTTCAGCCCGCTTCCGCTCGTCTGCCTGCCGTCCGACCGCGTGCCTCCGCCGCGCCGGCCGGAGCGGATCGACGACGTCACCGCCTGCGCGGGAGGCCCGCGTTGACCTCGCACGCACCACGGGTGCGGCACGTGCGCGGCGGCGACTGGGACACGATCGTCGCCCTGGAGTCCGCCGCGTACACCCCGCTCGGTCTGTCGGAGGGCCGGGCCGCGCTGGAGTCCCGGGTCAAGGCGTCGCCGGCCACCTGCTTCGTGCTGGACGTCGGCGAACGCGCTGCCGGATACCTACTGGCGCTGCCGTACCCGATGTTCCGGTACCCCGACCTGACGCGCGCCGAGAGCACCGTGGCGCGCACCGGCAACCTCCACCTGCACGACCTCGTCGTCGCCGAGGACCTGCGCGGTTCCGGGCTGGCGACGGCGCTCCTGGGTCGTCTGTTCGCGACAGCGCGGTCTCACGAATTCGCGACGGTCTCCCTCGTGGCGGTCGGCGACAGCGCGCCCTTCTGGGCGGGCCGGGGCTTCACCGCGCACCCCGACGTGGCGCCGCCGGAGGGCTACGGGCCGGGGGCGCGGTACATGTCGCGGCCGGTGCCGGTGGAGATCGTGACGGGAGCGGCGGTGTGAGCGGCACGGGAGACACCGGCACGCGTGCCGCCGGCACACGGGCCGACGGCACGGCCGTCGGCCCGACGAGAGAGGGACTGATCCGCATGTGGCGCCCGAACGACCCCTTCCGCAAGGGGCAGTTGGCCATCGCCGCGCTGTTCTGCTCGCTGGGCTTCCAGTACGCCACCTGGGCGTCGCGGCTGCCGTCGATCAAGGCGCACCTGGGTCTGACCACCGCCGAGGTCGGTCTGCTGCTGATGGCCACGGGCGTGGGTGCGGCGGCGTCGTTCCCCCTGGTCGCCATGCTGATGAGACGGCTCGGCTCGCGGCGTCTGGCGCTCGGTTCCGCGGTGTGCCTGGCCCTGCTGCTGCTCGTGCTGGCCGCCGCGCCCGACTACCCGGTCGCGCTGGTGGTGATGGCGTGCGACGGGGTGCTGGTGGGATGCCTCAACGTGGCCATGAACGCCCAGGGCGCGGCGCTGGAGGTCCGGCACGGGCGCAACGCCATGGCGAAACTCCACGCCACGTTCAGCGGCGGGTCGTTGTTCGCCGCGCTGCTGGCCTCCGGCATGAACGCCATGACGTCCACGGTCGCCGTGCACTTCGGGGTCGCCACCGTCCTCCTGCTGGCGCTCGCCGGGTACGCGCGCTCCGGCCTGCTGACGGGGGACGAGGCAAAGCCCCACGCCGCCGGGGAGACGGACGCCGCCGGGGTGACCGACGCGGCGACCGCCAACGGCGCGCGGCGGCGCACCCGTTGGTCGCTTCCGTCGCGGATGACGCTGTGGATGTGCTGCGCGATGGCGTTCGGCACCGTCACCGAGGGCGCGATGAACGACTGGTCCGCCCTCTACCTGAAGGACGTGGCGAAGGCGTCGGCGGAACTGGCGCCGATGGGCATCGCGGTCGTCTCCTGCATGATGGTCGTGGCCCGGCTCTTCGCGGACGGCTGGCGCGACCGCTGGGGCGACGGGCCGATCGTCCGGCTCGGCAGCGCGCTGGCGGGCGTGGGACTGGCACTGGCGCTGCTGAGCGGTGGCGTGGTGCCCGCGCTGGCCGGGTTCGCCTGCGTCGGGCTCGGCATCGCCGCCGTCACCCCGTGCGTCTACGTGGCGGCGGCCGGACAGGGCTCCGACGTGCTGACGCTGGTCGCGGCCATGGGGACGACGGGGCTGCTGGGCGGCCCCCCGGTCATCGGGTTCATAGCGAACGCCACCGGCCTGGTGTGGGGGCTGGGCGCGGTGGCGGTCTCGGCGGGCATCGTCTCGTTGTGCGCGACCCAGATCCGGTGGCCGCGCCCGACCGCACGCGTCAGCGAGCAGCGGGCGCGGGTCGACGCGTAGACGAGGGGCGAGCGAGCCCTGACCCAGCCTTCTCCCGTTCCTCTGTCCCGTAGCGGCTTGCCTAAAGGTATTAGGCAGCTGCATAATCGGTGATGCCATCGAACGGGAGGAGGACCATGCCCCGCGCCGGACTCACCGCCGAGCGCCTGACGCTCGCGGGGGCGGAGCTGGCCGACGAGGTCGGCTTCGACCAGGTCACCGTCTCCGCGCTGGCCAGGCGGTTCGACGTCAAGGTCGCCAGCCTGTACTCCCACCTGAAGAACTCGCAGGACCTCAGGACCAGGATCGCCCTGCTCGCCCTGGAGGAACTCGCCGACCGGGCGGCCGACGCGCTGGCCGGCCGGGCAGGCAAGGACGCCCTGGCCGCCTTCGCCGGCGTCTACCGCGACTACGCCCGCGAGCATCCCGGGCGCTACGCCGCGATGCGGATGCCACTCGACCCCGGGACGGCGGCAGCCAGCGCGGGCGTGCGGCACGCGCGGATGAGCCGGGCCATCCTGCGTGGCTACGACCTGGCCGAGCCCGACCAGACCCACGCGGTCCGCCTGCTGGGCAGCGTCTTCCACGGCTACGTCAGCCTGGAGCTGGCCGGCAGCTTCGACCACAGCGCTCCGGACCCGCGGGAGACCTGGCCACGGATCATCGACGCCCTCGACGCCACGCTGCGCAACTGGCCCGCCTCCTGAGCCCGTTCACGCCGACCTCCCCACGAGAGCCTGGTACTCCCATGCACGCCACCGAGCACGACTGGACCACCACCCCCATCACCTCCGACACCGTGCGCGGCGCCCTCGACCTGGAACGCACCGAGCGCGGTGTGCTGCCGCACCGGCTGCCCGCCTGGGCCCGCGCCCAGTACACCGATCCGCAGCTGGCCATGGTGGAGAGCCAGCCGTCCGGCGTCCGGCTGGTCTTCCGCACCGCGGCCACCGCCGTCGAACTCGACGTGCTGGCCACCAAACGTGTCTACACGGGCGTGCCGCCCCGCCCCGACGGCCTCTACGAACTGCTGGTCGACGGCGAGCCGACCGCGCGCGACAGTGTGTCCGACGGCAACGTGCTGACCATCGACATGGCCGCGGGCACCATGGAGCAACGGCCCGGCCCGATCGGCACGTTGCGGTTCACCGGGCTGCCGGACCGCGAGAAGGACGTGGAGATCTGGCTGCCGCACAACGAGACCGCCGAACTCGTGGCGTTGCGCACCGACGCTCCCGTGCGGCCCGCGCCCGAACGGGGCCGCGACGTCTGGCTGCACCACGGGAGTTCGATCAGTCACGGCTCGGACGCCGAGAGCCCCACCACCACCTGGCCCGCGCTCGCCGCTCGTCTCGGCGGCGTGGAACTGATCAACCTGGGCCTGGGCGGCTGCGCCCTGCTCGACCCGTTCACCGCCCGCACCCTGCGCGACACCCCCGCCGACTTCATCAGCCTGAAGCTGGGCATCAACGTGGTCAACGCCGACCTGATGCGGCTGCGCGCCTTCACCCCGGCCGTCCACGGCTTCCTCGACACCATCCGCGACGGTCATCCCACCACACCGCTGCTGGTCGTCTCCCCCATCCTGTGCCCCATCCACGAGGACACGCCGGGCCCGTCCGCCCCGGACCTGGAGACGTTCGGAACCGACCAGCCACGGTTCAAGGCGATGGGCGACCCGGCGGAGCGCGCGGCGGGCAAGCTGACGCTCAACGTGATCCGTGACGAGCTGGCGCGGATCGTGGCGCAGCGATCGGCGGACGACCCCGCGATCCACTACCTGGACGGCCGCGAGCTGTACGGCCCGGCCGACGCCACGGAGTCACCGCTGCCCGACGCACTCCACCCGGACGCGGCGACCCACCGCCGCATGGGTGAGCGCTTCGCGGCGCACGCCTTCAGCGGTGCCGGGCCGTTCGCCCCGGCGCGGTGAACTCCCGCGCCGCCTGCTAGGGTTCAGGCGATCCAACGAGCCTTCCCGGCCGGACTTCGGTCCGCCGGGGAGGCTTTCGTCGTTTCCGGCGACCGTGGCATGACCGATGCGCGCCAGGCGTGAGATCCCACGGCCCGGACAGCACCCTTCGAGGAGTTCCCATGCCCGATGTCTCCGTGCGCCGCGCCACCGCCGAGGACCACGCCCTCGTCGAGCGGCTGTGGCTGATGTTCCGGCACGACATGTCGGAGTTCGACGGCGCGTTGCCCGATGCCGACGGGCGCTTCCGGCAGGAGCGGCTCGAAGCGGCGTTCGCCGACCCCGGCTGGGCGCCGTACCTGCTGCTGAGCGACGACCGCCCGGCGGGGCTCGCCTGCGTGCGGGCCCTGGACGCGCCGACGCGGGTGCTCAACAGCTTCTTCGTGGTGCGTGGCGCGCGCAGGTCGGGCATCGGACTGCGTGCGGTGCGGCACGTGGTCACACGGCACCCCGGTCCGTGGGAAGTGGCGTTCCAGGACGTCAACGCGGGTGCGGTCGCGTTCTGGCGCCGGGTCGCCACCGACCTGTGCGGCAGTGCGTGGAACGAGGAGCGCAGGGCCGTGCCGGGCCGTCCCGACCTCCCGCCCGACGTCTGGATCTCGTTCAGGGCGTCCCGCCAGGGCGCTCGCTGATCTGTGCGGGTTTATCCCGTCGTCTCCCCTCGTTCAGGTGAACAGCCCGCTTTTCCCGGCACCGCGCCCGTGGCCGCCTGGATAGTGGAGAAGCCTTCGGCTCCGGAATACGGAGCGGAAAACGCGATCGGTCCACGTTCACCGAGCACCCCCCAGTTCCTTCCCTCCTTCCCTGCGAAATCCAGTGAAAGCCAGCGAAATCCAGATCGAGAGAACGGTGATGGGTTCATGCGCACTGAGGCGACCAACCGGGTCAAGCTCGTCTTCAACCTCCTCGACGCCAACGGGAACGGAGTCCTGGACTCCGACGACTTCGACCTCATGGCGAGCCGGGTGATCGAGGCCGCACCCCACTCGGACAAGGCCGCGAAGGACGCGATGGTGGCGGCGTTCCGGCGGTACTGGACGACGCTGTCCGACGAATTGGACGTCGACCACGACGGCAGGATCAGTTTCGAGGAGTACACCGCCTGTGTGCTGTCGCCGGAGCGCTTCGACGCGACGGTGAGCGACTTCGCCGAGTCGCTGGCCGCCCTCGGCGACCCGGACGGCGACGGGCTCATCGAGCGGCCGGCGTTCGTGGCGCTCATGCGCGCGATCGGTTTCGAACGCGCCAATGTCGACACCCTCTTCGACGCCTTCGAGCCCACCGAGGACGACCGCGTCAAGGTGACCACCTGGGTCGTCGGGATCAAGGACTACTACAGCCCCGAGAAATCCGGAATTCCGGGGGACCACCTCGTGGGGAACACCGCGGCCTGATACCGGAAACCGACGAGGAAGGAGAACGGTGAAGCCGGTCATCGGACTTGCTGTCGGCCGGGGAACGGGATCGGAGGTCGCCGCCGTATTCGAGCGGGTACTGAGCGCCCTCGCCCGCGTCCACGCGACCGACATCGCCATCGAGCGTTCCCCGCGGACCTATCATTCGTACGTCTCGCTGAAATCCGCGGGAGGAATCGACCGGGTCCGCGAACTCACCCGAGAAGACGCCGAGCACTACGAGGAATTCTGCCGGACGCTGGCCCGCCGGGGCACCACCGCCGTCTTCCGCACCGCGATCAACGCCCAGTCGCTCTACCTGGTCCGCCAGCGCCTGCGCGCGGTGAAGGTCGACCCCATCACCGACGGCGACACCTCCCTGCTGCTGGTCCGGGACGAGGCGCAGGGCTTCTACACCGGTGAGAACCAGCACTCCCCCGGTCTGGTCACGCGCACGATGGCCTTCAGCGAGGAGATCACCGACGAGGTGATCGCGTTCGCGCTGCGGCGGGCGCGGCAGGAGTGGCCGCGCGAGGGGATCGGCCAGGTCGTCATGGCGTACAAGTTCCACCTGCTGGACGGCGCCCTCGACGAGTGGGTGTCCAGGGCCCGTGTTCGCCACGGCGTCGACATCGCGCTCTTCCAGCCCGACACCGTCAACCGCAACCTCATCGCCTTCGGGCCGCGTCCACGCACCGTCGTCATCGCCGGGAACGAGTGGGCCGACATCATGCACGTCGTGCTGCTGGACCGCTTCGGCTCGGAACGCCAGGAGAACCGCTGCACGGAGAACGTCCATCTCCATCCGGACGTCGCCGGGCTGGTGGAGTACCAGACGGTGCACGGTTCGGCGGACGACATCGAGGGCAAGGACACGGTCAACCCGCTGGCGACCGTGCGGGCCGCGGCCGCGATCGCGGAACGGCACGCGGGGTGCGCGGGCGCGATGGCCGCGACGGAACGTGCGATCCGGCTCACCACCGAGCGGGGCGTCCTCACCCCGGACCTCGGCGGCGGCCACTCCACCACCGCCGTGGTGGACGCGCTGCTCGGCGTCCTGGAACGGTGCGACGAGGCCGCGGCCGAGCCGTACCGCGAGCGTCCGGCCGAGGGCGCCGGGGCGTCCCTGGTCGCCGGATCATGACGACCGGGACCGGGACCGCGCTGATCGTCGTCGACATGCAGAACGACTTCTGCGCGGGCCCGGTCGCCGGTTCCCGCTATCGCGGCGATCCGGCGCGGCTCGCCATCGTGACGGCGAACGTCGTGCGCGCGGTCGACGTGGCACGACGCCACGGCACGCAGGTCGTCTTCGTGCGGTTCCTGGGCGACGTGGCGTACCAGGGCGCGAGCTGGCGGCAGCGCGACCGCGCGCTGGGCAAGCGCCCGAAGTGCCTCGACGGTTCGTGGGGGGCCGCGTTCCATCAGGTGGCGCCCGCGCCCGGCGAGATGGTCTTCACCAAACGGGCGTGCTTCGACGCGTTCCTGAGCGACGGCTTCGAGCCGGCCCTCACCCAACTCGGCGTGGAACGCCTGGTGTTCGCCGGTCTCTACACCGACGTCTGCGTGGACTCCACCGCGCGGACGGCGTTCCAGAAGGGCTACCACGTCACGGTGCTGACGGACTGCACCGCGAGCCTGCACCTGCCGGACGAGGAGATCCTGCGCTTCATGCGCCTCGTCTACGGCGCCCACGTCACGACGCACGACCGGCCGGAATCGTGGTCGGGACCCGCATCCGGGGAGGACATGTGGTCGGCACGGCACACCGCGACGCCGGAGCGCACCGACGGCACGACACGGCGGACGAACGCGGCGCGGACAAGCCCGGAGACCGACGCGGCGCGGGCGTCGAGGAGGGCGTCGGGCTCACCGCCTTGATGGTGGCGGCCGCCCGGGCCATCGAGACCCACCGCCACGACGCCCTGGCACGCGACGAGTTCGCGGAACACTTCGTCCGTGCCGCCCGCGTGTCCACGCACTGGCCGGTGCGGCCCGAGCAGGTGCCGGGCGGGGAGGCCGACCCGTTGTGGGGCCGGCTCGGACGGTACTTCGCCCTGCGCACCCGGGCGCTGGACGACTTCCTCCTCGCGACGGCGCACGACGGTGTGCGGCAGGTGGTGCTGCTCGGGGCGGGACTCGACACACGGGCGTTCCGGCTCGACTGGCCCGCGGGATGCACGGTCTTCGAGATCGACACGCCGGAAGTGCTGGCGTTCAAGCACGACGTCCTCGACGGGCTGGACGCCACGGCGAGAGCGGTCCGCACGCCGATCGCGGCGGACCTGCGGGGCGACTGGACGGCGGCGCTGACCCGCGCCGGATTCGACCCGTCGGCCTCTGCCGCATGGCTGGCGGAAGGCCTGCTGCTCTACCTCCCCAGCGCGTCGGAACGCCAACTGATGTCCTGTGTCGACGACTTGAGCGCCGCGGGCAGTTCGTTCGCGTACGAGGTGAAACTCGGCATCGAGCGGCCCGAGGTCCGCGAGAGCCCGGTCTACACGGAGACGAAGCGGCAGATCGGGGTGGAACTCCTCGCGCTCTTCGACGGCGAGCCCCGTCCCGACTCCGCGGCCGACCTCGCGGACCGGGGCTGGGTCACCGCGGTGTGCACGCCGTTCGACTTCACCCGCCGCCACGGTCGCGGCCCCCGCCCCCAACCTGACGACGCCCTGGCCGCCAACCGCTGGGTGTTCGCACGCAAGCCGTGAGACGGGAGCGAGTGGCTCCGAAGGGCGCACAACCGGGCGACGGGAGGTGACGGTGGCGGTCCGCACGCGCGGTCGACGCGACGGCTGATCACGTTGTCTGGCATGGTCGAAGGGATCAGTGGACGCGCTGACGCCCAGTCACCGAGCCATGGAGGACGCCATGCCGGACAACCCCAGCCGCCGTACCCTGCTCGCTCTCGGTGCGGGAGCAGCCCTGGCCGCCTGGCCGGGCTCCTCGGCTCAGGCCGCCGACGCGGAAGGCCGCGACGCGTCTTCAGCCGGTGGCATCCGCCGTTCGGACAACGGTGTCGAAGCGCGACTGCGCGACCTCGAATCACAGCACTCGGCCCGTCTCGGCGTGTTCGCGCGCAACACCGCCACCGGCCGGACCGTGGTGTATCGCGCCTCCGAGCTGTTCCCCATCTGCTCGGCGCACAAGGTGATCTCGGTCGCCGCCCTGCTCAGGAACCTGGACGCGGGCGGTGGCCTGCTGGCCGAGCGCATCACGTACACGGCGAAGGACACCACGGATTCGGGGTACGCGCCCGTCACCGGGACGCCGGATCACCTCGCGCACGGCATGACGGTCGGGCAGCTGTGCGCCGCCGCCATCGAGTACAGCGACAACGCCGCATCCAACCTGATTGTGCGTCAACTCGGCTGCCCGCAGGCCGTGACGCGCTTCTGCCGCTCGATCGGGGACATCACGACGCGGCTGGACCGGTGGGAGCCCACCCTCAACTCGGCCGAGCCGTGGCGTGTCACGGACACCACGAGTCCGGCGGCCGTCGCGCGCACGTACGCCCGACTCGTCCTGGGCGACGTACTCTCGCCCACCCACCGGAAGCTTCTGACCGGATGGATGCTCGCCGACACCACGAGCGGCAACCGCTTCCGGGCCGGACTGCCCCGGGACTGGCGTATGGCCGACAAGACCGGCACCGGTGACTACGGCACGGCCAACGACGTCGGCCTCGCCTGGACACCGGACGGGACATCCGTGGTGCTCTCCGTGCTGTCCACGAAGCACGACCCGAAGGCCCAGGCCGACGAACCGCTGATCGCCGAGGTGGCGGCGGTGCTGGCGGCGGCGGTCGGCTGAGTCGTGGTGGCGGCCGACCGCCGGCTGAGCCGTGGTGACGGCCGGCGGTGTCCGGTCACGGGCGTCGACGCGGGCGTGGCGTCACGACCTGCGGCGGGGCTTGCCCCGCCGACCGCTCTGGGCGCCGCCCTTGGTGCCGCCGGTGCGGTTGCGGACGGCCTTGCCGTGCGATCCGCCCGACGTCCCGGAGGCCCGCCCGCGCCGCGCGTCGCCGGACTTCTTCGCGGCCCCGGCCTTCTCGGAACCGGACTTCTTCGTGGCCCCCGTCGCGGTACCCGTACGCTTGGTCTCCGGTTGGGCGGCGGCGCGGCGGCCGCGTGTGCTGTTCGCCGTCCTGCCGCGCACGATGCCGATGAAGTCGTCCACCATGTCCGTGGTCTCGCCCTCCGGCCAGGACAGGCCGACGCGCGACTGCGGTGCGTCCGTCACCGTGCGGTACGTGAGGTCCCGGCGGTGGTGCAGACGGGCGAGGGACTGCGGGGCGACGAGGACGCCCACGCCCGCCGCCACGAGTTCGACGGCGTCCGCCGTGGTGGCGGGGCGCTCGACGGCAGGGCGGCCCGGGCGGCGGTCCCATTCCAGCGTCTCGTCCAGCGGGTGGAAGACCACCTCGTCGGCCAGGTCCTCGGCGGTCACCTCGTCGGCCGCGGCCACGAGGTGGTCCTTCGGGATCACGACGACGGTGGTCTCGGTGTAGAGGGGGATCACACTCAGCCCCGCCCGGTCCGACGGGACCCTCAGCAGGGCCGCGTCGACCTCAGCGCGCCGCACCGCGTCGGGCGCCTCGACGGAGGTCACCGCCACGAGGTCCAGCGGGACGTCGGGCAGCCGCTCCTGCCAGATCCGCACCCACTTGCCGGGCGTGACACCGGGCACGTAGCCGAGGCGGAACGAAGGGGCTGTCTCGGAATCCGTCACCAGGACAGGTTACCGGGCGTGGTCGAAGGGGCCGTACGCAGTCGATATCCTTGACACCATGACGTCGCACAAGACCCCCCAGACCATGAAGCCCGCGACCGCGGCGAAGAAGCTGGGGGTGTACCTGGAGGCCACCCCCGCCGCGTTCCGTGAGGGCGTGGTCTCGCGCGACGAGCTGAACGCGCTGCAGGCCGACCCGCCGGAGTGGCTGCGCGAGCTGCGGCGCAACGGCCCGCACCCCCGCCCGGTGGTCGCCGCCAAGCTGGGGATCTCCATCTCCGGCCTCGCCCGCGGTGGTGTGACCGAGCCGCTCACCACGGACCAGATCGAGGCGCTCAAGGACGAGCAGCCCGAGTGGCTCAAGCGCGAGCGGGCCACCCAGGAAGAGGTCCGCAAGGAAGCCACACGCCTCAAGGAGAAGCAGGCCCAGCGCGACGGCGGCGCCGACCAGTCCTGACGTCCGTGCCCAGGGTGTCCGGGCCGCCGTACGCGGTGGCCCGGACACCCTGGTGCGTTTTCCCGCGCGGTCGACGAGCCGCCGACCCCGTCGTCACACGTCGCGGCGGAACAGCGCCGCCCACAGGGACGGGCTGCCGAAGTGCGCGGACCCGGGCGGTGCGGCGGGCACACGGCGCAACTCGACCTCCGTGAGGTCGAGGAAGATCAGCCGCAGCGTCGCCGCCGTGCAGGCCTCGACCTCCTGCGCGGTGGCCCCGCCCCCAGCCTCCTCGAAGGCTCGACCGTCCTCCCGGCATGCCTCACCGCTGTCGTCCTGGACCACCCTGCCCCCGCTCTCCCCGAGGAGCGGTGCCGTCGCGTCGGCCGCCGGGCAGGTGAGAGCCAGGTGTCCGCCCGGCGCCAGGACGCGGTCGCGCAGGGCGCGATAGGCGATGCGCCGCCACGGCGGCAGCCGGCCGAAGCACCCCGAGTCGTGGACCAGCTCGTACGGGCCCGCCAGGGCGTCGGTGCCGAGCGCGAACACGTCGCCGTGGTGGAACCGCACCGCGACCCCCGTCTCGCGTGCGCGCTCCGCGGCCGATGCCACGGCTGTCGCCGACGGGTCGACCGCGTCCACGACGAAGCCGTGGGATGCCAGACGGAGTGCGTCGCGCCCGGTTCCGCAGCCCAGTACCAGCGCCCGGCACGGCGCGACCAGACCCCGCTCGACGTACGACACGAGGCTCCCGTCCGGCCCGTGGTCCATGTCGTCGCGCATTCCCTCTTCGCGTGTCTGATCAGCTGCCGACCGGCTTCTCCCCCATGGCGCTGCTCAGCCAGTCGAGCGGGCCCATGGACAGCAACTCGTCGGCGAGCCGTTTGGCCGTGCCGGTTGTCAGCCTGCCGAGACTGTTGTCGATCCAGCGCTGGGCGCTCGCGTATCCCTGCGCCCGGTACTCGATGCCCTGCAGCAGACACTCCAGCTTGTCCGCGTCCCGGGCGCAGACCGCTTCCGGTGTCTCCTTTGCCTCGTACTCGGCCACCGCGGCACGGACCGCCCGCGCGAGCACGTCCGGCATCCCCGCAGTCTGGTCAGCGGTCACCGCCTCCGGATCGGCGGCCGGCGCGTACTTCTTGCCCAGATGGTTGACGTCGCCTGTACGGGTTTCCTGGGAGTCGTGCCACACCGCCAGGTGGGCGGCGCGCGCAGCGTCAGCGCCCTCCAGCGTCGCGATCACTGAGGCCAGCACGGAAGTGCGCCACGAGTGCTCGGCGACGCTTTCGGGATCCCGCACCCCGGCCATCCACCAGCCGGTACGCCGGGCCTGCTTGAGCGTTCCTGTCTCGAACAGGAAGTGCGCCACTGCCGTCACATCATCGCCCACTGCTGCCTCTTCCTTCATGCCTCGGCCAGTCGGATCGCGTACCGAATGCTGTCGAGTTCCCGACGTGCTGGCGCCGAGACTTCCCGACTATCCAACATCACTTCCAGGCGGTCCCGCAGGTGTGGAGGCGCTCCGGTACGGAGCAAGCCAGGGCGGGCCGCGAGCAGCGCCCACAGTGTGTGTACGTAGAGGTCGGCGTAGCCGTGGTGCGGGGCGAGTCGCGTGATGAGGTGGTCCAGCAGTTTGGACCCGCCCCAGGCCCCGGGACGTCCAGCGCCCATGAAGTGGTCGGTGGCCTCGATGGTCGGCGCTTCGCCAACCCAGTAGGCCCAGTAGTTGAGGTTGGCGGCTTCGGCCTGGTCGTCGCCAACATGACTGCGGACGAAGTGTTCCAGGCGTTCCCGGTCTCCGTGGCGGGTGGCCACGGAGGCGACAGAGCGGGCGGTGAGCCAATCCGTGAGCCAACTGCCGCCGCGAGTGGCTTGCTGCTGGTGGGCGAGCCACTCGGCGGCATCTTCTCGGCGGTCGTAGCCCGACAAGTACAGGGCTTGGCGCCGCAGGAGAAAGTGATCAGGTGTGCGCGCCCGCTCTGCCGTGCTGCGCATCCGGTCGAAGAACTGGGCACGGGCTGTTGCGGGAAGCTCTGGACCGGCAGCGACGGGGCCGCGGCGTGAGCGGGGCGCAGGCGGTAGGGCACGGACGAACTCGGGTGGCTGGCTACTCAGCGGCCATGCGAGCACCTCGACGAGGTCACGCTGCATCACCCACGCCCCGAAGGGGTCGGCCTCCGGCGTGGGCGCCTGGTCTTCTAAGGCGCTCGCGAGAAGGACGTCTGCTTCCATGGCCCTTTCAAGGGCGAGCAGTAGCGCAGGGGTTGTCCCGAGCCGCAGCAACCGGTGGCGGTGTACGAGCATCTGGCCGGCCGGTACGGCGGTTAGCGGCCGACGTCCTGATTCCCAGCCGGCCACAGTGTCAGCGGCGACGCCGAAGCGTTCGGCGAGACCCTCCTGGGTGAGGTCGAGGCGTTCGCGTATGAGGCGGAAGACATAGCCGGAGACGACGCCGGATCGGGGGCGGTTTCTCTTTCCCTGACCGGTGGTCCGGGTTGTTCCCGTTGTGGTCGGCATGTGAAGCCCCCTGGGTGCGGCTACCCGTACTCGCGGTCACTTCTGGCGTTGCCCTCGAATTTCTACGGTCGTACTGCAACGAACCAGAGACTCAGCGTAACGGGAGGTGTGGGTCGTGAGCGCCGGAGCGCACCAGGTCCACCCGTCGAATCAGCCGCCCATCGTGTTCGTCTATGACCGTCACGCAACCACCGCGACGGGCATGTTGAGCGCCCGCTTGGACGCCTGCACCGCGTACCTGGAGGCGAAGGGCTGGACGGGTGGCGGCCGTTGGCTCGATGTCGGCGACGACGCCCTCAGCGACGACCGGCGTCCGGCGTTCGACGCGATGCTCCGCACCATCGAGGCCACCGGAACCGGTGTCGACCGCGTCGTCCTCGTACCGGACTGGGACCGGCTCTCCCGCAATCCGGCAGCCCGCGGGCTGCTCACCCGCCGCGTTCTGCTGCTGGGCGCCTGGGTAGAGACCGCGCACGGCGAGCGGCGCCGCCCGGACGAGACGTGGATCGAACGCGCCAGGCTCAACGGCGCCCCGGTCATCCCATGAGCGCCGCCGATTGGACGTTAAGGCGGTGCTGGCTCGGCTGCCGGCGCACAGGTGTGTCCGTCATCTGGGTCGGCCCGGTGATGCTCCCTGACGGCGTTCACGTCCCCGCGTTCGGCTGCCGCGCCTGCCCCGCGCACGTGACCGCCGTCGCATGGCAGACGATCCGCGAGCGCGACCTGCCCCGCATCGGCCACGCCCCATAGACCCCCGTCCCGGCCGGCCTGCTCATCACCTGTTCGCCGGGACGGGCCCAGCACCACCCCGGACGCCAGTGGCCTGCAAGCAACAGCGTCCGGGGTGGCCCAACCTCCACCAAGGGAGATCGAAATGAGCGTACCCGGAACGGGCTCCGAGCCGATCCCGGCGAACATCCGTGACCTGCTCACCCCGGCCGCAGCCGATGCCGTCCGTGCCACGATCCTCGACAACAACCCCGGCATGAGCCAAAGGATCGCCGGACGCGTCCTCGACGAGGCCCTCAAGTTCGTGGCCGCATGCGCCACGAACCACGACCAGTACCTTCAGCCGTCCCGCGCCGTAGACGAAGGCTGGCACGCCCTGATCCTGCACACGGCCGTGTACGCGGCCCTGTGCGACCGGCTCGGCGGCTTCGTCCACCACTTCCCCGAGCGGCCCGACCCGAGCCGCCACGACCCGGAAGTCATGGACAACACCGTCGCCCTAATCGCCCAAGCTGGCTACACCCCTGACGGTGACCTTTGGGGCGCTCCGGGCCGGGAACTCGTCACCGTCGCCGCGAACTGCGTTCACAGCCCGTGCGGCGGACCGATCGACCCAGAGAAGGTGTGCGCCAACAAGCCCCGCGACTAGCTGTCCGCGTATGCCGGTTACGCCGTAGCCTTCGTGCAGAGGAAGGGAGACCCGCCGTGGAGTGGATCAACCCGAAGTATGCCGAGCTGGTTGCCCACGTCCAGCGTGCGCAGGCCGCGTTGCCCAAGCAGCACTGCTCGATGTGCGATGGCCGGGGCGAGAGGCTTGTGCCGGAGATGTCCGGCGCGTCCCGAGTGAAGTGCACGGGCTGCGAGGGCCGCGGTACCCGGCCGGCTCACGTGCGGAGCTGGACGATCGTCTGACCGGCAACACGGAGCCCCGCCTGGACGTCACCACGGCGCCCGGCGGGGCTCCTTCGTATCCCAGAGTCTGGCCCAGCACTGCTCGGGGCATCTGGCTCGCGCGCGGGCCGGTCCGCCAACCTGACGGACACTACGCGCACTGGGGGCCCTTACCCAGTCGTCCATCGGTGGTGCGCCTTGCGAGCGACATCAAGAAGGGACTGCTGTAACTGCTCCTTCTTCGAGCCGCGAGTCTTAACCGCGTGACAGTTCGGGCAGAGCGCCACCATTTGCACCGGGTGGTCACGCCCGCAGTCGGCGATCGGCTGCACGTGGTCTACTTCGAGGATCGGTTCACCGCGCGCGGTGACATCATCCGGTTGGCCTGTGCAGTGCGGGTTTTCGCAGCGGCCTTGGCAACGAACCAGGACCGCTTCTCTCGCCAATCGGAGACGCAGCGGGGCACGGGTCGTGTGTGAGGAGCGGCGGCCGGCCGTGGCGGCCTCCCGCTGCTCTACGCGTGCGACTAGATCACGGTACCGCTGCCGCTCCTGACGAGCTCCAGCAGTGGTAGGCCCGTCCTTATGCGCGGTAGCGGGCTGGGAAACGGAAGCATTCTCGCACTGTTGATGCCGGGAGCGGCCTGCCGGCAAGAGTCTGCCGCAGATGGGGCACAGCCCTGGCTGTTTCGCGCTGCTGCGCTGCCCTGCCACTCCAGTCGCAGCCTGGGCGACTGCAGGGTTGATGCGGGGCGTCTGGGTACTACCTATGTCGAGGGCAGCCGGTCTGGTCACCGGTCTGGCGCGAGTAAGGGGAATCGGCCATCGTGACGGCTTCTTCCCCTGCAGCTCCGGCGATACCGTGTTGCGGTCTACTCGCTTAGGATCCGGCGCAGGCTTAGCCTTCGGCTTGGGCGGCTTCGCATGCCAAATCGCCTTGTCGATCACAGGGTGAAGTAAGGTATAGGCAGCAGCGATCCAACTGATCGCCTCTATCCGGGAATAACGATACTCCTCCTTTGTATTGCCGCCCGACACCCACCGGATCTGAGGGTTTCCGATGGCGGAGATCTGCCGACCTACCCAGTCATAGGATTTTAATGGACGTTCGCGGTCTCCCCCTCGGTACTGCAATATTGTCGCCTTCACGGAGTGCAGTTGCTCATCGTTGCAACCGTCGAGCATAAAGGAGACTCGCGGGAACAAGTCCCGATGTAGCGAAGCGGTCACCGTGTATAGCCTATGGCGTCCTCCGTCCAGGGCGACCCTGCTGCCCTGCCTTTCCCATCTGACATGACCTCTGCTCACAGCGCGCAGGAAGTTTTCGATCTCGCGGCTATTCGGTGTCTGGTATCTCTTCAAGCTCGGCTCCAGAACTGGAGTTGCGCTGGAAGTGCCGTCTGCGCTGCGGACACCCCTCTCAACATGCCGGCCCAACCGCGACATATACGTGCTTCAGGCGTCTAGCCGGCGTGGCGTCGACGTTGTACCCCGGGTTGTCGCTCGCCCAGGCGGCCTCGGTGCAGTCTCCAGGCTCCGTTGGAGAGGTCTCCTGGACGGTCTTGAACGTCGGCTCGCAGTTCTGCTGGTCGTAGTTCCCCAGCACCTGGGCGGAGTCTTGGACTCCGGGAATGCGCATCCACACGATGACGTCGCGGGTCGGCGGGCACGACTGCTGTGTGACCTTCGACTTGGGCCTGACGATGGCGGTGGGCCTGCTGCTCGGCACTGCCGAGGAGGTGCTTCCCGAAGACGTCGGGCTCGATGTCGCCGAGTGCGAAGCCTTCGCCTCCGACTGCGACGATCTCCGTCCGCCGCCAGCGATACCGGCGATGACGGCGGACAGGACGAACAGGCCTACGACTATAGCTGCAGCGATCCCGCAGCCCTTAGCGGCGCGTCTTGCGGGCGGGTTAGGCGATGGAACGGTCATGCTGCCCCCGGATTGGCTCGGTGTGCGGCAACTCTGGCAGTGGCCAGAACGGGGGGTACACCTTGTTGCTAGACCGTGACCTACCGTCACGCAGAGGGCTCTACGCTCCAGCCGCCGACGCTTCCTCCGGCCGTTAGTTCGGTTCAACCCCGCCCCCAAGGTGGCCGCTAGAGGACGCCCCTTTCCGAGAATCGGCGCGCACTCGGTACCTGCCGGTCGCTCGATCGGAATGAGGTGAAGGCGTGCCTGCGGAAACCGGACCTCACAGCTACGGCTACGTTGATCCGGCGCTCGGCATTGACGCGTTCAAGGACGCCGCCGCGATCCGCTGCTGCGCCGCCGGCGACGCCGAGGGCGTACACGCCATCCTGGCCGGCACAGACGCGCCGCGGCACGTCGCCTGGGCGCTCACCGTGATCGCCGCCCTGATCTGCGCCGAGAGCGGCCTCGACGCAGACGCCGTCGCCGACCTGGTAACCGGTATCGCCAGCCACGCATCCGACGCATTCCTCGACCAGAAGCGGCCCGACACGGCTGTCGGAGAGGTGATGTGACGATGCCTGAGGGCTTTCGGATTGCTACGGCGTTCGTCCAGGTGAGTCCGGACACGAAGGGCTTCAAGGAGGAGTTGAAGGCCAAGGTCGATGAGGCGACCGCGGGGGTCGACGGCAAGGTCAAGGTCACTCTCGGCACCTCTGAGTTGCATGCGAAGGCGGACGAGGCACGGGCGAAGGTCGATGAGCTCGACGGGACGTTGGCTTAGTCCTCGGTGTGTCTCGACAACGGCGACCTCGACGCGAAGGCGGACAAGGTCAAGGCCAAGCTCGACGAACTCGACGAACTCGACGAACTCGACGACAAGGGAGCTACGGCACGCCTGAAGCTGGACGACGCCGAGTTCAACGCGAAGCTGGCTGCCGCGCGGGCGAAGCCCGACCAGATGAACGCGCAGTCGGCTTCCCCCGAGCTCGGCGCCTCTGGCAGCGGCTCCGGTTCCAGCGGGGAGGGCAGCGGTGGGGGCGGCGAGCATGGCCATAAGGGTCAGATAGCGCTCGAGCTTGCCAGCCTCCTTCCGGGGATCGGTGGCGCTGCTGTCGGGTTGGGTGCGCTGTGTGCTGTCGGTGCGATGGCGTTCGGGCCGATCGGGAAGGCCCTGGAGGCGGCACACCAGGCGTCGCTAAACGTCGGCCTGACGCCCCAAGAGCTGGCCAGCCACCCAGTTCTCCAACCAGGTGCAGCAGGAACAGGCCGAGAACACGGTCACGCTCGCCCGAGAGCAGCAGTCCCAAGACGCCGTGACTGCAGCGACCGAGCAAGCGCAGATGAACCTCGCGTCGGTGCAGCGCAACGCCGCCGAGCAGCAGGTCCAGGCCCTGGAACAGGCCGAGCGGGGCGTCGAAGAAGCCAACTACGGGCGTCCGAAGCGCAGCACAGCCTGATGCAGGCGTGGGAACAGGCCCACGAGGGGATCCAGCAACTCCACGACGAACTCGCCGACTCCAAGCTGTCCGTCGAGCAGCCCCAGGAAGGCATTACCCAGGCGACGTACAACCAGCGCCTCATCGACCAGAACGCCTACTCCACAGAGCCGGACCGCAAACAGGCAACCCTTTCGGTGGCGCAGGCCCAGCAGCAGTTGAAGAACGCGCAGGATCAGGAGATCGCTGCCGCCTACCAGGCCAACCTGGTCAACCAGCACGGTGTGGCCGGCACACAGCTGGTGATCCAGGCTAAGCAGGGCATCGTCCAGGCCGCCTACCAGCAGAAGGTCGACGCGCAGCAGGTCGCGATCGCCGAGCGGAACGTCACGAGCACCATCGAGGAGCAGCAGCTCCAGATGGCCGTGACCAAGTCCACGTCGAACGAGGCGGCGAACCAGTTGCTGAAGGACGTGTCGCGGATGTCGCCGGCAGCTGCGGGATGGTCGAGCAGATCCTCAGCATGCGCGGCGCGTTCAAGGCGTTCGAGACTGCCGCGCAGGATGCGGTGTATCCCGGGTTCACGGTGTTCCTGCAGGGTTTGCAGGTGCTGCTGCCGAACGTGCAGGGCGATGTGACACGGACGGGTGGCGCTTCCTCTCCTCCGGGCCTCCAACGTGCCGTCAGAATCCTGCCATTCAGCGCCCTGACAGGCGAACAGTCATGCGACCAACGGCACGATCAGGGGAACGAGTGTGGACGTGACCGACAGGTGGTCCCACGATGGAATCCGTGGCGGACGGAGCCCCAACACCCCACCAACGTAAGGCCGGAGAGCCACTACGGCACCCGTGCGACCTCCTGCGAAGCAGTGTCGCGGGGCCGCTCATCAGGCCCGGGCCCAGGTGAGAATCCGCTTGCCGACCACACGACCGAGCGATGCCACCTGGTATTCCACGTCCTGTGCCCCTTACAGTTGCACCCCACTTACCAGTGGCAAGGGAAAGACAAGGAAACACATCATGGCAACGACCCACCCCACCAAGGAACTCGACACCACCATCGGGGGACTGCGCGCCGAGGTCCCCGAACTGGAGCGCCAGAAGGATCGGTTGGAGGCGGAGTTGCAGGCCGTCACCACCCGCCTGCGTGCCATCGAGTCCGCGCTGCGGGCGCTGGAGACGCTGGCCGACGCACCCGCCGCCCCGGCGCGTGCCGAGGTCGTGGAGGCCGCGGCCGCCGCACTGCCCGAGGCGGCCATCCCGGCGCCGCGTCCGCAGGAGGAGTCCGCTCCGGAGCCGAAGAGGACGACCCCGCGCGCCCCGCGCAAGAGCACGGCGAAGAAGGCCACCGGCAAGACCTCCGCCAAGTCCACCGCCACCAAGGCGAAGAAGGACACGAAGGCCACCAAGGCTCCCGCGTCCGGCGCCTCCCGCAAGAAGGCGGCGCCCGCCCCCAAGGCCGACGCCGCGCGTGCGGGCGGCGGTCTCGCCGACCGCATCATCGAGGTGCTGCGCGAGGCGGGCGAGCCGATCCGGGCGCGTCAGGTCAACGACGCCCTCAACCGGGAGGCCACCCCCGGCGCCGTCAACTCCGTGCGCAACATCCTGGAGCGCCTCACCTCCGACGCCCGCCTGCGCCGGCCGGCCCGCGGTCTGTACGAGCTCGCCGAGTCGTAACCGGCTCGTGGTGTGACGGACGGCGGCCCGAGCCCCTGGGGCCGCCGAGTCCACCTCGCGGGCCGGCCCGCGTCGCCAGGTTCCGCACCGCCGGGTCCACCACGGCACCGGTCCCCCGGGCCGCCCCGCGGAACGTCGTCATGCGAAGGCCGCGGCCCGGCCGTTCACAGCACCCCGGCCCGGAGCGCGTACACCACGGCATGCGTGCGGTTGCGCAGGTTCAGCCGGGTCACGACGTTGTGCACGATGCTCTTGACGGTGCGTTCGGAGTAGCTGAGGCGGGCGGCGATGTGCCGGGTGCTCCACCCGTCGGCCAGCAGCCGCAGTACCTTGATCTCCCGGGGTGACAGCCCCGCGACGTTGATGCCGTGCGGCAGCAGCACGCTGTCCCTGACGGTCTTGATCTGGTGGATCAGCGCCTGCTGGAAGCGGCGACCGGGTTCCGGGCCTTCGGCGGCCTCCGCGACAGCCCTCCTGATCTCGTCGAAACCGCTGTCCTGCCGGTAGAGGAAGCTCACCAGGCCGAGGTCGATCGCCCGCAGCAGATGGTGTTCGGGTAATTCGTTGGCGATCATGACCACCGGCAGCGGGCAGCCCTGCTGGTCGCGCTGGACGCGCTCGACCCGGGTCAGGGTGTCCCCGGTGACCTCGGTGGCGAACACCGCCAGCACGTCGGCCGACTGGCGGTGCGTCCAGTGGACGGCGGTCAGCTCCTGGCACGCCGACAGCCAGGAGACGGCGCCTTCGGCGGTGACCGGGTCGTTGGCCAGCACGGCCACCGCGAGGGTCGCGGACTTCGCCGACACATCCTGGACGAACTCTCGTATCAAGATGGTTCCTTAAGAGGGTAATTCCGTTGAGTGACAATGGCCACACCCATTCACTCAAGCCCGCGGCGACGTCATCGCAATGGCGGGGTCACCTCATTACGAACGGCCCGGAAGAGCGCTGTCGGCTCCTGCCGGGAAGGCTAGGATGATCTTGAAGAACGCGCAAGTTCATCCATTCCCGCGGCACTTCTCCGCCGCTTCTCCGGCCTTCCCCGGCCTTCCCCAACAGGCACTTCGGCTCCCTGCGCGTAACCTCCGCGGCAGTCTTGATTCAGTCGATGTACACCCTGCGCATACGGCCTGACCTGCGTGAACCTTGTGCGGTTCATTGCCTGCCCCAACGTGCAGCCTCCTTCTCCCCAATGGGCAGGACGCCTTGCAAAGCCGACCGGTTGGGCCGTACACCTTGGTAACGGCACGGAGGCCCGAGAGCCGTTTTCCGGCGCCTCCCCCACGCATTGACCACGCGCCACCGAAATGAGAGCGACCACGTGCCCGAGCGCCTTGGCCTTCCGCCGAATGATTCCGCGGAGGACCCCGCGTCGAATGGACCGGCGAACCGTCGCCGCCCGGGCCGCCCGTCGTACCGGACGCGCTCCGGGACCTGACGAGTCGCCGAACATCTCCTTCGCAATCGACCCCGATCCCCGCCCCTCCGTCCCCGTGTGACGCGCGTAGCGGCACGCACGGACGGAACCACGCCCCGGGGAAACCCGCCGGGATCCGGCACGGACCGGGCAGAGAGGAAGCCTGCACCCATGAGGTCCAACGGGCAGACCGCAGACGGCGCCACCGTCGACCGCACACCGCTCCGCGAGCCGGACGGCCGCAACGGCGGCGCATCGGACGGCGGTACCCCTTCGTCCGCCACGTCTCCTTCCCCCGCGCCGGCGAACGCCACTGGCACGGGGCCGAGTTCGGTCGGAGGACCGCTCTCGTACGACTCGGTGCGTCCGGTGGTCACCCGGATCTGGGAGCAGGTGCTGCGCCTTGACGGTCTGCGTCCCGACGACGACTTCTTCGAGCTGGGCGGTCACTCGCTGGCCGCGTCGCAGGTGATCTCCCGGATGCGCGAGGCGCTGCGGGTCGAGGTGCCGCTCGCCGCGTTCTTCGAGTGCCCGACCATCGCCGAGTTGTCGGCCTACGCGATGACCGCCGCGGCGACAGCGGCCCATGGTGGCGGTGCCGAGCGGAACGGGCGCTGACATGGCCGGCGAGCGCGTGTCACCGCTGGCCTCTGCGCAGCAGCGGCTCTGGTTCTTCTGGCAACTGCGGCCGCAGGGCAGCGAGTACAACGTCCCCAAGGCCACCAGGCTGCGCGGCGCGCTCGACGTCGCCGCGCTGGAGTGGGCGATCGGACGGCTGGTCGAGCGGCACGACGCGCTGCGGGCCACCTTCCCCGTCGTGGACGGCGGCCCGGTGATGCGGATCGCGGCACGGGCCGTGGTGCCGCTGACCCTCACCGATCTCACGGACCTTCCGGCGACGGCCCGTCCGACGGCTGCCGACGAGGAGGTGAACCGGGCCGCGCTGGAGCCGTTCGACCTGGCCGGCGGCCCGGTGTTCAGGGCGCGGCTGATCCGGCTCGCCGAGGACGACCACATCCTGCTGCTCGCCTTCCACCACATCGTGGTCGACGGCTGGTCGCTGGGCATCGTGGAACGCGAACTCGCGGCGCTGTACGCCGCCCGGCGCGACGCAGCGCCCGACCCGCTGCCCGATCCGCCGCACGCCTACGAGGACTACGTGGCGGCCGAGCGGCGGATGCTCGGCGGTCCGCGCAGGGCCGAGGCCCTGTCCTACTGGCGGCGGCAACTGACCGACGCACCGGCTCAGCTGACCATGCCGACCGACCGGCCGCACCCGCCCGTCGCCGATCACACCGGTGACAGCGCGCCGTTCCTGGCCTCGCCCCAACTCGGCCAGGAGATCCAGGCGTTGGCACGGCGGCACCGCGTCACGCGCTTCGTGGTGCTGCTCGGCTGCTACGCGGCGCTGCTGTCGCGGCTGTCCTCGTCCGAGGAGGTCGTGGTGGGCGTGCCGGTCAGCGGGCGCACCACACTGGAGGTCGAGGACGTCGTCGGGCTGTTCGTCAACATGCTGCCGGTGCGGATCCGCGTCGCTCCCGACATGACGTTCGGAGCGCTCCTGCACCACGTCCGCGACACCTTCCTCGCCGGGTACGAGTACCAGGACCTGCCGTTCCAGCAGGTGGTCGAGGAACTTCAGCCCGAGCGCCTGACGTCGCGCCACCCGGTGTTCCAGGCCGCGTTCACCTACGAGGACACGGCGGCCGAGGGCTCCGTGCTGCCGGGGCTGGCCGCCTCCTCGGTGCCGTTGCGCACCGAGACCGCGAAGTTCGAACTCACCCTGCACATGGCCTGGGGAGCCGGGCGCGTCGAGGGCTTCACCGGCTACCGCGCCGACCTGTTCGACGCCCGGACCGCCGGTCTCCTCGGCGAGCGTTACCTGCGTCTGCTGTCGGCTTCCGTCGCCGCGCCCGACACGCCCGTCTCGGCTCTGCCGGTCCTGGGCCGCCGCGAGGAGCGCGCGTTGCTGTCCGGCGGAACGCGTCCGCCCGCGCCCGGCGCCGAACGCGTCGACCGGACGGTCCGGCGGCGCGCGAAGGACAGGCCCGAGTCCGTCGCCGTACGGCAGGCGGGGGTCGAGCTGTCGTACGGCGAACTCGACCGCAAGGCACAGGCGTTGGCGACCGTGCTGCGCGAGCGGGGTGCCGGGCCGGAGCGGCTGGTCGCCGTCTGCCTGCCGCGCGGCGCGGACCTGGCCGTGGCCGTCCTCGGCGTCCTGCGCAGCGGCGCCGCGTACGTGCCGCTCGACCCGGCACATCCGCCGTCCCGTCTGAACGCGATCCTGGACGAGGCCGGGCCGCTGTGCACGGTGACCGACAGTGCGCACGCCCCCCTCGTCAGCGGTCCGGTGCTGAACGTCGATGAGGCCGTAACTGCCGCATACGCGACTGGACATGACGCTGCATCAGGCACGATTGATGCCCTGTCCGACCTCGCCTACGTCATCTACACGTCCGGCTCGACCGGGCGTCCCAAGGGCGTGATGGTCGAACACCGTGGACTGGCCCACCTGGTCGCCTGGCATCACGAGGAGTTCGGCCTCGGGCCCGAGGACCGGGCGACGATGATCGCGGCGCCGGGCTTCGACGCGTCGGCGTGGGAGATCTGGTCGGCGCTCACGGCGGGCGCCACGCTGGAGGTACCCGACGCGGAGACCGTCCTGTCGCCCGGCGATCTGACCCGCTGGCTGGCCGAGCACCGGGTGACCAGTTGCTTCGTGCCCACGCCGCTCATCGAGCGCATGGCGAGGGCTCCCTGGCCGGACGGCGCTCCGCACACCGTGCTCACCGGCGGCGACCGGCTGCGCACCCCCGAGAGGCGGTCCTGGCCGTTCCGTCTGGTCAACAACTACGGGCCGACCGAGAGCACGGTGGTCGCCACCTCCGGCACGGTGTCCAGCGACGGCGACGGCGCGGCCGGTCTGCCGGACATCGGGCGTCCGTTGCCGGGTGTGGAGGTCTACATCCTCGACACCGACCTGCGCCCCGTCCCCATCGGCGTACCCGGAGAGCTCTACCTCGGCGGCCCCCAACTCGCCCGCGGCTACCTCACCCGACCCGACCTCACCGCCGACCGCTTCATCCCCCACCCCCACACCACCACACCAGGACAACGCCTCTACCGCACCGGCGACCTCGCCCGCTGGAACACCAACACCACCCTCGACTACCTCGGCCGCAACGACCACCAACTCAAAATCCGCGGCTTCCGCATCGAACCCGGAGAAATAGAGAACACCCTCCGCGACCACCCCACCATCCACGACGCCATCACCACCACAACCACCACCACAGACCAAAGCGAACCCACACTCACCGCATACCTCGTGCTCGCCGAGGGAGCCGCTCCCCCGGACCGCGAGGCGCTCAACCAGCACGTGGGTCGCCATCTGCCCGGTTACATGCGGCCGCACCGCTACTACGTGCTGCCCGCCTTCCCGTTGACCACCAACGGCAAGGTGGACCGGGCGGCGCTGGCGGACGGCGCGGTGCCGCTGGACGCCGGGACCGCGACGGGCAGCGCCGCGCGGAGTCCGATGGAGCGGACGGTGGCCGCCGTGTGGGCGCGGGCGCTGGGCCACGATGTCTTCGGTGTCCGCGACAACTTCTTCGACATCGGCGGCCACTCGATGCTGCTGGCGACCGTGCGCGAACACCTGGCGCGGGAGCTGGACCGGCCGCTGGCGATCCTCACCTTGTTCGAACACCCCACGATCGAGTCGCTGGCCGGCCACCTCACCGCGTCGGACGGTGACCGTACCGGCTCGCCGACGCGGGCGCCCGCCCAAGGGGCCGGGCGTCCGACACCCCTGACCGACGGCGCTCCGGCGGACGATCCCGCCGCGAAGCGCCTCAAGCGCGGCAACGCCCGGTTGCGGGCGATGCGCGCACAGCAGCGCGGGGCCGCCGACCCGGCCGGCGCGGCCTCCCCCATCGCCGAACCCCTTGGCACGAAGGACTGACCCCATGACGGTCGAAGACAACGACACCCACATCGCCATCGTCGGGATGGCCTGCCGCCTTCCCGGTGCGTCCACGCCCGAGGAGTACTGGCACAACCTCGTCACCGGTGTCGACTCGGTGCGCCCGCTCACTCCCGACGAGTTGCGCGAGTGGGGTCAGGACCCGGCCCGGCTCGCCGATCCCCGGTACGTGCCGCTGCACGGTGTGGTGGACGGCGTGGGCGAGTTCGACGCGGGCTTCTTCCACTTCTCCGAGCGCGACGCCACGTTGCTCAACCCCCAGCACCAGATGTTCCTGGAGTGTGCGTGGGAGGCGCTGGAGCGGGCGGGCTACGACCCGCTGGCGGCTCCGGGCACCGTGGGGGTGTACGCGGGAGCGGGCCGCAACGGCTACACGGCCGTGGTCCAGGAGCGGCCCGACCGGTTCCCCGGTGTGGACGACCTGGCGCTCGCCATCTCCAACGAACCCGAGCACCTGGCGTCCCGTGTGTCGTACAAGCTGGGGCTGACCGGCCCGAGCATGGCCGTGATGACGGCCTGTTCGACCTCGCTGGTGGCGGTCCACGAGGCGTCGCGGGCCCTGCTGGGCGGGGAGTGCGACATGGCACTGGCCGGTGGTGTGACGCTGCGGGTGCCCCGGGCGGGCTACTGGTACCGGGAGGGCGGCACGATGTCGCCGGACGGGCGTTGCCGTACGTTCTCCGCCGACGCGAAAGGCATCGTGGCCGGTGACGGCGCCGGTGTGGTCGTGCTGCGGCGGTTGCAGGACGCGCTGGACGACGGGGACCACGTGCACGCCGTGATCCGCGGCTCGGCGGTGAACAACGACGGCAGCCGACGCGCAGGTTTCACCGCCCCCGGTGTCAGCGGTCAGACGGAGGTCATCCGCGTCGCGCACGCGGCGGCCGAGGTCGATCCGGCGTCGATCTCGTACGTGGAGGCGCACGGCACCGGGACGCCGGTCGGCGACCCCATCGAGGTGTCCGCCCTGACCCAGGCGTTCGGCGGCCCGTCGCTGCCGCAGGGGTCGGTGGCGCTGGGATCGGTGAAGACCAACATCGGGCACACGGACACCGCCGCCGGTGTCGCCGGGCTGATCAAGACCGCGCTGGCCCTGGAGCACCGGACCATCCCGGCCACGTTGCACTACGACTCCCCCAACCCCGGCATCGACTTCGCGGGCGGCCCGTTCGCCGTCGCCACCGAGCGGCGTGCGTGGGAGGCGCACGGCACGACGCCGCGCCGCGCCGGGGTGTCGTCGTTCGGCATCGGCGGGACCAACGCGCACGTGGTGCTGGAGGAGGCGCCGGGCGCGAGCGCGCCGCGGGCGGCGCACGAGGCGGCGTTGCTGGTGCTCTCGGCGCGCTCGCCCGAGGCGCTGGACGCGATGACGACCGGGCTCGCCGAACACCTGCGGCAGCGGCCCGAGTTGTCGCTGTCCGACGTCGCGTACACCTTGCAGCGCGGCCGGCACCCGTTCCCGTATCGACGCTACGCGGTGTGCTCCGGCCGCGCGGAGGCACTGGCGGCGCTGACCGCCGAGCCGGTCGTGGCACGGGCCGCCGAGCCCGGCGCGGAGCCCCCGGTGGCGTTCGTCTTCTCGGGCGGTTCCGCCGGGGCCGGTGACGTCGACGGGCACCTGGAGCTGGGCCGCGCGCTGTGCGCGGCGCATCCGGCGTTCCGCGCGATCGTGGACGGAGTCGGTCCGTGGTTCGCCGGTCGCTTCGGCCGTACGCTGGCCGAACTGCTCGACACCGCACCGGCGTTGGCCGACGCGACGGAGCGTGCCGTCGCCACGCCGGAGTCGGCACGGGCGACGCGGCTCGTTGTCGAATACGGCTTCGCCACGCTGCTGACGGCCTGGGGTGTCGCCCCCGCGGCGGTCGTCGGGCACGGTGCCGGGCTGCTGGGGGCGGCGTGCTGCGCCGGGGCCTTCGCCTTGTCCGACGCGCTGGACCTGCTCGTACGGGCCGCGACCGGGCACGAAGCCGGTCTCGCCCTTCTCGGCGACGGCCGGGCACCCGCCGTGTCCGTCCTTCATGCGGGCACTGGAAAGGAATTGACGGGCAGTCAACTCGTCGACGCGGAGTTCTGGCAGCGTGAGCTGCGCACCACGGTGGAGGCGCCGGCCGCCTTGGCGGACACCCGTCACCTGCGGGTGGACCTCGCCCCCGTCGACGGAGCCGACACCGTGCTCAACGCGCTCGGTCGCCTGTGGCAGGCCGGGGTGCCGGTCGACTGGACGCGGTTGCACGAGGGCGTCGCACGCCACCGGGTTCCGCTCCCCACTTACCCGTTCGAGCGCGAGACCCACCTCGTACGGCCCGTGCCCTTCGACGACGCGGCGGGGGAACCGGATGCCACGAGCGGCGAGGCGCCGGCAGTGGCCGGTCCGGGGCTCGACGCCGGGGCCGATCGGTCGCCCGAGGCGGTCGAGGAGCGGCTGCGGACGCTGTTCGACAAGGTGCTCGGCGGCGAAGGCGGCGACGAGCTGGACTTCTTCGAGCGGGGCGGCGACTCGTTGACCGCCGTGCAGTTGCTGGGCCTGGTCGAGGACGCGTTCGGGGTCTGCCCGCCGATGGAGGCGATCTTCGACGCCCCGACCGTCCCGGAGTTCGCCGCCGTCGTCGTGGAGACGCTCACGATGCTCGACGCCACCGCCACCACGTCCGGCGCCGACGACAAGGGGACGATGTGAACGGGCCCGACGACACCCGGCGGCCCGTGGTGGCCCCGGCGTCCTTCGCCCAGCGGCGGCTGTGGTTCCTCGACCACTTCGCGTCCGGGAACAACGCCTACAACCTGGTCTCCGCGCTCAGGCTGCGCGGAGCACTGGACCTGACCGCGTTGCGCGGGTCGCTCCAGCGCGTGGTGGACCGGCACGAGGCGCTGCGCACGACGTTCCGCGCCGAGGCGGGCGAGCCGTACCAGTGCGTGGCCGCCACGATGGAACTCGCTCTGCCGGTAACGGACTTGACGGGTCTGCCGGAAGAGGGCCGCACCGCGCACGCCTCGGCGCTCGTGGAGGCGGAGACGCTGCGCGAGTTCGACCTCGCCGAGGGCCCGTTGATCCGCACGACTCTGTTGCGGCTGGCGGACGACGACCACGTGCTGGCCGTCGTCTGCCACCACACCGTCTGCGACGGCTGGTCGATGGGCCGCTTCCACGAGGAGCTGACCGCCTGCTACGCGGCCCTGCGCGTCGGTGAGGAGCCCGAACTGCCGCCGCTGCCCTCGCGGTCCGCCGACCACGCGCTGCGCGAGCGGGAACGCGACGCGAGCGACGGCTTCCGCGACGCGCTGGCCGCCGTACGGGACCGGCTCACCGGTGCGCCCGCGCTGCTGGACCTGCCGACCACGTACACCCGGCCCGCCGTGCAGGGTTTCGAGGGCGCGACCCACGACATGCCGCTGTCACCGCAGACGTGGCAGGCCGTGCTCGGCACCTCGCGCCGACACCGGGTCACGCCGTTCATGACGCTGCTGTCGGTGTACGCGGTGCTGCTCTCGCGACTGTCCGGCACGGACGACCTGGTGATCGGCAGCCCGTCGGCGGGCCGTGCCGACCCGGCGGTGGCGCCGCTGATCGGCATGTTCGTCAACACCCTGCCGTTGCGTGTCGATCTGAGCGGGGACCCGTCCTTCGCCGATCTGCTGCTGCGGGTGCGCGGCGTCGCGCTGGCGGCGTTCCGCCACCAGGACGTGCCGCTGGAGCGCGTCGTGACGGAACTCGGCCTGGACCGCGCGACCAGTCACGACCCGCTCTTCCAGACGATGTTCGCCCTGCAACAGCCGCTGACGCTGCCGGAGTTGGACGGGCTCACCGCCGAGGTCTTCCCGGTCCGGCCGCCGACCACCTTCACCGACCTGTGGCTGGAGATACGGCCGGACGGCGAGGGCGCGGTGTGCACCTTCCGCTACCGCACCGAGCTGTTCGACGACGCGACGATGCGGCGGATCGCCCGGCAGTTCCACAACCTGCTCGATTCCGCGCTGAGTTCGGCCGACACACCCGTCTCCCGGCTCGACCTGCTGGACGAGGCGGAGACGCACACGCTGCTGCGCGAGTGGAGCACCACCGGCGACGCGTACCCCTGGGACGGCGCGGTGCACGAGGCGATCGCACGGCAGGCGGAACGCACGCCGGACGCCACCGCCGTGGTCTTCCGCGACACCCGGATCAGCTACGCCGGGTTGGCGCATGCCACCGAACGCGTCGCCCGGCGCCTGGCCGACGAGAGGGCTGAGCCGCGGACCGTCGTCGCGCTCTGCCTGGCGCGCGGTGTGGAGTTGCTGCCGTCGATCCTCGCGGTCCTGCGCACCGGCGCCGCCTATCTGCCGCTGTCGCCGGAGGACCCGCCGGGACGGCTCGTACGACTGCTGCACGACGCGGGGGCCACGCATGTGCTCACCACGAGCGACATCGCTCCGGCCCTCGCCGACGCGGGGGTGCCGGTGATCGAGGTCGACGCGCTCACCGACGATGACACCCTTTTCGCAGGCCACACGGCGCAGGGCGCGGTCGACGGCGGCACCGCCGCGCCCGCGGAGGTCTCCCCTGACGACCTCGCCTACGTCATCTACACCTCCGGCTCCACCGGGCGCCCCAAGGCCGTGGGCGTGCCGCACCGGGGGCTCGCCAACCGCGTCCAGCACCTGCGGCACACACCGGGTCTCGCCGCCTCCGACCGGGTGCTGCACAAGACGCCGTACACCTTCGACGTGTCGGTGTGGGAACTGCTGGCGCCGCTGACCGTCGGGGCCACGCTGGTGGTCGCCGAGCCGGGCGGGCACCGCGACCCGGCCTACCTGGTCGACCTGATCGAACGCGAGGCCGTCACCACGGCGCACTTCGTGCCGCCCATGCTGGAGGCCTTCCTGGGCGAACACGACCTGGAGCGCTGCCGGTCGCTGCGGCGGGTGATGTGCAGCGGCCAGGCACTGTCGGCGGCGCTGCGGGACCGGACGCTGTCGCGGCTGGACGTGCGGCTGTACAACTTCTACGGACCCACCGAGGCGTCCATCGAGGTGACCGAGTGGGAGTGCGTCCCGCGCACCCCGGTCTCCGGTGGGGTCGGGTCCCCCGGTGCCGTCGACGACGGGCGGGTTCCCATCGGGCGTCCGTTGCCGGGTGTGGAGGTCTACATCCTCGACACCGACCTGCGCCCCGTCCCCATCGGCGTACCCGGAGAGCTCTACCTCGGCGGCCCCCAACTCGCCCGCGGCTACCTCACCCGACCCGACCTCACCGCCGACCGCTTCATCCCCCACCCCCACACCACCACACCAGGACAACGCCTCTACCGCACCGGCGACCTCGCCCGCTGGAACACCAACACCACCCTCGACTACCTCGGCCGCAACGACCACCAACTCAAAATCCGCGGCTTCCGCATCGAACCCGGAGAAATAGAGAACACCCTCCGCGACCACCCCACCATCCACGACGCCATCACCACCACAACCACCACCACAGACCAAAGCGAACCCACACTCACCGCATACGTCACCCTCGCCGAGGGAGCGGGCGACCCTGACGAGGTGGTCGAGGCGATCCGCGACCACCTGCGCGACCAGTTGCCCCGCTACATGGTTCCGACGCACGTGATCGTGTTGCCCGCGTTCCCGCTGGGCGCCAGCGGCAAGGTGGACCGGGCGGCGCTGCCGGCACCCGAGGCGCACTCCGCCTCGGACCGGGGCGGCGCGCCGCGCGACGAGGTGGAACGCGAACTCGCCGCGATCTGGGCGCAGGTGCTGGGACGGCCGGAGCCGGGTGTCGAGGAGGACTTCTTCGAGGCGGGCGGCGACTCGTTGCGCAGCATCCAGGTGGTGCACCGGGCGCGGGAGGCCGGCTGGACGCTGACGGTCAGCGACGTCTTCCACCACCCGACCATCGCCGAACTCGCCGCGCTGCTGCGCCCGCAGGCCCGCACGGCGGCGGCGTCGGGAGGGCCGCGGTGAGGAACCCGTGGCTGCTGCGCTTCCCGGCGCGCCCCGACGCGCGGCTGCGGCTGCTGTGCCTGCCCGGCGCGGGCTCGACGGCGGCGATGTACCGCTCGTGGTCCCGGGAACTGCCGGACGACGTCGAGGTGTGCGCCGTGCAGTTGCCGGGGCGGGCCGGGCGGCTGCGGGAGACGCCGTTCACCGCGATGGAGCCGCTGGCCGACGCGCTGGCGGAGGTGCTCGCCGCCGAACTCGACCGCCCTGCCGTGCTGTTCGGGCACAGCCTCGGGTCGCTGATCGGCTACGAGGTGGCCTGCCGTCTGCGGGACGCCGGTGCCGACGGGGAGGTGCGCGAGCTGATGGTGGCCGCGCACCGGGCGCCGCGACTGGGCAGCGCCGGCCTGGCCTACCACCGGCTGCCGACCGAGCAGTTGATGACCGTGATGGCGGGGCTCGGCGGCACGCCCGCCGACGTGCTGGCCCGGCCCGAACTCGTACGCCTCGCGGAACCGGCGATGCGGGCGGACTTCGAGGTGGACTACACCTACCGCCATCGGGACCGGCCGCCCCTGGCCCTCCCGGTCAGTGTGTTCGGCGGCACCGGGGACACCACCGTCTCCGAGGCGGAGCTCGCGCAGTGGCGCACGCACACCACCGGCGAGTTCACGCTGCGCATGCTGCGCGGTGACCACTTCTTCCACGAGGGCCCGAGCGGCGCCGAACTGCTGTCGCTGATCGGCGCGCGACTCCTCGAAAGCGTCTGACCGGGGCGCCGAGCCCCCGGAACCCGCCTACCGCACTTCAACGAACGACCGTGTCGAGAAAGGACGTTGGTGTCATGTTCGAGGACGGCGACGACCGCCGCTACGCCGTGGTGCGCAACCACGAGCACCAGTACTCCGTCTGGCCCGAGGACCGGCCCGCGCCCGAGGGATGGGAGCCGGTGGGGGTGACCGGGGTCAAGCAGGAGTGCCTCGACCACATCGGCCGGGTGTGGACCGACATGCGCCCGCTGAGCCTGCGGCCGCACGACCCCTCGGCCGCGTGAGGGAAGGGACCGGGACCGTGTTGTCACAGCTGAACCTCTACGAGGTGTTCGCGCGGCAGGCCGCGCTGCGCCCGGACGCGCCCGCCGTCACGGACGGCCGCGAGGACCTGACGTACCGTCAACTGGCGGAGCGGGCCGACCGCCTGGCCGCCGCGATCCTGCGCGAGGTCCCTGGGCCCGGCGCCCGCGTCGGCCTGTGCCTGCGGCGCGGCAACGATGTCGTGGTCTGCGTCCTGGCGGTGCTGCGGGCCGGGTGCGCCTACGTGCCGCTCGACCCGTCCTACCCGGCCGACCGGGTACGGTACATGGCCCGGGACGCCGCCGTGGACCTGGTGCTGACGGACCACGACACCGATCCGGCCGTGCTGCCGGACGCCGGGCGGGTGCTGGCGCTCGACCCGGCCCTGTGGCGGGACGACGCGCCGGTCGCCGGTGAGGTGACCGTGACCCCGGACATGCCCGCCTACGTCATCTACACCTCCGGTTCCAGCGGCCGGCCCAAGGGCGTCGTGGTCTCGCACCGCAACGTGACCGCGCTGCTGGAGTCCTGCGAGAAGGTCCTCGACACCGGCGAGGACGACGTGTGGACGCTCTTCCATTCGTACTGCTTCGACTTCTCCGTGTGGGAGATGTGGGGAGCGCTCTCGCACGGCGCCACACTCGTCGTGGTCCCCGCCGACGTGGCCCGCTCCCCCGAGGCGACGCTCGACCTGCTGCGCGAGCGGCGGGTGACCGTGCTCAACCAGGTGCCGTCCGTGTTCCGCTACCTGTCCCGAGCCCCTGCCGGCGAGACGCTCCCGGTGCGGTACGTCATCTTCGGCGGCGAGACCGTCGACGTGGAGGCGGTCCGCGCGTGGCGCGGGACGCACGGTCCGGCCACGGAGTTCGTGAACATGTACGGGATCACCGAGACCACGGTGTTCTCCACCTGCCGCCACATCCCCGCGCACGAGATCGACGGCACGCCTGCCGCCGACGGGGACGACGAGTCGCCCGACCCGCTGCCGGACCCGGCGCTCAACATCGGACTGCCGCTCGACGGCTTCGAGTTGGCGCTGCTGACGGACGAGGGCAAGGTCGCCGATCCGGGCCAGGTGGGGGAAATCCACCTCGCGGGACCGCAGTTGGCCATCGGCTACCTGGACCGGCCCGAGCTGACCGCCGAGCGCTATCCCACGCTCACCCTGCCCGGCCGGGAGCCGCGCCGCTACTACCGCACCGGCGACCTGGCGACCGCGCGGTACGACGGCACGATGGAGTACGCGGGGCGCGCCGACGACCAGGTGAAGATCAACGGCTACCGCATCGAGACCGGCGAGGTCGAGACCGCGCTGCGCGGCACCCCGGGTGTGGCCGACGTCGTGGTGGTCGCGGCCACCAGCCGCATCGGCGAACGCATGCTCGTGGCCTTCTACACCACCGCGCCCGGCGGCGGGGAGGACGGCACGGCGGACGGCCTGCCGCAACGGCTCGCGGAACGGGCACGGGCGGCGCTGCCCTCGTTCATGGTGCCCGGGCGATTCGTGGCGGTGCCGGAGATGCCGCTCAGCCCGTCCGGCAAGACCGACAAGCGCGCCCTCGCGGAACGGCTGACGCGGCGCGCCTCGGGAGGGGCCGCGTGAACGGCGATCCGCGCAGCGGCGCCGACACGCCCGGCGGTCTGCCGCTGTCCGCCACCCAGGAGGCGATGTGGGTGACGTGGCAGGTGGACCCGGACAAGTGGGAGCACATCATCCCGCTCGCCTTCGAGGTCACCGGCGCTCTGGACGCTCTGGACGTCGAGCGGCTGCGCGCCGCCGTCGACGCGGTGGTCCGGCGCCATCCGGCGCTGCGCGCACGGGTGTTGAACACGGCGGACGGCGCGTGCCTGGTGTGGGACGGTGACGGCGCCTCGGCCGTCCCGGTCCGTGTGCGGGCCGTCAGCGGTGAACGGGACGCCGCGATCACGGCGGCACGGGCGCCGTTCGACCTCACCTCGGGACCGCTGGCCCGGGTCGAGGTGCTGGAGGGCCCGGGGTACACCGTGCTGCTCCTGACCGTGCACCACATCGTGCTGGACGGCACCTCGATCCCGCTGCTCCTGGACGACCTGCGGCGGGCCTACGCGGGCGAGGACGTCGGCGGGCCCGAGGACCCCGGCCCGGTGGTGGAGCACGCCGCCCGTTCGCGCGAGGCCGCCGAGGGCGAGGCGGGCGAGCCGTTGCGCGCGTTCTGGCGTGACAGGCTCGCGGACGCGCCGGAGGACCGCCTGCTTCCGGCTCCGGGAGCCGAGGGGACCGTCGATCCCACCACATGGCCGCTGCCCCTCGATCCGGAAGCGGCCGCCGGTGTGGCACGGCTCGCCGACGCGCTGGGCGTCTCCCGCTTCACCGTGGCGTTCGCGGCGCTCTTCGTCGTCCTGCGGCACCACACCGGCGGTGACGACCTGATCGTCTCGGCGCCGTACCACGGCCGTTCGGACCAGGCGCTGGCCGGGCGGGTCGGCTTCTTCGTCAACGTGCTGCCGTTCCGACTGCGGATGCGCGCCGGTGACACCTACGAGCACGTCGTACGTGAACTGCGGTCCGTCGTAAGGGAGTCGCTGGCGCACGGAGCCCTGCCCCTGCCCGCGATCCTGCGCGCCGCGGGCCTGGTGGGGCCCCGGGCCCGGCACACCACGCACCAGGTGGTCTTCGAGTACTGGAACACCGCGAGCGAGACCGGGGTCGACGTCTTCGACTTCGCGCTCGCGCACGGGGACACGCGGTGCGGGCTGAGCATGCTCGACCTGACCGACGTGGCGGACTACCGGCTCACGGTGATGCTGGCCGAGGGCAGCACCGGCAGCCGGATGCTGTGGAAGGACCCGGCGGGCGCGGTCGGCGCCGACCGGATCGCGGCTCTGGCCCGGGACTACCGCGCGGTGCTGACCGACATGGCGGCGGATCCCCGGCGCACTCTCGCCGACGTGGACGCCCTGCTGCCCCCGGCCACCTCCGCGGCCTCCGCGGAAGCGCTCGACACCTCCGACGACGCCGACACGGACACGGACACGGACACGGGCGACGCTCCGCGCGAGGCGACGCCCGCGACCCTGGACGCCATGGCCGCCGTGTGGGCCGACGTGCTCGGCATCGACGACCTGGCCCCCGACGAGTCGTTCTTCGAACTCGGCGGCCACTCCCTGCTCGCCGCCACCCTGCTCGGCCGGATCACCGACCGGCTCGGCGTCGAACTGACGATGCGCGACCTGTTCACCCACCCTCAACTGGGCGCCCTCGCCGCGGTGGCCGAAAACCGACTCGGTACCCGGACCGCGGAGGCATCCGCCGGGGCACGGGACGACGGGTGGGGCGAGGTGTTCCCCGCGTCGGGCTTCCAGGAGAGCATCTGGCTGGCCGAACGCCTCGACCCGGCGCACGCCCGCTACCACATCCCGTTGTTCTGGCGCGTGCGCGGCACCCTGGACCCGGACGCGCTGCGGTCGGCGCTGGCGTTGCTCGTGGAACGCCACGAGATCCTGCGCACCCGTTTCGTCGACCGTGACGGCCGCCTCCATCACGAGGTCGGCGAGGCGTGGGTGCCCGAGGTGGAGCGCGCCGAGCCGGACGAGCCCGGTGACGACGCGCGTCGTCAGTGGCTGCGCAAGTGGTCGGACAGCGCCGCCACCGGTTTCGTGCCCGCCGAGGGGAGGTTGCTGGCCGCCGCGCTGGTGGGCTCGCCGGACGGTGATCAGGTGCTCGCGCTGTGCGTCCACCACCTCGTCCTGGACGGCGAGTCGGTGCCGTTGCTGACGCGCGAGCTGGAACGCTGCTACCGGCACGCGGCCGCACCCGGTTCCCCGCCGCCCGAGCCGGCCGGCCAGTACCGCGATCTGGTCCGCGCCCAGCGCACCGGGTCGGGCCGGGCGCGGGCGGAGGCCGACCTGACGTACTGGCAGGAGCACCTGCGCGACGCCCCGGCCGCCCTGGGCCTGCCCTCGCCCGACGTCGCGGAGGGCTCGAGCAACGTTCCGTTGCGTCTCGCGCCCGATGCGGCGGCGAAGGCCGAGGAACTCGGCGCGCGGTGGCGGACCACGGCGTTCGCGGTCCACGCCGCGGCGCTCGCGGCGGTGCTGCACCGCGCGTCGGGCGCGGCGGACCTCACCTTCGGCGTCCCGGTCGCCGACCGCGCCGGGCAGGGCGCGGGCGACGTACTCGGCCCGAGCCTCAACACCCTCGTCCTGCGGTCGCGTTGTACGCGGGAGACGACCTTCGGGGAGTTGCTGGAGGCGGTCAGGGACGAGGTGCTCGACGCCTTCGAGCACCGGCACGCGCCGTTCGAGGAGGTCGTGAGAGGGCTACGCCCACGGCGCAGGCCCGGACGCACGCCGTACGTCGACTGCGTGCTGAACAACGTGAGCATGGCCGACTGGTCGGCGGACCTGGGCAGCGCCCGGCTGGTGCCGCTGGACGACGCCATGCACAGCGACGAGGCCAGCAAGTTCGGCCTCACCGTCACCTTCACCCGGGGTCCGGAGGGGGTGCGCGGCGACCTGGCCTTCCGGGGCGACGTGATCGGCGCCGCCGACGCGCACGCGCTGGCGAACGAACTCGCGTGCGTCATAGGCGAGTTCCCCGATCTGCTCACGCGGTCGGTACGGAACTCCCGCCTCGGAGCTGCCAGTTCCGGTGACGCGCCCGGCGCCGGGGCTCCCGCCGACCCGACGCCTGCGATCGCGACGCCTTCGACACCGACGTCTCCGACCCGCGCGTCTTCGATTCCGACGCCTTCCCTTCCGACGAGGAGCACCGAGTGAGCCCGGCCACCCCCTTCCGCTTCGGCGTCAACCTCTCGCCCGTCGCCTCACGCGGGTCCGAGTGGGCCGACCGGTGCCGTGCCGCCGAACGCCACGGGTTCGACGTCATCGCGGTCCCCGACCACCTGGGCGTGCAGGCGCCGTTCTCCGCGATGGTCGCCGCGGCGCACGCGACGACCCGGGCGCGGGTGACCACGTACGTCCTCAACAGCGCCTTCTGGAACCCGGTCCTGCTGGCCCGGGAGGCGCTGTCCGCGGAGGCGCTGACCGACGGCCGCGTCGAGGTGGGCGTCGGCACCGGCTACGTGCGCTCGGAGTTCGACACCGCGGGGGTGGAGTGGGGCAGCGCGGGCAGCAGGGTGGACCGGCTGGAGGACACCGTCACCAGCCTGCGTGCCCTGTTCGCCGACCCGCGTCCGCTGGGGTTCACCGAACCGCCCGCCCGGCTGCCGGTGCTGATCGGCGGCAACGGCGACCGGGTGCTGCGGCTCGCCGCCCGTCACGCGGACATCGTGTCGTTCGCCGGTGCCGTCCTCGCGCCGGGCTCGGCACGCGGCACGCTGCGGCTGATCGACGCGGACGCCATGGCCGAGCGGGTGCGCTTCTTCGAGCGGGAGGCGGGCGAGCGCGCGGCGGGGTTGGAACGCAACATCCTCGTGCAGACGGTCGTCGTGACGCCCGACCGGTCGGGCACCGCGGAGACGATGCGCAGGCGCCTGCCGTACCTGACGGCTCAGCAGATCGTCGAGGTGCCCACCCTGCTGGTCGGCAGCGAGGAGCAGATCGCCGCCGCGCTGCTGGAGCGCAGGGAGCGGTTCGGGTTCTCGTACGTGTGCGTGCACGAGCGGGACATGGCCGCGTTCGCACCGGTGATCGGCCTGCTGCGGGGGCGGTGACAGGAGGCGTCGGCCGGGGTGCTTCACCCGCATCGCGTATTGATCCGCGCTGTCGTACGGGGTATCCCGGTCCCGAGGCGGAGTGCGGTGTGGTTCCCGGCCGGTCCGGCGGGCCCGCCGCTTCCGCCGGGCGGGCGGCAGAGGAACGGGGTGACGGCGGCGCATGCGGGTCCGTACGGTCGGTGCGGTGCTGTCCCTGGTCGCGGTGCTGGCCGGGGGGCGTATCGTCGCGGCCATGCGCTCCACGACCGACGCCGACGCGGGCGTCGCCTCGATGGTCTCCGGCGCGGTGGGTCAGCCGGGGGATTCCGGCACCGGGCGGTTGTCGGTCGCCGTCCGCGATCTGGACACCGGCGTCACCGGGCGGTACTCGACGGCCGACGGCCATCGCTTCGTCACCGCCAGCATCGTCAAGGTCGACATCCTCGTCACGCTGTTGCTCCGGGCGCAGGAGCAGCACCGGCCGCTCACCGACCGGGAGCGGCGGCTGGCCGGCGTGATGATCCAGGACAGCGACAACGACGCCGCCAGCACGCTGTGGAGCGAGCTCGGCGCCGCCGCGGTGACGCGAACCCACCGGACGCTCGGGCTGCGCTCCACCACCGTCGGCGCGGGGACGGCCTGGGGCCTGACCACGACCACCGCCGACGACCAGCTGCGGCTGCTCGCGGCGATCATGACGCCGCACTCGCCGCTGACCGACTCCTCCCGTCAGTACGCCGTCTCGCTGATGCGCGCGGTGCGCGCCGATCAGCAGTGGGGCGTGAGCGCGGCGGCCGACCCGGGCACCGTGAGCGGGCTGAAGAACGGCTGGCTGCCGCGCAGCGACGACGGCCTGTGGGTGATCAACAGCGTGGGCGAGGTCCGGCACGACGGCCACCGCCTGCTCATCGCCGTGCTCAGCGACGGCCAGCCGTCCCAGCAGACGGGGATCTCCCTCGTGGAGACCGCGGCCAGGGCGGCGGCCGAAGCCGTGGACTGACCTCGTACGCCCCACGTCCCGCGCCCGTCCGGCCTCAGTGCACGGAGAACCCGCCGTCCACGAAGAGCGCCTGCCCGGTGACGTAGGCCGAGGCGGCCGAGGCGAGGAAGACGGCGGCGCCCGCGAAGTCCTCCGGGACGCCGTTGCGGCCCACGAGCGTGCGGCGGGCGAGCGCCGCCACCCGGTCGGGGTCCGAGGAGAGCCGGGCGTTGAGCGGCGTCATCACGAAGCCCGGCACGAGCGTGTTGCTGGTGACGCCGTACGGCGACCAGGCCTCGGCCTGCGAGCGGGCCAGCGATTCGAGCCCGCCCTTGGACACCCCGTAGGCGCCGCTGTCGACGAACGCGCGGTGCGCCTGCTGCGAGGAGATGTGGATGAGGCGGCCGAAGCCGCGCCGTGCCATGCCCGGGCCGAAGCACTGGCCGAGCAGATAGGGCGCGGTGAGGTTCACCGCCATCGTGGTGTCCCACGTGGCGTCGTCCAGCTCGTCCATCGGCGGGCGCAGGTTGATCCCCGCGCTGTTGACCAGGATGTCGGGCTCCCCGAACACCGCGGCCGCCTCCCGCGCCGCGTCGCGCACCCCGTCGCGGTCGGCCAGGTCGGCGCTGACCCATCCCGTCTCGCCGCCCTCCGCCGTCAACTCGTCCGCGACGCGGGCCAGTTCGTCCTTTCCGCGGGCCACGAGCACGACGCGGGCGCCCGCCCGGGAGAGCGCGCCGGCGATCGCCCGGCCGATACCGGAGCTGCCGCCGGTCACCACGGCCACCCGGCCGTCCAGGGAGAACAGCTGCGTCAGATACGTCTGCGGCGTCATGACGGCCACCCTAGACGGCGGCACGCGCGGCGAATATTCGGTTGCGCGCGGCCGGGCGACTGCCAGGATGGCGCAGGACCCGTTCCCCACCAGGCAGGAAGCAACGCGATGCGCCGACTCCACGGAATCACCCAGCGCCCCATCCGGACGGTGACTTTCCGAGGACTCACACACACATGCGCACTCCTTCCCTCCCTGCCACGAGGAACGTCCAGCACACTCTGAACGTCGGCATCCTGGCGCACGTCGACGCGGGCAAGACCAGCCTGACCGAGCGCCTGCTGTTCGACACCGGCGTCATCGACCGCCTCGGCGGCGTCGACACCGGTGACACCCAGACCGACACCGGGGACATCGAACGGCAGCGCGGCATCACCGTGCGCTCCGCCGTCGTCTCGTTCACCACGGACCACACCCAGGTCAACCTGATCGACACACCGGGGCACGCGGACTTCGTCGCCGAGGTCGAGCGGGCGCTCGGGGTGCTGGACGCGGCGGTGCTCGTGGTGTCCGCGGTGGAGGGTGTGCAGGCCCACACCCGGCTGCTGATGCGGACGCTGCGCGGCATGGGCCTGCCGACGCTGCTGTTCGTCAACAAGATCGACCGGTCCGGGGCGCGTGACGCCGGGCTGCTGGACGACATCCGGCGCAGGCTGAGCCCCCGGGTCGTCGCGATGACCCGGGTGACACGGATCGGCACGCCGGAAGCACGCGCCCTGCCGCTGTCCCTCGACGACCCGTCCGTGCTCGCGTCCACCGGTGAGGTGCTCGCCGAGTGCGACGACGCGCTGCTGGCCAGGATGGTGGACGGCCCGCTTCCCACGGCCGCCGACCTGCGCGCGGTCCTCGCCGAGCAGGTCGGCGGGGCGCGGGTCTTCCCGGTGTACTTCGGGGCCGCGCTCAGTGGCGAGGGCATCGGCGCGCTGGTCGACGGGATGACCGGGTTGCTCGGCCCCGCCCTGCGCACGCCGTACGTGCGGGGTGCCGCCACGGGACCCGATGAGGAGGGCGGGGAGTCGCGGGCCGCGACCGCGCCGCGCGGCACGGTCTTCGCCGTGGACCGTGGTCCCGGCGGCGAACGGCGAGCGTATCTGCGGTTGTTCGCGGGCGAGTTGGCGCCCCGCCGACGGGTGACGCTGCTGCGCCGGGAGGCGGACGGCTCGACCGGCCGCCACACCGGCCGGATCACCTCCCTCCACGTCGTCGGTCGCGAGGGGCAGGACGCCACCGTGCTCACCGCGGGGAACATCGGCAGGATCACCGGCCTGCCCGGTGTACGGCCCGGGGACCGGCTGTCGCGCGACGAACACGGCGGCAACGCGACGCCGCTGCTGCCCGCGCCGACGCTCAGGACCACCGTCAGGCCGCGGCATTCCTCGCCTGGCGCCACCGCCCGGCTGCACGCCGCGCTCCTGGAGCTCGCCGACCGCGACCCGCTGATCCACGCCGAGGCGGAGCCGGACGGCGCCACCCGCGTGCTGCTGTACGGCGAGGTCCAGAAGGAGATCATCGCCGCCACCCTGGTGCGCGACCACGGCATCGAGGCCGACTTCGCGCCGAGCGCGATCATCTGCGTGGAGCGCCCGGCCGGTTCCGCCGAGGCGTGCGAGGAGATGGGATGGCGTGCCCCCACCCCGGACGGCCGGTGGGCCACCGTGGGACTGCGGGTGGACCCGCTGGCGCACGGCTCGGGGTGCGTGTTCCGGTACGAGACCGAGCTCGGCGCGCTCCCGCCCGCGTTCCACCGGGCCGTCGAGGAGAGCGTCCACGCGGGGCTGCGCGAGGGCCCGGGTGGCTGGGTGGTGACCGACTGCGCCGTCACACTGGTCCGTTCGGCCTTCGTCGGCCCCCTCAGTACCGCCGGTGACTTCCGCGAGGTGACCCGCCTGGTGCTGCGCAGGGCCCTGGCGCGGGCCGGCACGCGGGTGTACGAGCCCTGTCACGCCTTCGAGGCCGACGTGCCGCTGGACTGCCTCGCGCCGGTCACCGCGTGCCTGGCCCGGCTCGGCGCGCACATCCGGCGGACCTCGGGCGGCACGTCGTCATGGCTGGTCGAGGGGGTGATCCCGGCGCGCGCGGCGCCGGAGGCCCAGCGCGCGCTGCCCGGGCTGTCGCACGGTGAGGGCGTGTGGTGGTCCCGGCCGGACGGCGACCGGCCGTTGGAAGGGAAACCTTGAGGTTTCAACGCCCCCGGCACGGCAAGGCGTTGGGCATGACCGGATACAGAGCCCGATACGGAGGAAGTGGCGCGGCGCGTCTGGTTGCGGGAGTCGCGGACGCGGCGGCACTCATCCTGATCGTGTGGATTGTGATGTGGTTCCTCGACGCGAACCGCGCGAACGACCTGGTCAACTGGGTCCACAATGCCGCGGACTGGCTTTCGGGCTGGTCGCGCGACCTGTTCACACCGCGTGCGGGCTGGCTGCGCACGGTACTCAACTACGGCATCGCGGCGGCGGTCTACCTGGCCGTCGGCCACTTCGTGGCGGACCGCATCCGGCGCGTCTGAGGGCGGACGTGCTCGCGGCCCCCGGCGGCCGCCTCGCCCGTGGGGGGCGAGGCGGCCGCCGGGGGCCGCGTCCGTGCGGGCGCGGGTGCCCGGAGCGCGCACGCCGTGTGACCCACGGTACGACCCGCGGTGTGCATAGTCCGGCAGGTGTCGGGCACGCGACCGGTCGTGGCTTTGACAGAGGAGCGGGTACGACGGGTCCTGGACGTGGCACTGCGACTCGGCGAGACGCTGCTGGCCCGGCAGGCGGGCAGCGCCGACGTCGCCGACTCGGTGCTGGCGGTCGCGGCGGCCTACGGAGTGCCGGAAGCACAGGTGAACATCACGGCGGACGCCATCACGCTGTCGGTGCCCCGGGGCGTGCCCGGGGCACCGGTGACGGCGATGTGGCTGGTGACCTCACGGTCGCCCGACTACACCCGGCTGTACGAGGCCACGCGTCTCGCGCAGCGGATCGTGGTGGAGAAGCCCTCGCTGGACGAGGTCGAATCGCAGCTTGTCGAGTTGTCGAAGGGCGGCCACCGGTATCCGCGGTGGGTGTCGACCGTGTCGCTCGCGGTCATGGCGGCCAGCATGTCGCTGCTGCTGGGCGCGGGCGCGCTCGTCGTGGTGCTCGCGGGCCTCACCACGGCACTGATCGACCGGGTGGGGCGGGTGCTCAACAATCACCGGGTCCCGTTGTTGTTCCAGCAGGTGGTGGGCGCGGCGCTGGCGACGGGGGTGACGGTCTGCCTGGACGCGGCGGGTCGGCTGCCGGCCGGGCAGGCGCCCTCGCTGGTCGTCGCGGCGAGCATCGCGGTGCTGCTGTCCGGGCTGGCCACGGTCGGCACGGTGCAGGACGCCATCACCGGCTACCTGCTGACCGCGACGTCCCGAGGTGTGGAGATCCTGCTGTCCTCGATCGGCGTGCTGGTCGGCGTGACGATAGCCGTGCGATTCGGGGTGCTGGCGGGGGTGGACGTACGGGTCACACCGGACCTGTCGGTCCCGCTGCTCAGCCTGCCGACCCGGGTGATCGCCGGGACGCTGGGCGCCGCGGCGGCGGCGGTCGCCAACTACGCGCCACTGCGCGCGGCACTGGCGGCGGGCGCGGCCGGGGCGGCGGGGTCGCTGCTGTACCTGGTGGCGTCGATGTTCGGCGCGAGCGCGGTCGCCGCGTCGTTCGTCGCCGCGCTCGGCATCGGGCTGGCGGGAGCGCTGTGTGCCCGTAGCCTGCGGGTGCCGCCGCTGGTCATCGTGATGGCGGGGATCTTCCCGCTGGTGCCGGGGCTCTCGCTGTACCGCGGATTCGTCGACCTGAGCACGGGCCAGTACACGCCGGGCCTGGCCTCGCTGGTGACGGCCAGCGGGATCGCGCTGGCGCTCGGCGGCGGCGTGGTGCTGGGGCCGTTGCTCGCGCCCACGCTGCGGCGGGAGTTGGGCCATCTGCGGGGCCGCCGTACAGCTGCCCGCGGGCACCGCTGGCGCCACGGCCACGTCCACCGGCTGCCCGCGCTGGCCGGGGTCGAGACGAGCCCGGCGGGCGCCGAGCCCGGCACGGGTCAGGCGGTACAGGGGTAGGCGTGAGCGTGCGCCCGGGCGCCTTCGCTCGCGCGGGCTGACAACCCGCGCAGACACATGACTGTGCGCCCGGTCGTCCGCGTTCGCGGCGACCGGGCGCACGGTGTGTTGTCCTAGCGGCTGAAGCCGTAGTTGAGCAGCTTTTCCGCGTCGGTGGTGCGGGTGGCTTCCGTGGTGGAGTCGAGCACCGAACCGATCAGCGTCTTGCCGTTGCGTACGGCCGCGAAGACCAGGCAGTACCCGGCTTCGGGACCCGAGCCGGTCTTGACGCCGATGGTGCCGGGGTAGGCGGTGAGCAGGTTGTCGGTGTTGCTCCAGTCCATGTAGCGGTAGCCGCCCGACTCCGTGGTGACCGTCTGCCGGGTCGACTTGGTGTCCACGATGGAGCGGAACGTGCTGTAGCGCATCGCACTCGCCGCGAGGACGGACAGGTCGTGCGGCGTGGAGTAGTTGGCGCCGTTGCCTATGCCGTCGAACGAGTCGAAGTGGGTGTCGCGCAGTCCGAGGCTCTTGGCCGTGGCGTTCATCTTCGCGATGAACGACGCCACGCGCGCGGCCCGCGTGGTGCCGCTGCCGAAGGTGTCGGCGAGGGCGTAGGCGGCGTCGCAGCCCGAGGGCAGCAGCATGCCGTACAGCAGTTGGCGGACGGTGACCTTGTCGCCGACGATCAGATGGGCGGACGAGGCGTTCTTGGCGACGATGTAGTCGCTGTAGGCCTTCTGGACCGTCACCTTGGCGTTCAGGTCGAGGTTCTTGCTGGCGAGCACCACCCGGGCCGTCATGATCTTCGTGGTGGAACCGGTGGAGCGAGCGGTGTCGGCGGCCTTGGCGAACAGGGCGCGGCCCGCGGCGTCGTTCATCACGTAGCCGCCCTTCGCCACGATGGAGGGCGCTTTCACGGTCGCGGTCCTCGCCACCGCGGCCTTCACCGGAGCGGTCCGGGTCGGCATCGCTCGTGTCGGCGCGGCCTGCGCCGTGGTGGCGAGCGTCCCGCTGACCAGGACGGCGCCCGAGGTCAGTGCGACCGCGCAGCCGTGGCGCAGACGTTGGGGCGGACGGGCCTTCATCGGCATGGGGACTCCAACCTCCTGTGGACAGGGGCAGCTTGGGACACGCGGCCGCCTACCCACGATGCACGAGAAGATGGCACGGCGCGGGTCTCCGGGAAGATCCCACCCCAAAGGGTCACACGAGTGTTGCGGTACGGCTGCGGGCAGGCCGGAGGGCGACGTGTGCCGCGTACCTCGGCCAGCCGGCGCGCCCTTGGACGGCCGGCGCGCCCTCAGGCGACCGGCGTGTCCTCGGCGGCGGGCATCGGGTCGGCGTCCGCGGGCGCCACGGCGGGCAACGGTGCTCCGCGCCGCAGGAACGGCACGCTGCCGGGGCGCAGCATGCCGATGGCGATGCCCACGACCACCAGCGCGGCGGCGAACGACGTCGTCAGCGTCATCCGCTCGCCCTGGAAGACCCACGCGGCGGCGAGCCCGAAGACCGGTACGAGGAGCGAGAACGGGGCCACGGTCGGCGAGTCGTAGGTGCGCAGCAGGAAACCCCACACGCCGAATCCGAAGAGCGTCGCACCCCACGCCACGTACAGGGCGGCGCCCGCACCGCCCCAGGAGATGTCGCGCAGCGCGGTGATGTCCTTGTGCCAGCCCTCGTACGGAACGGAGATCAGCGCCAGCGGAATGGGCGGGACGACGCTCACCCAGACCATGAAGCGGAACATGTCCGGCGGACTCGCCTTGCGCATCGCGATGTTGGACACGCCCCAGAACGCGGCGGCGCCGACCACCATGAGGAACGGGCCGAGCGGTCCCGCCGCCCCGGAATCCGTTCCGGCCACCACGATTCCGGCGGTCGCCAGCAGCATTCCGGCGACCTGTACCTTGCGCGGCTTCTCGCGCAGCAGCACCGCGGCGAACAGCACGGTGAACACCGCCTGGCCCTGGAGCACCAGGGAGGCCATTCCGGACGGCATTCCCGAGTCCATTCCCATGAACAGGAATCCGAACTTCAGCACGCCGAGCGCGATTCCGACCGCGATCACCCAGCGCCAGGCCACCCGGGGCCGCCCCACGAAGAACACCGCGGGAACCGCGGCGAGGGTGAAGCGCACCGCCGAGAACAGCAGCGGGGGAAAGTCGCTCAGCCCCACGTCGATGACGACGAAGTTCACGCCCCAGACGGCAGCCACCACAACAGCGAGAGCGACATGGGCGGGCTTCATACGGGACCTTCCTGAGCGCGCTTCACATGCGTGGACCATGAAATCAACATCGGGGTCGCCCCGGCCAGCGACCATCCCTGAAGGGTGGGGATTAGCATGGCTTCATGCTCGATCTCAGCCGGCTCAGCGCCCTCAAAGCCATCGCCGAGCACGGCTCCATGGCCCGCGCCGCCGTCGCCCTGGGCTACACCCCCTCGGCCGTCTCCCAGCAGATCGCCAAGCTGGAACGTGAGGTCCGCGCCGAACTGCTGGAACGCAAGGGCAGTGGTGCGGAGTTGACGCCCGCCGCCTGGCTGCTGGTGGAGGCGGCCGACCAGGTCACGGCCGTCCTGGAGCGGGCGCAGGCGCAGCTGGAGGACAGCCGGGGCGTGCCGACCGGCCGACTGGTGCTGGCGGCGTTCCCCACGGCGTGCCGTGGTTTCGTCGCCGCCGCCGTCGCGGAGCTGTCCGGGCGGTACGCCGAACTCGACTGCCGTCTGGTCGAGTTGGACCCCAACCGCTCGACCGCCCAGGTGGTCAGGGGCGAGGCGGACGTCGCGGTGGTGCACGACTGGCACAACACCCCGCTGGTGCTGCCCGGCTCCCTGTCGGCCTCGCCGCTCGGGGAGGACGTCGCCGACGTGGTGCTGCCCGCCGGGCATCCGCTGGCCGGCCGGGAGACGCTGACGCCGTCGGACCTGTTGGGTGAGCGGTGGATCAGCCAGGGCCCCGGCGCGATGTGCCACGAGTGGCTGACCCGTACCTTCGCCCGCTGCGGCGCACGGCCCGACATCGCCTATCAGGTGGAGGAGCACGAGTCGCAAGTGGCGCTGCTCGCGGCCGGGTTGGGAGTGACGGTGCTGCCTCGGCTCGGCCGCCGGGCGCTGCCCGCCGGGGTCCGCGCGGTGCCGATGCGCCCGGCGCCGTCGCGTCAGGTGTCCGCGACGTGGCGCGGTCAAGCGGAACGGCGGCCCGCCGTGCGCGCGGTACTCGACGCTTTGCGTCGCCATTGGGATGCCGCGACCGTCCCCGATGGCGTTCCCGGAACCGGAAAACCGGGCGATCGGTGAACCGCCCGCATTCGGCCAACCGGGTATCAGCCAAACCACGCCGGGCTGTTGACACCGTCCCGCAACCTCCTGGAGATTGAAGCGCGAGCCCCGGGTTGGTAAGCGGGGCCGGGGGAATCTCGACGGGGGGCCGCATCGCACATGTCTTTTCCTCGCGACCGACGCTTCGCGTGTTGTCGCGGATAGTCCCGCCTGCCGTGGACCGGTCCGCGTTCTTGTGACGTCTTTTCGCAGTTGATCAGCCGCAGCGGCAGTTCCCCGGTGCGTCGTCGGCCGACGAACCGCAGGGACCGTTCCGTTTTTTGACGGGCGGGCTGCCGAAAGCGCGGCACCGTCCGCCGTGTCCGCGACGACACGGATCTCCGGCGTCCGTGCGTGACGGACGCCGAGACACCAGAAACCAGAAACCAGTCGTTCCGCTTTTCCGAAAGGGACACCCCACCATGCCTTCTGCCGTGTCATCCTCCGGCGTTTCCGCGGATATCAGCGAATTGCGTGCCGACGCGCTGCGCGAGTTACGCGCGGTCCTGTCCACGCAGAACTACGAGGGCGCCGTGCGCTGCGCGATGCGGCTGCACGACGCGCTGCCCGACGACCGGCCGCTGGGCAGCAGCGTCGTGCTGGTCGCGTACGGCGGCGGCAAGGACAGCTCGTACACCCTCACCTTCGTGCGGGCCATGCAGCTGGTCCTCTTCCAGTTGCACGGCACGACCTTCCGCATGCGGGTCGCGACCAACCGGCACGCGGGCATGCCGCGGGCGGTGATGGAGAACATCGACCGCGTCTACGGCGCGCTGCGCCTGGCCGAGGACCCTGCCTGCGAACTGCTGCTCATCGACGGCCGCCGGGTGCGCCCGTTCGACGTGGACGTATCCCAGGACGCGGACGTGGTGGAGCGCAACCGGGTCGACATCCTGATGACCGGCCACCGCACGGCCGCCGACGCCCGCCCCACGTTCTGCAACGCCTGCAACCTCAGCATGGTCAACTCCTTCGGGCTCGCGGCGGGTCACGACGGCGGCGTGGACCTGATCATCACCGGTGACTCGCAGCGCGAGCAGCGCGACTACTACCTGTGGGTGTCCCGGCTCGCCAAGCGCTTCGGTCTCCAGCCGCCCCGCGACCAGCGCTCCGGCTTCAAGGGCTTCCTGGCCGCGCTGGACAACATCTCGCAGGCGTACTTCGCCGACATCCACGGCCCCGACGCCTCCGGTGTGATCGCGGACCACGCCATCACCACCGACGTCCGCGAGGGCCTGCGGTTCTTCTCCATCTACGACGACACCGCCTACGCCTCCGGTGACCACTGGGAGCTGCTGACGGAGTACCTGGGCTTCCGCTTCGACGACATCGCCTTCAGCTTCACCGAGTCCGACTGCGGCAACCCCGCGCTCATGGCACACCTGCGCGCGCTGAAGTGCGAACGCCGCTACGGCCGCACCTACGCGGACGGGCTCGACGAATACGTGCGGTTCGCCATCTCGCTGATGGGCAAGAAGGAGTTCCCGCCGCAGCTGGTGGAGCTGATGCGCGAGCGGTACGAAGGCGCCGCCGACCGCATGCGGGCCGCCATGGACGCGTACGCGCTGGACGCCTACGGCCTCACCGAGGAGCAGTTGGTGGCCATGGTGTACGCGCCGTTCACCGAGAAGGGCGCGGGTCTGGAGGAGTACCTGCGGGCCGAGCAGCCCGACCTGGCCGAGGCCGCGCCGCGGGTGCACGCGCTGCTCGACGGCGCCGAGGGCGACGCGGCCCTGACCGGCCGCCTGGAGTCAGCCACGGGCCTGACGCTCGATCAACTGCGGGTCCTGTACCGGGGTTCGCTGCGGATCACGTCGGCGACGGCGGGCGCGGATCAGGGCGAGTTGATCGACTCGATCCTGGAGGGCGACCCGCACAAGGAGGTCATCTCCACCCGGCACTCCGCGGACGGGCCGCTGGTGCCCGAGCTGCTGTCCGGCCGGTGACGCGTGACCGCTACTGGCGAGGACTTCGCACGGCGCGCCGGGGACGACTTCGTCCAGCTCGGCGCGACCCGGGACGGGCTCGACCCGTACCTGGACCAGGCGCGCGAGCGCGGTATGCGGGCGGTGCTCGTGGAGACACCGGCGTACCTGCGGTGGCGCCGGATGCTGGGCCGCCGGCCGTTCGACCTTCAGGTCGCGGTCGAGCGGCCGCAGGACGAGGCCGCCGTCACGGCGGCGCTGGCCGGTGCGGGAGTGGCGCCCCGGCTGGTGCTCACCGGGTTCGAACGGTATGTGTACGCCGGTTTCGCGGTGGCCCGCGCGGTCGGCTCGGCGCCCTGGCCGGCGGTGGGCGAGGCGTTCCGGCCGCCGGACAAGCGCGAGCAGCGCGAGGCCCTGCGGCGGGCCGGAGCCGCCGTCGCCCAGCCGCGGTTCGCCGTGCTCACCCCTGACGGACCGCCGGACGACCTCGGCTACCCGCAGGTGGTCAAGCCCTCCGACGGCGGCGGTGGTCTCGGGGTCGTGCTGGTGGACGACCCGGAACAGCGGTCGTACGCGGCGGACTTGATCCGCGGCATGCGCAACTACGGTGGCGGGGAGTTCGGTTCGGTCCTGGCGGAGGAGTACGTCAAGGGCCCCGAGCTGTCCGTGCAGGGCGTCGCCCACGGCGGCCGCCCCCATCTGCTCAGTGTCTGCGAGAAGTTGACCACGCTGGAGGAGGTGCCGGACGCCCCCGGACTGTCCGGCTTCCGCGAGGTCGGCCACCTCGCCCGGCACGGCGACAGCGCGGACGAGGGGCTGCGGGAGCTGACCTCACGTTGCCTGGACGCGGTCGGCTACCGCGAGGGCCCGTTCCACGTGGACGTCATCCAGGGCGAGGCCGGGCCGGTCTTCGTGGAGATGGGGTTCCGGCTCTCCGGTGGCGGTCTGGTGGGCCTGGTGGAGCGCGCGACCGGCGACTCGTGGGCGCAGGCGGTCTTCGCCGTCCACCTCGACGGCCGTCCGCCCGCCCTCTCCCCCGTCCGGGAGCGTGCCGTCGGCCAGATCGCGGCGGTGTCGCGACAGGAGCTGGACGCCGGTGCCGAACTGGCCGCGCAGGGCCACGACGTGGAGGTGCAGCGCGCGGCGCCGCTCCCCGACACCGAGCCTCTGTCCGCGGCCGATCGCGAGGTCCTCGCCTCCGACCTGGCCCGGCACACCGGCTCGGTCGGACGGGTGGTCGTCGCGGGCGACAACTGCGCCCACGTCCAGTCGCTGCTGCGGCCGATCGTCTCCCCCCGACTGCGAGGTTGACCCCCATGTGCCGACTGATCCTGGCCACCGGTCGTTTCGACGCGGGCGACATCCTGGACGCCGCCGTCGACATGAGCTGCGGCCGCACCGCCGACCACGACGGCCCGACGAACGTCCACCCCAACGGCTGGGGTGCGGTGTGGCGGCAGCACGACGCGCCGCACGGCCTCGCCGTCCACCGCGACGTGCGCCCGCTGGGCGAAAGTGCCGAGGACTCCCCGATCAGGGGGGTGGAGACCGACTTCCTCGCCGTCCACGCCCGGCACGCCACCCTGCCGCGCAACCAGGGCCTGCGCTGCACCCATCCGCTGGAGCGCGGCGGCGCGTACCCGTGGTACTTCATGCACAACGGGTTCCTGCCCACCGTCCACCAGCTGCTGGGGATGGCGGAGTCGGAGTTCGACTCCGGCGAGTACTTCGACTACATCGTGCCGCGGGACACCCGGGAGCTTGACGAGGCGTCAACTCTGCGCCTGCTCGCTGCCATTCCGCAGGGCGGCAGCTCGGGCAACGCCATCGCGGTCAGCCCGGACCACGCCTACGTCATCCACTGGACGACCCCGGGCACCGCCGCGCAGCGCTACTTCCGCATGCACACCGTCACCACCGAGCGGTTCCGGGTGGTCGCCTCCGAGGTGGTGCCGTCGCTGGCGCCGCCCGAGCAGTGGCGGCCGCTGGAGCCCGGTCTTCTGCTGCGCGTCCCGCTCGCACCCGCCACCGACCCCGTACTCTCGTGAAGGAGAACACCATGGCGACCGCCGAAACGTGGACCCGTGTCGTCGTCGACGACGCGGCCGTCAACCGCCCCGACCCCGCGCTCCTGAGCCGGCTGGCGCATGGCGAGACCGCCGTGGTCGTCCTGCGCGGCCTGCTGCCCGCCGAGGCCTTCGCGGTCAACCGCGACCGGGTCGGCAAGCTGCTGGCCAACGCCTCCACCACGCAGTACGTCAACGGCGCGCTGACCACGGTGGGCCCCTATCTGGCGAAGTACCTGGACCGGGTCGAGGAGTACTACCCGGACGCGGAGGCCGCCATGGCCATGCTCGCCGGGGTGGACTTCGACCTCGACGCCCAGGTGCGCGGCGCGCTGCGGGAGGCGTTCTCCCTGCGGTCACTGGAGCCGGCCGCCGAGCCGGACGGGCGCCGCTACTCCCCCTCGGTGGTGCGCATCCACGCGGACGGCGTGCGCAATCCGCTGCACAACGACAACATCATGCGCGACGCGGCCGGGAGCGGGATCGTCCTCGCGGACCAGGCCTTCCAACTAAGCTGCGTGGTGTGCCTCCAGGAGTGCGACGAGGGCGGCGAGTTGCGCATGTACCAGAAGGAGTGGAAGCCGGTGGACGAGGTGCACAAGATCCCCGGCGGCCTCGGTTACGACGAGGCCGTGGTGGAAGGCGTGGCGTGCCACGAATTCAAGCCGCGCACCGGGGACGTGTATCTGATAAACCCCACCCGTTATCACTCCATCGAGCGCGTGCACGGCTCGGACCGGCTCACCATGGGATTCTTCCTCGGCCTGGACGAGGGACTCGAAAGGGCGGTGGTGTGGGGATGACATCGGAGCACGAGGCGGCACCGGACCGGGTCTTCGACCGGCTGGTGGCGCTGCTGGACCGCAACGGCGCCACGTACGAGGTGATCGAGCACGAGCCGGAGGGCCGCACCGACGTGGTCAGCCGGTTGCGCGGCAACGCGCTGTCGCAGGCCGCCAAGTGCGTGGTGACGCGGGTGAAGGTGACCAAGAAGACCTCGCACTACGTGCTGGCCGTCGTGCCCGGCGACCGCAGGGTCGACCTGGGCCGGATCCGCGAGTTGTGGGAGGCCAAGCACGTCTCGTTCGTCGAGCAGGAGACCGCCGAGCGGCTGTCGGGCTCGGTGAGCGGCTCCATCGTGCCGTTCTCGTTCGACCCGGCGGCGCTGGAACTGGTCGTCGACCCCGCGCTGCTGGAGCACCCGCGGATGTTCTTCAACGCCGGTGAGCTGCACCTGTCGCTGTCCCTCGACACCGGGGACTACGTGAAGGCGGCCTCCCCGCGGGTGGAGCGCATCGCGGAGGAAGCGGCGGCCTGACCGGGACCGCGAAGTGAGCGGGGCCGTGCCGTGGTGAACGGCGCGGCCCCGCCGACGTGCGCCTGCGATCGGCTACGGCACGGCCGGGCGGGCGGCGGGCTTGGCGCGGTCGTCCACGTGGAGGCTGAAGACGTCGGGCCGCGCGTAGTGGCCGGTGGCGTCGAAGTCGAAGCGCGCGCGGGCGAGTTCGGCCAGGTCCAGTTCGGCGGTCAGGATGCCCTCGCCGTCCCGCAGCGGCCCGGCCAGTACCTCGCCGAGCGGTGAGACGATGACGCTGCCGCCGTTGATCAGCACCGTGCCGGACTCGTCGCCCTGCACGGGGTGGACGTCGCCGGGCAGGTCGGAGCGCAGCAGGTACTGGCAGGCGCTGAGCACGAAGCAGCGGCCCTCCAGCGCCACGTGGGTCATCGTGGCCTGCCACACCGCGCGGTCGTCCACCGTGGGGGCGCACCACAGGTCGACGCCCTTGGCGTACATCGCGGTGCGGAACATCGGCATGTAGTTCTCCCAGCAGATCGCCGCGCCGAGGCGGACGTCGCCGGTGTCGACCGAGGGCATGGTGGAGCCGTCGCCGAAGCCCCAGATCAGCCGTTCCGCGCCGGTCGGCATGAGCTTGCGGTGCTTGCCCAGGAGGGTGCCGTCGGGGCCGAGGAAGAGCGCGGTGCAGTACAGCGTGGCACCGCCGCGTTCGACGGCGCCGACGACCAGGTGGATGCCCAACTCGGCGGCGAGGTCGCCGAGTTCGGCCGTTTGCGGGCCGGGCACGTCGATCGCGGCGTCGTAGTAGCGCCGGTACTCCTCCCGGCCGGGCGCGGAGCGGGCGCCCACGGTAACCCCGAAGTCCAGGCCCTTGGGGTAGCCGCCGAGGAAGGCCTCCGGCAGGACGACGACCCGGGCTCCGGCGGCGGCCGCCTCCCGGATCAGTTCGCGGGCCTTGGCGAGACTGCGCGCGGTGTCGAACAGGTGGGAGCCGGCCTGGACGACGGCGGCGGTCAGCCGGGTCATCCGTGTCCCCGCAGCCGATCGACCAGGGCGGTGGTGTCGGGCACCGGGACGCCGTGCCGTTCGGCCGCGCGCAGCACGGCGCCGCCGATCGCGTCGAGTTCGGTGGCCCGTGCCGCCTCGACGTCGCGCTGCATCGAGGACTTCATGGTCTCGGGCACGGTGTCGAAGAACGTGACGACCGCGTCGGTGGTGACGGTGGCCCCCGCCGCGCGGGCCACCGCGGTGACCTCTTCGATGACGCCGAGCATCCGCTGCCGGTGAGTGGTGCGGACCTCGCCGACCGGCGTGCCGAAGTACGTGGTGAGCAGGGCGAACGGGGCGAGCACGGCCAGTTTGTCCCACAGTGCGGCCTTCTCGTCACCGCCGACGACGACTTCGGCGCCCGCGCCGCGCAACGATTCGGCCAGTTGCGTCAGCGCGGCGGGCTCCGGCGTGGCGCAGGCGAGCCGCAGCGCGGTGAAGGGGGTGCCGTGCTCGATGACGCCGGGGGCGGTCCGGGTCGACTCCACGCGGATCGTCGCGCCGACCACGTGGGCGTCCGGGTAGCGCTCGCGCAGCACGTCCATGTGCTCGACACCGTTCAGGAGCGGGACGATCACCGTGCCCGGGCCCACCAGTGCGGGCGGGACGCGCTCCAGCGCGCTCGCCAGGGCGGTCTGCTTCACGGTGACCAGGACGACGTCCGGTGTCTCGCGCAGCACGGTGTCCGCCTCGACGGGCGTGGTGAAGTCCCCGTGCGCCGCGCTGTGCACGGTGATGCCGTCTTTGCGCAGCGCCCCGGCCGTGTCGTCGCCGGCCAGGCACACCACACGCCTGCCGGCCCGGGCCAGCAGGCCCGCCAGCAATCCCCCGACCCCGCCCGGGCCGAGCACCGCCACTGTCGCTGCCACCGTGTGTCCCTCCTGGGCTTCGCGGCCTCGTCCGTCCGGGACCGCCGACGCCCCACCCTGCCACAACGAGGCGGCGCGGGTGGGGCGTTGGCGGATCATGGTCCGGCCGTCAGGAGCGGTGGGCCAGGGCGTGCACCAGGACCGCCGCGTCCACCGTGCCGAGACCGGTGGCCTGGTCGTAGCCGCGGGTGGCGGGGAATCCCGCGGTGCCGGTGCGACCGGTGGTGACGTCCACCAGTCCGCTGTGGGCGTGGCCCTGGAGCCGGTAGAGGTCGTCGTCGATCTGGCCGAGGCGGTGTCCAGCGGCCTGGTCGGCGAGCGCGACCACGGCGGCGAACAGCGGGGACGCCTCACTGGTGCCCGCGCCGTCCGCGGTCCAGCCGACGTTGGCGGGGTCGAAGCTGGAGTACATCCACATCGCGCCGTCGGTGGAGGCGGCCATGCTGATGTCGGGGGTGCCGCGGTGGGTGCCGACGACCTTGCGGACCGAATCCTGGTAGGAGGGGCGGGCGAAGACCTTGGACCGCTCGCCGCCGCTGCCCGACCAGGCACTGTCCGGGGCGGTGCGCTTGCCCTGGTCGTTCAGGTGCAGTTCGGTGCCGCCGATCGCGGTGACCAGCGGGTCACCGGCGGGCCAGGCCGCGTCGAGGCGCTTCGCGTCGCCGCCGCCGTCGCCGGAGCTGGCGGTCAGGGTGACGCCGTGCCGGGCGGCGTTGACGAACGCGTACCGCTGGGAGGTCAGCGCGGTGTAGTCGCCCTGGCTGAAGCCGGGGAACTCGGCCTCGCTGGTGGCCCAGCTCATCGAGACGACGTCGCCGGTGCCCCGATCGACCAGGTGGTTGATCGCGCTCATCATCTCCGGCACGCCGACGTCGCCCTCGGTCTCGGAGACCGCGGTCTCCACCAGCACGATGCGGGCGCCGGGGGCGACGGCGTGGGCGGCCTCCACGTCGAGGGTGGTCTCACCGGCCCAGCCGGTCATGTCGGCGTTCTTGGGGTCGAACTTCGGCACGTCGCCCCACTTGACCACGTCGACCGTGGTGTTCGGCAGGCCCCACTGGTGGTCGAAGACGTCCAGGTCGTGCTGGATGGTCGGGGAGCCGTACGAGTCGGCGATCACGATGGTCCGGCCCCGGCCGGTGATCCCTTGCTTGTAGAGGGGGTCGAGGTCGTAGGCGGTGCGGTACTGAAGAGGGGAGTAGCAGCCGCGGGCGATCTGCTTGCGGCACTGGCTGGTGCTGACCGGCGCGGTGAACACCGGGTCGGAGTCGGCGGCGGAGGACGCCACGACCGCCGAGGGGTTCTGTACGGGATGCGCGGCGTCGGCGCCCGCGTGCGGCACGGACGCGGGCACGGCGGCGCCGGCCTCCGCGGCCGGGAACAGGCCCAGCGCGGCGCACAGCACGCCGGCCGCCATCAACGGCAGGGACCTACCTCGTGAGGCCAGGTTCATGACAACCCCCACATTCCTCTCATCGGATGAACGACCGGATCACCAGCCGCCTCATCGCATCACATCCGCCTCCCCCGCACCCACCGCAATTCCGTCAACTTCCCTCCGCACACTCGATAGGCTCAGCCCGTGCCCACGCTCTGGAACCCCGCCGCTGCGGGCGTACTGCCGCTGCCGTCCGGACGGCTGGTACGCGGGCGGGGCCTGCGCCGACCGCTGCCCGAAGGGCCTTCGCCGACGTTCGGTCTGTATCTCCTGGGGCACGAGCCGCCCGCCGCGCCGTGGGAGTCCCGCTGGATCAGATGGCCGGATTTCCGGTTGCCCTCCGACCGCGCGGCGGCCTCGGAAGCGTTGCGCGAGGCGTGGGACCGCGCCGCGTCGGACCGTGTGGAGGTCGCCTGCGGCGGCGGACAGGGCCGCACCGGCACCGCGCTGGCCTGCCTCGCGATCCTGGACGGCGTGCCACCGGCCGACGCGGTGGCGTACGTGCGGTCCCACTACTCCTCCCGCGCCGTCGAGACCCCGTGGCAGCGGCGGTACGTCGCGCGCTTTGGCAGAATCCCGGCGTGACGCCACCACAGGGCCCGACCGCCCCTGCGCAGAGCGTGCGACCCCTGGAGCTCTTCTTCGACCTGGTCTTCGTCTTCGCGATCACCCAGATCGCCTCGACGCTCGCCGCGCGTCCGACCGGTCAGGGCCTGGCCCGGGTCACGGTGCTGCTCGCCATCACCTGGTGGATGTACGGGGGCTACGCCTGGCTCACCAACTCCCTCGACCTGGAACGCACCCGGCCCAGGCTGCTGTTGCTCACCGGCATGGCCGCGTTCTTCGTGATGTCCCTCGCGGTCCCGCGCGCGTTCGAGCCCGGCCCCTGGGGCCTGGTCCTGGCGCTGGCCTACCTGGTCGTCGTCACGGTCCACACCGTCGGCTTCCTCGGCACCTCCGGACGGCTGGGGATCTCCCGGCTCGGGCCGCTCAACGCGGCGAGCGCCCTGATCGTGGTGGCGGCGGGAGCGGGGCCCGTGCGCGAGCGGGTCTGGCTGCTGGCCGCGGCCTGCGTGCTGCAGGTGGTGTCCCCCTTCATCGCGGGCATCGGCGGGTTCACCGTCGGCGTGGGGCACTTCGTGGAACGGCACGGGCTCGCGGTGATCATCCTGCTCGGCGAGTCCATCGCGGAGGTGGGGTCCGCGGCCACCTCCTCCGACCGGCTGCCCCCGGTGCTGCTCGGCTCCCTGCTCGCCCTGGCGCTGAGCGCCGCGATGTGGTGGCTGTACTTCGACCGCGAGGAACGCGACAGCGAACGGCTGCTGGAGGCGGTCGGGCCGAAGCGTCGCCCGCGGACGGCGCTGTACTCCTTCGGCTACGCCTACCTCGTGATGATCCTCGGCGTGGTCGTCACCTCCGTCGGCATGCAGAAGGCGATCGACTCCTTCGGCGTGTCGTCGCACGGGCTCGCCGCCTGGTTCGTCCCGCTCGGGCTCGCCCTCTACCTCCTGGGCCTGGCCTGCTTCCGCCGCACGCTGTCCGGCGGCTGGCCGGTGAGCCGCCTGCTGGGCGCGGTGGCGGTCTGCTCGGCGGGTCCGGTCGCGCTGTGGGGAGCGGGCTGGGCGGCCCTTGCGCTCGCCACCGCGGTCCTGGTCTGCCTGCTGCTGGCCGACGCCCGGGCGGCCGGCCCGCGCGCCACCGCCGCCACCCCTGACAAGATGCCCGATTTGACCCGTTAAACAGCGTTAAACAGGATTATCGGCCGCACCCTTTCTCCACCTCGCCGACCCTTCGGAACCTCGAACATCGCGCACCCATTAGTCCGTTTCATCCCTTCTCGGATGTGATGCCGGACATAGGACCCACGTCACTTACGAAGGGCTCTAGTGGACTTATCCGGCCTTGACATCTCTGGGATTCCGGCCGCAAACGGCGGTACGGAAATGCCCTCACCACTAGTCGGCTTAGTAATGAGGGCAATTGTCTGGCGAAATTCCGGCGGCTAAGAATGTCCCCGCCGCAGCGCCCCGCTAAACGAATTGCGGGCTCTTTTGCCGAGGGAACCGGCAACTGCGGTCAGCCAACCCCGGAAGAGATCCGCTCCATGTCCATTTCTGCCTTCAACCGCCTCTCCAGGACCCGCCTGGCCGCTGTCGGCTCCGCCGTCGCCGCCGGTGCCGTCGCCCTGACCTGCGCGGTCGGGACCGGAACGGCCGAAGCCGCGACTCCCACCCCGACCACCTACACGGTCAAGGCGGGTGACACCCTCGCCTCGATCGCCAGGCACGAGCACATCCCCGGCGGCTGGAAGACCCTGGCCGGTGCCAACCACATCGCCAGCCCCTACCTGATCAAGCCGGGCGAGGTGCTGAAGCTCTCCGCGAGCGCCAAGACCACCGCGGCGAAGTCCGGCGCGATCAACGCCACCACGGTCGCCGACACCACCTCGACCGTCAGCTACCCGAACAACCTGGACGGGTGGATCCGCAACGCGCTGGCGATCATGCAGCAGAACGGCATCCCCGGTTCCTACGACGGCATCTACCGCAACGTCATGCGCGAGTCGTCCGGCAACCCCAACGCCGTGAACAACTGGGACTCCAACGCCGCGGCGGGCACCCCGTCCGAGGGCCTGCTCCAGGTCATCCAGCCCACGTTCAACGCGTACCACGTCCCCGGTACGTCGTGGAACCTGACGGACCCGGTCGCCAACATCACCGCGGCCTGCAACTACGCGTACCACGTGTACGGCTCGATCGACAACGTCAACGGCCCGTACTAAACCGGCCGTAGCACACACCGTCGTCGCCGCGGCGCGGCACTCCGCCCCCTCCCCCGGGCCGGGTGCCGCGCCGCGGCGATGACGTGTCGTCAACTTCCTTGTGCGACAACGTTGTCGGGCGGTGACGGGCGGCGTAGCCTCCTGGCACTGGTACGACCAGCCGACCCCCGCCGAAGGGATCGCTCATGTCGCACACCGCACGCGCCCCTCTGACCGCCCTCGTCGCGGTGGTGGCCTGCCTCCTGGCCTGTCTGACAGCCGCCACCGGCAGCGCGCACGCCTCCCCCGCCCACCATCGTCCGGCCGACACGGCCCGCCACGTCGTCGCGTACTACCAGACCCAGTACGACAACGGCGCCTACGTCTCCCCGTCGCCCCTCGGCGGCATCGCCACCGACATCGACCTCGCCGCGTTCCACCTCGACAGCGACGGCACGGTCCACCTCAACGACGATCCGCCGTCGGCGGCGAAGTTCGACCGGATGTGGTCCGACCTCGCCGCGCTCCAGAAGTCGGGCGTACGCGTCGAGGCGATGCTCGGCGGCGCCGCACAGGGCACGTACGCCAACCTCCACGACGACTTCACCACGTACTACGGCCTGCTCAGGGACACCCTGCGCACCTATCACCTCGACGGCGTCGACCTCGACATCGAGGAGCCCTTCTCGCTCGCCGACACCGAGCACCTCATCCGGCAGTTGCGCACCGACTTCGGCAGCTCGTTCGTGATCGCCATGGCACCGGTGGCGAGCGATCTGTCGGGCGGCTCCACGTTCTCCGGCGGCTTCGACTACCGCACGCTGGAGCAGGACGTGGGCTCCGACATCAGCTGGTACAACGCCCAGTTCTACTGCGGCTGGGGTGACTTGTCGGGCACCTCGGACTACGACGCCGTGGTCTCGGCCGGGTTCGCCGCCTCCCGCGTGGTGGCGGGCACGGTGACCAACTCCGCCAACTGCTCGGGGTACGTGGACCCGAGCACGCTCGACTCCACCCTGCGCTCCCTGGTCTCCGAACACTCCGATTTCGCGGGCGTCGCGGGATGGGAGTACTTCAACGCCCAGGGCAGCGGCGGCCCGCAGAGCTGGTACCAGGGTGTGCGCGACGCGATGAACTGAGGTGTGCGCGACGCGATGAACTGAAGGCCGCGCGGCGGCGTGTTGCCGCCATTGCGTCTTCCCGCAACACCGAACAGGGCAGACGGCCGCGCACGCCCGAAAAGCGGCGCCACCCGCGGTCGCCCGCCCTGTTTCGCGAAGCCGCCCCCATGCCATATTGGCCGTGCCACGTTCATCGGCATCGATCGGCACCCATCCCCCACTGGGAGGTCGTCCCATGTCACGCACACGCCTGGCGGGCATCGCCGCCGGTGCGGTCGTCGCACTCGCCGCCACCCTGTTACCCCAGGCGGTCACCGCCGCCCACGCCTCACCCCCGGCGGCCGATCCCACCTCCGGCACCGCCCGCGCCACCGACTACGTCTACCGGATCCACACCCACGACCTCGAACACGACGCGAGAACCCTGATCGCCGGAGGCTACGACCTGCTCGAACGACGGCAGGGCGCGGACCTGTTCGTCATGGGCGACGCGACGACCGGGGTCAGGCTGCGGCTCGCGGGGTTCGGTCCCACCGTCGACAAGACGATGCCCGCGCCCGTACCGCTCGCGACCCGACCGCACGGCACCGGTGTCAACGACACGTTCGACGGCGGCTACCACACCGTGGACGCGCAGTACGCCCACCTCGACCAGGTCGCCGCCCGGTACCCGGGCCTGGCCACCGTCGTCACCTACGGGCAGTCCTGGCTCAAGCAGCACGGCCGCGGCGGTGAGGACCTCAAGGCCATCTGCGTCACCAAGATGAACCAGGGCGACTGCGGGCTGAACCCCGACTCGCCCAAGCCGCGCTTCTTCCTGATGAGCCAGATCCACGCCCGCGAACTCACCACCGGCGAGATGGCATGGCGCTGGATCGACGAACTCACCAGTCAGTACGGCAAGGACCCGGCCATCACGAACCTGATGAACAGCACCGAGATGTGGGTGGTGCCGGACGCCAACCCGGACGGCGTGGACATGGTGGCACGCGGCGGCAACCATCCGGTGCTGCAACGTAAGAACGCCGACAACGCCCAGGGCTCCGGCTGCGGCACCGGTGAGAACAATCAGATCGGCGTCGACCTCAACCGCAACGCCGGCACCCACTGGGACACCTCCGGCACCTCCGACCAGCCGTGCGACGAGGAGTACGGCGGTCCCTCGGCCGACTCCGAGGTGGAGAACACCGCGCTGGAGCAGCTGTTCCGGGAGCTGTACCCGGCGGTGCGCACCGGCTCCGGCGTCACCGACCCGGCGCCCGACACCGCGCGCGGCATGATGATCACCCTCCACAGCGACGCCGGAATGGTGCTCTTCCCCTGGGAGTACGACTCCACCGTGCACACCGGCAACGACACCGCGCTGCGCGCCCTGGCCCAGCAGATGGGATCGATCACCGGCTTCCAGTACGGCCAGGCCGGCGAGATCCTCTACGACGCGTCCGGCGGCACCGACGACTGGACGTACGACAAACTGGGGCTGGCCAGCTTCACCATCGAGATCGGTGACGTGGACAACCGCGGCTGCGACGGCTTCACCCCGCGCTACTCGTGCCAGGACAGCTACTTCTGGCCGAAGATGGAGCCCGCACTGCTCTACGCCGCCCAGCACGCGGCGACGCCGTATCAGACGACGGCCGCGTCGGCGCGGAAGGCGCCCGCTTCGGCACGGACGACGGCCGCCACACGCGTGCACTGATCCCGGCACGACGGCAACACCCCGGCCCGGAGCGGCCGCCGCGAGGCGATCCGCTCCGGGCCTCTCGCGCTGCCCAACAGGGCTCGGACACCTACGAGTTGGTGGCCTGTTCGGTGGCCGCCGCGGGATGTTCGAGATCGAGCGGCTGGTGGGGGTCGAGGCTCAGGCCGCTCGCGCGCAGCGTCTCGTCGAGGACGCACCAGATCCACCGGGCGAGTTGCGCGGTGAGTTCCTCGTGGCCGAGCCCGTCGGCGTGGTCGACCCAGCGCACGCTGGCGGTGTCCACGAATCCCACGATGCCGAAACCCAGCGGTTCGGCCGCGCGCGGATCGCCGTCGAGGGCGGTCAGATAGCCGGCGAAGAGCCCGGACAGGTGGGCCCCGATGGCGGTCTTGATGTCGGCGACGGCGTCCATCGTGCCGGTGTGGCGGCTGAGGTAGCGGTACAGGTGGATGTTCTCGCGCAGCCAGCCGACGTAGGCGCCGACCGCGTTCGTGATCATCTCCATCGGCGTGCCGCGCGGGCGCCACAGGGGTTGCAGCGCGGCGGTGACCGATTCGGCGGCCCGGGCGGCGACCGCGCGTTGCAGGTCTCCCGCGTCGGCGAAGTGCTTGTACAGACGAGTGCGCGCCACCCCGGCCTCGTCGGCGATCTGCTGGGTGGACACCTCGGGCCCGAACCGGGCGATCGCGGTGATCGCGGCGTCCACGAACTCCGTGCGGCGCCGTTCGTGCTGCCCCTCCCAGCGCGTCTTGCGTCCGTCCACCTGCTGCGGGGCCTGTCTCGGGGGCATGTGCCGAGTCTATCGGCGGGCGCCGATCCGGATTCCCCGGCACCGGGGGCTATGCCTGGGCGGTGGTGTGGCTTTACCCTCAGCTTTAACGGGTACATGGTGTACCTGTAACTTCACCGACCCCCGCAAGGGAGGTATCGAGCCGTGAGTCACAGCACGCACACCCCCGCACCCCGGCCGACCGCGGCCGCCGGCTCCCCGGCGCGCCAGGACCAGGGGCGCCCGCCCAGGGAGGCGGAGGACGTCTCGCGCCGGCTGCTGGAGTCCTCGGCGATGCTCAGCTACGACCCGGCGACCGAGGTCGACTGGGACGCGCCGCTCCCGGAGGACGCCTACGGGCTGAATCCCGAGTGGAGCACGCTGTACGGCACCCGGCTGTGGCAGGAGATGACCGAGGCGCAGCGGGTCACGCTCACCCGGCACGAGGTGGCCTCGATCATGAGCACCGGCGTGTGGTTCGAGATGATCCTTCAGCAGCTGGTCCTGCGTGACCAGTACGTGCGCGACTACGCGACGGCCGAGTTCCAGTTCGCGCTGACCGAGATCGCCGACGAGTGCCGGCACTCCATCATGTTCGCCCGCGCCTGCCAGAAGATGGGCATTCCGGCCTACTTCCCCAAGCGCCCGGTGGTCGAACTCGCCCGCATCCTCAAGACGGTGGGCAACGCCGAAGTGGCGTACGGCGGCATCCTGGTCGCCGAGGAGGTCCTCGACGTCATGCAGCGCGACGCGATGCGCGCGCCGAACGTGCTCGACCTGGTGCGCACCACGAGCCGGATCCACGTGGTCGAGGAGTCCCGGCACATGCGGTTCGCGCGCGCCGAGATCCGCGAACGGGTGCGCCACGCGGGCACGTTGCGCAAGCGGTCCTCCGCGCTGGCGATCGCGGTCGTGGCGTACTTCATCATCACCAGCCTGGTCAACGAGGGCGTCTACGCGGCGGCGGGCCTGGACACCAGGCGGGCGGTCGCGGCGGCGAGGAACAACCGTCACCACCACGCGATGATGCGCACCGGCTCCGCGCCACTGATGGACTTCCTCGGCACGTCCGGCCTGCTGACCCGGCCGTCGAGCGCCATCTACCAGCGGGTCCACATGCTCTGATCCGCGGGCGCCGAACCCGGGCCCGCGCCGCGCGCCCGTCCACGAACACCCGCCCCGATCACCACACCTGACGTGCCATCACCACGTCACTCCCACGGAACCGGACCATGGCCTACGCGATCACCCAGACCTGCTGCACGGACGCGTCATGCATCGCGGTGTGTCCCGTCAACTGCATCCACCCCGCCCCCGGGGAGCCGGACTTCGGCACCACCGACGTGCTCTACGTCGATCCGCGCACCTGCATCGACTGCGGTGCCTGCGCCGACGCCTGCCCGGTGGACGCGGTGAAGCCCGCCGACACACTCACCGGCCCGGACGCCGTCTACGCCGAACGCGGCGCCCGCTACTACGCCGACCGCGATCCGAACCCGGCGTGGACCGAGCCCAGGATCCCGCGGTCGTTGCCACCCGGCACGCCCGCGCCCCGGGTCGCGATCGTCGGCACCGGCCCCGCCGCCTGCTACACGGCGCAGGAGCTGCTGCGTTGCGCCGATGCCGAGGTGACGATGATCGACCGGCTCCCGGTGGCGGGCGGGCTGGTGCGGTTCGGGGTGGCGCCGGACCACGTCGGGACCAGGGGGATCGGCGAGTCCTTCGCCGCGCTGCTGCGGCACCCACGGGTGCGGACCCATCTCGGTGTGGAGGTCGGCACCGACGTCACGCACGCGGACCTCGTACGCCATCACCACGCCGTGGTCTACGCGGTGGGCGCGGCCGCCCCCCGGCCGCTCGGCGTCCCCGGCGCCGACCTGCCCGGCAGCCTGCCCGCGACCCGCTTCGTGGCCTGGTACAACGACCACCCGGAAGCGCCCGCCAACCTCGTCGACCTGACCGGCGTGCGGCGTGCGGTGGTCGTCGGCAACGGCAACGTGGCCCTGGACGTCGCCCGCCTGCTGGCGGTCGACCCCGACAGCCTGGCCGGCACCGGCATCGCCGCCCATGCGCTCGACGCCCTGCGGGCCGGCGGTCCGCGCGAGGTCGTCGTCCTCGGCCGCCGCGGGCCGGGGCAGGCGGCCTACACCTGGCCGGAACTGCACGCGCTCAAGCACCTGCCCGGCGTGCGGCTGGTCGTCGCCGACTCCCCCGAAACACGCGCCGCGCTGGCCCGCGCCGACCCGGCCGATCCCACCGATCACGCGGCACTGCTGCACGACGTGCCGATCGAACCGGTCGACTTCGGCTCCGCCCCACCGCCCGGTCGCCGTATCGTGCTGAGCTTCTCCTGCGCGCCGGTCGAGGTACGCGGCCTAGGCCGGGTGTCCTCGGTGCGGACCACCACGGGCGACATCGACGCCCAGTTGCTGGTCAGCGCGATCGGCTACCGGGGCACGCCGCTGCCGGACCTGCCGTTCGACGAGGCGACCGGGACCGTTCCGCACGACCGGGGCCGAGTGGAGGCGGCGCCCGGCACGTACGTCGTCGGCTGGATCAAGCGCGGTCCGTCCGGCGGCATCGGCGCCAACCGCCTGTGCGCCCAGGAGACGGCGGACTCCCTCCTCACCGACGCGTCAGCAGGCCGCCTCCCCACCCCACCGGGCTCCGCCCGCGACTTCCGACGGTTGGTACGTGGCGGTGCGCCACGCCCGATGGCGGGGGCACGGTAGGGATTGACGCACCCCGGGCCCGGTGGGGGCCGTCCGGCCGGAGCTTCGGTCGGACCAGGCGCACCCGGATCAGTCGGCCTGCCCTGCCAGGTCGTGACGCAGACCTCGTTGCCCTCGGCGTCGGCAAGGATCCAGAAGGCGGGGGCGCGTCCGCGCTGACGAGGCGGCCTCCGGCGGCACGGGCGCGCTCGACGCGTCCCGCCGCCTCGTCATGCGGAACGCAGACGTCGAAGTGCACGCGGTTGCGTTGCGGACGCGGGCGGCCCATCCGCTGGAACCACACTGCGGGTCCCTGGCCCAGCGGGTCGACGAGCGGGTCCTCGGGCCCGTCGTGCCCGGCCTCGTCGGCGTAACCTAGCACCGCCTTCCAGAACGGCCGGATCGCGGCGATGTCGAGTGCGTCGACGGCGATCTCCATGACCTGGACCGATCGCGGCGGCACCGGCCCGGTGTCGGGGCGGGTCTCCAGCCCCAACGACCGCACCACCGCCGTCACTTCCTCCGCGATGGCGACGTCGCGGGTGGTCACCGCCGCGCAGGTCAGCGATCGGAGGGTGAGGACGGCGCGCTTCCGGACGCAGGTCGATCCGGAGCCCGTACCACATACGCACGCGAACGGGGCGGGCCAGTGAAGGCCCGCCCCATGCCGCACTGTTGAGGGTGCGTCAGCTCACTGACACCTGCCAATCGCTGTTCGGCGTGACCATCGAACTCGCCACCCCACTGCACAGGTACGTGGAGGGGTCCATCGAATCGCTGGGGAACGCGGAGGAGTTGCCCGGGTCGGCCGGCGACCAGCCTGCCGACGTCTGGACCTGGAGGGAGCTGCTCTCGACCGTCCGGCCCGACAGGTCGTCGCAGACCTGGACGTTGCCGGTGGAGCGGTCGACCGCGGAGTAGAACTCGAACATGTCCCAGCCGTAGTCGACACCCGCCTGGTCGGTGCCGCCGCTGGTGAAGAAGGTCTGCCAGGCCTTGGTCGCGTAGTCGTAGAGGTAGGCCGTCCACGTGTTGCTGGCGGCGTCGGTGAGCGCGACCTCCACGGTGTACGCGCTGCGGCCGTTCACCGTCGTCCCGTAGTCCTTGAGGAACGAGCTGTCGACGTCGACGCTGGCACCCACGTCCTGTCCGGTGCTGGTGCACCAGTCCCACGCCCAGATCTGGGGCTGGTCGTTGGTGTGAACGGTCACCATCTCGATGCAGGCGCCGTCGCGCGGCTTGAGGGTGGGCGCGTAGAGGACGTCGTCGCTGTTGGTGAGCCGCAGCGAGGTGTCCACGCTCTGGGTGGCGATGACGGAGGTGAGGGCGTGACTGGAGGCGGACACCTTGGTGCCCCACCACTCGTGATGGGTGGAGTCCGCCAGCCGGGGTGTACGCGTTGACGAACGCAGCTGCCGGAATCTCTCGACGGCCGCGCGGTTTCTGGCGGTGACGGCACGCGCTCCGAGGACGCGGCCCTGGACCGTGCCGCGCACCGGAGCACTCGGGCCGGGGGGTGACTGCGGGACGGGTCGGGCCGCGGCGCCGGTCGTACTCGCGGCGACGAGCATCAGGCCGCCGACCGTGGCGGCCGCGATGGCGCGAAGGAGACGCCGCGCCCTGCCGGGCATGGTAAACGTGTGCATGACAAGCCTTCTCCTGTCAGGGAGGTGGGGGTAGGCCGTGTTCATGGTGAGGCGCGGCAGCGGCGCACAGCCAGCGGCCGAACACCACGGGAAGTCGCCATGGCGAAAATATGACAGCCACCGATGAGGTGCATGTCGTTGCGACGCACTATAACTGACGCATCGTCAGTTTCACCTGGCATGTGCGGCGCGGCACGGCACGCGCTCGCTACTGTGCCAGGCCCGTGCGATACGCGTAGCGGACCGCCTGCGCCCGGTCGCGGGCACCGGTCTTGGCGTAGATCCGGTTGACGTGCGTCTTCACCGTGGCACGGCCCAGGAAGAGCCGTTCGCCGATCTCCCCGTTGGACAGGCCCTGCGCGATCAGGCGCAGCACCTCCCCCTCGCGCGCGGTCAGACCATCGGGCAGCCCCGGCGCCGCGCCGGACCCGGGGTCGTCCTCATCCGTCGCGACCTCATCCTTCGCGTCCCGGCCGTCGGAAGGCAGGCCATCGGTGACCGCGGTGACCAATCGGGCCTGCACCACCGGGTCCAGCCACGTCCGGCCGCCGTGCACCGTCCGGATGGCGTGTTCGATCTGGTCGGCGCCGGCGTCCTTGGTCAGGTACCCCTTGGCTCCCGCGCGCAGGGCCGGGAAGACCGAGGCGTCGTCCGCGTACGTCGTCAGCACCAGCACGGCGATCCCCGGTGCGTCCTCCCGCAGGACCCGGGTGGCGGCGAGTCCGTCCATGCCCGGCATGGCCAGGTCCATCAACACGACGTCGGGCCGGTGTTCGCGGGCCAGCTCGACGGCCTCGGCACCGTCCGCCGCACCGCCCACCACGTCCATCCCGGCGTTCAGGCCGACCAACAGCATCAGGCCCTCGCGGGTCACCCGTTGGTCATCGGCGACCAGGACCCTGATCACGCCTGCGGCCTCGCTCACCCGGGTATCTCCATCTCCACGTTCCAGCCTCGCCCCTGCGGCCCGGCGTGCGTACGGCCTCCGACCCGTTCGATCCGCTCCCGCATGCCGCGCAGACCGTTGCCGCCGCCGGTCCACGCCCGAGCGGCCGCCACGCTCCCCTCCCCGAACCCGTTCCCGCTGTCGTCCCCGCTCCCGTTCCCCTCGTCGCCGTCTGCCCGTCGGGCTGCGGGTCGGCCCTGGTCGGTGACGGTCAGGGTGGTGCCTTCCGCGGTGTAGCGCAGCAGCACAGCGGTGGGTGAACCGGGTGCGTACCGGGCGGCGTTGGTCAGCGCCTCCTGCACGCCCCGGTACAGGGCCAGGTTCGCGTCCGGGGTCAGCTGCCGGGGCTCCCCGGTCACCGACAGCGCGATGGGCAGGCCGAGGTCGCGGCGGCAGCGGTCGACGAGCGCGGTGAGCTGGTGCAGCGTGGGCACGTCGTCCCCGCGCAGCGCGGCCACCGCACGCCGCGCGTCGGAGAGCCCCTCGCGGGTCAACTCGCCACCGCGCACGATCAACCGGTGCAGCGCGGGGTCCACCTGATCGCGTTCGGCCAGCTTACGGGCACCCTCCAGTTGCACGGAGAGCGCCGACAACGACTGGGCGAGCACATCGTGCAACTCCCTTGCGATACGGGTGCGTTCCGCGACCGCGGCGGCCCGAGCCTCCGCCTCCCGGGAGTCCTCCAGTTCGGCGAGGAGCAGTTCGGTCCGGTTCTGGCCGAGCCGGGCCTGCCGGGAGAAGACGTACGAGGCGCCGAGCACCACGCACAGCAGCACGGAGGACAGTCCCGCCTGGAGCGAGATGCCGGAAGGCACGCTGGTGGTGGTGATCACGGCGATCGCCACCACCAGCGGGGCCGCGAGGAGCAGCGCGGTCCTCGGCCGGAGCCGGGCGAAGAGCATGGCCACGGCGGTCGCGACAGGTATCTCCATCAGCAAGGTCGGCCGCAGCACGGCCAGCGCGTTGCCGCTGACACCGACGATCAGCGGCAGGACGGCAGTACCGGCCCGGGACCGCGGCTCACGGTCCAGCGCCGCGAGGCTCAGCGGCACCAGGCAACCGGCCAGTGCCAGGCTGATGCCGAGCCCTTCGCCGGTGAACCCGAGCCGGGGCCGCCCCGGTACGGCGAAGCCCACGATGAGCCCCATCACCACCCACAGCGCCAGGTGCATCCGCGCACTCTGCCGGTGCTCCCGCTGCGCCGCACGGCGCCTGGCCTCGGCGACCCGGGGAGTGTCGCCCTCCCCTTCGGCGGGTCCTGACGTGCTCATGGGACGCAGCATAGAAGAGACACCTTGCAGGGCAAAGGCACGTTGCGCGGTGGAGGCGCCCTGTCCGGTGGAGACACCCTGTCCGGTGGAGGCGCCTTGCGCGACAGGGACGCCCGGTGTGACGGGGGTGTCCTGCGGCGTGGAGGCACCGTGCACACCGAGGTCCGGGACCGGTGCCGGTGCCGGGGTCGGGGTCGGGGTCCGGTCGGGAGCCTCGGTCGCGGCCCGGGAAGGCCTGTCGGGCCGACGTCGTGCGGTGTTCACGCGGCGACCGCGGCAGCCGGGTTCGCGGTGGAGTCGAGCCGGTGGGCGCGGTAGCGGATGACCACCAGGCGGGTCACCACCTCCGCGAGCGCCATCAGGACGAACGCCGCCACCCACGCCTGGGACGAGGTGATCTGATGGTTCCGGCTGAAGTCGGCTATGCGGCCGGCGGCACCGTGGTCGGAGGCGAAGGCGAAGCCCATCCGGGTGGCCATGCCCAGCACCCACAACACGGCGGCGATCACGCCCGCTTTCGAGTAGACCCCGTCCTCGCCGCGCCAGAGCCGGGTGGTGAGGCCGCACAGGACGCCGAGCAGCGCGCCGGAACCGCCCAACGTCAGCTCTAGCGTGAGGTCGTTGCCCGCGGTGGGCACGGAACGCAGGTAGTACGCGGCGGCGCCGCCGACCAGGACGACCGGCAGTACGAGGCTCGTCATGTCCAGGCGCCGGGCCCGGATCTGCCGGACGACGAGGAGCACGAGGATGCCGTTGATGAGGTAGTCGGTGGTGTTCACGGCACCAGACTGCTCCGGTCGGGCCGCCGCGTCCTCAGCCGACGGGTTGATCGCCGGGTTGATCCGGGCGGCCCCTCTCCACCTTCCGCCTCCACCCCTCCCGGGCGCTTCTCCACCCTGGGGTGGAGGCGGCGACCACCGCTCGGAACAGCGCGGCGGCGAACTGCTCAAGACGACACAGGACGGCACCGCGTGACCGCTCAGGGCGACTCGGCGGCGGCCACGACTCAGGACGGCTTGGGGAGCGTACAGCCCGGCAGGCTCAGGTCGATGGTGTTGCCCTGGGCGACGCACGGCACGATGCCGTAGGTCTCCTCCGCGTACCCGATGCCCTCGTGCACGGTCACCTGGCCGTTCTGGTCGACCTCGCAGGGGTTGTCCAGCGAACAGCGCTGACCGTCTTCGTTGAGCGTGTTGTTGACGGCGACCACCTGCCCGGTCGCCACGTCCTCGACCGGCGAACCCGACGTGCCGCCGATGGTGTGGCAGGCGGAGGTGTAACGGACCGAGTCCTTCCAGACCCAGTCGGCCTCGTGCAGTTGGTAGGCGAACCCGTCGATACCGCACGCGTACACGGTCTTCCAGTACCCCGAGACGACGGCGATGGAGGTCCCGGCCGCCGGGTGGTCCGGCGAGAGCGTCAGCGGCTTGACACCGTAGCGCTGCTCGATCTGGGCGTAGGTGGCGTTGAGTTGGTAGATCGTGATGTCGGTGTCGGTCATCGTCGCGTAGTCGACCTTGGTCGCGCGCAAGGTGCCGGCCTTGGCCGCGTTGGACTTAAGGAGGGTGAACGTGCGGCTGGAGGCCTGGTTCACGATCACCTGACCGGCCGTCGGCATGCCGGTCTCCAGGCAGTGGCCGTTCGTCAGCACCAGCGCGGGGTCGTTGACCGACGAGGCGGGCACACGGATGAGCGATCCGGAGCAGTCGTCCAGCGCGACGATGCCGGAGAAGTCGGTCGTCGCCCTGGGGGCGGTGCCGGTGAGAGTGGTTCCCGTGCGAGTGGTTCCCGTGCGGGCGGTGTCGGCGCGGGCCGCGCCGGCGGGGGCGCGATGGACGGAGACGGTACGAGTCGGGGAACCCGGGGAGTGTGCCGGGTCGGAGTGTGCCGGGTCGGCCTGCACCGCCGCAGCGGTGGAGATGCTCGCTCCCACCAGGGCCAGCGTGGCGAGAGCGGCGACGAGAGGCTTGTTCATGTGGGGGGTCCTCTCCGCATGTCCGCCCGGAACCCCTGACCTGTCCGTGGTTCGTGGTCTGTGGTCCGGCGCGGTGTGGACTCCCGGGGATTGCCCGGGAGTTGGCATGCGCATTGTCAACGCGTCGGGTCGTGGCCCACAAGAAGTGATTCCGGCCGCACGGGCTCCCGACTCCCGGCCTCCGACTCCCGGCCTCCGGCTTCCGACTTCCGGCTTCCGACTCCCGCACTCCCCTTCGCCCTCTCCCGACGACGCCCCTCCCCACGACGCCCCCCTGCCGACGACGCCCCTCCCCCACGCTCTCCGCTCAGCTCGGCTTACGCGCCTCGATGAGGAAGCGCGTAGTGGTGGCGACGAACGGGCCCTCCGCGCCGATGCGTTCGTGCAGTTGCCGGAGTCGGTCCCGGTAAAGGTCGACCGTGAATCCGGGCACCATCCAGATGACCTTGCGCAGGAAGTAGACGACCGCGCCGATGTCGAAGAACTCGGTGCGCAACCGCTCGTGGCGCAGGTCGACCACCTCAAGCCCGGCCGACTCCGCGCCCGCGCGGGCGTCGTCGGGATGGCGGCCCCTGCGGACCGCGGGCGATTGCGGCCCGAGGAAGTACTCGACGACCTCGAACACGCTCGCGGGGCCGACCTGCTGGGACAGATACGTACCGCCCGGACGCAGGACCCTGGCGATCTCGTCCCACCACACCGTCACCGGGTGCCGGCTCACCACCAGGTCGAAGGCCTCGTCCGCGAAGGGCAGCGGGGGCTCGTCGGCGTCCGCGACCACCGCGACGCCCAGCGGGTGCAGCAAGCGGGTCGCCTTGGCGACGTTCGGCGGCCAGGATTCCGTGGCCACCGTCAGGGGCGCCGGCCTCGGCACGGCGGCCAGGACCTCTCCGCCGCCGGTCTGGATGTCGAGGGCAGCCGATGCGTCGGCCATGCGCTCTCCCATGAGGCGCTGATAGCCCCACGACGGACGCTCCTCAGTAGCCCGCCCATCCAGCCAGGAGAAGTCCCAGCCCTCGACGGAGGCGGCCTCCGCCTCCGCCACCAAGTCCTCGAACGTGTCACCCATGGCGGCATGCTCCCAGCACACCGGGCCTGCGGCGATCGATTATCGGGCGGCCTCGCCGATGGCAGCGGGCGCGAAGGGGGCGTCAAACAGCGGATGCCAACAAGTACGTGCGCCTCCAGGCCTCCATACGCCCCCAGCTTGTCAGAGCGCCCGGCACTACGCCCCACTCGGGATCATAGACGTACATATCGGGCGTGCGGTGGCCGGTTTTCACCACTCTTGACGGGGCTGGCGATTGCCAAAAGCACAACCGCGAGAAACCTGTGAAACAACCGCCCTGGTCGCCACCGACACTCGACAGAAAGGACCGATCGACCGACTCCACGGACCCCCGACGTGCGGGCTCAATTCCGCCGTTCACGCATGGAGAGGGTGGGCCCGGGCGTAGGATTCGCGAATCGCGCCGGTGTGAAGATTTGGTGGTGTAGCGTACTCACGCTCGATCGATACCGGACGGAATATCGAGCGCGCCGGAGCGCATGGTCAGGGAGCGCACAACCGTCCCGGCCTCTCGTTGGACACCAACCGGCCCGTGGACGAGAAGAGACAGGGAAGCCGTGGGCAATCCTTTTGACGATGATTCTGCTCGATTCGTCGTTGTGGTCAACGAAGAGCGTCAGTACTCGCTCTGGCCCGCCACCTCCGAGGTGCCGGCGGGGTGGGAAGTGGCGCGACCCGAGGGTTCGCGGCAGGAGTGTCTCGACTTCGTCGAGGCCAACTGGACCGACATGCGCCCGGCCAGTCTCGTCGCCGCCATGCGGGCCCGGCAGACCGACTAGGGCGCGTATTTGGTCGTGATCAAGCGACAGCTCTGGTGAGGTCCTTGATCCAGATCATCGCGCCGCGAAGGTGGAGGCCGGCCCGCGAAAATCGCTGTTACGTCTCCGCTGCACAGTGATAGAAAAGATCAAGAAGGACGCCGACCTGGTCCATCACAGCGACCGCGGGTCTCAAGGCGAATTCAATCGATCGTCGCACCACCTTGATTTCGGAGGTGTTCAAGATTGCTCCGGAGGGCTGGAGCAGGAAGACCGGCGATGCGCCCGTAGGACTTCGGCGGCAGTGGCGTGCTGACCGGGCGCTGCGGCCGGCGATGCGCTCGTCTGGCCGGCCTGATCCGTCGCTACGCAAGACCCTCACCTGGGACCGCTGGAAGGAACTCTCCGGCCACGCCCAGTTCGCTCTCGACACCGGGACGAAGGTGTTCTTCGCCGATCCGCACTCGCCCTGGCAACGACCGACGAACGAGAACACAAACGGGCTGCTGCGTCAGTACTTCCCGAAGGGCACCGACCTTTCCCGGTGGTCGTCCGCGGACCTCGAAGCCGTCGCCCTGGCGATCGACAACCGGCCCCGCGAAGTCCTCGGCTGGCGGACACCGACCGAGGTATTCGAGGAACAGCTACGCTCACGACAACAGCCCGGTGTTGCGACCACCGGTTGAACTCGCCCAATACGTGTCCATCCGATACACGGAGCGTCCCGCCGAGGTCGGCGCCTCCGCGTCGGTCGGGTCCGTCGCAGACAGTTACGACAACGCGACGGCGGAAGCCCTCAACGGCACGTTCAAGGCAGAGTTGACCGAGCATCAGGGACCCTGGCGAGACTTCGACGTGGTCGAGCGGGCCGTCTTCCAACAGGTCGCGTGGTACAACAGCGAACGACTCCACTCCGCCCTCGGCTACGTACCGCCCAACGAGTACGAACAGGCGTACTGGGCGCAACTGGAGGAAGCCCCGCAGACCGCTTGATCACACGATCGCGGACTCCACGAAACTCGGGGCAGCTCAAACAGGAGCCGAGTGGCCACCCTGGACGAACATCGTCATCTGCACACCCCCTTCGGATCAGGAATTGTTGGCGGCTGGTCAACCGCCTGATCAGCTGGTACTGGTGCGGTGACCGGGTGCGTTCAGTCAGGCGATGCCCGGCGGGTTGGCGATGATCATGCGCCAGCCGAGCCCTGAGGTGTGCCGAAGGACGTTGGTGGCGGTGCCCTGGGTGTCGACTCGCTGCCCGTCGGGAGTGGTGATGTGCAGCGTGTAGTCGACCACGATCAGGGCCACGTCCTTCTGCCGGAACACGTGCCGGGTCCGGTTCTCCAGCCGCGCGTCGGCCGCGATGAGTCGCCTCAGCTCCTGGCCGACCTGTTCGTGCCCGTGAACCACCGATCCATCGGAGGTCCGCATGGTCGCGTCCGGGTCGTAGAGGCTGTGCAGCCGGTCCAGGTCGCCCGCGTTGAGTGCCTGGTCGAACGCGCCGGCGAAGGTCGCCGGGTCGGTGATGATCGCGTGATCCACCGGTGTTTCCTTTCCTCGGCCTGCCGAGGCGATCAGCGCCCTCAGCGTGGCCAGAGACGTGGCCTGTCCGCCGACGACGAGGTCATCGTCGGCGATGTCGATGAAGCGGATCCAGATGCGCTGGGTGTTCTCGTCGGTCGGTGCGCAGCCCTCGACGGCCATGAGTTCCCGGGTGATCCGCGCGCCCAGGTCCAGCTTCGCGTCCTCGGTGATGGCACCGCGCAGTGTGCTGACCTCCACGTAGTAGAGCGGCTTCTGCGGGAGGCCGGCCGCCTTGAGGAACGCGGTCGCGGGCAACTGCTCGAACAGCACCCAGATCAGTTCGGGTGCGATGGCGCTGTCCCGGAATCCCTCCGCGGTATAGGTCAGCCCACCGAGCGCGGCAGCGATCCGCGCCGGGTCGTGACCGCCGAACGCGGCCTCGCTCGTGGTGATCTTGACCAGTGCCATGTCAGCCGATCTGCTTCCGGAACGTCGCGATCTGATCACCGAGTTGATCGGGCTTCTCCACCGGCAGCAGGTGGCCAGCGCCGGGAATGACCTCCAGTTGCGCTCCGGGAATGGTCGCGAGCACGTGGCTGCGCAGCAGGTCGACCGGCTCGACCCGATCGTGCTCGCCGGCCACGACAAGGACCGGGGCCTCGATCCGGGCGAGGTCGGCCGAGACGTCCTCGAGGATTGTCCGCGCCGGCCACTCGTGCTTGGCCGGTTCGGCACCCGCGAGGCTGTCCTGGACGATCTGCTCGCGGATCTCCGCCCCGAGCGGCGCGTGCGCGAGGACGGCGTCGAGGGTGGCGAGTACGGACTCACGGCTGTCATAGGCGGCGGCCATCTGTGCTCGGACCTCGCTGGGGACGGATGCGGGCTTGGCTGGTGCCGGGGCAACCAGGACCACGCCGTGCAGCCCGGCCGGGCGCCGGGAGGCGATCAGTTGCGCGACCTTGCCGCCCATGCTGTGCCCGACCAGCACGTAGTCCGTCAAACCCATCTCGGTGATCACGGCCAGCGCGTCATCGGCGAGATCGCCGGTCGCGTAACCGGTCGCGGGCGCGGTCGACCGGCCCCAGCCACGGTGGTCGATGGCCACGCAGTGCCCCTGACCGGCCAGGCGTTCGAACACCGGGTGCCAGGTCCGGGTCGACCCGCCCCAGTAGTGCAGGAACACCAGCGCCGGTGTGCCCTCGCCTGTCTGCTCGACATGCAGCGTCGCTGCTCCGGTTTTGATGCGAGAATCAGTCAGTTGCAGCTCGGTCATACCTGTGGCCCCTTCTCGTGCGATCACTGAATACAGTGATCAGATTAGGGATCAGCGCTGGTGGAGAAGGGACCTGGACCAGTGAAAACAAGACAGGCGATCCGCCGGGTGCCGTTCCAGGCGCCGACACCGTTCGATATCGAGGTGATGACCATCGCGCAACTGTGGGCGATGGCACCTCCGGGCTACCTCAGCTCGCCTCAGCGCCCCGCCTTCCACCTCCTGGTGCTGGTAACCAGCGGCTCCACGACGCACACCGTCGACTTCGAGGAACACCACCTGGCCATGGGATCGATGCTGTGGGTGCGGCCCGGCCGGGTCCAGGTGTTCGGCGAACAGGCCACCGGCGACCTGGTGTTGTTCCAGCCAGACTTCCTGATCCCCGGCACGCACGCGGCCGGCCTCGCCGGCGACCACGGCGGCCCGGTCGAAGCCACCGGTCCGTTCGAGCCGACCCGGCGCGCGCTCCGGCGTGAATACACCCGGGCGGCCGGCTCCGGGCGGCCCACGGTCGTGCAGACCGAGACACTGCGCCACCTGCTGTCTCTGCTCATCCTGGAACTGGCCCGGCACGCCCCGGACCCCAGGCGGCCCGATCCCACCGGACTCGACGCGCGGTTCCGGGACCTCCTGGAGCGGGACTTCGCCACAGCCCACGATGTCGAGCACTACGCCCAGCGGCTTGGCTACTCCGCCCGCACGCTCAACCGGGCCACCCAGGCCGCCACCGGGGAGTCACCGAAGCAGGCCATCAACCGCCGGCTCGTCCTCGAAGCCCGCCGGCTGCTCGCGCATACCGACCAGCCGGTCGCCCGCCTCGCCCGCCGCCTTGGTTTCCGCGACCCGTCGAACTTCTCCACCTTCTTCATCGTCCACACCGGACAGTCACCCACCGCTTTCCGCGCCACTGCCCGGCCAGCGGGCGGCAGCTGAGCCAGGACCACCAGTGTCCGCAGCGCCGACCGGATGCCCTCTACAAATTGTGAACGGTCCCAGGCGCCGAACTCGGCGGGCATCTCCCGCCACTGCGCTCCCGAGCGGAACTTCCAGACCACGCCTTCGAACTGCTGCCGCAGCCGTACCGGATACGGGCCGTACTCGCCGATCGGCAGGTACGGCTCGATGAACTCCCACTCTCGATCTCTCAGTTGCGCTCGCGTCATGCAAGACGATCTACAGGATCGCAAATCACCGAGAGTCAGAAACCGCCATATTGATCACGACCCGATACACGCCCTAGTACTCCAGCAGCGTTTCGCTATCTTGCCTGGTCAGAGGCGTCGTCGGGGAGTGTAGTTGGCTGATAGGGTGTCAGGGGCAGTCTTGACTGACCGCCCCTCCAACGAGTGGCACCGGGAACTGCCTGAGCGGTGATGAGGGCAGCCTCCCCGTGTGATCGATGACCTCGCCGACGCGACCTGGGACCGTGAACTCAACGACCTCTTCCTGCGTATCGGCCACCGTTTCGGCCGCGCCGACCTGCGACGCCGCATGCGTGACTACGTCCGCGCCCTGCTCGACCCGGTCGGCCGCAAAAACGGCTGGCAACTGGCTGAACACGCAGGCCACCGCACCCACCGCGCTTCCGGCCCTCTCGCGGCCGGACGGTCCGCAGCAGCTCCTGCGGACCGCGTCCGACCCGACCGCTCGGTTCCGGTTCATCATCTGGTCATCCCCATTCCACAGGGCAAAGCCGTGCGCGAAATCATGTGCGCCGGACGAGGTTCTTTTGTCCGGCGGCAGCGACGCTGCCCGGGAACATCCGACGAGTGCCCCCGATGGCTTCGCCATGCCCAAATGGAATATCCGGAAGCCACCCCTGAAAGGGCAGAAGCACCAGGCACGAAGCCGAGGACCGCCTCCTCCCCCTCACCGCTTCGCAGGAATGCGTGTGGGACGGGCAGGCAATCGATCCGAAGAGTCCGAAGTGCAACATCGGCGAATGCGTAGAGATCCGCGGGCCGCTCGATGAACAACCTCGAAAGGGTTGTCGAAAAGCTGGGTGATTCCTGTGGAAGCATCAACACCGAGTTCGTGAGCCAGGACGATGCCGTCTACCAGCGGGTGGTGCGCGGGTCACTCACTCATGTGCACCGCGTGGACCTCAGCGCGGGCCGACCCGGTCGCCCCCGCCGAGCGGTACATGGCGGACGACATGGCGACGGTGGACACCATCACCGCGCCCCGACGCACGTACGCCTTGCTCAGGCTCGGTCCCGAACTGCACTGGTGGTACGTGCGCCACCACGACGTCGCCATCGACGGCCTCAGCGGTTCCCTCCTCTCCCGCCTGCGCCGTCCCGCCCTGACCGCCGACCGCTTCGTGGCCGACCCGTTCGGTCCCGCCGGTGGCCGGATGTACCGCACCAGGGACGTGGTGCGGTGGAACGACGACGGGCAGCTGGAATACCTCTCGCGCGCCGACGACCAGGTCAAGGTGCGCGGCCTCCGCATCGAACTCGGCAAGGTGGAGGCCGCGTTGACATCGCTGCCGGGCATCCGCGCGGCGTGCGCCACCGTCCGGGAGGACCGGTCGCTCGACTCGTCGCGGAATCGCCGCGCGGTGGCGGCGGGTCCGCACCTGCCCGCGCTGACGGAACGGACGCTGCTGACGGAACACTGTTGACGTATCTGTCGTACCTCGTCGGCACCGGCTTCCTGCCCGGCCCCGGGCGGGCCGCGTAAGTCCCTCACAGGTCCGTGGCCGCCCCGCAGCTCGCAGCTCTGGCGGAGGCGGCCACGGCCGTACGGGGTGCGGGCAGCGGTCTGGATCGCGGCGGGCGGGGGCGCGGGTTAGCCTGGCAGGGACCGGGCCCGCGCACGGGACTCTCACCCGGGCCGTTCCTTCCGAGGGGGTCGGCATGATCGCTCTGGAGACCATCGGCTTCTCGCTGGCCGTGATCGCCTTCGTGGTCGGCACCCTCGTCGTCATGATGGGCGGCCTCGCCTACCGCGGCGCCCGCCACCACGACGAGGACGGCTCAGGCCCGGGCAACGGCTCCGGCTCCGGGCGCGACGACGGCTCCGCCTCGGACGCGCCGCCCTCCCCTCGCGGTGCGTGAGCACGGCGCCTGACCGCGGCAGTCGACCCAGCGTTCCCTCCCTCGTCACGCCCCATCCGCCCCTCCGGGCAACGGGATTGTCAGTGCCTCCTGATAGGACTTGGCACATATTCCGCGGCGTGCGAGGAGCGATTCCGATGTGTGTAGAACACCTCACCGAGTTCCACGGCCTGAAGGTCTTCGAGTTCCCGGCGGAGGGCCGGAAGGACGGGCTGCCCGCGGCCGGGGAGGTCGCCTGGCGGCTGGGGCACGACTGGTCGGCCGACAAGGACATCGAGGCCATCTGGCCGGTCTTCTTGGAGTCCGTCGACACGAGCCGGGTCACCGCGCTCATATTCGGGCCGTGGAGCGACCACATGTACGACGAGGACGCGTCCGCGGAGGTGGCCCGGCTGGTCGAGTCGGCCGACCGCCTCCCCTCGCTCAAGGCGTTCTTCCTGGGGGACATCGTCTCCGAGGAGAACGAGATCTCCTGGATCGAGCAGACCGACCTCGCACCGGTCCTCGAAGCCTTCCCCGGACTGGAGGAGCTCGGCGCCCGCGGCGGCCACCGCGAGTTCACCCCGGTGCGGCATGCGAACCTGCGCACGCTGCGGCTGGAGTCCGGTGGCATGTCCGCAGCCGTGGTGCGCGGCATAGCGTCCAGTGAACTGCCCGCGCTGGAGCGGCTGGAGCTGTGGCTCGGCGTGGAGAACTACGGCGGCGACGCCACGGTGGAGGACATCGCGCCGCTGCTGGAGGCCGGCCGTTTCCCGTCGCTGCGTCATCTCGGGCTCCAGGACAGCGAGTCGCAGGACGCCATCGCGCAAGCGGTCGCGAGGGCCGCGGTGGTGCCGGGACTCACCTCGCTCAGCCTCTCGATGGGCACCCTCACCGACGCCGGTGCCGAAGCCCTCCTGGGCGGGCAGTCGCTGACCCACCTGGCCGAACTCGACCTGCACCACCACTTCCTGTCGGACGGCATGGTCGCGCGCATACGTGAGGCCCTGGAGCCGGCCGGTGTCACGGTGGACCTCAGCGAGCAGGAGAAGCCGGACGAGTACGACGGGCAGGCCTGGTACTACGTCGCGGTGGACGAGTAGACCTTGGCCACCTCGATCGTTCCCGCGGGGCGCCGCCTCGCCCCCGACCCGCGGCGGTCCGCGCGCTTCACCGTGGTCGGCAATCCCGGCAGCCGCCGGGTGGGCCTCTTCCGGACCGCCGTGCTGGCCGCGGGCGGGCCGGAGCCGGCCGTGCTGGCCTGGGCCGACGTGCTGCGCGGCGCACCCGGCGCGGTACCCGCGCCCGGGACGCTGCTGCGGATCGACTCGCCCGGCGAGGACGAGCGGGTCGACCGGCTGCTGCGCGGTGACGCGCTGGGCGGCGGCTGGGATTCCACGCGGGTCGGCGGCGGCACGGCGTGGTACGAGCGGTTCACCGCGGCCCTGCGGGAGTTGGCCCGTACGGCGGCGGCCGTGCCGGGGTGCGTCCTGCTGGCCGACCCGGACGAGATCGCGGTGATGTTCGACAAGCGGCGCACCCACGCGCTGCTCGCGGACGCCGCGGTGCCCGTGCCGCGGGCGCTCGATCAGGGTGGCGAGCCGGTGACCGGGTGGGACGACCTGCGGGAGCGGTTGCTCGCGGCGGGGATGCCCCGGGCGTTCGTCAAGCCCGCTCACGCCTCGTCCGCCTCCGGTGTGGTCGCCGTGGAGCTGGGTCCACGCGGCCGGGCGCGGGCCACCACGTCCGCCGCTCTGGGCACCGCAGTCGACGGCCGCCCGGCGCTGTTCAACTCGCTGCGGGTGCGCCGCTACACGCAGGAGCCCCAGTTGCGGGCGCTGTTCGACGTGCTGGCCGGTGAGCGGCTGCACGTGGAACGGTGGCTGCCGAAGGCGTCGCCGCACGGGAAGCCCTGCGACCTGCGGGTCGTGGTCACCGCCGGGCGTGCCACCCACGCGGTGCTGCGCACCAGCCGCAATCCCGTCACCAACCTCCACCTCGGCGGCGCCCGCGGCGACCTGTCGGCGTTCCGGGACGCGAGCGGGCCCGAGTGGCCCGCCGTGCTGGAGACCTGTGAGCGCACGGCCCGGCTCTTCCCGGGCAGCCCGGTCGTCGCGGTCGACGTCCTGCCGTCGGCGAACCTGCGTGGGCACGCGGTCGGCGAGGTCAACGCCTTCGGCGACCTGCTGCCGGGGCTGACCGGCCTGCCCGGTTCGGGCGCCGAAGGAGCGGACACGTACGCGGCGTTCACCGCCGCCGTGCTGCGCGCGCGGGACAGCCCGCGAACGGCGGACAGACCGAGAACACAAACAGCGGACGGACCGCGACCAGCAAAAGGAACACCAGAAGGAACACCGAAGTGAACGATCCCTCACCTGCCGGGTGGCCCCGGCAGGAGCAGGCGTCCGACGTCGACATGCGCCGGATCGTCGGCAGCCACGACATCCTGTTCGTCACCCTCGACACCCTGCGGTACGACGTGGCCGCCGAGCTGGCCGCGGCCGGCCGCACCCCGAACCTGGCGGCCCGGCTGCCCGGCGGTCGCTGGGAGCGCCGGCACAGCCCGGGCAGCTTCACCTACGCGGCCCATCAGGCGATCTTCGCCGGGTTCCTGCCCACGCCCGCCGACTCGCCGGGGCCTCATCCCCGGCTGTTCGCGGCGCGGTTCGCGGGCAGTGAGTCCACCGCGACGACGTCCTTCGTCTACGACACGCCCGACCTGGTCTCGGGGCTGGCCGAGGCCGGGTACCGGACGGTGTGCGTCGGCGGGGTCGGCTTCTTCAGCAAGACGGCCGCGCTGGGGTCCGTGCTGCCCGGTCTGTTCCAGGAGAGCCACTGGAGCCCGCAGACCGGCGTCACCTCTGCCACGTCCTTCGAGACGCAGGTGGCACTCGCAGAACGCATCACCGAGGAACACGCCCGGCAGGCGCCCGAGCAGCCGTTGTTCCTCTTCGTGAACGTCTCCGCGCTGCACCAGCCCAACTGGCACCATCTGCCGGGCGCGACGAAGGAGCACGGCGACACCCGCGCCTCGCACGCCGCCGCGCTGGAGTACGTGGACCGTCACGTGCCGCGGCTCTTCGCGGCGATGGCACAGCGCCGCCCCTGCTTCGCCATCGTCTGCTCCGATCACGGCACCGCCTACGGCGACGACGGCTGGAGCGGTCACCGGATCGGCCACGAGTCCGTGTGGACGGTGCCGTACGCCCACTTCACGCTGCCCGCGGCCGCGCGGCAGGACTCCGACGAGAGAGCCCGACGATGAGCACTGCCCCGTACCCCGCCCCGGCCGCGCACCCCGGTGAGCCGCCGACGCCGCAGACGCCGCATGTACCGCAGGTGCCGAAGGCGTCTCACGAGTCCCCGTACCAGAGTTACGTCTACGCCTACCCGCACAAGACCGCCTACCGGCCGCTGGATCCGCGTCCCCGGCTGGACCGGGTGTGGGCCGACGAGCCGAAGGACGCGTTGTCGTTGTACGCACACATACCGTTCTGCGAGGTGCGCTGCGGTTTCTGCAACCTGTTCACCCGCATCGGCGCCCCCGACGGCCTGACGGGTGCCTACCTCGACGCGCTGGAGCGGCAGGCTACGCGGGTGGCCGCCGCGCTGGGCCCCGGCGCCCGTTACGCGCAGGTGGCCTTCGGCGGCGGCACGCCGACGTTCCTGACCGCCGCGGAGCTGGAGCGGCTGTGCGACATCGCCGAGGTCCGCATGGGCGCCGACCTGAGCGCGGTCCCGCTGTCGGTGGAGGCGTCCCCGGCGACCGCGACCGCCGACCGGCTCGCCGTGCTCGCCGCGCGCGGCGCCACCCGGCTGAGCCTGGGCGTGCAGAGCTTCGTGCCGCACGAGGCCAGGGCGGCGGTGCGCCCGCAGCGCAGGGCGGACGTCGAAGCCGCCCTCGGCCGGGTGCGGGACGCCGGGGTCCCGGTGCTCAACATCGACCTCATCTACGGCATCGACGGCCAGACGGCGGCGAGTTGGCGCACCTCCCTCGACGCGGCGCTCGCCTGGGAGCCGGAAGAGCTGTACCTCTACCCGCTCTACGTGCGGCCGTTGACCGGTCTCGGGCGCCGGGAGGGCGCGGACGCGCCGGAGCCGGAGTGGGACCGGCGACGTCTCGCGCTGTACCGCGCGGGCCGCGACCACCTGCTCGCCTCGGGCTACGAGCAGGTGTCGATGCGGATGTTCCGCCGGGCGGGCGTGGCACCGGTGCCGGGCGCGGGCCGCACGGCGGGCACCGAGTACTGCTGTCAGACCGATGGCATGGTGGGCCTGGGCTGCGGTTCGCGTTCCTACACCCGGCGGTTGCACTACTCGTTCGACTACGCGGTGTCGATGACGGAGATCAGGGGCATCGTGGACGACTACGTGTCACGCCCCGCGTCCGACTTCGACGTGGCCGAGGTCGGCTGGTGGATGGACGCGCGGGAGTCGCGCCGCCGCCATCTCGTGCAGTCGCTGCTCCAGGCCGAGGGGCTGGCGGCCGCCTCGTACCGCGAACGATTCGGCACCCGTCCCGAGGACGACTTCGCGGGCGACCTGGAGCAACTGCGGGTCAGGGGCTGGCTGGACGGCGCGGGCGAGTCCGTGGGCGTGCTGCGGCTGACGCCCGAGGGGCTGGCGCACTCCGACGCGGTCGGGCCCGCGTTCTTCTCGGAGCGCGCCCGGGCGGCGATGAGCGACTACCGGGCGAGGTGAGACGCCGTGGACCTGACCGTGCTGTACCGGGGCCCGCTGGCCTCGTGCGACTACGACTGCCCGTACTGCCCGTTCGCCAAGCGCCGCGACACCCGGGCCGAACTGGTCGCGGACCGGGAGGCGTTGGAGCGATTCGCGCGGTGGGCGGCCGAACAGCGGGGCGACCGGCTGTCGTTGCTGTTCACCCCGTGGGGCGAGGGCCTGGTGCGGTCCTGGTACCGCGACACGCTGGCCGAGTTGAGCCGCCTGCCGCACGTCGCCCGGGTCGCCGTGCAGACCAACCTCAGTCACCGGGTGCGCTGGACGGCGGACGCCGACCGCGACACGCTCGCGCTGTGGACCACGTACCACCCCGGGCAGGTCGGGCACGACCGCTTCCTGGGCAAGTGCCGTGAACTGGACGCGGCGGGGGTGCGCTACAGCGTCGGCGTGGTGGGCGACCCCGCGCATCTGGAGGCCGCTCGCCGGATGCGTGCGGCCCTGCCGGACCACGTCTACCTGTGGGTCAACGCGCAGGAGGGGCGGACGTACACCGACGCCGAGGCCGCCCGATGGACCGCGCTGGACCCGCTGTTCGGCTACAGCAGGCATCCGCACGCCAGTGCCGGGCGGGCGTGCCGCACCGGCGAGTCGGTGATCTCGGTCGACGGGCAGGGCACGGTGCGACGCTGCCACTTCGTGCCGGAACCCCTCGGCAACCTCTACGACGGCTCGTACCGCGTGGCGCTGCGCCCGCGGCCGTGCCCGCTCGGCGTGTGTGACTGCCACATCGGTTACGTGCACCTGGAATCGCTGCCGTTGTACGACGTCTTCGCGGGCGGGGTGCTGGAACGCGTGCCACGGGACTGGCCGCGGCGGGCGGACCCGGTCGTGGTCACCGCGTCGGCCGGGGGGTGACAGGCGGCGGGGCGGGGGCGGGGCCGAGGGTGGTGGTGCCGGGCCGGGCCAGTCCCGTCAGACCGCGCCGGTAGGCGGCGATGGCGTCTTTGAGGCGACCCTGCCGCTCCAGCAGGTCACCGAGGAGCCGCGCGGTGTCGGCGAGGTCCCCGGCGGCGTCGGCCTCCTCCTGGAGCGGCAGCGCGGCCCGGTAGTGCCGTTCGGCGTCGGCCGGTTCGCCACGTTGCTCGTGGATCAGGCCGAGCAGCCGGTGCGCGGCCGCGGCGTGCACGGTGCCGTGGCCGGGGCCGAGTCCGGCGAGCAGTGTGGTGAGGAGTTGCTCGGCGTCGGCGCCGTGGCCACGCCGGAAGCGCACGTCGGCGAGTTCGACCTCGACCTGGGTGGCGTAGAAGGCGGCGCCGGTGGACCGCAACATCCCCAGCGCGCACGTCAGTTCGTCCTCGGCGTCGGCCAGGCGGTCGTGCTGGGTGTGCAGGTAGCCGCGCATCCAGTGGCACTGGGCCAGTTCGGCGCGGATCTGCCACTGCTCGTAGACCTCCTGCGCCTTGACGAGGTACGCCTCGGCCTCGTCGAAGCGTCCGCCGCCCGCCAGGGTGCGGGCCACCGAGCGGTGCAGTCCGGCGACCACGACCGGGTCGGCGACGCGGGGCGCGAGATCGAGGGCGAGGTCGGCGGCCTTGGCGGCGCGTTCCAGGGCGCCCATGTCGAGGTACGGCGTGATGATCGTGGCGTAGAGCAGGAGCAGCGCGGCCGGGTCGGGCAGTCCGCCGCCGTTCAGCTCGTCGATGGTCTGCTCCAGCAGGTAGCAGGAGTAGCGGATGTCGCCGCCGAGCTGGTGGGCGATCGCCTGGCCGCGGATGGCCCGGACCCGGGTGGGCAGCGGCTGGTCGGCCAGCAGGCCCAGGGCGCGGTCGAAGCACTCGCGCGCCTCGGCGAGCGCGCCTCGGCGCAGCATGCAGTGTCCCAGGGCAACGTTCATGTCGGCCTGGAGGTCGGGGAGTTCGTGGTCGGCGGCGCGTTCGAGGAGGGCGACGAGGGTCTGTTCCGCGTGTTCGCCCGAGCCTTCGTCGGCCAGGCGGTCCGCCTCGGCGAGCCGTTCGCGCAGCTCGGCACGCAGACCGGCGGGGACGCCTTCGGCGAGCTGTTCGTAGGTCGTCCCGAGCCGCTCGGCGAGATAACGCAGGGCGGTCTGCGAGGCGCGGGCCTTGCCCGCCTCCACGGTGGAGACGTACGCGGCGGTGTACCGTGTGCCGGCGAGCTGACGTTGCGTCAATTTCTTTTCAGTGCGCAGGCGTTGGATGCGGGAGCCGATCTCCTTGGCGCTGGAGCGCGCGTCGGGCCGTGCGTCGGACCGCGCGCCGGGTCGCACGCCGGTTTGCCGACCGGTTTGCACACCGGTTTGCCCCTCGGAGCGCCCGTCCTCGCCGGAGTCCCCGCTTCCCGTGGACATGGCCACCTCTTCCCTCCCTGCCGGGCCCCGCGCCGGAGTCCCGGCGGAAACCTTGCCAGCCGCCGCCTTCCGGTCTAGCTTAACTCCCCATGTAAGTGAAGTTACTTGAGCACTTACATGGACTGTTCCGGCGCGACCGGCCTTCGCCCGCACGGCGTCCGACCCGCCGCCCTCCCTCTCCCTCCACCCGACCGACGGAGACCCCTCATGCGCATACGCACCCGCCTCACGGTGGGACTGACCGCCGCCGCTGCCGCGCTCACCCTGCTCACCGGCCAGTCCGCCCAGGCCGCGCCCCGGCCCCTGCCCTCCGCTCCCCCGGCCACCGGAGCAGCCGCCACGGGGACCGACAACCCGACATGTTGGTACGGCGCTTGCTACGACTACGTCTACGGCCGCCAGATCACAGACGCGACCGGCGCGAGCGTCCGCATGGAGATCGCCGACCCGGTGGTCAACCCCGCCCAGCAGGACGAACACTCGCTCCAGGAGCTGGCCCTGCAAAACACCGGCGCGACCTCCACCGTGGAGGTCGGCTGGACCGTGGACCGCCAGGTGAACAACGGCGACGGCAGGCCGCATCTGTTCGTCTACCACTGGGTCGACGGCCAGGAGTCCTGCTACAACGGCTGCGGCTTCGTCCAGGTCTCGCACACCGTCACCCCCGGCATGCCGCTGCCGGCCGGTCACGCGGGGAGCTTCGCCATCCGCGAGCTGGGCGGCGACTGGTGGATCTTCTACGACGGCCACGCGGTCGGCTACTTCCCCGGCTCGCTGTGGAACGGCACGTACACCAGCGCCCAGAAGATCACCGCGTTCGGCGAGGTCGCGGCCGACGCCTCGGACGTGCCGTCGTGCACCCAGATGGGCAACGGCCGTCCCGGCACCTCGTGGCGGTCCTCCTGGATCGCCGGATTCCGGCTGTACGGCAGCGCGGACCGGCCGGACCTCACGGTGCAGACCACCAGCCCCGACTACTACGACGCGGGGTCGGTCACCCGCACCTCGTTCCACCTCGGCGGCCCGGGCAAGGGCAGCTGCGGTTCCTGACGGGCCGGCCGCGACGGACGGCGCCGCCCGATCGGCCGGAGGGTCACCGTGTCGCACACGAACGGGCTCTTGCGCGCCCGGGCGGCGGGCCGCCACCGTGGAGCCGACACGGCAGCACGGGCGGTGCCGGGCCGCCCGGCGCGTACGGCGACGGGAGTCGGAGTGAGCCCACTGGCCCTGCCCCACGGACTGCACGGTGCCGGTCCGCACAAGGTGATCGCGATCCACGGCTGGTTCGCCGACCGCTCCGCGTACGATCCGCTGCTGGCCGACCTCGACCGCGAGGCGTTCCAGTACGCGGTGGTGGACCTGCGCGGCTACGGCGAAGCGCGCGACGTCTCCGGCGCGTTCACCACGACCCGAGGGCGCCGAGGACGTGATCGCGCTCGCCGACAGCCTGGGATGGCGACGGTTCTCCGTGATCGGTCACTCGATGGGCGGCAGCGTCGCGCAGCGGGTGGTGGCGCTCGCGCCGGAGCGGGTGCGCAGGCTCGTCGGGGTCTCACCGGTCCCGGCGTCCGGCCTGCCGCTGCCGCCGGAGCAGCACGAGTTGTTCGACGGCGCGGCCCGCTCGCCGGACAACCGTCGCGCCATCATCGACTTCACCACCGGCAGCCGCCGTCCCGCCGCCTGGCTCGACCGCATGGTGCGCGGGTCGTTGGAGCGCAGTGACGCTGAGGCCTTCCACGCCTGGTTCACCTCCTGGGCGGGCGAGGACTTCCACGGGGGCGTCGACGGATCCACCGTGCCCGCGCTGGCCGTGGTGGGCGCGCTGGACCCGGCACTGACCGCCGAGGTCCAGCGCGCGACCTGGATGCGCTGGTTCAAGCGCGGCGAACTCGTCGAGCTCGTCTCGGCGGGTCACTACGCGATGGACGAGACACCGCTCGAACTCATCCGTGTCGTCGAGGACTTCCTGCGCGCCGACGCCCGCGCCGACGCCGCCGACGCGGCTGATACGGCCTGTGCGGTCGACGGGCCGGAGGGGAACGGCAGTGCCGGCTGAGGTTCGGCACCGAGGTGCGGGGCCGGACGTCTTCGACCCCCGGCGGTACGCGCGCGGCGTGCCGTACGGGCGGTACCGGGTGTTGCGCGACCACTGCCCGGTGGCCTGGCAGGACGAGCCGGAGGTGCTGGGCTGGCCCGCGGGCCCCGGCTTCTGGGCGGTCACCCGGCACGCCGACGTGGTGCGCGTGCTGAAGGACTCGGCCACGTACTCCTCGTGCCTGGGCGCGACACAGATCCGCGACCCGGATCCGGCCGATCTGCCGTTCGTCCGGCGGATGATGCTCAACCAGGACCCGCCGCACCACCTGCGGCTGCGCAGGCTGGTCAGCCGGGCCTTCACGCCCGGGCGTGTGGCGCGCTTCCGGGAGGCGGTGCGCGGGCGGGCCCGGTCCCTGGTGGCGGGGGCGCTGGCGGAAGCGCGGGCGGGAGACGGCACGTGTGATGTGGTGGCGCGGGTCACCGACGAGTACGCGTTGCTGAACCTCACCGATCTGCTGGGGGTGCCGCCGGGCGACCGGGGTCTGCTGCTGCACTGGACGCGGCGGGTCATCGGCTACCAGGACCCCGACGAGGCGTCGGACACGTCCACGGCGGACGGCTCGCCGGTCGACCCCCGCTCGCCGTCCGCGCTGGCCGACATGTTCGGCTACGCGCGCGAGCTGGCCGCCCACAAGCGCCGCCACCCGGGCGACGACGTGCTGACGGCGCTGGCCACCGACGCCGAACTGACCGTCCCCGAGCTGGAGATGTTCTTCTTCCTGCTGCGGCGCCATCCTCCGGTGCTGACCTTCCGGCGTACCGCCGCGCACGACACCACGCTCGCCGGAACGCGGGTCCGGGCGGGCGAGAAGGTGGTCGTCCTCCACGCCTCCGCCAACCACGACGAACGCGTCTTCCCCCACCCGTACCGCCTCGACCTGACCCGCTCCCCCAATCCCCATGTCTCCTTCGGCGACGGCCCCCACGTCTGCCTGGGCGCCCACTTCGCCCGCCTCCAACTCGCCACGCTCTACGACGAGTTCCGCACGGCCCTCCCCACGCCACCCCGCCTGGCCGAACCCCCGCGACGCCTGACGTCCAACTTCATCAACGGGCTGAAATTCTTGAGACTCGAGCTGCCTGCGGGGTGACGCGTGGGCGGGCAGTGGCGTATCCCGCTTGCCACGCCACGGGACGGCTCCCCAGGATGGGGCCCATGCCGATCTTCTGTGCCGATGACGGGACACCGCTCGCCTTCCATGTGCGCGGCTCCGGTGAGACGTTGCTGTGTCTGCCCGGTGGGCCCATGCGGGCCTCCGCCTACCTCGGGGACCTCGGGGGGTGGGACGCGCGCAGGCGGCTGGTCATGCTGGACGCTCGGGGGACCGGGGGCTCGGGGGTTCCGGCCGATCCGGCGACGTACCGGTGCGATCGGCTCGTGGACGACGTCGAGGCGTTGCGGCGTCACCTCGGGCTGGAGCGCATGGACCTGCTGGCGCACTCGGCCGCGGGCGACCTCGCGTTGCAGTACACGGCCCGCCACCCGGATCGGGTGCGCGCGCTGTGCCTGATCACCGCCAGGGCCCGGGTGCTGGGTATCGAGTTCACCACCGCCCACCGTGCTCAGGCCGCCGACCTGCGGGCCGGTGAACCCTGGGCCGCGGGCGCCCGGGCGGCGTACGACGCGGTCTGGGCGGGCACCGCGACCGACGCCGACTTCGACGCGGCCACGCCGTTCTTCTACGGACGCTGGGACGACGCCGCGCGGGCGCACGCGGCGGGCGAGGTCGAGCAGACCAACGACGAGGCGACGGCGCACTACGTCGCACCCGGCGCGTTCGAGCCGCCGGCGGCGGTGCCGGACGTGCCGGTGCTGGTGCTCGCCGGTGAGCTGGACAGCGCGCCGCGCCCGGGGGTGGCGGAGGAGATCGCCGGACGGTTCCGCCGGGCCGAGATGGTCGTCCAGCCGGGGGCGGGTCACTACCCGTGGCTGGACGACCCGGCTCGGTTCAGCGGCACGGTCGAGGGGTTCCTGGGTCAGTACACTTGACAAGCCATCACATAAGCACGCTACCTGACGGTGCGTCACTCCAGCACTTGACCTGATGGGTCGTCACACCGGCACTCGGTCGGCCGGTTCCTCCTCCTGCTCCGGGCAGGACGCCGGGGTGCGGTCCAGCATCCGCCCCGCGGGGCGCAGCACGAGGTGGATGCCGAGGACCGCCAGCGTGCCCAGCACCGCCAGGCCCGTCCTGCCCGAGGCGGCCAGCACGCCCACGGCAGCCGAACACCACAGCGTGGCGGCCGTGTTGAGCCCGCGCACCCCGCCGCCGTCGCGCAGGATGACGCCTCCGCCCAGGAAGCCGATGCCGGACACCACGTAGGAGGCGACCCGGGTCGGGCTGGACGGATCGCCGACGGCGACGCTGTACAGCACGAACAGCGTCGCCCCCGCCGCGACCAGGGCGTTGGTCCGCAGGCCCGCCATCCGGGCCCGCCACTGGCGCTCGACTCCGATCAGCGCGCCGCAGGCCACGCCGGTGGCGAGCCGGGTCAGGAAGTCGAAGGTGGTCAGAGTGTGCATGGTGCACCTCCTCCTCGTCCGGATTGCGGTGGGTACGGGCCCGCTCAGTGGGCCAGGGCTGCCTGCACGATCTTGACGACCACCAGCACCATGGCGATCAGCAGGTACGTGCGCAGCGCGGTCATGCCGACCTTGTAGCCGGTGGACAGCACGGGCTTGGACAGCGTCTCCAGCGGTGGCATCCGCCAGTCCAGCCGCCCGGTGCGGTCGATCTCCCGCCCGGCGCGCGCCCAGCCCTTGCGGCGGCGGCGCACCTCCGCGTAGCCGATGGCGATCACCCCGGCGACCCCGCAGGCCGCCATGATGTCGAGGATCGCCCCGGCGGAGATGGACGGGAAGAGCACGGACGCGGTCAGCACGATCGACAGCGTGATCAGCACCCCGACGACCGCCGAGATCAACGCGTTGGTCCTCGGGCCGTTGACCCAAGGGCCGAGGACCGCGCGGTCGTTGCACAGCAGCAGCAGGAAGACCGACGCCGACGGCAGCAGGACCCCGGCGAGTGTCTGCACGCCCTCGGTCAGCAGGCCGAGCGGCGATCCGGGGATCAGCACGATGGCCGCGGCGGCGGCGACCAGGCCCGCGTAGACCGCGTAGAAGCCCTTGGCGCCGGAGATCCCCCGGTGCAGCGAGTGCTTGAGGCCGAGGACGTCCCCGATGGCGTACGCGGTCGACAGGGACACGGCGAACGCGCCGATGATCGAGGCGTCCAGCAGTGCGATGGCGAACAGCACGCCCGCCACCTTGCCCGCGTGGGCGGCGAGGCCGTGCGCGACACCGGCGGTGTCGGTGAAGTGCCCGGCCGCGTGGCTGCCGGCGAAGGCCGCGGCGGTGAATCCCATCATGGCGCCCGCGCCGATGACGACGACCACGATGCCGATCCACAGGTCGGCCTTCTCGTACGCCATGAAACGCGGCGTGATGCGCTTGTCGATGACGTAGGACTGCTGGAAGAACAGCTGCCAGGGCGCGACGGTGGTGCCGACGATGCCGATGATCAGCAGCATCACGGTCGACAACTGCCCGCTGCCGCCCGGCATTCCGGGCACCACGAAGTCGTGGAGCATCCGGCCGGTCGCCGGGTGCGCCATGAAGTAGATGGGAACGAGCAGCAGCGAGGCCGCGCACAGGGTGATGGCGATCCGCTCGAACCGCTGGAACGAGCCGGTGAACGCGGAGGCGATGATGACGCCCGCCGCCAGCACCACCGCGGCCGTCTTCGGCAGTCCCAGGTATCCGGCGGCCATGGTGATGCCGATGAACTCGGTCACCAGGGTGAAGGCGTTGAGCAGGAACAGGTCGATGACGCTGAACGCGCCCCAGAACCGGCCGAACCGCTCCAGGATCAGCCGCGCGTGCCCCACCCCGGTGACCGCGCCGAGCCGCAGCACCATCTCCTGGTTGGCGTAGAGCACCGGGACCAGCAGGAGCAGGGTCCACAGCAGATGGGTGCCGTAGTTCTGCCCGGCCTGCCCGTACGTGGCGAACGCGCCGGCGTCGTTGTCGCCGACCATCACGATCAGGCCGGGGCCGACGATGGCGAGCAGTGTCTTCAGCCGCGCGGACAGCCCGGTGCGCGGTGCGGTGTCGTCGAGCCTGACGGTGCCGAGGGCGCCGCGGATGTCGCCGATGTGGGCGTCGTCCAGGACGGCGGTGCGCCGCGCGGCGGTCGTGGTGTCGAAGGTGGTGTCGGTCATGAGATACCTCCCAAGTCCCCCCACGGGGGGAGGTGTTGGGGGCATGCGGAATCCCCTCCCGGCGCGAGCGCAGGCGTCGTCGGCCCGGCGCGTGGGCGCAGGGCTGCGATCCGTCACGGCGATCGGGCCGTGCGGATGGCGGGAACGCGGGTCTCGGCCGCGCAGGGGAAGGTGTTACCGCGTGCCGGAAGAATGCGAGGACATGCGGGATGTGGGCCTACTGTGGCCCGGACTACTACTGGAATCCATGCGTCTCTCGCCTCCTTCCGGTCAGGGCGCGACAGCGCGCCGTGCGACGCGGCAAGGGAGCAGACCGGTCCGATGCGACCGGCTCACCCCAACTCGTCAGAGCTTTGGCACTCCACGGCGTAATCCCCCTTCGGGGGAAGCCACTTGGGGTCACCCCTTAGGCCGGGGAGACCTGTCCTGAACCTGGGCGTCTCTCGACGTCGTCGGGTCAGTGGCCTGTGTCCGTGAAGACGCCTCACCGAACGAGGTGCCTGTACAAACTTCTCACAGCATACCCCCAGCTCGCGGCCGCCAGGTCACAACGGTCCGCCTTGACGGGGATTTGACGCGGCTGCGAAGCCCCGACGCGGTGGTGGCATACGGCGGGCTCAGGCTTCCGCCACCACCATGCGGCACCGCGGGCTGCCGTCGGGCCGCCGCCCCAGCGCGGGCAGCGCGACCAGGCGCACCGTGAACCCCGCCCTGGTCAGCTCCTCGCGCACCGGGCCGAGCCGGAAGGGCCGGTAGTACATGACGAAGGGCGGCCGCCACACGAGGTTGCGCACCCGCATCGCCGCGTCGAAGGCCAGCAGGGACCAGTACAGGGGCGAGCCGGGCGGCGCGGGCGCCGGAAGCGGGAAGACGAAGCGCCCGCCGGGCCGCAGCACCCGGCGCGCCTCGGCGAAGAGCCCCGGCCACTCCCGGGGCAGGAAGTGGCCGAAGGCGCCGAAGCTCACGACCAGGTCGAAGGCGGGACCGAAGGGCAGGGCCCGGGCGTCCGCGCGCACCCAGCGCGGCCGGGGCGCGGGCAGGCCTTCGTCCGAGGATGCCGAGGCGGCCTGCCCGTACGTGCTCCGGGCTACCGTGAGCATGCCGTCGCTGAGGTCCACGCCGGTGACACTCCCCCGGCACACCGCGCCCAGCACCCGCGCGCCCGCGCCGGTGCCGCAGCACAGGTCGAGGCCGTCCTCGACCGGGCCCATCGCGCACAACGCGTCCCGCACCGCGTCCAGCACCGGCGCGGGCGTGCGGAACGGCGTGCGGTCGAACTTCGGCGCCAGCAGGTCGTAGCCCCGTTCGACCGAGGAGAGCGCCTGCACGGCCAGCTCGCGGACGGTGGGGCCCTCGGGAGTGAACACCGGTTTCAGCCCCGGTCCCGGCCGGTCAGGTCGCCCGGGTCGGTGTTGGCGCCGCACAGCACGACGGCCACCGTCTCGCCCGCCGCCGGGGCGTAGGCACCGCGCAGGGCGGCGAGGGCGGTGGCGGCGGCGTGTTCGACGGCGATCCGGCGCTGGTCCCACAGTGCCTGCCGGGCACGGACGATCCCGGCGTCGGGGACGAGCACCGTACGCACGTCGTCCCGCCGTGCCACCGCCAGCGCCATCGGCCCGGCCCGCCGGGCGCCCAGGGAGTCCGCCGCGACGGAGTCGATCTCCACGTCGACCGGCTCACCGGCGCGCAACGCGGCGTCCAGCGCACGGCAGTTGTCGGGTTCGACGGCGACGGTGCGGATCCCGTGGTGGCCGGCGGCGGTCGCGACCCCGGCGAGCAGCCCGCCACCGCCGACCGCCACAACCACCGTGTCCAGCGCGGGAATCCGCTCCCGCAGCTCCGTCAGCAACGTCCCCGCACCCGCCGCGATCAGTGGGTGATCGTAGGCATGGCTGGCCAGGGCGCCGCTGTCGGCCGCGAACTTCCCGCACGCCACCAGCGCGTCCGCGTACCCCTGCCCGACCAGCCGCACTTCGGCGCCGTACGAGCGCAGCCGGGCGACCTTGACGGCGGGCGCGGTCTCGGGGAGGAAGACGGTGGCCCGCACGCCCTGTTCCCGGGCCGCCCAGGCACAGGCCAGGCCCGCGTTGCCGCCGGAGGCGATGGTCACGCCCGCTCGCGGGAGGGTGCCGGCCGCGCGGTGGGCCAGCAGGAAGTTCTGCGCGCCGCGCGCCTTGAAGGAGCCGGTGTGCTGCATGTACTCCAGCGCGAACCACACGACGGCCGGGGCCTCGACCCCGTAGGAACGGGTCTCGTCGGGGTCGAGCCGTGCGACGGCGACGGGGCGCACGCGTCCGGCGACGCGTCCGGCGGCGGACTCGACGTCGGCGTGGGTGAGTTGGGGCACGGGCTGCTCCTGCGGTACGGCGGGCTGCGGCCGCTCCAACGTAACGCAGCGCGCCGCGCGGGCGGGCCGGGCGCCGGTTCCGGTCAGCGCCGGGCCCGCGCGCCTCATCCCTTCGGGCGGTGCCGCGTCCGTATCCAGACATCGGCGCGACGATGGGGAGGAAACTCGCTGTCCCGCTGATATCGTGCGATTCGCCTGCGGCGGTGGGATCACCCATGCGGGGCCGAACGACGGCATCGAGCGAGATCGAGCGGCGTCAGACGACGAGGAGGCCGGCGATGGCTGCACCGGAGGAGTTCGACGTGGTGGTCGAGATTCCCCAAGGCTCCCGTAACAAGTACGAGATGGACCACGAGACGGGCCGCATCCGGCTGGACCGGCTGCTGTTCACGGCCACCAAGTACCCGTCGGACTACGGCTTCGTCGACGGCACCCTGGGCCGGGATGGCGATCCGCTGGACGCCCTGGTGCTGGTCGGCGAGCCCACCTTCCCCGGCTGCGTGATCCTGTGCCGGGCCATCGGCATGTTCTGCATGACCGACGAGAACGGGCCGGACGACAAGGTGCTGTGCGTCCCGGCCCACGACCCGCGGTACGGATCCGTGCAGGACATCGGTGACATCTCCGAGTTCGACCGGCTGGAGATCACCCACTTCTTCGAGGTCTACAAGGACCTGGAACCCGGCAAGTCGGTCGAGGGCTCGCACTGGGAGGGCCGGGACGGCGCGTACGACGAGATCGAGGCGTCCCGCAAGCGCGGCGTCGAACACGCCGGATAGCCCGGCGCGGGACGCGGTCCTACCCTGGAGGCATGCCCCGTACCGCGGCACACGGCGGCGGACACCGGGTCACGCGCTTCGCCCGCGCGCTCGCCGCGGATCCGGTGGAGGCCCTGTCGTACCTGCCGGAGGAAGCGGCCAGACACTGGGAGCACCCGGTGGACCACACCGTGGACCCCGCGTGGGAGCGGGACCTGCACCGCCTGCTGGGCGCGCCGTGGCCCTGCCCGGAGCGGGTCGGCGCCGACCGGGAGTGGGACGCGGTGGTGGCTGGAATGCGTGCGCGCGGGCTGGCCTTCGGGCGGCACACCTACGGGCACTACAGCGACGCGGACCGCTCGTTGGCGCGCGCGGTGTGGTGCGCGGTGCGGCACACCACGCCGGATGTCGTGGTGGAGACCGGCGTGGCGCGCGGTGTCGTGACGCGATTCGCGCTGACAGCACTGGCCGTCAACGGCAACGGTCATCTGTGGAGCGTCGACCTGCCCCACCCGTTCGAGCCGGCGCTGCACGCGCAGACCGGCGCGGCGGTGCCGGGACGCCTGCGGGACCGCTGGTCGTACGTGCCGGGGTCGAGCCGCCGCAGGCTGCCGGGGCTGACCCGGCGGCTGGGCCGGGTGGACCTCTTCGTCCACGACAGCCTGCACACCGCGCGCAACACCCGCTTCGAGATGGACCGCGTCGCCCGGGTGCTCGCGCCGGGCGGGGTCATGCTGGTCGACGACATCAGCACCCACCAGGGCTTCGCCGAGTGGGCCGAGGACGCGGGCGGGGCGGCCGAGACCCTGGTGTGCCCGTCGGCGGACGGCGAGGGACTCTTCGGTGTCGTGCGCCGGGTCTGAGCCTCGGCTTCGTGCGCCGGTGTCTGCCTCCTCGCGCCCCGGGCCTGATCTTCGGTGTCGTGCGCCGGGTCTGAGACGGGCCGGGCGGGGTACCGGGGAAACGACGCGGCGGGTTCCGGCCGTCGCGGTGGTTCCGGCCGTTGGGAGTGATCATGTTCAAGGTGCTGCTGGTGCTGCTGTGTCTGGTGCTGCCGTGGCTGGCGGTGCTGATCAAGGAGGGGCCGAGCCTGAAGGTGCTGTGGGCGTTCCTGCTCCAGCTGCTCGGTCACGTGCCCGGTGTGATCTACGGGATCTACCAGGTGGTCAAGGACTGAACCGGCCCGGGCGTGGCATGCTGCGCTCACCGCGACCCTCGCGGACGACCTGCCCGACCACGCCGAAAGGGCCGCGATGCCACCGACGACGCCCCAGCCGAAGGACCGCGACGACGCGGCGGTGATCGTGGTGGGCGCGGGCCCCGCCGGGTCGGCCACCGCGTACCACTTGGCCCGGGCGGGGGTGGACGTCCTGCTGCTGGAGAAGGCGGAGTTCCCGCGCGAGAAGGTCTGCGGTGACGGTCTGACGCCGCGCGCCGTCCACCAGTTGATCCGTATGGGCGTCGACGTGGACGGGCCGGGGTGGACGCGCTCGCGCGGGATGCGCTGGGTGGCCGGCGGGCGGTCCGCGCTCATCGAGTGGCCGCGGCTCGGCCGCTACCCGGACTTCGGGCTGACCCGCACCCGCCACGACTTCGACGACCTGCTGGCCCGGCACGCGGTCGGGGCCGGGGCCAGGCTGCGTACCGGGACGAAGGTCACCGGCGCGCTGACCGACCGCGCGGGCCGGGTGATCGGCGTACGGGCCCAAGTGGGCCCGGAGCGTACGGAATCGGAGTACCGCGCGCGGGTGGTGGTCGCGGCCGACGGCGCCTCCGCGCGCCTGGCGCTGGGCCTGGGCCTGCGGCGCGACGAGCGGCAGCCGATCGCGACGGCCGCGCGCCGCTACTACCGCAGCCCGCAGCGCTCCCAGGAGGAGTACCTGGAGCTCTGGGCCGACCTGCGGCTGCCGGGCACCGACCGCTACCTGCCGGGCTACGGCTGGATCTTCCCGATGGGTGACGGCCGGGTCAACGTCGGCCTCGGCGCGTTGCCCAACCGCCGCAACGGCACCGTCGACCTGCGTGCCACGATGGACCACTGGCTGGCCCGCACCCCCGCGCACTGGGGCCTGCGCCCCGGTGAGGGCGACGCGGCGGAGGGCCAGGTCCTGAGCGCCGCGCTGCCGTTGGGGTTCAACCGGCATCCGCAGTACGGGCGGGGCCTGTTGCTGGTCGGCGACAGCGGCGGCATGGTGAGCCCGTGGAACGGCGAGGGCATCGCGCAGGCGCTGGAGGCGGGCGAGGTGGCCGCCGAGGCCGTCGCGATGGCGCTCACGGTGCCGGACGGCCCGGCACACGAACGGGCCCTGGGCCGCTACCCGGTGGAGATGTCCAGGCGCTGGGGCCGCCACTACCGGCTGGGCAACGTGCTGACGAAGCACGTGTTCTCCCGCGCCGGCTTCCAACCCCTGCTCAACGGCTGGGTGATGGGGTCGCCCGCGGTGCTCGACGGGATGGCGCGGCTGCTGGTGGGGCTGACGGACGATCCGCCGCGGGACCGGGTGGACCGGGTGCTGGGGACGCTGCTGCGGCTGGTGCCGGAACCGAAGCCGAGCCGGTAGGCAGCCGGGGCGACCGGTCGGTCAGCCCACGACGCCCGCCAACTCGGCCGCGGTGGCGCGCAGTCGGCGGTGCAGGTCGCGGTGCGGGATGCCCGGCGGCAGCCACTCCTTGCGGATCTTGGCGACCGCCGTGTAGTTGGTGTCGCAGACGTTCGCCAGCGGGGATTCCACGGCTTGGGTGAGGAACTGGTAGGCGTCCAGCTCCTCCAGCCCGTAGTCGCGCACCAGCCACTGGACCAGGTCGAGTTGGGCGATGCGGAAGGCGTCCTCCAGCGGGCGGGCCGAGCCGGTGGAGATGATGTGGGTGTCGGACTCCAGCCGCGGCCAGGGGGTGGCGACGCCCTTGAGGAGTTCGACCACGACGACGGTGTTCATCGCGCACTCCACCGCGACGCCGCAGGTCTCGCCCTCGCCCTGGCGGGCGTGGCCGTCGCCGAGGCTCAGCAGCGCGCCCTCCACGTTGACGCCCAGGTAGCAGGTGGTCCCGGCGCGCATCTCCGGGGTGTCCATGTTGCCGCCGTGCGCGTCGGGCACCAGCGCGGAGCGCACCTCCAGGTTGGCCGGGGCCACGCCGACCGTGCCGTGCATGGGCTCCATCGGCAGTTCGAGCCGCAATCCCTCGCGGCGTGTGGTGAACGCGCAGGTGCGGCGGGCGCGGTCCAGCTCCCACATCCACACCACTTCGGGCAGCGGCGGCTGGAGCGTGGCGGTGGCGTGCGTGGAGGTGAGCGCGCCGAACAGCGGGACGGTGGTGGAGGCGGCCCAGTCGCGGGCCGGTTCGATCGACACGAAGTGCACCGCGACGGTGTCGCCCGGCTCGGCGCCCTCGACGTGGAACGGGCCGGTCTGCGGGTTGAGGAACGGGAACTCGCAGACCTGGGAGACGAGGTCCTTGTCCGAACGCACCCGGCCCGCGAAGCAGTCCTCGGTGTAGAGGTCGAGCACGGTTCCCGGCGCGATCCTGGCCACCGGCGCGGCCCCGCCGAAGGTCCAGGCGTAGGAGCCGGTCTCGGGTCGTACGGTGATCACTCGCGGATCGCTCATGGCGCCAGCGTAGGCGTTCCTGGACACGGGGGAACCCCCGCCGTGGGGACGGCGGGGGTTCCCGGCCACGCGACTAGCGGACGCAGACCAGGCGCGGCTTGTGCCAGGTGCGGGTCCAGTACCCGGCGTGGCGGTAGCCGTGCCGGTCGCGGTAGGCGGGGTGCCAGGTGCGGGTCCAGTAGCCCCTGGCCTCGTGGCACCGCGAGTGGCCCACGTGGTGGGCGGACACCGGGGCGGGGTGGTGGACCGGGGCGGCCGAGGCGACACCGACCGAGGAGAGCACGGCCCCGCCGGCGAGCGCGACGGAGGCGGCGCCCAGAGCGAGTACTCGCTTGAACCCTTCAGCCATAAAGCATCGTGCCTTTCGAGTTGCTGTGATGCGGATTCCCGGGCCGTTTCCGGCCGGGCACGCATCACGATGCACCCGCGCCACCGCCTCCACGGGGGAAACGCCGCAGACGTTACGGAATCTAGACAGACCGAAGACAAACGCATTAATCGCACAATTCACCCATTGGTGTCGTATCGCTTGTCCCGCAAGGGCATTGAGCCCTCGCACAGTTCGAATGATTCTCAGGGCGCCGAGCGACCGGCGCGCCTCGCACCGCCACCAGCGACCGGCGCACACCCCGCCCGCCGTCGAGAGTCGCTGAACGCCCCACCCGCCGCACCCGTAAGGAGGTTGACGTGCACGCGTTGACTACGGGACGAGGTCACTCATGGCACACGAGCGCGACGACGGGCGCGGGCAGCCGCGACGGCACCTGCGGCGGCACCCGCGACAGCGCCTTCGACGGCGCAGGGTCCTGCGGCGGCGGCTGTCGAAACTCACGCTGACCCTGGCCGGACTGCCGCTGCTCATGGGCGGGATCGCCGGGACCGTGTTCGCCTCCCAGGACGCGGCGGGCCCTGCGGCGTCGGCCCACGGCTCCCCCGCGCGGCTCGCGCCGACCCGCAGCTCCCCGCCGCAGCCGAACCCCGACTGCACCCTCGTCGTCCCGGCGGACCCGCTCACCGCCAAGGGGCTCGCGACGCCCTACCGGCTGACCGCCACCGACCCGGCGCAGGGCCCCTGTCACGAGGCGAACCCCGCGCAGTCGGCGTTCGTCGAGGCGGCGGTCCTGACGAAGTCCGGCGGCCTCACGCTCTACGACCCGCTGGTGACCGACGCGGGCCGCAGGCCGGGAGCGCCGCCCGCCCCCGCCACGGTGCCGGCCGGCTCCACGGTGGGCATCTGGTTCGGGTTCAACGGCACCGATCTGACCCTGCGTTCGGCCTCCGGCACCCGTGCGCTCACGAGCGCCAAATGCGTGGGTGGCCTGAACGGTTCGCTCTTCGGCCAGTTCGCCTACTGCGACGCACCCGCGTTCTTCAAGGCCGCAGGCGCCCGTATCGCGGCGAAGCAGTTGAAGCTGCCCGCGCTGGGGACGGCGAAGGACGGCATGCCGTGTCCGACCACACGGGACTTCTCGGTGGTGGACCAGGACCAGAGCGACAACGTGGTGACCCACTACCTCGCCGACGGCCACGGCCGGATCGCGCAGAACGACGCCGCCGGGCACGCCGCACTCCCCCACGCCACGGACCTGGCGAACGGCAGCGACAACCTGCTGCTCGCCCAGTTCGTCGACCCGGCGCTGGGCTGCACCCCGCCCACCGCGCCGGACCAGTCCAGCGACGGGCAGCCCAGCGCCGCGCTGCCGCTGGACGAGTTGTCGGCGGCGGCAGGGCAGCGGGCGCCGGTCGCCCTGGTCCCGCTCGACGACCCGATGACGCTGAGGGGCACGAGGCCGAGCACGACCAAGACGAACCTGTACCGGGCCGGGGTGGGCCAGCCCCCGCTCGACGCGACCGACCACGGCGACGGCGCCGCCTACTGCCGCAGGATGTTCGGCGACCCCGCGGGCGTCCAGCGGGTCTTCCGCGACCGCGCGCTGCTGTCCGCCGCGCCTTCGGCGGACGCCGGGACGGCCGCCAACCTCTTCGCGTTCCTCGCCCTGCGCGCCGGCCAGTCGTTCACCAACCTCGGCTGCGGCGCGCTGCTGGGTGTCCCCGACCCCGTCACCGTCACCACGGACGCCAACGGCGTGGCCACCGGCGCGACCCTGGCCCCGCTGGGCGGTTCACCGCGTCCCGCGCCGAGTGCGTCCCCCCGGGCACGGCACTGGTGACCGGTGGCAGGACGGCTCGGTCGACCGGCCGCCGGTCACCAGTGCCGGACGGGCCGTCAGCCGGTGAACGCCGTGGTGCCGTTCGGCGTGCCGAGGCCGGTGGGGCCGTCGTAGCCCGGTCCCGCCGTGCACAGGTAGGCGGGCGTGCAGGTGCCGTCGGAGCCGGTGGTGATGTCGTTGAGCGCCGAGGCGTGCGCGTACGGGAACGACGCGGGCGAGCTGTTGGCGCTCGGCGGGCCGGCGAGCGCGTAGACGGCGGCGATCAGCGGCGCGGAGACGCTGGTGCCGCCGTAGACGTTCCAGCCGCCCGCCTGGTACGTGTCGTAGACGGCGACGCCGGTGGCCGGGTCGGCGACCGCGGAGACGTCCGCGATGGTGCGCCGGGCGCAGCCGCTGTCGTGCTGCCAGGACGGCTTGGGCTCGTACGCCGAGCAGCCCGCGCCGGCGCCCTGCCCGGCCTTGGTGCCGCCCCACGCGGCCTCCGTCCAGCCCCGGGTGTCGGGCCCGCGCTTGAGGCTGGTGCCGCCGACCGCCACCACGTCGGGGGAGGCCGCCGGGTACTGCGTGCCGTAGCCGGAGTCACCGGAGGCCGCGGTGATGGCGACGCCGGGGTGCCGGAAGTACTTGGCGTCCGCGGCGGTCTCCGAGGAGGTCTCGCCGCCGCCGTAGCTGTTGGAGACGTACTTGGCGCCGAGTGCGACGGCCTCGTTCTCGGCGGCGCCCAGGTCGTCGAGGTCGGCGGACTTGGCCTCGACGAGCAGGATGTGGGCGCTGGGCGCGACGGCGGAGACCATGTCGAGGTCGAGGGAGATCTCCCCGGCCCAGCCGGAGTTGCCCTCGGGGTAGGTGGTCCCGCCGGTCTGGTCGGTCTTGCGCAGGCAGCCGCTCGCCGTCGTGCACTCCGGCAGGCCGAACTGCTTGCGGTAGGCGGTCAGGTCCTTCTCCGCGTTGGGGTCGTCGTAGGCGTCCACGATGGCGACGGTCTGGCCGGACCCGCCGTCCGCGGGCAGCCCGTAGGCGGCGCGCAGGTCGGCCGGCCCGAAGCCGCCGGGGCTGACCCCGGGTCCCAGCATCGCCTTGACGGTGACGTCGGTGCGGGCCAGCGCCGTACAGGCCATGACGCCGGGGCGGCCACCTTGCGAACACAGGCGCTTGGCGACCGGGCCCGAGGGGCGGGCCTGGGCGGCGGTGGGACCGGTCGCGGTGAGCGCGAGGGCCGAGACGACTGCGGCTGCGGCGTGGCACAGCCGGCGGGTGGAACGGGATGCGGACACGTCGGCGCCTTCGGTAGCGGGGGCGGTGGGCGGACGCGGTGCGTCCGGCCCGGCGGCCGCACCGCCTCCGCAAGCTAACCGAAAGGGCCGGTAATGCCGCGAACGCGACACGCGCGACGGCGTGCGGCGACCGGTCGCCGCGGCGCGTGTGCCGCGACGCGATCCCTCCGAACGGCGGACCGCCCGAACGGCGTACGGATTGACGCCCGCACGTCTGCCGCGTCCCGCATGTCCGCCGGGCCCGCCACCTCCCGCACGTGCCGTACGTCCGCAACGCTCGCCGCGTCCCGCTCCCCTTTCACGTCCCGCGTCCCCTTCACGCTCCGGCGCGCGACTCCGCCCCGGCGGCCAGCGCCTCGCGTGCGGCGGACAGCGCCTCGGCGCGGTCGGCGGGGACCAGGCCGACGCGGGTGCGGCGGTCGAGCAGGTCGGCCTCGTCGAGGGCGCCTTCGTGCCGTACCGCCCACAGCAGCTCGGCGCGGGTGACGTCGCTGCCGGAGGCGACCGGCTCGCGCAGCGACGGGTCGGCGTCGCCCAGCGCCCGGATCGCCGGGGCCTCGGTGCCGTAGCGGGCGACGAGGCGGCGCGGCGCGGGCAGTCCGGCCAGCGTCACCGGGGAGGCCGCGCCGACCAGCGGCAGCCGGGTGGTGCGGCACGGCCCGGCGGTCAGGCCGCGTGCGGCCACCGCGGCGTCCACCGCGTCCTGGGCCATCCGCCGATAGGTCGTCAGCTTGCCGCCGACGACGGTCACGACGCCTTCGGGCGAGGTGAGGACGGCGTGCTTGCGGGAGATGTCGCTGGTGCGGGCGGTGCCGTCGCCCGAGGTGTCGAGCAGCGGTCGCAGCCCGGCGAACGCGCCGACCACGTCGCGCCGGTGGACCGGGGCGTCCAGGGCGGTGCCCAGGATGTCGAGCAGGAAGCCGATGTCGGACTCGGGCACCTCGGGCACGTCCGGGACCGGCCCGTCGACCGGCTCGTCGGTGAGGCCGACGTAGACCCGGCCGTCGCCCTGCGGCAGCACGAGCACGAAGCGGCTGGTCTCGCCGGGGATGGGCAGGTGCAGTCCGGTGGTCAGGCCCGCGAGGCTCTCGGCGCGCAGCACGAGGTGGGTGCCGCGGGAGGGCCGCAGCCGGATGTCGCCGACGAGCCGGTCGGCCCACACGCCGGTGGCGTTGACGACGGCGCGCGCCTTGACGGTGAGTTCCTGGCCGGTCGTCTCGTCGCGCACCCGCGCTCCGGAGCCGCCGACGGACAGCGCCCGTACCCGGGTCAGGATGCCGGCCCCCAGCCCCGCCGCGGTGCGGGCGATCGCGGTCACCAGGCGGGCGTCGTCGGCGAGTTGGCCGTCCCAGGACAGCAGGGAGCCGCGCAGCCCGTACGGCCGCAGCACCGGGGCGGCGCGCAGCGTCTCGACCGCCGACAGCCGCCGCGGCCCGGGCAGCGTGCCGCGCCGGGTGCCGGCCGCGAGGCGCAGCAGGTCGCCGGCGCGCAGTCCCGCGGCGGCGAGCGCGGCGCCGCGGTGCCCGGTCAGCCGGGTCAGCGGCAGCACGAACGGCTGGGCGCGCACCAGGTGGGGGGCGGTGCGTTCCATCAGCACGCCGCGTTCCACCGCGCTCTCGTGTGCCACGTCCAGTTGTCCGGAGGCCAGGTAGCGCAGGCCGCCGTGGACCAGCTTGGAGCTGAAGCGGGAGGTGCCGAACGCCAGGTCGTGGGCGTCGATCGCGGCGACGCTCAGGCCGCGCGCGGCGGCGTCGAGGGCGACCCCGGCGCCGGTCACGCCGAGCCCGACGACCAGCACGTCCACCGTGGCCCCGTCGCCGAGCCGGGACAGTTCGCGGGCGCGGCGGCCCGCGGTGAGGGAGTGCGGCAGGAGGCGGGCGTCGGCGTCGAGGTTGGCGCTCATGGGGCGAGGGTCCTCTCCAGGATGTGCCGCAGTTCGTCGTGGAAGGCGGCTTCGGCGAGTTCGGGGTCGGCGTCGTCGGTCATCGTCCGCAGCGACAGCGCGAAGGACTGCACCACCAGCAGGACGGAACGGGCCTGCCGCACCGGGTGGTCGGCGCGCACCGAGCCGTCCTCGTGCCCCCGTCGCACCGCGTCGATCAGGACCTCCAGCAGCGCGTTCTGGCTGGCGCCACGCCGGTCGACCAGATAGGGCAGCAGCAGTTCGGGATCGACGTCGAGGATCTTGCGCAGCAGCGGGTGCTCGCGGAACGCGCGCAGGCCCTCGACCAGGCCCTCGACGAGCTGGGCGCGCACCGGCACCGCACTGTCGGGTTCGGGCGCCGCGCCGAGCGCGACGGCCACCCACTCACGCGTCATGACGTCACCGACCAGTGCCCGCACGTCGGGCCAGCGCCGGTAGATCGTCATCCGGGAGACCCCGGCCCGGCGCGCCACGTCGGTGAGGGTGGTGCGGCGCACGCCCACGGCGAGTACGCAGTCGCGGGCCGCGTCCAGCACGGCGTCGTCCCGGCTGTTGTGACGAATAGGCGTCATGTGTAACAGTGTAACGAACGAGATGACGGCGGCAAGCGGCGGCCCACGCCGCGCGGTCGCCGGGCGGCGCGACGGAGCGGGTGGTGCAGGTGGGCGCTGAGGACATGCTGTGGAGCGGATGGGGCGACCCCGCCAAGGCCACTCCGCTGCCGGATTCGGTGGTGGGACTGCTGCGCGACCTGCTGGGTGTCCGGCCGCGGCAGGCGGCGCCCAAGCCCCTGGAGGCGGTCGAGCCCGCGCCGTGCCGTCTGTCCGCCAAGGCGCTCGACGCGCTGCGTGACGCGGTCGGCGAGACCCACGTGCGCACCGACGACGTCAGCCGGGTGCGGCACACCCGGGGCAAGTCCACCCCGGACCTGCTGCGCATCCGCACCGGTTCGGTGGCCGACGCACCGGACGCCGTGGTGCTGCCCGCGTCCCACGACGAGGTGCTCGCGATCCTGCGGGCCTGCGCGGAACTCCGCGTCGCGGTCGTCCCGTTCGGCGGCGGCACCTCGGTCGTCGGCGGCTTGGCACCGCGCGCCCACGACGGCTTCGTCGCGCTCGACCTGCGGCGGCTGGACGGCCTGCTGGACGTGGACCCGGTCTCGCGCACCGCCGTGCTCCAGCCCGGCCTGCGCGGGCCCCGCGCCGAGGAACTGCTCGCCGAACACGGCTTCACCCTGGGCCACTTCCCGCAGTCCTTCGAGTGGGCGACGATCGGCGGCTTCGCCGCGGCCCGCTCCAGCGGCCAGGCCTCGGCGGGCTACGGCCGCTTCGACGACATGGTCGTCTCCCTCCAGGTCGCCACTCCGCAGGGCACGTTGGACATCGGGCGGGCGCCGCGCTCGGCGGCCGGGCCCGACCTGCGGCAACTGGTGCTGGGTTCCGAGGGCGCGTTCGGCGTCATCACCTCGGTCACGGTCCGAGTGAGCCCGGTGCCGGAGGTGAAGGTGTACGAGGGGTGGCGCTTCGCCTCGTTCGCCGACGGGCAGGCGGCGCTGCGGCGGCTGGCGCAGGACGGCCCGTCGCCGACCGTGCTGCGGCTGTCCGACGAGGCCGAGACGCTGATCGGCCTGGCCGACCCGGACGCCATCGGCGGCGGCCTGTCGTCGGACGCGGGCTGCCTGGCGATCGCCGGGTACGAGGGCACCGCGGCTCAGGTCGCGCAGCGCAGGGAGGGCGCCCGGGCCGTGCTGCGGGCGGCGGGCGGCGAGTTCCTGGGCGAGGAGCCGGGCGCGAAGTGGGCGAACGGCCGCTTCTCGGCGCCCTACCTGCGCGACGCGCTGCTGGACGCCGGGGCGTTCGCCGAGACGCTGGAGACGGCGGCGGTCTGGTCGCGCGTCCCGGAGCTGTACGAGGCGGTGCGCACGGCGCTCACCGACACGCTCACCGGCGCGGGCACGCCACCGCTGGTGATGTGCCACGTCAGCCACGTCTACGGAGCCGGCGCGTCGCTGTACTTCACGGTGGTCTCCGCGCAGGGCGAGGACCCGGTGGCGCACTGGGCACCGGCGAAGCGCGCCGCGTGCGACGCGATCCTGGCGGCCGGTGGCACGATCAGCCACCACCACGGCGTCGGCACCGACCACCGCGACTGGTACGCGCGGGAGATCGGACCGCTCGGGGTGGAGATCCTGCACGCGGTCAAGGACCGGCTGGACCCGGCGGGCGTCCTCAACCCCGGCATCCTGCTGCCCCCGCTCTACAACCGCTGACGCACTCCCCCGCCCCGGCGGACGCCGACCGCCCCCAGCACACCACACCCGTGAAGTCCACCGCCGAGCCCCAACGGAGCTTCCCCATGCGACAGTTCACCGCCGTCGTCAATCCCACCGCGGGCGGGTCCCAGGGCGCGGCGGCGCTCATCCCGCTCGCCCGGCTGCTGCGGGAGGCGGGCGCCGAGGTCGAGGTGGAGTACAGCCGGGGCCTGGAACACGCCCGCGAGCTGGCCCGCGACGCCGCCGGACGCGGCCGGGTGGTGCTGGGCGTCGGCGGCGACGGTATGGCGGGTTGCGTGGCGGGGGCGCTGGCGGGGACCGACGCGCTGGTCGGCATCGTCCCGGCCGGACGTGGCAACGACTTCGCGCGGGCGCTCGGCCTGCCGACCGATCCGGCGGCACTGGCCCAGGTGCTGTTGCACGGGGAGCCGAGGAAGGTCGACGCGATCGAGGTGGAGTCCGCGGCGCACGACCGCGTCGCCGTCCTCGGAAGTGTCTACGCGGGTGTGGACGCCGTCGCCAACGCACACGCCAACGCCTCCCGGCTGCTGCGCGGGGCGGCCTCGTACTACCTCGGCGGACTGCGCGCGGTGGCGATGTGGCGCGCCGCGGACTACCGCGTCACGGTCGACGGCACGACGTACCGGCGCAAGGGCTACACCGTGGTGGCCGCCAACTCCGGCTACTACGGCTTCGGCCGGCTGATCGCGCCCGGAGCCGCGGTGGACGACGGGCTGCTGGACGTCGTGGTGATCCACGACGCGCCGCGCCCGTTGTTCTTCGCGGTGATGAACGAACTCAAGGACGGCCGTCACGTGCGGCGCCCGCAGGTGGAGGTCCTGCGCGGGCGCGAGGTGCGCATCGAGGCGGACCGCGCGCTGCCGTACGGTGCCGACGGCGAGGTCGACGCCGCCTTGCCGGTGACCGCGCGGGTGCTGCCGGGTGCGCTGCGGCTGCTGGCCTGAGCAGAGCGCGCGCCCGCACACCGCAACGTCGCCAATCGGCACATCGGCGGCGATAACGGGCGGCGGCCAGATGGGATGTTGCCCATCTCACACGACACCGTTCCGGCCACGGGCGGGCCGATGACGCGGTGGTCGCACGTCGCGGGGACCCGCACCACCCCTCGGGATGTGGCGCTCGTCTCGCCGGACGTCACACGTTCCCCGCATACACTTCGTGGTCCCGATCCGCCGCACGAGCGGCACGTTCCCGGCACGGCGGGCCTGCGACCCCGGTCGCGCACGCGAGTGGCAGCCGTGGGTACGGCGTGGGAAACGCCCCGTTGTGAAGGGGCCGTGACAGGGCTGTTCACAGCGGACTCACGCTCGCTCCACAGATACTCGATACCTTGCGCAACCGTGCAACCTTCGGCTTGGATCGGTCGTCTACCACCAGGGGTGCACACGAAGACGCGACCCCGTCGCGTCGCCATGTGCCGTCGGCGCCGACCGGGGCGCCGGGCTCGACTCGATCGCGTAAGGGTGTGGCATGACCGAGGTATCGCACCGCCGGGGTGCGTCGGCGAAGAGCGGCCGGGCGGCGGTCCCGCACGCCAGGCAGCCCCAGCCGTCCGGACACCGGTCGGGCCGCTCCGGTCCCCCCGGACGCGACCGGTCCCGCCGCAAGCGCCGCAGCTGGCCCAAGCGCCTCGCCATCGTCGCGTCGGTGCTGGTCCTCGTCATCGCCGGAGTGGGCGCCGCGCTCTACGAGCACCTCAACGGCAACATCAAGGGCGTGGCGATATCCGGCGGCGGCGCGGAGAAGGCCGACGCCTTCGGCCGCACT
>NZ_JAINVZ010000049.1 GCF_019890615.1 Streptantibioticus parmotrematis | reverse complement strand
ACACTGTGGCCGCCTCTGTGTCCCCCGATCAGGGACAGCTGCTGGCTTCTGCGCTGTAGCCCCACGATCTTTCAAGCAAGTGCCCGGCGAAGGGCGGCGTCCGGGTTGCCTGGCCCTCAGGGATCGCCGCGTTCTATCACGTGGGCGAGGCAGTGCGATGGCGCGGCCGGGGCTGTTGAGAGGCGGTGCAACAGTCCTCGAAGTCTCAGTTCTCAACCAGATCGCTGTCGAGAGTAAAGCTTGGCCTAGATCATATGGAGGACGACATGCGCGATAGCCGATCGCAGCCTGACGCTGCACTGACGCGCTCCCAACGACCCGCGCCGCACGGCGGTGTTCCGGCCCACCTGCCTCTCTCGCACCGGTCCGCGGTGAACTCGTCGCAGGGGAAGGACATAGCACTCTGGCCACGAGCGATATCGTCGCCAACGTCGCGATCGGAATGGACGAGCTTGAAGGGCTTCACGCAACGCTCGAGACTAACCCTGCAGGCGCGGGGATCACCCGGAAATCCATGGGGCTTTCAGCCAGTTGAGGGGACCACCCTCGGCGCACTCCCCGTCGAGCCACCCGCCGACGACGACCGGACCGTGGTCCTCTACGATGTCCTCGCCCCCGGAATCGGCTGGCTCCTCAACACCATAGCCGCTGGGGTCATCGCGCGACTATCCACGCCACCGTCCTGCCGATGAGCGTGCGGCGAGGCGGTGCGGGTAGGCGACGGCGTCCTCGTCGAGCTGGAATGCGCCGGCCATGGCGGCCAAGGTCTGGTCGGAGGGGTTGAGGTTGCGGTCCTGTTCCAGGCGCAGGTAGTACTCGGAGCTGATGCCGTCGAGCTGGGCGACCTCTTCGCAACGCAACCCGGGGACCCGCCGAGCCCGCTTTGAGGTCCTGATCCGCTTCGCGTCGGTGGGCGCCGGGGACACAGCGCTGACACCCGGAGGACAGCGCCGCTGCTCGATACGCTTCGGTGATCCAGCCGCAGCCACGGAGACACTGGCTGCTGAAGACGACGCCCTTCCCGTAAGCGCATTCACCCACCTGAGTGCGCGGGCAGGATGAATCGACGTGTCGGCGTATCCGCCCTTCACCGCCGCCCGTCGATGCCCTCGTGCAAGAGGCGGAATTGGTCCGGCCGTCCGCCAGCCTCCTCGAAGGCGACCGCGGCGGATCATCATGGTCCCTTCCATCAGCACCGTCATGGCGCCGCTGTGCTCGGGATCTTCGACTCGCAGCCGCAGCACCAAGCGTGATGATGTTTGATTGCGCGTAGGCGCGCCTAGCCAGATCGAAAGCGGCGCTCGCCTCGCGTGCGGAACTGCTCCTGCGCAGCGGCGGTGGCCAGAGTCAGGCGGAGCCTTCGCCTGGTGCGTCCTCGCGGAGGCGTAGAAATTCGCGGGCGCCGCGCAGTTGGGTGTGCAAGGACCGCTGAGTCGTCTGGCTGTCGAGGCGTACGCCGAGCGCGCCGGGGACAGCGCTGTCGGCTCGCAGGCCCGTGGGTAGACGGGAGGCGTTGAGACGCTCGCTTGGCAATGAGGACGCCGAGCTCGTGGCGGCTGAGGGCGTCGGTCCCTGCGACGTGGTGGATACCGGCGGCGTCGCTCAGTGCCAGCTCCAGCAGCGCGGCAGCCAAGTCCGAGACATGGACCGGGCAGCGGATGTCGTCGGTGAACAGGGCGCCGTCGACGGTGCCTTCGGCGAGTTGGTGCACCAGGCGTTCGTGCACAGAGCGCCCGTGGCCGATGATCAGCGAGGTGCGGGCGACGACGGCCTTCGGGTGCACCGCGAGGACGCCGGTTTCCGCCGCGGCCTTGGCCGCACCGTACGGGGTGATGGGGTCGGGGAGACAGGACTCGTCGTAGTGGACGCGGCCGATGCCGGAGAAGACCGCGTCAGTGGAGACGTGGACCATGCGGATTCCGTGCTTCGCCGCCACGATGGCAAGCTGGAGTGGGCCTTCCGCTGTGATCGCCCAGTCAGCCCGGCCGCTCGACGCGTTGATGACGACGCTCGGGTTCACCTCGGCCATCGTGGCGTCCAGACTTGTGGCGTCCCGCAGGTCGAGGTGACACCACGCAGTCGGGGAGGCGGCACCGGGCGCGGTCGCGTACGTGGTCACTGTCGGCTGCCCCGCCGTTGTCGCCTGCCGGACCAGTTCGGACCCCAGGAAGCCGCTGCCGCCGACGATCAGGATTGTCATGTGCGTAGACGGTAGTCCCACGGGCCCCACAGCGAAGGCGGCCATCCGGGTGTTCGGGTGACCGCCTTGCGCCGACCGGAGCCTACGTCTGTGGTCGCCAGACGTAGCGGATGTCCGGTTCGCGTTCGTCGTTGCGCTGCCCGTCGGTGCGTTCGGCCTCGGTGAAGCCGTGTCGCTGGTAGAAGCGCCGGGCCGGGCCGTTCACCTGGAAGGTCCACAGTGACAGGCCGTCCGGGTGCTGCTGCTTGGCCAGGGCGATGAAGCGGTCGCCGATGCCCCGCCCGCGCCATTCTGGTGCGAGGTAGATCTGCTTCACCTCGTGGCCGTTGAGCACGAGGACCCCGACCATGGTGTTGCCTGTGACCGTGACCCAGGTCTCGTACCGCGGGATGAGCACGCGAGCGAACCAGTCCCGTACATCGGCGTCGTCATGCGCACAGCGCACGCTCGGCAAGGCGACGGCATAGGAGCGCAGCCACACGTCGGCAGCGGCACGGGCGTCGGCGGCGCGGGCACGGCGGAGGAGGACGTCATCGCTGGCCATGGCGCGCCGGTACTACTTTCCCGGACGGCCGAGCTGGTGGACGGTCCAGCCCGCCGAGCGCCAGGGCTCGGGGTCGAGGGTGGTACGGCAGTCGACGAGCAGGGGGTTGGCCGGATGACGAACCAGGGCCTGGGCGTCGGCCTGCCGGTACTCGGGCCAATCGGTGGCCAGGACCACGAGGTTGGCGCCACCGAGGGAGGCGGGCACGTCGCCGGTGTAGTCCAGCTCCGGGTTGCGGACCATCGCCGTGGAGACGGCCTGTGGGTCGTGAACGGTGACGATGGCACCGGTCTGCTGGAGGGAGAGGGCGAGGGCGGGGGACTCGCGCACGTCATTGGTACCGGGCTTGAACGCTGCACCCCACACGGTGACCCGGCTGCCCTTGATGGGGCGCTCGCCCAGAGCGCGGGTGATGAGACCGAGGGCGACGTCAGTGCGGTTCTCGTTGATCACCTCGGCGGCGCGAAGGGGAGCGGCGGTCCGGTCGGCGCCGAGCTGCTGGGCGGAGGCGGTGAAGGCACGGACGTCCTTGGGGAAGCAGCCGCCGCCGTAGCCAATGCCCGGGCGCATGCCGCTGGCACCGGTCCGGGGGTCGATGTCCAGGATGTCCACGATCTGGGCGATGTCGCCGCCCGCTGCCTCGCACATGTCGGCGACGGCGTTGATGTAGCTGATCTTCAGACCGAGGAAGGTGTTCGCGGCGCCCTTGGCCAGCTCGGCAGTCTGGGAGTCGGTGACGAAGATCGGCACGCCGGCGTCGATGATCCCGGCGTACACGGCCCGGATCGCCTTCTCGCCCTCCGCAGTGGTGACGCTGGCGATGAGCCGGTCCGGGCGAAGGGTGTCCTCGACGGCGTGGCCCTCGCGCAGGAACTCCGGGTTCCACACGACGTCGACCTGGTCGCCGGCGGGGGCCAGGCGCTGGGCGAGGGCGGTGACCTTGCGGGTGGTGCCGACGGTGACGGTGGACTTCCCGACGATCGTGCACGCCCGGTCGAGGTGGGGGCAAGCTGACGAATCGCGCCGAAGACCTGTGCGGTGTCGTAGGAGCGGCCGTCGGCGTCGATGGGGGTGCCGACACCGATGAAGTGCAGCTCGGCGGATTCGGCGGCCTGGCGAATGTCGGTGGTGAAGCGCAGGCGTCCCTTTTGGGTGTGGCGGATGAGTAGTTCCGGCAGGCCGGTCTCGTAGATGGGGCACTCGCCGGCGTTGAGCCGGTCGACCTTGGCTTAGTCGAGGTCCATGCCGATGACCTCGTGGCCCAGCTCGGTCATCGCCGCCGCGTGCGGGATGCCGAGGTAACCGCAGCCGATCACGGAAACACGCATTGCAGGTCGTCCCTGTCTGCTCGGGTGGCACACCGGACGCGGTGTGCCACGCAGACGCTATCGGTTGGTGCGCGGGTCCCAATTCGGGTCGCACATTGGTTCGTTGGGGTGTTCGGGTCGGCGGGACGGGGATGGTCTGGACAGCGGTCGCTGTCCGGGCCGCCGGTCAGCTCAAGGTGGCCAGCGCGCCGGATAGGGCCGTGATCAGGAACTCGATGTCCTCGTCCGTCGAGATCAGCGGGGGCGCGACGACGAGTCCTTCGCTCTTAAAGCCCGCTGCGGGAGTGTTGCTCTACCTGTGTCAGCCCGCTGATGCCTGTCTCGGAGAGCAAGCTGTGGAGGTCGTTGCGCGCGGCGACGGTCTGCTCGTAGGCCATGGACTCCAAGAAGGGCTGTGCAGGCAGGGCTGTCTCAGACCCCGGATTCGATCCTGCGCGCAGTAGTGCGGCCAACAGGGCGGCATCACCACCGTCCAGGTACTTGATGTGCACGACCGGGCGGCCACCCGGCACCTCGTCGTCCACCGCCGGTTCGAGACAGCTGATACCCGCGTTCCGCAACGCACGACGAAGGTCCGAAAACGATGCGACGGCCTGCTTGAAGTCGGGGTGGACCGTGGTCACGGGTGCCTGGGCGGGCAGGCACGGCGGAACGTGATGACGCATGTCGTACGTCCTTGGTGGTCGTGTAAGCGAATGGGATTGAAGGAGGACGGGAGCGAACAGCACCAGCACCGCGGTCGCGAAGGCCGCGAAGGTGATGACCTGCTTGGCGCGCACGGCTCCTCCAGGTGGTGCTGGGCCGCGGTCCCGATTGCGGGAAGGGGGTGGTCGACTGCACCCAGAGCCGCGGGGTCATAGGTACAGGCCCTGAATCAGCAGACCGATTCCGTAGAGCGCGGGGAGCGAGATCACGGCCACCCGTTTGAGCACTCCCCAGTTCCGCCGGATCTGGTCCCAGCGTCGGCTCACGCGGCGTAGTAACGGACCGGGAACGTCATGCTTACCCATCGGAAGAGGCCTCCTGCGCGTATCGCTCCGCGTGCGCGAGCAGGTCCGTAACCGCGCCGGCGAGGACGTTCGCGTGGTCAGTTGCCGCCCTCAGCTCCCCAACAACGACGATAGCGCTCAGGTGTTGGGCCCGCTCGATCGCCTCTCGGCACCGCCGCCACTCCGCGCCTCCAGGTTCCAGCGCCATCACGCGGACCTCGGCGTAGGGAGCCATCGAGGTGATGAATCCGCGGAGGGTCCGGGTCACGTCCTCCACCTGCTCGTGGCGTGGGACGACACGACCGCTGGTCATGCCCTTGGCGATCTGGACGTACCGGCGGACGCGGGCCGGATCGAAGCCCACGGGAGTGGGCGCCTGCCTGGTGCCTTCGGTGACGCCGAGTTCTTGATGCCATGGTCGCTCGGGGGCCTCGTACGCGTGCGTCCGGACGACGGCCCGCTGGAGTCTCGGGACGTCCCAAGGCAGGTCTGCCTTGGGAACTTCCGTGAGCTGTGGGGTTAATGAAGCGTTCGGCACTCTGCGTGTCCCGGTGCCGGTGTCTGTGGCTTCGGTCGCGGGTTCCATGAACAGATCTCCTGGGGGCGGCAAGGATGGCGGCCGGCGCTGCGGCGATCTGACTCCAGCTGCGGCGATCTGACTCCAAGGGAGTGATCAGCTCGGCACTCTCAGCGAGGGCTCCAACGAGCCTGGCAATACCTGGATGACATATCCACCCCCGTACCCACCTCGGCCTTGGAGCCCGGATTGACGATGAACACGGGGTCTTCCTCGGAGTTGCCTCGGTTCCTGTAAGTCTTTTCCCAACGGGGCACGTTGACGTGGTGGGCGCTCTACCGTCAAGGGTAGTGACGTGCTGAGACGTACGGGATGAGGGGGCGTTATGCGTACGCTGCTCCGCTATCTGCTCGACCAGCGTGAGTTGCGCGACCACGAAGCCTTCCTGCCGCATTTCCGGCAGGCGGCACAGGAGCTGGCCGAGTTCGAGGGCAAGCCGTCCCTGGCGACCCTGGTTCCGGGCAGGTCCACGTTCGAGGCCTGGTACTACGGTCAGCGCCAGCCCCAACGTGACGCTCGTCGGGTGCTGGTCCGGATGCTCGGCGGCTTCAGCATCGAGCAGCTGTGGAGCGAGGTGCCCGATGGAACGACCCCAAATGTCGCCCCCGCGCTCAGCGCGCCGGCACCGAAGACCGTGCCGAGACCGGCATGGATCTGCACGAGATGAGGAGGATGGGTGCCATGGCCGCACGGCGCGCAATGGAATTCGCTCTGGGGGCAGAACGCGAGCTGGTTGGCGACGAAACCATCGGCTACCTGAGCGATGAGGTGAAGCGGATTGCCGAGGAATATCCGCGGGTTCCTCTCGCGGAGGTCTGGCAGGACCTCGCCACGGCGCAAGACGATGCTTTCCGCTTGCTGGAGAGCGGTCGGACGAGGCCGTCGCAAGGCCGGGATCTGCTGTTCCTGGCCACGGTGTTGTCGTTCCTGATGGCGAAGGGCTCGCACGACATGGGCGACTCCAAGGTGGCTATGGCGCAGGCCAGGGCCGCCGGGTTCTGCGCCCGGCAGGCCGAGCACAAAGGGCTCATCGCCCTGGTCGACGGACTTAAGTCGCTCATCGCGTACTGGGCGAACCGGCCCGAGGATGCCCTGCACTACGCACGCCAGGGCACGGCGGAAAGCGCCAACCTGCAGGGCACAGTGGGCATTTGGCCGCCAGGGCTGGAAGCTTGGGCAGCCGGCGCTGCTCGGCGACGAGGAAGCGGTACGCTCCGCGAATCAGAGGGCAGAAGACCTGCGCGAGCGCGTGGTGCCCGATGACTTGGACGGGCTCGGCGGTCTGCTCACCTACCCGCTGGTCAAGCAGCTCTACTTCAGCGTCGAATCAGAGGTCCTCTTGGGCCATGGCGACGCACACATCGCCGCCCAGGCCGAAGAAGCCGTCCGTGCATTCAGCGACCCAAGCGCCGCAGAGTGGGCGTACGGCGACGCGGCCGGTTCGCAGTGCAACCTTTCGCTCGTTCGCCTCTACTCCGGCGACGTCGACGGCGCCGCAGCAGCCATCCGCCCCGTCCTCGACCTGGCCCCGAGCCTTCGCACCAACGGCATCGTCGTCTCCGCCCAGCGCGTCAGGGCTGCTCTCACCCGTGGCCCCGCGCGCGACGCGGTCGTTGCCCGCGGTCTGCGCGCGGAGATCGCGATGTACGAGCGGTCCCGACCAGCCCTTCCGCAGTAACACCGAGGGGTAAAATCCGGTCCTATGTACCCGGTAAGCCGTCGCAGCCAGCGCCTGATACTCCGCGAGCTCACCATTGATGACGTGGACGACGTCCTCGCGATCTACGGAAGCGAGGAAGCGACCGAGCACCTCAGCTTCGAGCCGCGCTCGCGCGACCAGGTAGGTCAGATCGTCGCACGCTCCATCGCCTCGGCGACTACGGCACCACGCACCGAGTACGCGGTGGCGGTAGTCGAACGCGACACGGACGAACTCCGTCGGGTACGGCCGCCTGGCGCTGGACCCACACCAGCAGCGCGCGGCCACCGTCGGCTTCGCGCTGCGCTCAGCCGCCTGGGGAGTCGGATACGGCGTCGAAACCGTCCAGCTCCTCCTCGGACTCGGCTTCGAAGAGCTGGGGCTCCACCGGGTCTGGGGAGCCCGCTCACCATTCAACACCGCCTCTGCCAAAATGATGCTCAAGGGCGGCATGGTCGAGGAAGGCCGCATCCGCGGGCACGTCGAGAAGGGCGGCGCGTGGCGCGACTCCATCGTCCACGCGATTCTGGAGCACGAGTGGGAGAGCCTCACCACCCTTGCCTCCATCGTGGAGCTGCCCAACTGATGGGGTCGACGCGAGTGCTCCGCTGGATCACGTATGCCCCGCAACACGCCGCAGCCCATCTTGATTGGCGACATGAGGCTCAACATCGGATCGACTGCCTAGACGACCGCAGGAGCCCGCAGCCGTGGCGGATTGCAAGGAATCTTGTAGCTGCGCTTCTACGAAATGGTGGGCATGCCTGATCGCCTTGTGGTCATCGACGCAAGTAGCTTGCCAAAAAGGCGAGTTCGGGGGCGGAGAGTCGACGGGGGCGTCCTGTATGGATGTCATATGCGACGATCTTGGTAGTTGCTTCGGCGTACAGCTGATCGGCATCGCCGATCTGGTAGGAGAGCTCCAGGTCGGCGAGCGTGGTCTGTCGCAGCCCGTGCCGCCGGATCGTCACATAGGTGCCCGGGGTCACCCT
>NZ_JAINVZ010000048.1 GCF_019890615.1 Streptantibioticus parmotrematis | reverse complement strand
GGGGTGACCCCGGGCACCTATGTGACGATCCGGCGGCACGGGCTGCGACAGGCCACGCTCGCCGACCTGGTGACGCTCGGCATGATCGACACCACGCTGGAGGCCTTCTTGCGGGCCGCGGTGCGCGCCCATAAGAAGATCATGGTGGTGGGCGGTCAGGGCGCGGGCAAGACCACGCTCTTGCGCGGGCTGCTGCGGGAGATCCCGAGCGATGAGCGGTTCGGCACCATCGAGACCGAGTACGAGCTGTGGGCGCACGAGAACGGCTTCCACACCCAGGTCGTGCCGATGGAGGGCCGCGAGTCCAACGGCGAGCGGATCGACGGGCGCGGCGCGGGTGAGATCTCGCTGATGGACCTGCTGTACAGGGCGTTGCGGATGTCGCTGTCGCGGGTGGTGGTCGGGGAGGTGCGCGGCCCGGAGATCGTGGCGATGATGCAGGCGATGACGTCGGGCCAGTCCAGTACCCTCTCGACCTTGCACGCGTCGGGCCCGGAGGTCGTCTTCGACCGGATCGCGGAGCTGTACCTGCTGGCCCAGGGGAACATGTCCGAGCAGCTGGCCTACCGGCAGGCGGCGAATGCCTTGGACTTCATCGTCTTCGTGGACGGAAGCATCGATGAGACCGGGCTGGGTGGCCACCGCCACCGGTTCGTCTCCCACGTCCTGGAGGTGACCGGCATCGGCGAGGGCGGCCGCCCGGACACCAACACCATCTTCGGACCTGCCCCCGAATTCGGGGAGTTGAGGGCGGTACCGCGCATGCACCCGCGGTGCATCACCAGCCTGCGGCGCGCCGGGTTCGACCCGGAGCTGCTCAACGCCTCCGGTGGCGCGTGGAGTCAGCCGCTGCGCCTGATCGTGCAGGAGGCGTCGTGAGCTTGCTGGAGTGGGTGCTGGCCGGGCTCGCGGTGGCCGCCGGCATCGTGGGACTGGTCGCCGGGATCGCCGGGACCGACGCCCCGGTGCGGTCCTCGCTGCTGGCGCGGTGGCGCGCCGGCGCCGCCGCCGGGCAGGACGCTCGCTTCCGGCGCCGCACCCGGCTGGCGGCCGCGTTGGTGGCGGGCGCGCTGGTGTGGCTGGTCAGCGGAGTGTTCGTCGCCGGCGCGGTGATCGGGCTGGCGATCGCCGGGGTGCCGTGGCTGCTGTCGCCGACGAAGTCGGCCGGGGCGCGGATCGGGAAGCTGGAAGCGCTCGGGGACTGGACCCAGCGGCTGGCCAACGTGCTGCGGCTCGGCCGGGGCCTGGATGAGGCGCTGCTGCTGTCGCGCCGCGGGGTGCCGGAGGAGATCGCGCCCGAGGTCGGGGACCTGGTGGACCGGCTACAGGTGGGCTGGCGGCCCGCCGAGGCGCTGCGCGCCTTCGCCGATGCCCTCGATGACGTGACGGCGGACAAGGTCGTGGCGGCACTGCTGTTGTCGGCCTCCGACCGCGGACCGGGCCTCGCGCAAGCGCTGGAGGACCTGGCGGGCAGCGTGCACGAGGAGGTCGCCCGCCGCCGGTCGATCGAGGCGGACCGGGCCAAGCCGCGCACCACGGTGCGCTGGATGACGATCATCACCTGCGGCGTGGTGGCCGGTGGCCTCCTGGTGCCCGGCTACACCGCCCCGTACGGCACGCTCCTGGGCCAGCTGGTGCTGGCGCTGCTGTCCGCGGGGTTCATCGCGGTGCTGGTGTGGATGCGTCAACTGGCCGACCACAAGCCCGTACCCCGTTTCCTGGTGCGTGACCCGCGCAGCAAAGTGCGCATGCCCGCAACCCCCATCAAGGAGGCGGCGTGATCGCCTGGCCTGCTGTTCTCGCCGGAGCCGCCGTGGGCGGCGGTATCGGCCTGCTGGTCAAGGAGCTGGTACGCCCGGCGCCCGCGCTCGGGCCCGCGTTGCAGCGCCTGAACAACCCCTCCGGGCCGCGGCCCGAGCAGGCGGTGCCGGACGACAGGGACGCGCGGTGGGGCGCCTGGCTGCTGGAACACCTGCGGGGCGTTCCCGGAGTGCGTATCCCGCACACGAACCTGGCCCTGGTCGGCAGCAGCCCGGAACGGTTCGTACTGACGAAGGTGGCGCTGGCCGGCGGCGGCCTGCTGATCCCGCCGGTGGCCACCATCCCGCTGGTCCTGCTGGGCCTGCCGCTGCTCGTCCCGGCCGGGGTCGGTCTCCTGTTCGCCCTGGTGCTGTGGTTCACCCCCGACCTGGCGCTGCGCGACGAAGCCCGGCGCACGCGGCAGGAGTTCGCGCACGCGGTCGCTGCCTACCTGGACCTGGTGGCGCTCAAGCGCGCCGGGAACACCGGCGCGGAGGAGGCCATGGAGGCGGCGGCGAAAGTCGGGAACGGCTGGGCCTTTCAACGGCTCCGCACCGCGCTGGACCAGGCACGGCTGGACAAGATCCCGTACTGGGAGGCGCTGGAGCGGCTCACCGCGGAACTGGACCTGCCGGTCCTGGACGACGTGGCGGCGATCATGCGCCAGTCCAGCGACGACGGAGCGTCCGTCTACGCCACGCTGCGGTCCCGCGCCCGCAACCTGCGCGTCGAACTCCTCAACGAGCAAGCCGCCGGGGCCAACGCCGACTCCGAGAAGATGACCGCCCCCGGCGCGTTCATGGCGGTCCTGGTCATGCTCATGATCGCGTTCCCGGCCATCATCCGCATCCTCAACACCTGACACCCAGAAGGGAAACCCGACTCATGCTGACCTTGCTGCGCTGGTACCACACCCTCTCGCACACGCTCGACGGCCGTCTCCAGCAGGCCATCACCTCGGCCCGCGACGACGCCGACCGCGGTGACATCTCGATCACCACCGTCATCATCTGGGTCGCCGCCGTCACCGGCGCCCTGCTGATCGCCGGAACCATCGGCGTGGTCATCGCCAAGTACAACGGCAAGCTGTCCGGCATCTGACCGATGGACAGCAGAAGCCCACACCGCCGGTGGCCGGCCCGGCTGGCGGCCGCGATCCGGACCCGCGCGACCGGGGACCGTGGGGACGCAGGCATTCAGATGGCGATCGTCTTCCCGTTCGTCATCCTGCTCACCATCACGGTGGTCCAGGCCTCGATGTGGTACTTCGCCCGCAACATCGCGCTGACCGCCGCACGCGAAGGCGCGGACGCGGGACGGCTCTACCAGGCCACGCCCGCTGACGGTGCCGCACGCGCCCGCGCCACGCTCGGCCGGATCGCGGGCGACAGCCTGCGCGGCGCACAGGTGTCGGTGAACGCCACCGCCGACCAGGTCCAGATCACCGTCACCGGCACGGCCCCCTCGATGCTTCCGCTCGTCCCGGGACTGCGCATCAGCCAGTCCGCCTCCGGCACCCGGGAACGCTGGACCACTCCGGCAGGCGGCCGATGAACTGGACAGCGATCCGAGCCCGGGCAGCCGACGACCGCGGCAGCGAGTCCGTGCAGGCCGCGATCATCACCCCACTGCTGCTGATGTTCTTCTGCATGGCCCTGGCGGCCGGACGGATCGTCACCAGCGGACAGAAGATCGACTCAGCAGCCGAAGACGCAGCCCGGGCCGCCTCTATCGACCGCACCTCCACCAGCGCCCAGGCCGACGCCGAGACCGCGGCCGCCACCTCCCTACGCGACCAGGGCATCAAGTGCGCCACCACCAGCGTGAGCGTCGACGCCGGCGGACTGACCGTCCCGGTCGGACAGGTCGGCTACGTCACCGTCACCGTCCGCTGCACCGTGCCGCTCAGCGACCTGCTGCTGCCCGGAGCACCGGGATCCAAGACCCTCACCTCCTCGTTCACCTCCGTCGTCGACGCCTACCGGAGCCGTGGGACATGACCCCTCACCTGATCCGGCTGCGGGCCCGACTGGTCCAGGACGAAGGAAGCATCGCGGTGTTCGCCGCGATCGTGGCCATCGCCCTGCTCGGCATCATCGGGCTGGTCCTGGACGGCACCGGGAAACTCCGGGCGACCGAACGCTCCGACGCGATCGCGGTAGAAGCCGCGCGCGCCGCGGGCCAGGCTGTCGACCCGGCCTCGATCATCAGCGGCAAGGCCGTGAAGGTCGACCCGCAAGCGGCGGCCGCGGCCGCCTACGCCTACCTGCACCGCTCCGGTGCGACCGGCACGGTGAGCGTCTCCCCGGACCGCACCCACCTCACGGTCGTCGTCACCGGCACCTACGACACCAAATTCCTCTCCGTCGTGGGCATCACGACGATGCCCGTCACCGGACACGGCACCGCGACGCTGCTGCACGGCGTGCAGCAACCCCAGTAGAGAAGGGCCCTTCCCGACCATGCCCCAGCCCTCCCCCCGTCCGGCGCGACGCGGCCGCACGCTGGCCACCGCACTGCGCGCCCTGGCCAGCCTGGTCACGCTGGCCGCCTGCCTGGTCGGACTGCCCGTCGTGCTGGGGTGGGGCACCAGCGCCGTCGCCGGGCCCGGGATCGCCGCGCTCGGGAACCTGCTGACCACCCAGGACTCCGGACAGGTCTTCCTCCTGGCCCTCGCCGTCGCAGGATGGATCGGCTGGGCGCTGTTCGCGGCGGCAGTCCTGCTGGAAATCCCCGCGCAGGTGCGCGGCCGCACCGCACCCCAACTACGGCTCCTGGTCGGGCAACGAGCCGCCGCCACGCTCGTCAGCGCCCTGCTGCTCGCGCTGCCGACCGGCACCGCACTGGCATCCCCGGGCCCCGCCCAGGCCGCCACCGTCGCCTCCGCGCCCCAGCACATCACCTCCGAGCACACCGTCGCGCGGTCTGAACACCGTGACGCCTTCGCCGGCACCACCTACACCGTGCGCCAGACCCGCCCGGCGGAGAGCCTGTGGTCGATCGCGGATTCGCAACTCGGTGACGGTGCGCGCTGGGAGGAGATCGCGCACCTCAACGACGGCCGGACCATGACGGACGGCTCCATCTTCCGCGCCGACGCGCCCATCCAGCCGGGCTGGACCTTGCGCCTGCCCGCCGACGCCCGCCACGCCACCTCGCCGGCGAAGGACGGGCCGAGCACCCAGGACACCGCGACACGGGCCACCACCTACACCGTCCACGCCGACGACACCCTCTCGCAGATCGCGGAACACCAACTCGGTGACGCCGACCAGTGGCCGCAGATCTACGCCCTCAACCACGACCAGGTCCACGACCCCGACCTGATCTACCCGGGCGAGCACCTCACCCTCCCTGCCCAGACCACCAGCCCCGACCCGGCGACCAGCTCCTCCCCGGAGCCGGCCCCGGGACCTTCCTCCGGCACGGACACCACTCCCCCACCTGTCACGCCCCCTGCGGCCGCACCGGACACCACCTCAGCGACTCCCCCGTCCAACCCTGCACCCTCGGTCGTCGCGCCCTCAGCGACCAGCACTCCGACCACACCACCGGCGACGGCTGATACACCCACAGCGCAGACGCCTACCGCGTCAACCCCGTACGAGACCGCGCCGACAGCACACACCCAACACGCGACGTCCGAGAGCGAGTCCACCACCGGCTTGTTCGCCCTGGGCGGCGCTCTGCTGGCCGCCTCCGTACTGACCGCGCTCGGCGCACGCAGGATCCTCCAGCAGCGACGCCGCCGCCCAGGCCGACGTATCGCCATGCCGACCTCGACCGCCGCCACGACCGAGCAGGCCATGCGCACAGTCGCGGCCCCGGACGGCATCACGATCATCGACGCCACCTTGCGGACCGCCGCCGTCCACCTCGCGGCAGACGGCCGGGAACTGCCCGAACTGGGCGCCGCCTGCTACCAGGAGCACGGCCTGACGCTCTACCTGACCGAACCCGCCGCGCCCGTCGCCCCGTTCAGCGCAGTCGACGGAGACTTGGCGCGCTGGCATGCGCCCGCTTCCACCAACGAACTGCTGCCCGACCACGACATCGACAACGCCGACGCCCCCTACCCCGCACTGGTCACCATCGGTGTCACCGAAACCGGCGAGACCGTCCTCGTGGACCTGGAGCGCTTCGCCCTGGTGCGAATCGGCGGGCCGCGCCGTCAGCCTGTCCTGCGCGCCCTCGCCGTCGAACTGGCGACCACGACGCTCGCCGACCACCTCGACCTGACCCTCCTGGGCAGTACGTGCCCGGGCCTGGCCGACCTGCTGCCTGAACGCTGTAGCCAGCACCCTGACCCCGCCGACGCGGTGGGGGCCGTCGCCTCCCACCACCTGGGCCAGCAACAGGCCATGACCGCCGCGGGCGCCGAGAGCCTCCGGCAGGCCCGGCTCGGCCCCGACACCACCTCCGCCTGGACACCCCACCTCGTACTCGGCGACCACGATGACCTGTCGGACGACCACCTGCAGGACCTGATCGGCATCGCCCTGGACAGCCCACGGACCGCCACCACCTTGCTCACCACCAGCACGGCCACCCCCTCGACTCCGGGCGACGCCACCTGGGACATCATCACCGGCGCAGGCGTCGCGATCCCCGGGACCAGCCTGGTCTGCACGCTCCAAGAACTCTCCGACCAGGACTACACCGACGTGCTGGACATCATCGCGACCTCCGCGATCGACACCCCTGACGTTCCGGCACCCGCCAACTCACCCCGCCTCATCGAGCACATCCCCGTCCAGGACACCCCCGACCACCACACCTCCCCCACGCCTGGACCCGCCACCACCGACGAGGCAACCCCGGCCGCAGCTCGACCCACCGCGGTGGAACGCGAGGAGCAACCGGACGAGGCAGAAGGGCTCATGGCAGCCTTCGCCGACCTCGGCCCCGACGACGGCAACGGCAACGGCAACGGCAGCGACGACGCACTACTCCCCCACCTCACCACAGCGGGCTCACCCGCTTCCCACTCCCCCGCCGAGCCGGACCACGGCGCGTCAGCTGACAGTGCCCCGACGGCCGCCGAAGGGCCCGTGGTGCGCGTCCTGGGGCCGGTCGACATCGTCGGAACGGGCGGTACCACTGAGCAGCGCTACCTGCGCGTGCTCACCGAGATCGCCGCCTGGATGGTGCTCCACCCCGGCCGTGACCACCTCGCCCTCGACGAGGCGATCTGGCCCGGCCGTGAGGTCTCCCGCAAGACGCGCAACCCCTGGATCAGCCGGTTGCGTGGCTGGCTCGGCACCGCACCCGACGGATCCCAACACCTCCCGCCGATCGCTACCACCGCCGACGCCCGCTACCGGCTGGCCAACAGCGTCACCAGCGACTGGCAGCAGTTCCAGGCCCTCGTCGCCGAAGGCACCAACGACGCCCTGCACCAAGCACTACGTCTCGTCCGCGGCCGCCCGTTCGCCGCCGTCCGACCCCGCCGCTACGTGTGGGCCGAACCCCTCATCCAGGAAATGATCTCCGCCATCGTCGACGTCGCAGCAGAACTCGGAAACCGCTACCTCGGCATCGGCGACCCTCGCGGTGCCCTATGGGCCGCCACCAACGGCCTCGACGCCGCCCCCGAAGCCGAGCAACTCCACCGCATCCTTTTCCGAGCCCACCACGCCCTCGGCGACCGCGAAGCCCTCGAACGCGCCGTGCTGCGCCTGGACGACCTCAACACCGCCCTGGGCTGCGATATGGACGACGAGACCGCCGACCTCCTCGATCTGCTCCTCGCCACCACCCAGCCGCCGACCAGGCCATGAGCTGGTCATTTAACGTTCACGATGTCGCGAGCTACTCCGTAGCCGCGAGGGCGAGCGGGTCCAGGCCGGCGAAGCGGTAGTTGAGCTAGGCGGCCAGGACGAAGAGGACGGCTGCCTGCTGGCCGGCGGGATGCTGTTGGACTTGAGCCCACGCCCGGTCCGGCTTGCCGCGCATACTTAGCTGGATGATGTCGTGCGCGAGCATCATCATCGGGTCGTGGGCGGCGTTGCCGACAGAGACGACCTGCCCGTCGGGCCGGGTGTCGCCGGCCAGCATCCGACCAGCTACCTCGAAGACGGTGCGCAGCTCTTCCTTGTCGCGGCGCAGCAGGTCCAGCAGGAGAGCGGTGTTGGCTTTCCGGCCGGTCGCCGGGTCCACGCTCGCCATCTTGCACAGCGTCGGGATCACGGCATGCTGCGACGGCAACATGGCCGCAGATTTGGCGGTGAGAGCCAAGTCGTTCTCGTGCTGCTCGGTCAGATCGGGCATGCCGCAACCGTAGGCAACGAAGCGTCTCAGCCCATAGCAGACGCAGCGAAGTTCGCCTGTACGAGTCCGCGCCCGGGCGGAGATCGGTACCGCCTTGGGATGGTCGCTGCGCCGCGATGAAGTGCTCAGGTGACGGGGCGGGTACGGATCACGAGCACATCCTCCCGCCACTCCGCACTCGGCAGCTCGATCCCGGCCCACGCCGCGAGCAACGCGACGAGATTAAGGGGTCGTTGAGGCGCGCACGACACAGTCGGCACGCCCCCCGGGGCGCCGCCGGTCAAGTACTGCAGCGCCGCGCGAGCCGCAGCTTCGGCGTCGGCACGATGCTGGTCTCCCACAACCGGGACTGGCTTTCCCGCGCCACTCACGAAGGCTTCTGCCAGCAGCAGGTCTGCTTGCCCGGTGAGGAAGCGATGCGGCTGAGTGGTTGCGGTTACTCGCGGAACCAACGCGCGGAGCCTAGAGAGCATCCACGATGTCTGGGCAACGCCAGTCGCGAGCACACCAGCACCAGCCGACCACGGCCGGTTCCCCTCCCCCGTGCGTGCTTGACCCAGGTGCCGCCACCCCTCGCTACCTTCCCTCGGAACCGGCACAGCCATCGGGGCCTCAACGACCAACGCCGCCTGCCCGCCACGTGCCAACGGCCCTACCAACGCCTGGACAGCGCCTTCCGGATCATCCCCACAGGACAGCAGCCCTGCCTCCGACGCGTCCACCGAGGCCCAGGCGAACTTCGAGGGCGGCCGCACCGAGCCGATATCCACGCCTACCATTCGCACGGCCGCGCCCCCCGCTCGCTTGCACAGCTGGCAGTTCCAGCCGCAGTTCCAACGCCCGACACCACGTTCCAACGGCGCTCCAGTGGTAGGCGCTCGCAGCCCCTTTGGCTAGTGGCCGCAGCCAATCGGCCCTGGGTCAACCCGGATTGAAGTGTGCCCTGGTAACCCTTGTAACTCAGGGAGCCGCACGCGCCCTCCGCCGCCGGATTTCCCCAATGTATTTCCGCACCGTTCCCTCGGTCAGTCCCAGTTCGGGAGCCAGCTCCCGAGCGAGGCTGTTGGCAGAACGGTCGCGGTCCTCATCCGACAAGCTCTTCAGCATCGCCTCGACCGCCGGCCGACCGGAAACATGGTCGTCCTCCGAAGGCGTGCCCTCACCATCAGGTTCGGAAGCCTGCGGCTCGGGCTGCTGGGCTTGGATACCGGTCGGGCCCGCCTCGTCAGGTTCCGCTACGCGCGGCTCGGGAACCTGAAGCTGCTGAGGCTGTAGCACCGCGTCTGAAACAGGGCCGGGACCGCGTTCGCCTACGGGCACGTCGTAAGCGGGCGGTTCGTAGTGCGGAGGCGTGGCGAACCACTGGCCCGGCCCTTCCTCGGCGGGCGCGACCGGCTCGTCGTACTGGGCGGGCTCGACGGGCTGGGCGTGGTCGACGGGCCGGGCCTGCGCCTGCGGTGTCGTGGGCCGCGCCGGCAGCGCGGGCAGCAGCTGCGGTTCGATCCCCGCCGCCGAGAGCCCGGCGGGCGCGGTCTCCGCGAGCGGGACGCCGTAGCGCGCGAGGCGCAGCGGCATCAGGGACTCGAT
>NZ_JAINVZ010000047.1 GCF_019890615.1 Streptantibioticus parmotrematis | reverse complement strand
CTTCCCTGTCAAGTCAGTGTGTTCAGATCGGCAGCTCTGGTGCCGAGGAGATTGGGCTCCCGTGGACAGAGTGGCTGTTGCTGAAACTTCCAGCGTCGGATGGCGAGGGGTGTCATGCTCGCCGGATGCATCCGCTGTTTGAGGCTCCGGCCACCGATGTCACTCTCGATATGGTCCAAGATTTCGTCAACCTGAAGATCCGAGAAGGACTTACGGTCGAGTACAAGCGTGCGGGTGACAAGCCGATCGAAGCTGTCGCGGCGCTGGCCAACACCTATGGCGGTCTCTTGCTCGTTGGCGTGGCCGAGGAGGAGAAGGGCGTGCCCTCGGAGATCGTCGGCGCGCCGCTGGGGGAGAAGGAAAAGCTGATCAACCAGATGGCCACGCGCTTCGACCCGCCGTGGACGCCTGAAGTGATCGAGGTTCCGTACGGAGGGGCCGCGGGTGACAAGGTCGTCCTGGTGGTCCGGATCGACCGAGCCACGGTCCCTAGGCCTGTCGTCCTTGATGGCTCCATCTTCGTGCGGCTCGATGCCCGCAATGCGAAGGCGAACCGGCAGATGATGCGCATGCTGCTAGATGAGCCAGCGGTGCAAGCCGAACCGACGCCCATGTTGGCTCGCCATGGGCTCAAGCAGTATGGATCACCGTTCCGCGACGACGGCAACGACCCAGACGTCGCTCTGCGGGCCGTGAGCACGATGGCGCTGTGGAGGGGCGAGGAACGGACCCGTTTCCCCAGCGGGCTTGCCGGAGAGGTCGTCAAGGCCCTCCAAGAGACACGCGCCCAGCCGCTACTCAGCCGGCTGAGTTTTGATCTGCTTGAGCGTCGGCAGGCGCTCACTGCCTGGGAGCTTGTGCAGGCGACAAGTCGTCGCCTGCTGCTGAGGATGTCCACCATCGGTACCGGCGGGTCTACCCCTTCCCGCCCGGGCGCCCAGATGGTGTGCAGAGTCGCCCTGGATGGCGATGGGCTGGGGGCCGGCCTCGAAGTCGTCTTCGACACCTGCGTGTGGCTTCCCGAGGGTGTGCCGCTGGGCTTGGACTACTTCGTCCAGGTGATGTACGACAGCGTCCCGATCGTGGCGAACACGATCCTGCCCATGGTTGCCGCCGCGACGGTCGGTATCAAAGCCATGCCCACGCCGGTGACCGAGATTCACACGGCTGTGCGCGAGGGTCGGGACACCTATGGCGACTCGGTGTCCGGCAGCAGTCTGGACAAGGCCGTGTCCCTGGGCTCGTTGGGGGACAAGACGGGGGACGGCACCATCACGCAAGGCGGCGAGGTCCTCTTGAGGAGCCTGGTGAACCCGCCGCGCTGGGACGAGGCCGTACGGGAGGCGCTGGTCACGATGGCGATGGACTGGGGCTTCCCGGATCCCAAGCTACCGTGAGGCCAGGCACTGGATGGGACGTGTTCTCCACTGCGGGACGGTGAGCAGATGCTGGGGAGGCCGACTGGGAGCTTGAAGTTCTCTGGAGTCACCTGATACGCTGTGCCGTCCAATGGAGTTGGGTGTAGGCCCTGTCGGTTCACGACCGAAAACTTCGCAGAGTCGCGGTGATCCGGGTTCGAAGCCCGGCGGTCATTTATGGCTGTAGCTCAACTGGTAGAGCCCGCCTTTCTTTGACTGATGCCCGTTCCTGATGGAACGGGCATCAGTGTTTTTGCAGTCGATCAGATGGCCCGCATGATGGCGTCCGAGATCTCAGTCTCAGTCAGGGTCAGGGGCAAGTAGTGGAAGCGCGCAAAGCCCTTGATCCTCCTTTGTCGCTGCGGAGGGGGCTCCTTCAGTACTCCGGGCAACTCCCCGACGGCGTCCTCGACGACGAGGTCCGCCCAGGCTTCGCGGGAGAGAGCTGGCTGGAGCAGCACGTTGGCTTCTCGGGCCAAGGCCTTGGTGCACGCCAGGGAAGCCACGATCTCGCCGTGTCCGAACTCGACCTGGTCTCCCAGTTGCACGCTCCGGGGCGATCGGCCAGCCCGGGCGACCCAACTTGCCTCCGATGTGACGTCCCAGGAGGCCAAGTGCTTGGCAAGGTCGGCGTCAACCAGGCCACCCGCATGGATCGAACAGTTGCGCATCAGTCGCAGTATGTGAAATTGCTGGAGCTCGACAGGTGAGAAGTTGCCGCCGGTGGCCCGCTCGATCTCCTCGTGTTGCGTCCACGCCTTGATGTATCTGACGTCCGGCTTTGACAAGGTGTGGCCAGCGCGCTGGAGCATCCCGAGGCAGGTCTTTATGAAGTCTTCGTGGATACCGAGGACGTACGGAACCGTCATCGCACCGAGGTGCACATCACCTGAGGTGAGGATGGCCCTGGCGGAGACCGACTTCATGTCGAGCCTGCGGATGTGAGGGACGTTGGGGAATATCTCCGACAACAGTCGATCGGAGCCCTCGGTCAGTTGCAGCAGGTGCGCGGCCATGCCCGCGCCGGCCAACAAGCCCATCACGGCGTTGTTGGCCCTGGTGCGTATCTGCTCGTACTGCCGATACTCAGCAAAGCGCACGGTCTTCACCAGTGTCACTCTACGCCACCGGCACACAGCCCCGCCCGGTAGTTCTTGTTGGCTTCGCGACGGGTGTCCGACCGGGCTGCGACACTCGGGTCATGGCGGTGCGTCCGGTGGACTTGAGAGAAGCGGTGAGCACGGTCGTATGGGGCCTGAGCTCCTACACTCACACTGAGTTGACCAGTCTGGGCAAGAAGCACAGGCTGCCGATCCCTGGAGAGGAAGCAGGTACGAAGAGTCAGCGCCTGGAGGCATGCCTGGAAGCGATTACAGATGGTGATCTCCACCAGGTCGCGCAGCGCCTCCTCGACTCTTCTCACATCTCACTTCACGGGGCGGACAGGTTCGCGCTTGAGGACGCAGTCTGGGAAGCGGGCCCTGTGATCGAGATCATGGGCCGAACGCGGCGCGACATAGCCCATGCGATCGACCTGGAGGAACTGATACACCGCCAGGACCGCTTCGAGGGCCTGTTGGAGCAGTTCTGGGTCCTGGACAACGATCCGATGGCCACGTGGTCGGGATCGTCATCGACAAGTCGGCGCGCGCTGATCCATCGGTTCGTATTTCGGAATCCAGGTGACTGGTCAACGGACGATTTTTTCGAGCAGTTGGGGGCGTACGAGGCTGGATCCGCTAGGTTCGGCCGCTTTCTTGAGGGCTTGGTCGACCCGGGCACGCTGCCGGATGCCGAAGCGCAGAGTCGTGTCGTCGAGGCGGTCAACGTGGTGCTGGTGAAGGCCGGAGCCCGTTTGGAGCAGACGGGCGACCGCGATGGGTATCCCTATTTTCAACTGGTGCGCACAGGACCGGGTGCTGTCCGCCGCCCCAAGACTCTCGTCTTCGCCACGACTGTCAAGCCAGACATCCGGTTGGTGAGTGTCGTCGACAACGACATTGAGGTCCTGCAGGACATGGACCAGATTCTCGTCTACGACCGCCCGGTAGGCCCGGAGGGCATCCGTTGGCGCAACCTGCAGCAGTGGTGGCAGGAGAAGAAGGGTATCGATGACGAGGGGGAGGCCAAAAAGACCCTCTACGAACGTCTGTTGAAGTCGATGCCGGCTGACGAGGTCTCTCCTCAACGCAACTTCTACCGGATTTATCACGAGAACTACGGTGTTCTGGCCCGAGATCTTCCCGCACTGCTGCCCGAGGTCTGGTTGCACTGGGACCACAAGACCGTTCGGCAGCGTGGGGTGAAGGCGTTGCTGAACCACCGGATGGACTTCCTCATGCTGTTGCCGCACGGTCATCGTGTGGTGCTGGAGGTTGACGGCGGTCACCACTACGCAACCAGCAGGGCATATGAGGGCACTGTGCGGGGCGACCGTGATCTGAAACTCCGTGGTTACGAGACCTACCGGTTCAGCTCCACGGAGCTAGGACGAGACCAGATCGGCCCCCTCATGAAGAGGTTTTTCGCTGGGCTCTTTGACCTCCACGGCCTAGTGAGGACAGAGTCTGAGAGCCCGTCCCAGAGCAGTTGAAGCCCGAGTCGTGCCGCACGCATGATAAGCGCCGCCCCTGGAGAATGGGGCCAAATCCACCGATGCGCCTGGCTGTCCCTGCTGTTCGTGTCTCTTCAGGAGAGACACGAACAAGTTAAAAGGTCGGAGATCCTGACCATTCTGTCAGTTATCCTGACGCAGGTCTTTAGATCGTGGTATTCGCAATGTCGGCTATACTGATTTCTTCTGGTTTTAGGAAGCTCCTACGACTCCTGAATTTAACTCAACTCTCTGGACTGCGGATGGGGACGACGTTGTCGGGAAGCGTTTGCGCCTCCGGTTTCGGCTCGATCTGACAGGTGAGGACAGCACTCGCAAGAGTGAGGTTCGTGACCTGACGGCGAAGGTCTTCGATCTCAGCCCGCTGGTTGGCGATGGTCTGCTTGAGCTTGGTGACGGTCGCCTTGAGCCGCTTTTCGGCTTCCGGGGTCTGCTGGGTCTCGTTGCGGACGCGTTCGTAGAACTCGTTCTTCAAGTCGACGTGGCGTTTGAGGAGGGCCATGCGGTGGACGCCGGCCTCGGCGGCGAGTGCGACGACTGTGAGGCTGCCGTTGGAGGCGGTGGCCTTGCCGGTCAGGAGCCGGTCGGTGGCCTCGCGGATGCGGGTGCGTTCGTCCTGGTGCTGCTGGTTCATGTCAGGGCCTCGGCGGTCTGGGCGGTGGCGTCGTGGATGTAGGCGGTTTCGCGGAGCCTGGCGGCGTTGGCTCGCAGGCGTTTGCCGATCGGGTCGGGCGCGTGGGCGGCCAGTTGGTCGATCTCGTCGGCGCGCTGCCGCATCTGGAGGGCGTGGGCGTCGGTGCGGACTGTGTTGCCGCAGCCGGTCTTGCAGGCGTACTGCCGTGGGGCGGTGGCGTCCGGGTCGGGGTCGCAGAGAGCGTTGTCGTGTTTGAACGCGCAGATCAGGAACGTGTCGGGGTTGTCGAACAGGACGATGCCGTCCCGGGCGAGGAAGGCGGCCGCCTTTTTCGCGAAGGTGGCGGGGACGATGCGGCCCTCAAACTGCGGGGTGGTTGCGGCGGCGGTGACGGCCCGTCGGGAGGCCGGGCCGGAGATCTTCTCGCCGGCGGCGAGACGGTCGCGTAGGCGGGCGGCGGTGTCGGCCGCGGCGAGGGCGGTCTCGACGTCGAGGACGCCGTGGATGCCGCGGCGGTCGCGGGAGCCGTAGCCGGTGGAGGTGCGGGCGTCCAGGACGGTGCGCATGTGCCCGTATTGAATGGCCAGCGCGATCAGTCCGCCGGGGCGCCGGGCGATGTGCCAGGCCAGAGTTCGTCTGAAGCGGGCCAGCCCGACCTTGCCGTGCGGGTCCTGGGCGATGGTCTGGCCGGGCAGGTCGTGGGTGAGGGCCTCGTGGTTGGCCCAGGTGGTGAAGTCCTCGATCCGTCTGGCCAGGGCGTTGCGCTTGACCGCGCCGTGAAAGCCGCGCTGACCGGAGAAGTCGTGGTGGGCGGCGTCGAGGAGGAGCCCGCCCGGGGGAACCATGCGCTCCAGGACCCGAATCGCGTGGACGACCGGCGTGATCGCCACCCAGGGGACATCACGTTCCTGTCCGGCCGAGACGTGGTTGCCGTCGTCGTCGGTGACGTTCTTGTAGTGGTGGCCGCGGATGAGGTGCCGCCCCGGGGTGCCGTCGGCAGCCGGTTCGGGATCGGGGCAGCAGCCGGACCGCAGGCCCTGGACCTCCTGTGTACGCATTCCCGTGAGGTAAAAGACAGACGATCACTGCGGCGGTGCCGAGCTGCCGCATCAGGTCGGCGGCCTCGTTGAAGTCCATATGGTCGCGCCAGGGCTTTCCGGCGATGAGCCCGGTGACCGGCACGTTCATAGGGCAGGGGCCGGGACGCTCCGCGGCCAGTGCGGTGAGCCCGTGGTCCCAGTTGAGCCGGTCGACCTGGCCGATGCTGGCACCGGCGGAGGCGGCGAGGAAGAGGCGGGCCAGCCGGTGGGTGCCGTGCAGCGGCGTGGCCGGCAGCGGCGCCCCGCTGCTGACCAGCGGTAGGAGGTATGCCCTCAGCGCGGCCCGCCCTGTGGGGTTGGCGGCGGTGGCCTCAGCCAGTGCAGTCAGCCGGCGGTTCTCGGCCCAGCCGGCCAGTATGTCGTCGGCGAAGTCCTCGACCACCCGGATGGCCCAGGTCAGCATCGGCCCTATGACCTGCGGATCCAGGGGCTCGGTGGTGTTCTCCACTCCGTCGGCGGAAGCGTCGGAGGCGGGGAGGAAGTCGTCGACGCCGGCGGTGTCCCAGGGCGGCCGGGTGATTCCCAGGGGGCGGGCGGTGAGCTGATCGAAGGCCCAGAGGTTCGTCAGCTGGCTGAGGACCCTTTCGGCATGGTGCCGGTCGCTGACGCGTGTCCAGCGCTGAGAGGCGTAGGCGCTCCACTCGTGGTCGGTGCAGGAGGCGAGATCGTTGATGCCCCGTTCATGCAGCCAGCGGGCCAGGCGTATCCATTGGCGGCAGGTGTCCTGCAGGGAGGCCGCGGCCTGCCGAGCTCGGGCTCTGCTCCCGCGGGTCTGCAGGTAGGTGGCCCGAAGCTCCCCGTTGATCATGGTCCAGGCGAGCTGTTTCACCTGGTCGCGCATCTGCGGGGGGCATTTCCTCCAGGAGATCGCGGAAATGGTCTTGCCGGGGTTGTCGATCAGCGGGCCGAGCGACCACACGGGGTCCTGGTAGCGGGAGTTGGGGTGCCGGTTGCCGGGGCGGACCCTTCGCGCAAGCACCACGGGAGTGTCCGCGGTGGGTAGGGGCAGCACGTAGGGGTCGTCCTCGGAGGCGAGGGCGGTGGTCACGGGGCGAGACTTCCTTTCAGAAGAAGGTCGATCAACGCGCGGTCGGCCTGGCTGACCCGGGCGAGCGCGGCATTCCAGGCGGCAGTGCCGACCTTGTCGCGCAGGTCTTCCAGCCGCAGCAGGTGATCGCGCCACTGCCCGTTCCAGACGGGGTCTGGTAGGGCCGAGCGCAGACCGAGCACCTGTTCGCGGAGGTGGGCCAGGCGGGGGTGATGGCCGGGGTGGACGTGGGCGTTGCGGCAGCCCAGGCAGAGCAGGAAGTCCGCCCCGCATCCCCCATCCGGCGCAGGCCAGGGGCTGGTGCTCTCGTCCTGGCAGTCGGCCGTCGCGGTCTGCTGGTGGCCAGGGTCTGCGGCGGGGGTGAGGCGGCCGTTGAAGGCGGTGTTGCGGGCCTGTTCCAGTGCCTCCAACGCGCCGTCCGCGAAGTCCTCGCGCGAGGCGCGCTGGACGCGCTTGTCGGGCAGGACGTAGACACTCTCGTGGGTGCCCCTGGTGTGCTGGAGTGGACGGCCCTCACGGGTGACCGTCGTCCTGCGGGTCCGCTGGAAGGGCGAACCGCCCAGGCGGTGGTCTTTCGCCCACTGCCTTGCGTCGTTTGTGGAGACGCCGAAGAACAGGGGGCCGACCGGGCGGGGCCGGTCGAGGTTCTGGGGCTCGTTGCCGGGCAGGCCGGTGCGCGCGGTCATCAGCAAGTCGACTCCCGGCGCCAAACGGGTAGCCAGTCGGCGGCCGTGCGCGGTCGCCTCCAGCGCCTGGGTGATCAGCCGTCCGGGAGAGTCGGCGCCGGAATCGGTGATGTTCTCCGTGGAGAACCAGCGTCCGCCGCCGGCTCGGCGTTTCTCGATCTGGACCTGGTAGGTCACCGTCGTCGCCTCGCCGGCCGACGGCATCCTGGTCGGGGCCGGCATCCGGTCGTAGACCGACAGGTTCCATCCGAACCGGTCGGTGAGCAGCACCGCCAGAGCCGTCAGATCCCCGCGGGTCAGGAACAGGCGCCCCCACGTGCGCTCAGCACCCAAACCGCCCAGCAGTCTGCGATTCCTCACGTGGTACTGACCACTGGGCGTGATCGTGCGGACAACGTCACCGGTGTCCGCCACGTGGTCGAGGAGTTGGCCCAGGCGCCAGTCACGGCTGCCCACGGTCAGGTCGCCGGCCCGCCAGCGCTCCAGCAGTTCGGTGTTCTCGCGGATGCGCGTCAACGCCGCCCGGAACTGCCGACGTGCCGTCAGCAGCACCTGCTGCCGTTCCTCCTCCTCGTATGCCTGCTTGCTGGGAACCGGCGCGGGAACGCGACGGGCCAGTTCCTCGGCCACCGGCCCGGCTGCCAGACGAGGATCCCTGCGCAGCAGGGTGCGGACCGACCGCAGCGCGCTTCTGCCCGTGTTGGTGGCGATGTGCTGGGCCCGCCAGCGCCGGACCATGGCCACGGTCAGATCCTCCAGATCCTGCGGCTGACGCTCCAGAGCCGCCAGGAACCGTGCGAAGACCAGCAACTGGCGCCAGTGGGCATCGGCGGTTGCATGGCTGTTCCAGACGCCCGACTGCTCGGCGAAGACGGTGGCCAGGGACCGCCTCATAGGGGCCGGGACAGACAGCTCGGCGAAGTCGAACGTCCTTCGGTGCCCCGCCTTGTTGACCACGGTCACCACCAGCCCGTCCGGGGCCAGCGGAGGCTCGCTGCGGTGATCGGGCGGAGGGAGAACGGCACGGTGCCCCCGGCCGCTCACGAGGCCGCCCCAAGGATCGCGTCGACGTCCTGAATGCCTTCCGACTCCCGGGCCAGCCTTGCGAAGACGCCGTCCAGATCCCCGATATCCCGTTCCTCGGCGTCATCCTCCGCGGCGGCGAGGATCGACTCCAGTTGCAGGTGGGCGACAGGAGCGAGGTAGTGCCGCTTCGTCGTCTCCACATCCGCATGGCCCAGCAGCGTCTTCACCAGCCACCACGGGTCACCGAACAGCACAGCGAAGTCCCGCCGGTCCTTCTTCGTGAGCCCGTAACGCGACTCGAACAGCTCGTTGAGCAGCACCAGCATGTAGAGCGCGAACGAATGCCGGCACGAGTGCGGCGTCGCGTACGGACTCTTGCCGCGAACCTCCGCCAGCCGGAACTCCCGGTCGATCTTCCGCTCCTCGGCGGTGAGCAGCACGCTCTCGCAGCGCAGATTCGCACCCCGGAACACGCCGTTCCAGCGCTCCGGATCCATCGGCAGGCCCTGCTCGGTCAGCCACAACCACGCCGGCTCCGGCCCGTCCGGCCCTTCCAGGAACAGCCACTGCCGCTCGCGCCAGCCCAACCGGCTCAGCTCCTGCTCACCGGCGACACCGTTGGCGTCCACCCATTGGACCTTCGGCTTGAGGCCGTGCGTGACCTGCGTAACCAGCCGCAACACCGGCAGCCGGTCGTAGCGGCCCGCTGCCTGAGCACGCCGCACCGCCCACGCCCGCTCCGACTCCACATACGACTCCACCTGGCCGACCGAGTCCACCGACGCGTAGAACGTCCGGCTTCTCTTCGCCCTGGTCAACGCGCCAGCGACGCGGCCGTGCACGTAGCGGCCATAGCGCAGGCGTTGGACGGGCAGCTCGAAGGTGAGCAGCGCTCCGCCCTCCTGCCGGCGCAGACCCGAACTGAGCAGCAGCTGCACGAAGCTGGTGTTGCGCAGTTCCGTCCGTGACTCCCACCCCGGCGCCGATATCCCGGCGCGGGTATGGCCGCGCAGCCCGACGTCCGACCACAATCCCCAGGTCCGCGGAGTCAGCCACGACACGCGTGAGCTGACCGAGTCCGCCGCCCGGTCCTCGCGCAGGGACACGTCCACCGGCAGCGGGTCGACCTTCCCCCACTTGAACAGTTTGGTGAAGGCGGCCGCCTCACGGTTCCACTTCGTTCCGCCGATCCGCTCAGGGTTCTCCGGCGCATCACACCGCCAGTGCCGGTAATCCCGCAGATCCTGCCTCGTCGCTTCCCGCCACACCACCCCGCGCGAGGACAGGAACGTCAGCAGCGGCCGGGTGTCCGTCGCGTAGTTGCGCTTCGACTCGCGCTCCAGCGACCGGAACTCAGCGGACCGAACGTAGCCCAACAAATCCCGGTCCACCGTGCCGTCCGGGGCCACGAACACCGGATCGCCCGCCCCCAACCCGATCCCGGCCACCGCCCCCGGTAGGTCCCGTACCCCCAGAACCCCATCATCCGGGAGAGGTCCCCACCGGCCCCGATCCGGTACCCACACCACATGCCACTCACTCACAGTCATGCCTTCCCTGATGCTTGAACACACTGCATCATCAGGGAACTTCCCA
>NZ_JAINVZ010000046.1 GCF_019890615.1 Streptantibioticus parmotrematis | reverse complement strand
CCACCAGCCGTACACCCCCGACGAGGTACGCGAGGCCCTTCAGATCGGCCCGGAAACCCCGATCATGACCACCGACGCGAGGCATCGGGGCGAAGCGAAGTCCACCCTGATCACCCTGGTAGAGCACGCCCTGATGGCACGTCTCCGTTGACCCTTGCCTTTTGTCTTTTGTCTTTTCAGGGGCGCGGGGAACTGCGCGACCAGCCACAGCGGACCGGTGGGTAGCCCAACTGTCCTGCCACTCATGGCAGTTGGGCGGCCACCGGCAGTGGCCGGTTGAGCGCGCAGTTCCCCGCGCCCCTAAAAGCAAAAGACAAAAGGCAAAAAGCAAAAGCAAAAGCAAAAAGAACAGGCCCCCGCACAAGAAATGCGGGGGCCTTCGCATGCCGGGAAAAGGCTGTCGCTTACGCGACCGCTCGCCAGCTGTGGGGGGCGTGGAAGCCGGGGGCGCGCTCCAGGCGGCGCCAGTGCGCGATGTCGCGGGGCTGGGCGAGCGGCGCGTCGGCGACGCGGGTCGCCGCCGCGCGGGCGAGGAGGACCGCGGTGATCGCGGCCAGTTCCTCCGCGTCCGCGTGGCCCCTGGTCACGCGGACGACTGCTGCGGTGTCGCTGCTCATGGATGTCTCCGTCACTGCGGTGGGTTGCCGTGCTTGCGGGACGGCAGGTCGGCGTGCTTGGTGCGCAGCATCGCGAGGGAGCGGATGAGGACCTCGCGGGTCTCGGCCGGGTCGATGACGTCGTCCACCAGGCCGCGTTCGGCCGCGTAGTACGGGTGCATCAGCTCGGCCTTGTACTCCTTGACCATCGCGGCGCGCATGGCGTCGGGGTCGTCGGCCTCGGCGATCTGCTTGCGGAAGATGACGTTGGCGGCGCCCTCGGCGCCCATCACGGCGATCTCGTTGGTGGGCCAGGCGTAGGTCAGGTCGGCGCCGATGGACTGGGAGTCCATGACGATGTACGCGCCGCCGTAGGCCTTGCGCAGGATCAGCGAGATGCGCGGCACGGTCGCGTTGCAGTACGCGTACAGCAGCTTGGCGCCGTGCCGGATGATGCCGCCGTGCTCCTGGTCGACACCGGGCAGGAAGCCGGGGACGTCGAGCAGGGTGACCAGCGGGATGTTGAACGCGTCGCACATCTGGACGAAGCGGGCGGCCTTCTCGGACGCCTCGATGTCCAGCACCCCGGCGAGCGAGGCGGGCTGGTTGGCGATGATGCCGACGACCTGGCCGTCGAGGCGGGCCAGCGCCACGATGATGTTGGTGGCCCAGCGCTCGTGGATCTCCAGGAACTCGCCCTCGTCGACGATCTCCTCGATGACCTTGCGCATGTCGTAGGAGCGGTTGCCGTCGGCCGGGACGAGGTCGAGCAGCACGTCGCCGCGCCGCTCTGCCGGGTCGTTGGTCTCGGCGGCGGGCGGGTTCTCCCGGTTGTTCTGCGGCAGCAGCGAGAGCAGGTAGCGCACCTCCTCGATGCACGACTGCTCGTCGTCGTAGGCGAAGTGGCACACGCCGGAGGTCTCGGCGTGCACGTCGGCGCCGCCCAGTCCGTTCTGCGAGACCTTCTCGCCGGTCACCGCCTGCACCACGTCGGGGCCGGTGATGAACATCTGCGAGGTCTCGCGGACCATGAAGACGAAGTCGGTCAGCGCCGGGGAGTACGCCGCGCCGCCCGCGCAGGGGCCGAGCATCACGCTGATCTGCGGGATGACACCGGAGGCGCGGGTGTTGCGCTGGAAGATGCCGCCGTACCCGGCGAGCGCGGAGACGCCCTCCTGGATGCGGGCGCCGGCGCCGTCGTTGAGCGAGACCAGCGGGGCACCGGCGGCGATCGCCTTGTCCATGATCTTGTGGATCTTCTGGGCGTGCGCCTCGCCGAGCGCGCCGCCGAAGATCCGGAAGTCGTGCGCGTAGACGAAGACCGTGCGGCCGTGGACGGTGCCCCAGCCGGTGATCACGCCGTCGGTGTACGGCTTCTTCTCCTCCAGGCCGAAGCCCGTGGCCCGGTGCCTGCGCAGCGGCTCCATCTCGGTGAACGAGCCCTCGTCGAGCAGCAGCTCGATGCGCTCGCGAGCGGTGAGCTTGCCCTTGGCGTGCTGCGCCTCGGTCGCCCGGTCGCTCGGCCCGCGCCGCGCCCGCTGCCGGATGGCGTGCAACTCCGCCACCCGCCCGCGCGTGTCACTCGCTCCGGTCGGCACCTCGTCCACAACGGTCATGTATCGACCTTACGAGCGTGAGGTGGTCATTCTCGGCGTTGAGTTCTCACACTGTCGGGAGCGAGTTCATGGAGGAACCCCACAGTCGGCCGTAGCGAAAGGACCTCGTGTGATGCACACGAGGTCCTTCCCTTTGTAGCGATCGCACCACCCGCGGGCCGGATCTTTGGGTGGTCGCCACGCAACTGCCCGGGTGGCGCGGCACCCGGTCGGCCCTGACGCGGGCCGTCCGGCGGCCTGGGCTCGGCCGCCCCGCCGGGCCCGGCGTCAGCGGCCTTCCACGGCCGCGGCCAGGGCGAGGACCCGCCGGGCCTCGTCCACGTGCAGGTTCTCGATCATCCGGCCGTCCACCGTGACGACGCCCCGGCCCTCGCGGGTCGCGGTCTCGAAGGCCTCGATGATCCGGCGGGAGCGCTCGACCTGCTCGGGCGAGGGAGCGAAGAGCCGGTTGCAGGGTTCCACCTGCGCCGGGTGGATCAGCGTCTTGCCGTCGAAGCCGAACTGACGGCCCTGCACGCACTCCGCCTCGAAGCCCTCGATGTCCTTCACGTCGTTGTAGACACCGTCCAGGACGGCCCGCCCGGTCTCGCGCGCCGCCAGCAGCGCCAGCGAGAGACCGGTCAGCAGCGGGGCGCGGCCCGGGACGTGCTCGGCGTGCAGTTCCTTGGCGAGGTCGTTGGTGCCCATCACCAGCACCGTGAGCCGCTCGCTGGCGGCGGCCACCTCGCGGGCGTCCAGCATGGCCCGCGGGGTCTCGACCATCGCCCAGATCGCGGTGCGGTCCGGGGCGCCGGCCGCCTCCAGGGCGCGTTCCACGGCGACGACGGTGGCGGCGGAGTCCACCTTGGGCACCACGACCGCGTCGGGTCCGGCCTCGGCGGCCGCCCGCAGGTCGTCGTCGTGCCAGGCGGTGCCGGGGCCGTTGACCCGGATGGTGACCTCGCGGTGGCCGTACTCGCCGGAGGCCGCGGCGGCGGCGACCCGCTTGCGCGCGTCCGCCTTGGCGTCGGGCGCGACGGCGTCCTCCAGGTCGAGGATGAGCCCGTCGACGGGGAGGGTCTTGGCCTTCTCCAGGGCGCGTTCGTTGGCCCCGGGCATGTAGAGCACGGAGCGGCGCGGGCGCGGGGCGGCGTCGGTCATGCCGGGGTCTCCTTCTCGGCGGCGGCGTAGGCGTCGCGCAGTTCGGGGTCGCGGGCGGCGAGGGCGTCCGCGAGCGAGGCGACGACCTGGCACTGCTTGTAGGTGGCGTCGTCCTGCATCTTGCCGTCGATCATCACCGCGCCGGTGCCGTCGCCCATGGCCGCGATGACCTTGCGCGCCCAGGCGACGTCGGCGGGGGCGGGCGAGAAGACCCGCTTGGCGATGTCGATCTGCACCGGGTGCAGGCTCCAGGCGCCGACGCAGCCGAGCAGGAAGGCGTTGCGGAACTGGTCCTCGCAGGCGGTGGTGTCCTTGATGTCGCCGAACGGGCCGTAGTACGGCAGGATCCCGTGCGCGGCGCAGGCGTCGACCATGCGGGCGATGGTGTAGTGCCACAGGTCCTGCTGGAACGTGGCGCGCGGGGCGACCTCGTCGGCGTGCGGGTCCTCGCGCACCAGGTAGCCGGGGTGGCCGCCGCCGACGCGGGTGGTCTTCATCCGGCGGCTGGCGGCGAGGTCGGCGGGGCCCAGCGAGATGCCCTGCATGCGGGGGCTGGCCCCGGCGATCTGCTCGACGTTGGCGACGCCGGTGGCGGTCTCCAGGATGGCGTGCACCAGGATCGGGCGCGTCACGCCCGCCTTGGCCTCCAGCTGGGCGAGGAGCCGGTCGACGTAGTGGATGTCCTGGGCGCCCTCGACCTTGGGCACCATGATCACGTCGAGTTTGTCGCCGATCTCGGTGACCAGGGTGATCAGGTCGTCCAGCGCCCAGGGCGAGTCGAGGCTGTTGACGCGGGTCCACAGCTGGGTGTCGCCGAAGTCGGTCTCCTTGGCCGTGCGCACCAGACCGGCCCGGGCGGCCTCCTTGCGGTCGGCGGCGACCGCGTCCTCCAGGTTGCCCAGCAGTACGTCCACGGTGGGCGCGATGGCCGGGACCTTGGCCGCCATCTTCTCGTTGCCGGGGTCGAAGAAGTGGATCATCCGGGACGGCCGGAACGGCACTTCGCGTACCGGGGCGGGGGCGCCGACGGCCAGCGGCCGGAAGAAGTCCTTCGGAGAGCGCATGCAGTCTCCCTGGTCGGATCGAGGGGTGTGAGGGTCGCCGCCGTCCCGGCGGCGCCACCCGGCCCTCACTCTAGAGCGAGCGCACGGTAACGCTACTGGCTGGTACGTGTGCCGTTGGTCACCGAACCTGCGACGATGCGGGCGGACGCCACGGGCAGTGGACCGGACGAGGTGGGGGCGGGCGCATGGGTGGGACGCGGCGGCGGCCGGGGGTCGTGCTGGCGATGGCGCCGGACGTGCGGGACGCGCTGCTCGACGAGACCGCGCGGGCCCGGCTGCTGACCCTGGCGGACGCCGAACCGGCGCTCGCCGTGACGGACTTCGCCGATCCCGCGCACGCGGAACGCCTGGCCGCCGCCGAGGCGCTGCTGACCTGCTGGGGGTGTCCGCCGCTGACCGCCGAAGCGCTGGAGCGGATGCCGCGGCTGCGGACCGTGGTGCACGCGGCCGGCAGCGTCAAAGGGCATGTCACCGACGCGTGCTGGGAGCGCGGCCTGACGGTGTGCTGCGTGGCGTCGGCCAACGCGGTCGCGGTCGCGGAGTTCACCCTCGCGGCGATCCTCTTCTCCGGCAAACGGGTCATCGCCACGGCCGCCGCCTACCGGGAGCACCGGGCCGCGCCGGACACACTGCGGGCGTTCGCGGGCCTCGGCAACCACGGCCGCACCGTCGGCGTGGTGGGCGCCTCGCGCATCGGGCGCAAGGTGATCGAGCTGCTGCGGCCGTTCGACCTGCGGGTGCTGGTGTACGACCCGTACGTGACCGGTGTGCCCGGCGCGGAGTCGGTGGGGCTGGCCGAACTGGTGCGCCGCAGCGACGTGGTGACCCTGCACGCGCCTCAACTGCCGTCCACGCGCGGGATGTTCGGGCGGGAGCTGCTGGCGGCGATGCGGGACGGCGCGACGCTGGTCAACACCGCGCGCGGTTCACTGGTGGACACCGGCGCGCTCACCGAGGAGCTGGTGAGCGGCAGGCTGCACGCCGTGCTGGACCACACCGAGCCGGAAGTGCTGCCCGCGGGCTCCCCGTTGTACGACCTGCCGAACGTTCTGCTGACCCCGCACGTCGCCGGTTCCCTGGGCACCGAGCTGTCCCGCCTGGCGTACGCGGCCCTGGACGAGCTGGAGCGGTGGACGGCGGGCGAGCCGTACGCCGAGCCGGTCACCGCGGACCGGCTCGGCACGATGGCCTGACCGACGCGCCCGGGTTCACCCCTGCGGCTGGGCGCCCGCCCGGATCAGGCCGTAGGTGTAGGCGTCGTCCAGCGCCTGCCAGGAGGCGGCGATGACGTTCTCGCCGACCCCCACGGTGGACCATTCCTCTCCCCCGTCACTGGTGGCGACGAGCACCCGCGTCGTGGACTCCGTGCCGTGGCGGCCTTCGAGGATGCGGACCTTGTAGTCGACCAGCTCCATGCGGGCCAGCTGCGGGTAGATGCGCTCCAGGCCGTGCCGCAGGGCGCGGTCGAGGGCGTCGACCGGGCCGTTGCCCTCACCGGTGGCGACGATGCGCTCGCCCTTGGCCCACAGCTTCACGGTGGCCTCGTTGACCTGGGCGCCGTCCGGGCGCTGCTCCACGATGGCCCGCCAGGACTCGACGCGGAAGAAGCGCGCGGCGCCGCCCGCGACCTCGTCGCGCAGCAGCAGTTCGAAGGAGGCGTCGGCGGCCTCGTAGGTGTAGCCCGCCAGTTCGCGTTCCTTGACGCGTTCCACGACGCGCCCGGCCAGCGCGCGGTCGCCGGACAGGTCGTAGCCCAGCTCCCTGCCCTTGAGTTCGATGGACGCGCGGCCGGCCATGTCGGAGACCAGCATCCGCATGGTGTTGCCCACGAGTTCGGGGTCGATGTGCTGGTAGAGGTCGGGGTCGACCTTGATCGCGGAGGCGTGCAGCCCGGCCTTGTGGGCGAACGCGGAGACGCCCACGTACGGCTGGTGGGTGGAGGGCGTGAGGTTGACGACCTCGGCGATGGCGTGCGAGATGCGGGTCATCTCGCCGAGCGCGCCCTCGGGCAGCACCCGGCGGTCGTACTTCAGCTCCAGGGCGGCGACGACGGGGAAGAGGTTGGAGTTGCCGACCCGCTCGCCGTAGCCGTTGGCGGTGCACTGCACGTGGGTGGCGCCCGCGTCGACGGCGGCGAGGGTGTTGGCGACGGCGCACCCGGTGTCGTCCTGGGCGTGGATGCCCAGCCGGGCACCGGTGTCGGTGAGCACGGTGCGCACGACGGCGGAGACCTGGGCGGGCAGCATGCCGCCGTTGGTGTCGCACAGCACGACGACGTCCGAGCCCGCCTCGTGCGCGGTGCGGACCACGGCCTTGGCGTACTCGGGATTGGCCCGGTAGCCGTCGAAGAAGTGCTCGCAGTCCACGAAGACCCGGCGGCCCTGCTCGCGCAGGTGGGTGACGGTGTCGCGGACCATCGCGAGGTTCTCCTCCAGCGTGGTGCGCAGCGCGAGTTCCACGTGGCGGTCGTGCGCCTTGGCGACCAGGGTGATCACCGGGGCGCCCGAGTCCAGCAGCGCCCGCACCTGCGGGTCGTCCTCGGCGCGCACGCCCGGCTTGCGGGTGGCGCCGAAGGCGACCAGGACGGCGTGCCGGAAGTCGATCTCGGCGCGGGCCCGCTCGAAGAACTCGGTGTCGCGGGGGTTGGCGCCGGGCCAGCCGCCCTCGATGAAGCCGACGCCGAACTCGTCCAGGTGGCGGGCGATGGCCAGCTTGTCGGCCACGGTCAGGTTGATGCCCTCGCGCTGGGCGCCGTCGCGCAACGTCGTGTCGAAGACGTGGAAACTGTCGTCGGGTACGGCCGTCATGGTCGTGGGCTCCTGTCGGGTGACGTGGATGTCTCGGGTTGTTGCGTAGGTCGTTGACCCGATGCCACTTGCCCCCGTCGCCTCGCGCTCGCCGCCCGGCGGGATGGCCGGAAAACGAAAAAACCCCTCGCGGGTGCGAGAGGTCTGCGCGCGGGTCTGGGGCACGGTGTCCCCGCCGCGGTGGAGGTTGTACGCGGTGGGGGTCACTGCGGACCGGCGCGCCTAGCCAATAATCGTGGCGGAGGACACGGGGGCAGTCTGCCATACGACCGCCCCCGCTGGACCTCTCGTCTCAGAATGCGGTCATGCCGACCGGTTGGGCCCGGTTCGGGGCACCGGACCGGCGGCCGTGGTGCGCGCCGGCCTCAGGAGGTCCAGGCCGTGCCGCCGGTGAAGTCCTTGGCGATCACGGTCTCGACGCCGTCGCCGATGGTGCTGTTCTGGAGGATGATCCCCAGTTCACGGTTCTCGTTGAGCGAGGTGCTGGTGAAGTTCTCCGAGCCGACGAAGACCTTCTCCGACGAGGTGCCGTGGTCGGCGACGATCGCCTTGGCGTGGATGTACAGCGGCGCGTTCTCCGCGTAGGTGCTGACCTTGGCGCCGGCCGAGGTGAGGGTGTCGAACTCGCTGGAGTACTGGTTCTCGTCGTTGGTCATGACCAGTTCGACGGCGACCCCGCGCTTGGCGGCAGCGGCCAGGGCGTTGACGACGGCGGTGTCGGTCAGCTCCTGGTTCTCCACGTAGAGGTTCTTGGTGGCGCCGTTGATGAGGGCGACCAGCTGGTTCTGCGAGTCGGTCGGGGACCACACGAGGTGGTCGCCGTCGCCGGGGGTGACCGCCTTGTGGGCGTAGTCGGCGCTGAAGACGGTCTCCATGGCCGAGACGTCCGCGCTGTCGGTGTCGGTGACGGAGTAGTTGCGGTCGGCCGAGTAGTACTCGGAGGTCATGTTGCCGCTCATCACGACGGCCTCGGTGCCGTCGATCACCATCGACTTCTCGTGCGTGTAGTAGTACGTGGTGCTCGACCACACGACGCCGACGCCGTTGTCCTTGAGGTAGGTGTAGGCGGCCTGGTTGGTGGACTTCTCGCGCTGGTCGAGGATGACGCGGACGGTGACGCCGGCCTTGGCGCGGGCGGCGAGGTCCTGCTCGGTGGTGGTGTCGGACAGCTCGTACATCGTCAGGTCGATGCTCTTGGCCGCCGAGTTGATGATCGAGTCGATCGGGGCGATGCCCTGGTCGGGCTGGACGATCAGGGAGTACGAGCCGGACGCTGCCGACGAGTAGGGGGCGGCCAGTGCCAGCGCGGCACAGGCGGCCAGGGACGTGGTGATGACGCGGGATCGCAGCACGCTTCCTCCTGGGTGGGGGTCCGCAAGGAACGGGTGCATGGGTAATGCGCTCGCGTGTCCACGATATGAACGAGTGCCAGATGGGGAATGACGCGCGTAGATCCTTGGCCGACCCTTTGCCCGCCGGTTGCTCACAGCAGAGCGTCGTCCAGGAACTCCTTTACGTGGCCGAGGATTTCGGCGCGGTCGGTGCCGGGCAGGCCGACCACCAGATGGGTGCCGAATCCGTCGAGCAGCGCCCGTGCCCGTACCGCGAAGCGCTCGGGGTCCACGGCGCGCAGCTCGCCGCGCGAGATGCCCTCGGCGACCAGCGCGACCAGGTCGCGGTGCCAGACCAGTTCCAGCTCCAGCTGCCGGCGCAGGGCGTCCTCGCCCGGCTGCGAGCGGTTCCACACCTCGGCCCACAGCACCCAGCGCGGGTCGCGCGGGCGGTCCGGCAGGTAGAGGTCGACGAAGGCGTCGATGCGCTCGCGGGCCGGGACCGGCTTCGACAGCGCGGAGCGGCGTTCGATCCCGAGCTGTTCCTCGCTCCACTCCAGCGTCTGGAGCAGCAGTTCGTCCTTGCTGCCGAAGTAGTAGAGGATGTGGCCGCTGCTCATGCCGACCTCGCGGCCGAGCCCGGCGATGGTCAGCTCGGCGAGCCCGCGGTCGGCGATGGCCGCCATGGCGGCGGCCATCACCTGTTCGCGGGGCTGCTTCATGCGTCGCCTCGGGCGGGCGGCCGGTGCTGACAAGGCCGGACCTTTCGGGTTCGCCGCCCCGGCGTCCTCACACCAGGGGCTGCTGCTGGGTGATGCAGTGGATGCCGCCGCCGTGCGCGAAGATCTCACGCGCGTCGACGAGGACCACCTCGCGCTCGGGGAACAGCTTCGCGAAGATCTCCGCGTTCCGTTCGTCCGCCGGGTCGTCGAAGGCGCACAGCACGACGCCGCCGTTGCACAGGTAGTGGTTGACGTAAGAGTAGTCGACCCACTCCCCGTCGGCTTCGAGCACGGTGGGCGCGGGCAGCTCGACGACCTCCAGGGCGCGGCCGCGGGCGTCGGTGGAGGCCCGCAGCCTGCCGATGACCTCGCGGGAGACCTCGAAGTCGGGGTGGGCCGGGTCCTGCTGGCTGTGCGCGACGACGACGCCGGGGCGGGCGAAGGCGGCGACGATGTCCACGTGGCCGCGGGTGCCGAAGCGCCCGTAGTCGGCGGTCAGCCCGCGCGGCAGCCAGATCGCCTTGGAGGTGCCGAGGTGGGCGTGCAGTTCCTCCTCGACCTCCTCGCGGGTCCAGCCGGGGTTGCGGCCCGGGTCGAGCTGGACGGTCTCGGTGAGCAGCACGGTGCCCTCGCCGTCGACGTGGATGCCGCCGCCCTCGTTGACCAGCTTCGAGGAGTAGACGCGGGCCCCGGCGAGCGCGGCGACGTGGCCCGCGACCTCGCCGTCGAGGTCCCAGCGGGCCCAGTCCTGCGCGCCCCAGCCGTTGAAGACCCAGTCGGCGGCGGCGAGCCCTCCCCCGCCGACCAGGAACGTGGGGCCCATGTCGCGCATCCACGCGTCGTTCAACGGGATCTCGGCGACGTCGATGTCCGCGCCCAGCAGTGCCCGCGCCCCGGCCGCGTCACCGGGCGCGGCGGCCACGGTGACCGGTTCGAAGCGGCGCACCGCCCGGGCCACCGCGCCCCAGGCCGCGCGGGAGGCGGCCAGGTCGTCGGCCGAGTCGAAGGTGACGCTGGGCGACGGCCAGGCCATCCAGGTCCGGGCGTGCGGCGCCCACTCGGCGGGCATCCGGAAGCCGTCGGCGGCGGGCAGTACGGTCATGGATCGTTCCTTAACGGGAGTACGCGGGGCGGCCCGACGAGGCGTCGAGGTCACAGGAAGTAGAGGCGGTTGAGGGAGACCCGGTCGGCCGGGTCGGAGCGCAGCGGGTCGCCGTCGAGGGTGACCAGGCCGCTGTCGCGGTCGACGTCGACGCTGCCGGTGCGGGAGTTGAGCACCAGGTCCCCGGGGCCGATCCCCCGGGTGCCGCGCACGGCGACCCTGCGGCGGCGGGTCGGCATCCGGTCGTCGCCACCGTCGGCCGCGGCGCCCGCGACGAAGGCCACCGAGATGTCGGCGGCGGTGGCCCCGTAGGACCCGAACTGCGGTCCCAGCACGAGCGGTTCGCAGGTGTCGGTGGCCGCGTTGGGGTCGCCGGTGACGCCGTAGGCGGGGAAGCCGGACTTCAGCACGAGCTGCGGCTTGGCGCCGAAGTACCGCGGCGACCACAGCACGATGTCGGCGAGCTTGCCGGTCTCGATCGAGCCGATCTCATGGGACAGGCCGTGCGCGATGGCCGGGTTGATGGTCAGTTTGGCGATGTAGCGCAGGACGCGGGCGTTGTCGTCGTGCGGCCCGTCGCCCTCCATGGGCCCGAGTTCGGCCTTCATCTTGGCGGCCATCTGGAGGGTGCGGCGCACCGTCTCGCCCGCGCGGCCCATGCCCTGGGCGTCGGAGGAGGTGATGCCGATCGCGCCCAGGTCGTGCAGCACGTCCTCGGCGCCCATGGTGCCGGCCCGGATGCGGTCGCGGGCCATCGCGGCGTCGCCGGGCAGGTCGGGCTTGAGGTCGTGGACGGAGACGATCATCCCGTAGTGCTCGGCGAC
>NZ_JAINVZ010000045.1 GCF_019890615.1 Streptantibioticus parmotrematis | reverse complement strand
GAGATGAGCTCCCTCGGGAGGCTGTCGCCCATAGCTGCCCTTCCGTCGGCGAGTACCGAGCGATCTTCGCCCGACCTGAGGCAATCCTTCATCTCATTTCGTTAGGAGTTCTAAGAGATGCGGGCTCGGCAGTACGGTTGCTCAGCCGGTGGCGGCCTTGGCGATCAGGTCCGCGAGTGGTTGCTGGGCAAGGTAGCGCACGACGGAATGCGGTTCGGCGACGCCGTTGCGGACAGCTTCGTCGTGTACGTCCGGTGCTACGTGGGCCAGGCCGCGTGATTGCGCGACCACGTCGCCGGCGGCGTGGAGGTTGAGCCACTGGATTCCCTGCGGGATCCGAAGAAGCCCGTCGTGGCCCAGGGAGCGGCGAATGGTCGGCCAGGCCAGCGGCGAGCCACAGGTGACCAGGTACTGCAGGCCGTCCGGGCCGGGACCGATGTCCTGGTGTGTCAGAATGTCGAACACGATGACACTGCCCAGGGAGTGGGCGATGATCACGCGCGGCCCGGGACGGTGCAGCTCCGCGGCGACCAGGTCTCGGATGGGGGAGCCGTAGCCGTCATCGTCGTGGAGGTAGCGGTAGACCTGCCGGATGATCCGCAGCAGCCACTGTCCCGTGCCCCGGCCCGCTTTCTGGTCGACGGCCACCAGCACGTGGGCGAGTTGGCGTGAGACATAGGGGATTCCGAGACCGAGGGTGTCGACGGGCAGGGAAGCGGTGTCCACGCCGTCCGGCAGGTAGGGATCGAGCGTGTCGAGGATGAAGGCTTCCTCCTCGTCCGTGACCAGGCTCTCGTCCACCCACGTCTCGTCCTCGCCGGGGCCCAGATGCTGCGCCTGACCGCGGAACAGGCGCCCGTAGTGGGACACCATCAGGGGCGGGATCGGGCAGTGCGCCCCGTGATACCGCCGCAGCCCCCGGGCCAGGGCCCCGCTCCAGTCGGCGGAGAGCTTCATGGCGTTGGTGTTTCCCTGCCAGATGCCATGGACACCCACGATGTGCATGCTTACCCGATCCCCTGAAACTGTGGTCCGCTGTCCTCGCGCGCGATCCTATCGGAGCCGGATCCACCGCTCCCGGGCCCCCGGACCGGCCGCTTGGGGCCTGGGAGTAGGCGGCTAGAGTTTTCCCTTCGCACGAGCGCGGGTGAGGGACTCCCCACAGTGGAAGCGGCCAGCTCCGCTTCGCACTTGGCCAGCAGTACCGGCCACAGTGCGTGGGCGAGTTCCACCTTCTCCAGGCGCAGCCGCAGCCGCATCAGCGGGACCTTGATGTCCTGGTGGACAGCTCTGGCTGCCTGGAGTTCTTGGCGCAGCCGCTCCTGCCAGTCGTGGCATTCGGCGGGATGTCCCTGCCGTATGGCGATAGCGGTGATGGCGGGGGCCAACTCGTCGTCGGTGAAGTTGGCCAGCTCGTACTTGTCGCGTCCCCACACCTGAATGTTGACCATCAGGTCGAGGACGTCCTGGCCGATGGCGGCGTCCTGATGCGTCGAGGAGCCAGCCCTTGCCGAGATGCGCGGGGCGATGCTGTAGCGGACAATCAGGTGCGGATTGACCTTCGAACCCTTGGTGCGTTGCACGCGTACATCCTGCGGAGTGCGCAGGCCGAGCTCGCTGAGCAGAGGGGGCACGTGGTACAGCTCGGTCTCTTCCTCGACCAGGAGCAGGACCTTCGGCCGTGGCGACAGCCCGCGCTCAGCAAGGGCGCGCTCCAAGGATTCGGCGTCCCCGTGACGGGGCGTCAACCGGTCGTGCTGCACTCCAGCATGCCGCGCCCGTCAAATCGGGCAGAGGGGCCAGGTGTCCGTCCGCAGTGAGGTCCTCGTGGGCTTGCAGGAGGATCTCCGCGGCGACGCGACGCCACATGTTCTCCAGTGACCGCCCACGAAGCTTGGACCAGCCCTGCCGGTATCCGGCATAGCGGATCAACGGCAGCCAGTCCCGCAACGGATCGTCATGAGCTTGCGCGAGCAGGCCATCTGCCGTCTCCGCAAGGCGTACCGGGGCGAAGCTCGCCTGAGTGAGCAAGTCCAGCGTGTTCGTGGAGGCCCGATACCGGCGGAGGTCCAACTCGTCGGCGTCCGGCGGCATGCTCACCTGCCCGAGGACACCCGGAAGGTAACGGGTCGACAGTGCGCACAACACCCGGACCAAGCGCTGCTGATCGGCGAGAGGCCGACCGTTGGGCTGGACGAAACCGAGTCGGGCGAACTCGTACCGGCTCAGTGCCTGACGCAGCGTCAGCAGCTGCCAGGAGGAGTACACGAACCCGTTCCACCATTGTCGGTCCTCATCCGCCGGCCTAGCGTAGGGCTACGCCACGGAGTAGCCCTCGCCGGCGGCATCCCGCAACCGTCCTTCGGCGTCAGCAGCCATGACCCATCCGCGTGCGTTCCCGCTGCCGGCTGTGGCCACCGAGATGCGTCGGCCCTCGACAGCGTTGTCGCACACCCGGTAGAGCGGGACCAGCAGCCGGCGGTTGTGCAGTTCCTGCAGGACGTCCAGGCTCAGACGGTGCCCGTACTCCTTGGCGCGCCGCAGGAACTCATCGGAGGTCAGCAGAGTGTCCTGCGTGAAGGCGTACGGGAGGGTCACCAGGGTCAAGGCGCCGTCTGCGTGATTGCAGCCGAGCACGGGTTCCACGCGAGTCATCGTTTCAGGATAGGTACCCGGCTGTGTGCCGCGGTGTGTCTGGCCAGGAGCCTTTCCGGTTCCGGCGCAGCTGGTTCACTGTTCGATGCTGCGGCCTTCCATGGTGGTGCAGGCGACCAGGACGCGCGGGGGCAGGGCCAGGCCGAGGGTGGGCAGCCGTGCTGCGTGCGCTCGCAAGGACCGACCGCGCGTGAAGCGCCGATCCGTACGAGGAGACGCCGATGGCCCAAGCTCCGCGGCGCCGCCGTGGCCGCACCACGCTGTCAGCCGTCTGCGTGGCCCTGGTGGCTGCCGGAGCCGCTGGCTGCTCCGGGCCGGACATCCGCAGTGGCGCGCCCCCGCTGAAGCTGTGCGGGATCATGTTCTGGAGCGGCGCCGAGGGGACTGGCACGGTGTCTTTGAGCAGATGCACCCGGGGCACGCCCGCCGCTCCGGCCGCCTCCCGGCTTCCCGTCCGCAGCGTCCGGCACGACGGCGGTCCGCCGCCCCGCGTCGTCTCGGTCTCCGCCGGTTGCCCCCACGGCCGTACGGTTGTCGTCTCGCCTGCCTCCTCCATACGGGTGCGCACGGTCGCCGGGACGCCGCCGGCTGCGTTGTCGCGCTCTCCCTCGTCCCGGAGGAGCCCGACACGTCGGTCGAGGTCCACGTCTACGCCTACGACGGCACGCGCCCGACCGGTCAGGTCGCCACCGCCGTGCCCTGACCGACCGAGACCGCGCCGCGGCCCCGAATGTGCGCGGCCCTGCGTTCGGCACAGACACGTCCGGACCATGCCGCCCTACGAGGAGTGGTCACATCCCGATCCAGCCGGACCGACAGGCGTGATCGGGGCCGCGCCTTCTCCTGCACCATCAGCTGCGTCTTCACCTGCGCATGAAGGGGATCGGGTAGTTGGCAATGATGGATGGTGCTCACCTGTTGCTGACATGGGTGACAAGGCCAGGTCATTCTCACGCCGCCTGCTATAGCGGGTGCGGGGTTTGTGCTGGTTAGAGGTGTCGGGCTAGAAGGGAGCGCAGCGGGTTTGCTAGCCATGGCGGTCCTGGTCGTGCACGCTGCCAGGGTTACGGTGCCCGCATTGGCCCGGCCGGTCGCCTGGCTGCCAGCCCTCGTGGCGCCACGGCATGATGAAGAAGATCTTGAGGGCCTTCCCTTGCGTTTCACCGTCCAGGTCGGTCAGCAGCCGTAGGACGATGGAGCCAATCTGTTCGGCCGGGGTGATGCATCGCGCCGTCGGTACAGACGCTGCACGACCTCCTACCGCAGCGTGCTGCTCTTTCGCTTGCGACAGCCCAGAGTTGACCTTTGGCGGGCGGTGGCGGTGCCCCAGCAGATCCCGCTCTTTTGCCGATGTCCGGGGTACGCGCCGCCAGGTGCGGGTAGTGTCTGTGTCAGCCGAGTCCGGGTCTTCGTTCGTAGCGAGGACACCAACTTGCCTCTTTCACCGTCCGGGGACGCGGCCGCACCGTGTCCACCAGCGGGTTCCTGTCTGTGCGCGTGCGCCGCCCGTCCGGTGCGCCCCCGCGTTCTTCCCCTTTTGGAGTCCCGCGATGACGTCATCGCTGTCCGTGGTCCGGGCCATCGACTTCCTGTGCGAACACACCGCCAGCAAGAGCCGCGTGCTGGCCCTGCTGGCGCACGACTACGGACCCAGTTCCCTGACCGCCGTTTTGACCTGCAAAAACCCCGAGCACGCCTTCGAGGCGACAGGCATTCTGCGCCGGGTCCTGGCGCTGCGTGACGCCGCAGCCGTCGACGACGAACTGACCGCTCTCACGGCTCAGATGCCGGAAGCACCGGCCAGCTCCCTGCGCCAGGCCGTCACGCGAGCCGCGAGCGGGACCTGGCCCGCAGAACCCGGCACCCTGCTCACGGCGACGGACCCGGACTCGGAGCCGTTCGACGACGAACCGGATTCCTCGGCAGCGTCCGCAATGGCGGGCCATCCGCGGCTTAAGGACCTGCCGGGGAAGGTCGTGCGGATCACCCACCTGCGCGAGTTCCACATCACCGACGAAGACGCGCTCCTTCACGCCGCTGCCCGTCGAGGCTGGGAGCCGCTGCCGGCGTCCGAACTCGGCGACGACGACCCACGCGACCTGACCGGCGCCGTGATCACCCTCACCGAGGACAGCGACGTCACCGGCAGCCAGACGCTGGAAGACCAAAGCTCGGCAGAGGTGCTGAGCATCGAAGACGGCGACGAACTGGCCGACTGGAGCACAGCGCCCGTCGTCACCCGGTTCGTCCACGGCTGGCGCCTGCGCCAGCAGCGCAAAAGGCCCACAGCCGGTGAGCAGACGCCGAACTTCGCCGCCCTCTTCGCCGTCCGGGACTGCCCCTGCAAGGGCGAGGACCCCGACTGCGAGGAGTGCGGCTGGCAGCTCACCCCCCGCACCGCCGACCTGCTCCACACCGCCCTGGTTCTCCTCGCAGACCAGGCCTACGACGACGCACACCGCCTGGGGGACCAGTTCCTGCCGGACGCCAACGCCACCACCTGGGAAGTCTTCGACCGGCTGCCTCCGCTCACCTGGACGGCCGACCACCGATGGCGGCGGCGCATGGCGCGCGCCTTCGACGACCTGGCCGCAGACCTCGCCCGGGGCAAGTGGCCCGAACCCACCTGCACCGCAGAGGAGATGGCCCTGCACCTGGCCATTGAGGATGCCCCCACCCACCTGGAAGACCGCTCTCCCACGGACCCCCACCACACGCTCCCCGAACACGGCGACGACTACAGATGGGACGACTGTTCCGATCTGCTGTTCCAGGACCACGACGTCCTAATGCTCTTCGACCCGAAACTCGGCGGCATCGCAGACCCGGAGGACTCAGCGAACCAGTCCATGGGTGTGGGCGACCTCAGGGCGGCCGCCTGGTTCGAGCCCTTCGGCACCCACAGCGTCCGCGATCCCGGGCGAGGCTTCCGTCGGTAGGGCACAGCAACTCCACGTCGGGTGCCGTGAGGCCCCCCAGCGGCGGCTTGAGCGCGGAGGTCGCAGCTCGTCCGTCCGACACACGCTGCGGCGCGCATCCAAAGGCTGTTCCTGCGGTCGGAGTTGCGTCTGCGGGGAGCATCCGGGGCGGGAGTCCCAGTGTGAGCGCTCGAGAGAAGCGCGCGCATGTTTTTGAGGTGGGTGAGTTCCTACCGGGACGCGCCGGGGCGCCGGGCCTCCGAGAAGGCGGGGCGTGAGCTACCTGATGGTCAGGTTCGGGCGTGAGTGGTGTGTCGCTGGTCGGCGAGGTAGTCGTGTTTTCAGTGTTTGTGAACTTTTTTCGGTTTTTGGAGTGGTGGGGGTTCAGTCTGGGTTGGTGAGTGTAGATGTGATGGTCGACGTGTCTATGCGTAGTTTATAGATGGATTTTGCCGGGGATCCTGCAGAATGGCCCAGCGCTCACGCCGCAGATGACCCGCATCTCAAGGCTGCTCAGAGCCTAGTTCCACATCAGGTGGGGGCTGGTGCGGTCGTCGTCAGTGAGGGTGCGCTCGCCGATATGGCGGGTGGCGCCTCCGGTGAAGTAGCCGCGGTGCGCCGTCCACAGATCCGCATAGAAGTGCCGGAAAACGAAGTCGGCGAACCGCCCCACGTGCATCGGCGCGGCGCAGGCGATCCGGCAGTGCGCCGAGTTGATGGTCAGGTGCGCGGCCGGGTGCCCCGGGGCGGCGGAGACGGGGTCGTAGTCGAAGCGGACGGCCGAGTGCAGCACCATGCTGGTGGGGGCGTCCGCCACGTAGATATCGACGACGTCCAGCAGGGGTTCGACGCGGACCAGGTCCTCGTCCATGCGGTAGGGCGCGGGTATGTAGGCGAGCCGGTGGCCGCATGAACGCCCGCCGCAACGCACGCGACTACGAACGCCTGCCCCAGCACTCCGAAGCACACCTGAACTGGGCACTCATCACCATGATGACCCGGCGTCTCACCCGCAAGAATCCGCGCACGAGCCAGTGGACACGGAAGACGCCGACAGCTGGATGACGGTGGCCCTACTCGGCGCCGGCCTCCGACACGTCGTTCGTCCCGTGCTGGCGCCGCCTCTCATTGAGCCAGTCGTGAATGGCCTCGATGAGCGCGTCGGAGCGCGTGCGCCTCTCGGCCTCGGTGAGCGCTTCGAATCACTAGGACACCAGCAGCGCAGGCTGCCGCCGGACGACGCTGACCATCGAGTCCTCAGCCGTACTGGCTGAAGAGCGCTTGGAGGTACTCCTCCAGGCGCTGGGCGAGAACGGCTGAGGTCAGATCTTCCCTCCCGAGTTCCCGCCAGGGCTCGGCGACCTTCTCCGCGTCCGGTGCAAAGGCCAGCGCATCCAGCACACGCCAGTACAGGTGATCAGCAGGGTCGTCGCTGAGGGTTCCGCCGGCTGCGATGTAGTGATCCGCAAGCTGCATTCCGGCGGGCACTCCGTGGAGCAGAACAAGCGCAGTGGAGCAGTGGGCCACGTCTAGGTCAGCGGGTCCCCATGACGTTTCCACCCAGTCGACGACACCCGTGATCGTCAGATCGGCTCCTTCTCCCGCGAAGAGCACGTTCCCGGGGTGGAAGTCCCGGTGCAGGAAGCGAGGCCGGTAGGCCGGAGGCGGCTGTCGGATCACATCCACGGCACGCTGCCACACTTCCGGCTGTTTCGAGTTCTCGGGAAGCCGCACCCGCTCTGGGCTGGTCCACGCCTGATAGGTGCGCGGTCGGGCTCCTTCTGGGACGAGCAACCCGTGGATCGCCACCAACTGCCGGGCCAGGAGCTCTGTTTTCCGCTCGATGTCCTCCCCGTCCAGTCTCAGACGCCCTGGAAGCAACGACATCAGCAGCGACGGATGGTCGCAGTGTTCAGCTGCCGCATCAACGCTATGAAGACGAGCGGCTGGCACGTTCGTGTCCGCGAGCAGACGGAGGATGTCCGCTTCCCGCGTCAGCAGTCCCAGGGCGTGCTTTACGAAGAACGGTTTCACGAAAGACCGAAGCACGAGGGAGTACGGCTCACCTTCGCCCTCAACATCGAGGCGACGCATCTGCGATGTCCAGCCCCCTCGCAGCGCTGCCACAGCACATACCCGGTCTCCAGGACGAAGGCTCCGCTCCACCCATACACGGGTCTTGGACCCGCCTAGGTTATCGATGTCAGTCTCGACAACCGCCGCGCTCTCGCCCTCAGCCATGCCGACAGCCTAATGATCAGGAACGAGGGGCCTGAGGCGAAGCTTCAAAAACACCTACTCAACGACGAGGGGTTGGGACACGGCGAGGTGGCCGTGGCGGGCGGCGTAGGCACGGGCGACAGCCAGGCCGTCGGCGGTCGGACGCCGCCGTCCGGGCCAGGCGTGGAACCGTTCTACCTCGCTCGTGGTCAGACCAAGCTCGGCCAGGAGCGTCTGCTGGCCATCGTGCAATTGTTCGTAGTGGGTGATCTGGTGGCGCAGCCACCGCTGAAGCCAGCACGGCAGCCCCATCAGGTTGTCGCCGCCGTGTACCGGCCCCTGCTCGTGTACGTGGATGCGAGCCCGATGCCAGGCGCGCTGCCAGTCGAGGGGCCAGGGAGGGTTCCACCATGCATCCAGGCACCGAGGCTGCTCCGCTTGTTCCATGGTCAGCGACGCCGCATGCGCACGGCGGTTGGCCAGCCACCGACCCAGATCAAACCCCTCCTGCACCCGCCCCTCAGCGTGCGCGACGGCCAGATGCCCGAACCGCTCCACATGAAGACGAGCCTGCTCGAGGCCTTCGGCAAACAACTGTGCATGCCGCTGCTCCAAGCCCCGGCCTTGCCCAGCCCGCCACGGCCCCCTCACCTCTGCCCGCGTGTTTCTCCGTGCCGCCGGTTCGCCAGCTCCTGCCGCACCCGAACCCTCACGTGCGCCCGAACCTGCGCTCAGAGGGTCTGCCAGCCGTCGCAGACCCATTCCTATTTGGACCGGCCGGTGCGCGCTGTGCACCCACCACCGCCCCAATCGCCCCTGCCGCACCGGCGCCCCCGCCGGGCTGCCCTGCTCACGGACCACCGCGCGAGCCCAGGACGCCAATGGCCCGCCATGGTCGTCCGCTTCCAGCTCAACCAGCCACTCCCGTCCCAGCTGCTTACCCAAGGCGGCAGCAAACCGCTCACCGCTACCCCGGCCGCGCACCAGAGCTCCCGAACCGTTCTCGGCGGCCAGCTGCTGCATCCGCGGGTTCACCAGGGTTTCCGCTACCGCGACAATCTCCGGGAACATCACCACGTCCCGTACCAGCAGACGCCACTGCTCAACGCCCCAGCCCGCCGTATCCGGACACCACCGGCGCGTAGCGGCCGTCAGACGCTCCAGACGCGGCCCCCATATCGCCCCCCGCTCCCAGAACTCCTTCCGATCCCACCACCCGCACACCACCGCACGAACCAGCCCGAACACCTCACGGGGTGTCGCGTCAGCCGCCTGTCCTATCCGCTCCACCCGGACCCACTGACGCTGCGCCCGGATCAACTCCATCGCCAGATTCTCGGCGTCAACGAACTCCACCAGATGTCCTTCGCCCACCTCCAGCAGCCACCGGCCATGCCGCACACACAGCCGTCGCCACCGTGGCCGGTACGCCCAGACCGGCGCCCCACCGCTGCCACGCCGAGCCGCGCACAGCCTGCAGCCGAACACCACCGGTCCCCACGGCGAAGCCCCCGACCGCCACCTCGCCCACCCCCGCCCGTCTCCGCCACGGCCAGCCAGCTCCAGCGGACCTGCCGTCCAGGACGGCAACGCCCGCGTGAGATGGCCGGCTGGCACACGGCACCAGCCAGCCAACTGCCCCTGCGCCACTGTGTCGAGGAGCACCTCACCGTTGGGACGCACCCCACGTCTTTGACGCACGGGACTTGCCCAGTGCCACCATGCCGTCAGGTCGGCAACCTGCAGCCGGTAGGCGGACGCCACCCGGTGCAGAAAAGACCACGTCGTTTCCCCTGGAAGGGGTGTCACCTGCAGGACCGCCTCCAAAGCATCGATTTCCGCCCGATTCCCTCTTTGCTTCTTGGCGCTACGGCGTAACCCGGTGGCGACCCCGGGAATCGACTGGTCAAGTGCGTGGCCGGTATGAAGAGCGCACCACTCTGCTCGGAGAGCCTCGGCCGGGGCAGATGCCTCGGCCGGGATAAGCGTAGGAACCGGACTAGCAGAGCGACGTTGGGACGTCAGGCGGATTCCTGGTCAGTGGCATCGGTCTCTGATGCCAGAGCCTTGGCCACGAAATCACTTACCAGAGACCCGACTTTGGAGGCAGGCACGACCTGTTCCCACTGGTGGGACGACGTGGTGCACCAGCAATGGAGACGGAAGCGGATCGACCCGTCTCCCTCCACTGCGCCCCACGGATATGGAGGCGGCTGCTTACATGCATCGTGAGGGTCGAGCACGAATGTGCGAAGCACGACGTCCGGTTGGTGCCGCGGCGGCACCGTACCTTCACGACGGCAGCCGTTGCACTCCAAGAGGTGCTGCGCCGCGCCCGGGCGGTTGATGAACCGGTAGCCGCCACCTTCGTACGTATTGCAGCTGGCACATACCGGACCGCGGACGAAGCCGTGCTCGTGGCAGTGGTCCCAGTACATGGCCTGCCGCGGGCTGGGGCACAAGACGCACAGAAATGCATCCGGTTGCGACTTCTTCGGAAGTGACTTGTACTGCCTGCCCCGCAGATGACCTTTGTACCGGCGGGCGGCGGCGCTGGTGCATGAGGGACACAAAGTGGTGTAGCCGGCAGTGCTGGAGGAGCGCCATTCCCAGATGTCTCCTTGGGCACCGCACCGGCTGCAGCAGGCGACTTTTTCGGCGAACTGGGCAGCGATTTGCTCGGCCCGGTCGAGAAGGGCGGCGTAGGCACGCGGGACCATCCAGATCGTGCCGGACCACGTCAGTAGCGGCAGCGGGCGGGTGGAGGCGATGCTCTCCTCGCCGTAGCGTGCTTCGACCGCCTCCCAGGTTGCACCGCACCCCAGTCCATGCTGGTTGGGGCGGGTGCGGTCGCATGGTTGTTGGCCTTCGCAGTGGCAGCCGTTGGCGGTCTGGTCCTCGTAGGCGACGTGGTCGAACCAGTTCGTGATCTGTAAACGCCACGTGCGTCCGCGGTCGGTGGGTAGGGGACGGGCGTCGACCAGATCGTCGAGATCGATCGCGAGCGAGGCCAGCCGTTCGCCGGCTTTGCGGATGTCCCGTTCGTCCAGCCGCCACCGGTTCTTGTGCTTGTAGCCGCGGACGGCGACGTCTCCGATGAGCACGTGGTCACTTGTCTGGAAAGCGTAGCGGGCCATTTCTGCAGGGGCTGCAGGAATGGGGCAGCCTTTCGTCAGTTCCTTCAGTAACTGGCCCGCGTATTCGGGGCTGATCAGCGGCATGATGTGTCTCTCCTTGCGAGCGTTGAGGAAAGGGCGAGGAAACGCGGGGGAAGAACCGCTCGTGGCGGTCCACGGTCGGCGATGCTGCGCGGCATGCGCCGAACTGGTAGCGGATGAAGCCGCCGTGAAGGAGGCGTCACCGGTACGGTGCTCTCCCCGGTCGTTGCGGGGGGAGGGGTTCCCACCCGCTGGTCAAGAAGGCTGCTTTGGCCTGCTCCGACAAGGCGCGAGTACGGCCGTCGCCGAGGAGAGCCGCGCGGTCGCTGTACTCGGCAGGCCGTGCCACGGCCTGGTCCACCATCCATAAGCGGTCATCGCTGATGCCGTCTGCCACGGTAAGTAGCCACTGCCGAAGCGGATCGGCTCGTGCGGCCTCGCGGCCACGGGCACGGCTATAGGCACCCAGCCAGTCCGCGAGCCACGGTCTGCCGATGCGGAGGCCAACCTCTTGGAGGAACAGCCTCTCGGCGGCGGCAGCGCCCCCGGTGGCGAAGCTCCCGCGCAGGTGACGCTGCCAGCGGCTGCCCCCGAGCAGCCGGGCGACGGCAATCACTTCCGGATAGGCCAGCAGCGCATGAGGCACGATGGCCGCCGGCGGGCACCCCGTGACCGCGGCGAGTCGGCGTACACGGTCCTGCCAGACCGGCTCGGATCTCCATCGCTGTACCTGCCACGACCACACCACCGCCGCGGCGAAGGCCACCACCTCCCCGCCGCGCGGATGCGTCCGTACGAGAGAGACATGACGCCGATGGGCCGCAAGGACTTCGGGTAGGCTCTGCAGTGCGATGCCCGCTGGTTGCCCAGCGCGTGCGAGAAGCCAGCGCCGGTGGCGACGGCAGATATGCCCGGCAGCCCCCGGATACACCAGCACGCCGGGCCCCGCCAGCCAGGCCCGTCCGGTGCATGGTGGGCAGGCCGCCACCCACGCCGTGCCCGGCGTGTACCAGGTGGCCCGCCGGAGCAGGGCATCTTCCAGACGGCTGTGGCAAAGGGCGAGGCTGGGCAGCAGGGCAGTGAGCCGGGACAGGGGTGTGCCGGTGAACTGGGCCAGAGCTGCCTGTGCGGGTGCGTTGAGGAACAGTTCCAGTCCGGTTTTTGGTGTGCCCGTCACGTGAACACCGTACGGACCGTCCAGGGCTGCTCGCAGCAGGTCCTGGGCCGATAGCCCGAATTCGGCGGTCATCCTGCGAATCCAGGAACCGGTCAGCTCCTGCGCGACGGGTGCAAGGCGAACAGGCACAGGCGCTGGATGGGGGGATTGCACGGGCATGGTCCTTCGCGGCAGACAGGAATGAGGGCGCCCCGAAGCCGGGGCCGCGATTGCGGTCTTTTGAACACGAGCAGCCCGCGGAGCTGCGGCGCCAACGCCGCAGCACTGCGCTAGGTGGCTAGTCCGCCCTGGCGTTGCCTGCGCGTGGCACGTGCCGCGTTAGTGGCTTGAACGTCGAGCACCACCTGCGACAGCAGTTTCTTCGTGACCG
>NZ_JAINVZ010000044.1 GCF_019890615.1 Streptantibioticus parmotrematis | reverse complement strand
CCCATCAACGTGCTGGTGATCGGCTCGGACGCGCGGGACACCGCGGCCGACTGCAAGCTCGGCGGGGACTGCAACGACGGCGGTGCCAACGCCGACGTCGAAATGGTCCTGCACGTGTCGGCCGACCGCTCCAACGCCACCGTGATGAGCGTGCCGCGCGACACCGTCACCCAACTGCCCTCCTGCACCGACTCCAAGACCGGCCAGCAGGTCCCGGCGCAGACCGGAATGATCAACAGCGCGCTGGAGCACGGCCCTTCGTGCCAGGTCGCCGCGGTTCACCAGCTCACCGGGATACCCATCGACCACTTCATGATGGTCGACTTCGGCGGCGTGGTGAACATGTCCGACGCCATCGGCGGTGTGCCGGTCTGCGTCGACAGCAACGTCTACGACACCTACTCGCACCTGAAGCTGGCGAAGGGCACCCACACCCTCAAGGGCGTCTCCGCCCTGGAGTTCCTGCGCTCCCGGCACGGCTTCGGCACCGGCAGCGACCTGGGCCGCACGGTCGCCCAGCACATCTTCCTCTCCTCCATGGTCCGCACCCTCAAGAGCGCGGGCACCCTGACCAACCCGTCCGACCTGTACGGCCTCGCCAACGCCGCCACCAAAGCACTGACCGTCGACACCGGCCTGGACAGCATCACCAAACTCCTCGGCTTCGCCGACGACCTCAACAAAGTCCCCTCCGACCGCATCACCTTCACCACCATGCAGACCGAGCCGGATCCCAACAACCAGGACCGCGTCATCGTGGCCCCCTCCGCGCAGAACCTGCTGAACACCATCGCCAACGACCAGTCGCTCACCACGGGCAGCGGTGGCAAGTCGGCCGCCGCGGGAGCCACCGCCTCGTCCGCGCCCTCCACCACGCCCGCCGTGCCCGACGCGCAGATCGCCGTCACGGTGGAGAACGGCGGCGGCATCACCGGCCGCGCCTCCGACATCGCCACCGCGCTGGTGGGCGACGGCTTCAGCCCCCAGACCGGCTCCGCCAACGCCCCCGCACCCACCTCCACCACCACCGTGCGATACCCGGCCGGCAAACAGGCCGAGGCCCAAGCCGTGGCGAGCGCGCTGCGCATCCCGAGCAGCGCCCTGCACCAGGACAGCGGTGTGTCCGGGGTGACCGTGCTGATCGGCTCCGACTGGAGCAGCGGCACCACCTACCCCGCCGGCGCAGGCGGAGGAAAGCCCGCCCCCGCCGACACCAAGGCCGCCGTGCAGGGCGCCAACGCGCAGAACGCGGGCTCCTCCTCGTGCGCCCAGGTCAGCACGTTCAAGACGGTCGAGGTCAACGGCGTCCCGATGACACCGAGCGAGGCCTACGCGGCCAGCCCCGACGTCCCCAACTCGGCGCCGTGAGGCGGACGTCGAGGACCGGGCGACGGTGGCGAAGGGGGGACGGGGACGATGCCGGATGACAGAGCCGAGGGGCTGACCGACACCACGCTGCAACAGGCGGCGGAGGCCTTCGGGCTCCTCGCCTCGCCGGTACGGCTGCACATCGTGCACACCCTGCTGGAGGCGGACAGTGACGTCTCCCGCATCGCCGACCGGGTGGACGCCGCGCTGCCCGCCGTCAGCCAGCACCTGGCCAAACTGAAGCTGGCCGGCATAGTCCGCTCCAGCCGCCAGGGCCGCCACCACGTCTACTCCCTGACCGACCGCCGCATAGGCGCCATCACGGCCCTGGCCATAGCCCTCACCACAGACCCCAACACCCCACTGACCAACCGCAACACGGCCTGACGGGGCGGACGCCCCCTGCCTGTCCCGACCGCGGCGTTCGCAGGAAATCCACCGCACGGGCGGTGTGCCTTCGGCTACGGTGCCGGGATGGTGTCGGTGCGCGAGATGACGGAGGCGGACATCCCCGCCGTGAGCACGATCCGCGTGGCGGGCTGGCGGTCCGCCTACGCGGAGATCGTGCCGCGCTCCTATCTGGATGCCATGTCGGCCGAACAGGACGCGCGGCAGCGGCGTTCCTGGTTCGGCCGCCCGCGCGGGCGGGTGAGCGACCTGGTGGCGGTGGACGAGAGCGGTCGGGTGTCCGGCTGGGTCTGCCTGGGGCCGTACCGGGGCGACGGCCCGCCGCCGCAACGGAGCGGTGAGATCTACGCGCTCTACGTACGGCCGGAACTGATCGGCACCGGCGTCGGCCGCGCCCTGACGGACGCCGCCCACCTGCGCGCCGCCGAACTCGGCTTCAGCACAACCTGGTTGTGGGTCCTGAAGGACAACACCCGGGCACGGCGCTTCTACGAACACGCGGGGTACACCGCGGACGGCGCGGTCACCAGTGACGACTACGACGGGATCCCGCTGGAGGAGGTCCGCTACGTCCGGTACCCCTGACCCCTGGCCCGCCGGTGGACGGCTTCCGTTTCGTGGGGTGGGGCTGATAGGGATGGGCGGTGCGATTTCAGAGTGTGCCCATGCCTCCTGCTGTCAGTGTGCCCATGCCTCCTGCTGTCGGTGAGCGGCCCCGGGACGGTCGTGGGTATCCGGTTCCCGCGATCACGCCGTGGGAAGAGGGCGAACCGCAGTTCGCGCTCACCGACTTCGAGCGCAGCGCGGTCTGCGCGCGGGAGCGGCGGTGCTCGGTGTGCGACCGTCCGATGGCGGAGGGGCCGGTGTGGCGGGTGGTGGGCGCCTCGGAGAGCGCCGCGATCGCCGAGGCGCTAGACGTGGGACGGCCGTACCGGAACCTCGCGCCGACCTCGGAGGGGCCGGGCCACCGCGCCTGCATGCTGTACGCCTCGATGGTGTGTCCCTACCTCGCCCGTCCCAACGCTCGGCGCACCACGTCCGCCGAGCGGGCCGACGAGCTGACCGCCCACGTCGTGCGGGGTGCCGCACGCGGTACGGAGGGCGCGGTCGTGGGATTCGCCGAGTACGAGTACGCGGTCACCGCCGACCAGGTGCTGTTCCGCTTCCTTCAGGTGGTGGAGTTCCTGCCGCACGACACCTCCGACATCCACCTGGACGAGCTGCGGGCCGAACTCGCCCGGCAGGCGCGGTGATCGCGCCGCCCGGACGGGTCCGGCCCGCCTCGGATCCGCGGACTCAGCCCCGGTAGGCCGCCAGTCCGGTCACCGAAGTGGCCTTCGCGGGGCTGCCGGAGCCGTTGGCCGGCATCGTCACCGTGCCGCTCGGCGTGCGCACCGCGAGGGTCGTGCCGTCCGGGGACCAGGCGGGCTCGGTGTAGTCGACGGTGGTGTCGCGCGGGGTGAGGTCCTTGACGGCGGAGTGGTCCAGGTCCTCGCTGAAGATGTGGTCGTGGCCCGCGACGGACCGTACGAACACCACGTCGTCGCCGTTCGGGGACAGCGCGGGCTCGGAGCCCGCGGTCAGTACCGCGCCCATCTGCCGCAGGTTGTCGTCGCGCACGTAGACGTCGCCGGTGGTGCTGTTGGCGTAGACGGAGGTCCCGGCGGTGCCCGCCGCGCTCGGCCACTGGTTGCCGGTCTGCGGCAGCGCCTTCTCCCCGAACTCGGAGTTCAGCGACAGCATCTCGGGCGTGCCGTGGTGCGCGGTGGCGGTCACCGTCTCCAGCCTGTTCACGCCCTTGACGGACGCGGTGAAGATGAGGTTGTCCTTCGCGGCCAGGCCGTCGCCGGGCACCGCGGGCGAGACCTGCCAGGTGGGGTGCGACCAGGTCTGGCCGCCCGGGTTCACCGCGACGACGACACGGCCGGCGCCGGTCGGGCCGGTGACGACGAGGTTGCCGGAGCCGTCCACGAACGCGGCCTTGGAACCGTCGGGCGACCAGGACAGGTCCCTGACGACCACCCCGAAGTCCACCCACTTGCCGCCGATCAGAACGTCCTTGGTGCCGTTGCTGACGGTCAGGGTGCCGTGTGAGGCGGCGGTGGTGCCCGAGGCGTCCTTGGCCTCGGCGGAGCCGGTGCCGAGCAGGACGCCACCGGTGACGGCGGCGGCGACCGCGATGGCGACCGCGGTGGTGCGGATACGGGTGCGAGCGGACATCGTGTGGTTCCCCCCAGGAACGGACAGCTGTGATGTGTGGAACGAGCGTGACAGCGCGCCGTTCCCGGACTGTCCAGCCGCCGTCACAGGATCGCAACAGCGGTTCCGGCGCGGCGTCCGCCGCCACCGCGTCGCACTCAGGGCCGTCGCGCGGTCGCGTCCTCGGCGCGGGCGCGAGGAGCCGTCTCGTCGGTCTCCACGGTGAGCAGCGGCGAGCGGGCCAGCACCAGTACCGAGGCGACGATGAGGGCGGCACCCAGCAGGGCGAAGGCGGTGTCCCACCCCCCGCGTACGTCCTCGCCGAAGACCAGTACGCCCCACAGCACCGACAGCAGCGGGTCGGAGAGGGTCAGTCCCGGCTGCGCGGCCAGCAGGCGCCCGGCGTGCATGGCGGACTGGAGCAGGAACATCGCCACCAGCCCGGTCACCGCCATGGCGTACAGCTGCCAGGCGGTCAGGATCGCCGTGAATCCGTCCGCGTACCGGCTCATCGCGCCCTTCATCAGGGCCGCCGCGAGGCCGAAGAGCGATCCGGCGGCGACTCCGAAGGCCGCGGCGGCCCGGCTGCCGGAGGCGGGGTCGTCCCCCGAGGACTCGGCGCGACGGCCCCAGGCGACGGTGCCGCCCGCCACGGCGAGGGTGAGCAGCACGGCGGTGAGCCACACGTACGGGCTCACCCGATTGGCGTCACCGCCGCCCGGGGCGAGGAAGTAGAGCATCACCGCGAGTCCGGCCGTCATCCCGAGGACGCAGGCCCACTCCCTGCGGTGCAGCCGTCCGTGGAAGACCCGGGAGGCCAGCAGCAAGGCGAGCGGCAGTTCGAAGACCAGGACCGGTTCGACGACGGCGAGCGCGCCCACGGTCAGGGCGGCGGCCTGCAGGACGAACCCGGCGATGACGGCGAGGAAGCCGCTGATCCACACCGGGTCGCGCAGGAGGGGGGCGACCCGGGCGACGCTCAGGCTGCCGTGCTCCCCCAGGCCCCGGTTCGCCTTGCGCTGGAGCACCGACGCAGCGGCGTTGGCGCACGCGGCGAGCAGGGCCAGGGCGTAGGTGAGCACGCGGGTGGTCTCCCTCGGCATCCCTTCGGGACCGGCCGGGCGGCGCATCGGTGTGCGCCGCGCTGTGCCGGGGGCGGGCCCTCGCGGACGGGCCGCCGTGCTCACCCGTCCGGGCCGCGCCCGTCTTCGCAGTATTTCCACCGGCGGCGATCCACGCGACTCGGCGGACCCGAGCGCGCCCTGGCGGTCCTCGTCCCGGGCTCCCGGACGCGCCCCGCCGTGCTCGGGTCCGGCTCCCCTACGGCCTGCGCCGTGCTCCGGCCCCGGCTCCCGCTCGGCTCCCACCCGGCGAGAACGTCCGTTCTTGCCTAGCGTGGTGACCGTCCGCGCGCCGAGCCCGGCCGATCGCCTCGCGGCGGTCCGCCGCCCGGATCCGGTGCGCGGAGTGTCCGGTGCGGGACTGAGGAGAGCCGATGACCCACCATCTGCCGACGGGCGGCACCGTGTCCGCCGCCGCGGCGGGACCGCACGCGGCGGCCCGTCCGCTCCCCGAGAGGCCCCCGCGCCGCACTCCGGGCGGCACGCCACCGCCCGCCGTGCTGGTGACCGGCGCCTCGTCCGGCATCGGGGCGGCGGTGGCCCGGCGGCTGGCGGCGGCCGGAGCGTGCGAGCTGCTGCTCAACGGCCGGGACGCGCAACGGCTCTCGGCGGTCGCCGCGGCGACCGGCGGCCTGGCGATGCCCGGCGACCTGACCACGCTGGAGGGCGCCCGCGAGCTGGCGGAGCGCGCGGAACGGCACCTCGGGCGGCTGGACGTGCTGGTCGCCTCCGCGGGCGTCGGCTGGTGCGGCCCCTTCGCCCAGATGCCGCCCGACGCGGTCGACCGCCTGCTCGCGGTGAACCTGGCGGCGCCGCTGCACATGGTGCGGTCGCTGCTGCCCGGCATGCTGCGGCGGAACGCGGGCCACGTGGTGCTGGTCGCCTCGATCGCGGGGGCGGTCGGGGTGGGCGGGGAGGCGGTGTACTCGGCGACCAAGGCCGCGTTGTGCTCCTTCGCCGACGGGCTGCGCTACGAGCTGCGGGACACCGGGGTCCGGGTCTCCGTGCTGGTGCCGGGCGCGGTGGACACGCCGTTCTTCGCCCGGCGCGGCGCGCCGTACACCCGGCGCCATCCGCGCACGGTTCCTCCGGAACGAGTGGCCGAGCAGGTCCACCGGGCCCTGCTGCGCCCGCGCGACGAGGTCTTCGTCCCCGGCTGGCTGCGGCTCCCCGCCCGGCTGCACGGGGCCGCGCCGGTCGTCTTCCGCAGGCTGGCGGAACGCTTCGGCTGAGTGGGAGAGGGGCGGAACGCGTCAGTCGGCGGCCGGCCCCTGCGGATCCTCCGTGACCAGCCGCTCCGCGTCCGCCGCCACCCGCGCCGCGTCGGCGACGAACACCTCGCGGCCCGCCGCCACCCGCCGCTCCCGCTTCCGGCTGTCCGCGGTCAGCACGTCCAGTTCGCGCAGCAGTTCCCACTCGTCGCGCGCGTACGAGGTCAGACCCGCCTCGGCCATCCGCCGGGCGCCGTCCGCGCCGTGGCCGGGGATGGGCCGGTAGCTCACCACCGGCACCCCGGCCGCCAGCGCCTGCGCCGCGGTCTGCCCGGCCGCGTTCTCCACGACGGCCCGCACCGCGCCCAGCAGCGCGGGCATGTCGGTCACCCAGCCGAGCCCCAGCACGCCCCGGACCGCGTTCATCCGTCGCCGCAGCCGTTCGTTGCGCCCGCACAGCACGACCGGCAGGTAGCCCGCGGCGGCGAGCAGGGCCGCGGTGCGCTCCAGCCGTGACCCCACGCCCCACGCGCCGCTGGAGACCACCACCGGCACGCGGTCCGGCGCCGCCCGCGCGAACCGCCGTTCGTACCCGTCCGCCGCCACCGCGTCCGGGGGCGCGAGGAAGGCGGGAGGGACCACGGGACCGACCTGGACGGGGCGCCGCCCGCCCCGCCGCGCGACCTCGTCGGCGGCTTCGCGGGTGGGGCACAGGTGGACGTCGTTGCCGGGGTGGAGCCACTGCCGGTGCACGGCGAAGTCGGTGATCAGCACGACGCTCGGCGCCCGCAGCACCCCGCGCTCGCGCAGCCGTCCGGCGACCTGCGCGGCCAGGTGGAAGGTGGAGATCACGGTGGCCGGGGGCCGGTCCCGCAGTGCCCGGCCGAGCGCGAGGGCGGCGGGCGCCGCGACCGGGCCGGTGCCGCCGCGCAGCCGTCCGCGCGGTACGAAGAAGCCGCGGTAGATCGCGTCGTAGACCAGCGGCGCGTGGCCGACCATGCCCGCGTAGAAGCACCGCAGTCCGGTGCCGAGGCCGAACGGGAGCATCCGCAGGACGTCCGCGGTCTCCACCGAATGGCCCTGCCGCGTCAGCCGCCGGGCGAGTTCGGCGGCGACCGCGTCGTGTCCGGAGCCCATCCCCGCGCTGAGGATGACGAACCTGCGTTCCACCTGCTCACCGCCCTGCCGCCCGAGGTCTGACGCCGCGTCGCCACCGCGGTCCGGGAGGCGTGAGGGCGTCCCGGACCGGCGCGTGACTGTCCCCATGCTGGTGCCTGCCGCCCGCGACGGCCAGCGGACCGGCGCCCGGCCGCGCCACACTGGTGACGTGGATCTCCCTCCCCCGGCCGGGGCCCGCGGCCTCCCGTCCGGCACCGTCGCCGCCCCCGCCGCGCTCACCGCGCTGGGCGTGGCGGCCTGGCACGTGCTGCCCGCGGCCACCTGGCTGCCGCCGGTGCGGCGCGCCCTGTGGCCCGCGCTGCACGGCGTGGGCGACCCCGGCCATGTCGCGCTGACCTTCGACGACGGGCCGGACCCGGACAGCACGCCGCGTTTCCTCGACGCGCTGGACCGGTTGGGGGTGCGGGCGACGTTCTTCCTGCTGGGTTCGGCGCTGGCGCGGGCCCCGCAGATCGGGCGGACGCTGGTGGCCGCGGGGCACGAGGTGGCGGTGCACGGCTGGGAGCACCGGCGGCCGTGGCGCCCGGCGCCGTCGCGGGACCGGCAGGAGGTGCGCCGGGCCGTGGAGACCGTGCGGGAGGTCTGCGGCACCGAGCCGCGCTGGTACCGGCCGCCCTACGGCATCCTCACCGGGGGTCTGTGGACGGCGTCGCGGCTCGCGGGTCTGCGGCCCGTGCTGTGGTCGGCGTGGGGCCGCGACTGGGAGGCGGGGGCGACACCCGCGAGCGTGCTGCGCACGGTGCTGGGCGAGTTGCGCGGCGGCGGGACCGTGCTGTTGCACGACACCGACCACGCCTCGGCCCCCGGCTCCTGGCGCGTCACCCTTGAGGCGCTGCCGCTCCTGGTCGACCGCTGCCGCGAACTCGGGTGGCGGGTGGGCCCGTTGGAGGACCATCTGGCCGACCCGCGGCCGGCGTGACGGGCGTCCGTCAGGGACGGACGCGGCGTGTCGCGGGGGACCCGGGTCGGAGCGCCTCGGGCGTGGTTCGCATAATGCAACGATGAACGCGAATGGCGTACGCGCCCGAACCGCTGTCGTGGCCGTGGTGGTCGCCGCCCTGGTGCCCCTCGCGGCGGGCTGCTCGCGCAGTGAGCCCGACACCGCCGGGTCGACCGTTCCCACCGGTCAGGCGACCGAGGGTGCCTCCACCCCGGGCCGGATGACCGTCCAGGAGAACGGCGCCGACCTGGCGATCACCGACGCGGTGGCCCACCTCGACGGCAAGGGCGACGGCCGGCTGACCCTGAAGGTGCGCAACCTCGACGGCGTGCCGGAGCACCTGGCCATGGTCGGCGTCCCCGACGGCGGGCGCGGCACCCTGGTCGGCGGGAAGCACGGCAACGGGTCGATCTCCACCGCCGGGATCCTGGTGGAGAACGGCACCACCCTCGACTTCGGCGCCCCGGGCGGCCCGCAGATCCTGCTGAACGGCGTCCAGGGCGTCACCTCGGCGCACACCCTGCCGCTGGCCGTGCAGTTCGGGGTGGCGGGCATGATCCACCTCCAGGCGCGCGTCAGCGCTTCCTGAGGCGTTCGCCGGCCGGGTGCGTCGCCCGGATCGGGCGGATCGGGTCGGGCGGGTCAGGCGGCCGCCACGCCGGGCGGCCTGCCGGATTCGGGCACCCGCTCGGCGACCGGCGGTGGCCCCGGCGGCGTGCCGTCGCCGAACGGCCTGCCGCCCAGCGCCTCACGGGCGTGCGGCGTCAGCCAGCCGGTCAGGTCGGGCCCGACCGGCACGATCCGGCGCGGGTTGATGCCGGTGTGCACCATGTAGTAGTGCCGCTTGATGTGGTCGAAGTCGACCGTGTCGCCGAAGCCCGGCGTCTGGTAGAGGTCGCGGACGTAGCCCCACAGCACGGGGTCCTCGGCGAGCTTGGAGCGGTTGCACTTGAAGTGGCCGTGGTAGACGGCGTCGAAGCGCACCAGCGTGGTGAACAGCCTGATGTCCGCCTCGGTGAGGGAGCGGCCGACCAGGTAGCGGCGGTCCGCCAGCCGCTCGGAGAGCCAGTCGAGACGGCGGAAGACGTCGCGGTAGGCACCCTCGTACTCCTCCTGGCTCATGGCGAAACCGGCACGGTAGACGCCGTTGTTGACGTCCCGGTAGACGCCCTCCATGACCTCGTCGATCTCGTCGCGCAGCTCCTGCGGGTACAGGTCGGGGGCGCCGGGCCGGTGCAGCGCGGTCCATTCGGTCGCGAAGTCCAGGGTGATGCGCTGGTAGTCGTTGGTCACCAGCCGGCCGCTGGGCACGTCCACGACCGCCGGAACGCTCACGCCGCCCGGATAGTCCTTCTCGCGGGCGTCGTACGCCTCGCTGAGGAAGCGGATGCCCAGCACGGGGTCGCGCCCGTCCGGGTCGAGGGTGAAGCGCCAGCTGCGGTCGTCCTGCAACGGGTCGACGACGGCGAGCGAGATCGCCTCCTCCAGGCCGAGCAGCCGTCGGGAGACCAGCGCGCGGCTCGCCCAGGGGCAGGCCCGGCTCGCCACCAGGCGGTATCGGCCCGCCTCGACCGGCCAGCCGTCCCGGCCGTCCGCGGTGATCCGGTCGGCGAAGTGGCTCTTCGACCGCTTGAAGCTCTTCCTGCCGTACTCGGTGTTGCCGCCCTCGCCCGGGCTGTCCGGCGCGCTCATGGTTCGCTCCTCGCCTCACACGGTCCGCTGCCCAGTCTGGTACGGGCGAAGCGCGCGGGCCGCCCGGCGGGGGCCGACCGCGTGGCGGGGCCGGTCGGTGCCCCGGCGCGGTCCTGTCCGTGAACGCGGTCCGGCCGCGTCCACCGCCGAGGCGGACGCGGCCGGAGGCCGAAGGCCGGTCAGCTGTTGCGGACGATGTTCTCCGCCTGCGGGCCCTTCTGTCCCTGCGTCACGTCGAAGGTGACCCGCTCACCTTCGATCAGCTCGCGGAAACCGGTCGCGCTGATGTTGGAGTAGTGCGCGAAGACGTCCGGGGCGCCGTCGTCGGGAGAGATGAAGCCGAAGCCCTTTTCGGCGTTGAACCACTTCACCGTGCCACTGGCCATGCTGTTCGTGTCCTTCGTCCAAGCAGGAAGCCGACCCGGTCCCGGGCCCGGCCCCGGGCGCCTCCTTAGACGCCCGGATGCCTTACTACCCCGTCGGCCCCCGCATCTATCCGGATTCCACGCTTCGGCGTCCACGGATACGTGACGTCACGCCCTGGCCTTGACCGCACGCGCCGACGCTGCGCGGCCCGACGCTGGTCAGGGGTGGTGCGAGCCGGGGCTCAGCCGCCCAGGGCCCCCGCCCCCGGCGCGCAGCCCGTCGGCGTGCTCGGGGCGGCGGGTCGTGCCAGGGGCTTGCCGACGCCCTGGAAGTCCTTGCCGAGCGTGAGGGTCATCGGATCGCGCAGGCCGGTGCCCTTGCCGGTGGCGTGGAAGACGGAGGCCGGCAGGTGCATGGTGGCGGCGAGGGTGCGGGCCTGGTCGGCGTGGTCGGGGGCGTAGACCACGGAGGTGGTCGCGGTCTGCTTGGTCAGTCCCCCGTTGCTGGTCCGCAGGAAGCCCGCGGTGTTCTGCATCCACGTCAACACCGTCTCCGCGGAGCCGAACTGGCCGCTGCCGTCCAGCACCGTGACCCGGACGTCGATCGGCTGCGCCTTCGCGCCCGCCGGAATGCCGCTCGGGGCACTGGTGGCCGGGGAAGCGGCGGGGGTCGCGGAACAGCTCGGTGTGGCGGCGGAGCCCTTGGCGTCGGAGCCGCTTCCGCCGCCGAGGGTGAGGTAGCCGATGGTCCCGGCCAGCGCCAGCGCGACCACCACCGGTACGGCGATCACCCAGCCGCGGGCCTTCCGTTCGCGCGGCGCCCGTCGTGAACGCCCGCCCTGGGGTCTGCCCAACGCATCGGGGGAGCCGGAAGGGCCTGGAGAACGCGGGAAGTCGGACGGGCTCGACGGTGCCGCCACCCGCTCGCCCGGCAGCCGCAGGCGGTACTCACCGGTGGCCGGGTCGAGGACCCAGCTGTCGGCGGGATCGGGTTCGTCGCCGCTGGTGTGTGGTGGTTGCACGAGTCGTCGTCCCCTTCGCGTCCTTCACGGCTCACCGCCGGCCGGTGCGCGGTCCACCGCCGCCCGGCCCTCCCCCGCCGCGCCCATGATCTCAGTCGTCCACCCGCCGCCCGCGCCGCCGCCTGCGCAGCGCGCGCGGCACCCGTCCGGAGGCGGGCGCGGCGGCGAGGCCGAAGGTCACCACGACCCGGGCCCCGCCAAGCCTGGCACTGCTGCCTATGTGTACGGAACCGCGGGTAGCCGTGGCGGCACGCCGGGCGATGTCCAGGCCGAGTCCGGTGGACGCCGCGCTCGCGCCGCGCGCCATCGCGCCGTCCGGATCGGGGATGCCGGGCCCGGCGTCCTCCACGGTCAGCGTGACGGACTGCGCCGCGCGCTCCAGCCGTACGGCGAAGGCGGTGCCGGGGCCGGTGTAGCGGAACACGTTGCCGACCAGCGCGTCGATGACGGCGGCCAGGTCGTCCTCCGGCAGTTCGACCGGCGCGTCCTCGGCGGTGACGGTCACCTCGCAGGGGCGGTCCTGCTGCTGGGCGAGCACGGACCAGAAGCCCGCCCTGCGGCCGACCACCTCACCGGCGGCGCAGTGGTCGGCGGGCAGCGGGGCACGGGCGCCGAGCAGCGGCCGCCGCCGGGCTGCGGGGGCGCGCAGGTTGAGCCCCATCGGCCCGACGGCGAGCGGCGTGCGGGCGGTCGTGATGATGGAGTGCAGTTCGGACTCCAACTGGTCGATCGCGGCGGTGATCCGGGTGGAGTCCTGCGTCGGGCCCATCCGTTCGACGGCGAGGTGCAGCACGGTCAGCGGGGTGCGCAGCCGGTGGGAGAGGTCGGCGACCAGTTCGCGTTCGGTGGCGAGCAGTTCGAGCATCCGGTCGGCCATGGCGTTGAACGCCAGCCCCGCTTCGTGGAGTTCGGGCGGGCCGAGCGGCTCGACGCGGGTGTCGAGGTCGCCGCGGCCCAGTGCGAGCGCGGCGCGCGACAGGCCGCGCGAGGAGCGCACGACGCGGGCCGCGAGCCGGTCGGCGACCAGCACCGAGCCGACGACCAGGCCGAGGGCGAGCACCGCCATCACGCACCACGAGACGGCGACCCCCCGGGTCAGGTCGGAGTGCGGCACGAACTCCTCGACCACCGCGACCCGGCCCTGTCCGAGCACGACGGGTTGCAGGTAGTCCCATCCGGTGGGGATGGTCTGCGCGATGGACTCGCTGTCGTGCTCGGCGCGGGCCAGCAGCGCGGGCGGCGCGTGGCTGGTGCCGATGAGCTGGCCGCCGGGCAGGTGGATGCTGAGGTGGTCGGAGGGGTCGACCCCGGAAGCGGCTTCGCGCAGTTGGGGCGGGTCGGTGGTGAGGGTCAGCACGGGGGCGACGGCGGCGGCGCGTTGCTCGGCGGCGGTGATGCTCTGGTTGCGCGCCTCGGAACGCACCAGCAGCGCCAGTGGTATCAGGAAGGAGAGCGCCACCATCGTGGTGACGGCGAGCGCGACCCCGGCGAGGGTGCGTCTCAACGCGGCTCCACCAGCTTGATGCCCACGCCGCGCACGGTCAGCAGGTAACGGGGCCGGGAGGCGGTCTCCCCGAGTTTGCGGCGCAGCGCGGACAGGTGCACGTTCACGGTCTGGTCGTCGACGTAGGGCTCGCGCCACACCTCGGTCAGCAGGCGCTGCTTCGACACGACCTGTCCGGCGTGCGCCGCGAGGTAGGCGAGCAGGTCGAACTCCCGCCGGGTGAGCCTCAGTTCGCGGTCGGACAGCACGGCGGTGCGGGCCAGCGGGTCCACCAGCAGGTCGCCGACGCGCACCGGGCCGCGGCCCGCGGTGGGGGCGTCGTGCAGCGGACCGCCCGCCTCCGGCACGCCCCCGTACCCCATGGCCTGCTCCACCCTGCGCAGCACCGCGGCGAGCCGGGCCGCCAACTGGCCGCCGGAGAACGGCTTGACGAGGTAGTCGTCGGCGCCCGCGTTCAGCAGCCGGATGATCTCGGCATCGTCGTCGCGCGCGGTCACCACCAGCACCGGCACCTGCGAGATGCCCCGGATCATCCGCAACGCGTCGCTGCCGTCCAGGTCGGGCAGTCCGAGGTCGAGGATGACGGCGTCCAGCCTGCCCTGGGTCACCTCGCGCAGCCCGCCGAAGGCGTCGGCCGCGCTGCGCACGACGTGCCCGCAACCGGTCAGCACCTCGATGAGCGAGGTGCGGATCCCCGGGTCGTCTTCCACGACAAGGACGCTGGCCATGGCGCACAAGGTAGCGGATCGGCCTCGGTGGCACCGCCCCGGCCGCCGGCCGCCCGAAATGGGATCGCAAGGTGGGATTCGGTGGGGCCCGTGCGGGGACTCGTCGGCGGGCGGCGCGGGGGATCGGCCATCATGGGCGCGTGCCCCGGTCGTTGCGCTACCTCCTGGTCTGGCTGTCCTGTACGGCCCTCACCGTCACCGCGGTCTTCCTCGCGGTGCGCTTCGTGGTGGGATCCACCTCGCCCCTGCCGCCGACCGCACCCGCGATGCCCAGCGCCCTCGCGGACGCCTCGGCGTCACCGGAGATCGGCACCGCGGTGGCGCTGCCCAGCAGATCGGCGCCGGTGTCACCGTCGTCGCACCCGACGCCGCCGAGCCCCTCGCCGTCACACCGTTCGCCGTCCCCGCACCCGTCGTCGGCGCCGCCCTCGCAGGGCTACCAGGGCTCGGACTGCGACGGCGGGGTGGGCGTGCACACCGTGCAGTCGGTGGGCGGCCAGGTCACCGTGCGCATGGGATCGAACGCGGTCTGTCTCATCTCGGCCGTGCCCGCGCAGGGGTTCACCACGAGCACGGACCAGTCGGGGCCGGACACCCTGGAGGTCACCTTCTCCAGTTCCGACCACCGCTCCGAGATCACCGCCTCGATCGATCCGGAAGCGCGCCTGGCCACGCGCGAGACATCGTGGTGAGCTCCCGGACGACCTGACGCACCTGAAGCTCCTGACACAGGCGACCCGACACACCTGATACACCGTCAAATCCGTCCGGGTTACGGTCGGTAACGAAACAGGGCATGCGGCCTTCCTTAGCGGAACCTAAAGTTGTCCGTTCCATCCCTTTCGTTCTCGGCGGAGGGCCTAGGTTCGGTCACCTCAGACACCCCCGAACTCGCTGAGGTAACCCCCGCCATGACCTCTGATCCCCGCGTCGGCTCCCCCACCGGTCAGCCCGCACGGCACCGTGCCCGGCGCCCGCGCCGTACCCGGATCGTGCTGGCCGGGGCCGCCGCGGTCGCCGCACTCGGCGGCGGCACGGCCTTCGCCTGCATGGGCGGCTCGTCCGGCGGCCACCCCGCCGCGGCGCACCGGCCGGATCCGGCGGTGCACCTGATACCGGCGTCCTCGGCCCCCAGCGCGCCGCCCGCGCAGATATCCGCCACCCGCAGACCGACCGCGCACCCGGCCCCCACGCACCACCGCCCCACCCCCACGGCGGCCCCCACGCACACCCCGACCACGCGTCCCGCGCCGGTCAACTCGCCCACGACGGGCGGTGGTTCCGGATCGGGCGGCACCGGTGCCACCGCGAACGGCGAGGCGGTGCAGCAGGTCCTCGCGCTCATCAACAAGGCACGCGCCGCCCAGGGCCTCGCGCCCTACACACTGCTGAGCGGTCTGTCCCGCGCCGCGGCCGCGCACAACCAGGTGATGGCGGACGGCTGCGGCCTGTCCCACCAGTGCCCCGGCGAACCGCCGTTCTACGAGCGCGACCGCGCCCAGGGCGTCCCGTCCGGCGCGGGCGGCGAGAACATCGGCGAGGGCGGTCCGATGGACGACACCCAGCAGGCGATCGCCTCGATGGCCGTGAACCTCACCCAGGGCATGCTCAACGAACAGCCCCCGGACGACGGGCACCGCCGCAACATCCTCAGCTCCACGTACACCCACATCGGCATCGCCGTCCTGCGCGACAGCTCCGGAACCGTCTGGATGACGCAGGACTTCTCCCAATAGCCGCCGACGGCCCTGAGGACACCGGGTGCGGTTCGCGTCGAGTCGTCGTGACCGGACGGACTCCGCTGATCGGGTTCGAACCCCCCACCGAACCCCCGCCCCCCACCCCCGGCGTCCTCAGGGCCGATCGGCATTCCCCACTTCCTGTCTTCCCTCTTTCGCGTGCTCGCGTCTTCGCCCGACTCCCAACTCCCGGCTTGCCGCCCGCCGCGACGAAACAGGTCAGTCGGCATGATTCTGGGCGCCTTCGTGCCAGGGCTTTGACCTGCGGCCCGTCCAGGCCGTACGTTCGCCTCCCGTTGCCACGACGCGGCGGGGGAAAGCCGCCCGCACCGGGCCGTTCACTTGGGGGAATCGCACATGCAGTGGTATCTGCAAGCCCTGCGGAGCTACGCCGACTTCAGTGGTCGCGCACGCCGTAAGGAGTACTGGCTCTTCGCCCTGTTCAACTTCCTCATCCTGGCCGTGCTGTACGGCGTCGGCCTGGCGGTGGCCAAGCCCATCGCCATCCTGGGCGTGGTGTACGAACTGGGCGTGCTCGTGCCGAGCCTCGCCGTGATCTGGCGTCGCCTGCACGACACCGGCCGGTCCGGCGGCTGGTTCTTCATCTCACTGGTCCCCCTGGTCGGCGGCATCATCCTGCTCGTCTTCGTGTGCAGCGACAGCCAGGCCGGGGCCAACCAGTACGGCCCGAACCCCAAGGAGGCGGCGCCGTACGGCTATCCGCCGGCCGGTGGCTACCCGCAGCAGGGCTACCCCCAGGGCGGCTACCCGCAGTCCTGACATCGCGGTCCCCGCGCCCGCCCGCCACCGTGCTCCACGGGTGGCGGGCGGGCACCTTTCCGGTCAGAACCCTTGAGGGCGAGGCCAGTTCGGGCCGAAGAGCCGGGGGTGGTCCCGGGCTCCGTTGCGGCGGGTCGGGCGGTTACCGGATACCGTGCGGGTATGGGGATCAATGGGGGTCCGGGAGCGGCTCTGCTGGTGGCGGCCTCGCCCGTGGGGCGGGCTCGGCTGATCGACGCGTCGACGGCGCTGCCCGCGCTGGGGGCGGTGCCGCCCCAGGTGCTGTGCGGCAGCGTCGCGGGCGGTGGCGTCGTGGAGCTGGTCGATCCGTTCGACCCGCACGCGGTGCTCTCGCACCTGCGCACCGCCGCCGCGGCCCCCGGCCCGCTGCTGGTCCACTTCGTCGGTCAGCTGCTCTTCGACTCCCGCCAGCGGCTGCCGCACCTGGGCCTGGCCCGCACCACACCCGCCACCGTGCGCTACAGCGCGTTGCCCTGGCACCTGCTCGTCGCCGAACTCCGCGACCGGGGCCCCGACCGGCCCACCGCCGTGGTGGTCGACCTGGTCGCCGATGCCAGGGCGTGGCCCATGGTGACCGAGCGGCCGGAACTCCTGGCACGGGACGTCGAGTTGTACGGCGTGGTGAGTCCGCCGCCCGCCAGGAAGTCCGTCGCGCAGCCGCTCTACAGCCGGGCGTTGGCGGAAGTGCTGCGCGCGGTCGGTGAGCGGCCGCCGCTGGACGAGCTGCACGCGTACGTCGTCGGGCAGGCGCTCACGGCCGGGCTGGACGAGAGCGCGCTGCGTTTCGGCGGAAGCCCGGGCCGGGTGCCCGTTCCGTTCGTGCCGACGGCACCGGTCCCGGCCGTCCTGGCACCGGCACCGGTCCCCGTTCCGGTGTCGCCCACGACGTCCGATCCCGCGTCGCCCACCGCTTCCGGTCAGGCGCCGGCCGCGATCCCCACGCCCTCCCTGGTACCGGTGCCGTCCGGCGCCACCGTGCGGGCCACCGCGCCCGCGGCCCTGCCCGCGCAGCCGTCCCGGCCCGCCGTGGAGGCCGCGCCGACGGATCCGCACCCCGTCATCTGGGCCGCCGCTCACGCCGGGCGGCACACGGAGGCGGCGGCCGTCGTCGCGGCCTGGGAGCAGCAGGCGTGGCGGACGTTCGGGTCCGGGTCCCCCGAGGCGATCCACTGGATAGAGGTGCGCGCGGTGCTGGCCAGGATCGCGGGTGACCCGGGGAACGCCTGCGAGTTGTGGGTGGCCGCCGCCAACGCCCGCCTCGCCCGCGGCGAGACGGGCCGGCATCCCGAGGTGCTGGGCGCGGTCGACCGGGCCCAGGCCGAGTGGCAGGAGATCCGGGACCCGTCCCGTGCCCGCGCTCTCGCCGCCACGCTGGTCCCGCTGCGGCGTGCCGCGCCCGGCGGACGGCCGGAGGCGCTGGCCGTGCTGGAGCGTCAACTGGCGGCCGGACCGCAGGCGTTATGACCCCCGTCGGACGACTGCGCCGAGGGCCCTCGCCGGGCGACCGCGGGGCACGGACGCCGGGGTCCGACAGGCCCGGGGCGCGCCGCCTGCGCCGTGTGTGACGTGCGATGCCGGACACTACGACGCGACGGGGAGCACCCCCACTCCCGCTCCCCCGTGGCTTCGAGGAGCAGCGCATGAGCGTCTCGGTCGTCCTGTTCACCTGCGACCTGCGGCTGCACGACCATCCGCCGTTGCGTGCCGCACTGCGCGCGGCCGACTCCGTGGTGCCGCTGTTCGTGTACGACCGTGACGTGGAGCGGGCGGGCTTCGCCGCCGCCAACCGCCGGGCCTTCCTCGCCGACTGCCTGACCGCCCTCGACGCGGGCCTGCGCGACCGCGGCGGGCGTCTGGTCGTCCGCGACGGCGACGTGGTCGAGGAGGTCTGCGCGGTGGTCGCCGAGGCGGACGCGTCCGAGGTGCACGTGTCCGCCGACGTCAGCGCGTACGCGCAGCGACGCGAACGGCGCCTGCGGCGGGCGCTGGAGTCGCGGGGGTGCGCGCTGCACGTGCACGACGACGTGGCCGAGGCGCTCGCCCCCGGCGCGGTCGTGCCGGACGCCAAGGACCACTTCGCCGTCTTCACCCCGTACTTCCGGCGCTGGTCGGCCGAGCGGCAACGCGACGTCATCGCCGCGCCGCGTTCGGTCCGCGTACCGAACGGCGTCGGCTCGGGCGAGGTGACACCGCGCGGCAAGGTCCCCGGTGTCTCACCGGGGCTGGCGGCGGGCGGCGAGGACGAGGGCCGCAGGCTGCTGACCGCCTGGCGGCGCGGTGGGCTCGCGGCGTACGAGGACCGCCACGACGACCTGGCCGGTGACGCCACCTCGCGCCTGTCCCCGCATCTGCACTTCGGCACGCTCTCCCCGGTGGAGGTCGTCGCCCGGTCCCGGGACGCGGGCGGACCCGGTGCCGAGGCGTTCGTCCGCCAGGTGGCGTGGCGGGACTTCAACCGGCAGGTGCTGGCGGCCCGGCCGGACGCCTCCCACGACGACTACCGCCCGCGCCACGACCGTTGGCGTTCGCAGCGGTCGGCGCGCGAGGAGGTCGAGGCGTGGAAGGACGGCCGCACCGGCTATCCGGTGGTCGACGCGGCGATGCGCCAGTTGCGGCACGAGGGCTGGATGCACAACCGCGGCCGTCTGCTGACCGCCTCGTTCCTGGCCAAGACGCTCTACGTGGACTGGCGGGGGGGGGCCCCCCACCTCCTTGGTCTGCCCGGGGGCGGGGGCGTGGGCAACAACCA
>NZ_JAINVZ010000043.1 GCF_019890615.1 Streptantibioticus parmotrematis | reverse complement strand
ACGACCATCCCGAAAACACGGGACAGACGGGGTATCAACATATCTGGCGTTGACTTTTGGCACGCTGTTGAGTTCTCAAGGAACGGAAGCTGTCTTCAAGGCCCTTTCACAGGCCCCTCCGGGCTTTCCCTTCGGTTTCTCCAGCTTATCAGATCCTTTCGGACCTGATTCCCGCTGGCGGGATTTTGTCTTTCCGGCCTCGCGGCCGTTCCGACGAGTGAGACTTTAGCGGATCCTCGGCCGCTCGGTCTAATCGAGCGAATTCGGTTCCTCATTTCGAATGCGCGCACGGCAAAGCCTCGACGGCTTGTCGTGTGTGCTTCGGAATGGCTGCCCGCGGACCGACTGGGTCGGCGCTCACGCCGGGCAACTCGGAGAACATTACGGATCGCCCCCGGCCGTGTCAAGCCGCGTCCGGGTCCACCCTCACCAGCACCCTGGACAGCATCCCGCCCAGCGTCGCCAGCTCCTCCTTGGACAGGTCCTGGAGGAGGTCCGCCTCGAAGCCGGCGGCCATGCGCATCGCGTCCAGCCACTTGCCCCGGCCCTCGTCGGTCAGCTCCACGATGACGCGCACCCGGTTGTTCTCGTCGCGTTCGCGGGTGACCAGGCCCTCGGCGACCATGCGGTCGATCCGGTGCGTCATCGCGGCGGGGGTGAGGCCCAGCCGCTTGGCGAGTTCGCCGGGGCCGAGCCGGTAGGGCTTGCCGACCAGGACGAGGGCCTTGAGCACCTCCCACTCGGCGTTGCTGATGCCGAGGTCGGCGACCTGGCGGCCGTACGCCACGTTCATCCGGCGGTTGAGCCGCTGGAGCGCGGAGACGACCTTCTCGATCTGGGGGTCCACCTCGGGGAACTCGCGCTGGTAGATGGCGATCTGTTCGTCGAGGTCCAGCTCCGCGAGGGATGGCGGCGGCTCGTCGGCTGCGGTCATGTGTCGAGTATCGCACGCAAGCCGTTCGCCTCTAACTCTTCCGACGTGTATATTTTAGTTTCGAAGTTTAGTTCTGAAGTCTTGAGACTCCAACCACTGGCCCCACCGCTCCGGCGGGGCCCTCCCCTGTCCTGGGGACCTGGGGCTCGGACTCCCTGACCAAGTGAGGTGAGTGTGACCACGGCGATGGGCGCAGCGCTGCGCCGGATCCAGCTGGGCAACGTGCTGAGCGCGTTCGGCAACGGCTTCACGGTCCCGTTCCTGTTCGTCTACGTGGCGCAGGTACGGGATCTGGGTGCGAGTACCGCGGGGGTGGTGCTGTCGGCGTTCGCCGTCGCCGCGCTCGTCGTGCTGCCGTTCACCGGGCGCTGCATCGACCGGCGCGGCCCGCTCCCCGTCGTGGTCGTCGCCTCCGTGGTCGCCGCGATCGGCTCGATCGGGTTCGGGCTGGCCGACACCGCGCCGCTGGCCATCGTCTTCTCCGCGGTGCTCGGCGCCGGGGTGGCGGTCATCCAGCCCGCGCTGGCCACGTTGATCGTCTGGTGCTCGACCCCGGCCACCCGGTCGCGGGCGTTCGCCACGCAGTTCTTCATGCAGAACCTGGGCCTGGGCATCGGCGGTCTGATCGGCGGGCTGCTGGTGGACACCGCGCACCCGTCGTCGTTCACCCGGCTGTTCGCCATCGAAGCGGTGATGTTCCTGGTGCTGGCCGGGATCGTGGCGACCGTGCGGCTGCCGCGTACCGTCCGGATCGAGGACGCGCCGGAGGGCGAGCGGGCGCCGGGCGGCTGGCGGGCGCTGCTGGCACACCGGCAGATGGTGCAGCTGTGCGTGCTGGGCGCGGTCATGTTCTTCGCCTGCTACGGGCAGTTCGAGTCGGGGCTCGCGGCTTTCGCCACCCAGGTGACCCACGTCAAGCCCGCCACCTTGGGCATCGCGCTCGCGGCGAACACCGCGGTGATCGTCGTCGCGCAGTTCCTGGTCCTCAAGCCGGTCGAGAAGCGCCGGCGCAGCCGGGTCATCGCCGGGGTGGGCGCGATCTGGACCGTCGCCTGGGCGGTGGCGGGCGTCTCGGGGCTGATCCACGGCCGTCAGGCGTGGGCGACCGGCGCGATCATCTCCACGTACGCGCTGTTCGGCCTCGGTGAGGCGCTGCTGTCGCCGACCGTCGCGCCGCTGGTCGCGGACCTGGCCCCGGAGCGCATGGTCGGGCAGTACAACTCGGCGTTCGCGCTGGTCAAGCAGCTCGCGCTGGCGATCGGTCCGGCGGCGGGCGGCGCGATGGCGGGCGCGGGTCTTTACGGCCCGTACATCGTGATGCTCATCGGCTTCTCGGTCGGCATCACGCTGCTGGCGCTGCGGCTCGGGCGCGGGCTGTCGACCGCGCAGGACGACCCGGCGCGGGCGGCCGCCGCACGGCGCGGGCACCCGGCGGCGCAGGAGCTGTCCACGGCGGCGTAGCCCCGGGCACGACGGTTCGCCATGAGGGCGTACGGATCGCGGCGACGCGGTGCGTACGCCCTCACGCGTACGCCCCCGCGTTCACTTCCTGGGCAGGACGAACTCGCACCAGACCGTCTTGCCGCCGCCCGGTGTCCTGCGCGATCCCCAGGTGGAGGCGATCGTGGCGATGATCGAGATGCCGCGGCCCGCCTCGTCACCGGGTTCGGCCCTGCGCCGCCTGGGCAGCCGGTCGTCGCCGTCGGTCACCTCGACGATCAGGCGGCGGTCGGTGCGCCGCAGTCGCAGGCGCATCGGCGGGGTGCCGTGCTGGAGGGAGTTGGCGACCAGTTCGCTGACCGCCAGCACGCCCAGGTCGCGCAGTTCGACGGGGAAGCGCCAGGAGGCGAGCACGCCGGTGGCGAAGGCGCGGGCGCGCGGGGCGGCCTCGACGCCGCCGAGCAGGTCGAGCGAGGCGTCGCGGAACAGTTCGGCCTGGGCGCCGGTGCGCTTGGGGTGTTCCAGGACGAGGACGGCGACGTCGTCGTCGTGGTCGGAGGTGACGCCGAGGGCGCGCAGCAGCCGGTCGCAGATGACCTGCGGGGTGCCGGTGGCGCCGGCCAGGGCGCGTTCCAGCGAGGCGACGCCCTCGTCGATGTCCTCGGTGCGGCGTTCCACGAGGCCGTCGGTGTAGAGGACGGCGGTCGCGCCGGGCTCCAGCGGCAGCGTGCCCGAGGCGTGGGGGAAGCTCCCGGTGCCCAGCGGCGGCCCGGTCGGGCCCTCGGCGCGGCGCACGGTGCCGTCGGCGCCGCGCACCACGATGGGCAGGTGACCGGCGGAGGCGTAGGTGAGCACGCCCTCGCCCGCGTCGTGGACGGCGTAGACGCAGGTAGCGATCTGGGTGGCGTCGATCTCGGCGGCCAGGCCGTCCAGCAGCTGGATGACCTCGTGCGGGGGCAGGTCGAGGCGGGCGTAGGCGCGCACGGCGGTGCGCAGCTGGCCCATGACGGCGGCGGCGCGCAGGCCGCGGCCCATCACGTCGCCGATGACCAGGGCGGTGCGGCCGGCGCCGAGGGTGATGACGTCGTACCAGTCGCCGCCGACCGCGGTCTCGGTGCCACCGGGCTGGTAGGTGGCGGCGACCCGCAGGTCGTCGGGCTGTTCGAGTTCCTGCGGGAGCAGGCTGCGTTGCAGGGTGACGGCGGCCTCGCGCTGGAGGCGTTCGCTGTCCCGCAGGCTCATCGCGGAGCGGACCTGGTCGGTGACGTCGGCGCCGAAGACCAGCACGCCGCAGGTGGCCGTGTCGGCGAGCGGGGTGCAGGTGAAGGTGAAATAGCCGTCCCGTGGTTCGCCCTCGCCGTCCTGGCGGTGCCAGGTGACCTTGCGGGCCTTGACGGTGCGGGGCCTGCCGCTGCGCAGCACCTGGTCCATCAGCGGCAGCAGCCCGAGTTCCGCCAGCTCGGGCAGCGCCTCGCGGGCCGGGGCGCCGGTGGCGCGGGGGCCGAACACCTCGGTGTACGCGTCGTTGACGTGCCCGGTGCGGTGGTCGGGTCCGTAGGTGACGGCGATCAGGGCCGGGACCTGGCCGAGCAGTTCGCGTACCGACAGCGCCTCCAGCGGCCGGAGGGCGGGCTGCGCCGAGGACGGCGTGGCGGGCGAGGCCGGGGGCGACGCCGTCCCGGCACCGGTGGAGGACGGGTCGGCGACGGACGGGTCGGCGGCCGAGGGGTCGGGGTCGCCGGGGAGGCCGGCCCGGGCGGAGGGTACCGAGCCGCCGCCGGGGCCCGCGGTCGTGGCGGAGCGCGGCTTGGCGGCGGCGCGTCGCTGTGTTCCGGGGAGCCGGGCGCTCCAGCGCGTCAGATTCACAGAATGGTTGCCTCGTGCAGTCGTACCGGGACGGCCGGTACGTGTCGTACCGGATGGCCCGGTGCCCGTCGTACGGGTTCGGGGCGGGCGGATCGCCGCCCCGGGCCCGGCGGTCCGGTGGATCGTCGGTCGATCGATCGACTCTAAGCCGGTCGACCGGTCTTCGGATAAACCTTCAGTCAGGCGTGTTGTGCCACGCGCCCCGCGCTGGAGCGTAGTTGGCGCGCGCCAGGCGCACACCGCCCGCCCCGGGGCGTCACGCGTCGGGACGTCTGTCGGATCCGGCGGCGAGTTCGAACTCGGCGCGCGGGGTCTCCAGCGAGCCGAGGGCGACGATCTCGCGTTTGACCAGCGCGGCGAGCAGCCAGTCGGCGACCACTCGGGACTTGCGGTTGAGGGTCGGGACCTGGCTGAGGTGGAAGGCGCGGTGCATGAGCCAGGCAGGGTAGCCGGTGAGTCTGCGCCCGTACAGGGAGGCGACGCCCTTGTGCAGCCCGAGCGGGGCGACGGAGCCGACGTGGGCGTGCCGGTAGTCGGTGAGCGGCTCGCCGCGCAGCGTCGCGACGACGTTGTCGGCGAGCACGCGGGCCTGGCGGACGGCGTGCTGGGCGCTGGGCGCGCACAACGTGCCGGGCTCGGCGGCCGTCAGGTCGGGCACGGCGGCGGCGTCCCCGGCCGCCCAGGCGTGCGCGGTGCCCTCCAGGCGCAGGGTGGCGTCGCAGCGCAGCGCGCCGTCGCCGGTGCGCGGCAGGTCGCAGGCGGCCACCAGCGGGTGGGGTTTGACGCCCGCGGTCCACACCACGGTGCGGGTGGGCAGCCGGGAGCCGTCGCTGAGCCGGGCGACGCTGTGCTCGCAGGACTCCAGCCGGGTGGACAGGCGTACGTCGATGTTGCGGCGGCGCAGTTCGCGCAACGTACGGTCGGCCACCTCGGCGCCGACCTCGGGCAGGATGCGGTCGGCCGCCTCGACCAGGACCCAGCGCAGGTCGCCGGCGGTGACGTTGTGGAAGTGGCGGGTGGCGTAACGGGACATGTCCTCCAGTTCGCCGAGCGCGCCGACGCCCGCGAAGCCGCCGCCGACCACGACGAAGGTGAGCGCGGCGTCGCGGATCTCCACGTCGCGGGTGGAGGAGGCGATGTCGAGCTGGGTGAGCACGTGGTTGCGCAGGCCGATGGCCTCCTCGACCGTCTTGAACCCTATGCCGGTCTCGGCCAGGCCCGGGACGGGCAGCGTGCGGGAGACCGAGCCGCAGGCGACGACCACTTCGTCGTACGGCAGCTCGATCTCGCCGGTGCCGCCCTCCTGGCGGCTGGCGGGAGTGGCGGCGATCGCGGTGCGGCGGGCGTGCTCGATCCGCAGGACGTCGCCGACGATCACCGTGCAGCCGGCCAGAACGCGGCGCAGCGGCACGACGACGTGGGCGGGCGCGATGGATCCGGCGGCCGTCTCGGCGAGGAACGGCTGATAGGTCATGTACGGGTCGCAGGACACGACGGTGACCCGCGCGTCGTCGCCGAGTGCGCGACGCAGGCGCAGGGCCGCGTTCATGCCGACGTAGCCACCGCCGACCACGAGAATCCGAGCGGGCTGCTTCACCCTCCCATGACGCACCGTCGGACGGAGGTTTGTCCACAGGGCCGCACCGGTCGCGGGCGGGCGGCGTGGCGCGTACCCCGATCGGGGTGGTCTGGGTGGAACCACCCCCTTCATTCTTGACCGGGGCTCAACTATGTTCTTACCGCTATGCGTCGCCGGAACGCACCCGAAGCGGTCCGGCCGTCATGTGGGGCGGGGAGTCTCCGGGGGGAGACGTCACATCCGGGGGATACATATGCACATGCAGAACCCTCAGTGGGCGATGGCGACCGGTACGGCCGACGGCGGCGGGCCGAGACCCGCGCAGGGGCAGGGGCCCGGGCAGGCCCAGGTTCCGGGGCACGCTCCAGGACACGTCCCAGGGCACGTTCCGGGACAGGGGCAGCCGGTCGGGCAGGGGCACGGGGCCGGGCTCGGGCTGTCCGCCACGGGGCGGTCCGCGCCGCTGCGGGTGGACGCCCAGCGCAACCTGGAACACGTGCTGCGGGCGGCCCGCGAGGTCTTCGGCGAGCTGGGCTACGGCGCGCCGATGGAGGACGTGGCCCGGCGTGCCCGGGTCGGCGTGGGCACCGTCTACCGCCGTTTCCCCAGCAAGGACGTGCTGGTGCGGCGGATCGCCGAGGAGGAGACGGCCCGGCTGACCGAGCAGGCGCGCACGGCGCTCGGGCAGGAGGAGGAGCCGTGGGCGGCGCTCTCGCGCTTCCTGCGCACCTCGGTGGCGTCCGGCGCGGGACGGCTGCTGCCGCCGCAGGTGCTGCGGGTGCGCCAGCCCGAGGCCGCGGCCAACGCGCCCGGCGGGAGCGGCGGTTCCGCCGACGCCGTCGCGGCGGCCGAGGCGCGGGTGCCGCAGCAGCGCGAGTCGGCGCCCGTGGAGCAGCGGGGCGGTGAGCCCCGGGTGATCGCGCAGCGCCCGGCGTCGCCGCTGGGACACGACGACGCGGGCGTGGCCGCGCTGCTGGGCGTGGTGGGTCAGCTGGTCGAACGGGCCCGTGCGGCCGGTGAGTTGCGGCCGGACGTCTCGGTCGCCGACGTGCTGCTGGTGATCGCGACGGCGGCGCCCGCGCTGCCGGACCCGGCCCAGCAGGCGGCGGCGTCGGCCCGGTTGCTGGAGATCCTCCTCGAAGGACTGCGCTCGCGGCCCGCGTTCCGTACGGCGTGAGGTCCGCGATGCCTTCCGTGTGAGGCCCACGTTCCGCTCGGCGTGAGGTCCGCGATGCGTTCCGTGGAGGCCCGGGATTCGTCCCGCTTTCCGTGTTCGCGAGGTCAGCGTGAGCATCTCCCTTACTACGTAAGGGCGTTGATGCGGGTGTCAATCGCCCCGGAAGGGTGGTTCCCGCGACTGCGGAGGGCGCGGGCGGGCCGGTTGTGCCACGCTGGGCCGGTGGCTTGGTGCATCGGTGTGTACGGGGGCTTCCGCGATGGGTGTTGACGGCGTGGACGGGACCGCCGGATCCGAACCGCTGGGTGCGGGCGACGCGAGGCCGGGCGAGACGCTGCCGGCCGACGCGCCCGACGTCGCGGCCCCCGACGCCGCCGCGGGCCGGGTCCCCGGGCAGAGCGTGGTCGACCGGGGCGGCCCCGGCCCGGCACCGGCGCCCGCCGCACCCCAGTCGCCGCCACCCGCGCAGGCGCAGTCACAGCCGCAGTCACCACCCCAGTCACCACCCCGGCCGCAGCACGGGCCGCACGAGCACGTTCCGCAGCAGCGCGAGCATCCCGACGGCGGTGAGGTGGCGTCCGACGCCGAGTTGGTGGCGCGGGTGCGGGCGGGGGAGGACAGCGCGTACGAGGAGCTGTACCGCAGGCACGCCGAATCGGTACGGCGCTACGCGCGTACCTGCTGCCGGGACGCGCACACCGCCGAGGACCTGACCGGTGAGGTCTTCGCCCGCACCCTCCAGGCGGTGCGCGGCGGCAGCGGTCCCGAGGTCGCGGTGCGCGCGTATCTGCTGACGACGGTACGGCGGGTCGCCGCGTCCTGGGGCAACACCGCCAAGCGGGAGCAACTGGTCGAGGACTTCGCCACGTTCGCCGTCTCCTCGGCCGGGAGCGGTGCGAACGACGACACCCTCGACCTGGGCGCCGACGTCCGCGCGATGCACGAGGCCGACCGGACGCTCGCGGTGCGGGCCTTCAAGACGCTGCCGGAGCGGTGGCAGGCGGTGCTGTGGCACACGGCCGTCGAGGAGGAGTCGCCCAGCGAGGTCGCGCCGCTGCTGGGGCTGACCGCCAACGCCACGGCGGTGCTGGCGCACCGGGCGCGCGAGGGCCTGCGGCAGGCCTACCTCCAGGCCCACGTCAACTCGGCGCTGACGTCCAAGGGTGAGTGCGCCCGGTACGCCGACCGGCTCGGGGCGCACGCCCGGGGCGCGTTGCGGCTGCGCGCGGACCGGGAGTTGCGCAAACACCTGGAGGAGTGCGGCAAGTGCCGGGCCGCGGCGGCGGACCTGGCCGACGTCAACGCGTGCCTGAAGGGTCTGCTGCCGGTTGCCACGATCGGGTGGTTCGCCGCGGCCTACGTCGCCAAGGCGGCGGGGGTCGCCGTGGTGGGCGCCGCGGGTGCGGCCGGGGCGGGTGCGGCCGCGGGAGCGGCGGCGGCCGGGTCCGGTTCCGGCGGCGCCGCGGGAGGCGCGGGCGGCGCGGCGGTCTCCGAGGGCCTGGGGGCTCCGGCGAAGGTCGCGATCGCCACGGGTGTGGTGGTCGCCGCCGCCGGGGTGGCGCTGGCCGCCGCGCTGATGGGCAACGACCATCCGGCGCCCAAGCCGGTGGCGAAGCCGCCCGCCAAGCCGGCCCCCGTCGTTCCCGCGCCCACGCCGACGCCGACCCCCGCACCGCCGCCCACGCCGGTCCCGGTGGCCGCGCCCGCGCCGAAGCCGACCCCGACGCCCACGCCGCCGCCCACGCCGCCCAAGCCGAAGCCCACTCCCGCGCCGACCCCCCGGCCCACGCCGCCGAAGCCCACGCCCCCGGCGCCCACGCCGACCCCGACGCCCACGCCGCCACCGCCGCCTGCCGTCTACCAGCTGGACTCCCTCGCCTGGAGCGGGCTGGGCGACGACGACGAACCGACGGTGCGGCCCTCGGCGTTCAGCTGGCTGTGGCCCCGGCACGGGCTGTCGGTGGACGGCACGACGTACCAGGACGGCGTGACGGTGCGCTCCCCGTCGGACGTGACGGTGGACCTCAACCGCAGGTGCGTCTCGTACGACGCGGTCGCGGGGATCGACGACATGACGCTGGGCACCGGGGCGGTCCGCTTCCTGGTCTACGGCGACGACACGCTGCTGTTCAGCTCGGACACGGTGCGGCCGTCCAGCGGGCCCGTCGCGGTGCACGTCGGGCTGGCCGGGCACAGGACAGTGCGGCTCGTGGTGCGTCCGGCGCAGGGCCCGGGGTTCCTGACGGTCGCGGACTGGGCGGATTCGCGTTTCAGCTGCGAGTGACGCGGGCCAGCTCGTCCAGCAGTTCCATGGCGTCGCCGGAGGTCAGTTCGCGGCCCTCGGCGTGCGCGGCGTCGGCCGCCGTGTTGCCGAGCGCCGCCCGCGCCGCGCCCCACGCCTGCCGGGCGGTCTCCTCCTCGGGCACGGAACGCGGCAGCCGGTCACCGCCGCGCAGGGTGTCGGCTGCGCCCAGCAGCAGCGCGGCGGTGCGGTGTTGGGCCAGGTCGCCGGTGAGCAGCAGGGCGGTGCGTTCCAGGAAGGCGGCGATGATCTGCTCGGCGCACTCGCTGGCGATGCCCGCGCGCAACGCCTCGCGGGCGGCGTCCAGGGCGCCGTGCGGGTCGCCCTCCGCCGCGCGGACGGCCGCCTCCAGGTCGGCCAGGAAGGCCGCGAACATCGGCGGCGGCGTGCCGAACTCGGCCTCGGAGCGGGCGGTGTCGCACAGCTCGCGGGCGTATCCGGGGTCCCCGGCGCGCAGCGCGATCGTCACCTGGAGGCAGCGCACGTAGGTGCGCGCGTCCCAGATGCCGTAGTGGTCGGCCTGCTCCTCGGCGCGCACGAGCAGCTTGGCGGCCTGCTCGTCGTCGCCCTGGCGGATGCCGAGTTCGGCGACGCGGGCCAGCAGGAACGGCACCTCGCCGCGCGCCCCCAGTTCCTCGCACAGCCGGATGGCCGCCTGCCATTCGGTGCGCGCCTCGTCGTAACGGCCGCGCGCCATCGCCATCTCGGCGCTGGCCCCGCGTACCTGGGCGGTCACCCAGCGGTCGCCGACACGTTCGGCCAGCCGGGACAGTTCGGGCCAGTCCGCGAGCGCGTCGTCCAGGCCGCCGGGCGAGTCGATGGCGATGTGGGTGCGGAACATCAGGGCGCAGGCGAGCGCCCAGTCGTCGCCGTGTTCGCGGCAGGTGTCGACCATGGTCGCGATGAGCGAGCGCGTCCGCGACGGGCCGCCCGCCACGTAGTCGGCGAACGGCCACAGCAGTCCGGGAAAGGTGGCGGCGTGCGGTCCGGGGCGGCCGTAGTAGTCGAGCATCCGCAGGGCCAGCGCCTTGGTCTCCTCGCCGTGCAGATCGCTCGCGGCGACCTGGTCGGAGAGGGTGAAGAGCATCAGCAGCCGCAGGTCCATCCGGGACCGGAACCGGGGATCGGCCTCGTCGTCGGGGAGGCCGCCGAGCGCGATGGCGCGGCGGATCCAGCCGAGGCCCTCGTCGCGGTAGTTGCGCAGCCACCAGAACCAGCCGAGCCCCAGCACCATGGCGAGTGCCGCGTCCTCGTCGCGGGCGTCCAGGGCGCGGCCGAGCGCCACCCTGACGTTGTCCATCTCCCGCTCCAGCCGGTCCAGCCACGGCAGTTGGTTCGCCGTGCGCAGGACCGGGACGGCGGCCTCGATCAGGGTGCGGAAGTACGCGGTGTGGCGCAGGCCCGCGTCGCGCGACTCGCCGGGGTGGTCGGTGGCGTGCTCGGCCGCGTACTCCTGGATGGTCTCCAGCAGGCGGTAGCGCACGCCGTCCGGGTCGGCGCTGCGGTCGGCGACCACCAGGGACTTGTCGACCAGTGAGCCCAGGACGCCCAGCACCTCGTCCTGCCGGATGTCGCGGCCGTCGGCGCAGACCGCCTCGGCGGCGGGCAGGTCGCAGCCGCCGGAGAAGACCGACAGCCTGCGCAGCACGGCCCGCTCCGGCCCGGTCAGCAGTTCCCAGCTCCAGTCGACCACCGCGCGCAGCGTCTGCTGGCGGGGCATGACGGTGCGGCTGCCGCTGGTCAGCAGGCGGAAGCGGTCGTCCAGGCGGTCGGCGATCTGGCGCGGGGTGAGCAACCGCAGCCGGGCGGCGGCCAGTTCGATGCCGAGCGGCAGGCCGTCCAGGCGGCGGCAGATCTCCGCGATCGCCCCCGCGTCGCGCTCGGTGTCCAGGCCGGGGCGCACGGCGGCGGCGCGTTCGGCGAACAGCCGCCGCGCGGTGGACGGCGGCAGCGGCCCGACCGGGCGCACCACCTCGCCGGGCACCCCCAGCGGCTCCCGGCTGGTCGCCAGCACGGTGACGCCCGGGCAGTACGACAGCAGCGCCTCGGCCAGCTCGGCGGCGGCGGCCACCACGTGTTCGCAGTTGTCCAGGACGAGCAGCATGCGGCGGTGCCCGCAGTGCTCCACGAGGCGTTCGGTCGGGTCGTTGGAGGCGGGGATCGAGCCGAAGACGGTGGTGTCGCTGCGGCCGACCGCGTTGAGCACGGCACGCGGCACGCCCGAGGCGTGGTCGACGGGGGCGAGTTCGGCGGCCCAGACGCCGTCCGGGTACTCCCCGGCCAGCTCGCCGCCGGCGCGCTCGGCCAGCCGGGTCTTGCCCGCGCCGCCGGGACCGGCCAGGGTGACCAGGCGGTGGCGGGCGACGTCGGCGCGGATCGCCTTCAGGTCGTCCTCGCGGCCGACGAAACTGGTCAGGCGGGGTCTCAGGTTGCCCCGGGGAGCGGCGGACCGGCGCGGCGCGGCGGGCGGCGAGGGGTCGCCGCCGTCGAGCAACCGGGCGTGCAGCGCGCGCAGTTCGGGCCCGGGGTCGGCGCCGAGCCGCTCGGCGAGCAGTGCCCGGCCCTCCTCGTACGCGGCGAGCGCGTCGGCGGAGCGCCCCAAGTCCCTTAGCGCCAGGATCAGTTGGGCGCGGAAGGGCTCGTTGAGCGGGTGCGCGGCCACCAGTTCCCCGGCTTGCGGCAGCGCCTGGTCGGCCCGGCCGAGCGCGAGGCAGGCGTCGATCCGGCGGCGCAACGCGGTCAGCCGCAGCGCCTCGGGGCGCGCGGCGGCGGCGGTGCGGTCGGCGAGGTCGGCGAGCGCGGGGCCGCGCCACAGCGCCAGTGCCTCGTCGAGCGCGGCCAGCGCGGCGGCGGCCTGTCCTGCGTCCAGCGCGGTACCGGCCTCCTCCACGAGGCGGGCGAAGACGTGCAGGTCGACGTCGTCCGGGCGGGCGCGCAGGGTGTATCCGGCGGGGCCCGAGTCGATGGCGTCGCGGCCGATCGCCCGGCGCAGGCGGGAGACCAGCGCCTGGAGCGCGCCGGGGGCGTCGGCGGGCGGGTCGGCGTCCCACACGCCGTCGATGAGCGTGTCCACCGGCACCGCGCGCCCCGGCGTCAGCGCGAGCGCGGCCAGCAGCGACCGCAGCCGGGCGCCGGGCAGCGGTGTGTCCCGGACGGCGGTGGTGCCGAGGATCAAGTAACGCACCCGCCCATTGTCGCCGTACCGCGGCCCAGGGGGGATGGGGTTAGGCCCCGTATGCCGGGTGGGCGCAGGCCCGGGCGCCCGGACGGAGACGGGCGTGGCGGCGGTCGGGAGACCCGCGCGGCGTCCGGCTACCCCCGCAGCGGCAGCCGGGGCGGTACGCCCGTCGCCACCGCCCGCTGGCGGGGGGCCTCCGTGCCCGTCCAGCACGAACCCCGCCGCGCCAGGAGGCGGCGCAACCACACCTCGGTGCCGACCAGTTCCGCCAGACCGTCCAGCGGGAGCGGTTCGCCCTGGGCCGCCGCGCGCAGGGCGCCGCGCACCACGCCCGCGTCGACCAGGCCCGCGTCGGCCAGCAGCGGCGCGCTGAACAGGCCGAACAGCTCGTCGGCGAAGGAGCGCAGGCCCGCGCGCTGGGCGAGCACCGTCGCGCTCTGCGTCGTCGCGCCCCAGCCCGGCGGCAGCTCGCGCACCCCGGAGGCGGCCAGCACCCCGCGCAGCACGGCGGCCCGGGCGCCCGGCCGCACCCGTAGCGTCTCCGGCAGCGCCTGGCAGGCGCGCACGACCTGGTTGTCGAGGAACGGAGCGTGCAGCCGCTGGCTGCGCACCTCCACCGCCTGTTCGAAGACCCGCGCGTCCGCCGCCGCCCGGGCCAGCGCCGCGCGGGCCCGGCGCTCCCCCGGGCGGCCGACCGATCCGGGCCGGGCCGCCGCGTCCTGAAGGCGAATCGATACTTCGGCCAACGCCTCACCCGTCAGCCAGCCCGCCGCGGGACCGGGTCTGCACCAGGTCAGGGCGGCCAGTGAGGCTTCCAGGCCGGTCGCCCTGAAGTCGTCGAAGCGCCGCTCCAGCAGCTGGCCCGCCGTCTGCTCGACGCCCTGCTGGTACGGGGTGCGGGCCAGCCGGCGCGCCGCGCGGTAGACGGTGAGCGGCACGAACGCCGACCGGTACGTGGACCCCTCCGCCTTCGCCAGCGCCGCGGCCGGACGCAGCAGGTGGCGCCGGTTGCGGTCCAGCAGCAGGTCGGCCAGGCGCGCGGGGTGCGCGTCCAGTACGTACCGCGCGCCGAGCCCCACCAGGTGGTCCGCGCCGCCCGCCGCCAGCCTTCTCCGGTGCCGTTCCGCGCTGACCAGCGCCGGGCCCGGCTCGTCGGTGAGCGGTCCGCTGTCCAGCAGGTCCGCGTACGGCAGCGTCTCGGGCCCGCCGGGGACCACCACGTGGTGCAGCCGGGGGTCGGCGGCCATCGCGCGGGCCCGGTCGAGTTCGGCGTCGCGGGCCGACTCGCCGCCGGTGGCCAGGTCGTTGAAGGTGACCACGCGCAGCCGCTGGCCCGCCCGCTCGCCGAGTCCCGGCGGGGTGCCGGGCATGCCGGGCAGGCCCGCCGCCAGCAGGGCGAGCGTGGACGAGGCGCTGCCGCCGGACAGGTCGGCGCCGACGCCGGGTGCGGGCGCCTCGTCGGCCTCCGGCACGTACCGCGGCTGCGCCAGCCGGGCCCGTACCGCCTCCACCAGCGCCTCCCGCACGCCGGACAGGGCCTGTTCCGCGTCGGCCGGGGACCGCGTCTCACCGACCGCCAGCGAGGCGCGCGGCTCGTAACCGGCGATCTCCGGAACGCCGTCGCGCAGGATGAGGGCGTGACCGGGCGGCACCCTGCGCACGTCCTGGTACGGCGTGCCGGCGCCCAGGGCCTCCGGCGAGTCGGGGCAGGCCAGGCGGGCGGCGAGATAGGTGACGTCGAGGCCCGCCTCGATCAGGTCGGCCAGCGGCAGCGCGGCGGTGGCGTACGCGGTGCCGCCCGCCCAGCGGGTGTGGAAGACCGGCCGCGCCCCGGCCAGGTCGCCGACGACCGTGATCCTGCGGCCTATCTGGAGCACGGCGGTGTAGCTGCCCGGCCACATGCTCAGGTGGCGCAACGCGCCGCCGCGCGCCGCGAACAGGCCGATGCGCAGCTCCTCGTCGGTGGCGTGGCAGCGGCCCAGCACCGCCAGCCGGGCCCGCGCGGCGACACCGCGGGCGGAGGAACGGGCGCCGGTGGTGCGGTAGTCGGGGTCGGCGTAGGCGTGGTCACCGTAGGCCGGAGCGCCGTACGCGCTGCCATGGCCGCCGGAGCGGACCGGATCGGCTGCGACGACCCGCACCTCGTCCACGCGCCAGTCGCCGACCGCCCACAGCGGATCGGGATCGTCCCACAACAGCTGCCCGCCGACCGGCAGGACGGTTCGTCCCGTCGCTCCGGGGGCACCCGAGGACCGCGCGACGGCGCTGCTCCATCCCACCAACCACCGCATCGCAGCCTCCACCGGCTGTGGACAACTGACCGGGCGGCGCCGCGGACCACCGCCGCGCCCAAGCAACATGCTGCCACGTCAGCGGCGCAACAGAGGGCGTACGGATGCGTGGAGAAGCACCCGGTCCGGCGTGGGAGGGGCGCGAGGAAGCGAACAGCGGCTCGCTCCGCGGTATTTGCGTGGTATGCCGGGCCGATCGCGGCCGGTGGTATGCCGATGGGCGTATGCCGGGGGTCACATGCCGATTGGCGGGGCGGGGCCCGGCGCGCGGGGGTCGCGTGCGCGGGGACGGCGACGGCGGGCAGGGCGGGTACGGGCTCCGAGCACGGCGAGTACGGGGGCGCCGGGTGGCGACGTGCGACGCGTACGCGGCACGTAGGGAGTCGTCGACAACGCGGCACGCAGGGTGCGCGATTCCGTGCGGCCCGGCGTTCGGACGCGGTGCCCCCGGCGCCGAGCAGCAGGTGGCGCGCGAGGCCCGGCCGAAGGCCCTCCGGCCGACCCGGGCCACGGACCGCGTACCGGATCAACTCCCTTACCGCGTCGCGTGGTTGCCCGTCCCGGACCTCCCCCTCCCGGGTCCGGGACGGGCAACCGGCCCGGGGTTCCCCGTCACCGGAAGGGGACGCCGCGAAGGCGTCCCCTTCCTGCACGCGTCGCGTCTCAAACCAGCGACTTCCGGCCAACTTCGCGGCCATGTCGGCCCGCCGCGCGCCACGTCCGCCGGACGGCTGCGTCGGCACCAGTCGGCACAAGTCGGCACAACACGTCGGTCCGGGAGGCGTGCCGACGCCTCCCGGACCGGATTCCGCCACCCGCGGGGAATGAGGCGGCGGTGTCCCCTGGCCAGCCATCGACGTGTCCGAAGCCGCAGTCGCGACGGCGGGCCGACCCACGCCTCCATGCAACAGCGCGGCCCGGGCCCGGCACAGAGCGCACGGCCGGGCGCACGGCCACACGCGCCGGGAGCACGTACAGCCTTGCGGCACGGCTTCGTTGGGTACGTACAACCGTGCGGCACAGCAATCCCGCCATCCGGGACAACACCCCTTAACGGTCGGGATCGGGCGAACTACTCTGGGTGTACCCGAGAGCGGGCGGAAGCCTGCGGTGCCGGGGCGGCGAGCGCGACGAGGAGTGCGCATGACGAGGGAACACCGCGGGCCGAACGAGAAGCTCGGCACCATGCTCGCCCTGGCCGGCATCAGCAACGCGGGCCTCGCCCGCAGGGTCAACGACCTGGGCGCGCAACGTGGGTTGACGTTGCGGTACGACAAGACGTCCGTCGCCCGCTGGGTGTCCAAGGGCATGGTGCCGCAGGGCGCCGCGCCCCATCTGATCGCGGCGGCCATCGGCAGCAAGCTCGGCCGCCCGGTGCCGCTGCACGAGATCGGCCTCGCGGACGCCGACCCGGCCCCCGAGGTCGGGCTCGCCTTCCCGCGCGACGTGGGCGAGGCGGTCAAGTCGGCGACCGACCTGTGGCGCCTCGACCTGGCGGGCCGCCGCGATTTCCTGACCGGCTCGTTCGCGGTGACCGCGTACGCGACCCCGGCCTCGCGCTGGCTGATCACCCCGGCGGACGGCTCGGTGGCACGTGAGTTGACGGACACCGGCGACCCGACCGCGATCAAGGTCGGCCACGCGGACGTCACCAAGCTGCGCGAGGCGGCCGACGACGCGCGCCGCTGGGACTCCAAGTACGGCGGCGGGGACTGGCGTTCCGGCATGGTGCCCGAATGCCTGCGCGTCGAGGCGGCGCCGCTGCTGCTCGGTTCCTACAGCGACGACGTGGGCCGCTCCCTGTTCGGCGCGACCGCCGAACTGACGCGGCTGGCCGGGTGGATGGCGTTCGACACCGGTCAGCAGGAGGCCGCCCAGCGCTACTACATCCAGGCGCTGCGCCTCGCCCGGGCCGCCGCCGACGTGCCGCTCGGCGGCTACGTGCTGGCGTCGATGAGCCTCCAGGCGATCTACCGGGGCTTCGCCGACGAGGGTGTCGACCTCGCCCAGGCCGCGCTGGAACGCAACCGGGGCCTGGCGACCGCCCGCACCATGAGCTTCTTCCACCTCGTGGAGGCCCGCGCCCAGGCCAAGGCAGGCGACGGCCCGGCCTGCGGCACCGCGCTGTCGGCCGCCGAGGGCTGGCTGGAGCGCTCCCGTGACGGCGACCCCGACCCGTCCTGGCTCGGCTTCTACTCCTACGACCGGCTCGCCGCCGACGGCGCCGAGTGCTACAGCGACCTGCGGGTGCCCCGGCAGGTCAAACGGTTCACCGAGACCGCGCTGTCCCACCCCACCGAGGACTTCGTCCGCTCGCACGGGCTGCGGCTGGTGGTCTCCGCCGTCGCCGAGCTGGAGTCCGGCAACCTGGACGCCGCCTGCGCGGCCGGCGCCCGGGCCGTCGAGGTCGCGGGCCGCATCTCCTCGGCGCGCACCACGGAGTACGTGCGCGACCTGCTGCACCGGCTGGAGCCGTACGGGGACGAGCCCAGGGTCGCGGAACTGCGCGAGCGAGCGCGCCCGCTGCTGGCCGCCCCGGCGTGACCGGCACCTCGGCGTGACGGGCACCTCGGCGTGACCGGCGCCCCGGCGTGACCGGCGCCCCGGCGTGACCGGCGCCCCGGCGTAGCGAGCAGGGTGGCGGTCCGGCGGCCGGGCCGGGCGGCCGCGCCGCGGGTCAACCGGCGCGAGCCTGGTCACCTCGGGGTTTGCGGGCGTTGTCAGTGGGCCAGTCCATGATGGAGGGACTGGTCGGCGACCCACGTCGGCCGGGCACCGGGCGAGGGCCGGGGAGGTGTGCGCGATGGCGGCCGGACGCGAGACGGGCGGCGGTGTGGACGCGGACGGCGCCGTGCGCGCGGACCGGCCGGGGCCGACCGGCGCCGTGGCCGCGCCCGCCGCTCCCGCCCCGGGCGGGCGTCCGCGCCCCGCGGGTGCGGGCAACGCCATCGAGGTCTGCGACGTGGTGGTGGTCGGCGGCGGCATCGTCGGCCTGTCCACCGCCTACGCGATCACCCGCGCCGCCCCCGGCACCCGGGTCGTGGTGCTGGAGAAGGAGAGCGGCCCGGCCCGCCACCAGACCGGGCGCAACAGCGGGGTCATCCACAGCGGCGTCTACTACCGGCCCGGCTCCCTGAAGGCGCGGTTCGCGGTGACCGGCGCCGCCGAGACGGTCGCGTTCTGCGCCGAGCACGGCATCCGGCACGCGGTCACCGGCAAGCTGATCGTCGCCACCGACCGCGCCGAGCTGCCCCGGCTGCACGCCTTGGTCCAGCGCGGCCGGGAGAACGGCATCCCGGTCCGCGAGCTGGTCCCCGCCCAGATCGCGGAGTACGAGCCCGCGGTGCGCGGCATCGCCGCCCTCCACGTCGGCACCACGGGCATCTGCGACTACGCGGCGGTCACCCGGCGGCTCGCGGCGCTGGCCTCGGAGGCGGGTGCGGTCGTGCGCTACGGGTGCGAGGTGGCCTCGATCGCGCGACGGGCGGACGGCGTGACGGTGAGCGCGTCGGGAGCGGAGGTCCGCGCGAGGGTCCTGGTGAACTGCGCGGGGCTGCACTGCGACCGGGTGGCGCGGCTGGCGGGTGACCGGCCCGGCATGCGGATCGTGCCGTTCAGGGGTGAGTACTACGAGCTGGCCCCGGAGCGCAGGGATCTGGTGCGGGGGCTGGTCTACCCGGTGCCCGACCCGGCGTTCCCGTTCCTCGGCGTCCATCTGACGCGCGGGGTGGACGGCGGCGTCCACGTCGGGCCGAACGCGGTGCCCGCGCTGGCCCGGGAGGGGTACGACTGGCGCACGGTCCGGGCCCGCGACCTCGCGGAGACCGCCGCGTTCCCCGGCACCTGGCGGATAGCCCGGCGCCACTGGCGCTACGAGGTGGACGAGATCCGGCGGTCGCTGTCGCGGGAGGTGTTCGCGCGGGCGGTGCGGCGGCTGCTGCCCGAGGTGCGGGCCGAGGACCTGATACCGGCGCCCGCCGGAGTGCGCGCCCAGGCGGTCCTGCGCGACGGCACGCTCGCGGACGACTTCCTCCTCGCGGAGTCGCAGGCTTGCGTCCACGTGCTGAACGCGCCGTCCCCCGCGGCGACGGCGTCCCTCCCGATCGGCCGGGAGGTGGCGCGACGCGCGCTGGAGCGGCTGAAGGCGTAGGGGGCGGGGGCCGCGTGAGCGGGCCTGCGTGAGCGGGATCACGGGGTCGCGGCGGGCGCGGGAGCGGGGCCGCAGGGTCCGGAGGGGCACGTGGACGTGGGCTTCGTGCGGCTCGCGTGAGCGGGAAGGCGCGCGGGCGGGTCACCGTAGACTTGGATCCCATGTCCTCCTCCCCCGCGACCGACCGCCCCGCGATGTTCCCTGACGGGCCCGCCGCGCGGCCGCACCCCGGGGCGCACCACGAGCGCCGGATCCGCACGTTCCACCCGCGCCGCGGCCGGGTCACCGACGCCCAGGCGGACGCCATCAACCGGCTCTGGCGGCGCTGGGGCCAGGACATCGACGGCACGCCGCTGGACCTCGCCGAGCTGTTCGCCCCCGGCCGGGGCACGGACGCCGCGCAGGACTCCCTGGGCACGCCGCCGCCCGTCGTGCTGGAGATCGGCTTCGGCATGGGCGACGCGACCGCCGCGATGGCCGCCGCCGACCCCGGCACCGGCATCCTCGCGGTGGACGTCCACACCCCCGGCCAGGGCAACCTGCTGCACCTCGCGCAGGACGCCGGGCTGGACAACGTGCGGGTGGGCAACGGCGACGCGGTCGTCCTGCTGCGGGACATGCTCGCCCCCGGTTCGCTCGCGGGCCTGCGCGTCTACTTCCCCGACCCGTGGCCCAAGGCCCGGCACCACAAGCGCCGCCTGATCCAGCCGGAGTTCGTGCGGCTGGCCGTCTCCCGGCTCGCCCCGGGCGCGGTCGTGCACTGCGCCACCGACTGGGAGCCGTACGCGGAACAGATGCTGGAGGTCCTCGGCGCCGAGCCCGCGCTGCGCAACGAGCACGACGGCTACGCGCCGCGCCCCGGCTTCCGGCCGATGACCAAGTTCGAGCGGCAGGGCCTGGAGAAGGGCCACGTCGTCAACGACCTGCTCTTCGTCCGCGTCTGACATGTGGTCCCACGTCTGACGCGCGGTTCGCGTGTGAGGTGCGGTTCGTGTCTGACGCGCGGTCCGCGTCCGAGGCGCGCCACCGTCGCGACGACCGCCGCGGCCCGGTCAGTCGGCGGCGTCGGAGACGGCCTGCTCGTACAGCGACTGCACGGTCGAGCCGAAGGCGACGCTGTAGGAGACGTCGTCGGTGTCGCCGCCCTGTTCGTAGCCGCCGATGACGCCCATGACCGTGCCGCCCGAGCCGTCCCCCGACCCGGGTCCGACGAGCCACGGGCTGCCGCTCGTCCCGCCGCTGTAACCGGTGCAGTAGATGCGCAGTTGGGTGCTGCTGTACGCGGCCACCGTGTCCGTGCAGGCGATGGCCTCGTCAGAGACCTCCGGGTATCCGATGACGGTCACGGCGTCGGAGGTCCCCTGGTCGGTGCCGAGGGTGTACGAACCGACCACCGACTCGACGGTCTTCCCGTTCAGCGGCTCGACGACCGCGAACGCCACGTCGTGGTCGGGGTCGGAGTCGGCGTTCCACTGGGAGTCGGTGACGATCCGCTGGATGTGCCAGATGCCGTACGGCGCCTGCCCGTCGTGGTAGCCGGGCACGAAGAGGTCGGACGTGGTGCCGAGGCAGTGCGCGGCGGTGACGATCAGGTCCTTGCCCGGGCTGTCCACCACGCTCGCGGTGCAGTGGTGCACCCCGCCCAGCCCGTCGCTGTCGAACACCGCGCCGACCTGCGGCGGCAGTTGGGAGGCCGGGACGGTGTGCGAGACACCGGGGTCGGTCATCGGGGCGGACGGCGAGGGCGAGGAGGTGGCCGAGGAGGAGGCGGACGGCGAGGGAGCGTCGGAAGCGGAATCCGAGGCGGCGGCCTTCGGTCTCGCGGAGGCTGCCGCACCGGACGTGGCGGACGGCGAGCGCGAGGCGTCGCCTGCCGGGGCGGAGGCTCCGACGGCGTCCTTGGCCGCGACGTCCGCGCGGTGCTGCCGTTCGGCGACCGCCATCCCGCCGAACGCCAGCACCGCGCATCCGGTCAGCGCCACGACCACCCACGACCA
>NZ_JAINVZ010000042.1 GCF_019890615.1 Streptantibioticus parmotrematis | reverse complement strand
AGTCATTACCGAACGACGCCGTCTCCGAAGTGAACCGATCCCCCGTCAACTGCATCCCATCACCGGAATCACCAGCGAACCGGATAATCACCCGATCCAGCCGCCGGACGGTCGCCGTGCTCATCTCGTCGTCCCTCTCGTGTCCGCCGCCGTCGTCGTTCCTGGGCCGTCGCCTCTGGGCCGTCGCCTCTGGGCTGTCGCTTCCGGGGAGTTGTCTCCGGGGGCTGTCGTCAGCCGTCATCCCGTCCGGTACGCCGCCCCGGCCGGGGTCGCGATGACACCGGCTCCGTCCAGGTCGTCCGCGTTCCAGAGCTCCGCGCGGGTCCCGCCGATGAGGGTGACGTTCCGGGCCGCGTTCTGCCCGAATTCCCCTCCCTCGGCGATGAGTTGACGGATCGCGTCGGCCGCCGCCGCGTCGGGCGCCAGCAATGCCACCCGCACACCCTCGTCGCCCTCATCACCCTCGTGGGAAGAAGCGTCGTCCGCGACCACCAGCACGTTTCCCACGGCCGCCGCGCCACGCCCGCGCGGACCGGCCGCCGTCGCAAGCAACTCCTCGTACAGTTCGACCATTTCGGTGAATCCGGCGCGTGGCACCGCCCGCCGGGCCAGCACCCGTACACCGGAGGGCACGCGGCCCTCGGGGACGGACGGAGGGCGCGGGATCTCGCCGGGCTGCGGACGGTGTTCGACGAGTTCGGCGAGTGTGCCGTCGGGGTAGCGCACCCGGGCGCGGGCGCCGGGCAGGATGCTCTCCACCGGTTCGAGGACGGTCGTGCCGGTGTCCTCCAGCCGCGTCAGCTCGTCGGTGAGCGACGGGACGATGAGGGAGTACGCGGTCCGCCGTTGCACCGGGGTGAACGGGCGTTCGCTGGCGATGAGCAACAGGTCGCCCACGGCGGCCAGTTCGAGCCCGCCGAAGTCCGGTATCGGCATGCGCAGCGAGGCGGGCACGCCGAGCAGGTCCTCGTGGAAGGCGATGTGCCGGTCGAGTTCGGCGAGCGGGATGAGGGACCGGGCGAGCACCCGGGACCGTTCGAGCCCGGACGAGTCGGGGAGCGTACGGAACCAGCGCTCGGGGAGCACCGCCGCACGGGGGGTCGCGGTCATCGTTCACTTCCTCCGGTGACGGGACGGGGGGCGCGATCGGCGGCCCCGACGACCAGGCCACGCACTGCCGTTGAGCGAGGGGGCGGCACCCGGTCGACCTGCGGGAGCGGTTCCCACCAGCCCCGGGCCGGCAGGTCCCAGGCGGCGAACTCCTCGCGGGCCAGCCGGTGCAGCGTCCCGCCGTCGCCGAAGTGGTCGGGCATGCCGGTGACGGTGACGTGGAAGCGGTCGCCGGTGCGCAGCAGGCACAACGAGGCGCGCAGCCGGGCGCGTTCGGGCACCACGCCGGGGACGTTCATGGTGCGCAGCGCCACGGCGTCCGCGTGGGCCCCGGCGAAGAGGGTCACCGCTTCGGGGGCGGCGCCGAAGTTGGAGGCGACCGCGTCGGTCTGCTGGGCGCCAGGGGTCTTCAGGGCGTTCGCGAGGCCGCCGGGCAGCAGGTGCCACAGGCGTTCCGGCACGAGTGTGGCGGCCTGGAGCCGCGGGTCGGCGAGGGCGGCCCTGGTGGCCCGGCGGGTGGGGTGCAGGCCGTCGTGGCGGGGCGGGCCGCCCGCGACGGTCACGGGGACGACGACGAGGGCGTTGGCCCGGCCGTCGTCGGGTGAGGTGCGGCGGTCGACGGGGACGCCGATCGCCACGTCGGCCTCGGCGTCGCGCGGGACGGCGGCGCGGACGAGGTTGGCGGCGATCTCGACGAACAGGCTGTTGACGGTGCCGCCGTGGGCGCGGGCGCGTTCCTCCCACGCCGCCGCGTCGACCTCGAAGACGTCCCAGGAGAAGTAGCGCGGCGCGCTCGCGGCGGGGGCCGGGCCCGCGGGGCGCAGGGCCTCGGCGAGGTGGCGCAGCCGTTCGGGGTGGGCGAGCAGTCCCGCGGCCCACGGCGGGGTGCGGGTGAGGGTGGCGGCGACGCCCGCGGCGGCGTCCGCGAGGTCCTCGGCCAGCGGTCCGGGGGTGCGGCGGCGGGGCGCGGGCGGGTCGGTGCGTTCGGCGAGGGCGCGGAAGAGGCCCATGCCGTCGCAGCGGAAGTGCGGCACGCACAGCGAGACCAGGCTCCCGGTGCGGTACGGCGCCGCCGCCAGCCGCCACAGCGCGCCGGAGTCGACCGGCAGCGGCGCGCGGACCTGGTCGTCGAGCCAGGCGCGGACGGTCCCGTCGGTCAGCGGCACGTCGTCGTGGTGCGCGGGTTCCTCGTTGTGCGCCGGGGCCCAGCGGTCGCGGGCGCCGGGGACGGCGGCGGGGACGATGCGGCGGCTGAGCCTGCCGCGGTCCAGCCGCCGCCACTCGGCGTCCAGCGCGGTGGCGTCGACGGGTTCGGGGAAGCGCCACAGCAGTTGGACGGTGCGGGCGGAGCCCAGGGCACGGGCGGAGTCGCGCAGCATCTCGTCGGTGGGGCCGAGCCGCCAGGTGCCGCGGGGGCTCATGCCATCGCCTCCTTCAGCAGGGCGGCCGCCTCGGCGCCGACGGCGGGGGCGAGTTTGAAGCCGCCGCCGTTCCAGCCGACGGCGGTGACCAGTCCGGGCGCGCCGGGCCAGGCGGCGACGGCGCCGGGGCCGTCGGTGAACATGGCGTCGTACGCGGTGACCCCGCCGGTGAACCGGGCGCGGCCCAGCGCGGGGCACAGCCGCCGCACGACGTCGTGGACCCGGTCGCGTTCGGCGTCGGTGACGTGCTGGGCGACGCGGGCGGGCACGTCGGTCTCCTTGGAGGCGACGCCCGCGAGCAGCACGCCGTCGTCCCAACGCCGCAGCCAGGCACCGGTGGTGGCGTCCACGACGGTCGGCAGCCCGGTGAGCGCGACGGTGTCGTCGGGGGCGAAGAGGCAGTAGCCGACCGACCGGGTGCACAGCGGCAGGTCGACGCCGACCTGGGCGGCCAGCGGCACGCTGCCGGCCCCTGCGGCCAGCAGCACGGCCCCGGCGGTCACGTCGCCCGCGCTGGTCGCGACACCGGTGACCCGGCCCGCGCGGGTCAGCAGCCGGGTCGCGCGGGCCCGGAGGACGACCAGGCGGGATCCCGCGTCGCGGACCAGCGCGGCGGCGACCTCCCGGGCGGGCAGCCAGCCCGCCCGGGGTTCCAGGACGCCGCCGAGCACACCGGCCGGGGAGAGCGCGGGGAAGCGGGCGGCGACGTCGGCCGCCGTGAGCAGTTCCACCGCGTGCCCGGCCGCGCGCAGCCGCCCGCCCGCCTCGTGCGCGGCGCGCAGGTCGCCCGCGCCGAACAGGGTCAGGCTGCCGTCCTCGCGGACCGCGGGCCACTGGCCGCCGGGGCCCCGACGCAGGTAGACGTCGAGGCTCTCGGCGGCCCGGTCGCCGTACCGTCCGGCCAGGTCGAGGGCGCGGACCAGCCCGCCGGAGGCACCGGTGGCGCCTCCGGCGATGCCGGCCGGGTCGGCCATGACGACGGTCAGCCCGTCGCGGGCGAGCCGTTCGGCCGTGGCGAGTCCCGCGATGCCGCAGCCGACGACGGCGACGTCCGCCGAGGCGACGGCTCGCGTCATCGCAGGGCTCCGGCGACCAGGGGCTTGTCGCTGCCGGTGCCGACGCGTTCGGCGAGCGAGCCGGCGATGTCGGTGGAGCGCACCGACAGCATGGCAAGCGCCCCCGCGTCGCCCATGCCGTGGCTGGCCTCACACAGCCCGTTGAGGTAGACGCGCGGCGCCGGGGCGTCCGGGGTGCGCGGCCGCAGGGTGATCGAGTAGTCGCGGGCGACCACCGGGACACCGTCGGAATCCATCGGCAGCCGATGGGCGACGGCCCGCAGCAGCGGGTGGTAGGGCTCGTCGCCGGGGCCGGTGCCGAAGTCGCGGAATCCGGTGGCCAGGACCACGACGTCGACGTCGATCGTCTCGCGCTCTGCGTAGTTGACGTCGCGCACCACCAGCCGGTGTCCGCCGCCCGGCGCCCCCAGCGCCTCGGTGACCTCGCTGAACGGCACCACCTTGAACCGTTCGCACCCGGTCAGCTCGTACTCGCGCTGGAGGCCGACGAGCCGGTCGATGACGTCCTGGTCGCACGCCGCGTAGTTGATGGAGCGCAGCTCCTGGCGGATACGGCGTCTCGTGGCGGCGGGCAGCGGGTGGAAGTAGTCCACGAACTCCGGCAGGAAGACCTGGCGGCTGTAGGGGCTGGTGTCCTTCAGCCGGAAGCCGATGCCCCGCTGGATGGAGACGACCTGTTCGATCTCGGGCCGGTCGAGCAGGTCGAGCACGATCTCGATGGCGCTCTGGCTCGCGCCGACCACCGCGACCCTGGCCTTGCGCCCGGCCAGGCCCCTGACGGACGACAGGTACCGGGTGGAGTGGAAGACCGTGGCGCCCAGCCGCTGTTCGAAGACGGCCGGGATGCGGGGGGAGCGCCCGGTGCCGATGACGACGTTGCGGGACAGGTGGCGCTCCCCCGTCGCGGTCTCGACGGCGAGCACCTCCCGGCCCTCTGCGTCCTCGGCGTCTTCGGCCAGCGTCAGCCCGGTGGCCGGGCGGCCGTACTCCACCGACCGCCCGAACGCCTCGGCCACCCACGCCAGGTAGCCCGCGTACTCCCTGCGGAGCGGGAACTTGGCGTTCAGGTGCAGGTAGCCGGTGAGCATCCCGCGTTCCGACAGGTAGTTGACGAAGGTGTGGCGGCTGTAGGGGTTGCGGGGCATGACGAGATCGCGGAACGGATTGTTCTGGATGTCGGCACCGGGCAGGAGTTGTTCGTCCTGCCATTGGAAGGCGCCCGCCCGCTCGATGAAGTGGGCCTGGTCCAGCAGGCCGTGTTCCTCGAGTGCCACCGCTAGGGAGAGGTTCGCCGGCCCGAACCCGACCCCGAGTACTGGATGGACCTGGTGTTTCGTCACTCTTCACGCATCCTCGGCTGGAAGGGACCTGGAAGGGACATCGCCTGGGCAGGGGGCGGGCGCCCCCGGACGTCAGCCGCTGAGCAGGACCGACTCGGTGATGCGGTTCTCGTCGTCGACGTGCACGACGCGGGACTTGTGGCCTTCCAGCTCCGACGCGTCGAGCTGGGCGTAGCTGATGATGATGACCTTGTCGCCGGTCTCGACGAGCCGGGCGGCGGCGCCGTTGACGACGACCTCGTTGGCCTCGGGGCGGCCGAGGATGGTGTACGTCTCGAAGCGGGCGCCGTTGTTGATGTTGACGACCTGTACGAGTTCGTGGACGCCGATCTCGGCGGCCTCCAGCAGCTCGGGCGAGACGGTGATCGATCCCACGTAGTTGAGGTTGCTGTCGGTGACGGTGGCGCGGTGGATCTTCGAGTGCATGAAGGTGCGCAGCATGGTGTGACTCCTTGTCCGATGCGGGTGTCGTGTGGTGTGCGTCGTGCGGTCGTACGTGGTGCGGTGGTCGGTCGTGGGGGTCAGGCGGCCGGGTGCGGCGGCAGGTCGAGGCCGCGGAACGCGCCGGAGGGCGCGGTGGTCGCGTCGGCCAGCAACGGCGGCCTGCCGGGCGCGGCTTGGGCGCCGAACGCGGCGGTGATCCGCCCGGCCAGGTCCGGGGTGACCGGCCAGGCGAGCGAGCGCAGCGTCCACAGGAACAGCAGGGCGCCGGAGACGTCGCCGCTGTCCTCCAGCGAGACGTCCTCGCAGCGCAGCGCCAGCACCTCCAGGTGCAGGGCGAGCGCTTCGGCGGCCTTGCGGATAGAGAACGTCTCCAGGCTGTAGGCCTCTTCGAAGCGCCGCGTGGACGCCTCGATGGCGGCGGCCCACCAAGCGGACGGCGGCGCGTCGACCGCGCGGTCCTTCAGGGTGCCGTTGAAGCGGGAGGCGACGACGGCGAGCGGGGTGTCGTAGCGCTCGGTGAGCCGGGCCGCGGCGATGGGCTCGCTGAACTCGGCCTGCTGCAACTCCGGGCTGCTCAGCGCCAGGACGAAGCGCGCCCGGTCCCGGCCGACGCTCTCCAGGTACTCCCCCGCCCAGCGCACGTCGCCCTTGCTGGTGGAGAACTTGCGGCCCTCCAGCATGAAGTACTGGTTGGTGAGCGTGCGGGTCCTGGGCAGGCCGACGGGCAGGCCGTGCTGTGCGGCGAGCAACTTGAGGGCGACGTAGACGAACGCGTTGTAGAAGCCGTTGTCGATGCCGATGAACTGCACGAGTTCGTCGCAGCCCGCCGTGCGTCCGTCGCGGGCCCGGGCCAGCCAGTACAGGTGGCCGACGTAGATCTCCGGCCAGGCGTTGACGGCCTGCGGCGGGGCGTCCGGCTCGCCGTCCCAGTCGACGGTGATGCCCCAGCTGCTCGGGTAGGTGATGGGGATGTACGGCAGCCGTCCCGCGAGGGTCTGCTCGACCACCCGGGCCAGGTCGGGCCGCAGCGGCACGTCGCCGCTGCGGTAGAAGTTGGTCAGCAGCGAGCGGTGGCGCTCCAGGTCCAGCACCCAGATCGGCACGGCCCGGCGGGGCAGCGCGGAGGCGGTGTCGGCGACCGGCAGCAGGGCGCCGGGCAGGTTGTACAGGCCGCACGCCTCGCAGACCCCGGCCCTGGCGTGGGCGAGGCAGGTCGGGCAGCGGCCGGTGACGAACGCCTCGGCCTTGTACTCGCCGCTCTCGGCGGAGTACGGCAGTTCGACCGTGCGGCGGTCGAAGGCGCCGTGCCGCCACAGGTGGGTGAAGAAGTCCCGCACGAACGCGGTGTAGCGCTCGTCGGGGCGCTCGAAGAGGTCGACCTCGACGCCGGCCAGGCCGAGGGAGGCGGTGACCTTCTCGTAGGCCTCGGCGATCAGCGACTCGGGGTCGGTGCCGAGGCGTTCGGCGGTGGTGACGACGTACGTCTGGTTGTCGTCGGTGCTGGTGCCGAAGGCGACGTCGTGGCCGAGGATCTTCTGCGAGCGGGCGCAGATGTCGCTGCCGAGGACCGGTCCCGACAGGTGGCCCAGGTGCAGGTCGCCGTTGGGGGTGGGCGGCGAGAACGTCACGTCGATCCGGCGTCCGCCGTCGGCGCGTTGCCCCTGACGATCCGTCATCGTCCCTCGCTTCACTGGTCGTTGGGCTGGAGCCAGTAGATGCTGACGAACGTCAGCGCCTCGGCGTCACTGGTGTTGGTGACGATGTGATGGGTGCCGTGGGGGATGTAGATGACGTCGCCGGACGCCACGTCCCGCTCCTCGATGCCGATGCGCACGTGGCCCTCGCCGCCGGTGAAGATGAACGTCTCGTCGGTGGCGTGCTCGTGCGGGGTGCTGGACTCGGCGGGGCGGATCGAGCACAGGGTGCTGTTCCACGGCGGCACGACCACCCCGTCCCAGGGGTAGAGCTGGCGCAGGTCGCAGCCGTTCTTGCGGATCTGCTCGTCGCTGTCCGCGGTCTTGACGTACATGCGGTCTTCCGTCCTTCCTAGGGGGCAGGGGCACTCCGTGACGGGTGCGGCGGCTAGCGGAGCGCGAAGATGCGCTCGATCACCTCGGGTTCGAACGACTCGCCGGGCACGTTGAACGGGCCCTTGAAGGTGGCGATGCGCGAGCCGGCCAGTACTTCGTCCGTGGGCCAGGCGGCGGCGTAGGCCTTGCGGCGGGCGGCGCCCTCGGGGGTGAACGTCATGTTGATCGTGGTCCGCACGTTGGCGGAGATCCGCAACCGGGCCATCCGCACCCTGCGTTCGTGCCCGTACGAGCCGAAGGTGTCCGCGTCGGACCAGTCGGTGCTGGTGCGCAGGATGTCCCAGATCATGCGCGCGTCACGCAGGGCGATCGAAAGGCCCTGGCCGATGACCGGGTCGGTCCACCCCGCCGCGTCGCCGATGAGCACCGCGCCCTCGGTGTACGGGGGCGTATCGGTCCACGAATCGTTCATCGGGTAGAACGCGCAGGACGCGGAAGGGGTCGCCGCGGCGAACATCTCGCTGTTCGGTATGCAGGAGAAACGAAATGCCTCCAGGAATTCCGCGTGCCGATTCGGACCGGAGAAACGGCCTTTCTGCGCGGGGTCGTGCAGGAGGTACAGACGCGCCTGTGCGCCCGCGCGCGGAAAGACGAAATACAGCAGGTCACCTTCGGTTCCGATGGAGGTGACATTCACCGGCCAGTCCGGCAGGTCCTTGACGAGCATTCCGCCGCCCAGCGAATTCGGCGGGGTCTGGGTGAGCGGGATCCCCAACTGCCGCCGCACGGTGGACATCCGCCCGTCGGCGCCGACCACCAGCCGGCAGGGCACCTCGTACTCCATGCCGTCGAGCTCGTAGCGCACCGAGGGGGCGGATCCCGCGGTGACCATGACGTCGCCGATGCCGCGCACGACGGTGGCGCCGGCCTCCTCCGCAGCCGTGGCCAGCGCCTCGCAGGCCTCCGGGTGACCGACGTCCAGCACGCCGCGGATGCCGGGCAGCATCTCGTCCAGGTGCAGGGCCTTGTCCGTCGCGGTGGCCGGGTCGACGGTCTCGTCGAAGCCGACGAAACGGTTCACGTAGGTGCCGCCCGCGGCCAGGACGCACTTCTCCAGGCCGAGTTGCATGAGTTCTTCGACGCCCCAGCAGTTGATGACCTCACCGCGGACCTTGTCCCGGTAGACGGTCTGCCGCTCCAGGAGAACCACGTCGTATCCGTCGCCGGCGAGCGCGGCGGCGAGGGCAGAACCCGCGATTCCGCCGCCCACCACCACGGCGTCGACGCGACCGGTGTTCGCCATCGATTCCTCCCTTTCACCTTCGAGTGCGCTCGCCGGGTGTAGACGGCCCGGCGGTCGGCGTCTCAGTGACAGTCGAAATCCTGGCTGGAGCCCGTCATTCGTGACGAGATCGGGAGGCGACACTTTGCATGCAGTTTCGGTCAGGGCCGATCTGATTAGGCGGAGAAGCGATCGCAATCTGGCCGGATGCTGTCGTTCCGCACCTAGCGTAATCATTCCTGGTGGCTTGCTCTTACCAGCCGGAACGACTGATTCCGGCCATCGGATTTTTGATGGATTCTTTATGAAGGCATCACGGAAGAAGGACGCGGACACGAAATCGGGGCGACATTCGGGTGGCACGGGGAGTCATGCGAAAAGGGCATCGGGCGGGGAGAGCCGGAACGCGGAGGGCCGCGGACGAGGTGGGCGCGACAGGGCGAACGCGGTCGTGGGCACGGCTCACCGCTCCCCGTGGGGCTCCCCCGCGCATCCCTCGACCGCCTGCCGCGCGCCCTCCCAGGCGAGCAGTATCTGCCGGGCGTGCGGCAGGAACGCCTCACCGGACGGCGCGAGCCGCACCCCGGCGTGGTCACGGACGAACAGCGGTACGCCGAGCGTCCGTTCCAGCGCCTTCATCTGTTTGCTCAGCGTCGGCTGCGAGACGAACAGGATCCGCGCGGCCCGCGAGAAATGCAGTTCCTCGGCCAGCACGACGAAAGCCCTGACGACTCTTCCGTGCACGTCCATGATCCGGACACCCCCGTGTCGGTCCCGTCGGTCGTCCGGGCGAGTCCCACGACGACCGACCTCCATCAGCCGCGAACTCCGGCACCGGCCGCGCACCACCGGCACGTACCATCGGCACGGGCCGTCGTGAACGGGAACAGCGGCACTGGAGCCGTTCGGCAACTGAAGTGGACACCAACGTCCCAGCTACCCACTACGGCTGACGCCACGCGTCCGCCGCGCCCCGGCCCGTCCAGCCGTCACTTTTCGGCCACGCGGCCCGGTCACGACCCGGGAGCGGCTACTCGACCTCGATCCCGTAATCGCGCACCAGGTCCTCCAGACCGCCCGGATACCCCTTGCCGCCGACGACGAAGTCCCAATTGCCGTTCGCCCGGCGGCGGAAGGACCCGAGGACGAGGGCGGTCTCGCCGGGGCGGCCGTCGGAGACCGCGAGCCGGTCCAGCTCGGTACCGGAGGCGTCGAGCAGCCGTACGCGAGCGTCGCGCAAGCCGGTCAGGTCGGCTTCCGGGTTGACCTCGGGATCGACCGACGCGGCCAGCACGAGCCGGTCGGCGTCCCCCGGCATCGCGTCGAACGACACCCGGATCGCGGCCTTGTCGGGAGCACCGGCGGGGTGCGCCCGTACCGCATGGTCGGGCGTCGCGGGGTTGTTGAAGAAGACGAGGTGCTCGTCGCTGAGCACCCGGTCACCGCGGCAGACCAACGCGCAGACGTCCAGGGCGACATGGCCCGACCACGACAGGCCCAGCACGTTGTCCGCGTCCGTCCGGCCCGCCTCGTCCGGCACCGCGTCCGGCGCCGCCGCCCGGGCGCGGCCGCCGCGCTCGCCCTGGCCCAGCCGCCCGCGCAGTCCGTGCCGGTGCAGCAGGTCCACCAGTTGCGTGCCCGGCACGAGTTCCAGCGGTTTGCCATGCGCGAAGGTGTACGAGCCGGGGCCGAACCCCGACGTCGTGACGAGGACGCCCTTGTTGGCACCGGCGTCCTGGACCGTGCCGTACAGGTCGCGCACGGCCGTCGGCGACACGGTGTTGCGGTAGCGCTTGACCTGCACGACGATCGTGCCGCCCCGGATCGGCGTCGGATCGACCGCGTCGACGTCCACGCCCCCGTCGTTCGAGCGCTGCGTGGTCACCGCGCGCATGCCCATGGCCCGGAACAGGTCCGCCACCAGCGACTCGAACGCGATGGGGTCCATGGTGTACAGATCCGGCTCGTCGTCGTCGCCCGCGTGCGGGACGGCGGCGGCACCCGTCGCGGCGCCCGCGTCGTCGGGCCGCCGGACCGGGCGCACCGGGGCGAGCCGGTCGGGCCGTGCGGACAACTGCCCGCGCAGGCCGTCCACCAGGCAGTCGCCCGGGGACACCTGGTCCAGCCGCAGATCGCGGAAGACCGGACGGGAGGCCATGACGGTGGCGAGGAAGAGGTGTTCCTGCCGGCCGGTCACCGGGTCGTGGCCGTCCACGAACCCGTTCACCACGACGGAGTCGAGCGCGCCGAACGCGTCGGCCGCGAAGAGCTGGTGCAGCACGAGCAGGACGCACTGCGCGAGCGCCTCCCGGTACAGCGCCCTGCGCTGCGCCACCGGCCGCGCCGTCTCCTTTTCCTGCCCGTTGGTGGGCATGTACCGCACCGACTTCGCCTCGGGAACGACGTCGTAGCCGGGCAGTTCCCAATCCAGTAGCAGTTGCCGCGCGGCCCGGTCGTACCCGGCCGAGAACCGGCGGGGGAAGCCCTCCGGCCACCCGGCTCCGGCGTGCAGGGCGGCGGTGAAGTACTCGACGGCCGCCTCGGGGTCGCCGTCGGCCACCGCCGCGGTCAGCCGGGCGACGTTCGCGTTGTGCCGCCTGACCTCCTCGCGCCGGGCCTCGGCGTCGCGTTCGTACCGCTCGCGGTACTCCGCCAACTGCCGCTGCCGGGCGGCCTCGGCGGCCCGCGCGGCATACAGGTCCTGCTCGAAGCGCGCTTGTGCCTCCGCCTGCGCCTGCGCGCGCCGGGCCGGGGTCCAGCCGCCCTGCGCCTGATAGCGGGCCGGGTCCGGCAGGGCGACAGGCTGGGCGAGCGGCCCGGGTGAGAACGGCACGGCCTGGACGGAACGCGTCAGCGCCGACGCGTCGAACGCCGGAGCACGGCACCCGTCGGCCAGCAGCCCCTGCAACGCCGCGACCCGCGCGTCGAGTCGCTCGGTCCGCCGCCGGGCGTCCGCCTCGCGCCGCTCCCGTTCCTGCCGCGCGAACTCCCGCTCCTGCCGGGCCGACTCCCGCTCGTACGCGCGTTGTTGGCGCTCGCGTTCGCGCTGCTCCCGGGCCTGCGCCTCCAGTTGGCGTTCCCGCTGCCGCTGCGCCTCGGCCCACACGCCGACTATCCCGTTGGAGCGACGACTCATGCTCTACGGCCCTCCCCCCGGGCCACGGCCTCCCCAGCCGAACCCCGAACCACCACCGGTCAGAAGACTCTAGTCCGCCCCCGGTCCTCCGCCCACCCGCGTGCCCGGGTCGGCCGTACCCGTACCGCGCGTGCCGCCGCCCCATGGACACGACGACCATCGACTCCAAACGACGGGTACACCGGCTACGTGTGCGAACCCATCACGCTACGTGTGCGAACCCATCACCGGCGCCGGGTCACGCCGGGTCTCATGACGGCTGAGCCGGGTGGACCGCCTGGAACGTCCCCGCCGCCGTGAACGCATCGGTGATCGGCGCGATGAGCGAGGCGAGCCGGTGGGCGCCCGCGTCGCCGATCGGCGCCCACAGCGCGGCGCAGTGCTCGTCCGTCTCCCTCTCGATCCGCTCGCGTGCCGCGCTGCCGGCGTCGGTGATCACGGCATCGGAGTCGAGCCAGCCGCGTGCGACGAGTCGTGCTGTCGCCCCGGTCCACTCCTCGTCGCTCCACTGGCGGGTCGCCTGGACGAGCGCTCTCGGGAGGCGGCCCGTCGCGGCGTGCAGGACGAGACAGTCGCAGGGCCCGAGCCGGTTGTCGGCGAGCACCACGAGATGCGCGTCGCCGCGCCACTCGCGCGCCACCGTGATCTGCTGCCACAGTGCGACCAGCGGATCGGGGGGAAGCCCGACCGACGCGTTCGCGGCGGCCAGCACCTTGCCCGCGTAGTCGGCGCCGGCCACGACCGGGTCGAGCAGCGAACGCGCCTCGGCGAGCCGGCCGTCCGTGAGTCGCACGCCGACGCGCCGCATCGCCCGCCCGGCGGCCAGGAAACGGGCGGCCTGCCACTGGTCCGGCGACGCGACGTCCCACACGTCCGCCATGGCCCGCGCCGCCCGCGGGCTGAAGTTGTAGAAGGCCGCGAGCGCTACGCGCCACGGAACCGCGCCCATCGCCGCCGACCGGAAGGCCAGGTACGCCGTTCCGCGATCGGCCACGCCGAGCCCGGCCGCCTCCTCGGCGCTCTCGGGGGCGAGGTAGATGAACATGTGGGCCTCGCTGACGGCGCGGCTGACTTCGCGTACGGCGTCGGGGTCCATCGGGCCGTCGCCGGGGCGGACGGAGACGGGGCGGTCGTCCAGGTGGTGCATGGCCGGTCTCTCCCAGGAGTCGGTCGGGCTGTCAGGCGGGGGTTTCGGCGGTGGCGGTCAGTACCGCGCGGCCGAGGGTGTGACCGGCCATGGTGAAGCCGAGGACGGCCGGTGTGGCATCGGCGGGGACGCCGACGGAGGCGATGTCGAGGGCGTGCACTACGACGAAGTAGCGGTGCGGGCCGTGTCCGGCCGGCGGGGCGGCGCCGATGTAGCGGGCCAGGCGGGCGTCGTTGGGCAACTGGTAGGCGCCCTCGGGCAGTTGTGAGCCGGTGTCGTCACCGGCGCCCTCGGGCAACTCGGCGACCGTGGCGGGGATGTCGGCGACCGCCCAGTGCCAGAACCCGGACCCGGTCGGGGCGTCGGGGTCGTAGACGGTGACGGCATAGCTCCTGGTGCCTTCCGGGGCGCCGCTCCAGGACAGCTGCGGGGACCTGTCCTTCCCGCCGGGCAGGCCGGAGGCGTGCTGCTCGGGCGGCCAGACCGCTCCGTCGGTGACGGTGGTGCTGGTGACGGTGAAGGACGCCGCCTCGGGGAGGCGGGCGAAGGGGTCGTTGACGTTCACGGCGATGGGTCCTTTCCGGTGGTGCGCCGGGCTGGTGGCGCGGACGGTCGTCGAGGCACGGATTGGCGCGGACGGTCGTCGGAGCACGGAGGCGAGGCAGGGAGTCGACGCAACGGTGCCGTCGATGTCTCCCGCTGCTGCTTGCCGTCCGCAACAAAATCGACCGTAACACAGATAATCGATTATCAGGCAGATCGTCTATGCTGCCCTGATGACTGGCATGCCTCACAACGCCGCTCCCCCCGGGAAGCAGATGCTCTCCGAGCAGGTCCACGCACACCTGCGGGACGCGATCATGCGCGGAGACCACGCTCCTGGTGACGCCCTCAAACCGCAGGACCTCGCCAAGGAACAGGGCGTGAGCCTGGCCGTGGTGCGCGAGGCGCTCGTACGACTGGTCGGCGAGGGGCTCGCCGAGCGGCTGCCCAACCGCGGATTCGCGGTCCCGCCCTTCTCCGACCGCCGCTGGCAGGAGATCGCGGAGGCCCGCAAAACCATCGAACCGGCCGTCCTGCGGATGTCCGTCGAGCGCGGCGACGTCGACTGGGAGGCCCGCGTACGGGCCGCGCACCATCGCCTGGTGCGCACCCCGGCCTACCTGCCGGAGGAGGGCGAGCACTACAGCGGCGCCTGGGCCGAGGCCCACAGGGCCTTCCACCGCACGCTGCTGGAGGGATGCGGCAACCCCACCCTGCTGGAGACCTTCGACCGGTTGTGGATCGCGAGCGAACTGGCCCGCCGGTGGTCGGCGCACCGCAACCCCGGCCGGGACGGCGCGGAGGAACATCGCAGGCTGGAAGAGGCGGCGCTGGCCCGCGACGCCGACACCGCCGCCGAGGTACTGGTGCGGCACCTCACCCTGACCGCGGCCGGCCTGACCGACGGTGCGGACCGGGCCGTCTGAGAGCCGTCCCGGGTCCGGATCGTCGGCCATACCGCTCCACGATGGCGGGGCCGCGGGCATGACGGCGGGCCCTGGCTCACATCGCTCGCCGCGCCGGCTGACGGGCCGGGCCGCCCGACCCGGGCGTCGGGGGCCGACCACGCCGACCCCGGCGCCGATCCACGGGGCTGGCGGGCGTGGCCGTCGGATGGCCGGGTAGGCGACGCGACGCAATGCTTCGATGCCCGGGCCCCGCGCCCGGGTGTGTTCTTGAAAGGCGGGCTTCGACCGTGGCGGAGTTCCTTACTGACATCGAGACGATCCGTGAGCGCGCTCGCCGGGAGATCGACAAGGGTCCGGTGACGGACGCCTACGGCGCCGACCTGGAGCGTGTGCTGCGCGTGCTCAACGAGGCGCTGGCGACGGAGATCGTGTGCACGCTGCGTTACAAGCGGCACTACTACACGGCCTCGGGGCTGTACTCGGAACCGGTGGCCGCCGAGTTCCTGGAGCACGCGCAGGAGGAGCAGACCCACGCGGACAAGCTGGCCCAGCGCATCGTGCAGCTGGGCGGTGAGCCCGACTTCGACCCGGACACGCTCACCAAGCGCTCGCACGCCGAGTACGACGCCAGCACGGACCTGATCGACATGGTGAAGGAGGATCTCGTCGCCGAACGCGTGGCGGTGGCCTCCTACACGGAGATCGTCCAGTGGCTGGGCACCAAGGACCCGACGACCCGCCGGGTCTTCGAGGATCTCCTCGCCCAGGAGGAGGAGCACGCGGACGACCTGCGGGGCCTCCTCGAACGGATCCCGCCGCGGACCCAGGGCTGACGGCCCGCGACGACGAGAGCGGACGAAGTCGCGACGTGGAGGACGTGGCGTGCGAAGAATCGTGTTGACCGTGGCGAGGATGCTGTTCTTCGGCCTGACGTGCTGCTGCGCACTGGCCGCCACCGTGCTCGCGGTGGTGGTCTCGGCGTGGTGGTGGCCCGCCGCGGCGGTGTTCCTCGCGTTGACGGCCGTAGGGGTGTGGGATCTGTCGCAGACGCGGCACGCGGTGCTGCGCAACTATCCCCTCCTCGGGCACATGCGGTATCTGATGGAGGGTCTGCGTCCCGAGCTCCAGCAGTACTTCGTCGAGCGCAACTTCGACGGGCGCCCCTTCGACCGCGACGTGCGCTCCATCGTGTACGAGCGGGCGAAGGGCACCGACGCGGAGGAGCCCTTCGGCACGGACCAGGACATGTACGCGGACGGGTACGAGCTCCTGGTCCCCTCGATGGCCCCCGCGTCCCCTCCGGAGCGGCTCCCGTCGGTCCGGGTGGGCGGCCCCGCGTGCAGGCATCCGTACGACATGGCGCTGCTCAACGTGTCCGCGATGAGCTTCGGCGCGCTGTCGACGAACGCCGTCCTCGCGCTCAACCACGGTGCCGCGCGCGGCGGGTTCGCCCACGACACCGGTGAGGGCGGGTTGTCGGAGTACCACCTGAGGCCCGGCGGGGACCTCGTCTGGGAGATCGGCACCGGCTACTTCGGCTGCCGGACCTCCGACGGGGGCTTCGACGAGGGCGAGTTCGCGGACAAGGCCGCGCACGACCACGTGAAGTGTGTCTCGCTCAAGCTGTCGCAGGGCGCCAAGCCCGGTATCGGCGGTGTGCTCCCGGGCGGGAAGGTCAACGCCGAGATCGCCCGGGTCAGGGAAGTGCCGCAAGGGAAGACGGTGACGTCACCTCCCTACCACCGGGTGTTCGGCACTCCCCGGGAACTCGTGCGATTCGTCGGCAGGATGCGGGAACTCGCCGACGGCAAGCCCACCGGATTCAAACTGTGCCTGACCTCGCGCCGCCAGTTCCTGGCGGTGTGCAAGGCGATGCTGGAAGAAGACATCACCCCCGACTTCATCGTCGTGGACGGCGCCGAGGGCGGCACCGGCGCCGCACCGCTGGAGTTCGCCGACGGGCTGGGCACCCCTCTGACGGAGGGCCTGACCACCGTGCACAACGCACTGGTGGGCACCGGGCTGCGCGACCGCATACGCATAGGCGCCAGCGGCAAGATCGCCACCGGAACCGACATCGTCAAGCGCCTCGCCCAGGGCGCGGACTACACCAACTCCGCCCGCGCCATGATGTTCGCCCTCGGATGCATCCAGGCCCAGCGCTGCCACACCAACACCTGCCCGACCGGTGTCACCACCCAGGACCCGCGCCGGGCACGAGCGCTCGACGTGGCGGACAAGTCCGAACGGGTCAGCCGGTTCCAGGAGGCCACCGTCCGCAGCGCCGTACAGATCATGGCCGCCATGGGCGTGACCGACCCCGCGCAACTGCGTCCGCACATGCTGCTGCGCCGGACCGGGCCCACCACGCTGACCCCGGGGGACGAGTTGTACGACCTCCTCGAACCGGGCCGTCTGCTGGCCGAGCCCCCCGCGAGCTGGGCGGCGGACTGGACCGCCGCGGACCCCGACCGGTTCACCGTCTGACCCCCGTACGAAACGACAACAGGAGCCATCACCATGGGCCGTACTGTGGCGCAGACCCTCGTCGACAGCCTGACCGGGTTGGGCGTCCGGCAGGTCTTCGGCGTCGTGGGCGACGCGCTCAACCCGATCACCGACGCGATCCGCCGCACCGACGACATCGAGTGGATCGGCTGCCGGCACGAGGAGGCGGCGGCCTTCGCGGCCGGTGCCCAGGCCCAGCTGACCGGACGGCTCGCCGTGTGCATGGGCACCGTCGGCCCCGGGTCGGTGCACCTGCTCAACGGACTGTACGACGCCGCCAAGAGCCATGCTCCGGTGCTCGCCATCACCGGCCAGGTACCGCTGTCGGAGGTCGGCACCGACTACTTCCAGGAAGTCGACAACGACCTGCTCTTCCGCGATGTCGCCGCCTTCCGCGCCACCGTCGCCTCGCCCGGGCAGTTCCCCGGGCTGCTGGAGATGGCGGTCAGGACGGCGACCGCGCGTCACACCGTGTCCGTCCTGACCATTCCCGGCGACGTGGGGGGCCAGGAGCTGCCCGACGAACGGCAGCCGCGGTTCTCCCTGGCCGAACACAGCACCCGGCCCGACGAGCCGGACCTGCGCAGGGCCGTCGACGTCCTGGACGCGTCCGGGAAGGTGACGCTGCTGGTGGGCCGTGGTGCCCGCGAGGCCCGCGGCGACGTCCTCGCGCTCGCCGAACGGCTGGCGGCGCCGATGGTCCTCACGCTGAAGGCCAAGGAGGGGTTCGAGGACGACAACCCCTACGAAGTGGGCCAGACCGGCCTGATCGGCAACCCCGCGGCGGCCGGTGCGATGGACGCCGCCGACACCCTCCTGCTGCTGGGCACCGACTTCCCCTACCGGGACTGGTATCCGCAGGGCAAGAAGGTCATCCAGGTCGACACGGTCGCCGAGCACATCGGCCGCCGTGTCCCGGTCGACGTCGGCCTGGTCGGCGACGTCGGCCCCACGGTGCGCGCGCTGCTCGGCCAGCTGTCCGGGGACCGCGACACCGGCCACCTGTCGAAGGCGCGCGACTCGTACGCGACATGGCACGAAGCCCAGGAGAGGCTGACCGCGCCCGCGCACGACAAGACCCTGATCGGCAGGGTCCGCTCGGCCTTCGACAACCGCGACCACCGGATCCGGCCCGAGGCGCTGGCCGCCGCCGTCGACCGCGCGGCGGCGGACGACGCGGTCTTCACCTCCGACACGGGCATGGCCACCGTGTGGCTCTCCCGTTTCGTCCGCATGCGGGGCGGACGACGGCTGCTGGGGTCCTACAACCTGGGCTCCATGGCCAACGCCATGCCCCAGGCCCTCGGCGCGCAACTCCTCGACCGCGACCGTCAGGTGGTGGCGTTCTGCGGGGACGGCGGTCTGAGCATGCTGCTCGGCGATCTGATGACCATCCGCACGTACCGGCTTCCCGTCAAGCTGGTCGTCTTCGACAACCAGCGTCTCGGCATGGTCAAACTCGAGCAGGAACAAGCCGGGCTTCCCGAATTCGGCACCGAACTCGACAACCCCGATTTCGCCGCCGTGGCGACCGCTCTGGGAATCACGGGAATTCGGGTCACCGAAACGGAGAATCTCCAGGAGGCGGTCGACAAGGCCTTCGCCCTGGACGGCCCCGTGCTGCTCGACGTCCTCACCAATCCTGACGAGATCGCCGTCCCCGCCCAGCCGACGACCACCCAGGGCTGGGGATTCGCCATCGCCAAGATCAAGGAGACGGTGCGGAGCGTGGAACGCTGAGCGCACCGCACGCGGAACGAGCGGTCACGTGCGCGCGTGACCGCTCGTTTCATGTGTGCCCGCTCGTTTCACGTGCGTACGGGAAACGAGCGGGCGCGTGAAACGAGTGCGCGGGCGCACGTAAAACGAGCGGGGTGGGGCGGCTCGACCGAGCCGCCCCACCCCGCTCACCATCCCCAGCCCGCGGGGTCCTCGTCAGGGACGCAGGGTGTCCTTGCCCTTTTCCTTCGCGGCGCGGGCGTCGCCCTTGGTCTGCTCGGCTTCACCCTTGGCCTGCATCGTCTCGTTGCCGACGACCTTGCCCGCGGTCTTCTTGACCGCGCCGGCAACCTGCTCGGCCTTGGCCTTGGCCTTCTGCTCCGCACTCATCACGCGCCTCCTGAAGTCAGCCTGTGCTGTCAGGACTCCTCACCCGAAGAATCCTCGGCAAACCCAGAATTTCCGAGGAGTGTTCTCTTCGAGCGGGGGCACTGGTCGTTGTGGAGGTGGATGACAATGGGTCCCTTGCTTCTCGTTCTGCTGCTCGCCCTGATTCTCTTCGGTGCGGGTTTCGCGTTGAAGATCCTGTGGTGGGTCGCGGTCGTGGTGCTGGTCGTCTGGCTGCTGGGCTTCCTGGTCCGCAGCGGTGAGGGCGCCGGCCGCAGCCGCTGGTACCGATGGTGACCTGAATTCAGGCCCATGCGAAAAGGGGCGGCCCCTCCGGTTTCGGAGGGGCCGCCCCTTTTCTCGCTCCGGCTGCTCAGTCTTCAGCGCTCCGCCGCTCGCCCTGATCATTCCGGATCGTATCGGGAACGATGCGCGAGTGATCCGAATCCACCTCGCCGGCCTCATCGCAGCGCACCTTCCACGCGACGTTCACGCCCGTCTCCACCATCGGACATCGGAGCATCGGTCGCTGATGAAGGAGGCATTCGCGGGTGTTCTCGGTGGAGGTCACGTCGGTGGCGGCGGAGGAGGACCTGCGAGCGCCGTTCGGCCAGTCCACCGCCGTCTTCGCGTCGCTGGCCGGACCCGCCCCGTCGCCGACGCGACCGCACCGGGGCGCCCCTTGCCGCCTCCGGTGCGTTGTGCGACGGTGGACGGACGAGAGCCTGTTCGGCGCCCTGTCAAGGGCGCCGTTTCACGGGCGGTGGACGTTGCCCTCCACACGGGCATTCACCGCCCACCATCGCCTCTCGGCCCCTGTACGGCGGCCGGGTGCCTTGGGCTCACGTCCCCCAGGAAGGGGGCTGCCGATATGTACACCACGATGACTGTCGACGGTACGAACGCCGCGATCACCCCGCACGGCGACATCGACTTCGACACCCTGCCCGGTCTGCTGAACGCCGCGCGAGCGCTGCCCGCGACGGTGACCGCGGTGACCTGGGACATGTACGACGTCCCGTTCATGGATGTCGCGGGCCTGCACCTGCTGTCCTCCCGCCGCCCCCACCGAACGGCGCGCTTCGTCGGCCTGCGCCCCCAGCCCCAGCGCGTGGTCACCCTGGCCACTCACCTGTTCCCGGCGGCGAAGTGGGGGCAGTCGTCCCTCGGCTGAACGCCCTCCGCCGCCCAGGGCACGCGTGCCCCGAGCCTCTTCCGCGGTCCTCGCGTGACCGGTGCGCGTTCGGCGGCCTCCCCGTGGGAAAGGGGAGGCCGCCGACCCGCTCGCGAACCTGTGACGGTGTGATGTGATTCACCGTCGCGCGAGACAGGTCGAATGCGACGTCTCGGAGCGGGCAGGTGTCCAGAGAACCGGGCATCTTGGAAGGTGGAGAGTCAGTCCGTGAGCACTACCGAAGAAGCACCGGGCACCGAATGGCACGGCGCTGTCCCCGGCAGCGTGCCCACGACCGCCGCTGCGGCCCGCGGCCAGGTGAAGGAAGTCCTGGCCCGCTACAGTGCGGAGACCGGACAGGTCGTCAGCCCCGAGGCGTGCTACGACGTTCTGCTGGCCGTCTCCGAGCTGGTGACCAACGCGCTGCGGCACGGCGCGGGGCTGAGCGGTTTTCGCACGACTGTCGCGAACGACGTCCTGCGCGTCGAGGTCGCCGACCACAGCACCACGGAACCGCATACTCCGGCAGGCCGGGACCTGCTGACCGGCGCCGGCGGCATGGGCTGGCCGATCGTGCGGGCCGTCGCGGACCAGGTCCACGTCAGCGCGGGCCTCACGGGCAAGACGATCGTTGCCACGTTCCCGCTCGCCTGACGCCCTTCGCCGCCGTCCTTCGGCTGTGCCCCCCGAACGCCACGTTCCGGAGTTCCGTGGCGCCGGGGGACCGTGTCGGCCGGCCTCAGGCTTCGGTGAGGAGTTGGTCGCGCAGCCGGG
>NZ_JAINVZ010000041.1 GCF_019890615.1 Streptantibioticus parmotrematis | reverse complement strand
CTCTCCAGCGGCTCGACGACGGAGGACCGTCCGACGCCTCATTCTGAAACGATCAGTTAGTTGCTGTACTTTGCTGCTGTACAGGCAGGCCCGTGACCAGCATGTCTACGAGGTCAGGCTCTTCCGCCGAGCGCGCATGTACGTCCCTGATCCCGAGCTTCCACCCCAGCCGCTGCTGGTAGCGATGTCCCACCCCTGCTGGGCCCGCATCTGCTTGGCGAAGGCGTCCAGATCTCGGATGTTGCAGCCGCAGTCCAGCTTTACACGGATGGTGATGTAACTCCCCATCGGCTTCTTCTCGCTGGGGTCCAACTCCCATTGGACAGCGTGCTCGTGGTCAGCAAGCCCAGTGCGCTCGGGATCGTGCATGAGGCCGTGGGCACGGGCGTACTCGTCGAGGTCGTCGATCACGAAGAGGTGACTGGCCCACTCGCCAGGCCACACAGCGAACAGCCTGCACTTCCCGTCGCGAGCGCGCTCATACGTGCCGGCGTCTTTGCCGTGGGTGACCGTGCCGTCTTCGGCCACCTCGATGTAGCACAAGGTCGCCAACGTGTACGGGAACTCCGTGCCCAACGCGGCCGCACTACGTGGTTCCATCAACGCTCCCCTTACGTCTGGTCCGCTGCCCTACCCAATCATCCGAGATCGCAGGATGTCGCATACTTTCAGAAGTCCTGTGACGCCCATCGGGTCCGAGAGGACCTCAACGGTGCTGACGGCTCCCTCAGCTCGGTGATGCTCGCGTCGCCCTGCGACTACCTCTGTTTGTGTTGCCGCTGCAGATGCAGTCAGGTAGCTTGACGCCATAGCGATGCAGGCTCGGGCGAGTGCCGAGCGTGACAGCTACCCACCTGTTGGCTATGCGAACGAGCTTGTACCTCGGGCGACACATCGGCGCGTGGGCTTCCCCAGTTTCTGCGACAGTGGTTAAGCGAGTACGCCCCCGCCTGTCGCGTGCGCCGTGAGATGAGGCAGGCCATGGTTCATTCGTTCATCGCTCACATGAGCCCGGGGCGGAGCCGGGTGTTCGCTCTGGTAAAGGACCCTCACGACCAGTTGGAGGTAGTCACCACCCTCGGAGCGGATGATCTTCATCTGACCACTGAACTCGTCAACGCGCTCAACGGCTTCTTGTCAGACCGGGACGAGACAGTCCTTGAGACGCTATTGGACGTTTTTCCGATCCCTGTGAGCATGGCCGTACAGCAGTACGTCAAGAACAAGTGCGCTCCGGTACTCGGAGCCTTCAACGGGTATGGACCGATCGACGTCGTGCGCGAGGCGGTCTACTTCTCCAGGGGCAGTGATGATCTGGAGGAATACCTTGACAGCGCTTACATGATCGGGCTCGGGGTTCGCGTCTCGAACCAGCGGAGCGAGGACGGTGATGTCGGGTGGGATCTCCAACTACTCAGCGACGAGGTCTCTGTGCCGGCCAGTGCCGAGCCCCGTACATGGGAGCTCCCTTCAGACGTCAAGCTCCTGAAGACATGGACGAGCGCACAACTCCTTGATTCTTGCGGGCCGGTGGGTAGCGCGCTCAGCGTGGCGGAAGGCGCGAGCGACCAAGGGCGTTGGGTGAGAATCCATACGCTGCTGCACAGTGATCGGGATATCGAATTCGAGGGGAGCGGCACCTCAGAGTTCGTCGTCGATATCTTCGATGCTCCCATCCCGCTTGAATACTCGGATGAATAGGCAGCCGGCGCCGATCCGGTAGCGAGCGGCAGCAAGGCTATGCTGCTCTCGCTCTCTTGGGATGCGCGGCAGCCGTGCCAATTCCTTGCGTCTGCGGTTGAAGACGTCATACACCGCGGGCGCATCGTTTTCCGGGGGTCTTCGCTTTCGGACAGGTTGCTGCGTGCCGTAGCCGCCACGGGATCTAAGATGGGGCAGCCGCTTCATAGATGATCATGTTAATTGTCGTCCGAAAGCTCGTACACCCGCCGGGGACGGAAGTGACGCAGTTAGGATGCTGCCCTCCGTCACGGCGTGTCCGGCCAAAGGTGTCCAGAACTGTCCAGAGCCGCGAGTGATGATGGCGGGCTTGTCGGCATGAGCGATATCGGTGTGAACGTGGTCGCTGGCGTAATCGTTGCGACCGTCGTCGCGCTCTCGAAGTGGGCGAGGACACGATGGAAGCAGCGAGACGGAGGTAGATGGAATGGGGCGGAAGGGCGAGTCAAGGGGAGCTAACCTTCCTCCCGGAGCCCGGAGTGATCTCCAGAGCCGGCTCATCCAGCTTCAGCGTGATAAGGGCTGGGTGAGTCAGGTCGAGATTGCCCGTGGCACTGGTCTCAGTAGGAGCCTCGTCTCTCTCGTCTTTCCGGGACCAGGATTCAACGGCGGGATTCGGTTGTCGCAGTTGCTCTGTTTCTCGTCGGGCACGACCTAAAGCCTGGCCCTGAGGCCGAAAAGACGCTGGACGAAGCGAGCAATCTGTTCGTCTTGCTCTGGGATGTGGAAAAGTCAGAGGAAGGCCTGTCAGCCCATGTTCGAATCAAGTCCAGACGATTGTTCTCCAAGGAACGGTGTGCGTCGTGCGACGACGCTGCGTGCCCGGTTTGCTTCTCGGGACTGGCACTACCGAGTGCGTTGAGATGCGAAGGCTGCATCGAACCCTTGGGGCACTTGGGGGGGTATGATTTCTGGTGTCTTGGCTGTGAAAGGGGTTTATATTTTCCAGAGTTGGTCGATTGGCTCGAAGAGAATTCCCATCATCCGTTTATTGCTGCATGGTGGGCCGCCGATTCGGCAAGTCCGTTCGAAAAATGAACCGATCCAGTTTCGTCGTGGCGCGGACTAACTGACGTGAGTGAATGAGAATTTAATCTACTGGCGGATCGGACCGTCATCGTTCCCACGCGGGACCCTAACCGACTGATCGCTTATGACCGTCAAGGTGGCGAAGTCGTGTGGTCACACCGCGGTGCGGGTACATCTGAAAAGCGACCCTTCATCGTCGGCGAAACCGTGTTCGCTGCACATCGCGCCCGGCCGGCTCATCGCTTTCGACATGGGGACTCGGAAGAGGCGCACCGTCGCGGACGTGATGTGGCACCACAATTCCGCACAGCCACCTCCGGTGGTGAACGGGGTTCTCTATGCGGTCAGTGGAGGATTTCTCCGAGCCATTCCGATTGCGTGACAAGGCGTGATCCGGCTGTGGACGGTCCCGCGCTCGGGTTAGTCGGGGGTGTCAGTGGTGCTCTGCTCGGCAGTACCGAGCAGAGCACCTACTCGGTCGCGATCGCTGGTGATGTCTCGCCGGTCGGCGAGAAAACTCGGTTGGCTGCCTCCTCAGGGGGTGGTGCCAGGCCGAGGGTGCGCATTGCCACCATCGTTCGGAGACGGTCTCGAATCGCAGGATCATCAACTTCCGAGATGAGCGTCAGAGCCTGTTCCCTTGTCCGGTCTAGCTGAAGTTCCTGTTCGACTCTTTCAGCCTCGGTCGTGAGTCGCTGTTGAGCCCTGTGGCCGTGCACGGCGAATGCTCCACCAGTGCCTCCAAGGAGACTTCCTCCGAGGATAGTTGAGAGGCCAACCGGCGCTCCGAGCCCCATCAGTGCTGTCACCGCTCCACAAAGAGCAATGGCCAGACCCATGGCCATGCAGAACCGGCTGATGGTCGAGAAGCTTTTGGCCTCGCTCAGTCTGAACTTGAGTACGTCGGAAAGGAACGCCTCGCGAGGATCGGGGTGAAGTTCACGAGCCATCGACTCGACGACAAGGTTGTTCTGTCGACTGCCGATCTGCTCTATGTGAAAGTTGCTTATATACAAGGGTGAATCATGTCTTGCGGTCGCAGACTGGGAAGGTGCGCCCCGGCCGTCCGTATGCAGAAGCGTTTCTTCCGCAGGTGCAAGCTCGGACGGGGCCTCTCCGGACTCCTCGCCCACCAGCGCCTCCTCCAACTCGGATCCCCATCGGCTCACGTGTGCGCCGAGATCAGGGGAGTCGTGCGTACCGACATCGTGCGGTCGGCACGCTACTCCTTTCGAGTGATGATACGAGCATGCGTTCGTAGTTGAGGTGCGGCGTGTCGCAGCGCCTTCCTCGGCCAAACCCAAGGGGAACCGGACGGTGATCTTTTTCACCCGCCGTCATGTTGCAGATGTCATCCTGGAAGCCGGGCGACGAGGTGGAGAGTTGGCGGGATGCAGTGGCAGGTTCACGGTGAGCGGCAGATCTATGACAACCCTTGGGTCAACCTGTGGTTGGTCGGTGTGCAGCAGCCGGACGGACGACGGTGGGAGCATCATGTCGTGCGGATGCGGCACCTCGCGGTCGCCGCGGTGGTGGATGAGCAGCAGCGGGTGTTGATGATGTGGCGGCACCGGTTCATCACGGACACGTGGGCGTGGGAGCTGCCGATGGGGTTGATCGAGGCCGACGAGACGCCGGACGAGGCGGCGGCGCGTGAGGTGTTGGAGGAGACCGGCTGGCAGGTCGAGTCGATGAAGCCGCTGGTGTATGCGCAGCTGGCTAACGGCATCACGGACTCCGAGCACTACGTGTTCCGGGCGGCCGGGGCTACGTACGCCGGGCCGCCCACGGAGCAGAACGAGTCCGACCGGATCGAGTAGATTCCGTTGAAGGACATCCGGGGGATGATCGACCGCCGGGAGATCGTCAGCAGCGGCAGCCTGGTCGGGCTGCTGCACCTGCTGCTCGACAGCACAGGCGCCTGACCGTCACGTGAGGGCTGAGCGCATGCGCTCCTCGAAGCCCAGCACGGCCGGCTCGCGTGCGAACGGTGCGATTCGGGTGTGGAATTCGCGCGGGTGCCCAGCCACGCGTGGTGAGTCGAGGGTCGCGGTCAGGTCGAGTGCGGCCGTGGCGGAAGCGACCGCGGCGTCGAGCTTGCCCTGTTGGAGCTGGACGTCGGCGAGCCAGACGGTGTGGAACGCCCGTCCGCGCTGCTGGTCGATGCGTTCGCGCCGCAGTCCTTCGGTGATGAGGGACTCAGCCCGGCTCGCCTCGCCGAGTTGGCCGAGCGCGATGCCGGTGTCGACGATGAGCTTGGTCTCGTCGAAGTAGCGCACCCAGGCGGGTGCTTCGGCGGGCGGTTCCGCAGCGGCGAAGGCGTCGTTGGCGCGGCGGAGGGCGTCGTGGCAGGCGGCGGCGTCACGGAGTGCGGCGTGGGCGAATGCTTCGCGCATGGCGAGCATGGAGACGACGAGTCGCGACGGGGTTCCTCGCCGTGCGACGTCCTGCGCGGCTGAGGCCAGCATGACTGCCTCGTTCTCCCTGCTCTCGTAGGTCGCTTGCAGGCTCAGGCACGACAGGACGTTCGCGGTGAAGGAGGCGTCGCCCGTCTCGCGTGCGAGGTCGAGCGCCTGGCGGAGGTAGGTGCGGGCGGTGCTGTACTGCCGTGCGTCGAAGTAGGCCCAGCCGGCCATACGGGCCAGCTCGGCGGCGAGGGCGCGAAGGTCGTCGGCCAAGGGACCGGTGGGGGCGTGGCTCAACCGGCTGGTCACGTACCGCAGGTGACCGACGACGGCGGGGCGCAGCGATGCGCCGCCGTGCTGGTCGTCCCTGCGCCGGTAGTCCTCGATCGACGACTGCAGGCGCGAGCCGGAAGATCAGTCCGAAGTCGCGTTCCCTGCATGCCTTTTGCATCTGCGGGTGCGCCAAGACGGTGGCAGGAAAACCTGGTTGCTTTTCGGGCACGGCTGTCACCCCCTCTCCCGATTGCCTCACAACATTACCCACGTTGGGTAATCACCGCGGCCTGATTGCGTGATCGCCGCTCGGCAACCATCGACTCAGCGCCGCGCTCCTGCGTGACGGGGGCGTTGCGGTGCCACGGCCACGCGTTCCGAAGGAGCACGTCATGTCCGCTCAGTTCCGCCACCCCGGCTTCCGGCCGAGGCTTCACGTGCAGATCCGGCCACCGTCCACCGAGCGGTATCGCGTGCGCTTCCGCTGCGAGCCGTCGACGATTCGCGGTGTACGGGCCGACGCTTCACGGAAGTTCGCCGAGTGGGGGTTGGCCGAAGGCGGCCAGCGAGCCTTCGCTCCTCCTAGATCTGCAGGGCACGGCCGGCGTTCTGTACGTCGCGGTTCATGACGGCAGTGACCAGGTCCCGGTCGTGTGCCCTGCATTCGAAGACATCGAGACGGGCCGTGGATTGCGATTGGTCGCCGGGCTGTCCAACGGAGCGTGGGGCTTCTACCCCCGCGTGGATGGTCCCGGGAAGGTCGTCTGGGCCGCTCTGCGTCTCGAAGCCGGGGCACCCACTTCCGTGAACGTGTTCGCGCGGTGCATCGGCTCGATCTGAACCGCAGGTACCGCGTGGCTCTCGAGAACCTGCGACGCCGCGCATGAGTTCGATCCGCCGCTGCGCACGACACACACCCGCGATAGACACCCCTCTCTTGCTCCGTTCCAGCGGCATGCCCGCAGGCGTCACCCACGTCGCCGTACGCACTCCCGCCCCCGTGCGGGCGGCAGCGGGCTGCCCGCTGGAGCGGGTCCCTTCCCCGCTCCGGCCACGCCGAGTCAAGCAGGCATCCACGTCCCCACCACTCCCCGCGGGGGTGTGACGGACTCACGGCACCAGCTCGTGGCCGGAGCAGGCCCCGCCCAACCCCCGTATGCAGCGATCCGACGAAGGAGTCGATCCGGATGCCCAGCCGTCACCCGCGCGGCTTCGCCTGTGGTCGGCAGACCTTGGTGCCGTCCCGGCTCGTCGAGGTGACCCTGGGCATGGCCAACGCCGCTCCACCCGTGTGGGGACGGGCTGGTGTACAGCTTCGACGACGTCGGCAGGCTGCTGACCTGCACGCTCCAGGCCCACCGCGGGCCGGTCCACCACGGCGTGGTGCTGAACCTGCACGGTCCGGACGCCGACACCATCTGGACCGCCTGGCGCGACGACACCGAGCCCTACCTCGCCCTCCTGCTCCCCGACTGCCCTGTCGCCACCGCCGACGGTGGTGAGGCGTGCAGCGAGTTCGCCGGGCACCCCGGCGCCCACAGCTGGGAGTTGGCCGACCCGGTCCTGCCGCTCGCCCTCGTCACGGCCTTCGGCCCGCTCCTCACCGAGCAGGATCAGCCGCCAGACGGACGCGTGTTCCGCATTTCGGAGGTAGGCTGCGAGAGCGAATTTCGAATCAATCTGCGATTCGATCCGATGTGTCAGCCGCCGAAGACGGTGCGGTATGCGTCCTGCCCTTTTTGGATCACAGCGGACAATCCCGCAGATGCGGTCGTGATCGCGCTTAGCCCGCTGAGGACACGGTGGTAAGCGGCCCGGATTCGGCTTAGTTCCGGATTCTCGGCTGCGGTTTCTTCGCCGAGGGATTCGGCGTCGTGGATCAGTTCGGCCTGCCGGTCCGGTTCCATATTGAGGGTCGGAGCGAACTGCTGCACCATGGAAGCGAAGTCGCGCAGTGCCGTGGTGTCCAGGCCAAAGGTGTTGCTCTGCACCACTCGGTTCTCTCGCCCAGCGACAAAGCCCTGTGAGTTATTGATGGTGTAGCTGTCGCCGACCCTCGGCCGGTTCAGGTAGTCGGACACGGTTCCTCCGGACAGGACGCACTCGATGCCATCGGGTGTGATGGCGACGGTCGGCGGATCGGTGTTGATCCCCACGACGAGCCCTGCGTGATTCAAGCGCGCTACGGCTTGGTGCAGTTCCTCGCCGGTGATCCCGTCGCCGGCATAGTAAGCAGCGGGGACGGCGAAGAAGCCGACGGGGCTGACCGGCTTCTGATCATGGGCTGCGGTGTAGAGCCAGCGAAGGAACGCTTCGGCGGCGTATCGGTGCCGGGCGGCGTGATCTTGTTGCAGTTCTTTCAGGTGGTGTACGGCCACGCGACCGTCGTCGGTGAGGTGGACGTCGGGTGTTCCCGCCAGGATGCGGGCGATGGTCACCAGCCCACGTTGTTCCAGTTGGAAGGCGAGTACGGATGCATCCTCGGCCGGTAGGCCCTGCTCTTCGAGGAACTGGGTGACGTCCACGTAGGCGGCTGGGTGTTGCTGCGCATGGGCGTCCAGCCACATCAGCAGCAGGGCGAGGTACGGGCTGCTTTCGATCGTGGCACCGCTGTTCCAGCCTCCCCCTTGCATCGACGCCTCAGCACTGACGGGCATGCGGATGGGGTGCTTCCTGGAAGCCCGTTCGAACTCCTTGGCGATGTCCTTCACAAACTTGTCGATCGCGCGCCGATCGATCCCTGGGTTTTGGGGCACGTGGGCCTCCCATACGCCTCGCCTTTGCTCAGCCTAGCGAGTGGGACCGACAGCGACGCCGCCATGGAGAGGTGCGCTTGATAGTCCAGCGGCCAGCGTCTGTGATTGCCCCGATCCGAGCACGTGCAGTCGGCTCCCGGATCTTGATCATTCCGCCCGTGGATGATCTCCGACTGCAGCGCAGCGAGGGGGAGCTACAGCGAGGAGCGGCGTCGGCTTGCTTACTGCAGCACTGGGCTGCTGGCGGTCAGGCACGGCCCGGGCAGTTGCTATGGGTACGCCAGAGGCCCTGCAGGATGTTCCTACAGGGCCTCTGACCTGGGTCGGGGTGGCGGGATTTGAACCCACGGCCTCTTCGTCCCGAATGAGGTTCGGGTGTGGTCTTGACCGGGAGCGAAGTGTCTCTGTGCTGGTCAGAAGGTTGGGGTGAGGCAATTTCGGACGGTCTCGACGGGGCCTAGGAGGAAGATCATCTCCCAGATTTCTCCCACGCTTGGGCTCGCGAGGAGCGGATCGGAAGCCGCAGACTGTTCAGACCTGGCTGCTCGTGCATATGCCCATGGCGCTGTACACCCCTCGCGCCTCCTTAGGGCCAACGCGCGGACGGGCAAGCGCTACGGTCGAGCTTGGCCAACTGCGCTCGACCCTAGAGCTCACCCTGCCAGCATGAGCACGTCTGCATCAGGTGCTGCAGGTGACAGAAAGATGTTGCCGAGGCTCGCTGGGCTGGAGAAAGATCTCCCTCTGCGGCGCAAGAGGGCTGAGAAGGAGCAGTGGCTCGGCGAGGTCGAGGCATCGACATGATGCTCGCCTTCCTCCGGACCAAGAGGCAGACGCCGCACGACTCGCCCGTCGGGCTCCCGTCGACTCGGGAATCCCATGGCCACGCCCTTAGGAGAACTGTGACCAAGCCGCTCAGCCAGCAGACGATCCAACGGCTCGCCTTCGTCCGCTTCCTTCACGCACAGGGCGTCACCCAAAGCGCGCAACCCGAGCCGATGTCGGCCGCTGCCATCCTGTCCTTCCAAGATGCGGTCGAACACTTTTTGTTGATTGGCGCCGATCACCTTGGTGTGAGTCTGCCGAACGGCATGCAATTTCTGCAGTACTGGGAGAAGCTTCAGCCTAAGCTGCCGCCTGGACAAGTCCTACCGAGCAAGCAGGCGCTCGGCCGGGTCAACAAGCTGCGCGTCGACCTAAAGCATCACGGAAACATCCCGTCCTCTCATGCCATCGCTCAGTCCAAGGCCGATGTCACGACCTTCTTCACGGACGCGGCACGGATGATCTTCGACGTTGACTTCGAGACCGTAGATATGGCGGACCTGGTTGCCCACCCCAAGGTCGCCCAGTATCTACGGGATGCGCGCACACACTTTGAGGCTGATCGCGTGATCGTCGCTATGGCTGGACTCGCATTGGCATTCGAAGAGCTGATAGAGCATTACAGGTCCCGGAAGACCGGTTGGGGAGGATCCCCCTTCACCTTCGGCGACCGCTTGCCCATATTTAGAGCGGAGAGAGGCGAGCGCGACTCCCCAGTCTCCCGCCAGCTCAAGGCGCTAACGTCCGCCACGCGCCAACTGAGACAGGCAATGCAGGTAATCGCTCTCGGTATCGACTACGCCCGCTACGTGCACTTCATGGCTTTGACGCCGGATGAGCTCAGTTGGGGCCGCGACGGGAGTATCACGTTCTCGGTAAACGACATGACTAGGGCTCTGACGGCGGATGACTACCAACAGGCCAGGCTGTTCGTCATCGAGTCAGCCCTGCAGGCTGCACGAGCTGACGCCATTCTTGAACGCCTTGATGCTCACTTCTCAGAGGACATCGACTACGACGTCGAGCAGTGGACCTGGACCGGCTCTAGCGACTCGCCAGGTTAGACAGCCGCCCTGGGCCTAGGCGCGTGAACGCCGCCCTACGCAAACACCTCGCCGGACCTTCCGGGCAGGTCACCACGTGCGACATTGTCCCGACACCACCTCCTACGCCCGCCGGATTCTGGCTGCGAACCGATACGTTGACGTTCGTGTGGTCACGGGGGAAGGGGGGCTCTCGGCGCCGAGGAGTTCAGGCCCTACTGCCATATGATCGCGGCCGTCGGCATGTGGTACCTCCCCGGAACCTGGCGGGACCAACTCGCCTCCGACGGGCGCCTCGTTCGTACCGCTGCGATGTCGCGGGCTCTCGCGGTCCTCGGCGTTCCGACACGAGAAGGAGGAGATCGGAACGACTACATCGGCGACGACCGGCTCGTCAGGCTCTACTGGGACGAGGACCAAACCATCGAGTCTTCGTTGATCTCGCTTCTGCGGCATGGCCAAATACCCGCCTCCAGCACCAGCTCACCGGAGGCGCGATCAACCTCGTCCGGATCAACGACGGGCCCAGTACCATTCCCTTGGTGCACTGCTTCAGCTCCAGCCAGGCAGAGCAAGACCGGCTGGCACGCTGCGTGTGCGTCGCCACGCCTATTGGGCGAGCAGGATCTCGGTGATCGGTCCGCCGGTGACACCGGGCTCAAGCACGAGAGCTGGGGTGTAGTGGGGCCTCCCAGGGGTCGCACCGTCCCACTCGTAGACGACGGTGCGCAGTGTGTTGAGGTATCGCCCTACGAGTAGAGCCATCGTGTAGGGGCCGTGGAAAGCGAGATGCACCTCCGCACGGCCGCTGTGTGCGGCAAGCGCTTTGATCTGTTGCGCGGCAGCCGTGCTGAGGCGTGCGGCCTCGCGCGGGTCGAGTCGGTCTTCGCCGGCGACGGAGATTACGGCGGCCGCGGCGAAGCCGTCGCTGGACTCGTGCAGGAGCTGCTCGAATGCGGTCTGATCTGGATTGGCAGTCAGGCTGAGGAAGATCGCGACGCGGTCGTGGCTGTCGGGTGTCTGTGCTTGTTCGAGGTCAACTGGTTGCGTATGAAGTTCGCTGGTCAGTGGGTCGGCACCACTTTCTGCAGACGTCCACTGAGCGCCGCGGGTGTCGACCACCTCGACATTGCCGATCTTGGTCTCGGGCAGGGCGGCTCCCAAGGCCAGGGCTACCGACAGGTGAGCTCCGCCAAAGATGCGTACGGTTTGCGCGCCGACGGCATAGACGGCGTCGCTGGTCAAGGGCAGTGTGGTCTGCAGGAGCTGAAGTCCCTCTCGCAGCGGCAGACGGCCGTCGCTGGCGGCCCTGATGCGGATGTGCAGGTCGTCCTCGCCCGCGTCCAAGGCGAAGGGCGCGGGGCGGGTCTGGACTCGGACCGTGAAGGCGCGGTTCTCGCTGTGAATGGCGGGCTTGCGTTGTTCGACTCGGTGCATCAGTAGGTCGCGCACGATCTCGCTCTCGCCCGACGGCTGGAGCATGTTGCTTTGCTTCTTGTCGGCGAGGGTCCGGGAGGGAGCGAGTCTTAGGAGTCGGTCCGGTGCGTCGTAGTCGCACCGTGTATCGCTTCCCGCTCTGGCGGTCTTGTTCGCGATGCACAGACTGAAGGCGGGGTCCTCGTCCAGTTGCAGTAGCCGAGGCAGCTCACGTTCTCGGACGATGTCGCTGTGGACGATGTCCGGTGTCACGACGAGCACGGCTGCTGAAAGCCCTTGGGTCAGGGCTTGTTCGAGGCGATCGGTCGTTGTGCCCGCGCGCAGGTCGGTATGGTCTCTCCACACGACGAGACCGGCCGCCCTGAGCAGATTCTCGATCGACTCGGCCTGCGGGGACCCGTCAGACTGCCGGTAGGAGATGAACACCGCACCGTCAGGCCGGACTGCGCCCTTGGGTAGTGGCCCCAGCGCCTTGAATCTCTGTGGTGGCGGAAGGACCGTTGCTGCCTTGCCGGTGACGCGTCCCCATCGTTGGCGCCGGGTGATAAGTCCGGAGAAGGGGTCCGTCCCGCCGGGAGCGTAAACGAGGAGTGCGATCGGGCCGTCGTGCTCCCGGGCCATTGCCCGCATCGCGGCAAGGTCCGTGGGGCTCGGCCCGGACGGTGCGGAATGGCTGTGCCACTCGCCGACGTAGCCGGTTGGATCGTCGTCCGCTCGCTGGGCCAGGAACTTTGCGAGCAGAGTGTTCGCCTTGACGTCATCGCGCACGTATCTGTGGGGGGACGCTCCTTGTCCGTCGACCATGAGGGCATGGGTGACAACGACGTTGGCGTCTTCTTGATAGCCGAGGAGGATGCCACCCGTTTCCCGCGGCAGATGCTGCGCGGTCGCGGACGCGATGACCTCGTATGCCGCCTGGCGCAGCTCGATCCGTGGTGCCGGCCGGGTCACTGGTGGTGGCTCCTTTGCGGTGCGGAGTGGAGGTGGCGCGTTTCCCCTGCAGGATGGAGGGGGCGGTCCACGAGGAGTCCGACGGCGTGGCGGACGGTTGCCGCCGCTGCCTCGATCACCGCGTGGGGCGGCGTTGGGGAGACCGGGCTTCCGCAGCCTGCTTCGAACAGTTGCGGCGCCTCGGTGTCGGCTCTGGTCGTCGAAGGCGGCAGCGGTGCTGCGGCGTCGATCGGTGGCAGTACGTCGATGCGATAGGTCCTGCCGTCGTTTTGAAGCGCCGCAGACAGGACCCGTGTGCCCAGTGTCAGGGCGCTTACATGCAGGAGCGCGGTGGTGGCGAAGTCGGCGGTGGCGTTCACGACGAGGTCGTGGTTCCGCAAATGGTCGACCGCGTCGGCACCCGAGGTGAGGGCGCTGTTGATGGTGTCGATGCCTGCGGCCGGCGCCTCGTTGTGCCTGGCGAGGTGTCGCTTGACCGCTTCGGCTTTCGGCAGTCCGACTGCGTCGCGGCCGACGAGGTGGCGGACGAGGTTTCCCGGCATGACCACATCGTCGTCGATGAGAGTGAGGTGACGGACACCGGAGCGCACCAGCATGTCGGCGATGAACGAGCCCAAAGCGCCGACACCGACCACGGCAACCTTGGATTCACGCAGTTCGGCAGCGAGGACGCCTGCGCGAGCGGACCGGGCGGCCTCGGTGTCTGCGCCCGAGCGCAGACATGTGACGGCCGTGCCGCCCTCCTTCGTGGGCGTTACGTCCAGCACGATCGCGCCCTCGTGGGTGCCTCGTCGGTAAACCAGCACGACGACCGCGACCAACTGCTGGCGAATTCTGCGGTCCAGATCCGCGTTCGAGCCGAGCCGGGCACAGATGTCTGCCCAGGTTCGCGGCGGCACGTCGACCTCGCCCAGATTGGCCACGAACCCAAAGCGGTCCTTGCTGTGCTTGAGGGCCTTCCTGGGACGGATGCCGTGTGTGATCCGCATCGTGTTGTTGCTGGCAGGGCTGAAGCGGACGGAGCGGTTGAGGTACTGGCCGAGGTCGTCGTAGAGGTAGAGGCGCCGGTCTGCGGACTGATGGAAGTACCGGTCGAGGTCGAGGTCGGGCCGATCGTCCGTCCATCCGGTGTCCGCGTGCTCGAACCATGCTGTGACGTGTTCGAGGAACGCCGGTGCCTCCATCCACCACAACCCGTCGTGATCTTCTTCAGCAACCAGGCACAGCGCGCCGTCCGAGTCACGGTGCCAGGACCAGGGCACCGCGTCGTGATCGACCGGCACCACCCTCGGCGGTCGAAACGGGAAGCGGGGCGGCAGGTCGATCACTACACGGGTCGTGCCCGCCAAGTGCGGGACAGGCCCTTCCCACCCTGCTTCCACCTCGTGGAACCCAGCGCGGATCAGGCCCTCCTCGAAGTGCAGCCGCGCGTAGGCGACGTACTCGTCGAAGCTGACAGAGGTCACCCGAAGGTCCTCTTGCCGGCAGGAACGACGCGGGCGCCGGGCGAGACCGCGGATGCCTTCTTGCTGCCGTCCTCGTTGAAGCCGGGGGGCATCGGGAAGATCGTATCTCCGTCGCCGTTCTTTCCCAGCAGTTTCCGGAACGCCAGCGCGGCCTTGCCCGCGTCTTCCTCGGCGAGCGCAGCTGCTGCCGACGTCGCGGCGTCGTTGAACCGCGTACGCGCGGTGTCCAGTTCATCGTCGGTCGCGCGGATGTGGATGGTGTGTCCAGGCAGGGTCGGGTCGGTCACCGCGATGCCGTAGGTCACGAAGTTTTCTACGATCTTGCTGACTTCCCAGAGAGCGGAGACGTAGTATTCCGCCTGGTCGTTGCCCGAGACTGCGCCTGAGTCGAACGCCTGGTAGGCGGCCATTTCGATGAAGAATCCGCCGGGCTTCTTCGTGCCGAGCAGGGCGCGACGAGTCTGGCGAAGCAGTTTGACGGTTGGTACGTAGTACTCGTCGTGGTCCGCGTTCATCGTGCTCGAGAGGTCCGTCAGCCCGTCTGGGTTGGTGCGCACCCACTCGTTCTCGTCGCCCTTCTGGGGGATCTCCCAGGTTCCGTCGCCGTAGGGGCGGGCGGGCACCGCGTCGACGTAGAGGTCGTACTCCGGGAAGGAGACCTGCAGGCTCCGGTCCTGACGCTTGGTGCGCCGGTGCCCGTCGGCGTCGGTGCCGAACTCTGCATGCAGGACCTTGAAGAACCTGTCGAGGATGTCCGTCGACGTGACGTCGCTCGGAACATCGGGCAGGCGCACGAATACGTCGACGTCCTTGATCCTGCGGATCGACATGTTGCGCTTGTAGGAGCCGATCAAGATCGGGTTGACGCCGTACTCGGCGAGCTTGGAGTCAGCCTTAAGGGCGTCACGGACGAGGCGATGCGCCTCTGGCGCGTTGGTCTTGTCGTCGCCGGGCTCGATGGAGCTCAGCGCGTCCTTGAACTGCTGCTTGAGGTGAGCCATCGGGCCCTCCGGTCTGGTCGTGAATGCACTGGTCTGCTGAGACTGCCTCACACCACTGACAATGCGAGGTCCGCCGTGAGGGGCTGGCGGCCTACTTCCTCCTGCCGCCCTTGCCGGTGATCTCGTTGGTCGTTGTCTTCGGGTGCCGCTTCACCGTGGCCTGCTTCACGAACCGGCCCGTGATGGCACTGCGGCCCCGCTTGCCGTTGGATGCGCTGCTCTTGCCTGCCATGGGCTGTCCTTCCGATCTTCTGCGGTGGCCTGCGGTAGCACACGCCATACCTGACCCAAAGTTTCATTTACCCAGTAGGTGCATGAAATCTTGTGAACCTGGTCGTGAGGATAGCATGGAAGCAGTAGGTGCACGGAAAGGAACTCTGGGGTCGCTGGTGGAGATCGTCTTTGAGGACGCCGAGCTCGCCCGTGTCTGCAACAGCGGCCCTGCCCGCAGGGACCGTTTGGGCCCCGATGGGGCGACCACCCTGCTCCGGCGTCTTGGCCAGATGGCGGCCGCCCACCACCTGGCCGACTTGCGCCACGTTGCGGCCGCGCGGCTGCGGCCCGCAGCCAACGGGGACTGCTTCACTCTGTTGGTGTCGCTCGGTGATCACGGCGATCTCGTGGTCCGCCCGCGCGACGACCCGCCCGGCACCCTCGACGACGGCACCCTCAACGAGCACGCCGTACGCGCTGTGATCGTCGCAGCGATCCACCGCCCCTGATCCCGCCACCAGGCCCGCCCCGCAGCCTCGCCGACCGAGAGGCACTCACGTGACTCCGCCCTCAGCCCCGCACCCGTTCGCACCGGATGAAGCCCTGCCTCCGGGCGACACGCTGAAAGAACAGCTCGACGCCCTTGGTATCCCCCAAGCGGACCTTGCCCGCCGCACCGGGCTGTCGACCAAGCACGTCAACCAGATCGTCCAGGGCAGCGCTGTCCTCACCCCCGAGACTGCGCTTCTGCTGGAGCGGGCGGTCGGCATCCCGGCTTCGCTGTGGAACCAGATGGAGGCCGCCTGGCGCACCCATGTCAGCCGCACCCAGAGCCGTGAAGCCCTCAGCCACCGTCTCGACTGGCTCGACCGCTTCTCCCTGCAGGAGTTGGTCAAGCGGGGCATCCTGCCGACCAAAGAGCGCACGGTGGACAATCTCGAGCATCTGCTGGCGTTCTTCGGGGTCGCCGACCCCGAGGTTGCAGAGAACGTGTGGGGCAGCTATCGGACTGCCTTCCGGCGTTCCACCGTCCTCACGCCGGACGACTACGCCACCGCCGTCTGGCTGCGCCAGGCCGAACTCAGAGCACGCGAAATCCCCTGCGCACCCTACGACCGCGCGGCCCTGCTTGAGCTACTTCCCCAGCTGCGCGCCCTGACCGTCAAGGAACCCGCCGTCTGGCGCACCGAAATCCCGCGCCTGTGCGCCCGAGTCGGCGTCGCGGTGGTGTTCGTTGCAGCGCCCCCCAACAGTCGCGTCTCCGGCGTCACCCGATGGCTCACCCCGGAAAAGGTCGGAGTCGCCCTCAGCGGCCGGTTCAAGAAGGACGACCACTTCTGGTTCACTGTCTTCCACGAGCTCGGCCATGTCCTCCTGCACGGCAAACGCCTCACCTTCATCGACAACACGAGCCGTGACGACGACACGACTCCCGAAGGAGACCGCAGCGAGGACGAGGCAGACGCCTTCGCCAGGGAAACCCTCATCCCGCCCGAGCACGCGGCCGCCTACAGGCAACTTGTCCAGCGCCCTATGCCCTTCACCAACATCACAGCCTTCGCCCGCCGGGCTGGCATCGCCCCAGGCATCGTCGTCGGGCGCCTCCAGCACGATGGCGTCCTGGACTGGAAATACGGCAGCAAGCTGAAGCGCCCCATCGAGATCAGTCTCTCCGGCGATCTCACCGCGGGCTAGCCACCCCTGGACGTTTCACTGAACCCCACCCACCGCGTAAGCAGACAGCCAGGAACTGCTTGCTCAGGCGAAGGCAAGCGACCGGAAGTCGTACGGCGCTCAGGTGGTGGTCACGGATGGGCGCGGGTCCACGGTGACGGTGCCTTGTTCAACAACCGAAACCTGTCCTACTGGGTCGCCATTGCCTTGATCGACTTCAATGTTCCAGGCGGTGTGGAGATCCGGCATGTGGAGAAGTACAGCGGAAACCACGTTGAGGCCCGACCCACGCTGTACTCGAGTGGGAATTTCCGCATGATTACCGGAAAGATCGAGTTCAAGACGAGGTAGATCCGACGGCGGGCGTGGACCCTCTGAGGAGTACGAGCCTGAACGCAGTGGCCCGCTTGGCCATCCCCTGCTTCCACGGCGTTGGATCCTCCTCGGCGATCTCCCGCCACAGCGCCGCAGATGCGGAACCGAATGCCGTCAGCGCCTCCGGATCGGTGTTCCGCCACGACGGGAAACGGCCTGCGAACACGATCGCGTCCTCCGCCGGGTGGCCGGCGTCCATCAGCCTCAGCGCCAAGGTGCCTGGATCGATCCACGCCGCACCGCGCGTTGGCCACGCCCAGTCGATGAGGCGGGCACGCCCGTCGGCGATCAGGACGTTGTGCGGTGCGAAGTCGGTGTGCAGCAGGGTGTTGCCGCTGAAGTGCTGGAGCGTTCCGGGCGGAGCGTAGTCCTCCCAGCGGTCCATCGCGTCCTTGATCTCGATGTCGGCCGGAGCGGTGATCCGTTGCAGTTCGGTGAGCGCGGCTTCTACGAGCACCAAGTCGGCGGAGCCGGGGCTGTAGTCGGCGTGGCGACCGCTGAGGACCTCGTATCCGAGAAGGCTCCATCCACCGACTTCCAGGTGCCAGTACAGGCGGGGACAGGACGTGGGCAGGTGGGGGGCGATCTCCGCCTCGCGGCGCTGTGCTGCGACCTGCGCATGATCACTCGCGATGCCCTTCACGAAAACGTTGCCGCTCTCGGTCTCCAGGACGGAGGCGACGCCGGAGTTCATGCCGCCGGTCATGGTCACCGCCTGATGCACGGGGCCGGTCTTGTCAGTGACAGCCTGGCGGACGTCGGCTGGGAGCAGATCGAAGGGAATGCGAGACATGGACACGCGCGGTTCCTCATGGGGCTCGGAGACAAGGGAGTGCCGCCCCAGCCAGGGTATGACCGGGGCGGCAGTCATGGGGCGCGTACGCGAGCGGTGCGGCGCCCGCCTGCGGTGTGTTTAGTACGGCTGGTCGTCGCCGGCCGAGCAGCTGCACTCGGCGCCTTCGGCGGCCTCTTCCAGGTCGGCGATGATCTGGACCTCGTCGTCGCGGATGGCTGCGGCCGGCAGTGGCACGGCCAGGGCGCCGGTTGCACCATCGGCGGGGCGCCGTCCGATGGTGAGCAGCACCGGTTCGCGCGGCGGGGTGAGGGTTGTGGTGGGTGGAGTCATGATCCGTAGCCTCCATGTTGGCAGTAGAGCTCTCGTCGGTCCCCCGCCTCCTGGTAGAGCTTGGCCAGCGGCCGGCAGGTACGGCAGGTGCCAACCTTCGTGCAGCCGGAGCATCCACCGGTGCGGAGCTGTAGGGACTCGGCGATGGCGCCGAGCCGCGTGAGGGCGGCGACGCCCTCGGTCACGAGGTTCACGCTCGGGTCACGGCCGACCTTGCAGACGGACGCGATGCCGTGCGGGTTGACGTGGAAGAACGTCCGGCCTGCGTTGCAGCCGGTGAAGATGCTCCGGGCCTTGATGTGGCCCTCGGCCTGCGTCGCCAGCGGGTTCGCCTCGCAGTCGATCGTCGGCGACATGTTCGTGAAGACCTGGTGCGGGAAGCCGTAGCGCTCGCACAGGGCGACCATCGCGTCGAGTTCGTGAGCGTTGTCGTCCGACACGATCACGTTGAGCCGGACCGGCAGCCGGTCCTGGCGGGCGGCGTCCAGGCCCTGGACGAACCGGCCGAACGCGCCGCGGTTGCGAGTGACCTTGTCGTACGTACCCGCAGTCGCGCCGTAGACGCTGAGCGTGAGCCGGTAGGGCCGTCGGCGGGCGAACAGGTCGCGGATCGGCGGCTTGCGCAGGGAGGAGCCGTTCGAGGAGACCTGCACCATCATCCCGAGCTGGTGGGCGTACTCGTAGGCCGCACCGAACTCTCGGTCGACCAGTGCCTCGCCGCCCGTGATCTGAAGCCAGAGCACGCCCGCGTCACGCATCGTCCGCAGGAGCTGCTGTTTGCCCGTCCAGTCCAGGCCCTCGAAGCGCTTCTCGCCGAGGTAGCAGAACTCGCAGTCGTAGTCACAGCCGAGGTTGATCTCCCAGGATGCCTTCGCGTATCCGTACGGCGATCGCTCGCGGACGAGGACGGTATCGCCGACCGGCCCGTCAGGCAGCTCGGTGCCCCACGCCTGCCGCGCGGCATTGACAAGCCAGGCCGGCAGAGGGTCCCCCCTGTGGCTCGCGGCGCGCAGCTCCTCGTAGCGGATCCCAGAAATGCGCATGCCGACCGCACGGCCCGGCTGAAGAAGGAGGTGCTGGGCGAGGAACGGGCTGGCTACGAGACGCGTGTGTGATGCAGCAGGCGTATCCCGAGCCGGGGTGCCGGTCGCGGTCATGGGACCTCCACAGGGCGGTCATCGCGGTCTGAGCCGGGAGGGCTGATCGGCTGTGTGGCGTCGCCCGCAGTCTTGAAGCAAGACCAGATGACCTTTCCGAGCGGGGTACGGTCCTTCACTCCCCACTCGTCGGAGAGCGCGGCCACCAACGTCAGGCCCCTCCCGGAGATGTCTGTGACGGCCGACTCGCGTACAACAGGCTGCTGGCGACGGCTGTCGTGCACTTCCAGGCGTACGCAGTTGTCGTCGATGTCGAGCCGGACGAGGAAGCCGTGCCCGCGGGCGGTGCCGTGGACGACAGCGTTCGTGGCGAGTTCGGAGACGCACAGACGAATGTCCTCGGTGCGGCTCGTCAGGCCCCAGCCGTCCACCGCCCGGGTGGCGAACTCCCTTGCCATGCGTACGGACTGGTGTCGGGCTTCGAAGAACTGCTGAAGCGACTCGGGCATGACGTGCCTCATGACTCCGCGCCCAGGACGCGAACTTGTGCCCGGAAGCTGCGGTGGGCGGGCTCGTGACGAAGAGCCGAGGGACGCGTGGTGCGGGGTCGGCGAGCTAGTAGGAGGCGGGCGCCGGTCGTCTCGATCCAACGATTGCGTTCGGCCGCGACGTGCTTCGGCCCCAGGTGGGAGAGGGCCGGCGCGACGACGCCATAGACGTCCGGAAGAGCCAGCGCGTCCAGCAGTCCCGTGAACGCGGCGGATCTGGGTTCGGTTGTCACGTATCGGTCCATGAAAACGCCGGAGAGCTGCAGCTCGTGGGTGCGGCAGTAGTCCACCAGCGACGCGCGCAGAGCCGTCTGACGGGCTGCGGAGACGCCGACCAACCGCAGAAAGCCGTATACGAGGGGACCGCTGACCGGGTGATGCTCCGTGAGGGGTTCCATGCTTGCGACCGTCCAGGAGACTCGGTGAAGTGGTGACCTCTTGAGCGTGGCTGTTGCCCAACGTCGTTGGAATCACCGACTGTTCCACTTGCGTTCCACTTCCGACCCACCGGCCGCACGCTTCTGCTTCCATGACCGGTGGAAGGGAGTGACGCGTGGCGACCGTGCATCACTGGACCGGCCTGGAGGCCAGAGCCTTGCGGCTCGCTCTCCGCCTGAGCGTGCGGGCTTTCGCCGAGCGCCTCGGTCTCGCCGTCGCGACCGTCTCCAAGTGGGAAAAGCTCCTGTCGACGACCGAGCCCCGACCCGACACGCAGGCCATCCTCGACACCGCACTCGGCCGCGCCGATGCCTCCGTACACCTGCGCTTCGAAACGCTCCTGTCAGAGATGGCCGGCCCCGGGCAGGTGGCAGCCGGACGCCGGGTGACGGCTTCCGGTCCCAGAGCCTGGGAGTACGAGTCGTGGACCGACGACCTGGACCGTGCCGTCGTCGCCCTGTCCCGGCAGAACTTCACCTTCGCCGACAGCCTGCTGGGCCGATGGCTCAACCGCTTCAAGGCCACCGAACTCGACGACAAGGGCCTATACCTCTACGCCCGCTCCACCGCGCTCCTCGGCGACCTCAAGCGCGATCAAGGCGCCGTACTCGGACCGCTGTCCGCCCATCACTCCTACGCGGGCGCACGCTCGATCTTCACCCAGCTCGACATCCCCCGCCGCGTCGCCCAGCTCGATCTGTCGCTCGCGGTCGTCGCGGAGATGTCCGGTGACCTGGAGGCGTCAGCACGTACGTACGAGACACTCGCCGTCGACGACCGACTCTCTCGCCGTGACCGGGCCAGAGCCCGCCTATGGGTGGGCACCGCGCTGAGCAAGGACGGCAACCACGACTACGCGACCCGCCTGATGCAGGCCGCGACCCGTGAATTCGAAGATCTCACGGAACCCGACGACTGGTCGGTGGCCCAGCAGAAGCTCGCCCTTGCCCGGCGGGGTGTCGGTGACCTCACCCAGGCCCTGCACTTCATCGACATCGCCCGCAGCAGTGGGAGCGCCGACTCACCGATGCAACGCGTACGACTGGACACCGCTCACGGTCACATCCTGCTCTCCGATGCGGCGACCCGGGATGATGGGCTTCGTGTCCTCGGCCGGGCTGCTCAGACGGCCGCGCAGTACGGACTCGTGCACCAGCTGCGCAGTATCGACAGCGTCAGGGCCAGCAGTGAGGGCCGACCGGGGCCTCGCCAACGGTGATCAGGGAGACGAACGCGTGAGTGACAACCAGCAGGCCATCACCGAGGACCAGTGGCATCAGGCCAAGTCAATCTGGGACTACCACCAGATGCACCACGAGGCCCGCCCCGTGGATGTGGCGATCGGTCTAGGCAGCCACGACTTGGGTGTGGCCACCCGCACCGCCGAGCTGTACCACGCGGGCCTTTTCCCCACCCTGGTCTTCACCGGCGGCAACAGCCCCACCACCGCCGAGGTCTTCCCCCGTGGCGAAGCGGTGCATTTCCGTGAGCACGCCATCGACCTCGACGTCCCCACCGCCGCGATCCTGCTGGAACCCCACGCCGCGAACACCGGGCAGAACATCACCCTCGCCCGCGAGGTCCTGGCCGACGCCGGCATCACCCCGACCACGGTGCTGCTGGTCTCCAAGCCCTATATGGAACGACGGTCGTACGCGACCGCCCGCAAGCTGTGGTCCGAGGTCGAGATCGTGTGCGCCTCGGAAACGCTGGAGTTCGACGACTACCTCAAGTCCATCGGCGACGAGAAGCTCGTGGTGGACATGCTCGTCGGCGACCTCCAGCGGGTGATCGAGTATCCGAAGCTCGGGTTCGCCATCGAGCAGGAGGTCCCGGAGGACGTGCATGCCGCGTACGAATCCCTCATCCGCGACGGTTTCACCAGCCGCCTCATCGCTTCCTGAACTCCCTGTCCCGGGTGGCCTGTGCGCCATCCATCAGCCCAACTTCTTGCCTCGGCTGACCACGCTGGCCAAGCTGTTCGCGGCGGACTACTGGATCGTCCTGGACGACGTGCAGTTCGTCCGCCGCGACTACCAGCATCGCGCCCGCCTCGCGACGCTCGACGGCGTCGGCCGGGCCCGGTGGCTGACCATCCCCACTCACCGGCCCTCGGGTCGCCCCACCCTCATCAGGGACGCCCTGATCGCCGACGCTCCCGCAGCCCGTCGCAGAGCCGCATCGATCCTGCGCCAGCAATACAGGGCCAGCCCTCACTGGCTCGCTCTTGACCGAGCCCTTCAGCCGGTCTGGGACGCGTTCGGCACCGGACGGATCGCGACGGTCGCCACCGCCTCCACCCGCGCCATGCTCGAACTGCTTGGCTGGCAGGGACAGATTCTTACCAGCAGCACCTTGCCCGCACGCACGGGCCGGTCCGAGCGGCTGGCCGACCTGGCTGCCGCTACCGGTGCACGTGCGTACCTGTGCGGCACTGGCGGTATGACCTACCTCGACCACGCCCCCTTCACCGAGCAGGGCGTGACCGTCGTCCCCTTCCTGTCGCCGACCACCGGAATGTGGGCCTCGGGACGACAGGTCAGTGCCCTGCGGGCGCTGGCTTCCCGCGGCCCCAATGCCGTGGGGGCCCGGTTCCGGGCTCTCGCGTTTGCCCACGACGCGCTCGGGTGCGCGGCCTGACGCCGCTCTGGGTACGGGAGCGGGCGGGATCAGCGCCGTCGTGCCGGCGGAGGCTGCGGCTGGGAGGTCGGCGCAACTGTTGTCGGTCGGATCGGCGTGCCCGGACGCTGTGCCGCACTCCGGGTCCGTGCCACACGTGCACGGTCACTTGGAACCGGCCTGGCGCTGAGCCGCTCGACGCGCCAGGTCAGCACCTGTGCGGGGCTTCGGGCATCGTCGAGTGCCCGCTCATCGGTGGCCTGCTGGAGCAGCTGCTCTGGATCATGTCCGGCCTTCTCGGCGGTCGCGAGCACGGCTGTGAGTGCGTCGAAGGACGGGTCTTCGACGACCTGTGTCGCATGGTCTGGCATGGTCTGCCGGATGAGAAGGGTGTGCCGCTCCACCACCTGGTGGGGCGGGCGGCACTGGGCGAGCGCGGTCAGCGGTGCGGCGGACGTGTGCTCGTAGGCGGCTTGCAGGTGGATCAGGGTCTGGTGGGCTGCCGCCACCTGCTGGTCGTGGTGACGTCGCTGGTGCCAGCGGGCGGCGGCGATGACGACAAGGATCGCGGCGTCGAGGAACATCGCCAGCAGCGCGCCGTCCCTCGGGGCGGGTTCGCGGACCATGGCCCGCACGGCGCCGCGCAGAGCGCGGGCGTGCTGGTGCTCGGCCTGGACGCGGGAGCGGGTGGCGCGCTCGAATGCCTCGGCTGCCTGCCGGAGCTGGGGGCGAATGGCCTGGGGTGCGCGAAGGGGCAGAGCGTCGAGGGCTTCACCGAAGGCGGCCAGGTGAGCCTGGGCTGCCGTGTCCCCAGCGTGTTCGAGGCGGTGGGGGATGCGTTCTGCGGCGGCGGTGACCTGGTGCCATGGGTTGGTTGTGTGGGGGCTCCTCTGTGGTTCGGTGGCGTCGAGGCGCTTTCGGATCTTGGGGAGGGACAGGTCCGGGGCGAGTTGGGAGCCGGAGTACCAGATCGGTTCCTGCTTGGCGTTGGTGTCGCCTTCGAGGGCGACGGTGTAGCCGCGTACGTCGCCGGACGGGAAGTGCTTGATGTCGACCAAGATGCTGTCGGTGTGCTGGAGCAGGCTGATGAACTCCTCGGTGCTGGTTGCGGCGGCCACGACGGTACGGACCGTGGTGCGCAGCCGTTCTCGGGCGGTGCGGTTCTGGCCAGCGCGTTTGGCCTTCTCCTGCTCGGCGCGGGTGGGCCGTTCGGCTGCGGTGCGGTCGCCGCGCACGACCTGGAAGAGGTCGTATTCCTTCTCGATGGTGACGAGTTCGCGGTCGGCGGTGAGGTAGTCGTTCCAGTGGCGTG
>NZ_JAINVZ010000040.1 GCF_019890615.1 Streptantibioticus parmotrematis | reverse complement strand
TGCCTTCTTGATGAACCGCACTGCCGCGTAGTCCACGACCACCTGCGGCACCGCTGCGCTGGCGGTGGAGTCCGCCGTCCCGGAGGGGGTGCCGGCAGGCGGTGGCGTCCAGACCGGGGGAGTGGTGGGCGGCGAAAGCCGCACGCCGTGGGCCGCGAGACGCTCCATCAGCGGCGCACTGGCCGGGTTGGGGTGAACTGGCCTACCACGCACCGCTCATCGCCCCCTGTCCGGTTGCCGGCAGGCCGAGCCGCCCTCGGCGGGCCGCGATCAGCTGCTGCAGCGGCGCGGCCGCCGTGCGGGCGGCCCGCATCAGGTCGCACGAGGCGAACCGGCGTGGCTGATCGGCGCCGTCGGAGAGCACCGCCGCCTGCTCCGGCCGCCACGGCAGCACGGCCGCCACCCGGTGGTTGAGCTGCCGCTCGACTTCTTGGCGCGGGAAGGGCCCTGCGTCGATGAGGAGCACCGCGATCTCGGTGGCAGAGCCCAACTGCTCACGCAGCGCGGTGAGCCGGACCTGCGCCGACTGAAGACTGCGCAGCGTGTTGCGCGCCACCATCACCACCACATCGGCCCGCTGGGCCAGCACCGCGGACGGGCCGAACGCGCCCCGGCGCCCGAGGTCGACCAGGACGTCGTGGCGGTGCTGGTCGATCCCGGCGAACAGCTTGGCCAGCTCTTCCCACACGGTGCCCATGGTCGACGCGTGCGTGGGATCCCACAGGCCCGGCAGCACGGTGCGCTCGCCGGTGCCCTCGTCCGTCAGGTCCACCAGCTGCCGCCAGAACGACTCCACCAGTTGTCCCTGCCGTACCGCCACGGCGAGGTGCCGTACCCCGCGGTTGTTGTCCACCGTGCCCTGCAGGGCGCCGGGCAGCACCGCTCCGCCGTCGGGGTCGCACTCGGCGAGGATCATCCGCCGCCCGCTCTCCAGCGGCCAGGTCATCAGCAGCGCCAGCGCTGTGGTGGTCACCCCCGGGGACCCGAGTCCGCCGGTCAGCGCGATCACGGCCATCAGTTGCCGTCCTGCGCCGCGACGACGAGGGAGACGTCGCCGGTGGCCACCCGGGCCGCGAGGGACGGGCCGTCCACTGAGTCCACCGCGACGTCGACGGTGATCTGCCCGGTCGCGACGGCCGGCTTGCCGACCGCGACCACGGTGGCGTCCAGCGTCGGCGTACTGCCGGACGCCGCCACCGGTTTACCCGTGCCGGAGATCGTGTCGGGGTCCGGGGTGCTGACGATCACAACGTGCTCACCGGGAGACAGCGGGCTCGCGGGCAGCTGCGACGGCTTGAGGGAGACCCCGACCAGCTGCTGGCTCGGGCCCATCAGGGACTGCCGGGTCACCTGCGACGGCGACAGCAGCGATCCCGCCTTCAAGTCCACCGCCGCGCGCTGGCCGACCAGCACACGTTCCTTCGACGCCGAGACGGCCTTGACCCGCGGGTCCAGCGCGATCGATGCCTGCCCCAGGTCGTCCGCAGTGATCTGCCCGCCCACCGGCACGTCCTTGACGACCACCACGACGCTGCTGCGGTGCCCGGACGCCGCGTACAGCAGCGCTCCGGCCAGACCGCCGCCTGCGATCAAAGCCACCGACAAGGCGATCAGCCCGGGGCGCCGCCGCCGCTGCTTCAACAGCCGTGGCGCGCTCGCGGGGGCACCGGGCTGGCCTTGCGCGGGCACGGCAGCAGGCGGGGGAGAGAAGGTGTTGCTCACGAGGGATTCCTCCATCACACGACGGCTGTTCAGCCGCCGACGACCTGTACTTCGCCGATCGGGATCTGCACCTGGGAAGCGCGCGTGGTGGTCGCGTCACCTTCCTCGCCGCCGCCGACCCAGTGGACCGCCCACGTCGTCGTCGCGACAATCCGGTACTTGGCGCCCGGCTCGTCGGCTGATGTATCCGCGTAGACGTATCCGCAGGTTGGCGACTTCTTCATGCCGAACGACGCCTGGTACGGCGTCCCGGCGTTGGCACACACCACCGTGTGACCGTCCCCCATCACCCAGTCGACTTCCCGCACTGTCGCGGTCGCGGTCACCGTGATCCCGCCCGCCGCCGCGCTCGCGGACGTCGGGCCGGTCGTACTCGGACTCGGCCGGTTCCACATCCACACCGGCACGCCGACCGTGCCGCCCTGCCCGGCCGGGTCCGGCTCGATCCCGATGTCGGGGCCGGACAGCAGCAACTTCTTGATCGCCTGCTGGGCGAGCTGCGCGGGGTCGACACCACCGGGGGCACCTGCGGGCGGGTTCTTGGCCCACTCGGTGCCGCCGGCGGTCTGCCCGCCGTCGTAGGTGCAGGTGACGTTGTACAAGGCGCCGTCGCCGGGCTTGTGGCCGTTCCACGCCGGGTCGCTCGCCGGCGGCTGAGGGGTGTCGACTTCCCAGTAGCAGCCGTCGGACGGGTTGAACGTCCCTAGGCCGGGCCGCGAGCAGGGAACCGTCTGGCTCGGGCCGGAGGGGGGATGCAGCGTGCAGGTCGTCGAGCCGGCGCCGCTCGCGCCCTGCCCGCCGCCTCCGCCCTGGGTGCCGCCGCCCTGGCCGCCGCCCCCGCGCACGTGGACGAGGCAGAAAGGGGAGTTCGGCGGGCACTCCACGCCGCCGCCCGGACCGGAGTCCGCAACGGCGGCGTGCGCCCCCGCGGCCACAAGGAGTAAGCCCGCTGCCGTCACGCCGATCGTCTTGGTCAGCACGTGCTGCTCCGGTCGATGGACGAGTCGACGATGTACCACTTGCCGCCGAAGAACTGGGCCTGGAAGGTGTTGATGTGGCGTGCGGACGCGCTGCCCTGGATGTCGACCGGCTTACCGGTATCCCCGTAGTACGGCAGATACTTGGAGCTGTCGACGCAGTCCTTGATGGTGGCAGTCCCCGGCTTCGCGGCCAGGTCGAGCGCGGTCACCCGCGGCGAGAGCACCGGAGCACCGTGCATCACGATGCCGTGATCCTGGTAGTAGGCGGCGGTGACCTTGATGTTCGACAGCGCCTTGTTCTGGGCGTAGTCGTTGAGATCGACCCCGTTGAAGGATCCGCTCGAGTACAGCGTCTCTTCCTGCGACCACATCTTGCGGTACACGGCGAGCAGTTCGTTCTTCGCGGTCGTCGTGGGATCAGCGGACGGCGTGGCGGCGGACGCTGACGGTGATGGGCCGGCCGCGTCGGCGCCACCATGCGATCCGCAGCCTGACAACAGGGTCGTGAGCCCCGCCAAGGCCGCGGCAGCCAGTGCCGAACGGCTGCTGGCCAAGCGAGGGGTCGTCAATGCCACGAGAGCCTCCACCGGCGTTGTCTCAACTGGATATGGGGGTTCGTCCGGAGCACTCGGGCCGCTTCGGAAGTGACCGAGGACGAAGGAAACCGACCCCTTGGCCGCTTTGCGTGACGGCTCCGTTGCTCTCCGCTTAGGGTGCACCCTACGACGCGAATAGGTCATTTTCGAAAGGGTTGTTGGGGCACCTGATACAGATCGCGATGTAAGTCCCTATATGTCGACCGCAAGACCATCGGCCAGCGACCACCACATCCTTCGAAAGAGTGCTGTCCCCGCCACATTCCGCGCCCGGTACGGTCGTCCCCGTGCACACCACCGTCATCTGCGCCTCCGTCCTGTGGGGCATCGCCACCGGCCTTACGCTGCCCGGAGCCGCGCACCAGTTCGCGGGCGCGCCGGGACAGCCGTGGCGCACGGCCGTACGCTGCGGCTGGCGAGGGTGGCTCACCCGCAGCCAGGACCAGCCCGCATGGTGGCCGGTGCTGCTGACCGCGTTCGCCTGTGCCGTCGTTGCACAGGCGGCCGGGACCGCACCCGAAGTCGCCATCTGGCTCCTGCTCGTCCCGTGGGGAGTGCTGCTGGCCCGCATCGACATCCGCGTCCACCGGCTCCCGGACCTCCTGACCCTCCCGGCAGCCGGAGCTGTCGTCGTGTTGCTGGCCCTTGCCGCGCTGCTGCCCGGACACGCCGGTTCCTGGCCGCGGGCCGCACTCGGCGCACTGGCCCTGGCCGGCGGGTACTTCGTCATGCTGCTCATCAACCCCTCCGGCCTCGGCTTCGGTGACGTGAAGCTCGCCCTGACGCTGGGGGCGGTCATGGGCTGGTACGGGTGGAGAACCCTGCTCACCGGCACGGTCGCGGGAGTCTTTCTCGCCGGGGCCGCCGCGGCCATGCTGCTCGTCACGGGACGGGCCACCCGTACGTCCACTCTGCCGTTCGCGCCGTTCATGCTGACCGGCGCCCTCGCTGGCCTTCTGCTCGGCGCGACGGGCGGGGCGTAACCACCTGCGGCCGCCCGCCCGCCGCCCTGCTGACTGGGCCCGTCAGCAGAGGTGAATCCGCCGCCGCTTGCCGGTGCGCGGGGTTGGGGAGGGGCAGCAGGTCTTCCACGGTGCCGTGGCCGCCGGTCTGGGCGCGCCAGCCGTCCACGAGGTGGCTGAGCAGGGCGGTGGCGAGGTGGCGGTACTCGGCGGGGCGTTGTTCGCGGGAGGCGAGCCAGCCGAGGCGGTGGGTGTGGTCGAGGGCGGCGAACAGCTCGGTGACCAGGGGCGTGTCCGGGCTGGTCGGGGCTTCGGCGCACCGGTCGTGCGGCTGTAGGCGGTCCTGGGGCGGGGTGCGGGTGATGGTGATCGTGAAGCCGAACATGGTCTTCCTCTCCGCGGGGCCGGTCAGGTGGTGGTGGGGGCCATGAGGACGTCCGTACGGGCCGCGGGCCCGAATACGGGGGTGACGACCGGTGCGAACGGCCCGTCGGTCTGGAGTTGCTGAAGGGTGGTCATGCCGGCGGTCAGCCGTGTGGCCGCGTGGCTGAGCCACACGTCCGATGCGGCGAGCGCCCGCACGTCCGCGATACGGCGGGTCAGGACAGTGGGTGAGGCGCCGGTCAAGACGAGCAGCAGGCGGGGGAAGGCGGTGTAGCGCTCGCGCCAGGCCTCCGCCGGGCCGCCGGGCCGTGGCCTGCCGAAGCCCGGGGCGGGGATGTAGTCGAGGTAGCGGGCGTAAGCGCGCAGCTTTCCCGCGAGCCGGATCGCGGTCTCGGTGGCGCGGTCGATCTCCAGGAACCAGGTGATCAGCGTGCGCTGAGTCGGGGTGTTGCGGGTGTAGGACAACACGGCGTCGGGGACCAGGAAGCTGTCGCCGCCGAGGCGGGCGGCGCCGTCGCGGATGCGGTGGGCGCGTTCGGCCTCCCAGTCCAACGGCCCGCACTCGTGCCCGAGCCTCCGGGCGGCCTGGACGAATGCGATCGCGGTGTCGTTGACCGCCAGCGTGTGCTCCTGGAGCTGAGAGGCGGCGGTCTGGTCGGTCATGCGGTGAGCGCGCACGGCGGCTTCGCCACCGGCTTCGACGACGTCGGCGCCTCCCTCGGTGCAGTACCAGACCTGTTCGCCCTGGCGGCTTCTCGACCGGAGGGCGGCGGCCGCCAGACCGAGTTCGTGCAATCCCCTCAACTGGCGTCGCACGTAGCTGTCGGTGACCGCGTGCGGCGCCAGCAGCACGTGCAGCTGCCGCACCGTCAGCAACCGGTGCTGGTAGAGGACCGGCAGCAGTTGCTGGGCCAGCGGCGTCAGCCCGGGCCGGGCCACCGAGGCGGCGACACGGTAAGCCATCACGCACCCCCGTCCACACCCGCGTCACCATCGGCGGCGCTGGACACGTCCCCGGAGGCCGCTGCCCCGCCGGCCCGGGCGCCGCCCGCGGGCTGGAGCGGCCAGGTGACGACGTGCTTGAGGATGTCCTCGTCCAGGTCATCGAGCCGCTCCGTGATCTCGGCGACCGTTCGGCGCGCGAGGTTGGCGTCGATCGCGGCGTCCAGCGCGGGCAGCCCTTCGGGGTTGTAGTAGTCGGCGAGCACCTCGTGGATCGGCACCCCGTCGACCCGGAACGGGGTGGTGCGCTCCCCGTGCAGCATCACGGACATCACGTACTGGTATTTGCGCAGCCGCGTGACGGTCTCCGGCGCGACATGGGGCAGGCGCGCGGCGACGTAGCGGGCCTCGTCGGTATCGGCACCGGTCACCGACAGCACCGACTGGTTCTGCATCAGCGCCTGCCGGGTGGAGTCCTTCAGCCGCATCGCCATCTGCGTCATCGCCATCAGGCGCACCTCGTACTTGCGCAGCTGCTCCAGCACCTTGGCGATGTAGCCACGTGCCGCGTTGTCGACTCCGGTCAGCTCGTCGACGAACGCCCAGAACGTCGCCCGGTCCTTCACCGCGGTGTCGCGGCGAGACAGGCCGGCGAGGAACAGGTCGAACAGAAGCAGCGAGCACACCAGGTCGTCGCTCTCGCCGGTGCCCGACGGGCAGATCCACACCACACGGCTGGTGTCCATCGCTCGCCGCACGTCGTACGTGGAGCGCGGCGAGCCGAAGAACGCCCGCAGCGACAGCGAGGCCTCCAGCCGGTCCAGCACGTTGGTGACGATCGGCACCGCCTCGCCCGAGAGCTTCGGGAAGGAGGTGAGCCAGAACTTGCTCAACCGCCGCGGAAGCCGCGCGAGCACCTCCTGGCGCCAGTCCGCGTCGTTCAGCAGCGTCTTGATCTGGAACACCGTCGGCTGCAGCTGCGGATGGCCGTCCGCGACCATCCGCAGCGACAACTCCGCCAGCGTGGCGACCGCGTTCGACAAGATGGTGCGGGCCCGCGGCGCGCCGTCCCCCCAGCCCTGCGCGGAAGCGACCCCGCCGACCACTGCGCCGATGACCTCCTGGATCTGCTCCGGCCGCTTGCCCTCCATCGACAACGGGTTCCAGCACGCCACCCGATCCGACATCGACGGCGTCGACAGGTCGACCTGCCACAGCCGGTCCATCACCGCCGGGTGCGCCAGATACGGCCGGGAGCGGGCCAGAGCCTCACCGTGCGGGTCGAGGAACCACCCCCCGCGCCCGGCGTACGCGCGCGAGATCGCCTGCAGCAGCGCCAGCTCCGTCTTGCCGAACCCGCTCTTGCCCAGATACGCGCCGAACAGCAAATCCCTCTCGTACACCCCCACCAGCCGACGGCCTTCCGGGCCGGTGACCGCGCCCAGCGGGACGACGTCCCGCTGCCCGGTCCACTCCGGCACCCCGGCCGGCACCGCGGGCACGACCCCGCCGCCGCGCACGACGTTGCTCGCCGCGCAGTGCACGGTGGGTGGCTTGAGGAACCCGGCGATCTCCTTCGTCGTCACCCACTGCCGCCGTGCCGGAGCGAACTCCCCGCTGGCGAGACGCCGGTCGAACGACGCGCGCCGCCACCACACATTCGAGTACGGCCGCCACCCGCCCCACCGCGGACCGACCGGTCGCCACCGGTTCGGTCCGCTGAAGACCTCCACAGCCGCCAGCAGGTGATTCAGGTGCGCCCGAGCCCGAGCCGGATGCGTCGCCGTCGCGCACACCAGCACCTGGACCGCGAACGTCTCGCCCCCCGGGGTGAACTTGCCGACCCCGTCAGCCAGGTCACTCTGCCGCGGCACCCGAGATCCGGCCCGGCCGGGAGCCGCCGTACCGCCGTTGAGCCCGGCCATCACCTGCGACCACACCGATCCGGAACCGCTGCCCCCGCTGGTGATGCGCTCGCCGTACGCGGACGGACCGCGCCGCGCCGCCCGCGCCATCAACCGTCTGCGACGCCGGGCCACCACCTTGGGCGCCACGGCCACCAGATCCACCACCACCTGTGCCTCCTCCCCGTCCTGACTCCGGACGGAAGCCATCGCCGCGGCGATCCTCTGCAACGGATCCGGCTTGAGACCCGGGCAGGCCAACGGCCGGTGGTCCGGCTCCGCTAGCACCAACTCCGCCCGTGCCACGTACAACCGGCGTCCCGTCTCCGGCTCCTGCGCGTACCCCTTCGCCAACGACACCGTCACTGAGCACCTCCACGTACGGGCAACGGGGGAGCGCCTTCGAACCGGACCCGGAGCGGGCCACTCGCGCGGGCCTGCTCGGCGTCGTGGACCTCGACCTGCTCGTAGCCGGGCATACGCAGCAAGCTCGCCGCTCGTGCGGGCCCCTCCAGCCGGAACCGCATCAGCCCGTCCGCACAGGTGAGCCGGATGCGCGTCCCTGCCGCCCGGCGCGGGATCGAGCCCGCCGCGACCGGTACGGACGCCAACTGGCCCGCGAACCAGTCGATCTCCTGCTCCGCCGCGTCGAACGTCTCCGCCGGCACCAGCTCGAACCGCACGCGCCCACGAACCGCCGCCGTCGCCCGCCGGCGCTGACGCACCGCATACATCCCCCAACCGGCACCGACCGCCAGCAGCGCGGCCAGCAAGCCGTCGGCGTAGGAGGTGACCGTCCCCACGAGCCCCGCCGTCATTCGCGCGATCCATCCCGTCAGGCCTGGGATCACCGCGACCACCCACTGCCGTTCATACCGACCGCCCCTCGTGCTGTGCGGTTGCCTCTACCAACCGCTTCACGACGACTAAGCACGTAGTGAGCCCCGGTTGTGACCGGAGGAGGCAAGATTTCTTGCGACCCGGGCATCCAGTGACCGACGTGGCCTGCCGACCGGCTGGGAAAGACCGGGTGCTGGCCGTGACTTGTCGGGGTTCGCCCCGTTGGACAGGACTGCTCCAGATTTCGGAGGTATGACTGTGGTCTGGATTCGAACGGTACTGGCCGCAGCCCTGTTGACCGGCTTCGTCCTGGGCTCACCCGACACCGCGCATGCTCTCGGCGCGGCGAGCCGGAAGCCGTGCGGCTCGTACGACCCGATGCCGCCCGTACTCGCCGTCAAGGCAGCGAAGCTCTACGAGCAGCCGCAGAGGTGGGCCCCGGTCGTCGGAGTCCTCTACGGGACGGACCCGATGACGGTGGGCGCCAACGTGGGCGGCTGGACGCAGGTCATCGACCGCAGGACGCATGTCCACGGCTGGATCTCCGCTGACTACATCGGACACCCCGCCCGGATCTGCATCAGCGCAGCGCAGGTCCACCGCGACCTCGACCACAAGCGGTGAGGAGGTTCTAGGTCGGCAGGCCCGGCCTCCGCGCCGCCCCGCTCCACACAGTCCGGGCCGACCAGGAACGGGCCAGAGCTTGCCGTGTCGGCGTCCAGCCAGTGCTGCACTGCCTCGTACGGGGTTCCAAGCGGCCCAGGTCTATCAACCGCACGGCCGTGGCACACCCGGCACAGCGAGGTACGGTGGAGGCAGGGCCCCCGCTGAAGGTGCGTGTCAAGTTCGTTCTGCGGGGGCTCTGCCCGTGGGGGTGCGGCTCAGGGCGCCACGGGTGCTGATGTGACAGGTGGTGCACCACCAGGTGCGGCCGTCGGCGTCGGAGCCGCCAGCCCAAGCACGGGTCGCCCGCGAAGTTCGCGGCGATGGCGCGGCCTGCGGCCAGGGCCCGCTGGTCCAGGAGCTGGCGTGCGGCCGCGTAGCAACGCGGCCAGAACGGACTGGGAGGACGAGCACTGCACGGCCTCGACCCCCACCGCCGAGACCGGTGGCAGTGGCAGGGCGACACAAGCCGGTCCGACCCGGAAGTCCTGGGTCAGCCGGGCAGCGCGTCGATGGCGGCCTGCCACGGGTAGGCGTCAAGGTTCCCGTGCTTGGGCTCGTGGGGAACGAAACCTCCGTCGCCGAGGAGGACGGTGACGCCAGCCTCCCGCAGGACGGCAACATGGCGGGCAACGACCGGGTGGGCGGCCTGCGCGCGGTTGAAATGCGGCAGCGCCACGATGGGGATACCCAGCCCTATCCCCTCGGTGATCAGCCCGAGGGCGAGGGTGTCGCTGATCGCCGTCGCCCATTTCGCCAGGGTGTTGTTGGTGAGCGGTGCAACGAGTATCGCGTCGGGCGGGGGAAGAAGATCCGGCTGGGACGGCAGCTTGTACTGCCAGCGGACCGGGTGCCCAGTCAGCTTCTCCAGTGCCTCGATCTCGCCCTCGAAGTCCTCGGTGGCCCACCGGTACGCGGCGGGAGTGAGGATCACGCACACGTCCCAACCCGCCTTCTGTGCGGCGCAGATGGCGACGGGTAGACGCTCGACGGGCGGGGCGGCGCAGGAGATCAGGTACAGGGTGCGGGTCATCACGCAAGTCCACAGCGATCAGCGAGCGCGCGCAAGCGCCTCTCGGCGCAGCCGGTGCCGAGTAGGAGCAGGTCTTCGACCAACTGCTTGGTGCGCGGCCGACACACGACCTCTCCGGGAGCGAGCCCTTCCGCCTCCAGGAGCGTGTCGACCGCGTCCTCACGCAGCCTGGCCTGCTTCTCGGCGATGGCCCGGTCGGTGAGCAGGTGGGCCCGGCGCTCGCGCGGGAAGCTTGCGAGCGCGGGGGCCGGGATGCCCGCCGCGACGGCGACGGCGTCGGCGCCCTCGCTCAGCTGGACGTGGGCCGCGACCCTGTACAGCCCGTAGTTCGTCGGACCGAACGACGTTGCGGTCGCCGCCCAGCCGTCTCGCGTGCTCGTCGGCCTGGTCGAGGAAGCCGGGTACCGCCCGGGCCAGTGGGACCGGATCGCACCAGGTCCGCTTGGAGCCGGTTGGCGGCCGCAGTGGCACGAAGCCGCGCCCGGGTGCCTTCGTGCGAGGAGGCAGATCTCGCACTGCCCTAGGATCGTCTCCGCTCCATGGCACCGAGAGGGGAACCAATGCTCACGCGAATCCGAAGGCTGCTACGAGCAGCAGCAGGGCATCGCGACTGGCTGGTGCACGACGTGGATCGCGGAATCTTGCGCCGGGAGCGGACAAGGCGCGCCGCCGACCGGTGGGCACAGCGCTGGTATGCCTTCCACGCTGACCCGAACCTCTCCTTCGTGATCCTCCCGGTCGATCGGTGCGCACGCTGGGGCATCGACCCGGATCAGCCCGAGCTCTACCCGGGCGAGGCCCACGCCGCTGGCTCCGTGTAGTACGACGAAGCGCCCGCCCCGTGCTGGGCGCTTTCGAGTCGAGGTGCGGTCTCACCGCAGGCCTCCAGCCGAGGGCAGCTACCAGTTCCGCCCGGCGGAGCGGACTGGTACGGCGACGAGAGCCACCGTGTTCGCGGCTGCTCCTCACGGAAGCCGGTGATCGCGCCGAGCCGTCCACTGACCAGCACCAGCACCCGTGCGTTCACCGGTCGCCGACGAGCCAGGGGTCATCCCGGGTTCTGCACGGTGAGGCTGCCGTTGGCGAGCTGCTGGTCGAGGCGTTTCGGCGTTCGGCGCGGTCGCACAGGTGTTGCAGAAGGCGCCCGAGCAGGCGGTAGCAGGTGTGGGTCCCGGCGGGGTGGTGCTGGTCGCCCCAGCGCAGTTCCTGGGCCGTGCATTCGGCGGTGATGTCGGCGAGGACGTCGCTTGTCATGGCTGCCGTCTACCTCGTGGTCGTCGCGGGTGTGCCGGTTGCAGGGATGCCGGTAGGTCTGTAGGGATCGATGCTGGTATCTCGGTACCGGTCTGTACACGGATGGGTGGTTCGCGGTCCTACGGTGGAACCGGGCGGTTACGCTCGGGCGTCAGCGCGTCTTCCCGGGGATGTGATGGTCGTGAGCGGGTTGGTCGTCTGGGTGAACGGTCCGTTCGGGGGCGGTAAGACGACGCTGGTGGAGGAGCTGGCGGAGCGCTGGCCGCAGGCGCTGGTGTACGACCCTGAGCTGGTTGGGTTCGCGGTGCGGGAGATCGTGCCGGTTCCGACGGGGGACTTTCAGGATCTGGTGGTGTGGCGGCAGTCGGTGGTCGACCTGGCGCTGCGTCTGCTGGCCGCGTACGAGCGGCCGCTGCTGGTGCCGATGACGCTGGTCGACGCCGACTACCTGAGGGAGATCCACGACGCATTGCAGAGCGCCGGTGTCGAGTTGCGCCACTTCTTCCTGAAGGTGTCGGCCGAGGAGCTCGCCACGCGGATCGACGCGCAGGCGTTCACGCCGGACGATCCGGAGCGGGATGCGCGGGTGCGGGTGTGGCGCAAGGAGCAGATCGCTCGGTGCGTGGCTGCGGCCCGGGGGCTGCCAGCGGATACGGTGCTTCTCGACGGTGAGCTGCCGACGAGGGTGTTGGCCGACCGGGTGCTGGAGGAAGTGAAGGTGGCGCCCCGGGCATAAGCGCTCCGGTGCGGGACGCGGACGGGGATGCCGAGGCGGTTGAGGAAGGCGCCGAAGGCCTGGGGCTCGGACGCCGGCTGCGTTCTCCATGACTGCCCGCGTGCGCCCCCCGTTCTTCGACGTCGCCAGGGGAAGTGGCGCTTATCGGAGAGGGATGCTGGTGTGCGTGGTCCACTGGTACATCCGGGTGTCACGGTTGAGCACGATGAGGTCGACGCGGTCGATGGGTGTAACCGCAGGGGGCTCGTGGACCTGGTCCAGGGCGTCAGCGATAGGCCCGGCGGGGCCGGCGGCGTTGCTGTAAGCGATGGAGACGTGGGGCGCGAAGCCGTCTGCAACCTCGGGGACGGTCGGCCAGACCGCGCCGATCGCCTGACGTAGGGCGTCGCGCACCGCGATGGTCGGGGTTGCGGGCTGGGCTTCCCAGCGGATGGCTTCTGGGGTGATCTCGGGCCGGGTGAGGGTCAGGTCGAAGGCGGGGACCGCCCGGAGCCGCTCGCGCGCGGCCGCGATGATCGCGTTCAGGTCGGTGTCGGAGACCTCGTCGGTGAAGCCGAGTCCTTGCATGGTCAAGTGGAGCCACTGATCCGGTACGAGATCAAGGCCAGGCACGGCGGCGAGTGCGCGCCGGTAGGCGGCGGCGATCCGGTGGACCTGTGTGGCGTGCTGGAAGGTGAGGTGGAAGGTGTAGAAGGAGCGGCCCTGTCGCCAGCCCGGTCGCCACCACCAGTGGTCGGCCATGGTCATGTTCTGCGCAGTGGACACGGATACGGCCCCTTTCAGGAAGTGGTGAGGGCGTGACGGGAGGCGCTGTCGAGGGCGAAGTCCTCGATGCGCTGGCGTAGAGATCGCGCTACGGTCCCGACGAGGCGGGTCTGGGTGAGCGGTCGGGCGAGTTCCTGGACGCGGGCCGTGACGGGGGCCAGACGCCGCTCGGGCGGAAGGGCGAACACCGGCTGGAGCGCTTGCGCTGCACCGTCCGGCGAGTTGAGGGCAAGGTGCGCGCCGGCGGCGGAGATGTGGACCTGGGCGACGGTTCCGTATGCGTGTCCGGCTTGCTGGGTGAGCGCGGCGGTGGCCTCGGCCAGGGCGCGTTGTGGGTCTCCGCATCGCAGGTGGGCGGCGGAGGCGTAGTTGGCGTGTCGCAGCGGGGGACAGGAGAACAGGCCGCCGATGTCGTCCTGTCCCCTCTGTGTTTCCCGGGCTTGGCTGGCGCGTTGCAGGGCTGTGTCGGTCTCGTCGCGGGCACCGAGGACGGACCAGGCGTCGGCTTCCTGGCAGGCCAGCAGCGTCCCGACGGTCCCCGGGGCCGTGTAGAGAGCTCCCTGGCGGGCGTAGTTGACCGCGTCGCGCAGTCGACCGTCCCAGAAGGCGACCTTCGAGCGGGTCGACAGGGTCCAGGCGCGCAGCCCGTTGTGGTCGGCGAGTTCGGCGCACAGCCACGCGGTGCGGCCTTGGGTATCGGCGTCACGCAACTGCCCGAGGTCGGACGACATCCAGGCGAGCAACGCGCACAGGTAGCCGCCCGCGACGTACAGCTCGGTGCTCTGCCGTGGCGGCTGGTGGCCTTCGAGAAGCCGGAAGACCCGGTCGCGCAGCGCACACGTGCGGATGAAGAGTGCGACGGGGTCAGCGGTGAGGTAGTCGGCGGCGATCGCCCGGGTGTCGTGCAGCAGTTGCTCCAGCGCGATGTCCCCGACGTTGGAGGTCTCAGCCCACGACGCCCACGTCGATGACTTCACCGCGGCGGTATGCACCAGGTCGGACCCGCACGCCGGTTCCGGCGCCGGGTTTGTGACGGCCGGGTTTGTGACGGCCGGGGATGCGGGTGCCGGGGGTGTTATGGCGGCGTGTGCCACGTGGCGCAGGATGCGTAGTTCCCCTTCGGGCAACCGTCGCCGGTCCTCGAAGTCCACGAGGTCCTCGACGTCGCAGCGGTACAGCTCGGCCAGCAGCCCCAGCGTGGCCAGGGTGGGGCGGCGACCGGAGGGCCCCGGCCACTTCTCCCACTTGCCGACCAGGCTGGCGTCGGCCGCCACGGCCTCCCCGTGCGGGCGGGCGGTGGCGAGCGCGTTGAGCTGGTCTGCGACCTCCTGCTGGCTCATGCCGTGCACGTGCCGCCACGCCTCCCGAGGCCGAAGGCGCCAGCGCGTCCGCATCTCGGTGACGATCTCCGACGGAGAGCACCCGGCGGCGGTCATCTGGGCCCGTAGGGCATCGCGGTCCGATTTCGAGCCGGGCTTGGGCGGCTGGGGCATGGCGACCTCCGTACGGCGCGACACCAGGATGTGGCGCCACGGTAACGAGGTACCCAGGCGAGATGACCCGCATCCGCGGATTCTGAGGGTGACGACTGGTCCGACTGTCACGCCTGCCGCCGACGTCCTTGCAGGTCAGCACAACTGCGCCTTGTCCGGAATAAGCGGACAGCTGCGCCCGTGACCGGGCCTGGTGCCGAACGGCACGGTTGACACCTGCACCCCGGCGCCATGCGGCGGGGGTGCAGATGTCCATCCTCAGCCGTCGTAGGAGACACCCATGCCGCTGATCATCCGTCCGGATCTCCACGCCGTGCCCGGCGACGGGCCTGGGACACCGATACGACACCGGAAGTCCTCGCCCGCGAACAAGCCGTCCGCGCCTGTCCCGGGTGCCCGATCGCTCCCTTCGGGAGGGTCCGGGCCGGAGCAGAAGTCCGGGGTGCCCACGCCCGGGGAGGAGCGGTGGTGACGGTGCAGCGTCGCGCGAGGATGCGGTTCAGCCGACGGGACGGCCTTCCGCGCGGCTTCGGCAGCTTTGCGGTGCTGGAGGCCGAGGACGCGGCGTTCGGTCTGCTGCCCGTAGCGGAACCGGACTCGTACTACCGGGCACGGCGGCTCCAGCAGCTGCGAATCGAGGGCCGCCACGCGGCGTTGACCCCACTGGACGGCCCGGTCAAGGTCGTGCTGTACGCGATGAGCTGCCAGGAGTCCACGCTCGCCGAAGACCTCGACCGCCTGGAGACCGTCGCGCGCGATCGCGGCTGGCAGGTCGTCCGCCGCTACACCGACACCAGCGCCGATGCGGAGCCTGTGCTGCGGCCGGGCTGGCAGCAGGCCCGCGGTGACGCCGGCAGCGGCCTGGCCCACGGCATCCTTGCCGTCGACCGCCGGGCCGTCAGCCGGGCCGACGAGCCGTACGAGCGCGAACTGCGCTGGCTGGGGGAGCGCCTGACGTTCCTGGAGCTGCTCGCGCCTGAAACCGCGATGGAGGCAACACGGTGACTCCGCCTCCGTTCATGAGCCGTACCGCCGGTGAAAGGAGCGCTCATGCGGAGTGCTGAGTGGATGATCAGCACGGCCCGGCAGCCGGTGGACTTGGCCACCAACCGGCCGCACTCCGCGCGGCTCTACGACGTGCTGCTGGGCGGCAAGACCAACTACGCGGCAGACCGGCGGGCCGCCGAGCAGATCCTGCGCCACCTGCCCGGCGCGCGCCAGATGGCGTGGACCGCGCGCGCGTTCACCCACCGCGCCGTGCGACACGCGGTGAAGGACGGCGGGATCCGGCAGTTCCTCGACGTGGGCGCCGGCATCCCGACCTCCCCCAACCTGCACGAGGTTGCCCAGCGCTCCGCTCCCGAGACCCGTGTGGTCTACGTCGACAACGACCCGATCGTGCTCACCCACTCCCGCGCCCTGCACACCAGCCACCCCGATGGCGCGACCGCCTACGTCCAGGCCGACGCCACCGCGCCGGACACGATCCTGGAGGCGGCCGCGGTGCGCGAGGTGCTCGACCTTAACGAGCCGGTCGCGGTGATGCTGTGCCTACTCCTGCACTGGCTGCCCCCGGACAACGGATCCCGGCTCGTCAAGCAGCTGATGGACGCTGTCCCGCCCGGCAGCTATCTGGTCATCAGCCACCTGACAGCCGATCATGACCGGGACCGCGTGCGGGAAGTGGCCGAGGACCTGGCCCATGCCCAGACCCCCGTCGCCACGCGGACTCGGGCCGAGGTCGGCGCTCTGTTCGCGGGCCTGGACCTGGTCGAGCCAGGCGTCGTAACCCCGCAGGACTGGTGGCCGGACACCACAGTCAACGTGGGGCGCCTGCGGCTGCAGGGCGACAACGACGTGCCGCTGTGGGTCGGCGTGGCCCGCAAGCCGGGCCCGGGCGCGTGACCGTCGCCCGCGCGGTGGTCTTCGCCATCGCGCTCACCGTGATCTTCACCGCGCCGCACTTCCAGAGCCACTGACCCGACGCACACAGCCGCCCGAACCGACAGGAGAACAACACGATGATCAAGGAAGGCCTGCACCTGTTCCAGGAAGGCCAGGGCCCGGTCGTCCCGTTCCAGGGCAAGTACGCAGTCAAGACCGCAGAGATCTTCACCCGAGTCCGGCAGCGCTGGTCCGCGGCCGGGCTCGACCCGGCGGCACCGTATCTGCCTATGCGGGTCGAGATGGAGCTGACCACCAAATGCGACGATGACTGCCCGACCTGCGGCATGGGCGCCTTACCCCTCGCCCAGGGGCGCACGTTGTCGGACGGGCAGATCCGGTTCCTGCTGCACCAGTTCGCCTCGATCGGCCTGCCATCCTTGGCCATCACCGGCGGCGAGCCCTTCGTCGCCTTCCGCGCCTTGCTGCAGGTGATCTCCGGGGCCCGCCGCCAAGGGATCGACGTCTCGAAGGTGACCACGAACGCGTCCTGGGGGACGCCACTGCGCTGCGGAGCGGTCTTCGACCGCCTGGAGAGCGCCGGCTTGTTGGACAACGAGTTGTTCGTGCCGCTGCTCATGGTCTCCATCGGCGAGCAGTCCACCCCGCTCAACCGGATCGCCCGCGTCCTGCACCACGCCGTCGCCCACTACACCGACCACGAGCTGAACGTCGCCGTCTCCTCCCTCGCCGACCCGAAGACGCGCGACCACAAGATGGACCAGCTCATCACCGTCTACGAAGAGACCTACGGTGACTTCCCGCACGAGCGGGTCCACTCCACCATGCGGGTCTACCTCGCCAACGAACGTCTCGACGACCAGCAGCCCGTCGAACGCCCGGGACACACCCCGGTCGCGAGGTGGATGGACCACTGCTTCGACTGCTTCGCCCCGACGGTCGGCGCCTACGTGCTTCCGACGTCACTGCTGAAGCAGAATGGGGACTGGTACAGCTGCGCGGCGTTCAACGTGCCGGAGAAGCTGAGCTTCGGCAACCTGCTGAGGGAGCGGGCCGTTGACGTCCTGGCCCGGGCGAACTTCTCCGACTACGTCGCCCGAGTCCGCGCCGGCGGGGGCCTGTCCGGGCTCCACGCCGTCGTACCCCGCTCGTTCACCGAACGCACCACGTGCACGTCGTTCTGCGACTCGTGCCGTCTGCTGATCGACCAGCACGACGCTGTCACCGGCACCACCACCGGCCACCGTGCTCCCCCGGTGCTGCTGCCGATCGACACCCTGCGGCGCCGCTCGGACTCGGTGCTCCCCCGGTGACCGGCCTGCGGACCGACCCGCCCACGCAGTCAGACCACGTAACGGTGCCCGGAACCGTCACCGCGGTGCTCACAGCCATCTCCGGCCAGCCGGTACAGAACTGTGCGCGGCGGTCTGCGGTGCTGGCGCTGGACTTGGGGGTGGACAGTCTGGCGCTGCTGGAGGTGGTGGAGGCCCTCCAAGAGCGGCTACGGATTGTTGTTCCTGACGAGGTGACAGCCCGGCTACGCACCGTCGCAGACTTGCAGGATGCGGCAGTCCACCTCGCGGCTGCCGCTCGACTCGACGCAACCGGAAAGGCGCCCTCCTCTCCATGAATACTCGTGTGATCGCCCCGCGCCACCGTGGGTTCCTCTTCCTCGACTCCCACCCGGCCGGCTGCCGCCACCTGGTCGAGCAGATGTGGCACGCCGTCCCCCAGCCGGACACAACGGCTACCGAGCCGGGACCGGTAGCGCTGGTGATCGGTTCGTCGGCCGGATACGGACTGGCCGCCACCATCGCAGGCCTGGCCCGGGCCGGTATCCGGGGCATCGGCGTGTGCTTCGAAAAGGCCCCCACTGAACGGCGCACCGCGACCGCAGGCTGGTACCGCACCGCCGCAACCGCCGACCTTGCTGCGGGCGCCGGCCGCGAGATGCTCTTCCTCAACGGCGACGCGTTCTCCACCACGATGAAGGACACCGTCGCCGACCTGATCGCCGACCGCTTCGGCCGCCTGGACTACCTGATCTACTCCGTCGCCGCTCCCCGCCGCACCGACCCGGCCACCGGCACCACCTATGCCTCCGTCCTCAAGCCCGTCGGCGCCCCGCACCGCACCAAGACGCTCATGTTCGACGACGGGGCGCCCGAGGTGCGCGAGGTGACCCCCCAGCCGGCCGAAGGCGACGACATCGAGCAGACGATCGCGGTCATGGGCGGCACTGACTGGGAACGCTGGATCGACCACCTCGCCGAACGCGCTCTGCTCGCTGAGGGGTTCACCACCGCGGCCTTGTCCTACATCGGCTCACACCTGACCGCTCCGATCTACCGCCACGGCACCATCGGCGCGGCCAAGGCCCACCTGGAGGCCACCGCCCGCACCCTCGACGACCGCCTGAGCAAACTGTGCAGCGGGCGCGCGGTCACCTCCGTCAACGCGGCGGCCGTCACCCAGTCCTCCACCGCCATCCCCGGCATCGCCTTGTACATCGGCCTGCTGCGCGGCGTCCTGGGCGAAGCGATGGTCCCCCCGGTCGGGCAACTGGTCGACCTGTGGGACCAGCTCACCGGCCACACCCCCCTCGTCACCGACAACGAAGGCCGGGCTCGTCTCGACCACTGGGAGCTGGCCGACGACGTCCAAGCCGAGGTCGACCGCCGCTGGCAGGCGGCCACCACCGACACCATCCGCGATCTCGCCGACCTCGACTGGTTCCAGGCCGAGGTCGAACGCCTCTACGGCTTCGCCGTCGGCGACATCGACTACACCGCCCCGGTCGAGACCGACGTGCCCTGGCCCCGCCTGACCTGAACCGCTGTGGAAGGAAGACCATGACCGAACTCAGCCACGAGGAACTCATCCACCTCCAGAGCAAGCTGGAAGACCGGCTCGCCGAGTTCGCCGACACCGAACTGCGCCACGTCACGACCCGGATCAGCGCAGACGAAGGCCACGCGGCGGCGGCCCGCTACTTGACCCGCCCGAGCAAACGGCTGCTCGGCATGGCCTTCCTCCACACCGCCCGCACCCTCAACGCGCCCGGCAGCGAAACCGACCACATCGCCATCGCCACCGCCCTGGAGATCCGCCACGGAGCGATCCTGCTCCACGACGACATCGTCGACCGCGACACACACCGCGGCGGCCAGCCCACCGCCCACACTGCCCTGATCCCCGCCTTCGGCACCGACGAGGCGCGTAGCGCCGCACTGTTCCTCGGCGACGCTCTCGCCGCGCTCGCCCCGCTTCCCCTCCTGCGCTCCGCCCTCCCCGCCACCACCCGCTTGAAGCTCACCGACATCTTCACCGCGACCACCGCACAGGTCGCGGCCGGCCAGACCGAACAGCTTCACCTCGACACCGCGGTCGCCCCCGAAGAGGTCACCGAGGACGACATCCTGCGCGTCCACGCGGGCCAGTTCGCGCCCTATCTGCTCTGCTCTCTTCACCTCGCACTCGCCCTCGCGGGCCACCGCGCAGTCCACCGGGATCGCGTCACCACCGACCTGTCGCCGATGTGCCAGGCGTACCAGGTCCACAATGACCTGAACGGCTACCAGGAACTCACCCGCGTACTCGCCACCGGTGACGACCACGGAGCCGTTTTGACCTTGGCGAACACCAGCGACCTCGCCCGCCGGCGCCTCACCCTGCTCGCCCACACCGCCCACCGCCTCGCGCCCCCGGCCCACCGCGAGCGGCTCCGCGGCTTCCTCCACGGGGACACCGACGACGCCCTCGCGACCATCACCCAGCTGATCGCCGATTCCCGAGCCCCCGAACACGTCGCCCGCCGCATCCTCGAACTGCACCAGCAGGCGCGCGTACTCATCGAGGGCGACACGGACCTTCCGGCAGCGACCCGTGCTGCGCTCGCCGCCACCGTCCAGTACATGACCGACCTGTACGACCCGGACACCATCACCAGTCGCCTCTACCTCCGAGCCCGCCACGACCTCCACACGGCCAACTGAGCACCTCACAAGGGTGGTTCAGCTGCCCGCAGGACTCCTGTCGGTCTTGCTCGCCTTGCGGAGAAAGCCTGCGGCTGGGCCCGTCCGCTGTGATCTGCAACACTGTGACTACTCTTGGTGACAAGTTGAAAATTTGAGCGACTCCTGAACGGGCTGTTCATCGACGTTTACACAGAGTAAATAATCACCTTGCGTAGTGCATGCAGATCACACGGTGATATTTTCTGAGCCCGCCTTGAGCCTTTGCGGGCAGAAAACGCTTAGGTGGTGACCAAGGGCGCCAACTCGCCCCCGGTGCCAGCGAGTTGCTGGTACGCACCCCTCAGCGAAGAGGAACCGATGGACACCACTGTCACCTCCGCCGGTCCGGGGCGGCCTAGCGGTCCGTTCCCGGCCCCGCGCCGTGCGAGCGCGGCGACCACGGGACGGAGCGGGCGATGACCGAGTTCCCGGCGGACGACCCGGCGCTGCCCGCGATGGTCCCTGGCCTCAGCGAGCCGGTCACCGAACCGCTCGCCTTCCCGGTGGACTTCGAGGCGTTCTACCTCAGCCACCTGGACGTGTACTTCGAGTACGCCGAAGCGCAGCTCGGCACTCGGCAGGCGGCCGAGGTCCTCGTCGACGAGGTGTTCCTGGAGATACACGGCTCGTGGAAGGAACTGCTGACCGAGGGCAACCTCGAACAGCAGGCGTGGTCCGCGCTGCGCCAGGCGGTCACCGACCGGCTCGAGCGCGACCACCGCGCGCCGTCGTTCATCATCGACGGCACCGTGGCCCGGCTGCTGCGCGCCCACCAGGAGCACCTGAGCGTCGTGGAGTCCAGCATCGGCCTGTACTCCGAGATCGCGGCCCTGCCGCCCCGCCAGTTCGACGTCATCGTCCTGCGGTACGTGCTGGGCTACCCCACCCGGCGCATCGCCTGGTTCCTCGGCCTGGACAAGAAGACCGTCGACTACCACGGCCGCCGCGGCAAGGAACGCCTGCGCATCCGCCTCGGCATCCCGGCCACCGCCCGGACGCGCAGCAAGGAAGGGAACGTGCGATGAGCCCGACCATAGACGAACTGCTCGCCGACATCCGGCTGCCGGCGACCGGCCCGGCCCCGGACGCGGCCGCGGGCCTGCGACGGCTGTCCGCGGCGGCCGCCCGGCGCCGCGACGCGGGGCACGACCTCGACCGCGCCCGGCAGGCCGGCCACACCCTCACCCGGATCTGCCACCGCATCCTCGCCGACCCCCAGGCAGCCGGCGCCGTCGCCGCCCTCGCCAGACACCCCGGCACCCCCCAGGACAACGACGACGTCGAAGGCGCCCTCACCTACGGCTGCTTGCTCCACCTGACCGGTCACCCGGAGTCCGCCCAGTTCTGGTGGCAACTGGCCGCCGGCGCAACCTGCCACATCACCGCCGCCTACTGCCTGCACCTGCACCACCTTCAGCGCGGCGAACTTCGGGAGGCCGAGCTGTGGAACGGCCAGGCCGCGCGCTTCGCCGCCGAACCCGACGACATGGTCCCGCTGCCGTACCTCTCCGATCTTCTGGCGACCCTCGCTGCTCGCCCCGGTGGCCGTGAAGTGCCGACCGAGGCCCTCGAGGACGAGGTCACCCGCCTGGAGGAGACCGGGCTCAAGACCGAGGACGGTGGGCCGGCCGAGACCTGCGGCATCGTCCCTCTTCCCGACCAGCAGCTCGCCGACCGGCTCCTCGCCTGCACCGGGCCGAGCTGAGGACAGGAGAGGCGAGAAAGTGACCAACGTCACATCTTCGGGTGGGCTGGCTAACCGCACCGCATACCGCCGAAGTTGACGGCCCCTCATTTTATTGGCCGTCAGAGTTCTAGAAATCTTGGAGAAATTACGGCCGTTGGGTCCCCTTCGCCCATCGCGAATCCACGGAACTCACTAAAGTCATCAGCACGCGCTCAGCGCAACATGCAAAAGGAGCCTGCCCGGGCCCCCAGGCGTAGCAACCATGGGCCGGAGCGGCTCCCTGCACGGTGTCCCATCAGGCAACGAAAGACTGAGAAAGGAGCACCTGCCATGCAGCATAGGCCGATTCAGCGCTACGCGCAGGCCCTCGCCCCAATGTCCGCGCGTCTTCGGCGCGTGGTCATGCGGTACCGGCGGACCATCGCGTACAACGCGATCCGCGGCGCGTCTTACAGCGCGGGCACCACAGCGATCGGCTTGATCGCCTTGTGGATCCGCCACCGGTACTGACCCTGTGCGGCCTCGTGACGGCCGCCCCTGCCGACGGGGCGGCCGCCACGGCTCTCTGGCGCGCACGTCCTGTCGCCTGATCGGAGGGTTTCGCGCCGTAACGCGATCTCGGCCGGGTGAGGTGCGGCCTGCGGGTGCCACCCGGCGGGTAGTACGGCCCTCGCGAGGCGACGAGGTGTGTGCCAGGAGGCCGGTGTGAGGACGAAGACGTGCCGTGTGGCGGTGGCGTTGGTCGTGGCGGGGGTGGCGCTGGCGGGGTGTCAGGGCTCGTCGGGAGCCGATGCGAAGGCGTCCTCGAAGGGGGGTGCACCGGGCCGGGCGGTGACGGCGCTCGGAGAACTGCGGGTGTCGTCGGCGGCCTCGGTCCGCGGCTACAACCGGGTCAAGGACTTCGGGCCGGCCTGGAGCGACGACACCGGCGCGCCGGGTGGGCACAACGGCTGCGACACCCGTGATGACATCCTGCGTCGCGATCTGACCGGTATCCGGCTCGACGGCCGGTGCAAGGTCGCTTCCGGGACTCTGCGTGATCCGTACACCGGCCGCACGATCCGCTTCATCCGCGGCCGTGAGACGTCGAGCGCGGTGCAGATCGACCACATGGCGGCTCTGGGTGACGTATGGACCACCGGCGCCGCCGCGCTGTCGCAGGCGCAGCGCGAGGAGTTGGCGAACGATCCGTTGAACCTGGAGGCCGTCGACGGGCCGACCAACGACGACAAGGGTGACGACGACGCCTCCCGTTGGCTGCCGCCGGCCACCGGATACCGCTGCGAGTACGTCGCCCGGCAGGTCGCGGTCAAGACCAAGTACCGGCTGTGGGTGACGCCGTCGGAGAAGTCTGCGATGGAGAAGGTTCTGGCCGCGTGCCCGACGCAGCCGTTGCCGACCGAGGCCAGCCCTGAGGTCACGCTCAAGAGCTGAAGCCGCACCTGGGCTGGGAAGCGGACGCGGAACCCGACCGCTCGGCGCCCCGGGGGTGTTGACATCACACGCCAAGAGGCCGTGCCAGGGACCACCGCGGCGGTGTGCGGCCGACTCGGCGCTCGGCTCAGCTGCTCCGGCGCAGAGAAGGCCGAGTGACCACCGCGAAGGCCGGCAACCTGGCGATGCGCCCTTCGGGTGATCTGGCGGCGCGTCATCTCGCTGACCAGTGCTCGCCCTTGGTCGAGAATGGTCGAATCTGAAGCGGTGGGCCCGGCGGGGTCCCTGCCCTGTGCTCGACCCGACATCGAGCACGCCGTGGAGAAGCCAACTCGGCCGGCACCGCTGCACAGTCCAGATGTTCCTCGTGGCTCTCTGCCGCCGCGCTGTGTCGGGACAGCTCCGCGGTGCGAGGGGGCTCCGAGTCGTGAAGACAACCGCCGTCGAACGTCGTGCCGAACTGCTGCGTCTGTACACCGGGGTGCCCTGGCAGTCTGCCCGGCGCCGGGTCGAGGCCGCCGCTCCTGGCTCCCTGCTGATCCCGCAGCCGGACGCCGACCAGCTGCTGCTGGAGGCCCAGGTGATGGCGGCACTGGCCTGGCGCCGGATCACCACCGTGCACCCGTGGGGCATCGAATACGTCGACCCGCGCTCCGACCGTCTCCTGATCCGATTCGAGGCTGACGCGGTCGAGCAGCACCGGCCGGACGAGACCCAGGCCCTGGACTTGGCCAGGGTGCTGCTTCCACGCGCCGACGAGCACGGCGACATCACGGGGGTCCCCGGGGCCCGTACCCACGTCGAGGACGGGCAGGTGGTGCTGCGAGTGCTGGACACCTCCGCCTCCGTCACCCTGCTGGGTCTCGATCCCGACGAGTGGCTGCGCGCGGTGGACGTCCAGGACCAGCAGATGGACACATGGGGTGTGACGCCGTGCCACCGTCTCCGGCCGGACCGGTGGCACCCGGCCGAGCGTCCCTACCGGCGGCCGGGCCGCACCGCGGCCTCGGCCTGGCTCACCAGCGGGCTGCTGCGCCGGGTCGGCCTTATCCGCACCCTGGGGGTGCCGCTGGCCGTGACCGGCTGGATGGGCCGCTACGGACGTGACGGTGGCGAACACTGGATCATCGACCCCATGTTCGCGGAAGGCCACGGCGCTACCGGCCACCAGCGGCTGATGGCGCTGCTCGCGGCACCCGGCTGGGGCCTGCCCATCACCACCGTGGACAACTACTGCAACTGTCACCGGCCGCCCGGCCACAGCGACCAGTGCACCATCATCGCCGTCGGCCTGGCCGGGCGGCCCGGAGGGCTGGAGGTGCGCGCCATCCAGCGCCGGGGCGGCCGCCTGAAGCGGATCCAGGCACACGATCCAGCGGTCTACGCGGCCCAGCAGCAGCTCGCCCTTCCCGTGCCCGCCTGGGTCGACCGCTGGCTCGAGCGAAGCGGATCCCCTGTTCCGGACCTACCGGTCGACGCCGTCACCAGCATCCGCTGAGAACCTTCAGCTCCTCTGCGACGCCTCATCCAGCTCCGTCTTCGTGGTTCGCCCACCAGGCGTGTTCGAATTACGTTCGATATATTGGGGGTGAACCGGCCAGATGGCCGGAATCGTGCGGTGAGGGAGGTGGTCCGGGTGCCGGTCCACCTGCATGTCGCTTCCGGGTACTCCGCCCGCTACGGCGCCTGCCTCCCCGACGACCTGGTCGAGCGCGCTGCCGCACGGGGGATCACGGCGATGGCTCTCGCCGACCGGGACACCGTGAGCGGGACCGTCCGTTTCGCGAAGGCGGCCGCGGTCGCCGGTATTCGGCCGCTGTTCGGGGTGGATCTGGCGGTCGCCCCGGTCGCCGCCCGCACCCGCCCACCGACGTCGCCCGCGGCCCGGGTCCGTACGCCGTTGCGTGGCGGGGCGCATGTGGTGGAGGCGCGGTGGCGGGTGACGGTGCTGGCCCGGTCGGCGGCGGGGTGGGCGAAGCTGTGCCGGATCGTGTCCGGCGCGCACGCGAGCCCGGTCGACGGTGTGGTCATGGCGTCCTGGCCGCTGCTGGAGGAGTTTCTCGGCAAGGACCTGGTGGTGCTGGCCGGGCCGGGCAGCGAGCCGGTGGCCGCGCTCGCGGCGGGCCGGCCCGACCTCGCCGAGGAGCTGCTGGCCCCGTGGCGATGCGCCGCGGGGGAGGGGCTGCGGCTGGAAGCGGTGTGGCTGGGGCGCCCGGGGACCGGGGCCGGTTCGGCCCGGCTGGCCGGCCGGACGGTGCGGCTGGGCGATCAGCTCGGCATACCGGTCGTGGTGACGAACGCGGTCCGCTACGCCGACCCCGGCCAGCACCGCATCGCCGACGTCCTGGACGCGGCCCGGCTGCTGCGGCCGGTCCGCGGCCACCCGCTCGATGGCGGCGAACGCTGGCTCATCGGCCCCGACGAGCTGGCGGCGCGCGCCGGCCGGATCACGGAGGCCGCCGGGCTGGGCGCTGGGCGGGCGGCGGTGCTGCTGGCGGAGACGGAGGCGGTCGCCGACTCCTGCCGCATCGACCCGGTCACCGACCTCGGTCTCGGGCGGCCGCACTTCCCCGAGCCGCACGTGGTGGGCGCCGAGCGGGCCGCGGGCGGGGCGATGCGCGAGTTGCGGCGCCGGTGCGAGGCGGGGATGGCCGCCCGCGGTCTGGAGCGCGACCGGGCCGCGGCCGGGCAGCTGGAGTACGAGCTCGGTGTGATCGGCCGGCTCGGGTACGAGGCGTACTTCCTCGCGGTCGCCCAGGTCGTGGCCGACATCCGGGCCATGGGCATCCGGGTCGCCGCCCGCGGCTCCGGCGCCGGCTCCATGGTCAACCACGCCCTGTTCGTCGCGACGGCCAACCCACTGGAGCACCGGCTGCTTTTCGAACGGTTCCTGTCCGAGCGGCGCACCTCGCTGCCGGACATCGACGTCGATGTGGAGTCCGCGCGCCGGCTGGAGGTCTACGACCGGATCATCGAGCGTTTCGGGCGGGAGCGGGTCGCGGTGACCGGCATGCCCGAGACCTACCGCGCCCGCCACGCCCTGCGCGATGCCGGGCTCGCCCTCGGCATCTCCCCGGTGCTGGTCGGCCAGGTCGCCAAGTCGTTTCCCCGCATTCGCGCACGCGACATCACCGCCGCGCTGGCCGAGCTGCCCGAACTCGCCCACGTCCGCGAGCGCGAGGCGGAGTTCACGATGTGGTTCGGACTAGCCGAGCAGCTGGACTCGCTGGTGCGAGGGTTCGCGATGCACCCGTGCGGCGTCATCCTCTCCGACATCACCCTCCTGGACCGGCTCCCCGTCCAGCCGACCCCGGGCGGCTACCCGATGGTCCAGGCCGACAAGGAGGACGTCGAGGACCTCGGCCTGCTCAAGCTGGACGTCCTGGGGGTGAGGATGCAGTCGGCGATGGCGCACGCGGTCGGCGAGATCCACCGCACCACCGGCCGCCTCCTCGACCTCGACAACCCCGACCACGTCCCCCTCGACGACGACGCCACGTTCCAGATGATCCGCCGCGCCGACACCCTGGGCTGCTTCCAGATCGAGTCCCCCGGCCAGATGGACCTCGTCTCCCGGCTCCAGCCGCGGCACATGCAGGACGTCATCGCCGACATCTCCCTCTTCCGGCCCGGCCCGGTCAAGGGCGGCATGCCCGCCCGCTTCATCGCCGCACGCCACGGCCTGGCGCCTCCGCACTACCCCCACCCCGATCTGGAGCCGATCCTCGACGACACCGGCGGCGTGGTCATCTGGCACGAGCAGATCATCGCGATCTTCGCGCGGATGACCGGCTGCGACCGCGCGGCCGGCGACGTCGCCCGCCGCACCCTGGCCGACCCCGACCGCCTGCCGGGTGTCGAGCGGTGGTTCAAGGCGGCGGCCGCGCCCCGCGGCTACACCCCCGCGGTGGTCGACGAAGTGTGGGACACGGTCAAGGAGTTCGGCGCGTACGGGTTCTGCCGCGCGCACGCGGTGGCCTTCGCCGTCCCCGCGGTGCAGTCGGCGTGGCTCAAGGCGCACTTCCCGGCCGCCCTGTACGCCGGGCTGCTGGAGCACGACCCGGGGATGTGGCCCCTGCGGGTGATCACCGCCGACGCGCGGCGTCACGGCATCGCTATCCTGCCCGTCGACGTCAGCCACTCCGACACCGCCCACCGCATCGAGACCACCGGCACCGGCTGGGGGGTGCGGCTGTCGCTGGCCACGGTCTCCGGCATACCCGAGACCGAAGCTGCGCGGATCGCTCAACACCGCCCGTATACCGGCCTGTCCGACGTGTGGGAGCGGGCCCGCCCGTCGCTGCCGGTCGCCGAGAACTTGATCCGTATCGGCGCGCTCGACGCGGTCAAGGGCACAGCCACCCGGCGGGACCTGCTGCTGCAGGCCACCGAACTCCACCGGCACCACCGCAACCGGGTAGCGCCCGACGGGCAGCTCGCGCTCACCACCCCGCTCACCCCCGAGGCGGCCGGCACCAGGCCGAGCGGCCTGGTGGAGATGAGCAGCCGTGAGCGCCTGGATGCCGAGCTGGAGGTGCTGTCCATCGACGTCTCCCAGCACCTGATGGAGCACCACCACCGGCTGCTGCGCGAACTCGGCGCCACCGATGCCGCCCATCTCCAGCACCTCGCTGCCGGACGGCCCGTCCTGGTGGCCGGCGTGCGCGCCTCCACCCAGACCCCACCGATCCCCTCCGGCAAACGGATCATCTTCGTCACCCTGGAAGACGGCACCGGCCTCGTCGACCTGGCGTTCTTCGAAGACAGCCACGCCCGGTGCGCGCACACGATCTTCCACTCCGGGCTCCTGCTGGTCCGCGGCCTCGTCGAGGCCCGCGGGCCCCGGCGCACCGTGGTCGGCCACACCGTGTGGGACTTGGACGCCGTCGCCCGGGTCCGCCGCGACGACGGACCGGCCGCCGCCCTCGACCTCCTGGGCGGCACCGCCCCCGCACCCACACCTGCCGGAGCCCCCGCACCGTCGAACGCCGGACGCGGGCGGACTCTCGTGGACGGGACCGCGGGAGCGCGGCTGCACCCCTGGGCCGACCTTCAATCTGCCGGCAGCCGCGCGGCCGACCTGCGTCGCCTCGGACACCGCTCCCCAGGATCCGCAGGATGACCACGCCACCAGCGCGCTGCGTCCTGCGGATCCGCTTCCACTTGCCCGCCGGCCCCACCGGCGAGGAGATCTACGAGCGCCTCCTCGACCTCGTCGCGGACATCACCGCCCGCTACCAGCCGCACCCGCCGGACACCGTCGACCTCGACCTCACCCCCGCCCTGCGCTACTGGGCACCGCGCACCCCCACCGAGATCGCCCAGCTCCTGCGGCTACGCGCCACCGCCTTGTTCGGCATCTCCTCCACCGCGGGCCTCGGCGCCTCGCCGATGATCGCCACCATGGCCCTCGCCGGCACGCCACCGGGCAAGCTGACCGCGGTCGCCCCCGGCCCGGCCGCCGTCGAGGCGTTCCTTCGCCCCCGCCCGGTCGCCGCCCTTCCCGGTGTCGGTCCCGCTACCGCGAAGGCGCTCCACCGGTTGGGCATCGACACCGTCGGCCGGCTCGCCGACACCCCGCCCGCTACCCTCAACCGCATCCTCGGCACCCGCCCCGCCCGACAACTGCACACCCGAGCACGGGGGATCGACGAGCGCCCGGTCCAGCGCACCGCGCTCGTGCGCAGCACCACCGCCACCCACCGCTTCCCCCACGACGAACTCGACCCCGCGGTCCGCCGCCGGGCTCTCCTTGGCCTCGCCGAGGAACTCGCGCTGCGGCTGCGCGGCCACGACGAGGTGTGCCAGAGCGTCACGCTCACCGTGCACTACGCCGACACCACCACGACCACCCGCAGCCGACGCCTGGCCGAACCCACCGCCCACAGCCCCGCGTTGAGGAAGACCGCCTACGAACTGCACGCCGCACACGCACTCCAACGCGCCCGCGTCACCGCCCTCACCCTGCGCGCCGACGGCCTCGCACCCGCCGCCGCAGCCCACCATCAGCTGCTGCTGGACCCGGACGACGACAAGCACCACCGCCTCGAACAAGCCGCCGACGCCCTGCGCGCACGATACGGAGCGGACGCCATCCGCCCCGCGGCCCTCGCCGAACCACCCGCCCCACCATGACGATGACCGGGAGCTGCGCGGTGTGTCGGCGAGCTGGGGGCGAGTCGCGCACACCCGCCGGTCGACCACCCGTCAGGCGTCAACACTGCTGACCAGCCGAGCGCACCGGGCCCGGCCGGTGGCGCTGACAGCGCTCACCTGCCGTAGACGGAAGATGCGGGGGAGGACTTCCTTGGCGGCGTCGCGGTCGGTCATGTCGGCCGGGGTGACCATGACGAACAGCGGCAGGCCCTTGGTGTCGACGACGAGGTGGCGCTTGCGGCCGTTGATCTTCTTCGCTTCGTCGTAGCCGCGGGACTCACGGCCGACGGTCTCGGAGGCCAGAACCTCGGGGGCCGCGAAATGGCTTGAAACCACGTATCACCCAGAGCATTACTATGTGTCACAAATAATGTTCTTGACGTCGCCACGACAGGAATGCGAGCTTGATCGCGTTTCTGTTCGAGACAGCGCTGTCATCCTTCGGGGGGATACGCGCACGTGCGCCGTCACAGGCGCATTCTTGCAAGAGGGGGAGACCTTGCACGTCAAGAGGAAGCTCACCGCGGTCACTGTCGTTGCCTCGACCGCGGCTGCGATTGCGTTAGCCGGGGCAACCACCGCGAACGCAGCCACCATCCCGGCTCAGGGCGTACCGACCACCGCCGTCAAGCCGGGACCTCGCACCATCGTCGAGCTCAACTCGACGCCTACGTCCGTTCCGAAGTTGGTCAACCGGCCGAACTGGACCACCAACCACATCGGCAACATCCAGGACGACGGCACCCGGTGTGGCACGACCCAGATCGACTACACGTCAGGCCGGGGGCCGTCCACGATCAGCCTGAGCGTGAACAAGTCGGTGGCGGCGACCTGGAGCGCTAACGCCAGCGTCCAAGCCGGCTATGTGTCCCTGGGCGTCGGTTTCAATGTCACCTCCACGTACACGGTCATCCGGAGCATTTCCTACCCGGTGCCTTCCGGGAAGGTCGGCGTCATCAGGGCGTACCCCTCCCTGGAGTCCTACAGTTTCGACGTGTACGACCGCTTCAACAACAAGATCGGCAGCGGGTACGCGTTCAAGCCCTCCGGCGTATGCTTCGACACGTACGCGGACTGACGCACTAAAGGGTGGGGAGAGAAATTCGTTGAGGTCCCGCACAGCAGCAGTGCTCGTCACCAGCGGCTTACTCCTCTCCGCCTGCACCGACGGAGCGGGCGGCAGCGGAAACGCCGCCCGCTCCACCCCGCCGCCTGCCCTCCCGAGCCTTGCGGCCGTCGGGATCAACACTCAGGCAGGCCCGCCACCCGCCGACCCCAGTGAAGCGCCAGACGGCCTCAAGCCCGTGGCGAACCTCCAGTACGGCGACGACGAACTGGTCCTCTATACCGGGGGCGACATGTGCGGGCTCACCGTGGCCAGGACCGACAAGCCGATCATTCAGCTCGGCACCGGCTGGCCCACCACCACACACGACGGCGCATCCGACCTGCCGGACGGGCCGTACCAGCGCGTCTCCTCCAACGCGACATCCGGCCCGGCATCATGGGCAGTACTACGTTGCGCGCGCGACTGGATGAGCGTCGAACTCCAGCCCGGCCAACAGGCCAGACTCTCCCGGGCAATCGGGCCGGCCTCCACCGTCACACCCACCGGCGGAGCGAACCGCTTGGTCGCGGTCATCAGCCCCAACCAGCAGATACGCCAACGCGTCCTGACCAAACTCGCATCCTGAATCCCTGCGCGTCCCAGGCGGCTGGCGAAACGAATCGGCGGGCAGTCCGCGGTCGGCAGCCTGCTCGGCGAGCGGTTCCCGCTCGCAACTCCCGCGCGGGCGCCGTGGCACCGCCGCCGCCGTGCGGGACGCGCTCCAGGACGGCCCAGGCTCGTCGGTCGGGGCCACATTCCAGCTCGGACCGAGCGACTCGGTCACAGGCCAGGTGCCGACGTGGAACAAGCGCGCCAGGTCCTGCGGGCGCCGGGTGGCAACGTATCGACCGCACATACGCCCACTGTGCACCACCGGACCGCCCGACGACACGCCGGTGCGCATGCCGGGCCACCGCCATGCTGGTCCCCGCCCGGCCGCTGCCCCATCCGTGCATCACCGGACCACGCCCGTCCGGCTCCCGCTGACACCCGGCGCACGCTCTCAGAGCCCAACGGCGGGCGCGGCGCGGTCCGGGACACGCGGGAAGTGGCCATGCCCGGGAGTCGCCGCTCGCCCTCAAGGTCGGCGAATCGCCGAGCCCGACGTCGCCTGTGCTGTCAGGGTGCGGCATCAGTTCGCCACGGCTCGCCCGCTTGTACGATTCTATCGTGGCTGGATTTACCTTCCCTGATGACTTGATCGCGATGCAGGCCGAGGCGGACGCCGCTCACCAGGACCTGCTCGACCTCTACGACAAGCTCCCGCACCGGCCGATGCCGTTGCCCGAGCCCTACACGGACTACCAGGGCAACCAGCACGAAGCCTCGCCGGGCTGGAGCGAAGAAGACCAGGCCGCGGTTGACGCGCTGTGGGCCCGCTGGCGGGACGCTACGGGGCGGATCATGACGCACGACTACTGGGCGACCGTCTCGGGCAACGTCCCAGCGGCGCGGATGGCGCTTAAGCGCGCGCACGGCCAAACTGCCGAGGGCGCCCAGCAGCCCTCGTAGTGACCGCTCGGCGAATGTGGCACGTCGGTCTTCAGCGAGCTGATGGTCTTTCGGGTCTGTTCCCGAGATCGCCGCCCGCTGCGCCGGTGCGCGCTACTACGCTCGGCCTCCATGGCGATGGGCAACAGCCGGGTTCCGCTCGGCGCGATTCTGGCGGCGTGGGATCAGGCGAGCATCGCGCGTTCGGGGACTGACGAGAGCCGCTGGCGCGAGATGAGTGAACGTATCGCGGCGGCCGCAGCCACCTATGGCGTGGAGCAGCTGCTGCGGGGGACGGTGTTCTTGATCGGTGGCGCGCTGGACCAGATCGGCACCGGCGGCCCGGACGGCCGACGGATCGCTGCGCGGTTCACCGATGTGCTGATGGCCAAGGCCGCCCAGTGGGAAGGACTCGCGGACCTGACTGACTTCCCGATGGTCCGCCGGGTGATCGGCGTGGCCTTCGAGGGGCGCGATCCGGTGGCGTGGCGGGATCAGGCAGGGCCGGTCCCGGAGAGTGAAGTGCTCACGATGACGTGTGCGCTCGCGCTCATCGCGGACTTTGTGGACACGGTCGACGGACCAGGGGCTTGCGAGCGCGCGCTGCTGTCCGCGCTGGGCGGCGCACTCGGCTGAACCTGTCGGTGCCCGGCTGCCGAGAGCAGCGCACCGTGGCCGAGCTGGCAGCTGGCCGAGGCGGGTTACTGCGCGGGTGGGTAGTCCTCGGCCCGGTGAATAGGAACGTCCTGCGTGAGCAGCCACGGCTTGTGACCTTTCGCGATGCAGGTGATCCACAGGCGGACGTTGGCGTCGTCGTAGTCGCGGCGCCAGCGGGCGGCGCCGTCGGCGCCTTCGTACCACGGGGGTGCGAGCGATTGCTCCATCGCCAGTGGCCGCTGCTCGCCGAGGTCGAGCTTGAAGGGCGCGACAGACCGGCCGAGTTGGTCGGCTTCGTCGGCGCCGTGCCTGAACCTGGCCGGCCCCCAGATGACCTTCGCCCGGTCCTCCGCGGTGATCCGCCCGAAGAGCGGGTCTTCGCTGCGGTCGCGGTCGTCGCGGATCGTCACCCGTACCTCGTCGAGTCGGCGCAGGCCGGTCGGGCCGTCGAAGCGCACCGTCAGGCGCAGATCGAGCCCGCCGCCGATGCGCAGCGCCAGGCGGGGAGTCAGCTCCTCATGCCACCGGTCGCGTTCGATGACCGCCACGGTGTCGGCCGTCTTGCGGGCGCGCTCCGCGGTCAACCAGGCACCGCCGGCCGCCACCGCGCTGAAGCCGGCGGCAAGTGTGTCTATCCAGGCCATGGGCGACCGTACCGCGCTGGCCTGTGCGTCCGTACGGCACTGCGCGATGCTGGTCCCGATCAGCCAGGCCGGTCGGACGACGCTCAGGAGATGAAAGGCGAGCAGCCCGGCGACCACGCATTCGTCGGCCGCCGCGTCCAGGACCCCGGCGGCCGTGAACTCGCCTCCGGCAGTGAACTCCACTACCAGGGCGCCGCCCTGCGCGGGACCGCCCCGCCACCGCTCGGCGCGTTTAGCACCCGGCAGCCACCAGCTCTGTCGCCTCGCCCTGCTCCACCAGCGGCCGTGGCATGCCTGGACCGCCGGTCGGCTCGGTGAAGCCCTAGGCGATTGCCACCGCGCACCGGACGGCGTAGGTGCTCGGCTTCCTATCGTTCTCGGGCGACGGCACCGGGCCACGCCATAGCTGGCCCCAGCGACCCAAGACCCAGCGACCCAAGACCCAGCGACCCAAGACCCAGCGACTCAGGACGACTTCAGTCGCTGTTCAGTCTCAGCGGGAAACTCGCAGGTCATGTGCGTTGTGCTCGGATCGCGAGCGACTGAAGCGACTCTGTGAGGGGTATATCAGCTCATCTAGTGTCCGCGTGTCTGTCATAGATAGAAGGCTTCAGTCGCTTCAGTCGCTGTCTGGTTTCTGGTGCTTGTCTGACCTGGGGTTTTCTATTGAGACTCAGGGACCGACTGAACGGTGCCGAGTCGCTGGCGGTCAGTCTTGGGTCGCTACGGGCTCAGGTCGCCGCCAAAACGACACGTCAGTGGGGTGGTTCGGGACCGTGGTACCGAACCACCGGGCCCGGATTCGCTAGTCTGTTTTCGTCGTTGAGTCGCTTGAGTCGCTGATGGGAGAAGAGAATGCCCCCTGAGCTGCGGATTCCTCGCAGCGACTCACGACCGGGGCTGGGCCGCCCAGCGACTGGCCATCCTGTGCCTGTGCCCGCACCGGGCCCCGTACCGCTTCCGGCGCCGATTCCGTGGGCTGCTGGCTTGTCGTTGCTGGTCCGTACCGCGCACTGGTGTGCCCTTCAGGGCTGGCCTGTTCACCCGCTGGCCGCTGGCCGTAAGACCCCGGCGGCCAACTGCCCGGCCTGCCGCGACCAGCCGCACCCCGCCTCCGCCTGTTCCTGCCTGGCCGAGGGCAAGTGGTGCCACGGCTTCCACGCGGCCACGCTGGACCACGACCTGATCGACCGATGGTGGGGCCGCAACCCGCAGTTCGGCGTCGGCGTCGCCTGCGGGCCCGCAGGCCTGGTCGTCATCGACGTCGACGCGCACGCCACGCAGCCGCCGACCCGGGACCGCATCCTGCCCGGCATCGCGATCAGCGACCGGGTAGACCTGACCGGGCTCGCCAACGGCTTCCACACCCTCGCCGTGCTGGCGGCCCTGCGGGGCCAGGACAGCCCCGCCGACGACACCACCACCCTGCGGGTGCGCACCCCTTCGGGCGGCCTCCACATCTGGTACCGGGCAGGGGAGGGCCGTCGCTGGCAGTGCTCGTCGGGGTCGAGTCCTAAGCGCGCCCTGGCCTGGCAGGTCGACGTGCGGGCCCACGGCGGGTACATCGTTGCCCCCGGCACCCGTACTGCCGACGGTACGTATCTGCCGGTCGGCGCCACCCGTGAACCCGCACCGCTGCCGGGCTGGTTGGCGCAGGAGCTGGAGCGCACCCGGCATCTGCCCGAGGCCGCGATCCCGGCCGCCAGACCCGTACCTCCGCGTGCCTGGCAGGCGGTCGCCGCGGCGGGCAGCGGCGGTACGCGGGTCCAGCGCACCCTGGAGAAGGTCCTAGAGCCCGTCGAGGCGTGCGGGCGGATGCCGGAGGGCACCGGCTTCTCCGAGGCCCTCAACCGTGCCGCCTACACCCTCGGCGGCCTCGTCGCCGCAGGACGCCTCACCCAGCAGGAGGCCGAACAGGCCCTGACCCGCGCCGCGGCCGCCGCCCGCCCCACCCAGGAACGCCGGGCGCGGCAGATCATCTGCAGCGGCCTGACCGCCGGTCAGCAGCGGCCCCTTCCCGTCGAACGGGAGCGGCGCCCGTGACTCAGCCCGGCAACGAGACGCTCTTCGAGTTCGACCCCAAGGCGGTCGCCGACCAGATCCGCGCCCAGGGCCCCGTCCCCGTGCCGTCCCAGGTCCAGGGGGCGCCTGAGCCGGAGGGGGCGGCGGGCGTCACGCCCGCGGGCCTGCTGCCCGACACGCTCACCGACCGCGGCAACGCCAAGCTGTTCGTGCGCCTGTACACCAACGACTACCGCCATGTGCCGGGCATCGGCTGGTACCGGTGGGACACCACCCGGTGGCAGATCGACGAGGACGACACCGTCCTGTGGGCCGCGGGCGACCTCGCCGAGAGCATCGCCGCCCACGACCCGCGGGGCGTGTTCACTACCACGGCGTTGCAGCAACACCGGCGCCGAGCCCTGTCGACCACCGGCATCAACGCCCTGCTGTCCCAGGCGAAGTCGGCCCCCGGGATGGTCCTGAACGCGGCCCGCCTTGACGCCGACCCCTACGAGCTGTGCACTCCGGCCGGGATCGTCGACCTGCGCACCGGCCTGATCAAGAACCCGGACCCGAACAAGGATTTCCACTCCCGCTCCACCACGGTCGGACCGCGGCAGATGCCCACGCACCGCTGGCAGCGCTTCCTCACCGACACGTTCGGCGACGACGCCGAAGGGTTGGAGATGATCCACTATCTCCAGCTCCTGCTGGGCTACTCGGTCACCGGGGACGTGGGCGCGCAGGTCCTGCCGTTCCTGTTCGGCTCGGGCAAGAACGGCAAGTCCGTCCTCCTGGACGTGCTGATGAAGCTGCTGGGGGACTACGCCGACGCCGCGCCGCCCGGCTTCCTGATGGCCAAGCCCTACGAGGGCCACCCCACCGACCTCGCGGAACTCCACGGGCGGCGCGTCATCGTCTGTTCCGAGGTCAAGCCGGGCGACCGCTTCGACGAGGCCCGCGTCAAGCTCCTGACCGGCGGTGACCGTATCAAGGCGCGCCGGATGCGCCAGGACTTCTTCAGCTTCCGGCCCACCCACAAACTGTGGCTGCTGGGCAACCACCGCCCCGAAGTCGGCACCGGAGGCTTCGCGTTCTGGCGGCGGATGCGCCTGATCCCATTCGAACGCGTCATCTCCGACGACCGCAAGATCGACAACCTGGCCGACATCCTCGTCATGGAGGAAGGCCCCGGCATCCTCGGCTGGCTCATCGACGGGGCGCGCCGCTACCTCGCGGGTGACCGCGACCTGACCGGGCCGGAACGCGTCCGTATCGCTACCACCGCGTACGCCGAGACCGAGGACCACACCGGCCGCTTCTACGAGGAACGTTGCCGGCTCGGCCCGGACCTGCGCGCCGAGCAGACGACGCTGTACTCCGTCTACAAGGCGTGGTGTCAGAACGAGGGGGCACCCGTGATGTCCTCGCGAGCCTTCGCCGCCCGCACCCGTGAACTCGTCGGCCTGGCCTCGCCCAAGGAGATGGTCCTGTCCAACCAGCGCAAGCACTACCCGGGTATCGGACTGCTCGCCGACGAGGAAGGGGACGCCACCGCATGAGCTCCCTGATCAGCGCCGAAGAGATCAGCCACGAGGTCGAGATCGTGTGGCTGGAGGACATCGACGACCTCGACTACGTCCGGCAGAGCCTCGACCGGCTGCCCACACGCAAGGGCAAGCCCGCCTACCACCGCGACGGCCGCATGGTCGGCTACGCCATCCTGGCGCCCACGGCCAAGCCGTCCCGCGCGTCGGGGACCTTCCGGCGCCGTGTCTTCTGGCTGCTGCCTCACGACCGCGACAGCCAGCCGGACGGCCTGTACACCAAGGGCGCGCCCGCCGAGGCCGTGGACCCGGCCACCCTCGCGCCCTGCGTCAAGGGCTACAAGACCGAACGCTCCGAAGGCGGTCCGCCCTCGAGCGCGATGCGGGCGCTCGGGATAACCCTGCCGCTGTGACGCGGCGGCACCGGCCCGCGAGCGCGGATATGGAGGCGATCCGCAGGGATCTTGCGGCGCAGGGCTGGCGGATGGGCAAGGACCGTTACACGGTCGGTTACCGTCCTCCGGAGCCGTGACCGGTAGCCGTTCTGTGAGCGACGGGCGGCGTGGTCGGGATGCCTGTCTACATCTGGATGCGCAAGAGCCCCGAGCCGTACGGGCTGAACACGGAACCGGCGCGCATCGCATCTGATGCGAACTGGCGTCCTTTTGCTCTGCTTTGACCGAGCGGATACCGGGAAGCCGCTGATCAGCGGAGAGAAGGCCCGCGGCATGCCTGCCGAGGCGGTAGCCGACGGCCGGACCTGTGTCGTTCCACTTCACTCGATCGGA
>NZ_JAINVZ010000004.1 GCF_019890615.1 Streptantibioticus parmotrematis | reverse complement strand
GCTGTGACGGTTTTCCGTCACAGCCCAGCGGCTTTTTCGCGTTGTGCGTCGGTGGTCGGTGCGCCACTGCCCAGGCCGAAGCCCGTGGAGAGCTGGAACGGGGCCAGCGCGCGGCCCGGCACGCGCGGCGGGGACCAGAGCGGTGACCAGGGCCGGTGACCACCGGCACCGTGTTGGCGACGAAGATGCCCGTCGACCACAAGGGGGACGCGTGCAGCCTCGTCACGAGGACGACGGGGAGCGCGATCTCGGGCACGTTCAGGCAGAAGACGTAACGGCGCGGCGCAGCGGTCGTTACGTGCACCATGCCCTGGACGCGGGCGCGTTGACGGGGCTGGGGACGGATCCGCTGGCGGCCGTGTGGCGATGACGCGGCACGAGGGCGTCGCCGGTCAGATCGTCAGGCGGGTCGTCGCCGCCCGCCAGATCCTCTCGGCCTGCTTCGGCGGCCAGCGGTGGCGGGCCTGGTCCGCGGAGCGCAGCACCGCCAGCACCGGCAGGCCCAGCGCGGGGCCCTCGGCCATCAGGGACGGGAGTTCGGGGAGCGGCGCGATCGTGGCGACGTCGTCCAGCACGCACGTCATTGGTGGGTCGAGCCGACCGGGGGATGACCCTTCGGCCACGCGCCGGCCGTGCTCGACCACGCTGGAGACAAGTGCGGTGAGTACAGGCATCGCACCTGGGTCGGTACGCGGGTCCTCGCGGGGCGTACCGACTACGTAAAGCGTTCCCCGTTCGGCCACGAACGATTCCAGATCGAGCACATCCGTACGACCCGGGCTGCACGCGTCCCTGATGTGCAGGGAGTTGAGGCAGGACAACGCGGTGTGGATCAACTCCTGCGCCGCGTCGCGGCGTTCGGGGTGGGCGTGCAGCGTCGCCTCCAGCTCGCCGCTCCAGCCGGACGCCGCGTCGCGTGCCGTGCGCAGCACCCGCAGCGCGTCGGAGGAGCCGGAGCCGCCCGCCCAGCGGTGCAGTTGGCGGAACGGCATGCCGTCCACCGCGGCGGCGTGCAGCCAGCAGCGCAGCAGGGTCTCGGCGGCGTCGTTGACGGTGACGTCGTGGGTGCGCAGCGGGGCGAGGAGGGCGCGGGCCCTGGTGGTCGCGGTCGCCGGGTCCTGGCAGCCGTTGTGCGGGGCCCAGCGGAGCCTGCCGGGGGTGTCGACCAGGTGCTCGGGGTCGAAGACGTGGACCGGGCCGAGCTTGCCGCGGTTGCCGACGGTCTGCTGCCAGGTCTGGGCGTCGGCGCAGGTGACGACGACCGGGCCCTCGGCGTCCAGCACGGCGGGCTGGACGAGCCGCTTGCCCTTCTCGGCGGCCGCCGCCCCGCCCGCGCCGGTGAACAGCAGCCCGGCTCCGGTGAGTTGGCCGGGGACGGGTGGCGCCGCGGTGACGGCGGTCTCGGGGGCGGCCGGAGCGGTGACGGCGGCCGCCACGGGCTGCGGCTCCGGCTCCACGGGCACCTGCGGCGCGGGCGGTGCCACGGGGGCCTGCGGAGCAACCGGCGGCGCCTGCGCGGGAGCCTCGTACGCCGCCGCCGGTACGGCCTCCACGGCGGGCTGCGGCACGTACGGTACGGGCGGCTGGGCCTGGGGCGGGGTCGCGGGTCGCTGGTCGGGCAGCGGGGCCTGCGCGGGCGCCGTCAGGCGGTCGTGGCGTCGGGCGGCGCGGACCGCGCGGTAGCGGGTGAACGTGCCCAGCAGGAAGACCGCCAGCACCAGCAGGACCAGCACCTCGCCGAGGAAGATCCCCCAGAACAGCCCCGGGCGGGGCAGGTCGGCCGCCGGGACCTGCTGCCAGGCCGTGGCCAGGTCCTGCGGCCGGGTGATCAGCTCCCGCATCGCCAACGGGGTTCTGGTGAAGTGCAGATGGCGCGGCCAGCGGCCGTGCGCCAGCAGGCCCGCGACGCCGGTGCCGGTCCACAGCAGGACGGTGGCGCCCAGCAGGAAGCCGATCAGGGCGAGCAGCAGGCCGTCCGGCACTCCGCCCTCGCGGCGGGTCTCGCGCGGCACGCGAGAGGTCTGCGGGGGCACGCGTCAGGCCACCGCGTCGTCGGCGAGGTGCTTCTCCAGCGACACCTCGGCTTCCGTGCGGTCGTTCTCGTACAGCTCGCTGGACTCGGTCATCGCGCGGTCGGTGTAGACCAGCGGGCGTTCGGTCTCGGTGATCAGGTGCTTGACGACCTGCACGTTGCCGTTGACGTCCCAGACGGCGATGCCGGGGGTGAGGGTGGGGATGATCTCCACCGCCCACCGTGGCAGGCCCAGCACCCGGCCGGTCGCGCGTGCCTCGTCGGCCTTCTGGGCGTAGATCGTGCGGGTCGAGGCCATCTTCAGGATCGCCGCGGCCTCCTTGGCGGCGGCGCCGTCGACCACGTCGGACAGGTGGTGCACGACGGCGACGAAGCTCAGGCCCAGGCGGCGGCCGAACTTCAGCAGCCGCTGGAAGAGCTGGGCGACGAACGGGCTGTTGATGATGTGCCAGGCCTCTTCGACCAGGAAGATGCGCTTGACCCGGTCCGGCCTGATCCAGGTGTGCTCCAGCCACACTCCGACGATCGCCATCAGGATGGGCATGGCGATGGAGTTGCGGTCGATGTGCGACAGGTCGAAGACGATCAGCGGCGCGTCCAGGTCGATGCCCGCCGTGGTCGGGCCGTCGAACATGCCGCGCAGGTCGCCGTCGACGAGGCGGTCGAGGACCAGGGCGACGTCCAGGCCCCAGGCGCGGACGTCCTCTATCGCGACGTTCATCGACTCGGTGGACTCCGCGACCGGGTTGCGCAGCCGCTCCACGATGTCGGTGAGGATCGGCTGGCGGTCGGTGACGGACGCCACGGCGTGCGCGTGGGCGACCTTCAGGGCGAAGCCGGACCGCTCGTCCAGGCCGTGGCCGAGGGCGACCTCGATGATGGTGCGCAGCAGCGCCAGCTGGCCGGTCGTGGTGATCGCCGGGTCCAGCGGGTTGAGCTTGATGCCGCCGTCCAGCGCGGCCATCGGGTCGAGGCGGATGGGCGTTATCCCCAGCTGCTCGGCGATCAGGTTCCACTCGCCGACGCCGTCCTCGCCCTGGGCGTCCAGCACGACGACCTGCCGGTCGCGGAACCGCAGCTGACGCAGGACGTAGGTCTTCTCCAGCGCCGACTTGCCGTTGCCGGACTCGCCCAGCACCAGCCAGTGCGGCGCGGGCAGCTGCTGCCCGTACAGCTGGAACGGGTCGTAGATGTAGCCCTTGCCGGAGTACACCTCGCGCCCGATGATCACTCCGCTGTCGCCGAGGCCGGGCGCGGCGGTGGGCAGGTAGACGGCCTGCGCCTGACCGGTGGAGGTACGCACCGGCAGCCGCTGCGTCTCGACCTTGCCGAACAGGAAGCTGGTGAAGGCGTCCGTCAGCGCGGAGACGGGATCCAGCATGGCCATGGGGGATCCTCCTCAGTCGCCTGCGGGCCGGTGGCCGGTCCGGTGGCCGGGCCGCGGGCGGTCGTGCCGGCCGACGGTACGGCTGCCCACGTCCATCGTGACGTGCGGTGTCGGCTTCATCGGCGGATTCCCGTCGCGAACGGCAGCGTGTTGACGAACGCGCGGTGGTGTTCGCGGTCGCACCACTCCAGCTTCAGGTACGACTTGCCGGCCGAGGCGCGGATGGTGCGCTTGTCGCGGGCGAGCGCCTCGGGGGAGCGGGAGGAGACCGTGATGTAGCCGACGAGGTTGACACCGGCCGCACCGGAGGCGAGGTCCTCGCCGCGCTGGTCGACGCGGGAGGTGTGGTGCACGTCGCGGGGGTCGATCACGCGGTTCATCTTGGCGGCGCGGGAGGCCTCGGCGTCGTCGTTGGTCTTCTCCGTCAGCATCCGCTCGATGGCGACGTCGGTCGGCTCCAGGTCCATGGTGACGGCGACGGTGCGGATGACGTCGGGGGTGTGGACCAGCAGCGGCGCGAGGAAGTTGACGCCCACCGGGGTCATCGGCCACTCCTTCACCCACGCGGTGGAGTGGCACCACGGCGCCCTGGTCGTCGACTCGCGGGTCTTGGCCTGGAGGTACGTCGCCTCGGTGGCGTCGAGTTCGGCCGGCCAGGCGTTGCGGCGGGTCATCGCCTGGATGTGGTCGATGGGGTGGTCCGGGTCGTACATCGAGTGCAGCAGCGACGACAGCCGCGCCTGGCCGAGCGGCTGGCGCACCCGGATGTCGGCCTCGGCGAGGCGGGCGCAGATGTCGTTGAGCTCGCGGGCCATCACGATGGCCAGGCCCTCGTCGCGGTCGTGGCCGGTGGCCTTGGCCATGGTGTGCGCCTCGGCGGCCAGTTCACGGGTGTAGTGCATGCAGGCGACGAGGTAGGCGCGGTGCTGCTCGGAGGAGGTGGAGACCATCGACTGGAGCTGGTCGTACGAGCCCTGGAGCCAGGTCGGCGCGGTGGGGTCGCCGCGCTGGGCGACGTCCTTGGCGTGCGCGTCGGGGTCGGCCGGCAGGGTACGGGCCAGCATCTGGATGCGGGTCACGAAGCCGTCGCCGTTGGCCACGTGCTTGAGCAGCGTGCCGAAGCGTTCCACCAGGGCTTCCTGGTCCTCGCTGTCGCGCAGGCCGACGCCGGGGCCCTCGATCTCGATGACGGCGGTGGCGGTACGGCGTTCCAGGTGGAGCAGGACGGCGATCTCGTCGGGACCGAACGGCGCCGTCAGCCAGTTGACGCGGCCGATGCCGGGCGGCGGGCCGACCTCCACCTCGCGGCCGTCCAGCCCGATCCCGGCCTCCTGCACGCCGGAGCGGTAGGCGGCGTTCGCGCGCAGGGTGCGGCGGTAGGTGCGGTTGATCTCGAACCAGCGGTAGAACGTGCGGTGCCGGTACGGCAGGAAGACGGCCGCCAGCGCCAGCAGCGGGAAGCCCACCAGGCCCAGGATGCGCAGCGGCAGGATCGGGATGGCCAGGCCGCACAGCATGCCGGCGCCCGCGCCGACGACGATCAGCGCGATCTCGCCGGTCTCGCGGTTCTTGCCGACGATGGCGTTGGGCCTGGCCTTGCCGATGAGGTACGTGCGGCGCTGGGCGATGGGCTGGGTCGTCACGGCCTGTCCCCTCCGTTCCTACGGTCTGACGTGCGCGGCGCGGGGGTCGCGGGCGTGGGTGCGGCGGGAGCCGGAGGGGCGGCTGCCGGCGCGGGCGCGGTGGCGTGGGGGGCGCCGCCGCGGGCGCTGTGGGCGGAGATGCCGCCCGACATGGCGCCGGCCCCGGCGGGCTGGGCGCCGCCGGAGGCGGCCTGCTCCTCGGGGCCGCCGCGGGCACTGTGCGTCTTGATGCCCTGCTTGACGAGGGCGGCGGGGGAGGAGATCAGGGCGGCGCCGGGGGAACCGGCGGCCTTGTGGTCGCCGCGCAGCTTGACCACGTCGTCACCGAAGCCGGGCACGAAGCGGTAGATCATGGCGCTGGCGAAGATGGCCAGCAGGATGATCGCCAGGCCCGAGACGACGGCGGAGAACGAGGTGGGCCCGTTGGTGCCGGACAGCGCGCCGGCCAGGCCCAGGACGATGACCACGACCGGTTTGACCAGGATGACGGCGATCATGATGCCGGCCCAGCGGCGGACGTGGTGCCACATGTTCTTGTCGACCAGGCCCGCGTAGACGGCCGTGCCGAGGAGGGCGCCGACGTAGAGCAGGGCGGCGCGGATCACCAGTTCCAGCCACAGGACACCGGCGGCGAGGACGGAGACCATCGAGACGACGATCAGCATGATCGGGCCGCCGCCGATGTCGTTGCCCTTCTTGAGGGCGTCGGCGAAGGAGCCGAAGAAGGTGTCGGAGTTGCTGGTGACACCCCGGGCCAGGACGGTGGTGACGGCGTCCACGGCGGAGGTGACGGTGTAGAGGATCAGGGGGGTGAAGGCGGAGGCCAGCACGGTGAGCCAGAGGAAGCCGACGGCTTCCGACAACGCTTCGGTCAGCGGCACGCCGCGCACCGCCCGCTTGGCGACGGCCAGCAGCCACAGCACGAGCGTGAGGATCGTGGAGGCGGCGAAGACGACGGCGTACTGGCGCAGGAAGGTGGTGTTGGTGAAGTCCACCTGGGAGGTGGAGGTGATGGCGTGCGACAGCTTCCCGATGATGAAGGAGGCTGCGTCGGCACAGCCTTTGGCGAGGGAACTGAGGGGGTCGAGCGAACTCGTACCGGGGAGGCTTCCACCGCCACCGGATCCGCTGCCACCGCCCTCGCAGATGGAACGCGCCGGGTTGGGGATGCTGGAGCAGGGGTTGCCCGTGGCAGGCGCCGATCCCGAGGCACTGGGCTTGGGTGAGGGCGCCGCCATGGCCCTGGCGGACAACAGCACCACCGCGGTCTGGACGGCGACCAGCGCGGAGGCGACGGTGACCGTACGGCGGCGGCCGTGAGCAGCCTCCCCAGGGCGCGCACCTGGCCTGCGGAGTCGCTTACCGGGCATAGGTGAACCCTCCGAACTCCCTGATCGCATCGGTCATGTCCTTGGCGGTCGACGCGGCCTGGTCGCGCCCGACCGGCGTGGGACCGTCCTTCTGGCTGTAGGAGGTGACCTTCCAGTCCCCGCCGGCCCAGACGAGCTGGAAGGTGTCGGTGTACCAGCTCTCGGACACGGGGTTGGTGGATCCGTTGCCGGCCAGCCCGAAGAGGGACGAGTACCAGACCTCCACCGCCGCGTTGCCGTTCGCGTAGGTGTCCAGCTTGCTCCCGACCGGGTCGGCGCGGGAGACCAGTGTCATCCCCGAGGGAGCCGCCCCTTGGGCGGTCAGGCCGACGCGCGTGAGGAAGGTGGTGTCGGAGTAGGCGGAGTCCAGTTGGCTCTGCTGACCCGCGACCGCGCCCGGGGCGTACACCGTCGCCACGATCTCGTGTCTGCGGCTCGTGTTGAACATGCCGTCGGAGCCCAGTGCCACCGCGAAGTTCGCCGCTGCTGACTGGGCTCCTTCCGCGGTGTGGGGGTAGCCGGTGGGGATGCCGGAGGTCTGGGTGGTGGCGGGGTGGGTGCCGGTGGGGGTCGTGGGGGTGGCGGTCGGGTTCTTGGCCGCGTCGTCCGTGGAGCCGCCGGAGGTCCCCCGCGTGGCGAACGCCAGCGCCGCGATGAGCAGGACGACGACGCCCGTCACCGTCACCAGCGTCCGCGAGGACGACCGCGGGGGCCGGCGTGCCGCCGTGCCCGCGTCGCCCTCGGGCAGGCGGGTGCGGGTCTGGCCGGCGGTCGGGTCGTCGTCGTGGCTCGGGTGAGTGGGCATCAGCACGCAGCCTAGGTGGGGGAGTCGGGGCCTGGGACGGGCCCCGGGGGGCGTACGGGGGCGCGGGGGGCGGCTAGACCGCCATCCCGTACACGATGGTGAACAGGGTGCCGAGCGAGCCGATGATGAACACGCCGGTCAGTCCGGCGATGATCAGACCCTTACCCTGCTCGGCACTGAACGTATCGCGCAGCGCCGTGGCGCCGATCCGTTGTTTGGCCGCGCCCCAGATGGCGATGGCCAGGCACAGCAGGATCGCGACGGCCATGACGACCTCGACCATCACCCGTGCTTCGTTCCCAAGGTTGCCGAAGGGACCCCAGTTTGGCGCGATACCGCCGATGATGGTGTTGATGTCGCCCTTCGAGGCTGCCAGGAACATGGATAACTCACCGCCCCGCATGATCAGTTGGGTCCCGCGCAGGGTGCAGGGGACCAGACTCTATATTGGCCGACAATGTCGCCGTCGGATGTCGACCGGGCGACTTTCTCGGCGGATTCCCGGTGTGATCCGCGACCTGCCGTCCACACTGGTGCGCGGAACCGTGATGCGGACGCGTGTCCGACAGGTGTCCGAGGGGACCGGCGGACCTTACTGTGTGTATCACGCACTTCAGCACAGAGCAACGACGCTGGTGATCAGGGGTCAGGAGAGCGAGGGAGGGGCGGCCGATGGGCGGGCTCGGCGGGACCGCGCGCAGGACCTGGCTCGTCGTCAGCGTCGTTGTGGGGACGTGCCTTTCGTTCCTCGTGCTGCTGGTCGTCGGCACCTACTCGGCCGCCGCCTCGCTGGCGGGCGGCGTCGAGGGCGCGGTCGGCCTCGCCCCGGGTGCGGTGCCCGCGGTCTACGTGTCGCTGGTGGAGAAGTGGGGCGGGCTGTGCCCGTCGCTGTCCCCGCCGCTGCTGGCGGCGCAGCTGTACCAGGAGAGCGGCTGGAACCCGAACGCGGTCAGTGGCGCGGACGCCGAGGGCATAGCGCAGTTCATCCCCGGCACCTGGGCGACGCACGGCTTCGACGCGGACGGTGACGGGAAGGCCGACGTATGGGACCCGGGGGACGCGATCCCGTCCGCCGCCACCTACGACTGCGAGTTGGCGCAGGACGTGAAGAACGTCCCCGGCAGCAACACCGACAACATGCTGGCCGCCTACAACGCGGGTGCCTACGCGGTCATCCAGTTCGACGGCGTGCCGCCGTACGCCGAGACGCAGGACTACGTGCGGCGCATCACCACGCTGGCGCAGAGCTTCACCGCCCCCACCTCCACGCTGGCGCCGTCGCAGCAGGCCGCGGGCGCCATCTACTTCGCGCAGTCCAAGCTGGGCACGCCGTACCTGTGGGGCGGCACGGGCACGGCGGCGGACGGCGGGCGGTTCGACTGCTCGGGGCTGACGCAGGCCGCGTACAAGTCGGTCGGCATCACCCTGCCGCGGGTCGCCAACGACCAGTGGAACGCCGGGCCGCATCCGACGCGCAGTCAACTCCTCCCGGGTGATCTGGTGTTCTTCGCCACCGATCTGTCGGATCCGCGCACCATCCACCACGTGGGCATCTACGTGGGCGGCGGCTACATGATCGACGCGCCGCACACCGGCGCTACGATTCGGTTCGACCCGATCGACGAGGCGGACTACATCGGGGCGACCCGGGTGACGCAGGCCGGTGCTCAGGCACTCCCGACCGACACCCCGTCGTCGTGAGACCGTCACTCCACCGTCATGACAGAGGGTCAGGCTTTGGCCCTGACAGGTGGCGTGCGGTATCCTTTCGATAACTTCCTGGTGATCTTCCGGTAAGGGCGGAACCCCCGGCGCCGGAAAGCCCGTTCAATGGATGTCGTGCGACAACGATGCCGCACGAGTACCGCGGGGGTTGGTAGCGGGGGCGACGACGACCGGTGTGAGGGGTGTCCAGGATGGAAGAGCTGGCGTTCGACGGCTCCAACCCCGATGTCGGACTGCTCGTCAAGCTCAACGGCCTGGCGCGGCTCGCCCCCGGCTGGCTGGACCACCTGGCCCGGCTGCTGGGTGAGTACGGGATGCCCGCGGCGTCGGTGGCGCTGGTGCTGTGGTGCTGGTGGCGGGTGGCCAGGCGGCAGGGCGACGACGCGCCCGCCGCGGTCGCCGGGGTGGTGTGGTCCGCGCTCGCCGCGCTGATCGCGGTGGGGCTGAGCGTGCCGATCCGTCAGGTGGTGCAGCGGCCACGGCCCTTCGACGGCCAGCAGAACCTGTACGTGCTGATCCGCGGCACGTCGAGGTTCTCCTTCGTCAACGACCACTCCACGCTGGCCATGGCGATCGGCGTGGGGCTGTTCATGGTGCACCGCAGGGCCGGGCTGCTCGGCATAGGGCTCGCGGCCTGCGAGGGCTTCCTGCGGGTCTTCCTCGGCGTCAACTACCCCACCGACGTGATCGGCGGCTGGGCGCTGGGCACCGCCGCCGCGCTGCTGCTGGCGCCGCTGGCGACGCTGGGCCTGGTGCCGCTGACCCGGGCGGTCGGCCGGGGCCCGGCGGGCACGCTGGTGCGCTCCGCCCGGCATCCGGTCCGCAAACGGGAACTGGGCGTGTGGGGCGACACGGTGGACCCGGTGCGCGACGCGGCGGCCTGCGACAAGGACCTGGCCGCCTAGCGGCCACCGCGCCGGGCCCGGCGCGTCAGAGCGCCTGCGGGAAGTCGAAGACGCGGCTCGGGTCGTACTGCCGCTTGAGCGCGGTCAGCCGGGCGGCGGCCGGGCCGTAGTACGCCTGGCGCCAGTTGGTCAGCGCCGGGTCGGTGTAGTTCTGGTACGCGGCGCCCGACGCGTACGGCCGCATCGCGGTCCACAGCCCGTTCAGCCAGCCGGTGCCGCTCAGCGCGTCGGAGGCGATGTACTGCGCCAGGAACCGCGAGGTGCGGTGCACGAACGCGGTCGAGCCGACCGGCACCCGGTTGACCGCCCCGCCCAGCGCGGTGAGCGCCACCGAGCCGGCGCCGCCGCCGCGCCGCGAGCGCAGCGCCGCGACCTGGGCGACCAGCGCGGCGGCTCCGGCGGAGCTCAGCGAGCGGTCGTAGAAGTCGGAGCGGGCGGTGTAGGTCTCGCGGCCCAGCTGCCCGTTGGCGGTCCGGCCCGGGGTCGGGCCGGGCAGGTGGCACTGGGACGGGGTGCGGTCGGTGCAGCCCGCGTAGGCGTTCATCGCGTCGAGGTAGGCGTGGCGGCGCAGCGAGACGCTGGAGGCGGGGCCGACGCGGTCGGCGAGCCGGTCGACGGCGTTCTGCAGGTCGCCGTAGGAGCCGAGGGAGAACGCGGCGAGCGACAGGGTCGGCGAGCCGCCGGGCGCGCAGTCCAGGTGCAGCGACGACCAGATCTCGTCGGGCAGTCCCGGGCCCCACTCCTGCCAGGCCGCGATCGCCTGCGCCGCCTTGGCCCAGGGCCAGGTCAGGTAGCCGGTGACGCAGGCCGGGGCCGGGTGGGTGCGGTAGGAGAGCTGGGTGACCACGCCGAACTGGCCGTTGCCCGCGCCGCGCAGCGCCCAGAACAGGTCGGTGTTGGTGTGCGCGTCCGCCCGCAGGGTGCGCCCGTCCGCGGTGACCAGGGTGGCGGAGGTGAGGTTGTCGCAGGTCAGGCCGTAGGCGCGGGCGGCGACGCCGTGGCCGCCGCCGAGGGTGAGCCCGGAGACGCCGACGGTCGGGCAGGAGCCGGCGGGTATCGTCACGCCGCGCGCGCCCAGGGTGTTGTAGACGTCGATGAGCTTGGCGCCCGCGCCGACGGTGGCGGCGCCGGAGGAGACGCTGATCCCGGCCATCTTCGAGACGTCGATGACGAGGCGGCCGTTGCCGGAGGACCAGCCGGCGTAGGAGTGGCCCCCGTTGCGTATGGAGACCGGGACCTTGGCACGGCGGGCGAAGGCCAGGCACTCGGCGACGTCGGGGGCGCCGGTCACGTAGGCGATCCCGGCCGGGCGCTGGCCGTCGTAGCGGGTGTTGTACAGCTTGCGGCCGGTGTCGTAGTCCGCGTCGCCGGGGCGGACCAGGGTGCCGTGCAGCCCGCGGGCGAGCGCGGTCCAGTCGGCGGGCGCGGCGGCGCCGGAGGTCGCGCCGGAGGTCGTGGCGGTGCGTTGCGCGGGCAGGGTGGCGGCGGCGGTGGCGGTCGAGGCGCCGCGGCCGCCGCAGGCGGACAGCAGCCCTCCGGCCGTCAGGGCGGCGCCGCTGCGCAGTACGGTCCGGCGGTCGGCCATGGCGCGTCTCCAACGAGTGGTGGTTCGAATGCGTGCACGATGGGAGATGCGCGGGGGCGGGGTGGCGGTTCCTTCGCGCCCGCTTCGGCGCGCGGGCGTACGCCCCCAAGCGCGGTGCGGTGCGGGGGCGTTCGGAGGTGTTCGGGCTTATGTGTCCTGAAGTGCGGAGAGTTGGCCGGTTTGCGCCTGGCTCAGGCCAGTTCGCTCGCGTAGGGCGGGTCGGCGCCGGGGCGGGAGCAGGTGAGGGCGGCGGCGCGGGCGGCGAACTCCAGCGCCGCGCGCCACGCGTCCTGCTCCAGCGCGGCCACCGCCTCCGGGGCGAGCGCGTCGCGGGTGGCGAGCCAGTGCAGCAGGGCGGCGTTGACCGTGTCCCCGGCGCCGATCGTGTCGGCGACCGGCCCGGCGACGGCGTCGGCGCGCACGCGGCCGTGCCGGGTGAACGCGGTCAGCCCGCGGGGGCCGTCGGTGAGCACGACCGCCGCCGGGCCGCGCGTCAGCCACTCCTCGCACGCCTCGGCGGGATCGCCGCCGGTCAGCCATCCCGCGTCGTCCGCCGACAGCTTCAGCAGGCCGACGTGCGGCAGCCAGGCCGCGAAGCGGCGCCGGTGGGCGGCGGCGTCCGGGATCAGGGCGGCCCGGATGTTGGGGTCGAGCGCGGTCAGCACGCCGCGGGCCGCCGCCGCGCGCAGCACCTCCTCGTACGCGCTCGCACCCGGTTCCAGCGCCAGCGAGCAGGTGCCGAACGCGATCGCCCGCAAGTCCCGGGGCAGTTCGCGAGGCGTCTCGAAGAGCCGGTCGGCGGTACCCTGCGCGTAGAAGGTGTACGAGGCCGAGCCCGACGCGTCGAGCGTGGCGGCCGCCAGCGTCGTCGGTTCCGGGCCGCGCGCGACCAGCGAGGTGGCCACGCCCGCCTCGCGCAGCCCGTCCAACAGCGCCTCGCCGTACGGGTCGAGGGAGATCCGGGACAGGAAGGCGACCGGCGTGCCGAGGCGGCCCAGGGCGACCGCCGTGTTGTACGGGCCGCCGCCGCGCCTCGGGTCGAGCGGCGCGAGCGCGCCCGGGCCGCGCGGGACCAGGTCGATCAACGCCTCACCGGCCACCACGATCTTCGCCATGCCCCGCAGTCTCGCGTACGGGCAGGCCGTGCGGGCGGGCGGGCCGCCGGGGTGTCAGCGGGCGGCGGGCTGCGGCGCCTGGTGCTCGTCGGCGTCCTGCCGGGCGCGGTCGCGGGCTCTGCGGGCCGGGCCCGACCAGCCACAGGTGCACCGGGCGTACGCGAAGGAGCCGCGCTCGGCGGTGTGGGTGCGATGGGTGGGCGTCTCGGCGGAACGTGCCTGCGGGGGGAGCACACCTCCACGCTACCCTTCCGGCGCCCCGCGGATGCCGGGAGGGCCGGGCGAAATGGCCCGTACGTGCCATGCGCCCGGGGCGGCCCGCTCCCTAGGCTGGAGACCCGGTTTCCGTCGAGTCCCCGGACCTTTCCTGGACGAGGAGGTGGTGCACGTGGCGTCGTCGCCCGGATCGCAGGTGGCGGAGCATCAGGACCGCGTGGCCCTCGCCGAGATCGAGTGGTGCGGCGAGCTGATGATCGCGGCGTCGGCGGTCGGTGAGGGACGGCTGAGCTTCGCCCGCATCGACGAGGTGCTGGAGGTCGGCCGGGCGGAACCGCCCGAGCCGTGCTGGTTCCGGTAGCCGCGCGTCGGCGGGCTCGCGCGCGTACGGTCAGGCGGACGGCGGTCAAGCGTGCGGAGGTCAGGCGCGCGTGAGCGGTCAGGCGCGCAGCAGGCGGGCGATGGCGGCGGTGGCCTCGGCGACCTTGGCGTCCGCCTCGGGGCCGCCCTTGGCCGCGGCGTCCGCGACGCAGTGCCCCAGGTGCTCCTCCAGCAGTTGCAGCGCGAAGGCCTGGAGCGCCTTGGTGCCCGCGGAGACCTGGGTGAGGATGTCGATGCAGTAGACGTCCTCCTCGACCATCCGTTGCAGCCCGCGGACCTGGCCCTCGATCCGGCGCAGCCGCTTGAGGTGCTGGTCCTTGCGGCCGCTGTAGCCGTGAGGGCCGGCCGGGGATCCGGTGGCGGCGTGCCGGGTGTCCTGCGCCGCCGCGGCGTCCGGCCCGTCCTGCGCCGTCGTCTCCCCGTGCGTCATGACGCCCTCCGTGCCCCGTCGTATGCCCCGTCGCATCCCATGCCCGTTATACCCCCTACGGGTATATGGTACCGAATCGGTCCCAGGTTCGACCCCCCACCTGTATGGAGCACTCTGCCCTATGGGCGACACTGGTGAACGCCGGTTCGCCCTGGCACGGTGATGCGCCTAGCATCGTCGGGACCGCCCCCAAAGCACCCAGAGGACTCCCAGTGCGCCTTCGTCTGACCCCCCGGGAGACGAGCTTCTACGACATGTTCGCCGCGTCAGCGGACAACATCGTCACCGGCTCGAAGCTCCTGATGGAACTGCTCGGGGCCGACACCTCCGCGCGGGCCGAGATCGCCGACCGCATGCGTGCCGCCGAGCACGCGGGTGACGACGCGACGCACGCGATCTTCCACCAGCTCAACTCGTCGTTCATCACGCCGTTCGACCGCGAGGACATCTACGCGCTCGCCGGGTCGCTCGACGACATCATGGACTACATGGAGGAGGCCGTCGACCTGGTCGTCCTCTACCAGATCGAGGAGCTGCCCAAGGGTGTCGAGCAGCAGATCGAGGTCCTGGCGCGGGCCGCGGAGCTGACCGCGGAGGCGATGCCCAACCTGCGCACGATGCGCAACCTCACCGAGTACTGGATCGAGGTCAACCGCCTGGAGAACCAGGCCGACCAGATCCACCGCAAGCTGCTGGCGCACCTGTTCAACGGCAAGTACGAGGCCATGGACGTGCTCAAGCTCAAGCAGATCGTGGACGTCCTCGAAGAGGCGGCGGACGCCTTCGAGCACGTGGCCAACACGGTGGAGACCATCGCGGTCAAGGAGTCCTGACCCAGGTGGACACCTTCGCACTCGTCGTCGTCATCGGCGTCGCGCTCGGCTTCACGTACACCAACGGCTTCCACGACTCCGCGAACGCCATCGCGACCTCGGTCTCCACCCGGGCGCTCACCCCCAAGGTGGCGCTCACCATGGCCGCGGTCATGAACGTCATCGGCGCGTTCATCGGCAGCGGCGTCGCCAAGACCGTCAGCAGCGGCATCATCGACGCGCCCACGGGGAACCGGGGGCTCGGCGTGCTGTTCGCCGCGCTGATCGGGGCGGTCGTGTGGAACCTGGTCACCTGGTACTTCGGCCTGCCGTCCTCCTCCAGCCACGCGCTGCTGGGCGGCCTGGTCGGCGCGGCGCTCGCCGGGTCGGCGACCGTGCACTGGAACGGCGTGCTCGACAAGGTCATCCTTCCGATGATCATCTCGCCGATCGTCGGGCTGATCGTGGGCTACCTGGTGATGGTGGCCATCCTGTGGCTGTTCCGCAGAACCACCAACCCGCACCGCACCCGGCGCGGGTTCCGCGCCGCGCAGACCGTCTCGGCGGCGTCGATGGCGCTGGGCCACGGCCTCCAGGACGCGCAGAAGGCGATGGGCGTGGTCGTGCTGGCGCTGATCATCGCGGGCAAGGACACCGGCGGGGGCATCCCGATCTGGGTGAAGTTCGTCTGCGCGCTGATGATGTCGCTGGGCACGTACGCGGGCGGCTGGCGCATCATGCGCACGCTCGGGCGGAAGATCATCCAGCTGGACCCGCCGCAGGCGTTCGCGGCGGAGGTCACCTCGTCGTCGATCCTCTACATCACGTCGTACATCTTCAAGGCGCCGATCTCGACCACGCACGTGATCACGTCGGCGATCATGGGCGTGGGCGCGACGAAGCGACTGAAGGCGGTGCGGTGGGGGGTCGCCAAGAACATCGTGCTCGGGTGGTTCATCACGATGCCGGCTGCTGCGCTGGTCGCTGCGCTGGCTTACTGGTGTGTTCAGGGCGCGTTCGGCTGAGGTTCGTTTGCCCACCCACCCGCCCTGCAGGTTGGTTGGTGGGCGGGGGGGGCGGGGCTCCGCCCCGCACCCCCCCGGGGGCTCCGCCCCCCGGACCCCTACCGGGGGCTCCGCCCCCCGGACCCCTACCGGGGGCTCCGCCCCCCGGACCCCCTGTCCCCGTGTGCCTTCGGGCCCTGCCCCCACTCCACAACGCGATCGGGCCCGCCCCCAAAGGGGGCGGGCCCTGGCCGTGGCGGTGGCACCGCCATGCAGCATCGCCACGGCGGTCTCGGTCAGCCGAAGCGGCCGGAGATGTAGTCCTCCGTGGCCTGCGCCGACGGGTTGGAGAAGATGCGCTGGGTCTCGTCGAGCTCGATCAGGCGGCCGGGCTGGCCGACGCCGGCCAGGTTGAAGAAGGCCGTGCGGTCCGACACCCGGGCCGCCTGCTGCATGTTGTGCGTGACGATGACGATCGTGAACCGTTCCTTCAGCTCACCTATCAGGTCCTCGATGGCGAGCGTCGAGATCGGGTCGAGGGCGCTGCACGGCTCGTCCATGAGCAGGACGTCCGGCTCCACGGCGATCGCCCGCGCGATGCACAGCCGCTGCTGCTGGCCGCCGGACAGGCCCGCCCCGGGCTTGTTGAGGCGGTCCTTGACCTCGTTCCAGAGGTTCGCGCCGACCAGGGACCGCTCCACGATCGTGTCGAGGTCCTTCTTGCGCTTGGCCGTGCCGTTCAGCCGCAGGCCCGCCGCCACGTTGTCGTAGATCGACATCGTGGGGAACGGGTTGGGGCGCTGGAAGACCATGCCGACGGTGCGCCGCACCGCGACCGGGTCGACGCCCGCGCCGTAGAGGTTCTCCTCGTCCAGCATCACCTTGCCCTCGACCCGGCCGCCGGGAGTGACCTCGTGCATGCGGTTGAGGGTGCGCAGGAAGGTGGACTTGCCGCAGCCGGAGGGGCCGATGAAGGCCGTCACCGAGCGGGGCTCGACGGTCATCGAGATGTCCTCGATGGCCAGGTGGTTGCCGTAGTAGGCGGACAGGCCGCTGACGTCGATGCGCTTGGCCATGGGATTACCAACTCTTCTTTCTCGTGCCGCGTAGGCCGTGTATGCCGCGTGTGCCGTGTGTGGCGTGGCCGGGTCAGCGGCCTGAGGTCTTCGGGGCCTTCCAGCGGGCGAGGCCGCGGGCCAGCAGGTTGAGGATCATCACGAACGCGATCAGCACGAGCGCCGCCGCCCAGGCACGGTCGTAGGAGGCGTCGTTGCCGTTGGCGTACTGCTCGTAGACGTAGTACGGCAGCGAGGACTGGGCGCCGCTGAACGGGTTGTTGTTGATCAGCTGGTTGCCGAAGACCAGCAGCAGGACGGGCGCGGTCTCACCGGCGATGCGGGCGACCGCCAGCATCACGCCGGTCAGGATGCCGCCGACCGACGTGGGCAGCACGACCTTGAGGATGGTGCGCCACTTCGGCACGCCCAGTGCCAGCGAGGCCTCGCGCAGCTCGTTGGGGACGAGCTTGAGCATCTCCTCGGTGGAGCGCACGACCACCGGCATCATCAGGATCGCCAGGGCCAGCGAGCCCGCGAAGCCGGAGTAGCCGAAGCCCAGGATGATGATCCAGAAGGCGAGGATGAACAGGCCCGCGACGATCGACGGGATGCCGGTCATCACGTCCACGAAGAAGGTGACCGCCTTCGCGAGCCTCCCGCGGCCGTACTCGACCAGGTAGATCGCGGTGAACAGGCCGATCGGCACGGCCATCAGGGAGGCCAGCCCGACCTGCTCCAGGGTGCCGATGATCGCGTGGTAGACGCCGCCGCCCGGGCCGGTGGTGATCACACCGCCCATGGAGTGGGTCAGGAAGTTGCCGTCGAGGACCTTCACGCCCTTGGCGACCGTGGTCTCGATCAGCGAGTACAGCGGGACGACGGCCAGGATGAAGCAGGCCCACACCAGGCTGGTGGCGACCCGGTCCTTCGCCTGCCGGCGGCCCTCGACCAGCGAGGTGAGGGCGTAGGTGCCGACGACGAAGAGGATCAGGGCTATCAGGCCCCACTGGAGGTGGCTGGAGAGGCCGGCTCCGGCTCCGATGCCACAGGCGACCGCGACGGCGGCGACCGCCACGGCGGCCGGGGCCCAGCGCGGCAGCCTGCGGTGGGCGAGCGGCGGGCGCAGGTCGGACCTGGGCTGGTCCTGGACGACGGCGCTCATGCTGCGGCTCCCGAGTACTCCTTGCGGCGGGCGATGATCATCCGGGCGGCGCCGTTGACCAGCAGGGTGATCACGAAGAGCACCAGGCCGGAGGCGATCAGCGCGTCCCGGCCGAAGTCGGTGGCCTCACCGAAGTGCGAGGCGATGTTCTGTGCGAACGTTCCGCCCGCCGGGTCCAGGATGTGCGCGGTCAGCACCGGCGAGGACGACAGCACGGTGGCGACCGCCATCGTCTCGCCCAGCGCGCGGCCCAGGCCCAGCATCGAGGCGGAGACGATGCCGGAGCGGGCGAACGGCAGCACCGACATCCGGACCACCTCCCAGCGGGTGGCGCCCAGCGCCAGCGCGGCCTCCTCGTGGGCCCGCGGCACCTGGCGGAAGACCTCGCGGCTGACGTTGGTGATGATCGGGATGATCATGATGGCGAGCAGGATGCCCACGGTGAACAGCGAGCGGGCCGCGGTGCCGGGGGCGGACTGCTTGAAGACCACCGTCCAGCCCAGGTACTGGTCGAGCCACGCGGTCAGGCCCTGCATGTGCGGGACGAGGTAGAGGGCGCCCCACAGGCCGTAGACGATGCTGGGCACGGCGGCGAGCAGGTCGACGACGTAGGCCAGCGGGGAGGCGACCCTGCGCGGCGCGTAGTGCGAGATGAACAGCGCGATGCCGATCGACACCGGCAGCGCGATCACCATCGCGATCACCGAGCTGACCACGGTGCCGTAGGCCAGCACGGCGATGCCGAAGACCGGCGGCGTGTTGTCCGCGTTCCACTCGAACGTGGTCAGGAAGTTGCCGTGGTCCTGGCTGACCGCCGAGATCGTGCGCACCGTCAGGAAGACGGCGATCGCGGCCATGATCACCAGCAGCAGGATGCCGGAACCACGCGACAGGCCCAGGAAGACGCGGTCACCGGCACGGGTGACGGTCTTCCCAGCGGGGGCGGGAGGGGCGAGGGAGTCCGTTGGAGTCGTGTCCATGGGTCTGCTCCGGTCTGGCGGGGGCGGTGGCCCCCTGGTGGCGGTGCACCGGATGGGTGGACGGCCGGCCCCGCGCGGGGAGGCGGTGGGGCCGGCCGGGTGGCGTCAGGAGAGCGCGTCGATGGTGGAGCGCACCTTGGCGTTGATCTCCGCCGGGATCGGGGCGTAGCCCTGGCCGCTCAGGCCCTGCTGGCCGCTGCCCGCGATGTAGCTCAGGAAGCCCTTGGTGGCGCCGAGCGTGGCGGACTTGTTGCCCTTGTCGCAGACGATCTCGTAGGTGACCAGGGTGATCGGGTAGGCGCCGTCGGCCTTGGTGGCGTAGTCGAGCTTCAGCGACAGGTCGTCACCGGTGCCCACGACCTTGGCGTCGGCGATCATCTTGGACGCGTTGTCCGAGCTGGCCTGCACCGGCTGGGAGGCGCCGGTGTCGACGGCCACGGTCGGGATGGAGCCGGCGGTCGCGTAGGACAGCTCGAAGTAGCCGATGGAGCCCGCGGTCTGCTTAACCTGGGCGGCGACACCGGAGGAGCCCTGCGCGGACTGGCCGCCCTTGGCCTGCCAGGCCTTGCCGCCGCTGTACGGCCACTCGGAGCCGGCGGCGCCGATGAGGTACTTGGTGAAGTTGTCGGTGGTGCCCGACTCGTCCGAGCGGTGGAACGCCTGGATGGCGGTGGAGGGCAGCTTCGCCGACGGGTTGAGCTTGGCGATCGCCGGGTCGTTCCACTTGACGATCTTGCCGTTGAAGATCTTCGCCAGGGTGGGCGCGTCCAGGACCAGGTTGCTGACGCCCGGCAGGTTGTAGCCGACCGCGATCGGGCCGCCGACCATCGGCAGGTCGATCGCCTGGCCGGTGCCGCCGCAGACCTTCTTGGACTGGGCGATCTGGTCGGGCTTGAGCGCCGAGTCGGAGCCCGCGAAGGCGGTGGAACCCTGGAGGAACTCGGTGACGCCCGCGCCGGAGCCGGTGCCCTTGTAGTTGATCTGGGTGCCCGGGCAGGCCTGCATGTAGTTCTTCACCCAGACGTTGACCGCGTTCTGCTGGGCGGTGGAGCCGGAGGCGAGCAGGTTGCCCTTGCTGCCGCACTTGATGCTGCCGGCCGCGGCGTTGGAGGCACCCGTGGACGGGCTGCTGGAGCCGCTGTTGTTGTCCGAGCCGCACGCCGTCAGGACCAGGGCGCCGGAGACGGCCGCCGCGCCGACGGCCAGGGCACGCAGCCCGCTCTTCCGCTGAAGCTTCACCTTCGAGTGTTCCTTCCTGGAGCCCGCCGGCGCCCGGCGAAGCAAAGGGTTTGGGTGGTGCTGGTGTGACTGGTCACCGGCGTTCATCAGCTCACCGGTAAGGCTGAAATTAGGCAGAACAGGTGAAGCCGCCGACGAAGGAGAGTGAACGCGGGGTGAACCTCGCCCATCGGTGTGGCATACGCCCTCGGCATCACGTACCGAAGGTCAGACGCCGCCACGCAGCGTGTCCAGCAGGGCGTCGACGAGCGGCCGGTCCCGGTCGTGGGTGAGCCGGGCCCGGGCGGCGGCGGGCGGCAGCCACACCAGCCGGTCCACCTCCCGGTTCTCCGCGAACGAGCCGTCCAGCGCCTCGGCGGCCCAGTAGCGCACGTGCTTGGGGCGACCGTTCACCAGGTAGTACGACGAGGGCAGCGGGGCGCCCAGCGCGCAGTCCATGCCGGTCTCCTCCTTGACCTCCCGCAGCGCCGCCGCCGCTTCGGGTTCACCGGACTTCAGCTTGCCCTTGGGGTGCGACCAGTCGTCGTAGCGGGGCCGGTGCACCAGGGCGATCTCGATCCCGCGGTCGTACGGGGAGCGCCGCCACAGCACCGCGCCGGCGGCGCGGATGGGGGCGGCGGTGGACAGCTTGGCCATGGTGTCCCTCGTGGAGTCGGGGTCCCCGGCGGTCGGTGCGGGTCCCGCTCATGGTGCCGGGGCGGGTGCGGGTGCGGTTCCGGCGGGTGCGGCTGCGGTGGGTGCGGTGGTGGTGCGCTGCCAGAGCCTGCCGAAGGCGTGCCGGGCGGCTTCCACCTCGGCGCGCTGGTCGGCGTGCAGGACACCGAGCGCGTAGGCGGTGGCGGGGGTGATGCGGGGGGTGCGGGCGGCGGCGGCGACCGCGCGGGCCGCCTCGGCCGCCTCCCGGTGCCGGTCCAGGGCGTGGCTCGCGGTGCGCAGCCGGGCCGGGTCGTCACCGCCCGGCGGCGTCCCGCCCAGCACCTCCTGCGCGTACCGCACGACGCGCAGCAGTTCGCGGACCCGGTGCCAGGGCGCGTCCTGGGCGTGGGTGCCGTCCGGCGCCTCCGCGAGGGTGGCGTTGAGCGCGTGGTGGTCGTGCGGGTACCCGGCCTCCGGCAGCGGCAGCAGCGCGGCCTCGTCGGCGAGCCGCAGCCGTGCCCGTTCCGCCAGCGGTGCCAGCGCCTCGGCGGCCGGGGCACCGGCGTCGGCGGTGAACGGGAGGTCGGAGGCGAGTAAGGCCACGCTGTCGGCGACGGCGTGGAAGCGGGCGGAGCCGAACGCGCTCAGAGTGGCCGAGTGCGCCCGGGTCCTGGCCAGCGTCAGCTGCCGCTCCAGCAGCGCGCCGGCCCGTGCGGCGCCGATGGCCATCGGGGCGGACGCGGCGTCGGCTTTCGCCTTCGCGGAGGCGGCGGACGCGGCGAAGGCGTCGGCGGCGTCGGGCGTGCCGTCGTCCGCCGCGTCCGCCCCGTCCGCCGCGCTGTCGGCGCCCTGCGGCGCGTTCGTCGCCAGCCGGTGCAACGCGGCGTGGACACGGGCGAGTTGCACCGTGAGGCGGCGCTCCAGCGACAACGTGCCGCCCAGCCAGGCCAGTTCGGTGCGCAGGGTGCGGGCCCAGGCGGCGTCCACCAGGGGCTCGTAGGTGTGCAGGGCGGCGCTGATGCGGCGGGCCGAGGCGCTCAGCGTGTCGGACGCCGCCGTCTCGTTCTGCTCACGCGAGCGCAGCGCCCGCAGGAACTGGGCCGAGACGCCCGCCAGATGGGCGCCCAGCAGCTCGCCCGCGCTCGCCTCGCGCGTGAGGGTGTCAGGGTGTCGCTGGACCACGCCGGCGCCTCCGGGCGTCGATGAGCATTTCCTGGATGTTGCGCAGCGGACGGCCGTCCGCGTCGGTGCTGTGCCGGGTCCAGTCGCCGTCCGGGCCGAGGTGCCAGGAGGAGATGTCGTCGGCGACCCCGGTCTCCAGAAGGGTGTTGAGGACGGTGCGGTGCGCGGGGTCGGTGACCCGCACCAGCGCCTCGATGCGGCGGTCGAGGTTGCGGTGCATCATGTCGGCGCTGCCGAGCCACACCTCGCTGTCGCCGCCGTTGCCGAACACGAAGACCCGGGAGTGCTCCAGGAAGCGGCCCAGTATGCTGCGCACCCGCACGTTCTCCGACAGGCCCGCGACGCCCGGCCGGACGGCGCAGATGCCGCGCACCCAGATGTCCACCGGCACACCCGCCTGCGAGGCGCGGTAGAGGGCGTCGATGACGGCCTCGTCCACGATGGAGTTGACCTTCAGCCGCACGAACGCGGGCCGCCCGGCCCGGTGGTGGTCGATCTCCCGGCCGATGCGCGAGATCAGCCCGTCGCGCAGCGACAGCGGCGCCACCAGCAGCCTGCGGTAGGACTCGCGGCGCGAGTAGCCCGACAGCCGGTTGAACAGGTCGGAGAGGTCGGCGCCCACCTGCGGGTCGGCGGTCAGCAGTCCCAGGTCCTCGTACAGCCGCGCGGTCTTGGGGTGGTAGTTGCCCGTCCCCACGTGCGAGTAGCGGCGCAGCGTCTCGCCCTCCTGGCGGACGACCAGCGACAGTTTGCAGTGCGTCTTGAGCCCCACGAGCCCGTACACGACATGGCAGCCCGCCTCCTCCAGCTTGCGCGCCCACTTGATGTTGGCCTGCTCGTCGAAGCGCGCCTTGATCTCGACCAGCACCAGGACCTGCTTGCCGGACTCGGCGGCGTCGATCAGCGCGTCCACGATCGGCGAGTCGCCGGAGGTGCGGTACAGCGTCTGCTTGATCGCCAGCACGTCCGGGTCGGCGGCGGCCTGTTCCAGGAACGACTGCACCGAGGTGGAGAACGAGTCGTACGGGTGGTGCAGCAGCACGTCGCGTTCGCGCAGCGCGGCGAAGATGTCCGGCGGCGAGGCCGACTCGACCTCGGCGAGGTCGCGGTGGGTGCCCGCGATGAACTTCGGGTACTTCAGCTCCGGCCGGTCCAGCGCCGCGACCCCGTACAGCCCGGTCAGGTCCAGCGGCCCGGGCAGCGGGTAGACCTCCGCGTCGGAGACCTTCAACTCCCTCACCAGCAGGTCGAGTACGTACGGGTCGATGGACTCCTCGACCTCCAGGCGCACCGGGGGCCCGAAGCGCCGCCGCATCAGCTCCTTCTCCAGGGCCTGGAGAAGGTTCTCCGCGTCGTCCTCCTCGACCTCCAGGTCCTCGTTGCGGGTGACCCGGAAGGTGTGGTGCGCCAGCACCTCCATGCCCGGGAACAGCTCCTCCAGGTGGGCCGCTATCACGTCCTCCAGCGGCACGTAGCGCTGCGGACCGGCCTCCAGGAAGCGCGGCAGCAGCGGCGGCACCTTCACGCGGGCGAAGTGCTGGTGGCCGCTGGCCGGGTTGCGCACGACGACGGCGAGGTTGAGCGACAGGCCGGAGATGTACGGGAAGGGGTGCGCCGGGTCGACGGCCAGCGGGGTCAGGACGGGGAAGATCCGCTGCCGGAAGAGGGTGAAGAGGCGGCCCTGCTCCTGCTCGGTCAGCTCGTGCCAGCGGATGAGGTCGACGCCGCTGGCGGCGAGCTCCGGGGCGATGTCGTTCTGGAAGCAGGCGGCGTGGCGGGCCATGAGCTCGCGCGAGCGGTTCCAGATCAGGTCGAGCACTTCGCGCGGCTGGAGCCCGGAGGCGGAGCGGGTGGCGACGCCGGTGGCGATGCGGCGCTTGAGGCCTGCGACCCTGACCATGAAGAACTCGTCGAGGTTGCCCGCGAAGATGGCCAGGAAGTTGGCGCGTTCCAGCAGGGGCGTGGTGGGGTCCTCGGCCAGCTCCAGCACGCGTTCGTTGAACGCCAGCCAGCTGCGCTCGCGGTCCAGGAACCGGCCCTGCGGCAGCTCCGGCAGCCCTTCCTCACCCTGCGGCGCGGCCTCGTCCGTGCCGGGCAGGGCGTCGGTGTCCGCGTCCAGCCCGGCGTCGATGTCGGAGGGGCCCAGCACGTCGAGCGCGGGTGAGTCCGCGGTGCGTGGCGCGTTCATGCCGGTGCCGCCCTTCGCCGGTTCGGTTGCGTCCCCTCCATTCTCCTGCGTCACATCGGAAACCGGCAGGTCGGAGGGGCGGGGAAGGGGATGTCGCGCCGGGCGGGGACGGCGCGGGCGATCACCGCGTGGGGTCGGCACAGCGGGCTGCATTGGGCGATGTTCGCAAGCGAGTTTGAATGACCGGTAACGAGCAGGTGGCAGGCAGGAAAGCGGGGCACGTCCCGCGGGTGGTGTGCGTCCGAACGGATGACGGGGGCGGCACCCGGCGCCCGCGCGGGAGGCGCCCCCGACGGACGGCGCCGGTCAGCCCTCGGTGCGGTACATCAGGTCGACCTCGTGCACGGTGAAGCCCAGCCGCTCGTAGACGGTGACCGCGGGGACGTTGTCGGCGTCGACGTAGAGCATCGCGGCGGGCAGCTTGCGGTCGTACGCCAGGTGCCGCAGGCCGATCGTGGTCAGCGCCCTGCCCAGCCCCGAGCCCTGCTCGTCGGGGCTGACGCCGACCACGTAGACCTCCCCGAGGCCCTCGGCGGGGTGGGTCTTGGTCCAGTGGAAGCCGACGACGCGGCCGTCGCGCACGGCGAGGAAGAAGCCCTCCGGGTCGAACCAGTCCTCCGCCTCGCGGTCGTCGAGGTCACGCTGCGTGAGGGAGCCCTGCTCGGGGTGGTGGGCGAAGGCCGCGGCGTTCACCGCGAGCCACTGGGCGTCGTCCTCGCCCGGCCGGAAGGCGCGCACGGTGACACCCTGCGGCAGCACCGGGTCGGGCAGCGGGTCGCCGGGCAGTGGGCGGCGCATCTGCCGCAGCTCGCGGAAGAGCGCGAGGCCCAGCTGGGTGGCGAGGTGGCGGGCGGCGGGGTGGCCGCCGTGCGCCCACACCCGCAGCCGCTGCCCGGACAGGTCGAGCAGCGCGCGGCCCAGAGCCCGGCCGTGACCGCGGTGCCGCTGCTCGGGGTCGACCACGAATTCCGCGGCCGGCGCCTCGACCGGGTCGGCGCCCTCCAACTGGCCGTATCCGGCGAGCTGTTCGTCGGCGTACAGCAGGACGTGGCGCACGCCGTCACGGGCGCCGCCACCCAGGTTGAGACGCCCCTGCTCGGAGACCGCGGCCTGCCCGTCGTCCCGCCGCGCCCGTTCGACCAGCGCCGTCACCTCGTCCACGACACCCGGCGGAACGGCGTCCAGCGTCTCGACCCGGCGGACGACTGCGGAGGAACGTGCGGCTTCGCTCATGCGGCCGAGTGTATGACCGACGACGCCCCGGAGCCGGGCCACGCCGGGCCGCCCGCCCAAGGGGCCGAGGGCGGCGGCCGGTTGCCGCCGGGACGGCGGGGGCGTCCCCGCGCGGAGCCCTCAGGCGAGTTCGCGGGGTTCCGGGGTGCCCGGGAGGCGGATCACCGCTACCGTGCCGCCGCCGTGGGCCGCGTGGAGGGCCACCGCGCCGCCCACCTGCTGGATCGTGCGGGCCACGATGGACAGGCCCAGGCCGGAGCCGGGCAGGCTGCGGGCCGAGGGGGAGCGCCAGAAACGGTCGAAGACATGCGGGAGGTCCTCGGCCGGGATACCGGGGCCGTGGTCGCGGACGCTGAACTCGCCGCGCACGAGGCGCACGTCGATCTCCCCGCCCGACGGGCTGAACTTGACCGCGTTGTCCAGCAGGTTGACCAGCGCCCGTTCCATCGACGCCGGTTCCGCCTGGAGGTACCAGGGGGCCAGCTCCGCGTTGATGCGCAGGTCCGGGCCGCGCAACCGGGCGCGCTGCACGGCGTGTTCGGCCACCTCGTGGACCGCGACCTCCTGGAGCGGGCCGCTGCCGGGGGCCGCGTCGGGGCGGGAGAGCTCCTGCAAGTCGCCGATGAGCAGGGCGAGTTCGGACATCTGCGCCTTGACCGAGGCCAGCAGCGCCTTGCGGTCCTCGGGCGGCAGCGGACGGCCGGTCTCCTCGCTGCGGGCCAGCAGCTCGATGTTGGTGCGCAGGCTGGTCAGCGGCGTGCGCAGCTCGTGGCCCGCGTCGGCGATCAGCTGCTGCTGGCGGTCCCGGGAGGCGGCGAGCTGCGCGGTCATCGAGTTGAACGACGCCGACAGCCGGGCGATCTCGTCCTCGCCCTCGACCGGGATGCGGATCGCCAGGTCCTCGGTCTTGGCGATGTGCTCGACCGCGTCGGTCAGCCGGTCCACCGGCCGCAGACCCGCCCGGGCGATCACCAGGCCCGCGGTGGCCGCGCCCAGCACCCCTATCCCGGCGACGATGCTGAGGATGAGGGCGAGTTCGGCCAGCGGGTCGGTGACCTGGTTGAGCGGCTGGGCGACCGAGATGGTCAGCCCCTGGCTCTCGTTGGTGGTGAACTTCGGGTCGAACTCGGTGTAGACGCGGACCTTGGTCCCGTTGGAGTCGGTCGAGTCGTGGAACGCGCTGGGCCGCTGTCCCGCCGCGATCGCCCGGTCCACCGCCTGCGGCTTCACCAGGTAGCCCCACAGCTGGCAGGTCGTGCCGTCCGGGCCCACCACCTGCGCGGTCGAGCCCAGGTACAGCCGCTGTTCCTGGTCGCCCTTGGGCTGTGTGCCGGGCACGCAGCCGCCGCGCCGCACCGCGAACGCCTCCGCCTGGTGGTACGAGCCCTTCAGCGAGCTGTCGAGCCGGTCGGTCAGCGCGCTGCGGGTGATGAACCACGCGGAGACGGCCACCGCGCCGACCGCGACCGCCACCGCCGCCGCCGTCAGGATCGCCAGCCTCGACCGCAGCGGGAGCGTACGGAAGCGCCACAGGCGTCGCAGACCGGTCGGCGAGCGGTGGGACGGGGCCTCGGTCACGGCTTGCCCTCGGCGGACCGCAGCACGTAGCCCACCCCGCGCACGGTGTGCACCAGCCGGGGCAGCCCGCCCGCCTCGGTCTTGCGGCGCAGGTACATCACGTAGACGTCGAGGGAGTTGGAGCTCGGCTCGAAGTCGAAGCCCCACACCGACTTGAGGATCTGCTCACGGGTGAGCACCTGCCGCGGGTGGGTCAGGAACAGCTCCAGCAGCGTGTACTCGGTGCGGGTCAGCTCCACCGGCTTGCCCGCCCGGGCGACCTCGCGGGTGGCCGGGTCCATCCGCAGGTCGGCGAAGGTCAGCGCGGCGTCCTCCGGGGCGTCCGCCTGGGCGGCCGCGGCGGCGGCGTAGGAGCTGCGCCGCAGCAGGGCCCGCAGCCGGGCCAGCAGTTCGTCGAGTTCGAACGGCTTGACCAGGTAGTCGTCGGCGCCCGCGTCGAGCCCGGTCACCCGGTCGCCCACCGTGTCGCGGGCGGTGAGCATCAGGATGGGCGTGGTGATCCCCGCCGAACGCAGCCGCCGGGCCGTGGTGAGGCCGTCCATCCGCGGCATGAGCACGTCCAGCACGATGGCGTCCGGCTGGTAGGCGGCGACCTGGTCGAGGGCGGCGATGCCGTCCGCCGCCAGCTCGGTGTCGTAACCCTCGAACGCGAGGCTGCGGCGGATCGCCTCGCGCACCGCCGGCTCGTCGTCCACCACCAGGATCCGGGACGGCTGCTCGCCGCTGCCCTCGGGGCTCATCACGTACTACCTCTGACTTCGCTGCGGACGGAAGGGTGTCGACTGTCAGCCTCGCACGGACGGGCCCGCGACGCGGCGTGCCGCGGTGTTCCGGTGGCGCGGTGCGCCGTCGCGCGGGCCGGTGCGGGGGCGGCGGGCCGCGGGAGGCGTCGAGGCGCTCCGCTCCCGCCGCTGCCGCCGTGCTCAGCCGTTGTAGCTGATGTGGTTGCTGCTCAGGAACGACTTCACGGTGTCGATCGGGATCGCGAAGCCGAGGCCCACGCTGCCCGAGTCGCTGGAGGAGCTGCTGCTGCCGCTGCTCGAACTCGGCGCGTACATCGCGGAGTTGATGCCGACGATCTGGCCGGCCATGTTGATCAGGGCGCCGCCGGAGTTGCCGGGGTTGAGCGAGGCGTCGGTCTGGATCGCCTTGTACGTGGTGGTGTTGCCGCCGACCTGGCCGTTGTACTGGCCGCCGCCGAACTCGAACGGCCACTGGTCGCTGCCGCCGCCACCGTTGTCGCTGCCGCCGCTCTCCCCGCTGCCGCCGCCGTAGCCGCCGAACCCGCCGCCGTTGCCGCTTCCGCCGTAGCCGCCGCCGTCACCCTGGCCGCTCTGCCCGCCCGAGCCGCTGCCCTGGTCGTTCGAGCCGCCTTCGACGGGGACCGTCACGTCGCGGTCGAGCGCTGAGACCACGCCGCTGGTGACCGTGCCGGCCAGGCCCTCGGGGGAGCCGATCGCGACCACCTGGTCGCCGACGGCCACGTCGTCGGACTCGCCCAGCGTGGCGGTCTTCAGGCCACTGACGCCGCTGACCTGGATGACGGCCAGGTCCTTGTCGGGGGAGGTGGTGACGACCTTCGCGGTGGCCGTCTTGCCGTTGCTGAACGCCACCTTGACGGAGTCGGAGTCGGCTATGACGTGGTTGTTGGTGAGGATGTCGCCGCTGGAGTTGAGGACCACGCCCGAACCGATGGACTCGCCGTCGCCGGAGGTCGCGGTGATCTCCACGACGCTCGGGGAGACCGCCGCCGCGACCGCGCTGACGCTGCCGAGCGGCTTGGAGGCGGTCGCCGTGCCGACCACCGGCGCCGAGGCGGCCGTGGTCTGCGTGGCGTGGCCTATCAGGGCCGCGGCGCCGCCGCCGATCAGGCCGGAGGCCAGCGCGACCGCCGCCACCAGCGCGACGACCTTGCCGCGCCTGCGCGGGGCGCCGTGCTGCGGACCCTGGGGGCCGTCGCCGTACGGGGCGCCGTCACCGTAGGGGCCGCCGCCGTACGGTCCCTGCGGGCCGTCGAACGGACCGCGCGGTCCCTGCGGACCCCCCGGCCAGACGGTCATGCCGTTCGGCGTGGTGACCGGATCGCCCTGCTCGCCCGGGCGGTGCGAGGGCGGCGGCGGGTAGGACCCTCCGGCCGCGCCGTAGGGGGTCTCGGCCTGCTGCCGGCCTTCGCCGTGAGGCTGCTGCGAGCCGCTGCTGGGGTGGGTGCTCTCCGTCATGCCTATGACTGTGCTCGCCCATGATGAGAGCCGTCTGAGCGCCGACTGAGAAGCCCGACAGAAGTGGGTATGCCCGAAATAAAGGCCGAAGGGGTGCCGGGCGTCCGCCGTTTACGCGGCTCCAACTCCCTTACCGGCGAAGGGGACTTACGGGACATCGGCGCGGACGGGCCTTCGTCACGCGCAGCCGCAGGAGCGGCGCACGACCAGCCGGGACGGGAACTGCTTGAGCCGCTCGCGCCGCGTCCCGTGCACCCGCAGTCCGTCGTCCAGCACCAGGTCCACCGCCGCGCGGGCCATCGCGGGCCGGTCCGAGGCGACCGTGGTCAGCGGCGGGTCGGTGAGGGCCGCCTCCTTCACGTCGTCGAAGCCCGCGACCGCCAGCTCGCCGGGGACGTCGATGCGCAGCTCGCGGGCGGCCCGCAGCAGGCCGATCGCCTGGTCGTCGGTGGAGCAGAAGATCGCGGTGGGGCGGCCGGGACCGGCCAGGATGTCCAGGCCCACCCGGTACGCGTCGTAGCGGTTGTACGCGGCCTGGAACAGCAGGCCCTCGGTGGGGCGCCGGGACTCCCGCATGGCGCGCCGCCAGCCTTCGACGTGGTCGGTGACCGGGTCGCCGACGGTCGGTGTCTCCTCGGTGCCGCCGAGGCAGGCCACGGACGCGTGGCCGTGTTCCAGCAGGTGGCGGGTGGCGAGCTGGGCGCCGCCGATGTCGTCGGTCATCACCGCGACGTCGTCGATCGCCTCGGGACGCTCGTGCAGCAACACCACACGGGCGTCCCAGGCGTCGATCTCGGCCGCCGCGGACGCGCTCAGGCCCTGGCTGATGAGGATCAGCCCGGCGACCCGCATGCCCAGGAAGGCCCGCAGGTAGTGCATCTCGCGATCGGTCAGGTAGTCGGAGTTGCCGACCAGGACCATCTTGCCGCGCTCGGCGGCCGCCCGTTCCACGGCGTGCGCCATCTCGCCGAAGAACGGCTGGCGCGCGTCGGGGACGATCAGGCCTATCAGGTCGGTACGGCGGCTCGCCATCGCCTGGGCCACCCGGTCCGGGCGGTAGCCGAGCTGCTTGATGGCCGCGAGCACCCGCTCGCGGGTGGCCGGTGCGACCGGCCGGGGTCCATTGTTGATGACGTAGCTGACGACCGCGGTCGAGGTCCCCGCCAGTCTGGCCACGTCGTCACGCGTCACCTTGGGCACGCGGGCAGTCTACGCGGGTGAACCGCCGCCGTTACCTGCCGTATCACGCCTCGTCGCCGCGGCCGCGGGCACCGGCCGCCGCCCGGGCGCGGGGCGCGTCGTCGGCGCCCTCGGCCGCCGCGGGCTCGTCCGCCCCGCCGTCCCCCGCGTCCGCCGCGTCCCCAGCGTCCGCCTTGTCCTGCGTGTTGCGCTCGGGGCTGACGAAGCGGTAGCCGACGTTGCGCACGGTGCCGATCAGGGACTCGTGCTCGGGCCCGAGCTTGGCGCGCAGGCGTCGTACGTGGACATCCACGGTGCGGGTGCCGCCGAAGTAGTCGTAGCCCCACACCTCCTGGAGCAGCTGGGCGCGGGTGAAGACCCGGCCGGGGTGCTGCGCGAGGTACTTCAGCAGCTCGAACTCCTTGAAGGTCAGGTCGAGCACCCGGCCCTTGAGCTTGGCGCTGTAGGTCGCCTCGTCCACCGACAGGTCGCCGTTGCGGATCTCCAGCGGGCTGTCGTCGCCGCCGATCTGCTGGCGGCCGGTGGCCAGCCGCAGCCGCGCCTCGACCTCGGCCGGGCCCGCGGTGTCCAGCAGCACGTCGTCGATGCCCCACTCGGCGGTGACCGCGGCGAGCCCGCCCTCGGTGACCACGAGCACCAGCGGGCAGCCGGGCCCGGTGGACCGCAGCAGCTGGCACAGGCTGCGCACCTGCGGCAGGTCGCGCCGCCCGTCGATCAGGATGACGTCGGCGCCCGGGGTGTCGACCAGGGCCGCCGCCTCGGCGGGCGCCACACGTACGTTGTGCAGCAGCAGGCCGAGCGCGGGCAGCACCTCGGCGGAGGGCTGGAGCGCGTTGGTGAGCAGCAGGAGGGAACTCATCGGCCGCTCCCCTCGGCGGGGGCGCCCGCCCGTCGGCGGGAGACGGGCGAACCGTGCGTGGAGTGCGACCGCGGCGCGGGGGCGCCCGGTCCGTGCGACCTGTTCGGTTTGCTCACGTGCGAAACCCTCCTCGGTCCCTGCGAGGACGTCGTGCCGTCCGGGGCCGGAAAGCACGAAAGGACCCGGGGGCGGCGCTGCCCGGATCCTCTTCCCTCAGGAGAATAGCCGACATGGACTCCGTGAGTGAGGGCGACATCGCGCGACCGGCTGTTTCGTCGATCACGTCGGGGGTCGGCCCGGGAACCACTGGCACGAGCGTACGCGCAGGTCAGAAGGTCATCCGAAAGAGATCGTCGCGTGCGTCGTTGTTGACGGACGACGGCGTGCGGATCGAGGCCGAGCACCAGCCGTACGCCGCGAGCGCCTCCCGCGCTGGGCAGGCCCGCGCCGACGCCGATGACGTCTCCGCCGCATCCGCCGTATCCCCCGGTGACGCCGGGGACCTGGTGATCGTCGTGGCGCACGGGTTCACCGGAGCGCTGGAGCGGCCCGCCGTGCGCCGGGCGGCGCGCGAGTTCACCCGGTACGCGGGCGTGGTCACCTTCTCCTTCCGGGGCCATGGGCGCTCCGGCGGGCGGTCCACCGTCGGCGACCGCGAGGTGCACGACCTGGACGCGGCGATCCGCTGGGCGCGCTCGCTGGGCTACCGCAGGGTGGCGACCGTGGGCTTCTCGATGGGCGGTTCGGTCGTGCTGCGGCAGGCGGGGCGGGCGGCCGGGCTGCCCGGTGCCGACGCCGGGACGCGGCCGGACGCCGTGGTCGCGGTCAGCAGCCCCGCGCGCTGGTACTACCGGGGCACGGCGCCGATGCGGCGGCTGCACTGGATGGTCACCCGGCCGGTCGGGCGCGCGGTCTCCCGGTACGGGCTGAAGACCCGCATCCACTCCGAGGACTGGAACCCGGTGCCGCCGTCCCCCGTCGAGGCGGCCCCGCTGATCGCCCCGACCCCGCTGCTGATCGTCCACGGCGACCGGGACGCGTACTTCCCGCTCGACCACCCGCTCGCGATCGCCCGGGCGGCGGGCGACGCGGCCGAGCTGTGGATCGAGCGCGGCTTCGGCCACGCGGAGAACGCGGCGGACACCGCGCTGCTGCGGCGCGTCGGCACCTGGGTGACGGACCACGCCGAAGCCGCGAAGCGGGCGTGACGCCCCCTGCGTGACCGGCGGATTGGGGTGCCCGGCCGCCGACCCGTCATCATGGACGGCGCAGAAGGCCACCGCACCGGGTCCGACCGGGACGCGCGGAGCGTGGCCGAGCGTGGAGCGAGAACCCAGCGAAGGAGCCGCCATGGCCGCCACCGAGACGGCGGAGCAGTCCGCCCCCGGCGACCCGGTGCCCCACGGGACCATCCGCTACTGGGCGGCGGCGAAGGCGGCGGCGGGCACGGCCGAGGAGCCGTACCGCGCCGCGACGCTGGCCGGCGCCCTGGCCGAGGCCCGGCGACGGCACCGCGGGCAGCCGGAGTTCGGCAGGGTGCTGGAGCGCTCCTCGTTCCTGGTCGACGGGCTCTCGGTCGGCACCCGCGACCACGAGGGCGTCCAACTGGCGGACGGCGGCACCGTCGAGGTGCTCCCGCCGTTCGCGGGAGGGTGAGCGCGGGACGATGACGACACCTGAGACGACGCCCGAGTGGCCCGACCCGGGCCACGACCGGCACCACGGCACACCCGCGCCCCGGCCCCACCCCCAGGACCCGGGCCCGGACCCGTACGGGGACGGCCAGTGGCAGCGACAGCCGCAGTACGACGCGCCGTACGACACGCGGTGGCAGCAACCACAGCAGCCGTACGCGGACACCTCATGGCCGCAGCAGCCGCAGGCAGACGCCTCATGGCCGCAGCAGCCGCAGGCGGGCGATGCGTGGCAACAGCCGCAGCCGCAGGCCGGTTACGACGAGGCCGGGTACGACGCCTACCAGGCGTACGACGCGCCCCCGGCGTCCGGCCACGACCCGGCGGCCCCGGCCCCCGCCCCGGCCGCGGGCTTCGGTGACGCGCCCGCGTACGATCCCGCGGGCGGCTACGGTGCCCACGACCCCTCGTACGACACCGCTGCCCAGCCGCTGCCCGCGCCCGCGTACGAGCCCGTTCCCGAGCCGCAGGCGGCGACCCCGCAGGCGCCCTCGCGGCGCACCGGCTCCCCGATCATCCCGCCCGGCGTCCAGCCCGCGCTGCTGACCGTCGTCCTCGCGGCGCTGACGGCCGGGGCGGCGGGGCTGGCGCGGCCCGCGCTCGCGGTCGCGGCGGTGCTGCTCCAGGCGGTCACCGCCGCCGGGTGGTTCCGGCTCAACGGCATGTGGCCCGCCCGGCAGGGCATCATGCTGGCCTTCCTGGCCGGGGTCACCGCCGACGTGGCGCTGCTGCTGGCCCCGGCGGACCGGGCCCCGGCGGCGATCCTGGGCACGCTCGGGGTGTGGGTGCTGCTCATCCTCGTGCAGCAGATGCGGCACCGCGGCAGCGCCGACGAACGCCTCGCCGGCCTCACGGCCACCGCCGCCTCGACCCTGCTGACGGTGCTCGCCGCGGGCTGGGTCGCGCTGGACGGCACGAAGGGCGGCGCGCATCCGGTGATCGTGGGAGCGGTCGCGGTGGGCGCGGCGACGCTGGTGCGCGCGGTACGGCTGCCCGCGTCCGTGTCCGTGGCGGCCGCGCTGCTCGTGGGCGGCGGCGCGGGCGCGTTCGCCGGTCACCTGCTGCACATGCCCGCCTCCTGCGCCGCCACCGCGCTGGCCGCCGCCGTGTGCGCGCTGGTCGGGCTGCGGGTCGCCAGTTACGACTGGCCGTCGCGGTTCGTGCACTTCACGGCCGGTGTCGCGCTGCCGCTGGCGCTCGCGGCGCCGGTGGTCTACGCGGTGGGGCACGCCCTGGCCTGACGGCCGCGTGACCCGGCGCCGGGCCCGTACCGGGAACCACCCGGCGCCGCCGCGCGTGATCCAGGAGACGGCGCGGTCCGCCCGGCCGTTCGAACCCGCCTCGGACTCGAACGGATAGGCTCGCGCCGGGTGGACAGGCGTACGGACTCAGGACAGGAGTACGTACCCGGACGGTTTACGGGGTGGGGAGAACGATGCGCGGGCGTGGGATCCGGATACTCGTGGTGGTCGTCGTGGTGCTCGGCGGCCTGTTCGTCGCGGCGGACCGGATCGCCGTCTCGTACGCGCAGTCCAAGATCGCCGACCGCATCCAGAGCGCCCGCGGCCTCAGCAGCAAGCCGGACGTGTCGATCAAGGGCTTCCCGTTCCTGACCCAGGTGGCCGGGCGCGACCTGAACGAGGTCACCGCGACCGCCACCGACTTCCAGGCCGCGCAGGGCACCTCCGCGAGCGGTGACGGGCGGCTGCGGATAGACAAGCTCACCGTCGACCTGCACGACGTGCGGATCGACAGCTCCTTCTCCAGCGCGGTCGCCGACACCGCGACCGGCACCGCCCTGATCTCGTACGCGGACCTCCAGCAGGGCGCCCCCGACGGCGTGACCGTCTCCTACGGCGGCGACGGCCAGGTCAAGGTGAGCGGCAGCATCACCCTCCTCGGCCAGACCATCAGGCGCAGCGTCGTCAGCTCGGTCCAGGTGACCGGCGGCAACACCGTCCAGCTGCACGCCAAGACGATCCCCGACGCGGGCACGATCCCCGGCCTCGGCCAGCTGGTCCGCGACCGCATCGACTTCGCCCGCACCCTGTCCGGGCTGCCCGCGGGCATCACGCTCAGCGGAGTGCAGGCCACCCAGGACGGCGTGGTGGTCTCCCTGACCGGACAGCACGTCAGCCTCACCAGCAGCTGAGGCGGCCACACCGGCAGCTGAGGCGGCCACACCGGCAGCTGACGGCCTCGCCGACAGCTGAGGCGGCCTCCCTCGGCCCTCCGGCCCACCCGGTCCAGCAGGTGAGATGCCGCTGACCGGGTGACGGTCGATCGGGCCGTCGTCGCCCGCCCGGAAGCCTTCGGGGGCAGGCCTGGACAAGGGCTCGTTCCGCCATGCGGTCGATCTCGTCTCGTATCCTGAAACGCCGGTGACACTCGGGCCCGTGCTTCCCTACGATCGAGGCCATGAAGCGACAGGCGGATCTCACGAAGCGGCGGGCAGTCGACCTGTGCCGTGTCGCCGCCATGCTCTGTCGTACGGCGTGAAGGGGCGACGCCCCGGACGCCGTGCCCGCGCTCCGCTCTCCCCGCGGTAGGGCCGGATCCCGTCCGGACCGCTCCCGGGCCCTGCCGCCCGGACCCCGCGTCGGCTCCTTCCACCCCGCGCCCTGCCTCACGCCTGCGCGCGACGCGTCCGGCGCACCCCCGATCCACCCGCACCCGCCGCACCTGCCCCGGAGGAGAACAGCATGAGCCGCAGTGACGTCCTCGTGGACGCCGACTGGGTCCAGTCCCACCTGGACGACCCCAAGGTGGTCGTCGTCGAGGTCGACGAGGACACCTCGGCCTACGAGAAGAACCACATCCGCAACGCGATCCGCGTCGACTGGAAGAAGGACCTCCAGGACCCGGTGCGCCGCGACTTCGTGGACAAGAGCGGCTTCGAGGAGCTGCTGTCGGAGCGGGGCATCGCCAACGACGACACGGTCGTGCTCTACGGCGGCAACAACAACTGGTTCGCCGCCTACGCCTACTGGTACTTCAAGCTCTACGGCCACCGCGACGTCCGCCTGCTCGACGGCGGCCGCAAGAAGTGGGAGCTGGACTCCCGCGACCTGGTCGCCGAGGTGCCCACCCGGCCGCGCACCGAGTACCGCGCGCAGGACCAGGACACCTCGATCCGCGCCTTCCGCGACGACGCCGTGAACGCGATCGGCACCCTCAACCTGGTCGACGTGCGCTCGCCCGACGAGTTCAGCGGCAAGCTGCTCGCCCCGGCGCACCTGCCGCAGGAGCAGTCGCAGCGCCCCGGCCACATCCCGACCGCGCGCAACATCCCGTGGTCGAAGTCGGCCAACGACGACGGCACGTTCAAGTCCGACAGCGAGCTGAAGGACCTCTACGAGGGCGCCGGCGTGGACCTGTCCAAGGACACCGTCGCCTACTGCCGCATCGGCGAGCGCTCGGCGCACACCTGGTTCGTGCTGCACGAGCTGCTGGGCCAGCCCAACGTCAAGAACTACGACGGCTCGTGGACCGAGTACGGCTCGCTGGTGGGCGTGCCGATCGAGCTCGGCGCCAACTGACCGACCGAAGACCCCTCTTCAGGCGTAAGGAATCAGCGTATGTGTGGAGCCAAGGCCGGCGGCCCGGACCTCGCCGGTGTGGACGTGGCGGGCGAGACGATCATCCAGGGTTCGCTGACCCGCGACGGCGAGCCGGTCTCCGGCTACGTCCGGCTGCTGGACGGCGGCGGCGAGTTCACCGCCGAGGTGCCGACCTCGGCGACCGGGCAGTTCCGCTTCTTCGCCGCCCCCGGCACCTGGACGCTGCGCGCGCTGGTGCCCGGCGGCTCGGTGGACCGCACGGTCGTCGCCCAGCGCGGCGCCGCGGCGGACATCGCCATCGCGGTCTGAGGACCGCGCCCGGCCGGCCGGAAGGCCTGACGGGCGTGCGGACCCGAAGGACCTGAAGGGCCGCATCCCAGGGTTGGACGCCTCACGGGATGCGGCCCTTCGTGCTGCGCTTCGCGCTGCTCGCGGGCGTACCGTGGAGGTATGTACACGCGGCGTAGGCACTGGTACTTCGCCATGATGGGCATCTGCATCGCGCTGTTCGTCCTGGCGTGGGGCGTGGTGCGGCTGTGGTCGGTCCCGGTCGCCGTAGGGATGTGCGTGGTGGCGATGGTCATCCCGCCGGTCGCCGCGATCGTGGCCAACCGGCGCGGGCCGGACGACGTGTGGTGGGACGAGCCGGACGACAACTGGCTCAAGGACGAGCCCAAGGACGACACCTGGCAGCGCGACGAACGCGCCGCGATGGAACGGGCCAGGAGCGGCCGCCGCCACCCCGACGACGGCGGCGGCCCGGACTCCGGCGGCGCGGGTTCGGGCGCGGGGAAGTAGCGAGGGAGCATCGGGGCCCCGGAGCGGCGGGGCGCTTCAGTAGACCAGCGCCCGCACGTCCTCCTCCATGACCTCCTGCACGAAGACCTGCGCACCGGCGATCCGCACGCCGTCCAGCACGTCGTCCTGGGTGATCCCGCGCCGCGCGGCGCACTGCGTGCACAGGGTCACGGCGCCGCCGGCCAGCAGGGAGTCCAGGAGGTCGGGCAGCGGGGCCGCGTGCGGCAGCTCGAACTCCGCCGCCTTCCCCGGCAGCGCGAACCACGAGGACTCGCCGGTCAGCCAGAGCGAGACCCGTACCCCGCTGGCGACGGCCACCGCCGCCACCGTGAACGCCTGGGAGCACCTTTCGGGGGCGTCCGCCCCCGCCGTCACCTTGATCACCAGCTGCTTGGTCACGCCCCGCACCCTACGCCGTCGCCGGAAGAGGAACGCGGTGTGAAGGCTTTGTGATCGCCCGTGCATAATGCCTTCAACTTCTCGCGCCCGCCCCGCGATCCGCGGGCCGGGCGCGCATGCCTGTGGGGGGCTTTCTCGTGGAAACGGATTCGGGTCCTGCGGACCCGGTCGATGTCATGCCCATGTCCGAAACGTCGTCTTCGCCGACGCCTGAGCCATCGATGGCTAAGCCGACGCCTGAGCTGACGCCTGAGCTGACGCCCGAGTCGGCGCCGTCCCCGCGCCGGGGCCTCTTCCGTTTCCGCCGCGGCGGCCGCACCGCGCTGCTCGTCGCCTGCGCCGCCGCGTTCGGCGTGATCGCCGGATCGGTCACGGGCTACGTCATCCAGTCCGGCCGCCCGCGGACACCGCTGCCCAAGCTGGGCCAGGCGGGCCTCTTCCGCCCCGACCACACCGCGAAGGGCCCGTACGCGACCGCGTCCGACGACGACCTGACCAGGACCGACGGCGACCTGCGCAAGCTGCTGCTGCCGATGCCTGACGGGTCGAGGGACGTCTCGGCCACGGACGACGACGCGGTGGGCAACTGGGGCACGGTCTCCAGCTGGGCCTCGGGGTACCGGCACCCCGCCGACGAGTTCGCCGAGCTGCTCGGCGAGGGCTTTCGCAGGCTGGCCGCCCGGGACTGGCGGGTCGACAGCACGGGCGACTGGGTGGGCGTCCGGCTGATCCAGTTCACCTCCCGCGGCACGACCGACCCCGCGAAGGACTTCTACGACTCCGAGCAGTTCGCCGTGGCCGGGGAGAACACCAAGCCGGGCGACCAGATCCCCGGCACGCTCGACGGGCTCGTGTTCGTCCAGCACAAGGGCAGCACCGCGTACGTGCCGTTCCGGCAGACGGTGACGTTGCAGGCCCAGCTGCTCGGGTGAGCCGGTGCGCCCACTAGACTCGTCAGCGGACCGTACGACACCACTGTCACCGCCTGCGTAGGAGCACCGACGTGCTGGAAGCCTTCTTCGAAACCCTTCTCGTCCTGGTCGCCGTGGCCGTGATCGCGTTCGCGGGCCTGACCGTCAAGAAGCTCTACCAGGGCCAGCGCTGACCTCATGATCGAGATCCCCTCCGACCTCCACCCCGACCTCGTACCGCTCGTCTTCCTGCTGGGCGACTGGCAGGGCGCCGGTGTCTTCGACTTCCCCGGCGACGAGAAGTGCAACTTCGGGCAGGAGGTCTCCTTCCGCCACGACGGCCGCCCGTTCCTGGAGTACGTCTCCCGCACCTGGGCGCTGGACGAGAAGGGCGAGAAGGTCCGGCCGCTGGAGACCGAGTCCGGGTACTGGCGGCTCGACGCCGACCGCAAGGTCGAGGTCGTGATGGCCCGTGACGCCGGTGTCATCGAGACCTGGTACGGCGAGCTGGCCGAGGGCAAGCCGCAGATCGACCTCGCGACGGACGCGGTGGGCCGGCTGGCCTCCGCCCCGGCCTACACCGGCGGCAAGCGGTTGTACGGGTACGTCAAGGGCGACCTGATGTGGGTCGGCGAGAAGGCCACGCCCGAGGTGGAGCTGCGGCCGTACATGTCGGCCCAGCTGAAGAAGGTCGTGGACCCGAGCGAGTGGGCCAAGGACCTGGGGGACCTGCCGGACGACGGCATCGCCTTCTTCAAGTGACGGACGGGTGCTTCACGTGACGGACGGGTGACCGCCGGGACCTGCGGGCCCGCGCGGAGCGCCTGAGCCGGGTCCGGTGCGGAGTGTCTGAAGCCGGGTCGGGCGGTCCGGGCGCCCCCGCGGCGCCCGGGCCCGTTCGCGTCCACCCCGGTCGCCCGGCCGGGTCCTTACACTGGTCGCGTGGTGACCACCGACTGGAAGAAGGACCTGCGCGAGCGCGGGTACCGGCTGACTCCGCAGCGCCAGCTGGTGCTGGAGGCTGTCGACCATCTGGAACACGCCACCCCGGACGACATCCTCGGCGAGGTCCGGCGTACCGCGAGCGGCGTCAACATCTCCACCGTCTACCGCACGCTGGAGCTGCTGGAGGAACTGGGCCTGGTCAGCCATGCCCACCTCGGCCACGGCGCCCCCACCTACCACCTGGCCGACCGTCACCACCACATGCACCTGGTCTGCCGGGAGTGCGGTTCGGTGATCGAGGCCGACGTCTCGGTCGCCTCGGGCTTCACCGACCAGCTGCGCCGGGAGTTCGGCTTCGAGACCGACATGAAGCACTTCGCGATCTTCGGACGGTGTGCGAACTGCCCGGCGGAAGGCCAGGACGACGGGTCGTAGGCTTGGCGCATGACGATCAGTCCGCTGCTCTCGCTGCCCGGTGCCGTCCCCGCCGAAGCGCCTGACGAAGGCGTCGCCGCGCACTACGGCGACCTCTTCCGCGAGCAGCGCGCCCTCGCCCAGGGAACCGGCTTCGTCGACCTGTCGCACCGCGGCGTGGTCACCGTCACCGGCCCCGACCGGCTGAGCTGGCTGCACCTGCTGCTCACCCAGTACGTCAGCGAACTGCCGCCGGGGCAGGCCACCGAGGCGCTGGTCCTGTCCGCCCACGGCCACGTCGAGCACGCCCTCTACCTGGTGGACGACGGCACCACCACCTGGGCGCACGTCGAGCCCGGCACCCAGGGCGAGCTGCTGGCGTACCTGGAGAGCATGAAGTTCTTCTACCGCGTGGAGACCGCCGACGCGACGGACGCGTACGCGGTGGTCCACCTGCCCGCCGGGTCGATCGCCGAGCCCGGGGAGGGCTGGGCGGTGCGCGAGACGCCGTACGGCAGGGACGTGTTCGTCCCGCGTGCCGAGCTGGAGTCCTTCGCCCGGGACCACGGCCCCGCGATCGGGGTGCTGGCCCTGGAGGCGCTGCGCATAGAGGCGCACCGCCCGCGGCTCGGCCTGGAGACCGACCACCGCACGATCCCGCACGAGGTGGGCTGGCTGGACAGCGCGGTCCACCTCGCCAAGGGCTGCTACCGGGGTCAGGAGACCGTGGCCCGGGTGCACAACCTCGGCCGTCCGCCGCGCCGCCTGGTCTTCCTGCACCTGGACGGCAGCGAGGTGAAGCTGCCGGGGCACGGCGCGCCGGTGCGGCTGTCGTCGGACGGGCCGGACGGGCGGCAGGTCGGCTTCGTGACCTCCTCCGCCCGCCACCACGAGCTGGGCCCGATCGCGCTGGCCCTGGTCAAGCGGAACGTTCCGGCGGACGCGGTGCTGCTGGCCGACACCGTGCCCGGCACCCAGGAGACCGTGGTCGAGCCGTAGGAAGCTGCCAGGGCTCGGCCCGGCGGGGCCGCTCAGACCTCGACGACCAGCGTGAACGGGCCGTCGTTGGTCAGCGACACCTTCATCGAGGCGCCGAACCTGCCGGTCTCCACCTGCGCGCCCAGTGCCCGCAGCTGGGCGACCACCTCGTCCACCAGCGGTTCCGCGACCGGGCCCGGCGCGGCCGCGTTCCAGGTCGGGCGGCGGCCCTTTCGGGCGTCCCCGTACAGCGTGAACTGGCTGATGACCAGCAGCGGCGCCCCGATGTCGGAGCACGACCGCTCCTCGGGCAGGATCCGCAGCGACCACAGCTTCCGGGCGAGCTGGGCCGCCTTGGCGGGGGTGTCCTCATGGGTGACGCCGACCAGGACGCACAGCCCCGGTCCGGTGATCTTGCCTACGGTCTCGCCGTCCACGGTCACGGCGGCCTCGGTCACTCGCTGGGCTACGGCACGCATGCCACCCATTGTCCAGGGGCGGAACGCGGCGACACACACCACTCCCAGGGGTGAATCCGGCGCACCCGCGCCCCGGCGCGTACGCCCGGGCGACAGACCTGGAAGCCAAGAGCGCCGGGGCCGTTCGGGTGCAGAGGCGCTGCGCCCCGGCGGCGGGCGGTGGCACGATCTGATGCGAGGCGACGCCGAGGGGGCCCGTGCGGTGTCGCCCCTACGGAGGGGACGCGCACAGATGACCACGACCGGCACCGGACCAGCCTCCGGCGCCACACCGGCGACACCGGCCACCCCGGCGGTCCCGGACACCACCGCCACGCCGCCGACGGCGCCCGGGACACCGGCACCGCCGCACATATCCGCCGCCCCCGCGGCGCGGGACGCGGGCCCGGCGCCCGTACCCGCTCCCGGAGCGGAACCGGTACCACCACCCCGTACAGCCGACCCGTCCCGTGACCCAGCCCGTGACCCGTCCCGTAACCCATCCCGTGACCCATTTCGGACCGAGGAAGGCCGCATGTTGCAGGCCGACGCGCTCAACCCCCGCACGCCGCGGCCCCGTCCGCCGCACTCCACGGCCGTCGCCGACGGCGCCGGCCCGCAGGCCCCGCCGCCCTTCGACCGGCTCACCCTGGCCCAGCTGCGTGCCCTGCGCCGCGACGGGCAGCGGGAGGAGGCCGACCTGTCCTACCTGCGGCGGCTGCTCCACGGCCGGATCGACATCCTGCGGGCCGAGCTGGGCCGCCGCGGCGAGCCGGACGGCCCGGTGCCCGCGGAGCCGGACAGCCCGGTGCTGGACCGGCTGCCGGAGATCCTCACCGACGGGCCTTCCCGGGTGCGGTCCTCCGCGCGCCACGTGACGCTGGGCACCCCGCACAGCGAGGAGTACCGGCGGCTGGCCGAGGAGATGCTCGGCGACGTCGAGCTGTCGGACCTGGCCGCCCGCACCGACCAGGAACTGCACGCGGCGATGGCCCGGCTGGTCGGCCACGAGCAGGAGGTCTCCCGGCTGCGCAGGCGGCTCCAGGCCACGGTGGACGGGTGCAGCGGGGAAATCACCCGCAGGTACCGTGAGGGGGAAGCACACATCGACGACCTGCTCTCCGGCGGCTGATCCCGCGGGGAGGGGTCGCACCCCCCCTCCCTCACCCCCCGGAGAGCCGACGATGACCTCCCTCACGCCGCCCGTTCCCGTGCCCGCCGAGCCGCCCGTCCTCGCCGAGGTCGTGCGCTCCGGCTTCACCGAGGGGCGGCACCGGGGTTCGCTGGTGCTGCTGGACGCGGACGGCGGCGTGCGGCTGGCGCTGGGTGAGGTGAGTGCACCGGTCTTCCCGCGGTCCAGCAACAAGCCGATGCAGGCCGACGCACTGCTGCGGGCCGGTCTCGACCTGGACGGGGAACTGCTGGCGCTCGCTGCCGCCAGCCACTCAGGAGAAACGTTCCATCTTGAGGGCGTGCGGAAGATCCTGGCCGGGGCCGGGCTCACCGAGGACGCCCTGCTGACCCCGCCCGACCTGCCCCTCGACCACGAGGAGGCGGAGGCCTGGCTGCGTAGCGGAGGCCGCCGCGAGCGGGTGCTGATGAACTGCTCGGGCAAGCACGCGGCCATGCTCGCGGTGTGCGTGCGCAACGGCTGGCCGCTGGACAGCTACCTCGACCCCGGCCACCCGGTGCAGCAGCTGGTGCTGGAGGTCGTGCGCGAGGTCTCGGGGGAGCCGGTGGACACCGTCGGCGTGGACGGCTGCGGCGCGCCGCTGATGGCGCTGAGCCTGACCGGGCTGGCCCGCGCCTTCCGCTCGTACGTGCTCGCCGACCCGGGCACCACGCGCCGCGCCGTCGCCGACGCGATGCGGGCGCACCCGGAGTACGTGGCCGGCACCCGGCGCCCCGACACCTGGCTGATGCGGGCCGTGCCGGGGGCGCTGTCCAAGATGGGGGCCGAGGCGGTGCAGGCGGTGGCGCTGCCGGACGGCCGGGCGCTCGCCTTCAAGATCGAGGACGGTGGCGGCCGCGCGCTGGGTCCGGTGCTGGCCCGGGCGCTGCGGATGACGGGCGTCGAGGGCGAGGTCGTCGACCGCATAGGTGACGCGCCGCTGCTGGGCGGCGGCGTGCGGGTGGGCGAGGTGCGCGCGGCGTTCTGACGCGGGGCGCGTGACGCTCGCGGACGCGGGGCGCGTGACGCTCGCGGACGTGCGGCGCGGGACGCTCGCGGAGGTCGGCGGGGGCGCTCGCGGGGGCGGGCGGAAACTCGGGTGCGCTCCCGGCGCGTCCGCCCCTAGCCTGCGGTCATGAGCCATGATCGGGGCCAGGACGACGGCGTGGACCTGCGCGCGGTGGACGAGGACGGGTACGCCGCGTGGACCCGCGCCTGCCACAGGGGCTTCCTGCGCTCCGCCATCACCGACGAGGACCTCGCCCTGTCCCCCTCGGTGCTGGAGATGGTCCCGGGCCGCGTCCTGGGCGCGTACGACGGCGACCGCTGCGTCGGCACCTTCCGGACCTTCTCGCGCGAGCTGACCGCCCCCGGCGGCGGTCTGCTCACGGCCTGCGCGGTCAGCTCGGTCACCGTGACCGCCACGCACCGCAGGCGCGGGCTGCTCGGCCGGATGATGGCGCGGGAGCTGCCCGCGGCCCGCGACCGCGGCGAGGCGGTGGCCATCCTGATCGCGGCGGAGTACCCGATCTACGGCCGGTTCGGCTTCGGCCCCGCGACCTGGACCACCGAGTGGACGGTGGACGTGCCGCGCACCGGGCTCGGCCGCTACGAGCCGCCGCGCGGCGGCCGGGTGGACCTCGCGGAGGCCGCCGAGGTCCGCGCGGCCGGTCCCGCCCTGCACGACCGTTTCCGCCGGTCGGTCCCCGGCGCGATCAGCAGGGACGCGCGGTGGTGGCAGGTGAACACCGGCGAGATCCAGCCGCCGATCCGGCAGTGGAGGGACCCGTTCTACGCGCTCTACCGGGACGACTCGGGACGCGTCGACGGCCTGCTCGTCTACACCGTCGAGGACATCTGGGAGGGCAAGCTCCCGCAGTGCCCGCTGACCGTCCGGCACGCGCTGGCCGCCACCCCCGAGGCCGAGCGCGCGCTGTGGCACTACGCGCTGTCGGTCGACTGGACGGCGAAGCTGCACACCGGCCCGCGACCCCCGGACGACGTGCTCCCGCTGCTGCTGGGCGACCCGCGCGCGGCCCAGGTGACCACGCACGGGGACTACATGTGGCTGCGGGTGCTGGACGTCCCCGCCGCGCTGCGCGCCCGTTCCTACGGCACCACCGGCTCGCTGGTGCTCCGGATCCACGACGAGGCGGGCATCGCGGGCGGCCGCTACGAGCTGAACGCGTCCACCGAACCCGGCGCCAGCGAGGTGCGCACCACCACGCGGGACGCCGATCTGGCCATGGACGTACGGGAGTTGGCCGCCCTGTACCTCGGCGACGAATCGGTGGTGCGGCTGGCGACGCTGGGCCGGATCGAGGAGCTGACGCCCGGCGCGGCCGCCCGCGCCGACCTGCTGACGCGCACCTCGCGCAGGCCGTGGTGCCCGGACATGTTCTGAACCGTCTCCGGCCGCGAAGGCAGTCAACGCCCTTACGCATGGGGCGTGTTGGCGCGGCAGGGGCTGGCCCGAGCCGCGCGTCCGTGGTGGGGTGGCAGGACGACCACCCGCAAGGACAACCCCGGAGGGCAACATCGTGATCGTCGTGACGGGCGCGACCGGCAACGTCGGACGCAGTCTGGTGGACCAACTCCTCGCGCGTGACGCCCCGGTGCGCGCGCTGACCCGGTCGCCCGAACGCGCCGGACTTCCCGAGGCGGCCGAGGTGGTACGGGCCGAGTTCGGCGCGGACGACGAACCGTCGCCCTCGCTCTTCGAGGGCGCCGACGCGGTCTTCCTCAACCTCGCGGCCACCGGCCCGCAGGCCGGGACCCGGCTGGTGGACGCGGTGGCCAAGGCGGGCGTGCGGCGCGTCGTGCTGCTGTCGTCGGCCGGAGTGACCGACACCCCGGCCGACGAGCACAACGCGATCGCCCACATGCACGCCGTCGTGGAACGCGCGATCCGCGCCTCCGGGCTGGAGTGGACGTTCGTCCGCGGCGGCATGTTCGCCACCAACACCCTGGAATGGGCCGAGGCCATCCGCACCACCGGCGTCGTGCGCGGCCCCGGCGCCGCCGCCCGCTCCGCGCCGGTGCACGAGGCCGACCTCGCGGCGGTCGCGGCGGAAGCCCTGCTCGATCGCGTCGGCACCCACGACGGCCAGGTCTACCTGGTCACGGGACCCGAGGCGCTGACCGCCCAGCAGATGCTGGACGTCATCGGTGCGGCCACCGGGCGCACCCCGCGCTACGAGGAACTGTCGCGGGACGAGGCGCTGGCCGCGATGACCGCGCGGGGCCTGCCGCTGCCGTTCGCCGAGGCGCTGGTGGACTGGTCGGCGAAGTCGCCCGACCGGGCCTCCGCGGTCTCCCGGGACGCCGAACGCGTCACCGGCCGCCCGGCGCGCACCTACGCGGAATGGGTCGCGGACCATGTGGCGGACTTCGCGTAGGCGTCCCTCGTGGGACGCCGCCGGACGAATGAACGACGAATGAACGGGGGGCACGTTCTCAGCGGGGGCACGTCTTAGCGTTGCTTAGTCGTGTCCCGCAGATCAATTAACTGGACCTGAAGCGTCCGCCTGCGCGAGGCTCGCGGCATGGAGAGCGCGAGTGCGGGCGGCGTGAGTGCGGGTGGCGTGCGTGCGGGCGGCGCGAGTGGCGGCGTGCATGCGGACAACGCGAGTGCGGCGTCGACGGAGCCGGGTGCGGACCCGGGCACGCCGGGTCGGCGGGTGACGGGCGGGATGCACGTCCCGCTCGTCACCCCGTTCGCGGCGGACGGCGGCGTGGCCCTCGACGCGTTGGAGGCGCTGGCGCACGAGGTGCTGGACGCGGGCGCCGCGGGCCTGGTCGCGCTCGGCACCACGGGCGAGCCGTCCGCGCTCGACCCCGACGAGCGGCGGGCGGTCATCGGGACGGTGGCCCGGGTCTGCGACGAGCGCTCGGCCGCGCTCACCATCGGGGTCGGCGGTGGCGACGGCACCCGTGCCACCGCCGCCGCGCTGGAAGCGCTCGGCCGACGGTGGCCGCGGGCCGCCGCGCTGGTGCCGGTGCCGTCCTTCACCCGGCCCTCGCAGGCCGGCGTGGTCGCGCACTTCCGCGCCCTGACCACCGGCCCCGGCGTCCCCCTCGTCGTCTACAACGTCCCGTACCGCACCGCCTGCCATCTCGGCGCCGACGCGCTGCGCGAGATCGCCGCGCTGCCCCGGGTCGCCGCCGTGAAGCAGGCGGTCGGCGGCGTGGACGCGGACAGCGTGGCGCTGCTGGCCGATCCGCCGCCGGGCTTCGCGGTGCTGGCCGGGGACGACGTGTTCGCCCCGGCGCTGCTGGCGCTCGGCGCGCACGGCGGCGTCCTGGCCTCCGCCCACGTGCTGACCGGGCGGTGGACGCGGCTCGCCGAGGCGTGGCGGGACGGCGACGCCGCGCTCGCCCGGTCGCTGGGCGCGGGGCTGTCCAGGGTGGCCGGGCGGCTGTTCGCCGAGCCGAACCCGTCCGTGATCAAGGGCGTCCTGCATGCTGAGGGGCGTATCCCCACGGCGGCGGTACGGCTGCCGCTGCTGCCCGCGAGCGGGGCGGCGGTGGAGGCGGCGCGGCGCGAGATCGAGACCGCGCGGGCACAGTGGGAACCGGAAAGGTGAGGCGGATGAAGGTCGGAATCGTAGGAGCCACCGGGCAGGTCGGCGGCGTGATGCGGCGGGTGCTCCAGCAGCGCGCGGCCGAGGGGCTCGGACTCGTGGTGGACGAGCTGAGGCTGTTCGCCTCGGCGCGTTCCGCAGGCCGCACGCTGCCCTGGCGGGACGGCGAGATCGTGGTCGAGGACGCTGACACCGCGGACTACCGGGGCCTGGACATCGTGCTGTTCTCCGCGGGCAAGACCGCCTCCCTGGCGCTCGCGCCGCGTGTCGCCGAGGCCGGCGCGGTCGTGGTCGACAACTCCTCCGCCTGGCGTCTCGACCCCGACGTGCCGCTGGTCGTCTCCGAGGTCAACCCGCACGCGGTCGCCGACCGCCCCAAGGGCATCATCGCCAACCCCAACTGCACCACCATGGCGGCCATGCCGGTGCTGCGCCCGCTGCACGAGGAGGCCGGGCTGACCGCGCTGGTGGTCGCCACCTACCAGGCGGTCTCCGGCAGCGGCCTCGCGGGCGTCGCCGAACTCGCCGACCAGGCCGAGGCGGCGGGCGGCCAGGCTCGCCAACTCACCTTCGACGGCGACGCGGTGGACTTCCCCGTGCCCAAGGTCTACGCCCGGCCCATCGCGTTCAACGTGCTGCCGATGGCGGGCTCGCTGGTGGACGACGGCTCCGGCGAGACCGACGAGGAGCAGAAGCTGCGCAACGAGAGCCGCAAGATCCTGGAGATCCCCGACCTCGCCGTCTCCGGCAGCTGCGTGCGCGTCCCGGTCTTCACCGGCCACTCGCTCCAGATCAACGCCCGCTTCGCCCGGCCGCTCACGCCGTCGCGCGCGTACGAACTGCTGGGCGGCGCGCCCGGCGTGGCGCTGTCGGAGATCCCCACCCCGCAGCAGGCGGCCGGACAGGACCCGACGTACGTGGGACGGGTGCGCGCCGACGAGACGGTGGAGCACGGCCTGTCGCTCTTCTGCTCCAGCGACAACCTGCGCAAGGGCGCGGCGCTGAACGCGGTGCAGATCGCGGAACTGGTGGCGGCGGAGCTTTCCTGACGTCAGGTCAAGTACGACTTGATGCAGACGGGTTGATCAACGATGGGGGTGGCGCGTTCCGTCCGGGAGGAAGCCGTTCAGGGTGGCGGTGAAGTCCTCCGGGCGGCACGCGTGCACCCGGTGGCCGCACGGGATGGTGACCAGGCGGCTGTCCGCGACCCGGCGGGCCATCTCGGCTATCCGGTCCTGGGGCACATGGCTGCGCGATCCGCCCGCCACGAACAGCGTCGGCGCGGTGATCGCCTCCAGTGCGGCCGGCCAGTCCGCCGGCGGCCGGGCCAGCTGGGCGTGCGTGGCGGTCACCGCGTCCCAGTCGAAGTCCGGTTCACCGTCCGGGTGTTGCGGGGTCGCGGTGTCGCGCGGGAACGGCGGCGGGGTGTCCTCCAGCACGAGGCGTTCCACCCGGTCGGGGTGCTTGGCCGCGTAGAGGTACGCGACGACGCCGCCCATCGAGTGCCCGACCAGCGTCGGCCGTTCCACGCGCAGGGCGTCCAGCAGCGCGCCCAGGTCGTCGCGCATCAGCTCGAACGCGTACTGCCCCGGGCGGTCGCTGCGCCCGTGGCCGCGCAGGTCGGGCACGAACACCCGGTGACGGCGGCCCAGTTCCTCGGCCACCACCGCCCAGTCGGAACCGTCCTCGCCGAGCGCGTGCAGCAGCACCACCGGCGGCCCGCCAGGGTCGCCCGACACCCGGCAGGCCAACCGGATTCCTCCGGCATCGATCATGCGCAGGTCCATGGCCGCGAAGCTACAGCGGTTGCGCGGCCGCGACCACACCGCGACGGGCAAAGCACAGGCATTGGTCAGGGCAAGGCGGGCACGGCCCCCGGCATGGGGGAGCCCAAGCGGGCAGGCCGGCGGGGGTGGGGCTGCCGCGGGCGCGGTGCTGCCGAGGAACCGGAGCGGTGACGGCGCGGGCGGGACGGGCGTGGCTCGGGGCGCGGACGCGGCTCGGTTAGCCTGGCGGGACGATGAACCGCTTCACGACCGGCTGGGGCGCGTACGACCTGACGCGCTTCCCCGAGGACCCTCGCGACACCCTGCGGGCCTGGGACGCCGCCGACGAGTACCTGCTGCGGCACCTGCGCGACGAAGGCGTCCGGCTCGACGGCCCCGATTGCCCCGGCCGTCCCGACGGGGCCGTCGTCGCGCTCGGCGACCGCTGGGGCGCGCTGGTCACCGCGCTCGCCGCCGCCCGGCCGGTCCAGATCACCGACTCGTACCTCACCCAGTGCGCCACCCGCGCCAACCTGCGCCGCGCGGGCGTCCCCGACGACGCCGTGACGCTGCGCTCCACCCTGGACGAGCCGCCCGCGCGCGTCGGCGTGCTGCTGGTGCGGGTGCCCAAGAGCCTGGCGCTGCTGGAGGACCAGCTGATCCGGCTGGCGCCTTCCGTGCACGAGGGCACGGTGATCGTCGGCGCGGGCATGGTCAGCGAGATCCACACCTCGACCCTGAAGCTCTTCGACCGCGTGCTGGGCCCGACCAGGACCTCGCTGGCGGTGAAGAAAGCACGGCTGATCTTCTGCGCGCCGCGTCCCGCTGCCAGAGCCGGCGGAGCCGCCGGACCGGCTCCCGGAGCCGCCGAATCCGCTTCCAGTGCCGCCGGACCCGCGTCCGGAGCCGCCGCGCCCGCCGACCCCTGGCCGCGCTCCTACGTCCTGCCCTCCGACGCGGGCGCCGCCTCCGGCCTGACCGTCGTCAACCACGCCGGGATCTTCTGCGCCGACCGCCTCGACATCGGCACCCGCTTCTTCCTGAACCACCTGCCCGAGCGCTCCGGCGCCGACCGGATCGTGGACCTCGGCTGCGGCAACGGCGTCGTCGGCACGGCCGCGGCGCTCGCCAACCCCGGTGCCACCGTCACGTTCACCGACGAGTCCTACCAGGCGGTGGCCTCGGCGCGGGCCACGTTCACCGCGAACGCGGGCGAGGAAGCGGCGGGGGAGCGGGCGCGGTTCCTGGTGGCGGACAGCCTCGCCGGTCTTGAGCCGGACAGCGTGGACCTGGTGCTGAACAACCCGCCGTTCCACTCGCACCGGGCCACCACGGACACCACCGCGCGCCGCATGTTCGCCGACGCGCGGCGCGCGCTGCGCCCCGGCGGCGAGCTGTGGGTCGTCGGCAACCGCCACCTCGGCTACCACATCCGCCTGCGCAGGCTCTTCGGTGACTGCGAACTCGTCGTGGGGGACCCGAAGTTCGTGATCCTGCGAGCGGTGAAACGCTGACCCGTGGCCGCGCGGAGGTAGGGTCGCTCGCGTCGATCATGCGTCCCGCACACCCGACGTCCCCCATCGGAGGCCCCACATGACCCCTTCCGTCGCCACGGTCGAGCCGGGCAGGACCGCGTTGCTGGTGATGGACTTCCAGGCGTTCATCGTCGAGCGGCTGGACGAGCAGGAGTCCGGTGCGCTGGTGCGGCGGGTGGCCGACGCCATCGCCACGGTCCGCGCGGCGGGCGGGACGGTCGGCTACGTCCGGGTCGGCTTCACGCCCGAGGAGGTGGCGGCGGTGCCCGCGCGGAACAAGGTGTTCACCGGGTACGCGGCCGCCGGCGGGCTGCCCGCGGAGGGCCCGGGCAGCGCGGTGGTCGGCGAACTCGCCCCGCGGGACGGCGACATCGTGGTCCGCAAGACCCGCGTCGGCGCCTTCTCCACCACCGACCTGCACGAGCAGCTGTCCCGGCGGGACATCGACACCCTCGTGCTCGCCGGGATCTCCACCAGCGGCGTCGTGCTGTCCACGATCCGCGACGCGAGCGACCGCGACTACCGGCTGCTGGTGCTCTCCGACGGCTGCGCCGACCCGTCGGCGCGCGCCCACGAGGTGCTGATGGAGGACGTCTTCCCGCGCCAGGCCGACGTCGTCGGCGTCGCGGAACTGCCCTACGTCCTCGGCACGGCGAAGTGACACGCCCCGCTCGCGCCCAGCAGGCCTCCGCTCCCGTCACCGCCGACGCCGCAGGCACTTGGCGGCTCGGCGACCTGACCGTGCACCGGATCGGCTACGGCGCCATGCGCACCACGGGCAGCGGGCCGTTCGACCGGGGCGTGCCCAGTGACCGGGGGCGGGCGATCGCCGTGCTGCGGCGCGCGGTCGAGCTGGGCGTCAACCACGTCGACACCGCCGCCTTCTACTTCTCCGCCCTGCGCTCCGCCAACGAACTGATCAACAGCGCGCTCGCCCCGTACCCGGACGACCTGGTCATCACCACCAAGGTCGGCCCCGGCCGCGACCCGTCCGGCGACTGGCACTGGGCGAGCCCGGCGCAACTGCGCGGCCAGGTCGAGGAGAACCTGCGCCAGCTGGGCCGCGACCACCTCGACGTGGTCAACCTGCGCATCCGCAGGAGCGAGGGCGTCGAGGCGTTCGCCGAGGCCTTCGGGGCGCTGGCCGCGCTGCGTGACGCGGGACTGATCCGCCACCTCGGCATATCCAATGTCACCGTCGACCACCTCACCGCGGCCCGCGCCATCGCCCCGGTCGTCTGCGTCCAGAACCCCTACGGCCTCGACACCCGCGAAGCCGACCCGCTGCTGCGCGCCTGCGGTGAACTGGGCATCGCCTTCGTGCCGTTCTACGCGATCGCGGGCGAGGGCAAGGAGGCGGGCGTGACGCGGCGGGAGAACGAGACCGTGCTCGCGGTCGCCCGGGCCCACGACGCCACGCCCGCCCAGGTCCGCCTGGCCTGGACCCTGCACCGGGGACCGCACGTCCTGGCCATCCCCGGCACCGGCAGCCTCGACCACCTCACCGAGAACGTCGCGGCGGGCGCGCTGCGGCTGACGTCAGGCCAACTCGCCGCGCTGGACGGGGTGATGGCGCGGGGGTAGGCGGATCGCGTCGGGGGGCGACGGGACGCGGTCAGGTCTGCGCGGTCGGGGTCCAAGGCCCGCGGTCAGGGCTTACGGCACGCGGTCAGGGCTTGCGGGCCAGCACGTACGCCTGCGGGACGCGCTCGGTCCCGGTCGCCTCCCGTACGACGACGGCCTCGACGGCGAAGCCCGCGTCCGCCAGCTGTATGCGTACGCGTTCCGGTTCCATGCGGTGGAAGTCCAGCGCCACCGGGCGGCCGAACGGCTCGGTCACCCTGAACGGCTCCTCGCCCACCTGGAAGGCGAGTTGGAGCCGGCCGCCCGGGGCGAGCGCCCGGTGGAACCCGGCGAAGACCTCCGGGTGGCGCGCCGGGGGCACGTGGATCACGGAGTACCAGGCGACGAGCCCGCCCAGCGAGCCGTCCGCCACGTCGAGCGCGGTCATCGACCCCTCGGTGAACCGCACGTCGGGGTGGGCCTCGCGGGCCAGGGCGAGCATGGCGGGGGAGAGGTCCACCCCGAACACGTCGAGCCCGAGCGAGCGCAGCGTCCCGGTCAGCCGTCCGGGCCCGCAGCCGACGTCCGCGACGGGCCCGCCCCCGTTCGCGAGCACGCCCTCGGCGAACACCCCGAGCGCGGCCCGGTCCCAGGGCCGTTGCGGCAACTCGTCCCGGAAGCGGGCGACGTAGTCCTCGGCCACGGCGTCGTAGAACTCCCGTGCCCGGGCGAGGAATCGGGGTGCCTCCGGGGTCGCGGCCGGGTCGGCCCCGGCGGTGGTCTCGGTCATGAGGCAGACCCTAGTGCTCGCCTCTGACACTCCCGCCGGGGCCGCGTGGCCTACGCCTCGACCACGTCCGCGACGACGCAGCTCACGTTGTCCGGCCCGCCCGCGCGGTTCGCCGCGGCGACCAGGTCGAGCACCGCCTGCCGCGGTTCGTCGCAGGCGCGCAGCACCCGTTCGATCTCCCGCGACGCGACCACCCGCGACAGCCCGTCCGAGCACAGCAGATAGCGGTCCCCGGGCAGGGCGTCGTGCAGCCGCAGCTGCGGGGTCGGGTCGCCGCCCTCGTACAGCGCCCGCAGCAGCAGCGACGCCTGCGGGTGCGAGGCGGCCTCCTCCTCGGTCAGCCGCCCCTCGTCGAGCAGGGACTGCACGAGCGTGTGGTCGGTCGTGACGCGGAACAACCCGCCGTCGCGCAGCAGGTACGCGCGGCTGTCGCCGATGTGGACCAGCGCGAGGCGTGAGCCGTCCAGCAGCATCGCGGTGAGCGTGGTGCCCGCCTCGGTGTCGCCCCCGGTGGCGTCGCGCACGGCCCGCCCGGCTTCCTCGACCGCGTCGTGCAGCGCGTCGAGCAGGCCGCCCGCGGGCAGCCCGTCACCGGACTCCAGGCGGCGCAGGGCCTGGACGGCCGCGGCGCTCGCCGGACCGCCGGAGGGGCCGAAGCCGTCGGCGACCGCCAGCAGGCGGGACCCGGCGTAGGCGGTGTCCTGATTGCTCTCGCGGACCCGCCCGGCGTCGGACAGGGCGGCGTAGCGGATGGCGTACGGGGACGTGATGGACGGTGCGGACACGGGTGCCTCCTCGTGGGACAGGTGGGAGACGAGGAAGGCGGCCAGATCGCGTCGCTCGGCGGTGGCCGCCTCGACCTCGGCCCAGTACGCGCGCACCTCGGCCGCGGCGCCGGCCGCGTCGAGCCCGCAGACGGACCGGATCCGGGCCAGTGGCATCCCGAGCCGCCGCAGCCAGGCCACCAGCCGGGCCCGGGGCAGCTGCGCCGGGTCGTAGAGCCGGTAGCCGCTGACCGGGTCGACGCGGGCCGGGACCAGCAGCCCCAGCTCGTCGTAGAGCCGCAGTGCCTTGGCCGACAGCCGTGAGGCCCGGGCGAACGCCCCGATGGTCAGCAGTTCCATGTGCCGTGCCCTCCTCGTCGCCGGACGGCCCCTTCACGACCTCCGGCGCCCTCGATGCTGCGGTCTGCCCCAAGGGCAAGGTCAACCACGGCCGCGGTACACCCCGCGGTGCGCCGGGTGCCGCGGTACGCCGCGCGGCGCCCGCCGCACTCCGTGAGATGCCACGCGCCCGACGGCGGGGTTCCCGCCCTCGGACCAACGGGACAACGGGACAACGGGACGCATTCGCACCGGCGGAGGGGCCGGAACGCCATAGGGATCTCCTATGGCGCCCGCTGCTTATTCGTCTTTGCCGCGCGTTCCTTTCCGTACGTACGGTGAAACAGCTCGACCGGGCGGATTTCACGCGATCGAAAGGGCCGGTGGGATGACCACGACCGAGAACGTATCGGGAACACGGGAACTCGAAGGAAAGCGGGCCCTGGTGACGGGCGGTTCGCGCGGTATCGGAGCCGCTGTCGTGCGGCAACTCCTGGACGCCGGTGCCGAAGTGCTCACGACCGCGAGGTCGGCGACGAGCACGGTGCCGGAAGGGGCCGCCTTCGTCGAGGCCGACGTGCGGACCCGGGCCGGGGCGCAGGCGCTCGCCGCCACCGCGCGGGAGGTGCTCGGCGGGGTGGACATCGTGGTCCACAACGCGGGTGGGGCGCGGCCGTACCAGGACGCCGCGGCCATTCCCGACGAGGAGTGGCAGGAGGCACTGGACCTGAACTACCTCGCGTCGGTGCGACTTGACGCGCTGCTGGTGCCGGGGATGCGGGAGCGGCGTTCGGGGGCGATCGTGCACGTCTCGTCGGCCGCGGTCCACACGCCCATGGGGCCGTTCCTCCACTACACGGCGGCGAAGGCGGCGTTGGAGAACTACAGCCGTGGACTGGCCCTGGAACTGGCCCCGTTCGGGGTCCGGGTCAACACCGTGACCCCCGGCAGGGTCGCCACCCCCGGCGGCGAGGCGACCCGGGAGCAGTGGGCGCGCCTGGACACGGCGCCGGGGCGGACCGGCGCCGACGACACCGTGCCCCTGGGCCGCGAGGGACGGCCCGACGACATCGCCCACGCGGTGCTCTTCCTCGTGTCCGGCCGGGCGAGCTGGCTGACCGGAAGCAGCCTCGTCGTGGACGGCGGCGAATTCCCCCGAGGGTGACGGCGGCGGAACTCCGGAATCGCGGAACGCCGTTTCACCGTACGAGGAATTCTGCGGATTTCATGCTCGCTGCTTCTTCGGCCTCCAGGGTGCAGGCGAAGGGAGAAAGGATTTCGGGCCAGGTCTCCTGGCGCAGGAATGCGAGCAGTGCCGTCTCCGCCGGTCCCGCGTCGTTCCGGAGCACGGCGATGACGGGCTGGGACACCGCCGGGGACACCAGGCGCACGAGGTGCTCGTGACCGTGCGGCACCGCGGAGGCCGGAACGAGCGTCACCCCCAGCCCGTGGGCGGCCCAGCGCACGGCCGTCGCCGTCTGGGACACGCGGGCGGCGGTGGCCGGGGTCATCTCGTTCTCCCGCAGCACCTCCAGCAGCACGCCGTCCAGCGCGCTGTCCCGGTCGAACCTCACCCACGGCTCCCGCGAGAGGTCGCGCAGTGCGACCCGGTCCGCGCCGAGAAGCGAGTGCCCGGCGCCCAGGACCACGACGAACTCCTCGTCCCCGAGGTGGTGGGCGTCGGCGGGAGTCCGTTCGCACGCCGCCATCAGGGCGAGGTCCAGCGCGCCCCGGCGCCCCAGCCGCTCCAGCTCGGCGGAGCTCGGCTCCTCGAAGACGGTGACCTCCAGCCGCGGGAAGCGGCGCCGCAGCGCGCTCAGCGCACCCGGTAGCTGCCGCGTGCCGAAGCCCATCTGCACCGCCACCACCAGCTCGCCCACCAGCTCGTCGGCACCGGCCCGGGCCGCCGCCCGCGCCCGCCGCGCCGCGTTCACCGCGCTCTGCGCCTCCCGCAGGAACACGCGGCCGACCACGGTGGGCACGAGCCCGGTCGGCGTGCGGGCGAACAGCTCCACGCCGAGCTCCCGCTCCAGGCCGCGGATCTGCTGGGACACCGACGGCTGGGCGACGTGCAGCACCTCAGCCGCCGCCGTCACCGAGCCCTCCTCGGCCACCGCCAGGGCGTACTCGAACTGACGAAGACTCATCGCTCCCGACCCTTCCCCGCGACGGACCGCGGCCCAGGACGTCAACGCCGCAACAGCGAGCAACCCCCTTCGGCCGCGGGGGATTCCCGAAAGGGGGTCGGAGGGGCCGCCGGGCCGGGGAGGCGATCGACCACGGCCCAGCCGAGGAACACTCTTGCAAGCGCTCTGCTTGCAAAAGTTAGCGAACGGTGGCACGGTCGAGGTATGGCCTCTCTGAACGTCGGGAGTCTCGGCGAGTACCTGCGCGAGCAGCGGCGCAACGCGCAGCTGTCGCTGCGGCAGCTCGCCGACGCCGCCGGGGTCTCGAACCCGTACCTCAGCCAGATCGAGCGCGGGCTGCGCAAGCCGAGCGCCGAGATCCTCCAGCAGTTGGCGAAGGCGCTGCGCATCTCCGCCGAGACGCTCTACGTGCAGGCCGGAATCCTCGACGAGCGGGACCGTGAGGGGGTCGAGGTGCGGACCGCGATCCTCACCGACCCGTCGATCAACGAGAAGCAGAAGCAGGTGCTGCTCCAGATCTACGAGTCCTTCCGCCGCGAGAACGGCGTGGCCGACGCCCCGCCGGACAGCCCGCCGCCCGCCCCTCGCCAGAGATCCGGCGGCGACGACGTGCCCGGAATCCCCGAATGATCCGGTAGACCTGGTTTCAGGCGGTTTTCCTCCGGAAGGCGTTCGGCCCGCCGGGCAGCAGTACACGTACGCGCAACACCCGACGCGGTAACCCCAGACGACAGACAGCAGACGAAGAGGACCCTCATGGCGATCACCGACAACGTCCGCAAGGCCCTGGCCGACGCCACCCCGCTGTACGCGGCGGCCGGCACCGTCGACCTGGCGGCCGCGAAGCTGCGCGAAGTTCCCCCGCTGCTGGAGAAGCTGCGCGACGAGGCGCCCGAGCGCCTCGGCAAGGTGCGCGCCACCGACCCGAAGGTCGTCCAGGAGCGGGTCACCCAGCAGGCCAAGGACGTGCAGACCCGGCTGACCGAGGTCATCGGCGGCGTCGAGCTGGACCTGCGCAAGCTGCGCGACAACGCCCAGGACTTCGCCCTCCAGCAGGTCGGCCGCGCCGCCGAGTACGCGGTCAAGGCGGGCGAGACCTACAACGGACTGGTCGACCGCGGCCGTGGCGCGGTGAAGACCTGGCGTGGCGAGGCCGCCGACCACGTCGAGGACCTGGCCGTGGTCATCGAGGCCCCGGCCCCCGCGCAGCCCTCCGCCGAGCCCGCGCAGCCGGTCCGCAAGCCGGCCGCCGCCAAGCGCACCACCCCGAAGAAGCCCACTCCGGCCAAGCCCGCGGAGTGACGTCGCCCGCACGGGCGACCACCACCGAGCCGTGTTGACGGGCCGGGCACGCACGAGGTGCCCGGCCCGTTGTACGGGTACGGTGGCGGCGGACAGTGGGCCACGGTGGACGACAAGGTGGTGGACGGGATGTTGATCGAAGGCTTCGCGGGCGTGTTCGCCCTGCTCTCCTGGGCGCTGTTCGGCCTCGCGCTCTTCGCGTTCGTCAACGCGGCGATCCAGCGCGAGGACGCCTACCGCGCCGCCGACAAGAAGAACAAGGGCTTCTGGCTGATCATCCTGGGCATCGCGGCCGTGGTGATGAAGCTGTTCTCGATCCTGTCGATACTTCCCGTCGTGGGCCTGGTGGCGGTCATCGTCTACATCGTGGACGTGCGGCCCGCGCTCAAGCAGGTCTCCGCCGGCAGCCGCCGCACCGGCCGATTCCTGGGCGGCAGCAAGCGCGGCAGCAGCAGCGACGGCCCGTACGGCCCGTTCAACCGCCGCTGAGTTTCAACCGCCGCTGACCCCGGGCCCGCCGCCTCAGGTCCGTTCGACGGCTCCGCAGCGTTCGAGCAGCACCGTCGCCACGTCGTCCGTCAGCTCGCCGCCGTTGAGCTCGCCCGCCTCGGTGACCGTGGCGTCCAGCAGCGCTTCGCCCCGCAGGCCCGCGGTGACGTGCCGTTCGACCAGCTCGACCATCCCGTCCGTGCCGAGCCGGGCGGTGCCCTCGCCGATCCGGCCCTCGATCAGGCCGTCGGTGTACAGCAGCAGGCTCCACGGCTCGCCGGGGCGGCCCAGTTCGACGTCGAGGCAGCCCCACTCGGCCTCCGGCAGCAGTCCCAGCGCCGGGCCGCCGTGCTCCTCGTACGGCATCAGCCGCGCCGCGCGCCCGGGGCGGATCAGCAGCGGCGACGGGTGCCCGGCCAGGGCGAGCGAGGCGCGCCGTCCGTCCGGGGCGATGTCCAGCGTGCACAGCGTCGCGAAGATCTCGTCGTCCGGCCGCTCGCACTCCAGGACCCGTTGCAGCGTGCTCAGCAGCCGGTCGCCGCTCAGGCCCGCGAAGGTCAACGCGCGCCAGGCGATGCGCAGTTCGACGCCGAGCGCGGCCTCGTCGGGGCCGTGACCGCACACGTCGCCGATCATGGCGTGCACGGTGCCGTCCGGGGTGCGCACGACGTCGTAGAAGTCGCCGCCGAGCAGCGCGCGGCTGCGGCCGGGCCGGTAGCGGGCGGCGAACCGCAGGTCGTCGGTGCCCGCCAGCAGCGGCGTGGGCAGCAGGCCGCGTTCCAGACGGGCGTTCTCCTGGGCCAGCAGGCGGGTCTCGGTGAGCTGGAGGTGCGCCATGTCGGCGCGCTTGCGCTCGACCGCGTAGCGCATGGCCCGGTTGAGGAGCGAGGCCGTCAGCTCGTCGCGGAAGAGGTAGTCCTGCGCGCCGACGCGGACCGCCTCGGCGGCGAGTTCGGCGTCCTGTTCGCCACCGGCCAGCGCCAGCACGGCCGTCGTCGGTGCCAGGCGCAGAAGCGCGCGCAGCGGGGCGAGGCCGCACGTGGGGCGGGCGCCGTCGCCCCCGGCCTCCGCGCTCTCCAGGCCGAGGTCGAGCAGGACGCACGAGACGTCGTCGGTCAGCAGGCGCTCCGCCTCGGTGAGGTTGCGGGCGCGGCGGATGCGGACGCGGTGGCCCGCGGCGTCCACGAGTTCGGGTGCGGCGAAGGAGCCCGTCGGGTCGTCGCCGACGACGAGCAGGGTGAACGGCGCCGGGGCGGGCGGCTCCGGTCGGGAACCGGCGGCCCGCTGGCGCGGAAGCGCCACCGGGCGCTGGTCGGGCGCGGCGGTGGCGTGCTGGTCTGACTGCCGGTCGGTGGACCGCCCGGTAGCGGACATCACGTGTCGATCCTTCCCTCCCCCGAGGGTGTGGCGGCCGTGGAACGTCCTGCGGTCGCCGGGCATGCCTGGCGACGATAGCGGCCCGCACGGACCGCCCGGGAGACCGCGACGCGCGACGGCCGCGGGCATATCCGCCGGTCGGAGCGGGTTTCCGGGCGACTCGGGGCGAGCCGGGCATGACATACATCACGGGTCGTGGCAGGGGGAGGCCGGAACCGCGTGCCCGGAAACGCGCGTCCCCGGACCGCTTCAGTCCCGCCCCGGTGGCCATCCCTCCGCCAGCGCCCCGGCCACCCCTTCGTCAGCGCCCCGGCCACCCCTCCGTCAGCGTCCCGGCCATCCCTCCGGCGCCAGTGCCTCCCACCGCACCGTGATCTCGCCCTGCCGCCAGCGGGTCGGGCCGTCCGCCAGGGGCCAGCCGCCGTCCCGCAGCGCCCGCACCGCCCGGATCCAGCGCTGCCGCGCGCCCAGCGCCGCGAACGGGGCCGCGGCCGCCCACGCGCGGTCGAAGTCGGTGAGGAAGGTGTGCACCCGTTCGCCCGGCACGTTGCGGTGGATGAGCGCCTTGGGCAGCCGTTCCGCCAGGTCGGAGGGGCGCTCCAGGGATCCGAGCCGGGTGGCGAACGTCACCGTGCGCGGACCTGCCGGCCCGAGCGCCACCCACACGTGCCGCCGCCCGATCTCGTCGCAGGTGCCCTCGACCAGCAGCCCGTCCGGCGCCAGCCGCCCGCACAGCCGGGCCCAGACCGCGGCGACCTCGCCCTCGTCGTACTGCCGCAGCACGTTCGCCGCCCGGATCAGCGTCGGCCGCACGCCGTCCGGCAGCGGCACCTCGAAGCCGCCGTGCGCGAACGCCAGCCCCGGCCGCTCGTAGGGCACCGCCGCCGCGACCCGCGCCGGGTCGATCTCGATGCCGACCACCCGCGCGTCCGCCCGGACCGCCCGCAGCCGTTCCAGCAGCTCGACGGCGGTCCACGGCGCGGCCCCGTAGCCGAGGTCGACGGAGACCGGCGCGGGCTCGGCGCGGCGCAGGCGGGCGGCCTGGGTGGCGGCGATCCAGCGGTCCATCCGGCGCAGGCGGTTGGGGTTCGTGGTCCCGCGGGTAGGCGCCCCGACGGGTTTGGCAGGCATGCGCCGAGCTTAAGGGGCCGCCCGGCGGGGCCCGGCCGCTCCCCGTGGCGGCTCCGGCCCCGGGTGTTCTGGCGGCCCGCCCCGGACGTCCCCGCCCGGCCCCGGGAACAACCTCCGTGACAGCGTGGTTACGGGTTATGGCTCAGGCTGACGCCGGATGACCGTACGGGGCGCGGAGGCGACCGTAGGGGACGATCGCGCGGGTGTCCGCCCCGGGCCGTGGCAGACCTCAAGCCGTAGGAGGAGACCGCCGGTGAGCCAGTACGTGCCCCGCCTGGGCGCGCGTCGCGCCCGCACGCACACTCACGGTGTCGTCCCGCGCCGCATGCGCCGCGCCGGCGCCGCGGGGGTCAGACGCGTCGCCATGCTGAGCGTCCACACCTCCCCGTTGCACCAGCCCGGCACCGGTGACGCGGGCGGGATGAACGTCTACATCGTGGAACTCGCCCGCCGCCTCGCCGACCTGGGCATCGAGGTCGAGGTCTTCACCCGCGCGACGACCGGCGGCCTGCCGGACGTGGTGGAGCTGGCCCCCGGCGTGCTGGTCCGGCACGTCGACGCCGGGCCGTACGAAGGCCTCGCCAAGGAGGACCTGCCCGCGCAGCTGTGCGCGTTCACGCACGGCGTGATGCAGGCGGAGGCCTCGCAGCGGCCCGGCTACTACGACCTGGTGCACTCGCACTACTGGCTGTCCGGCCACGTCGGCTGGCTGGCCGCGCAGCGCTGGGGCGTGCCACTGGTGCACGCGATGCACACCATGGCCAAGGTGAAGAACGCCGCGCTGGCCGAGGGCGACACACCCGAGCCCGCGGCCCGGGTGATCGGCGAGACGCAGATCGTCGAGGCGGCCGACCGGCTGGTCGCCAACACCGAGGAGGAGTCGGAGGAGCTGGTACGGCACTACGCCGCCGCCCGCGAGAAGGTCGCCGTCGTCCACCCCGGCGTCAACCTGGAGCGCTTCCGTCCGGCGGACGGCCGCGCCGCCGCCCGCGAGCGCCTCGGACTGCCGCAGCACGCGCTGGTCCCGCTGTTCGCCGGCCGGATACAGCCGCTGAAGGCGCCGGACGTGCTGCTGCGCGCGGTCGCGTTGCTGCTCGAAGAGGTGCCGTCACTGCGGCAGCGGCTGGTGGTCCCGGTGGTCGGCGGGCCCAGCGGCAGCGGCCTGGCCAAGCCGGAACGGTTGCAGAAGCTGGCGGCGCGGCTGGGTCTGTGCGACGTGGTGCGGTTCCAGCCGCCGGTGGAGCAGGACCGGCTCGCGGACTGGTACCGGGCGGCGAGCGTGCTGGTGATGCCCTCGCACAGCGAGTCGTTCGGCCTGGTCGCCATCGAGGCGCAGGCGTGCGGCACGCCGGTCGTCGCCTCGGCGGTGGGCGGGCTGCCGGTCGCGGTGCGCGACGGGGTCAGCGGCTTCCTGATCGACGGGCACGACCCGGCGGACTACGCGAGGGTGCTGCGGCGTTTCGTGGACCGCCCGCAGCTCGTCGAAGAGTTGGGCACGGCTGCCGCCCACCACGCCCGCGCGTTCGGCTGGGACGCCTCCGCCGCCGCGACGGCCGACGTCTACACGGGTGCCGTACAGCACCACCGGCTGGCGGCGCGAGCCTAGGCCCTACGATCGGCCCCATGGCGAGCGCGAGCGAGGCGGAACGGACGCAGGAGGCGGCGTGCCGCGTCCTTGAGCAGGTCTTCAAGGACGCGGAACTCGACTGGGAGCACCCGGAGGGCTCACCGCGCACGTACGTGGTGACGCTGCCCGGCACCCGCAAACTCGCCACGACCTGCGCGTTGACGGTCGGCCGCCACACGCTCGCCGTCAACGCGTTCGTCGTGCGCCACCCCGACGAGAACCACGAGGCGGTCTACCGCTGGCTGCTGGAGCGCAACGTGCGGATGTACGGGGTGAGTTACTCGGTCGACCGCCTCGGCGACGTCTACCTCACCGGCCGCCTCCCGCTGTCCGCGGTGACCCCCGAGGAGGTCGACCGGCTGCTGGGGTCGGTCGTGGAGAACGCGGACGGAAGCTTCAACACCCTGCTGGAGCTGGGCTTCGCGGAGGCGATCCGCAGGGAGTACGCGTGGCGGACGTCGCGGGGGGAGTCGACGCGGAACCTGGAGGCGTTCCGTCATCTGACGGGAGAGGGGACGTCGGGGGAGGAGCGGTCGCCGGAGTCGGGGGAGGCGTAGGCGCCGGGGGCATGGGCGGCCGGGGCGTGGGCGGCTGGACGGGAGGTCGTCGCGGGGTGGGCGGCTGGACGGGAAGGGGCCGCGGGGTCGGCGGGATCGCGGGGGCGGTCGCCACGACTCCGCAGCAGCAGCCAGTAGCCCAGCGCCGCCACCGTTCCCACGCCCGCGCAGGCGAGCCACATCGCGCTGCCCCAGGCCTGCAACGCGACGCCGCCCGCGAGCGGTCCCACGAACGACGCCGCCGACCACGCCAGCGTGTACATGCCCTGATAGCGCCCCCGGGCCCGGGTCGGCGACATCTCCGTGACGACCGCGGTCGAGGTCGGCGCCTGGAGCATCTCGCCCAGCGTCCACACGACCACCGTCAGCGCGTAGAACCCGGCCGACCCGGCGAAGGCGGTCAGCCCGAACCCCCACCCCAGCAGCAGCGCCGCCGCCACCAGCAGCCCGGTCCGCCCGCGCCCCCGCGTCAGCCGGGTCAGCGGGATCTGGAACAGCACGATCAGCAGCCCGTTCAGCCCGATGACCAGGCCGTACTGACTGGGCGTCAGCCCGGAGCGGCCCATCGACACCGCGAGCGTGGTGGTCCCTTGCTGCGTCACCGTTCCCAACAGGAACGTGATCCCGACGAGCGCCATGAACCGCCGGTCTCGCAGCACGTCGACCAGGCTCCCCGGCGCCTCGACGACTGTGCTGGTCACCGTGGTTGACGGCATCGACTCCGGGATACGGACGAAGACGACGAGCGCGCACAGCACGGTGGTGAGCGCGTCGAGGAGGAAGAGCAGCAGGTAGCCGTGGGCCGCGATGACGCCCGCACCGGCCGCGGAGACGCCGAAACCGATGTTGATCGCCCAGTAGTTGAGCGAGAACGCCCGCAGCCGGTCCGGCGCCGGCACCACGTCCGCCATCATCGCCTGCACGGCGGGCCGCGAGGTGTTGCTCGCCACGCCGACCGCGCAGGCCACCGCCGCGATCGCCACCGGCCCGCGGACGAACCCCAGCGCGGCCGTCGCGACCGCAGTGCCCAGCTGCGCCGCGAGCATCGTCGAGCGCCGCCCCCAGCGGTCCGCCAGCACCCCGCCGAGCAACGCCCCACCGGCCCCGCCGAGCCCGTAGAGCGCGCCGACCAGACCCGCGTACGCCGCGGGGTAGCCGCGGTCGACGGTGAGGTAGAGCGCGAGGAAGACGGTGACGAAGCCGCCGAGCCGGTTGATCAGCGTGCTGGTCCACAGCCACCAGAAGGCGCGCGGCAGCCCGCCGGCGGTGTCGCGGGCGGCTCCGGCGAGCCGGGCGGAGAGCGGTACGGATCCGGATCCTGAAGCGGCGGCGGCCAAGGTGATTCCCCCGATGGATGTGGTGCGGCTGGATGTGGTGCGGCGTGGCGCGGTGCCCGTCGCCGACCGGAACGCGGACAGCGGCAGTGCGGCGGCAGACGGAACGAGGTAATAGGTGAAACAGTGATTCGTAGCTTACGGGGGTCGCCCCGGGGCCCGCCAGTGCTTTTCGACTAGGCTCACGACCATGGCTGCTGCTCAGTACAAGCTGATCCTCCTCCGCCACGGCGAGAGCGAGTGGAACGCGAAGAACCTGTTCACCGGCTGGGTGGACGTCAACCTGACCGACAAGGGCGAGAAGGAAGCCGTCCGCGGCGGCGAGCTGCTCGTCCAGGCGGGCCTGCTGCCGGACGTCGTCCACACCTCCCTCCAGAAGCGCGCCATCCGCACCGCGCAGCTCGCGCTGGAGGCCGCCGACCGCCACTGGATCCCGGTTCACCGCACCTGGCGGCTGAACGAGCGCCACTACGGCGCGCTCCAGGGCAAGGACAAGGCGCAGACGCTGGCGGAGTTCGGCGAGGAGCAGTTCATGCTCTGGCGCCGCTCGTACGACACCCCGCCGCCCGCGCTGGAGGACGGCACCGAGTTCTCCCAGAGCGACGACGCGCGCTACGCGACGATCCCGCCGGAGGCCCGCCCGCGCACCGAGTGCCTCAAGGACGTCGTCGCGCGGATGCTGCCGTACTGGTACGACGGCATCGTCCCCGACCTCCTGACCGGCCGCACGGTCCTGGTCGCCGCCCACGGCAACTCGCTGCGCGCCCTGGTCAAGCACCTGGACGGCATCTCCGACGCGGACATCGCGGGCCTGAACATCCCCACGGGCATCCCGCTGGTCTACGACCTGGACGAGAACTTCCGCCCGACCAACCCCGGCGGCACGTACCTCGACCCGGACGCGGCAGCGGCAGCCATCGAGGCGGTCAAGAACCAGGGCAAGAAGAAGTAAGCGCCCACGAATTAGCCCCCTACCTGCGGTTCTTCCGCTGGCAGGGGGCTTTTCGCTGCCTCTGGGCCGTCGCTGGGCCGTCAGGTGCTGAGTTCGGCGGACTGGGCCGTGTCGAAGACGGCGGCCACGGCCTTGCGGGTGCGCTCCTGGCTGGAGGGCATGAGATGCGCGTACACGCGGAGCGTCAGGCCGGGGTCCGAGTGGCCGAGGTACTCGGCGAGGGCCTTGATGTTCTCCCCCGCGTCCAGGAGCACCGAGGCGTAGAAGTGACGGAGGGCGTGCATGCCGTTCTCGCGGGACTCGGCGTACGGCTCACCCGGTTTCCGTGTAGGGATCACCCCGGCTGAGGCCAGCGCCCGCTTCCACGCCTCCTCGTTGAGGGACGTACGCCAGACGTGCCCGCCGCGCGGTCCGGTGAAGATCAGCCGCTTGGTTATAGGAGGTCCGTCCGCCACCTTCCACGGCAAGGTGATCTCGACCGGCGGGAACCGCTTCATGTGGGCCCGGAGGGCGTCCGCGACTGGACCGGGAAGCGGCACGTCGCGGAGCTTGCCGCCCTTGGGCGGGGCGAACACGGGCTTGCTGCGGCTCAGCTTGAGCTGCTGGACCACGTGGAGCGTGTCCGACTCGAAGTCGATCGCGTCGACGGCCACGCCCAGGATCTCGCCCTGTCGAAGGCCGCAGCCGCCGCCCAGGTCGACCATGGCTTGGTAGCGGTCAGGCATGCCGGCCCGGACGGCGAAGACTCGTTCCGGCGTCCAGGGCACGACGCGCTTGTTGTCCACAGCCGGTGGACGAACTGAGCGGGCGGCGCATGGGTTCCGGGGAAGGTGCCCGTCGTCGACGGCCGCGCTGAGAGCAGCGCGCACGTTGGAGTAGATCGTCCGGGCGTACGAGCCACGGACGCCGTTCTCCTGGAGCTGCCGCACCCAATCGCGGATGTGAGCGGGCTGGAAGGAGCCGAGAGGGCGCGACCCCAGGTAGGGATAGGCGTGCAACCGGAGTTGTGACTCCATCGAGGCCTGAGTGTTCGGGTCCGGCGCGTGGGTCACCCACTTCTCGGCGTACTGCTGGAAGGTGATCCGAGCCGCGCGTGGGTCGATGTACTGCCCCCGCGTCATGTCCGCTTCAGTCTGCGAGAGCCACTGTTCGGCAAGCCGCTTCTGACGGTCGGGGAAGCTCTTGGACTTCTCGGTGCCGTCCGGGCCGACGTAGCGGGCGCGGTAGCGCATGCCCGTGCCGTAGCGCTCGGTTTTGACTCTGCGAGTCTTGCCGTCCGACCCCTTCTCTTCCTTGTACCAGCGGTCCTGGATGTGTCCGGCCATCAGGCAGCAGCCCCCTTGAGCTGGCACTCCACCCAAGTGCGTACGTCGTCCGGGTCGAAACGGAGATGGCGGCCGACCCGGAATCCTCGCGGACCGGTGCGCTTGCGGCGCCACTGGTAGACCGTCTCGACGCTCGGCAGATCAAACATCGACACCAGGTCTTCCGGCGTGAGGTACCGAGCGGGCAAGGCCCGTGGAACAGCGGCCACGTCGGCAACGGCAAGGCGTCGGTCAGCCATGGGTGGGTTCTCCTTCCGTTCCTGGGGCGGGCGTGAGGCTGGCGGCGAGCCATTCCTCGGCGGGGGTCAGGCCGGTGCCGGCGAAGGTCCAGTGGGCGAGGACGAGCGTCGTCTCGTCCTCCTCAGGGGCCAGGGCTGCCAGGTCGTCGTGGGCGAGGGCGGCTTGCAGGCGGCGCCATTGGGCACGGGCGGTGCGCAGGGCGCCGAGGGTGGTGGAGTAGCGGCGGGTTTTGGTGGAGAAGTGGCCGCGGAAGCCGAGCATGTGGGCCCAGGCGCGGAGGCGGAGGTGTTCGAGATCGGGGCGGGCGCCGAGGGTCCAGGCGGTGCGGATCATGCGGCGGGCGTGGTCGGTGATGTCGAGGTGGGCGAGTTCGGCGAGGAGCTTGAGCGGGCGGTCGAGGGTGCCGGTGGCGGTCTCGGCGCCTTTGGTGGCGTACTTGGCGATGTAGGCGGCGACGGCGCGTTCGGTCAGGTCGGTGCCGGTGGTGAAGTCGGCGGTGCGAATGGGGCGGATGTCGAGCTGGCGGCCGAAGGCGAAGGCGTGCTCCCGGCCGTCGATGACCGGACCGGTGACGGTGGCTTTGGCGGTGGCCGCGCGGATGGCGTCGGTCAGCAGTTCGGCGGTGGCCCAGGCCGGGGGCGGGGTGTCGCCGCCGGTGGGGCCGTCAAGGCGGATGACCGCGTGGAAGTGGACGGCGCCGCGCTTTTGGTACTCGGCGACCTTGGCGAAGGACACGCGGGCGTGGTGGCGGAAGGCGCGTTGGGACAGTCCGGCGCGCTTGGCGATCTCCCGGCGGAGGTAGATGGAGAACCGGCGCCACAGGGCTCCCGCGTGCGCGTTCCACAGGACGGCCGCCTCGTAGTCGTACGTCTGCGGAGTGAGCGGGGTCCCCAACTCGGTGGCATCTTGCGGGTGCTGGACGCCGCAGCGGCAACGGCCGGAGTCGGGGCGGTTGTGGACCGGGCCGAAGGACGGTGCGGTGAAGGTGGCGAAGACCCGGGGGTGCGTCGCGACATGCTCCGGGGTGCCTTTGCCGCCGCGCAGGCCGGCGGTGATCAGGTGGTAGGTGTCGCGGCGGTAGGTCTCGGCGCAGGCGGGGCAGCGGGTGGTGCGGCGGTTGTTGCAGCGGACCAGGAGGTGACCGGCCGGCAGGCTGTCGGAGGTCAACCGGTGGACGGCCGGGCCGATCTCGCCGGTGGCGGTGTCCAAGGCGTACTCGGTGCGGTGGCCGTCGAGCCGGATGGGACGGGCACACCCGCCCAGGCCGGAGAGTTGCCGGAGCAGGGCGGGCATGGTGCCCAGGGAGGCTAGGTCCGCGAGGTCGTGGAGGGGTGGCGGGGTGGTGCGAGTGGCCATCGGGTGCGTGTCTCCTTTCAGCGGTGGCGGCGGGTGTCGGCGAGCAGGGCGCGCAGGACGAGGGCGCAGACGGCGACGGACACGGCGGTGACCGCGACGGTGGCCAGGAGCGCGGTGAGCACGACGCCGACGGCGATCACGGCAGCGACTCCGCCCGCACCGGCGGCGACGAGGGGCGCGGCGGACCGGCGAGGAGCCGGGACGGCGGCGGCGGAGTGCCGGCAGGAGCACGGCGCCGGGGCGTGCTGCGGGTGAGTGGCCTGGGTCGGGATGACCGGGTCGGCGGTGACAGCGGTCGGGAAGGTCGGTGCCTCGGGGTACTCGGGGCGGAGGAACACGGGAGCGATCTCCTCTACTCGTCTAGGTGTGTTGTCCATTGAAGATGTGCACGCCGGTGCGGGCGCCGGACTCCACGGCGGGGGCGAGGAAGGTGTGGGCGAGGTAGAAGCCGAAAAGTGCGATGACGACGGCGACCCACAGGCGGATGCCCATGAACTTGATGGCGGCCCAGGCGATGACGCCCAGGACGAAGACCAGCGGCAGCGTGACGGACACGGGGTCGGAACCTTCTCTCAGCGGACGGGGCAGCGGTGGGTGCGGGCGGCCAGCTCGGCGGCGGCGCGGGAGTCGTAGTCGGCGGAGAAGCCGCAGCGGGGCGCGGTGCAGGCGGCGGTGTGCTTCTCGCGGCCGTGGTGGTCGTAGGCGGTGCCGACGCGGACGGGGCCGATGCGCACGACGTTGCGGAAGCGGCGGTTGGCGGGCACGAGCAGCTCTCCTTGTCAGAGTTGGGCGGCGATGGCTTCGGCGAGTGGTGCGGGGACGCCGAGGCGGGCGCGCAGGGTCGGGGTGTCGATCGGGTGGCCGGTGCGGGCGTGGTGGTCGGCGGCGACCTTGCGGGCGTGGTCGATCAGGGCCGCGGGGACGGTCGGCGGTACCGGGGGGACCGAGGGCGCCGCAGCGGTCGGCGGTGCGGCGGGGGGCGCTTCCGGGGTCGGTTCGCGGCAGCCCAACTCGGCAGCGACAGCAACAGGTTCGGGCGCCGCTTCGAGGTCGGTTTGGGCCGGCGGTTCGACGGTGTGGGCGAGCAGCGTTCCGCCGAGGAAGGCGACCGCGGGCCATCCGGCGACGAGGATGCGCAGCCAGGCCGGGACGGCGTGCACGTCGAGCAGTCCAGCGGTGGCGACGTTCGCGCCGAGGGACGCGGTGAGCGCGATGACGAACCAGCACCATGCCGCCGCCCGCGAGGTGCCACCACGGAGCCGTCGCCAGGCTGCGACGAGCAGCAGGTCCACCGAGACGGGGTAGGCCCACGCCTTCCATCCGCTCTGACCAGCGAGCGCGGCGATGTCGTGCAGGTGGGCGAAGGACAGCGCGGCGGCGATGACGGCTTGGACGAGCACCGCGTCAACACGGGTTAGGTACGCGCGCATGGCGCGGCCTCCTTCCTTGCATCAGTTGCTGGTGAGTCGTTCGGCGCGGGCGCGGGCAGCGGCAGCGATCTGGGCGGCCTCGGGGTCGTCGGGGCGGTCGGCGGCGATGCGTTCGAGGAGGTCCGCCTTGCGGGCCATGAGGTCGGCGTACGCCGAGGGGTCGTCGTGGTGGGACCTCAGGTCGGCGAGGAACGCCGAGACCTCGGAAACGGTGGGACGAGACACGAGTGGTTTCCTCCCGGCAGATCAGGCATGGCGGGGGTTGGGACCTGGCGCGAGGCGGTCGCGCCGACCGTCGGGAAGAAGCCGCTCAGTCGGTGGCGGGTAGCGGCTTGACCAGCGTCACCGGGCGGTCGACAGGTGGAGCCGGTACCGCGGGCCGGAACGGATCGAGCGCGGGCACGCGCGGTACGAGGTCGGTGTACTCGGCGCAGACGGCGGCAGCGGCGGCGAGGGACAGGTACGGGGTGCGGATCCGGGACCAGCCGCCCGAGGTGTCCCCGGCAACAGCCAGCCCAGGGCGTTCCGGGGCGATGGCGCACGCGGCGTCGACCGCTTCGGGGGCGATGTCGCCGAGCGCCATCTTGGCGGAGGCTTCATCGTTGACGCGGTGGCAGATCCGGCCGGTGAGTTGGGCCCGCAGCATGGTGGCGCCCTTGCCCAGCTCGGCGCCGAAGCGCCGGCCGCAGACCTCCAGGTAGATGCCGGCGGCGCGGCCGAGCTGGGCGAGGCGGATGAGCTGGGTTACCAACTCGTCCCGCAGTTCCTCATCCTTACGGGTGGCGACCATGAACAGCTCGGCCACCTCATCGATGACCACGACGACCGGCACCGGCCGCTCACCCTCCGGCAGCCCCCACACGTCAGAGGTGATCTCCTCGTCCGGCGTCGACGGGGCGATGCCCTGCCGGGCCTTGATCAGGTCGTACCGTTCCTCCATCAGCCGCACGAGCACCGGCAGCAGCTCGGCGACCTGTTCCGGGTCGGTGGCCAGCGCCGACAGGCGGGGCGCGAACGGGGCCAGCTCCACCCCGCGCTTGCAGTCGACCCCGACCAGCGCGACCGGTTGGCGGGCGAGCCCGGCAACGAGGTGGCGCAGGAACATCGACTTCCCCGACAGGGTGGCGCCGAGCGTGAGTTGGTGCGGTATGGCCCGGTAGTCGCGGACGAACGCGGTCGCGTCCTCCCGCAGCGCCACCGGCACCCGCAGGAACCCACCCTGCACCTTCCGGGGCATGCGGACCTTGCGCAGCACGTCGAAGCCGACGAGCCGCAGTTCGACCACGCCCGGCTTGACCACCGAGACGTAGACCGCGTGCACGCCCCAGGCGTGCCGGAGCCGTTCGGCCGCGGCGGCGACGTCCTGCGGTTCCTGCCCCGGCGCCAGCCGCAGCCGAATACGCATCCCGGTCGCGGTCGGACGGATGATCCCGCGCCTGGGCGGAACCGGCCGCACCTCCCGCCGAGTCATCGACCGCACCGCCAGCACCCTCAGCCGTGACGGAGCCACGGTCAGTCCACAGGCCTCCATCACCGAGCCGTAGGAGCCGATCAGCCGGGCCGTCGAGACCGGCAGACCGGCCGTCGACCAGTACGCGGCAGGATGCTTGGCCCGCAGGTAGGCGGCCCCGCCGACCAGACCGGCAGCGGGACCTCCCACCTCCATCAGCGTCAACACGTCGGACACGGCGGTCAGGCCCCCACCTCGGCCGGGAAGGCCGCCGGGGCGACGACGGCCGCGCGGTAGGCGATGCCGTGCCGCTGCTGCCCGTTGAACGTCGACTCCCACGGCCGGGCCACCAGGTCGACCAGCGAGACCGGCGCCCCCAGGGTCAGCCCTTCGGTGACTCCGCGCTCGGGGACCGTGACCTTGATCAACGACGACTCACCACCCTCGATGTAGACCACGCCGACCGTCCACAGCACCTCACCTGTCACCGGATCGGTGGCGATCTCGCCGGACCTGCGGTCCTTGACCTTCTTCTCCGGGGCCTCGGTCAGCAGGATCGTGGCCGCCGAGGTCTCGACTCGAATGGAACGCAAAGCTCTCTCCCGTCATGACAGCTAGTCGTCTAGACAAGCTGTGTTCTTTGCCCCCGGGGAGCCGGGAACGGAGCCACTATGACACGAGGGAGGGCTACTCGTCTATACGAGTTTCCGTGCCGATGTGTACGAGTTCGGGACAAGACCCAGGAACGCCGGCATCGCCGCAGGTCAGGTGGCCGGAAGCTGATACGCGAGAACGTAGGCGTCAGCCGCCATCACCGTGTCGCAGACCTCCACCGCGCGGCCCTCGGTGTCGTATGCGGTGCGGATCAGATGGATGACTGGGACCCCGGCGGCGAGCCGGAGCGTCTTGGCCTCCTGCGGGGAGGGCATCCGGGCGCAGACCTCTTCGTCGAAGTGGTCCAGGCGGTGGCCGTTCTCCTCCAGCCGGGCGTAGATGCCGCCGGGCCCGGGGTTCGGCTCGGCGATCGGTGTCTCGCTGGCCAGGTCCAGCGGGAGGTAGGAGACGGCGAACTCGACCGGCCGCCCGTCCAGCAGGTAGCGGCGGCGCCGCGCGAGCACCCGGCGAGGTCCGCCGAGCCGAGTCGAGATCTCCTGGGTGGGTCGCTCTTCCTTGACCTCCAGGCTGTCGACCTCCGGTCGGGAGCCCGCGGCTTCGGCCTCCACCGTGAAGGCGGACTTGCCCTGCTGGCGGTGCCGGCGGGCGAAGCGATCCGAGGCCAGCCGCCGAACCGGAGGCCGGGGACGGACGAAGACGCCCTTGCCGTGCTCGGAGACCACCAGGCCCTCACCCTGGAGGACGGACAGCGAGTTGCGTACGGTCATCCGCGAGACGCCGTAGTGCTCCACCAGCTCGGCCTCCGAGGGGAGCTTGTCGCCCTCCTTGAAGCGGCCCTTGTCGATCGCTTCGCGCAGCTGGTCGGCGATCTGCCGGAACACCGCGCGGTCGCTGGTCGGGTCAAGCGCCCCGAGAACGGTGGGAGACGCAGAGGGCATATCCACTCCTTTAGGTATCTAGACGAGCGGCTGACTTTTGTTGCTACGGTGGGAAGCCTAGCCAGCCGAGAGGGTCCCCACCGTGCCGATCGAGCGTCCGCACTCCGTGAGCGTCGCCGGAGTCATCGTGGATGACTGCGGCCGTGCCCTGCTGATCCAGCGCCGGGACAACGGCCAGTGGGAGCCGCCCGGCGGAGTCCTGGAGTCCGGCGAGACCGTCCCGGACGCGTTGCAGCGCGAGGTACTCGAAGAGACCGGCATCAAGATCGCGCTTCCGGCGACCCTGACCGGGATCTACAAGAACATGTCCCGCTTGATCGTCTCCATGGTCTTCCGCTGCGAGGCGATCGACGGCAGCCCGACCACGGGCGCGGAGACCCGCGCACTTCGCTGGGCGACCCGCGAGGAAGTGGCCGAACTCGCCGACGAGGCTTACGCGATCCGCGTCCTGGACGCCCTCGACGCAGCGTCCCCGCCAGCCGTCCGCGCCCATGACGGCGTGAAACTCGTCTAGCCCGTAATCCCTACCCATGGCGGCCTACTAGCAGAAAGCAACTTGTATGCACGAGTATACGAGCAGTCAGCCGCTCAGCACAGCCGCTTTCGCCACATCCATGGATTCCGCATGGGCGGACCCCGGCGGCAGCGGGGGCGGAGTCCCACCGGACCGCAGGCCGCAGGCCCCGTACGAGTGCGAAGCGGTCGCATACACCCCCGACGACCGCCAGTGCTTCCCCCTTGGCGCGCTCCCGGCCGCCACACCACGTCTCGCCCTGCGATGGCTCATGCGCCGAGCCCGCGACATCACCGACCAGCTCGACCCACGAGCCGCACGACCAGGCCGCCACTGGATCAACGACACCGCCGAACACGAACGCGCCTTAGCGCTGTTGGCCAGCGGCGAGCCCTATGTCTTCACCGTCTTCGACGACCCGATGCGCTACGCCCTGACGGCCCGCCCGACGGGAGCCGCCCGATGAAGCCGAACGCTCCGCTCGTCACCCCGGGGTACTGGTGCGAGTGCTGGACCCAGAGCCCGGCAACCGGCGAAGTGCCGGCGCTGCTCGCGTCGCTCGACGCCCCGAACGCAGTCACGTCGATCCGCTGGATTCGCATCGCAGTCCGCACGATCGCCTCAGCACTCGACCGCAACGCGTTCGCGAACGCCTGGGAGTGGCTCAGCGGAGGCTACGTAGCCGACCTGGAAGCCCTGGCGAGCGGCGAGCAGTGCGCCTTCACGATCCACCACCGAAGCACGCGGATCACCTGGACAGCCCGCCCGGTCATCTTCCTGACACTGGCCAACCGCCAGGCAGCCCAGCTCCCGCCGTGTGCAAGTCAGTTCACCCCAAGGCCAACGCTCGCTCCGCGGAGCCTGCGGAGCCGGTGAGTAACAACCTTCTCTACGGGTTCAAGGCGGCTCGCTCCGCTCCCCGCGCGCGGCCCGACCCCCGGCCGGGCCTGCGCTCCTGTCTCCGCCCCGCTCCAGCCCGGCCGGCGCCCGTGCCGCGCGTACATCAACGAGCCGAAGGCCGCGACTCGAGTTCCGCATGGGAGCGGCCGCGGTCAGAACGATGCCTCCGGCAGGGGATCGGCCAGCACCGGGATGGAGGGGCGCCGTTCCCGAGTGCGGGCCCGTAGTGGCGTGCGCGGGGTGCTCCCATCCCGTCCGCCGTCGACCCAGGCAGAGCCGAGCAGCCGCGGCTCATGGCGTCCAGGTCGTTCGTACAGTGGCGCGCTCCACCTGGACGCCATGAGCCACGCCCGCTCCACGGTGTGTGGGTCGACGGCGGACGGGATGGGAGCTGGAGTGAGTATGGGCTTGTGTGGTGGAGTAGCAGTCAATCGTTTTTAGCCAAGTCTTAGTGCACGTTTTGCCGCTTAAGTGCGCTGACCAACAGGGTCGGATGTCGGCAATCAGTGGCGGATGATCAACCGAGGCACCCGAGCCGGTTGACCGATGTCGCCAACTCCCCGTGATCGACCTGATAAGGATGAAGTCAGGCCTCAAAGCCTGCGTTGCCCGTGATGCGCCGCCCCCACGGATCGGCGGCGCATCATGGGCTTGATTGAGTCATCGAGACTCCCCCGCTTGTCCAACTACCTCCAATGCCGGAAGCGCACCTTATATCGAATTCCTAAACCGATATTCTTGATAGATGGCCCGAATATCGAAGCCTGGTGCAGTCATCACTTCCTTCATCTTACGGAAGGCGTTGTCCGAATAGCCATCGATGCGAGTTCTATTGTGGAATCTATGCATGTGACAGCTCTCATCATCATCGATGCCCAGCTTCCACCTTAGTGCGGCGGCGTAACCGGTGCTGAGACCGAGCTTCGCTGCCAGCTTTCCCCGAGTCCAATGGAACTTATTCCAGAGATCCTCCACCTTAACGGCAGCCGCTGCGTCATCACCGCCAGCCCAGCGGACGGGAGCGCCTTGAGTCTTAGTGAAGTGCACCGTCACATTAATGCCTTCACCACTGACTTCTGTTCCTACAGTGGACAGGTTCGGCAGCAAATCAGCCCGCCCTTCACCTTTCCTGACCCCTTGTTCAAATTTATCAATATCACGCTCACTGATGCGAAATTCTTCGATTTCTAGAGCCTGAATGGCCAGTAGCGTTCGTATTCTTCCACGCGCTTCCGCGCCATGACGTTTGCCAGGTCGCAAGAGCTCCTGAACTTGCCTGAACTCCTCATCAATCAAGGCTTGTATATGCTTAGGCGGGTAAGTGGATATAGGAAGAATTCGATCCGGCAGGTGTTTCGCTAGAGATTCTGAGAAGGCACGGCGAAGCAGCTCATCAAAAAGAGTCACCGCAGCTCTCATGCACGTGTACAGAATTCCTTCTGAAACCACTCCATACCAGTGCTGTTCTGCGTCTCGCAACTTGGCAAGCATCCGCAAGAACCCGGCCTCCTGGGTGGAGACCTGCAACCTCTCGGTGCACAAATTGACGCATTTGTCGAAGCCGAAGCTCATATCGGCGTCGCGATCAAACACGTCAACGCGCTGCTGCACTAGAGCAGACTTCAGCAACATTTCAAAGGCATGCTGAGTGGACATTAGGACGATTGTGACTCGGATCCCGCTAGCCTGTGGAGAGTTGAATGCTGTAACAGCATTTGTAAGCGATGCTAGCGACTTTTCTTTGAGTATGCGAGCCTCTCGACGCATTGGCTAACTCCTCACATTGTGCCAAGCCCTGCCTAGCGATCGCCCAAACCGCGCAGGGCGCGCCAGCGCAGTCAGCCAGCGGCCCCACAAACACCCTCTGCACCTGCGAGAGGACGGTCAGCGGACAGCTACGTCGAGAGCACCGTCAGGACGCTTCGACGAACGGCGAAACTCAAGCACATCAGCTTGCTTTTCTGGTTGCATAACCTGCCTCGCGGCAGATTTACTAGCAGGAGTCGGTGCGATAGAGCGCAGAACCGTCGGATGGATCGCTAGTTCTTCCGCCGCCGACAGGTACGGCTTCGACCCATACCCCCTCTCCAGCATTGTCCATAGCAAGAGAGGATATTCATGTCCTACGGTTACAGGCTCTTCCTTACGCCAGCCTCGTTGAGTCAGCTGAACGAAGAGCGAGCGCTTGCGGCTCTCGTTGATATTTCCAATGGCATGACCGCGCATAATCAATGCCTGAATAGAAACTCCCCACGTCGCCTTCAGGCGTGCGTATCCCGTCAACGATAGCCGATCGGTAATATCCACAGTGGCGCGACTTTTCGGAACGAGCAGCGCTGCCGCAAAGCTATTCGCTTCTGCCTCTGGGTCTTTAGCGTGTGGACGAAACGTGTGCAGTACCAAATGGCCTAGCTCGTGAGCAAGCGTAAAGCGATCGCGGTCTCCTTGCGCCCCGGGGAAGTAAGCCACGAGCGCTACGTCTCCGATTCCGCCCCAGTGAGATAGGCCGAAATGATGCTGTGTGCCACTTTGTTCTTCCCCGGCCGGATCGGTAAGCACAATAGGTGCCACTGCGATTCCGGACCGCTCCATCGCGCGGGTCAGATTCGGAATTGGCTTGTCTGGAGCAATGCGCAATGCCTCTCTGGTCTGCGCGGCTAGTTCCTCGATATCGTCCATTGCGAGGTCGTCTGACGTCGCATAGGGGAGAGGGGGTGCCGGATATTTGGCATCACGCAATAGGTCTTCAGTAATCCGATAGCTTTCGCTATAGAAAGCTTGAACGCGCTTCGTGACAGTGCGACTTGCAGACGCGAGTTTCCGGAAGTGCAATGAATCGAGAGGGATAGACGAGGGACGCGCGTAGAAGAAAGACATCGGCGTTCCGGTGCTCTCAGCTACGGCTCGGAGGCCTTCCTCGGAGGCCTCCCGAGCCTTGGTCTCGACTTGAGAGATCCAACTCTTACTCATACCACACATATCAGACAGTGCAGCTCCGGTGAGTCCGAGCAACTCTCGCAGGGTGCGCAGGCGCTCACCAGGTGAAGGCCCAAGCACCGTGGTCATTTGCCTTCCTCCTCCTCTGGGAGCCTCACGTCTTCAAGGCCCTCGTCAGCGGGCTCGAAGTGGAGGCTTCTCATGTCTACAGCCGTCTCCGGCAGGGGGAAGTCTAGATCCGTCTTCGCAGTGCCCCCGAAGCGCCACTTCCCGATCGGTCGAACCACCCTGAAAGAGGGAGCTCCGCTCGGGTCCAGGCGCCACAGGGCGATGAGCTTGTCATTGGCCGGCCCATCGAGCTTCTCCTGAAGCGGCAGGGGCGGGTTGTGGTAGTATGCGCGCCGGGCCAGGTTTGGCCCCGGAGGGGGCACGTCTCTCTCGTTCAGCGCATGCAGAACTCGCAGCGAGTAGTCGCTGTCTGTCAGCCAGAGTTCACCGTTCCGGGCATGGTTGCCCGAAAGAGTCCACACGCCCAGATTCGTCCTACGGAGCCGGTGGTGCGCGAGGGCCCTGACGGTGTGCGTGCCATGCCAGTTGTACTCGGGCCGCACCAGCTCCGGAAGCGCCTCGGACCTGCGTTGACCAGCCCAAGCAAAGACGTCGTGGAGGGGTTCGCAAAGATCCGCCAAGGCATTGCGGACCCGCTCAAGCTCATCCTTAAGCATGGGCGTGAAAATATCACGGACAAAACTAAGGGTCTACCGGTTTGGGGCGAGGGGCAGGTTCGGTGCGGTGACTCTGGCTACGGGGCGGCGCCTCAGGGGAGTTGACGTGGCGGTCCCTCCGCACCGCAGGCGCACCAGATCGAACAGGGAACATCGGGAACCACGGTGAACACAGCACCAATCGAGCAGCCGCATTCAGGCAGTTTCCCCAGGCAAGCCCCTGACTCAGTGTCATATGCTCGCAGCTTCCCAAGCTGAGGGCTCAGGGCTTCCTCCTCGCGTGCTGGCCGCCGCCTCTTGCCTCTGGTCGACGGCACTCGCAGCGTGGTGAAGGCCGGTGGACGTGCAGCGAGACACGCGCGCCTGGTCGGTCGATGCCCCCACCATCGTGGCTGACTGCCGTCGGCTGACGTGCAGACCGGACATCGAAGGTGCCAGCCGTCAACCGGGCGCACAGAAGCTGGGCCGTCTCTGGGCCGCCCGAGGACGCTCAATAGGGGCCAAGGACAACCAACGACGACCACCAGGCAGCCGTACCCACCGCCCCCGACCAGCAAAAACCCAGCTCACCAAGGTCCCCGGCAAGACCCAGGGCAAGAAGAAGTAGCTCCGCTCGATCGAGGCCCCGCCCGCCCCCCGCACGCATCTCTGCGTGGGGCGAACGGGGCCTCGGTGTGCCGCAGGCGGTTCGGGAGGGCTCATTCCCACGTGAGCCGTTGCCCGTCGGGTCCGACATGCCATCGCAGTCGCCCGGCCTCCGGTCCCCCCGCCGCGCGCCACGCCGTCACGCGTTCCGTGATCGCGTCCCACAGGCGTTCGGGTTCTGTCTGGCGTACGGACCAGTGGCCCGCGTCGTCCTGCGTGAGGCAGGCCCACGCTTGTGCGGTGACGTCGAGCAGAACGTGCAGCGTGCGGCCGTCCTCATGCGGCAACGTGAGCCGTTGGACCGTCGGGACCGCCGACTGCGCGACGTAGCGCGTGGTCCAGTCGTCCAACGTGTCGGCGCCCAGGGCGCAGGGCTCCTCGTCCGCGCCGGTCAGATCGGGCAACACCCCAAGAGGCGGAGGCGATTGCGGCCGGGCCGGCATGAAGGAGACGTGCCCGTCGAGGACCGGACCGCTCGCGGTGCCGTCGTCGTGGACGGTGAGGCGGACGAGTTCGGAGGCGTGCATCCAGCCCCCGACCGGGGCCAGGATCTCCCCGCCCGGCCGCGTCTGCTCGATCCACGCCAACGGGACGTCGCGCACGCCGCACGTGGCGATGACGCGGTCGTACGGAGCCCCGCCCGCGTGACCGCCGAGACCGTCACCGTTCACGAGTTGAGGACGCAAGCCGAGTCCCGCGAGCGCGATGGCGGCGCGGGCGGAGACCTCGGCGTCCACCTCGACCGTCGTGACGCGGTCGTCGCCGACGAGGTGGCACAGCAGCGCGGTGGAGTAGCCGGTTCCCGTACCGATCTCCAGCACGCGCGAGCCGGGACGTACGCGTAGCTCCTCCAGCATGCGCACGACCAGACTCGGCAACGTCGAGGAGGAGGTCGGAGCTGCGGCGATGCGCCCCTCAACCTGATCCGCGAAGACGCCGCCCGCGACCTGAGTGACAAGCGTGTCGTCCTCGTAGACCCGAGCCAGCGAGTCCCCACCCGAAGCCGCAGGCCGGAACCAGCCGTCGTCCTCGTACTCGAACCATCCGCGCGACAGAAACGCCTCCCGAGGCACGACGCCGACGGCGTGCTTCAACGCGTCGGAACGCAGCGTGCCGTCCGCGACGAGCGATTGAACGAGCCGACTGCGCAGGCCTTCGGCGGTGGGAAGGTCATCAGTCACGTTCAGGGTCTCCGCTCTGGAAGGGGAGTCAGCAACGGCGAGGCCGGTGAACTCACCTGATCAGGGATCAAAGCGAGACATATCGACTCCCAATTGTTGGCCGAAAGAGCGGAGTTGCTCGGACGGTGGCTCGCTCATCGTGATCAGGTCGGCCACCAGTTGTTGGACCATCGGCATCGCGCGGATCATCTCGGGCGAGAGCTGGTGTGCCTTCAGGAGTGCGTTGAGGGCCTCGTCCGTCTGGCGGCGCTGGGCGTGTGCGCGGGCGACGTCGAGGTGGAAGCGGGTCTGGCGTTCAGAAGACAGTGCGGAGGGGTCGATGGTGTCGGCGGCGCGCAGGGCGATTCCGGCGTCGCCGAGTTCGACTGCCACGGAGACTTCGTGCAGGCCGACGTTGGTGGGGCCGAACTCGGTGTTGTAGTCGTTGCGCCCCTCGCCGACCTGCTGGGCCATCTCACCGGCCTCGCGCAGGAAGCGGTAGGCGTCGTCGGCTTGGTTGGTGCGGGCGGCTGCGACGGCACGTTGCAGGGTGAGAGCTCCCCGCAGGGCGACCGCCTCGGGACGGCCGGATTCAGTAAGGGGCCGCAGCGCTTCGGCCGCACTGCCGGACGCCTGGGTGGCTTGGTCGTAGTGGCGGGCGCCGAGGAAGACGATGGACAGGCGGAATGCTCCGGCGGCCATCAGCAGGGGGTCGTTGGCCCGCTCGGCCGCGACCACGGCCCGGTCGGCTGCGATCCAGGCCGCTTCGGGCTCGCCCATGGTGGCCAGGGCGGCGCTGCACGTGTGATACGTCGCGGCCAGCAGCCTGAAGAGTTCGGGGTGTTGGTGCTCCGGGGCGGAGCGTGCGGCGTTCTCCAGTCGGGGTACGAGTTGTTCGAGGAGGTCGGCGAGGTCGGTGTAGTGGCTGGCGTGGGTCAGCTCCCAGGCGCGGTCGACGTCGGCGCGCAACGCGGCCACATCCGGCGGCTCGTGCGCGCCGAGGATCGCGTTGAGGGAGTGGGCGGCGCTCAGTAGCAGGCGCAGGCGGGCAGCGCCGGGGGCATCGGGTTCGGTTGTCGCGGCGATGATGGGTGCTTCGGCGGCCAGTTCGGCGATGGGGATGTCGAGGACGTCGGCGACTTTCTCCAGGACCGTCATCCGGTCGATGCGTCGTACACCCCGCTCGACTTGGGAGACCCAGGCTTCGGACCGGTCGAGGAGGCCGGCGAGCTCCTTCTGCGACAGACCGCGGCGCTTGCGGTTGAGGGCGATCTTGCGGCCGAGTGCCTTCTCGTAGTCAGTGCTCAACGTCGACGCCCTTGCCGGACACGAAGTCCAGGCGGTCCACCTCGGTGGAGGCCAGGTAGGCGTTCCGGTCGTCGAGGAAGGCCCGGACGTACGGCTGCGTCTCGTGGGTGTCGAAGGCGTCGTGGTCGCGGTAGAGCTCGTAGAAGATCCGTTCCAGGGGGCGGCCGTCAACACGGTGCACCGTGTAGATCAGCGTTCCGGGTTCGTTCGCGCGGATCTGCGCGCCGGTGCGCGCGACGAGCGCGTCGAATCCGGCCGCCGCGTCCTCGTCCTTGCACGTGAAGCGCACCATCAGGCCGAACATACGGTTTCCCCTCTCGTCGGAAGTCCAGCTCAGCACCACACCACAGCGTGAACGCTATGCGGCTCGCGACCCGTACGAAAAGTGCGATCCCGCACTCAAAGTACCCGCACACTCGGTACGGTGCTGGTACTAATTGTACGTCTCACTGCTTCTGTGTCGGCCGAACGGGGCGGCATGACCGATAAGCAGCAGGTCACGCCCTGGAGGACGCCATGTGCACCCACCGACGCACCTTCCCCGGACGCCCAGCAAACGTCCGCGACGCCCGCCACTGGGCGCTCCGCCTCCTCGCCAACGACCTCCGGGCCGACGACGCGGCCCTGATCGTCACGGAGTTGGCCGGCAACGCGACCCGCCACACCGCCAGCGGCGACCAGGGCGGCACCTTCCACGTCGCCCTCGACCTGACGGCCAGGGCCCTCACGATCTCCGTCACGGACTCCGGAACCGCCAAAACCACCCCGCACATCGACCGCCCGACGACGGACGACCCGCACGGCCGCGGACTCGCCATCGTCACCGCTCTCGCGGATCACCTAGAGGTACGAGGAGATGAGGCAGGCCACACGGTCATCGCCCGGCTGCTCCAGCGCCAGACGGTAGCGAGCACCACATGCTGACGCCCACCAGCACCCCCACCCGGGCGGCGGTCGTCTACCGATGCCGAGCGGTCGCCCGCGAACGAACCGACGGACAGGAACACTCCCTTGGCGGCGACTACGCGCTCACCCCGCGCTTGGCCATGCGTTGGCTCCGCCGCCGAGCCGCAGACATCGCAGATCAGTTGGACCCGGCCTACGCCCGACCGCCTCGGTACTGGCTGACAGACCAATCCGACCACGAACGAGCCTTACGGCTCCTCGCAACCGGGCGCCCCTACCGCTTCACCATCCACGACGACGCCACCCGCTACGTACTCAGCGCCCACTCTTGCTGCCTCGGTGGCCCACCTGCGCCGTTGGAGTCCCTGAGGCTTCCCTCAATTGCGCTCCATGGCCTTGCGCCTCTCCTCTGCGTACTGGGCTTGGATGGCCGCGGCCGTGACCCCGAGCCGTTCCAGGATGGGGGTCACAATTTTTTCGCTGAGCTGTTCGTCGGCCTGTGTGAGGAGCCGACAGTCTGCCTTCAGGTCGGCGCACATCCTCACCCGGCCGGCTTCGGTCGCCATGTCCTGAATCCGCTCACGCCAGAAGTGGTGAACGAGGAAGTTCCGCCTTTCAAGGCTACGTGCCAGGTCTGCGACGACTTCGGGGTGGGCGCCGGTGTGGACCTCGGCGCGCTTGATGAGCTTGCCCATCATGTTCTTGAAGCCCTGCGTCCAAGGGTCACGGATGAGCTGTTCCCCTTGCTCTCGCGCCGTGATGAGCTTCGCCGCGGCCAGGATGTTGACGAGCGAGTGTTCGAGGCAGTTGGCCCGGTATACGGCCAGGCCAAAGAGGGCGTAGGCAGTCTTCTCGTCTGTGCCGTTGTCGTAACAGTCCGGCTCCGGCTCCTCCCGCCAGGTCGGCTCATGCCTCACCACGTAGAGTCCGTCCATGCGCCCAGTGTGGGGCCGGTGCGCGCTAACTCACATCGAATTTCGGATACTTGGCCACGGCCCCCATTGTCGGATCGGCCTTCAGCCTGACGCCGCGGGGTGCCTCGGCGTGCGCGTAGTCCCGCCATGCGGTCAGTTCCGAGAACTTAGATACGCTGCAACGCACTCATTGGTAGCTTCCCGGGCATGGCAACTGATCCTGGCATCGAGCTCAGACGACTGCTCTCCCAGATGAGCGGCTTCTCAATCGGCGACAGGGACTATGTGTCCTACTTCGTCAACGACAGCGGAGAGCGAATGATCTACGTGCAGAAGTGGGGCGAGGGGGCCGCCGTACTGCTGCACTCGGATCTGGCTTGGGAGCCGCAGACGGTCAAGGGGCCTCCAACGACAACGGCCCATACCGCGACGGCGGCACAGAAGAAGGCTCTGAGCAACGTCAGCATCGATGGTGGTCTGCTGGACACCCCTGTATGCGGGGGAATCATCCTCGATCGAGCGGAGGCACAGTGGCTGAGCGCCTGTTACTCAGCGACTGAACCCTTGCGGGATGCCCGTTAGTCTCGGGCCGTTCCTGGGCCGTCCGAGGCCGCTCGACGGTGGTCAACGACGACCGGTGACACCCACTCCGAAGCGTCAGTGACCCCTCCTGACCAGTGAAGAGGCAGGTCATCGAGATCCCCGGCAAGACCAGGGCAAGAAGAAGCAGGCGGTACTGATCAAGCTCTCTACCGGTTGGCTGTCCGCTGGCGGAGGGCTTGATGCTGTCCTGAGGCGAATGGCAGCGCGCCGAGCGAGGTGCGTACTCGTTCGGCGGTCGGCCGGTGGTCGGGTGGAAGGTGAGGGGCGAGGCTGGTTGGTAGGGGTGGGATGTTGCGGGAAGGAGCGTCATCCGATGGCCAAATACCTCATTCAGGCCGGCTACACCGCCGAGGGCGCGAAGGGGCTGCTGAAGGAGGGCGGCACCGGGCGCCGGAGGGCCGTGGACGAGGCGGTGGCCAGCGTGGGCGGGTCCGTCGAGGCGATGTACTACGCCTACGGCGACGACGATCTGGTGATCATCGTCGACTTCCCTGACACGATCTCGATGGCCGCGGTGTCCTTGATGGTCAAGGCCAGTGGCGCGTTGCACACCAGGGCCACCCCGCTCCTGACCGTCGAGGAGACCGACGAGGCGGCCCGCAGGCAGGTCGCGTTCCGGCCGCCGGAGGCGTGATCGGCGGACCGGCTCAAGGCGGGCGCCCCGCCTCCGGTGAGGGACGGACGGCTACGACGGCTCGTTGTCGATCAGGTCTGTGCGGTTCGCCCGTTCGACGTAGTGGTCGACCATCGCCAGCTCGGACCTGACGGCCAGCCAGTCCGGGTCCCGGGGATCGTCGTCCAGTCCCCGGTCGATCCACCGATCGAGCCGGTCGGCACCGACGACCCGTGCCTTGCAGTGAACGTAGCTCGATATGTACTTTCCGGGGCCTTCGACATCCCACGTGTGCCCCGGTCCCCCCGGAGTCACCGTGACCTCGACGCCGAAGGTCAGACGGGTGATGTCCTCGTACATGTGCGACAGCCGTTCGTATACGGCTTCCACGTAGGACATGGCCTTCTTGACCGGTTCGTCGAAGCCCCGCATCTCGTTGTTGGCGCCGGTGGTCAGGATGGTCAGGTTCGCCGACCTCGTGCCGTCGCCGCCGAAGGACGCGTTGATCAGGTGCCCGGCCTTGAACCTCTCGTACGGGTACTCGGCCCGGGCGCTGTCGATGGCCGGAGGGAGCCGCGGGTCGGCGTCGCTCCGGCGGTCCGAGTATCCGTGGGGGCCCAGGATCACGTGCCCCTGCGTCCCCCCGCCCCGGCCGAACGTGGGGCCGTAAGACGGCGGATCGATGTACACCGCGTGCGGCAGCGAACTGACGTGGATGCGCCGCCTCCGGGTGGACGACCGGGCCGCTCCGTGACCACCGGCCCGTTGCACCGCCTGGTCGCCGTGCGCGAGCTCGTTCGCGACTGCCGCGTGCGATGCGACCGCGACTCCCCCGTGCGGTTCCACCGCGCGCTGCACGTTCGCGTCCGCGCCGGTGGCCACCGTGCGCTGGACGCCGACGGAGGGGGCGGTCGCCATCCCCGTCGCGTAGGCGTGGCCGTCGGCCTCGGCGGCACGTTCCGAACCCTGCCCGGGGTCGGTGACGGTGACGCCGGCGCCGTTGTCGTTGCCGGTCTCGCGGATGTTCCTGGTGTTCTTGTCGACGTGGCTCAGCTCGTGGCCCAGGATCCGTTCGTCGCCGACGGCCGCGGCGGACAGGAAGATGTGGTTGCCGACGGTCATGGCCTGGGCGCCCAGGGCGGCGGTGGCGCGCTGGGCGACGGCGTCGCGGTGGACGCGGGTGGAGGAGAGCCGGTCGTTCTGGAAGAACGGCTCGGCCTTCGCCACGACCGACGAGGGCAGGGGCTCGCTGGGGGACTGCCTCGCGGCGGCCAGCAGCGCGCTCTGCCCCTCCGGGCTGGTGTCCGGAACGTGGCCGTGGGCGTGCTCGTCCTCTTCCACGGCGCGCTGCGCGGGCTCTTCCACGGCACGCTGCACGGGCGAGGCCGGAGAGCCTTGCGGCTGCGAAGCCTGCGCCGAGTGGCCGCAGCCGGGACCGTGCTGGTGCGCGTCCCGCGCCCACGCGTGCCCGGCCTGACGCAACATCTGCACCACGGCCGCGTTCCCCACGGAACCCTGCATGCCACGCATCCGCTGAACGGCCCCGGCGCCTGCCTCGGAGGCGGAACCCGTCCGCGTACGGACAGGTGGGCGCCCGGGCTCAGCCTTGTTCTGGTCGTCCCGTGTCGAACCCATCCGCGTGCCTCCACCATCCACGTGCGAACCTGCCCTGCCACCCTTACGCGCAGATTCGGCACGCCGCCAGAGCCGTGGGGGCAGGGTGTGGGGGCCGGAGGGGCACGATCGCCGTTCCGGCGAAGTACTGGGACAGCGGCCCGCGTTGGCCCGGCGTCGTCACTCGATCCAACGCGAAGCGGCCTCGTACGTGGTGGCCGCATTGCTGTTGAACGCGATGGCCGCATCGGGTGCGTGTCGCCGGATGAGGTTGATCACTCGTTCCAGGAGCTCGACTTGATCGTCCGAGTGCCGCAGGCCGCCGCCGACGGTGACGCACTCCCACGGATGAGCCCGCAGCGCGTTCCCCACGATCGCTTCCACGTCATCGCGTCCGTCAAGGCCGAACAGGCAGGTCTCGACGCCCACGCCGTGCTCGGCGAACTTGGCCAGTCCTGCCTCGATCGCCTCGGCCACCGGCTCGGGATCCCACGGCCCGGGCACCCGGCGCGGATCAAGTCCGATGACGAGGACGCGGGGTGAAGCGGTGGACTCCATATCGGAATAATACGCATCAAACAATCCGCGAACCCACGAATCAGAGGCGATGCTCAGGCGGGACCCGACTCACCGGGACCCGGGCAAGGTCGTGGCACGTCAGGCAACGCAAGGTCAGGCAAGGCCAGGCCAGGCCGGGCCGGACTCGCGCCACCGTCCCGCAGTCGGACATGGGCCCGCCGTCAGCCGAACGACGCGTCGCCGTCCCACGTCACGTTGACTACCTCGGGGCGCAGGGCGTGGATGACGACGCGTCCTACGTCGTGCTTGAAGCGCTGGATCACGTCGTTCATCTCGCTGGGCGGGAGTCTGCTCTGGAGCGCCGTGATGATCTGCTCCGCGGGCACGCCTGCCGCGTCGGCCAGGCGCTGGGTGTTGTCGGGGCGGTTGTTCCAGCCGGCTGCCGCGTTGCTGCGTCCGACGTGCACCGACTCGCTCGCGGTGAGGATGGACGCACCGGCCTGGTGGATCAGGTTCTGGCTGCCGAGCCGACGGGCCGTCAGGTGGAAGAGCGAGCCGCGGATGTGTACCGAGGAGGAGTTGCCGTTCTGGCCGGCGACCTCGCCCCCGGTCCTGAGCATCACGTTGAGGTGGATGGCCAGCCGGGCCGTCTTCGTGCCGTCCTTCACCTCGACTTCCATGGGCCGGGAGATGAGGTTGTCACCGCCGTTGTTGCGGCATTCGGGACCGAACTGGAAACCGCCGAGCGTGCGGTTCTGGCCGACGATGATGTCCAGGAGGCGGTTGCCGTCCACCCGGGGAGCAGCCGTCTGCGTGCCGTTGGCGCGTTGGACGGCGGCGGCGCGTTGCACCGGCGTGGCCTCTTGCCGGTGGCCGCAGCCTTCGGTGTGCTGGTGCCTGGCCTCCTCGACCATGCGCGTCGCAGCGGCATTGCCCACGCTGCGCTGCAACGCGAGGAGCCCCTCGCGGGAGAGGGCACCCTGACCGGCGGGGGAAGTCCGGACGGCCGGGCGGGGCGTCGAGACCCGCGGCCTGTCCGCGCCAGGGGCCTTGTCCGGGACTCGTGCACGCATGGCTGGGGCTCTCTCACAGACTAGGGGTCGTTCTCCCTGTCTATTCTCGCCGGTTGCCCACGGACAAGAGGCACAGGGGCAGCGTTACGGCCTCAAGGGGCGGGTCGGGTCTTGGAGTTGAAGGGGAGGGCCGCAGTCGCCCGTCCGGCACCGGGCGACTGCTGCCCGACCCCGACACACACGATCACTCGCCGCTTGCTTGACTTCAAGTTCACTTGAGGTTTCATGCTGGGGGTATGGACGGACAACGCGCGCACGACGAGCGGCTTCAGAGGCTCCTGGACCGGGCTGAGATCGTCGAGCTCATCGACCGGTGGTTTCTCTGCCTCGACCTGCGGGACGTGGGTGAGGAGCGGGCACGCTTCTTCTTCACGGGGGACGCCCGGTCCGAGACGCCCCTCGGGGATCACGACGGGCTGGCGGACCTGGTGGAGGGGACGCGCGTGGCGCTGGGGCGGTTCGATCGCACTCAGCACGTCGGGGCCAACCACGTCGTCGACATCGACGGTGATCACGCCGCCGTGCGGTGGAACGCGGTCATGACGCACGTCCACCCCGCCTCGCGCGGGGCCGCGCAGCCGTTCGTCGTCGGTGGGTACTGGGAAGGGGATGCCGTCCGGACACCGGAAGGGTGGCGGTTCCGGCGGATCGCCGTGCATCCCGTCTGGACCACCGGCGAGCCGCCCGTCCTGACTCCGCCGCCCGGCGACTGAGCCGCCCGCCGTCCTATCCCGGCACTCCCAGAGCCCATCGCGCCTCCGCCACGAACTCCTCGCCCACCGCCACCCGCGCGCGCAACGCCGCCGCCCGCGCTGACGGGTCAACCTCCGCCTCCGGGGCCCGTGCCTGCCGGCGGAACTCGCCGCCTATCGCCTCCACCACTCCCGCCCCCCGTACCGCGACCCCCTCCGGGCCCACCAGGCGGACCCGCACGTACGCCTCGTCCAGCGCTCTGCGCGCGGCGAATCCGGCCTCCGCGCGTTGCGGGTCCTCGGCGCCCCGCGCCAGCCATTCCTCGTCGAGCACCCGGTAGGCAGCGTCGGCCCGCGTCAGGAACCGCTCGTACACCTCACGCCGCAACTCCCGCTGTGCGGAGGCCCGTTGCTCCGCGCGTTCCTCCCGCGCCAACGCGGCCTGGTGCCGTAACTGCCTACCGGTCGTCAACGCCGAGGCCGTCCCCGCCATCCCGGCGGCCGCCAGCGTCGACAAGGACGTGATCAGCGCAACCGCGACCGTGTCGTTCACGACGGCCATTGTGGCGTAACGCGGCCAGGCCTACCCGGTCGTGCGGCGGCGGCGCCTCCTCGTCGGGTCCGTCAGGACGGCCGCTGCATACCCCGCGTCTTCCGGGTTCACGTCCGTGCCGGGCGGCACGATCCGGTCGATGCGGTCGAGGACGGCATCGTCCAAGTCGACGTCCGCCGAAGCGAGTTGGGACGCCAGGTGCTCCGCCGTGCGCGGGCCGATGATGGCCGCTGTCACCGCGGGGTGCGTGGTGACGAAGGCCAGGGCCAGTTGGATCAGCGTCAGGCCCGACTCCGCGGCGAGACCGGCCAGTTCGGTCGCGGCGTCCAGTTTGGCCTGGTTGCCGGGGACGTCCATGTCGTAGTGCGCGGCGGTCGTACGGAACGGCATCGTGCGGGTGCGCCGGCTGGACAACTCCTCCGCGCCGCGATGCCAACGGCCGGACAGCCAGCCCCCGGCCAGCGGGCTCCACGCCAGCACCCCCGTGCGGTACGCCTCGCACGTGGGAAGCACGTCCGCCTCCACGCCCCTGACCAGCAACGAGTACGGCGGCTGCTCGCACACGAAGCGCTCGCGGGACCGCCGTTCCGCCGTCCACTGCGCCTCCACGATCGCGGAGGGCGAGAACGTCGACGAACCCGCGTAACGGATCTTGCCCGCGCGGACGAGATCGGAGAGCGCGCCCAGCGTCTCGTCCACGTCGGTGTCGGGGTCGGGCCGGTGCACCTGGTACAGGTCGATGTGATCCGTGCCCAGGCGCCGCAGGCTGTCCTCGCAGGCCCGCGTGATCCAACGCCGCGACGCACCAAGCTCGTTGGGGCCGGATCCCATCGGACTTGACACCTTCGTGGCCAGGACCACGTCGTCGCGCCGCCCCGCGATCGCCTTTCCCACGATCACCTCGGACTCGCCGCCCGAATACACGTCGGCCGTGTCGATGATGTTGACGCCCGCGTCGAGCGCCGTGCGGATGATGCCGATCGCGTCGTCGTGGTCCGCGTTCCCCCACCGCCCGAACATCATCGCGCCCAGACAGAGCGAGCTGACCCGGACCCCTGTGCTGCCCAGCGTGCGGTATCTCATGACTCCGGTGCCCTTTCCGTTCGCTTGTGCGGCAGGGCGGACGGCCTCGCCCCTCGGGCGCCTGCTACCGTCTCCCACGGTAAGCGGATTCGGCTCCGCTTACCGCCGGTCCAGACGATAAGCGGAGCCGACTCCGCATGGCAACCCACCGGCGATCCCGATGGCAGTGCCCATGACGCCCCCCCGAAGGAGGCCACCCGTGCCCGATCTCTCCGCCCGCCCGGTCCGGGCCGACGCCCGGGCCAACGAGGACAAGCTCCTCGCCGCGGCGGCCGCCGCCTTCGCCCGGGACGGCTCCGCCGCGACCCTCAAGCAGATCGCGAAGGACGCGGGCGTCGGGATCGGCACCCTCTACCGGCGCTTTCCCACCCGCGAACAACTCGTCGACGCCACCTACCGCTACGAGACCGCCCGGCTCGCCGCCCAAGCGCCCACCCTGCTGGGCGAGTTGCCCGCCGACCGGGCCCTGCGCACGTGGATGTCGAACGTGCTGGACTACCTCGCCACCAAGCACGGCATGGCCGAGACCCTGGGAGCGCTGCTACGGGACGACGCCCGCCTCGGCTCGTCCACCCGCGAGCAACTGACCGCCGCGGTGGAGGAGTTCCGCAGTGCCGGAGTCGCCCAGGGAGTGATCCGGGAAGGCGTTCCCGCCGCGGACATCCTCATGTCGCTGGCCGGCGTCACCCTGGCCGCCGGGACCCGGCCCCAACGCGAGCAGGCGGAACGGCTGCTCGACCTGCTGATGGACGGCCTCACCCGAGCGGAGAGCTGGCGGCCACCTCTGACGGCCACCTGAGGCCGCGCCCCCAAGTCCAGGCCCACCGATCAGCGCGTCCCCCGACGACCCGACGACCCGACGACCCGACGACCTAGCCCCCGTCCGCCGGCCGCCCCTCCCGCATACGCCGGTCATGCGTCCACACTGCCAACTGCGATCGGGACGTGAAGCCGAGCTTCGTGAGGATGCGTTCCACGTGGTTCTCGGCCGTGCTGCGGGCGATGACCAGCCGCGTCGCGATCTGCTGGTTCGTCAGGCCCTCCGCCACCAGCTCGGCCACCTGCGACTCCCGCCGGGTGAGCGGACCCCCGGTCCGCCCGTCCACGCGGGCCCGCGGCACCGCGGGCGGCTCGTCCAGGACGAACGCCAGCGCCTGAGCCACCGTCGACTCCGCCCCGCTCCGTAACGCCCGCTCGAAACGTGCCGCCGGGAGCGCCGCCCGTACCGTCTCCTCGAAGGCGCGGTGCCGCTCGCGCATGAACGGGGCCGTCTCCAGGTTCCCCCCGACCGCTCCCCACAGCAGCCGGAGCACCCCCAGCAGCCGGGCCGCCCGCGCCGGATCGTCCACCGTGCTCCAGGCGATGACCTCCACGCACATCGCGATGTCCCACCAGTCGTCGAACGGACGCATCAGCCCGATCGCCTCCCGCGCCGCCGCGATCGCCGCCTTCGGGTCGCCCTCGCGCGCGTCCAGTACCGCCCGGGCGAACCGCGCGATCCCGCGCAGCCACGACTCCCCGTGCGCCGCGCTCGTCTCCTCGACCTCCCGGCACAGCGCGGCGGCGCGTTCGGCGTCGCCCGCGTAGGCGTGCACGATCGCGAGCTTCACCATGCACTCCACGGCCCCGTCGAGCCGCCCGGTCGCGCGGAACGCGGTCAGCGCCTCCGCGAGGAGCCGCCCCGCGGTGTCGGCGTCGCCCTGCCAGGTGGCGAGGACGGCGCGGTGGTGCCGGGTCCACGCCGCCGCCGGCACGTCACCGCACGCCTCCGCGACGGCGGCGGCAGCGTCCAGCTCCCGGAGGGTGTCCGCGGTGCCGCCCAGCAGGACACCCAGGTACGCGTGGGTCGCGAGGGCCAACGGCCGTGCGGTGTCAATCCGTTCACCGATTCGTTCACCGGCCTCGTCCCCGTCGCCTCCCAACAGCCGTCCCAGCCACCGCCTCCCCTCCGCCAGCGACCCCGCCGTGATCCAGTAGTGCCGCGGCGCGACCGCGAGCGCGAGGCCCGCCTCCGTCTCACCGGGTCGCTCCGCGCAGTACTCCAGCGCCGCCCGCAGGTTGGCGTGGTCGCGCCGCAGCCGGGCGAACCACTCGGCCTGCCGCGGCCCGAACCACTCCCGCTGCGCCCGCGCGGTCAGGTCCGCGTAGTGGTCGCGGTGGCGGCGACGCGACGCGGCGAGCTCACCGGAGGCGGCCAGCCGCTCGTAGCCGTACTCCCGCACGGTCTCCAGCAGTCCGTAGCGCGAACGGCCGTCCTGCTGGCGGTGCACGACGACCGACTTCTCCACCAGGCCGCCCAGCACGTCGACCAACGCGGCCGGGGGAAGGCCGTCGTCGGCGCAGACCTGCCGCAGCGCCTCCAGGTCGAAGCCGTCACGGAACACCGACACCCTTGCCCACAAGGTGCGTTCGGCGGGAGTGCACAGCGCGTGGCTCCAGTCGATCAGCTTGCGCAGGGTGCGCTGCCGGGGCTCGGCCACCCGGCTGCCGCCGTTCAGGAGCGCGAAGCGGTCGGCGAGCAGATCGAGCATCTCCGCCGGGGTGAGGGTGCGCATGCGGGCGGCGGCCAGCTCGATGGCGAAGGGCAGGCCGTCCAGCCGGTGCACGAGCCGGGCGACGGCCGCCGCGTTCGTCTCGGTGACGGTGAAGCCGGGCAGCACGGCAGCGGCCCGTTCGGTGAAGAGCACGACGGACGGGCAGGCCCGTATGTCCCGCGGCGCGCACGGATGTTGGGGGTCGGGTACGGGCAGCGGCGCGACGGGGAAGACCTGCTCGGCGGTGATGGCCAGCGTCTGCCGGCTGGTGGCCAGGACGCGCAGGCCGGGCGCGGCGCGCAGCAGGGTGCCGGTCAGGCGGGCGCAGTCGTCGACGAGGTGCTCGCAGTTGTCGAGGACCAACAGGGCTCGTCTGTCGCGCAGATGGGCCACGAGCGCCTCGGTCGCGTCGGCCCCCTCGCGCCCCGGGTTGGCCAGCCCCAGCGCGGCGCCCACGCTCTGCGCGAGCAGGTCACCCTCCCGCAGGCTCGCCAGTTCGGCGAGGTGCACGCCGTCGGGGAAGGCACGGGCCACGTCACCGGCGACCCGCAGCGCGAGCCGGGTCTTGCCCACGCCGCCGACCCCGGTGAGGGTCACCAGCCGTGCCGCCGACAGCAGTTCGCGGACGCGGGCCGCGTCGGCGCGCCTGCCGACCAGCGTGGTCAGTTCCGCTTCCGGCCCGCCTGGCGCCGTCGTGGGTGCCCCCGTTCCCATGCGCACCAATCTAGTTGCGGCGCCGCCGAGTTTGGGTGTTTCTCCCCTGTCGGCCCACAGGTCCGGCCCCGGAGACTCGGGTGACGCGGCGGGACGCGCGCCGGGACGACCTCGTGAGGTGGAGATGTCGCAGGGGCACGGCCGGGCGGACCGGCTGGGCGAGCGGGTGAAGGTCTACCGGGGGGTGCTGCCGCGCCGCCCGTTGCAGGGGCTGGTGCCCGCGCTGATGGCGTTCGTGGTGCTGTGCACGATGATCTCCCGGGACGCCTCGGACCCCTCGTTGCTGATCATGTGTGTCTGCGACGTGGTCGTGCTGGCGGTCTGCGCGGGGCTGATCGTGCGGCACACCCGGGCACGGATCGACCTGCACGAGGGCGGCTTCCGCCTGTCCCGCCCGGGGCGGCGGACCCTGGAGTACGGCTGGCCGCAGATCGCCTCGGTCGCGACGGAACGGGTGGAGGTCCGCGTCAACTTCTCCCACTCGCACGACTTCCTCAGGACGGTCATCACCCCGCGCGAAGGCGCCCGGATACGGGTGAACGCGCTGGACTTCTTCGCGAGCGAACCGGGCGCGGGCCTGCGGCGGGTCTACTTCGGCGGCGCCGCGCGGGGCTCGGCCGAGAGCTTCTTGCGGGCGGCCGCCCAGCAGGTGGGCCGCGCCGTGGCGGCCGAGCAGCTCGCGCGGCTGCGCTCCGGCGGCGAAGTGCGGCTCGGTCCCTTGGGGTTCACCGGCGACGGCATGACCATCGACCCGTTCACCCGGCCCGTCGCCTGGTCCCGCATCCGGCTCATCGAGTCGGGCCCGGCCGTCGGCGTGCGGCTGCGGGTCTCGGACCTGCCTCAGTACGTCGGCGCCGCCGCGCTGGCCCCGCGCCACACCAGGGCGGGCTACAGCACCGAAGGCGAGTTCCTCGACGCCTTCACGTTGCGCCTGCGGCCCGGTACGGACTACGTGGCGCTGGGCGTCCTGCTGGCCGAGGCGCCGGCGCTGCGCGACTGAACGCCGGTGTCGGCGTGGGTCGTCGGTCCCGCACCACGACCGTTGCCGGAATCCTGGACCGGAACCGACGCTGACCTGCGGGTACGCCGTTCCGGACGACGGATCGGCGGGACGGCTGGTCACCTTCGCCGGGCGGCGGAACGCGCAATACGGAGGCGTTCGGAGCCGCGACGTGGATACCCTGCCCGGATGGCGGCAGTTCAGCGCATCGGATCCCGCAACGCCCGCTTCCAGCAGTGGCAGGCCCTGCTCGCCAACCGCACCAAGCGGCAGCGCGCACGGGAGTTCGTCGTCCAGGGCGTACGGCCCATCTCGCTCGCCGTGGAGCACGGTTGGGAGATCCGCGCCCTCCTGTACGACGCCGACCGTCCGCTGTCGCGCTGGGCCGAGGGCGTCCTGCGGACCACTCGCGGCGCCGAAGTCTGCGCCATGGCACCGGAGTTGCTCGCGGAGCTGGGGGAGAAGGGCGAGGCGACGCCCGAACTCGTCGCCGTCGTCGGCATGCCGGACGACGACCTGGGACGGATCGCGGTCAAGGACGACTTCCTCGGCGTGCTCTTCGACCGGCCGAGCCAGCCCGGCAACGTCGGCAGCGTCATCCGTTCCGCCGACGCCTTCGGGGCGAACGGACTGGTCGTCGCGGGCCACGCCGCCGACCCCTACGACCCCAAGTCGGTGCGCGCCAGCACCGGTTCGCTCTTCGCGCTGCCCGCCGTCCGCGTGCCCTCGCCGCGTGAGGTGACGGAGTGGCTGGGCGGACGGGCCCTGCTGGTCGGCACCGACGAGCACGGTGAGACCGAGCTGTTCGACTTCGACCTCACCCGGCCCGTGCTGCTGCTCGTCGGCAACGAGACGACCGGGCTCAGCAACGCCTGGCGCGAGCGGTGCGACCACACCGTGCGCATCCCGATGACCGGCGCCGCCAGCTCGCTCAACGCGGCGAACGCGGCCACCGCGGTGCTGTACGAGGCGCGCCGCCAGCGGATCGCGGCCCGCTGAAGGCGTCCGGCGGACGGCCGCCCCCGCCTCGTACGGTCAGGTCAGCCGCAGCAGCCGCCGCACTGGCAGGGGCCGCCGGACTGGCATCCGCACCCGCAGCCGGAACCGCACCCGCACGCGCCGAGCAACGGCAGCGGAGAACGCAACGGGTGCGGCGCGGGATCGAGTGACGGCTGGGGGCGGGTGGTCGGCGTGCTGGGGGAGTCCGGCATCGGTGTCCTCCTTGGCCTCGGCCTCGGCGTGCGCGGTACGGCCGCGCGACGCGGTCGCCACCAGTGAACTACCGGGCCCACGGGGCATCAAGGGCGCGCGGGGCGCGAGAACTCCCGCGCCCCGCGCGCCCCTCGGCAACCGCGCGCCCCCCAGGGGGCCCGCCTCGGACCGCCGTGCCGTCGCACCGCCGTGCCGTCACATCGCCGTGCCGTCACATCGCCGTTGTCGTCACACCGCCGTGTCGTCGCCGATGGCTGTCGCCGGGGTCAGCTCGTCCGCGTGCTCACCGGTGACGAGGTAGACGACGCGCTTGGCGACCGAGACCGCGTGGTCCGCGAAGCGCTCGTAGTAGCGGCCGACCAGCGTCACGTCGACGGCCGTCTCGATGCCGTGCTGCCAGCGGTCGTCCAGCAGGTGCTGGAAGAGCGTGCGGTGCAGCTCGTCCATGCGGTCGTCGTCCGCCTCCAGCTGGAGCGCGGCGTCCACGTCCTTGGAGATGATCACCTCGGCCGCCTTCGCCATCAGGCGCTGCGCCAGCTGGCCCATCTCCAGCAGCGTGCTGTGCAGGTCGCGCGGCACGGCCGAGACCGGGAAGCGCAGCCGGGCCAGCTTGGCGACGTGCCGGGCCAGGTCGCCGGAGCGCTCCAGGTCGGCGCTCATGCGCAGTGAGGTGACGACGATGCGCAGGTCGGTGGCGACCGGCTGCTGCCGGGCGAGCAGGTCGATGGCCCGGTTCTCCAGGCCCCGCTGGAGGTCGTCCACCTTCTCGTCCGCCGCGATCACGCTCTCGGCGATCTTCAGGTCGGCGTCGAGCAGCGCGGTGGTCGCCCGCCCGATCGCGGAGCCGACGAGCCGGGCCATCTCGACCAGGCCGTCGCCGATCGAGTCCAGCTCCTCGTGGTAAGCGTCCCGCATCGTGTTCCTCTCCTTGCACGTGCCTGCGAGCCCGGCGCGAACCGCGGGGCCCTGGGAGCGTAGGACCGGGTGTCCGCGCCGGTCTCCACCGTGCGGCGTACACGCGTCCCGGCCGGGCATCCGAGGTGAATCAGCCCCGACACCACGGTGAACTCTTGGCAACGAGTGTTCGAGAGGCCACCTGGATGGCTGTGGATCACGCCTCGTCCCCGCTTAGCCTTGCAGACATGGACGTGAACGCGGCGGTTGCCGCAGCCAGCGCGATCGGCGGTGTGTGCACCGGCGCCTTCGCCGTGCTCGCGTTCCGCTGGAGCGAGCGCGAGCAGGCGCGTCCGACCCGCTCCTCCCTGCACACCGAGGCGGTCCTGCCGCCCGGCGTGGACACCGTGCTGTCGGTGCTGCGCTCGTCGGCCGTCGTCCTGGACGAGGGCGACACCGTCGTCAAGGCCAGCTCCGCCGCGTACGCCCTGGGACTGGTGCGGGGCGGGCGGCTGGCCGTGGACCGGATGCTGCAGATGGCCCGTGAGACCCGGCGGGACGGCGAGATACGGCAGGTCGAACTGGACCTGGCCCGGCGCGGAGGGCGCGGCGAGCCGCTGGCGGTCTCCGCCCGGGTGGCACCGCTGGGCTCCCGGCTGGTGCTGCTGCTGGTCGAGGACCTGACCGAGGCCCGGCGCATCGAGGCGGTCCGCCGCGACTTCGTCGCCAACGTCAGCCACGAGCTGAAGACGCCGGTCGGAGCGCTGTCGCTGCTGTCGGAAGCCGTGATGGACGCGGCCGACGACCCCGAGGCGGTCAACCGCTTCGCGGGCCGGATGCAGATCGAGGCGACCCGGCTGACCAGCCTGGTCCAAGAGATCATCGACCTGTCCCGGGTGCAGAACGACGACCCGCTCGACGACCCCGAGGCGATCGCCGTCGAGGAACTGGTCGCCGAGGCGGTCGACCGCTGCCGCCACCCGGCCAACGCCAAGCACATCACCATGGCCACCGGCGACACCTCGGGCCTGTTCGTCCAGGGCCACCGCGGCCAGCTCGCGGCGGCGCTGGGCAACCTGGTCGAGAACGCCGTCAACTACAGCCCCGTCCGCACCCGGGTGGGCATCGCCGCCCGCACGGTGTCGGTCCCCGGCGGCGAGTTCGTCGAGATCTCGGTCACCGACCAGGGGGTCGGCATCTCCCAGGCCGACCGGGAGCGGATCTTCGAACGCTTCTACCGGGTCGACCCGGCCCGCTCCCGGGCCACCGGAGGCACCGGCCTGGGTCTGTCCATCGTCAAGCACGTCGCCGCCTCGCACGGCGGCGAGGTCACCGTGTGGAGCTCCGAGGGCCAGGGCTCGACGTTCACCCTGCGCCTGCCGTCCGTCCCCGACCCCTCGGCCACGCCGCCGCAGGACGACCCGGACGACCCGGAGGACGACGTACGCGGCGACATCCGCGACGACCACGACGACGTGGACGGCATCACTGACGCCGTACGCGACGACATCCGTGACGACGACGTGCTCGACCGTGACGACGACGTGCTCGACGAGGACGCCGTACGTGACGACCACTCCGTACCTGACCAGGACGTCGTACGTGACGACGGCGTCGCCCGGCGCGGGCCCGCCCGTACGCCGGCCGGCGCCGCCACCACCCTGACCAGAACCGCAACCAGAACCCTTCCCGCCCCGGAGGTCCTTCCGTGACCCGAGTGCTCGTTGTCGAGGACGAGGAATCTTTCAGCGACGCACTGTCGTACATGCTCCGCAAGGAGGGCTTCGAGGTCGCCGTGGCGGCCACCGGGCCCGACGGGCTGGAGGAGTTCGAGCGCAACGGCGCCGACCTGATCCTCCTCGACCTGATGCTGCCGGGCCTGCCCGGCACCGAGGTCTGCCGGCAGCTGCGCAACAAGTCCAACGTCCCGGTGATCATGGTGACCGCCAAGGACAGCGAGATCGACAAGGTCGTCGGCCTGGAGATAGGGGCCGACGACTACGTGACGAAGCCGTTCTCCTCGCGTGAGCTGGTGGCCCGCATCCGCGCCGTGCTGCGCCGCAGGGGCGAGCCGGAGGAGACAGTGCCGTCCGCGCTGGAGGCCGGGCCGGTCCGCATGGACGTGGACCGCCACCTGGTGACGGTCTCCGGCGGCAAGGTCGACCTGCCGCTCAAGGAGTTCGACCTGCTGGAGATGCTGCTGCGCAACGCGGGCCGCGTGCTGACCCGCATGCAGCTGATCGACCGTGTGTGGGGTGCGGACTACGTCGGCGACACCAAGACGCTGGACGTGCACGTCAAGCGGCTGCGCGCCAAGATCGAGCCGGACCCGGGCGCGCCGCGCTACCTGGTGACGGTGCGCGGTCTCGGCTACAAGTTCGAGCCGTAAGCCGTACCCGGTCGGCCGTACGAGGCCGCACACGGCCGCTGGCCCGCGCCGCGCGGGCAGGCGAGGCCGCACACGGCCGCACACGGCCGCAGGAACGCGTGAGGGGCGCCCGGATCGATCCGGGCGCCCCTTCGCGTGCGCGGGCTCTCAGGGCCCGCAGCCGAGCCTTACGGCCTCACGCCTTACGGCCTCACGCCTTACGGCTTGGTCGACGTGCTCGGCTTGCCGGAGGGCGAGGTGGAGGTGTGCGGGGCGCCGGACGCCGGGGCGCCCGCCGAGCCGGACGGGTGCGCGGAGGGACGGCCGCTCGCCGCCGGTGCGCTCGCCGGGGCGGTCGGGCCGTAACCGCTGAAGTAGTGGTCCGCGGGGACCACACCGGGGGTGACGGTGACCTGGCCGGAGCGGCTGAAGCTGAAGACCGTGGTCTGGAAGTTGCCGTCGACCACGCCGGTGTCGGAGGCCAGCATCGCGGACGGGTTGCCCTGACCGCCGAGGGTGATCGAACCGCCGGCCGGGACGGTGACTGGGCCGGACGAACCGTTCGGGCCGGCCAGCTTCACCGGCTGGGCGGCGCCCTCGACCGTGATGGACGTCAGCTGCTGCGCCTGGGTGCTGTTGTTGAAGACGCGGGCGCTGACCGCGGCCGCCCCCGAGCCCTGCGGCTCGGTCAGGATGTAGGCGTTCTGGATCTCGATGTCGCCGACGGTGGTGGCGACGGAGTCCGGCTTGACCTCCTGCGTCTGCGCGGTGCTGCCCGCACCGCAGGCGGCGGCGAACGGGGCGACCGAGGCGACGAGAACGGCGGCGAGGGTGGCGCGTCGAAGGGCGCGGGTGCCCCCGGCCGAAGGAAGGGGGAGGCTCACGGCGGCGGCATCTCCTTGGACGACTTGGACGTGGTGCGGCTGATGTAAAGCCGCACTAAGGGATCTTCCAGCGCGCTTAGGTTACCGAGCCGCCGAACGCGCACCGCACCCGGCCACCCCTTCGCGCGTCGCGCCCCCTCTTGTACGGTCGCGCGTCACGTGCCGGGTCCGTCCTCCGTGCGCCGCGCGCCCGCGGCCCGCGCCCGCGCGAGCCGTACCCCTCGCAGGCAGCCGGCGCCCGCGCGAGTCCCGCCCCGCGTCCGCCCCCGCGTGAGCCGCTACTGTCACCCGCCCCGGGCCACCACCCCCGCGCTCATTCGTTCCCGGCACCGATCAAACGTGCCGTGAATATGCCGTGCTTCCGAAGATCGATTTCCCGGTCCACGTGGATGTCCTGGGGATGTCCCATGGGCTCCGTGCGGATAATCGGAAACTGTCCAAATGATGATCACGCTCACGGGTGGGAATTCGGGTTTTCGTGCGCGCTCCGCGCCGCCCGGAGGCGAAGTCGCGGCGGAACGGCCCGATCTCACCCGTGACCAGCCGTCAGATCTCCGAACGGAGTAGCGGAAGCCCACTCCGAGGGGGTCGACAAATCAGGATGAAACACCCTTCTCTCCGACCCGTCGGTCGTGTAACGTGCGCGTTTCGCTGCGCCCGCACAGCCGCTCCGACCTGCGGATACCTCCTCCCGGGCGGCGCCTCCAGCACGATCCAGCCGCTCTTGTCAAGCCCCGAGATATGCCCTGACCTGCGAAAACGCCATTCAGATGACGCCGTTCCCGTGTTACCCTGGATAGCCACGGAAGGGGTACCTGTCACATGACGTTCAAGGTTGGCGACACCGTGGTCTATCCCCATCACGGGGCCGCGCTGATCGAGGCCATCGAAACTCGCCAGATCAAAGGCGTGGACAAGACCTACTTGGTGCTCAAGGTCGCTCAGGGCGACTTGACGGTGCGCGTACCCGCGGACAATGCGGAGTTCGTAGGCGTACGCGACGTGGTCGGTCAGGACGGGCTGGACCGGGTCTTCGAGGTGCTGCGCGCGCCGTACACCGAGGAGCCGACGAACTGGTCCCGTCGCTACAAGGCGAATCTGGAGAAGCTGGCCTCCGGTGACGTCATCAAGGTCGCCGAGGTCGTGCGTGACCTGTGGCGTCGTGAGCGGGAGCGCGGGCTGTCGGCCGGTGAGAAGCGGATGCTCGCCAAGGCCCGGCAGATCCTGGTCAGCGAACTCGCACTCGCCGAGAACACCAACGAGGACAAGGCCGAGGCGCTCCTCGACGAGGTGCTCGCGTCCTGAGCCGGGTGCTCACGGTCGCGCTCGCGTCCTTGAGTTCCAGGATGGACGAACGTGGTCGCGGGGTGACGCGGGCGCATGCCCCTTCACGACGCGCCTCGTGGTGTCCCGCCGACGCAGGCGTCGCAGGGCGCTGAGGTCTTCTCACCGACGTCAGGCGCCATGACGCCGGTCCTGACACAACATCGCCGCGGTGCCCGGTACGGTCCGGGTGCTGCGGCATGTTTGTATGGCACGGTATTCCCCACGTGACGTGTCTGGCGCGTCCCCGAACCGGCTTCACGGAAGGGGCCTGCGAAGGGGCGCACCGGCCACGTTGAGGCGATACCCATTCCGGCCAAGGACACAAACCTGAGTACTCCGCCCCCCTACGAGAACGCCGCCTCGCGCGGAACCGTCGCCGCCGTCATCCCGGCCGCCGGCCGCGGCGTCCGGCTCGGCCCCGGCGCTCCCAAGGCGCTGCGCGCGCTGGGCGGGGTGCCGATCCTGGTGCACGCGGTCCGGGCGATGCTGCGGGCCCGCGCGGTCGCCCTGGTCGTGGTGGTCGCCCCGGCCGACGGGGTCGCCGAGGTCCGCGCGCTGCTGGACGGCAACGGCCTCCCGGAGTCCAAGGAGATCAAGGTCGTCGCGGGCGGCGACACCCGCCAGGAGTCGGTCCGCCTGGGCCTGGCCGCCCTCCCCGACGACACCGGGATCGTCCTCGTGCACGACGCGGCCCGCCCGCTGGTCCCGGTCGAGACCGTCGAGGCGGTCGTCGCCGCCGTACGCGGCGGCGCCCCCGCGGTCGTCCCCGCGGTGCCGCTCGCGGACACCGTCAAGGAGGTCGACCCGGCGCCGGGCCCCGACGCGCCCGAACCGGTCGTCGGCACGCCGGAACGCGCCCGGCTGCGCGCGGTGCAGACGCCGCAGGGCTTCCGCCGCGACGTGCTGACCGAGGCGCACGAGAAGGTCACCGACGCGGTGACCGACTGCGCGGGGATGGCCGAGCGGATCGGCGTCCCGGTCGTCGTGGTCCCCGGCCACGAGGAGGCGTTCAAGGTCACCCGCCCGCTGGACCTCGTGCTCGCCGAGGCCGTGCTCGCCGCCGGAGGGCCGCCGATGTCTTCTGACCCGACCGCCTCCGGGGGCCCGACCGCCTCCGGGGGCCCGACCGCCTCCGGCTCCTCCGTCCCCGCCTCCGCCGTGCCGTTCCCGTTCCCGCTTCCGCAGGTCGGGATCGGGACCGACATCCACGCCTTCGAGGCGGGCCGGCCGATGTGGGTGGGCGGGCTGCTCTGGGAGGACGAGGAGGTCGGCCTCGCCGGGCACTCCGACGCCGACGTGGTGGCGCACGCCGCCTGCAACGCGCTGTTCTCCGCCGCCGGACTCGGCGACCTCGGCGCGCACTTCGGCACCGGGCGCCCGGAGTGGGCCGGTGCCTCCGGGGTGACGCTGCTGACCGAGGCCGCGCGCATCGTGCGCGAGGCGGGCTTCGCGATCGGGAACGTCGCCGTCCAGGTGGTCGGCGTACGGCCGCGGATCGGCAGGCGCCGCGACGAGGCGCAGAAGGTGCTGTCGGAGGCGGTCGGCGCCCGGGTGTCGGTCTCCGGCGCGACCACCGACGGCCTCGGCTTCACCGGCCGGGCGGAAGGTCTCGCGGCGATTGCCACCGCACTGGTGATTCCCCTGGGGAACAAGGGTTCCTGACGGGACGTTGGGTACGGATCCCAGGAACCGTTCTCTGAGCGTCCCGAAGGGCATGCCATGACCGCCGCACTCTCCGACGACCTGAAGAAGCTCCTCGACACCCCGGTCTTCGTCACCATCGCCACCATCCAGCCCGACGGCAGCCCGCAGCTGTCCCCGGTCTGGGCGAAGCGGGACGGCGACGACGTGCTGATCTCGACCACGGTCGGCCGCCGCAAGGAGAAGAACCTCCGCCGCGACCCGCGCGTCACCGTGCTCGTGCAGCCCTTCGACGCGCCGTACACGTACGCCGAGATCCGCGGCGAGGCGACGCTCACCACCGAGGGCGGCCAGGAGCTGATCAACGAGCTGTCGCGCAAGTACACCGGAAAGGACTACGCGGACTTCAACCCGGCGTCCGGGCAGGACGCGGAGCGGGTGGTCGTGCGGGTGACCGCGCGCAAGGTGGTCGGCAGGGTCTGACGCTCCGGCGCCCCGGGGTCCGCGGCCCGGGCGGCGAGCCCGCCCGGCCGCACCCCGGCGGCCCGTTCGGATCACGCGGGCACCCCGTACGCCGAAAATCACTTCGGTTACCGTCACATTTGTGTGTCCAGTCCCCGCTTCGGGCCCTGGGCACACCGCCGCGCCCACTACCCTGGTGGGCGTGACTATTCGCCTGTACGACACCAGCGCACGTCAGGTCCGCGACTTCACCCCGCTCGTGCCGGGCAGCGTCTCGATCTACCTGTGTGGCGCCACCGTGCAGGCGGCTCCGCACATCGGGCACATCCGCTCGTACCTCAACTTCGACATCATGCAGCGGTGGTTCACCTACCGCGGCCACCAGGTGACGTTCATCCGCAACGTCACCGACATCGACGACAAGATCATCGCCAAGGCCGCAGAACAGGGCCGTCCCTGGTGGGCGATCGGCTACGAGAACGAGCGGGCCTTCAACGAGGGTTACGACGCGCTCGGCTGCCTGCGCCCCACCTACGAGCCGCGCGCCACCGGCCACGTGCCCGAGATGATCGAGATGATGCGCGTCCTGATCGAGCGCGGTCACGCCTACGCGTCGGACGGCAACGTCTACTTCGACGTGCGCTCGCAGCCCGGCTACCTCGCGCTGTCCAACCAGGAGCTGGACAACCTGCGGCAGCCCGAGGGCGAGGGCGAGACCGGCAAGCGCGACCCGCGCGACTTCGCGCTGTGGAAGGCGGCCCGGCCCGGCGAGCCCAGCTGGGAGACGCCGTGGGGACGCGGCCGCCCCGGCTGGCACCTGGAGTGCTCGGCGATGGCCCACAAGTACCTGGGTTCCGCCTTCGACATCCACGGCGGCGGCATCGACCTGATCTTCCCGCACCACGAGAACGAGATCGCCCAGGCCAGGGGCTTCGGCGACGAGTTCGCCCGCTACTGGGTGCACAACGCCTGGGTGACCATGAGCGGCGAGAAGATGAGCAAGTCGCTCGGCAACTCGGTGCTCGTCGCCGAGATGGTCAAGCGCTGGCGCCCCATCGTGCTGCGCTACTACCTGGGCTCCCCGCACTACCGCTCGACGATCGAGTACAGCGAGGAGGCACTGCGCGAGGCCGAGTCGGCGTTCGCCCGCATCGAGGGCTTCGTGCAGCGCGTCGTGGAGAAGTGCGGCGTGGTCGAACCGGCCGCCCAGGTGCCGCCCGCGTTCGCCGAGGCGATGGACGAGGATCTCGGTGTCCCGCAGGCGCTGGCGATCGTCCACACGACCGTGCGCCAGGGCAACTCGGCGCTGACCGCGGACGACAAGGAGTCGGCGGTGGCCCGGCTGGCCGAGGTCCGTGCGATGCTCGGAGTGCTGGGCCTCGATCCGCTGGACCCGCAGTGGGCCTCGGCCGAGCGCGGCGACGACCTGCACGGCGTGGTCGACTCGCTGGTCCGGCTGGTGCTGGAGCAGCGGGAGGCGGCCCGTACCCGCAAGGACTACGCGACCGCCGACGCCATCCGTGACCAGTTGCAGCACTCCGGCCTGGAGATCGAGGACACGCCCAGCGGACCGCGCTGGTCGCTCGGCACCCGCTGAGCGGACCGTCCCCGGCCCGCCGGGACGGTCAGGGGGGACCGTGCGGAAGCGAGGATGCTTCCGTACGGCTCATACTCATGTACGTCTGTATGTCTGCACGGTCGTCCGTACGCTTGACGCGCACGGCGGCCGTCGAGCCCGAAGAAGAAGTGAAGGTGCCCTGATGGCCGGGAACAGCCAGCGGCGTAACCGCCGTACCACGTCCAAGAAGGGCCCCACGGTCGGCAGCGGTGGCCAGCGTCGTCGCGCGCTGGAGGGCAAGGGCCCGACCCCGCCCGCCGAGATGCGCAAGGGGCACGCCAAGCAGCGCGCCGCGCAGGCCAAGGCGAAGCGCTCGGCGGTCTCCCAGCGCCGGGCGGCGGGCGGTCGCGGCGGCAAGTCCTCCTCCGAGCTGGTCGTCGGCCGCAACCCGGTCGTCGAGGCGCTGCGCGCGGACATCCCCAGCACGGCGCTGTACGTGCAGCAGTTCGTCGACAACGACGAGCGGGTGCGCGAGGCGATCAAGCTCGCCACCGAGCGCGGCATCCCGCTGATGGAGGCGCCGCGCCCCGAGCTGGACCGGATGACCAACGGGATCAACCACCAGGGCCTGGCGCTCCAGATCCCGCCGTACGAGTACGCGCACCCCGAGGACCTGACGGCTCAGGCCGCCGACCAGGGCGAGGACCCGCTGATCGTCGCGCTGGACGGCGTGACCGACCCGCGCAACCTCGGCGCGGTCGTCCGTTCGGTGGCGGCGTTCGGCGGCCACGGCGTGGTCGTGCCGGAGCGCCGCGCGGCGGGCATGACGGCCGGCGCGTGGAAGACCTCCGCGGGCACAGCGGCCCGCATCCCGGTGTCCCGGGCGACCAACCTGACGCGGACGCTGGAGGGCTACCAGAAGGCGGGCCTGACGGTCGTCGGCCTGGCCGCGGACGGCGACGTCGAGCTGACCGACCTGGAGGTGCTGGACGGTCCGGTCGTGATCGTGGTCGGCAGCGAGGGCAAGGGCCTGTCGCGGCTGGTCGGCGAGACGTGCGACCTGCGCGTGCGCATCCCGATGCCCGGCGGCGCGGCGGAGTCCCTGAACGCGGGCGTGGCGGCGGGCGTCGTCCTGTACGAGGCGGCCCGCAGGAGGACACAGCGCGGCCGAGCCTGAGGGTTCTGGCGGTCGGAGGTGTCAGGCGGTCGGGCCTGGGCGCGTTGCGTGGAGCGGAGGGCGCCCTCTGGCGTGCGCGGCGGCGCTGGAAGCACGGGGAGCGCGCCCGGGGGCGCGCGTAGCGCGTACCGGACGCCCCGCACGTCACCCTTCGCTCTGGGCACCGTTCGTCCCAAACTCCTCGCCCCTCACTCGTTCCGGTGACCTTCGGACCCGCGTTCGGTGATCTTGACGGGTCTCGGACATTCCGGCGCGCGTCAGGCAGTGTCCTATCCGGGCGTCACTCGGTTAGATGAGTGTGGACACCAGAACACCCCGCTCCCCTTCGGGGGGACGGTCGCCAGGGTTCGACGAGGACGTGCTCAACACGGTGCGCGTCCCGAGCGACCCAGCCCAGGTGATCGTCAACCACGCGAGTTTCCGGGTGAGGCTAGGCGCGAGCGCGCCACCGCCGCGGTTCGGCGCGGTCGCGGGCGACACCGCGCCCATGCCGGTCATCCCGACCTCCGTGCGCTCCGCCGCCGAGGCCCGTACCCGCAGGCGCCGCGCCGCGCCCGTCGTGTGGTCGGGGCGGGCCGAGGCGGGCGACGCCGAGGCCACCCAGCTGCTCCAGGCGGCGGTGCGCGGCGTGGGCGCGGGCGCGACGCAGGTGCTGCCCAGGGTGGCGGCCGAGGAGCTGCTCGCGGAGGAGCTGGACGAGACCCTGCCGCCGGTCCGTCCCGCGGTGATCGCCCCCCGCTCCCCGCTCCAGGGCGGGTCGCTGCCCGGCGTCAACCTGCTCGGCGGCGTCCGCCCGGTGCGCGGCGCGTTCGACCACGACGCGGACGACGACGCCTACGACATCTCTCACGCCTCGCGCTACGACGACGGTGACGACCGCGACGCGGACGACTACGACGAGCGGGACGCCCGGGACCGCGCCCGCGAGCGTCGCCGCAACGACCCGGTCCGGCACGCCTGGTACCCCGGCCGCCGGATGAACCTCGGCGTCGTGCTGCTGCCGATGCGCGTCTTCCTCGGCTTCATCTGCGTCTACGCGGGCCTGGGCAAGCTGTGCGACCCGGTGTACTTCGACGGCGGGCAGCGCGGCTCGATGGTGCACTGGCTGTCCTCGCTGCACCCGTGGTCGGTCGCGGAACCGCTGCGCGCGGCGGCGCTCGGCCACCCGGTGGGCGCGGGGCTGACGGTGGCGTTCCTCCAGGTCGTCGTCGGCGTGCTCACCGTCATGGGCCTGTGGCAGCGGGTCGCCGCCTGCGTGGGCGCGATGCTGTCGGTGGCCCTGCTGGTCACGGTCAGCTGGCGTTCCGTCCCGGTGTACGACGCGCCGAACATCATCTACCTCGCCGCCTGGAGCCCGCTGGTCATCGCGGGCGCCCCGGTCTACTCGGTGGACGCCAAGCTGGCAGGCGAGGCGTGGCGCAAGCTCGGACCGCGCGCGCCCATCTGGGACCTGCGGCGTTACGTGCTGCGGCGCGGCGTGGTGCTGGCGACGTTCGTGGCGGGCGGCACGTTGATCCTCGGCGCGCTGTTCGGGGGCGCGGTGCGGGCCTCGCAGTCGCACCCGGCCGCCCCCGCCGCCCCGACCGACCTGCCCACGAACAGCCTGCCCGGCTCACCCCTCCCGCAGACCCCCGGCAGCAGCGTGCCGACCCGGCACCGCACGGTGCTGCCGGGCGCGTCCCGTAACGCCAAGTCCGCCTCGCCCAAGGTGACTTCGAGCGCCCGTCCGGGTGCCGAGGGGGCCACGACCGGCCCCGGCAGGACGTCCGGCGCGGGGACCGGAGACGGCCTGCCCAGCCAGGAACAGACCGTTCAGGCCCCCACCCGGCACGTCACTCCGCCCCAGCGCACCGCACCGGTCGCCCCCAACCCGGCGCCGTCGAGCGGCGGTTCGTCGGGCGGCAGCGGCGGTGGCGGCTCGCTCGGCGGCCTGCTCGGCATCAAGCCCAGCAACGGCTGGCTGCTGGGCATGCCAGGCGACCAGGGAGCGCGTCCGCCCTCGGGCGGCAGCATGGCCTAGGCCTGTCACGGATGCCGGTCAGGACGACGGCCACGTACGACGGCGACGGCCGCGTACCGTTCCGCGCGAGCGGGGGGTACGCGGCCGTCGCTTTGCGCGGAAAGGGCGTCGTGCGGGCGGTCAGGCCTGGGCGGGGGCGCCGGCGCCGTCGTCGGAAGGGGTGGCGGCGGTGGTCGCCGTGTCCGCCGTTCCGCGGGCGAGTTCCTTGGCGGCCTCGGTGAGGTCCTTGGCGGTGTCGATGGCCCGCCAGTACGAGCCCTGCGGCAGCCGGAACCCGGCGAGGCGGCGCTCACGCGCGAGTTGGGGGAACGTGGTCCGCTCGTGGTCACCGCGTTCCGGCAGCAGCGGGGCGAAGTCGGCGCCGAAGACGTAGACGCCCGCGTTGATCAGGTACGGCGACGGCGGCGACTCGATGAAGTCCAGTACGTGGCCGAACTCGTCGGTCTCCACCGCGCCCCAGGGGATGTTGGGCCGGGCGAGCGCGAGGGTCGCGGTGGCACCGCGTTCGGCGTGGAAGGCGGCCATCGAGCGGAGCGAGAAGTGCGTCCAGATGTCGCCGTTGGTGGCGTACCAGGGCTTGTCGGGCCGGGGCAGCGACTTCGCCGCGTACTTCAACCCGCCGCCGCGGCCGAGCGGTTCGGGTTCGACGACGGTGGTGGCGTTGAGCGGGAGGTCGGCGCTCGCCAGCCAGTCCTGGAGCACCTCGGCCAGATGGCCGCAGGAGATGACGGCGTCGGTCACGCCCTCCGCGGCCAGCCAGGCGAGTTGGTGGCCGATGATCGGGGTCCCGGTACCGGGAATCTCGACCATGGGCTTGGGCCGGTCGTCTGTGTAGGGCCGCAGCCGCGAGCCCTGGCCACCGGCCAGGACGACGGCTTGGGTGACCGGGACGGGGGAGTGGACACCTGTCGTCATGCTGTGACGATACGGGGTGCGGGCCCCGGCAAGGAGTCGTACGCGACGAGAACGACGTCAACTTCCGGGGTCAACCGGCGTACCCACGGTGAACGGAAGGTGACGCGGGACGGCGGGCGGGTGAGACGGCGGGCGGGGCGAGACGGCGGGCGGGGCGGGCGCGGTGGTCCCGGTCGCGCCGGAGTGGCGCGCGCCGGGCGGTCGCGGGTGCGAGCCCGCCCGGAGGCCGACGTGGACGGGACGCCTGTGGGCACCGTCCGGAGCGTCGGCCTCCGTGGCCGGGTCAGCCGGTGGAGGCGCTGTCCGCGCCGTAACCGGTGCCGTAGTCCGTGCCGTTGGTGCCGTCGCTGCCGTTCGTGCCGGAGGCGACGCCGACCGCGAACGAGGTGTCGCACACCGGCCGCGACCACGACTGCGCGCGCTGCCGCCCGTACCTGGCGACGGCGGCCTGGCCGAGGGCGCGGGCGATGGCGGAGCAGTAGCGGGCCAGGGTGGGCCGCTTGGCCATCTGCACCTGGAGGTCGGTCAGCGCGACCCCGGGATTCTTCCGCTGGAGGTCGGACAGGAGCTGCCGGCGCAGGACGTCCTGCGGGGCGTTGGAGGGCTCCGTGCCGCGCTTGGTGGAGGCCGTCAGCACCTGCGCCTGGGAGGGCGACACGGCCCACGGGACGCGGGTGACGGCGAGGGTCCCGGACAGAACGAGGACGACCGGGAGCACGAGTGCGAGAGTCTTGCCGATACGGCGGGCTGCCTGGTTCACGTCCGTGATGGTAGCGAGGGGTAATGATTTGGCGACATTTAGTCACTCTCAAGAGGGAATGAAGTCGCTGAATCGGGGGTCTTTTCTTGACGTGGGGCGGACGAACTCCCCGCGATCGCAGCCTAATTGTCGACAAACGGCGACGACCACCCGCCGTTGGAAGGCAGGTGGCCGTCACCGCTCGCCGGCGTGCCCGGGGTATCCGGGGTGCCTGGGGTATCCGTAGCGCCCGGGGTATCCGTAGCGCCCGGGACCCCTGGGCGGGGCTCAGTCGCTGAGGCGCTCGCCGGTGGAGGTGGAGAAGACGTGGGTCTCGCCCGCGCGGGGAACGACGTGCAGGACGTCGCCCTTGAGCGGCACCGAGCGCCCGCCGACCCGTACGACGATGTCCTTCTGCTCGCCGCTGACCTCGGCGGTGCCGTAGACGTAGCCGTCGGCGCCGAGTTCCTCGACCACGTTGACGGTGACGGCGATGCCCGCGGGCTCGTCCTTGGACAGCGACTTGGCCTCGCCGTCCGCGATGTCGAAGTGCTCGGGCCGTACGCCGACCGTCACGGTGCGGTCGCCCTTCTCGACCGCGGCGGCGACCGCCTCGCGGTTGACCGGGACGATGCTGTTGCCGAACTTCACGCCGCCGTCGGTGACCGGGACCTCGACGAGGTTCATCGCAGGGGAGCCGATGAAGCCGGCGACGAAGAGGTTGGCGGGCCGGTCGTACATGTTGCGCGGCGAGTCGACCTGCTGGAGCAGGCCGTCCTTGAGCACGGCCACCCGGTCGCCCATGGTCATCGCCTCGACCTGGTCGTGGGTGACGTAGACGGTGGTGGTGCCGAGGCGGCGCTGCAGGCCCGCGATCTGGGTGCGGGTCTGCACGCGGAGCTTGGCGTCGAGGTTGGACAGCGGCTCGTCCATGAGGAAGACCTGCGGCTCGCGCACGATGGCGCGTCCCATGGCGACGCGCTGGCGCTGACCGCCCGAGAGCGCCTTGGGCTTGCGGCCGAGGAACTCGGTGAGGTCGAGGATCTTGGCGGCCTCCTCGACGCGGGTGCGGATCTCGGCCTTGTTGACGCCGGCGATCTTCAGGGCGAAGCCCATGTTGTCGGCGACGGTCATGTGCGGGTAGAGCGCGTAGTTCTGGAACACCATGGCGATGTCCCGGTCCTTGGGCGGCAGGTGGGTGACGTCGCGGTCGCCGATGCGGATCGCTCCGTCGTTGACGTCCTCGAGCCCGGCGAGCATCCGCAGGCTGGTCGACTTGCCGCAGCCGGAGGGCCCGACCAGGACGAGGAACTCCCCGTCCGCGATGTCGATCTCCAGCTGGTCGACCGCGGGCCGGTCGGAACCGGGGTAGACGCGGGTCGCCTTGTCGAACGTGACAGTGGCCATGGTGAGAGGTCCCTTCACCGGCAGGAACGTGCCGGACGATCCGAGTAAAGGAGGTCTAGTCCACTGAGAGCAGTGAACTGCGCGTGACGCTACCGGTCGCGGGGGCCGTTGTCAGTAGCCGCGAGCGGGGGATTCCGCGGGGCGACCCGAATTCCACCGCGTCCCGGTCCGAGGCATCCCAGCAGGCCGGGCTTCCGTCCAGCCACCGCCGCGCATGCTTGGTACCCTTCAGATGGCCCCGCACGGCACAGCCGCCCGGGGCCAAGCCTCCTTAGCTCAGCTGGCCAGAGCACCGCTCTTGTAAAGCGGGGGTCGTCGGTTCGAACCCGACAGGGGGCTCTCGGCTTCCCAGCCGCAGGCAGTACGACGAAGGCCCAGGTCGACCGGTGGTGAGCCGGTGGCCTGGGCCTTGATCATGTCGGGCCGCGGATCATGCCGCGTCGGCGGTCGTGCCAGATCAGTTGATCTTGCCGCCCTTCCCCTTCGTGTTCTTCCTTCCGCCTTTCGTGCTCTTCTGGGACTTCTTGATCAGGCGGTCGACGTGGTCGGCGATCTCCTGGTCGCGTCCGCCGACGAGGTGCTGGTAGACCATGGCCGCGCGGACGGTCGAGTGCCCCATCCTGTGGATCAGCTCCCGCGTGGTCGCGCCGCCCGTCGCCGCGAGGAGGTGAACACCATGGAGTCGAACCGCTCCACGAGCGTTTTGCTGCGTGATGCACGAAGGACGCGAGGGTGGAGCCAACCGCGCTTGGTGAGCGAGTTGCGCCGCCTCGCCGGTCGCCACGGTCACGCGCTCCCCGCCGACGCCAGCGTGAAGCGTCGGATCGCGAGCTGGGAGAACGGGCACAGCACGCCCGACGACTTCTACGGCCCGCTGCTGTGCGAGGCCCTGAATGTCACCGCGGCGGAACTCGGGCTGAACCACCGCACCGACCAGGACACGACACTCCTCCATGCCGCGTACCCGGCGAGCCCCGACGACGCGATCGCCACCGTGGACCGCCTGTGGCGCGCCGACCTCAACGGCTACGAGCCGCTTCTCCAGGCGGAGCCGTCCGAACACGCCTGGAACGAAGCCTCCCTGCGCTGGCTGGTCGCCCCGGAACCGTCCTTCCCGTCGCAGCGCGCCGCCGACGCCACCGTGCGCGGGGGCTTGGCCGACGTGAGCGTGATCAAGTCGACCAGCGACCTGTTCGCGCAGTTGGACGACCGTTTCGGCGGAGATCACGCCCGGCAGTCCGTCATCCAGTACCTCAGCCGCGACGTGGCACCGCTGCTCAGCGGGACGTACACCGAGCCGGTCGGCCGCGCGCTCTTCTCGACCGTCGCCGAGTCCACCCTTCTCGCCGGGTGGATGTCGTACGACGCGTGCCGTCACGGGCTCGCGCAGCGCTACTTCCTCCAAGCCCTGCGGCTCGCTCAGGACGGCAACGACCGCCGCTTAGCGGGCAGCATCCTGTCCGCGATGAGCCACCAAGCAACCTTCCTGGGCCAGTTCACCCGCGCTGCCACCCTCGCGAGAGCCGCCCTGATGGGCATCTCCGGCGTCGCCACTCCCACGCTGCGCGCGCAGTTCCACGCGATGAAGGCCCGCGCGCTCGCCCGCACGGGGGACCGGCGGGCCTGCGAGGCCGCGCTCACCGAGGCCGCACGGGCGCTGGAGAGCCGCAACAACGACGACGAGCCCGAGTGGATCACCTACTTCGACGAGGCCGAGCTTGCCGCCGAGGCTGCCCACTGCTTCCGTGACGTCCGCAGCGCCCGCCAGGCCGTCGCCCACGCCGAGAACGCCATGAGCGGCAGCCACGTCCGCAGCGACTTCTTCGCGACGATGGTCCTGGCCGACGCCCACCTCCACGCCGACGACCCCGAAGAGGCGTGCCGGGTCGCCCTCGACGCGCTGGACCTCGGCGAACAACTCAAGTCCGCGCGCTGCGTGGCCTACCTCGCAGAGTTCCGACGCCACCTGGGCGAGTTCCAGACGTCACCGACCGTCCGCGAGTTCCACGAGCGAGCGCGGGAGCACCGCCTGTGGGCCGCAACGGCGACCGTCATTACGCAGTCACGATAGACATCGTGAGGCTCCCCGGGGCACTGTGCGCACGATCACGTCGAGGGTGGAAAAACCTGTCCAGTGACTGCGTCAATGACGACAGGTGTGCCTGGCGAACCCGCTGCTCCCACGGTCACTGCCCAGCAAGGCCGCCAACGACCGTCCTCCTGTTGGGCGAGAAGGAAGGCTGTCTGAACAGAGCCAGGATTCTGTTTGGCAGCTACGGCGAGTGCCTGAGTCCTTGAGATCTTGACTGCGGGAACGGCTGGGTCGGGCACGTTCCGCGACGTGAACTGGACTACGTGCCCGCCCGGATCGACCTCGATGTCGAGTCGCATCGGCTCCAGTAGGCCGTCAGAGGCACGGTAGCGCCGGTACTCCACGATCCTCCGGGCCTTGGTGGGATCGATCCTGAAGACCTTCGACGTGGCCCCTGCGGCGTCGCGCGGGAACCAGCGTCGAGCGAAAGCGTCGGCGGCTGCCCGGGCTTCCTTGTCTGATCCGCCGGTCGAGGGCAGTGGCTGGAATCCTAGGGTGCCTTGGTTGAGCTGGCCGGACGGCCATTCGATGCTGAAGGACCCAGTATCGGTGGTGACAAGGAGGAGTTCCGGGACTTGAGCGAGAGCCGCTTGGTCCTGCACTCTGACGACCTTCGTGTGAGCGCCCAAGAGGGCTTCCGCATCGCGGTTCGCCAGTGCTTCCTGGGTTGAAGAGTGCGAGTCCGTCAGGGGGGTGTCTTCCCACTGCGGTTGAATCACCCCTCGCTGCACAATAGCGAGCGCGACGGCGCCGGCCGCCAAGGGGGCCACCGCCCATACAGCCTCACGACGGGTCGGTATGAGAAAGCGCTGTCGTGTCGAGATCCAGAGGCAGGCGGCGCCTACCCCAGCTATCGCCCCAGCAGAATTCGTGACGAAGTCCTGGGAGTCGCAGGCGCGCCCAATGTGAGGAATCAGGGCTTGCAGGGTCTCCGTTGTCGCGGACAGCATGAGGCATCCGGCCAATACGGCCAAGGGCTTGCGGAGGGCCAAGACACCGAAGAGCCCCAGTGGCACGTACATGGCCACGTTCATCAGGCCTTGCTGATCGCCGAACGCGGCGGCGAAGTCGTAGCTGTAGAAGCAAACGTAGGAAGCAGCAGCGTGCTTGCCGGTCGGGTACAGCGTCGCGGTCAGCTCCGCGGCTAAGGAGACCCCGAACAGGACTGTGGTCCACGTTGGTGTGCGTCCTCGGGACAGACGCCATGCGGCGATGCCGAACAGCGCGGCAAGAACGAAGAAGGCGGGCACCAAGTCCGGGTTGGCGCCCAAGATCGCGCGGAGCATGAAACGTCCTTCGGTGGGAAGAGGGGAAGGCCTGCACTTTGTGTGACGCGGGTGCAGGCCTTCCGGTGCCACTCTTGCGGTGTCAGTACCTCAGCAGTCGTCTACCGGAGGGGTCTGGAACGTCCCCTGGCCGGAGACCGACAGGATCCCCACGATGGGCGCGCACGACGCCGGGTACTGGTTCTTCCACTCGAACGTCTTGGTCTGGCCCGAGCCCTGGCTGAAGGCCCCGTTGTCGTAGTGGATGCTCGATCCGTCGTTGTACTCGAACCGCGCCGTGATCGTGCCGCCGCCAGTCTTGACGTACTGGTCCTGGATCTCGCTGGGCCGGGATCCCGCGTCGAAGACTGACACGTAGAGAGTGCCGTTCGACAGGCTGGTGCACGAGACGTAGTAGTCGCAGTTGCCGCCCTGGAACGCGGGCTTGGCCGCGTGATGGGCGGTGTGCGGCGTCGCGGCCTGAGCCGGGCCGGCCATGGAGACCAGAGAGGCAACCGCCACAGCGGCAGTAGCGACACGAGGAGCTAAGTGCATGGAATCCTCCAGTTGGTCGGGTGCCAGTGAGCGGCCCCCGTTCGAGAGTCGATCTTGGCGGAGTCTCGTACACAGCTTCTACACATATTCGGCCAGCCCAACTCGTGCTGCGGAAGCGGCCTCAGAGAGTTACCCGCGCGGGGGGCATCTCTCCGTAAAACGGACGGAACTGAAAATTCCAGAAATTCGCATTGTGGTAAATGAGAAATGGATCACACTGCTGAGGGTCGGCTCGCGCCCCGGTCGATTCTTCGTGAGGGGTACTCAAAACGCGCATTAAATCGGGCGTTGAGCGCGTACCTCTCGAAAGTGGAACGCGAAACGCCGCTTGACCGAAAGCCTATGTGGCAACGGACGCACTTAACGAACCGGCTACCCGGTCTGTGATGACTTGACCAGTTGCCAATCATGTTGCCACCCAGGAAATGAATGGACGTGCTGCCGTGCAGGGGCAGGCATGTACTAGCGCAATTCCTAAAAGGCTTGCCAATCACGTCGGCTGCCGCCCATCCGCAACGTGTGCACCCGCCGTGCGAACTCCTCCGCCGACCTGCCGCTGGACGAGACCTGGCCGCCCATCCACAAGACCATCATCAACTCGCGTACATCGGCCAGGACTGCGTACCCAGGCCAGTTCATGACGTCGAAGCCGTAATGGTGGACGAACGCCTCGTACTCGGTGCGGGTGTGCCAGCCGTACCGCTCGTAGTACATCGCGGTCAGGATCAGGTCCCACTCACGCGGCGCCAGTGTCACGCCGTCGAGGTCTATGAGCACGGCCCGGCCGTCACGGTGGCGCAGGACATTGCCGATATTGGCGTCGCCATGGATCAGCCCGAAGGGCAGGACGAAGTCCAGCCGGTCGTACTCCTTGCTCAGCTTGTCCGCCCGTTCCGCCAGGAACTCCCGGTCCTGGACGCTGACGCCGTCCAACGCGGCCAGGCCGGCGTCCACCTTCGCGAACGGGTCGAAGTACTCCAGCCCCAGGGACTTGGGCTCCTCCAGCCAGTGCAGGCGGCGCAGCAGGTCGGCCAGCTCGGCGACGGTCGCGTACTCCTCACGCGCCTGGACGCTCTCCCAGAACGTCACCACCCGGCCGCCGACGCTCACGGGCTGGCGCAGATCGCTCAGGGCTCGCACGGCGAGGAAGTCCTCCGCCTCCAGCCAACGAGCCATGCGGACCGCGCGCTCCATCTCGTCCGCCGCGGACGGGTCGCGGGCGATGCGGACGATGACGGGGGCGGACGCCAGGCGGTACACGGCGTTGGAGCCCAGTCGAACCAACTCGGCTTCGACGGCGTCGAGTCCAGCGTCCACGCACGCCTCGCGGAGTATCGTCCCGGCCGTCTCCTCCGTGAACTCCCTAGCCGCGTCCTGCGTCCCACCCGCGTCCGAGGTCATGCGATCGACGGTACTCGGCCGTGCCAGATCCGTGCCAGATGAGGAGGAGACGGGCGGTCCGGTGCGGCGAGTTCGGTGACCTCGGCGAATACAGCCTTACGCAGGCGGCGGGATTGGGGTGGTCGGCGGGGGTGACTCCAGCCCGGAGACAGCGGATTGTGGGCGCGAGCGCAGGTCCATGGTCGTACAGAGGCTGGGCCCAGCTGTCGCGCGTCCTCACCGAGAACGGATCAGGTGGCCAAGATCCCCTCGGAGGGCCGGTTCGGACGTGCTTCCGGGAAGGGTCATTTCTGCGGGACAGGTCCTTCGGGGCCCCTGCCTTGATGGGGATGTGCCGATCCTGGCAGAGGCCCGTCGGCCACGTGCGCGCTTCCTGAAGCCGTCATTGCCCCAGAGGCGGAGGCGGGGAGGCGTGAGGCGGATGGGGCCACTTCGGTGTGGTGGGTGGTCGATGTCCCGGAGGTCTCCGGTGCGGGAGTGGTCGGGTGGGGCGTCGGGCGGGTGGTGCTGACCGGAGCGAGGGGCAGCGGCGCGCGTTCGCCGCCCGTGCCGCCCGCACTGGACAGGCCGATGGCCACGGTGGCCGTGGAAGCCACGACGGCGAATACGCCCGCTGTGACGAACGCCGCCCGCCTGCGTCGGATACGACGCCCGCCGGCGATGGCCGCTTCGGTGACGCTGGGCAGCGGAGGCTCCGGACGCGCTTCGAGAACCGCTTGGAAGGCGGCGTGCAGAGCGTCGTTGTCGTGCTCGTCCATACCTGCCTTCACCTGTCGGTCCGTTCACGGGTCAGGTCCCCGACGATCTCGCGCAACCGGGCGAGCCCACGGGCGCTTTGGCTTTTGACCGTTCCCGGAGACACTCGCAGTGCGTGCGCGGTCTGCTCGACGGTCCAGTCCTCCCAGAACCGCAGGACCAACACGGCTCGGTAGCGGGGCGGCAGTTCCATCAGGGCCTCTTGCATCATCAACCGCAACTCCGGTGCGGCCGACACCATAGGGGGCGGATCGGGTGGCTCGCTCACCGGCTCCTCCCGCCAGTCTCCCTTACGTAGCTGGTCGATAAAGGTGCGGGTGAGCACGGTGCGTGCGTAGGCGTCCACGTTGCCGTCCCGGTTGACCCGGTCCCAGGCCGCGTAGAGCTTCATCAGGGCGGTCTGGGTCAAGTCCTGTGCCCGATGCCAGTCCCCGCACAGCAGGTAGGCGCTGCGCCGGAGTTGCGCTTGCCGCGTCTCGGCGAATTCCCGAAACTCCCGCTTCCGGACCGCTTCCCTCACTCTTGCCGACCCTCCGTTTGCGCACCGCTCCCCTGTCACACATACGTGGAGCGGCCCTTCGGAGGTTGCATGGCGTGGCGGGAAAGTTTTTTCCGGTCCGCGTGCAACCTGCCCGCGCCCCTTTCCGTACTCCTCTCACACGAGGGCTCCAGTGCCACGAGCTGCAGCCCGTGATCCCGGACAGAGGAAGATCGTTGTCGAAGCACCGCAAGATCACATCGAACCAGCGCCGGATGTACAGCATCGCCGCCGGAACCATCCTGGCCGCCGCAGGCACCGCCGGCGTCGCCTGCGCGGCCCCGGCTTCTCAGGGTGCTGGTCCGATTCCGGCTTCTCACGCCGGTCCGGTCCAGGCTTCTCATGCTGCTCCGGCTCCGGCCCATGCTGCTCCGGCTCCGGCCCATGCTGCTCCGGCTCCGGCCCATGCTGCTCCGGCTCCGGCCCATGCTGCTCCGGCTCCGGCCCACGCTGCCCCGGCTCCGGCCCACGCTGCCCCGGTCCCGGCTTCTCACGGTGGCCCGGTTCCCGCTCACGGTGGTCCGGTCCCGGCTCCGGGTCATGGTGGTCCGGTTCCGGCTCCCGGTCATGGTGGTCCGGTCCCGGCTCCGGCTCCGGCTCCGGGCCATGGTGGTCCGGTCCCGGCTCCCGGTCATGGTGGTCCGGTCCCGGCTCCGGCTCCCGGTCACGGTGGCCCGGTCCCGGCTCCCGGTCACGGTGGTCCGGTCCCGGCTCCTCATCGTGCCGGCGTGAGGTGAGCGCGGCCTATAGGGCGAACACGATAGGCGGCTGACCAGCCGACGAGCACGCACGCTTCCCGGGGCAAGGGCCTTCGTCCCTGGCTCCGGGGGGCGGGCCTTCCCTCGAAGCGCGAGCCGCGGCAGGCGCTGTGGAATCTGGCGGGGCAGGTGCGGCCGAGGCGATGGATGCCTTCCTGAAAGACGTGCGTCGGGGCCCCGCCCCCGACCGGTGTGACGTCGAGGTCCCGGCGGTCGGGGAAGAGCTGGCCTTAGACGGCGAGCTGGGCGAGGGTCCGGGCGGGGTCACAGATGGCGGTCCAGGAACGCCCGTATGCGGTGCATGACGTCCGCCTGGTGCGTGGGGTCGGAGAAGATGTGGCCCTCCCCGGCGTAGCGGACGAACTCGTGCGGCACTCCGAAGTGGCGCAGCGCCCGGTGCAGGTACACCGCCTGGGCCACGGGCACGTTGGTGTCCTGTTCGCCGTGCAGGATGAGCACGGGCGCAGTGATGTCCGCGGCGTGGCCGATCGGGCTGACCGCGTCGTGCGGGTGCGGGCCGGGGCTCTCCCAGCCGTGGGAGCCGCTGTATCCGGCCTCCTCGCGGCCGAGTTCGCCGAACGCGGTCTGCATGCCCCAGTCGGCGATGCCCGCGCCGACGACCGCGGCGCGGAAGCGGTCGGTGCGGGCGGCGGCCCAGGCCGCGAGGTAGCCGCCGTGGCTCCAGCCGGCGATCGCCAGCCGGGCGGGGTCGGCGACGCCGTCGGCGGTCAGCTGGTCGATGCCGGCCAGGACGTCGCCGAGTTCGGCGCCCCCGAGGTCGCCGACGACCCGGGCCGCGAAGGCCGGGCCGTGGCCCTGGCTGCCGCGCGGGTTGGGCAGCAGGACGGCGTAGCCTCCGGCCGCCACGTGCTGCGCGGACACGTAGGCGTTGAACTGCAACGCGTCCGCGTACCGTGCGTACGGGCCGCCGTGCACGAGGGCGACCAGGGGCAGCGGTCCGTCCGCCCGGGAACGGCCGGGGGGCAGCACGAGCAGGCCGTCGAGGGGCAGGCCGTCCGGCGCGGTCCACGTCAGACGCTCCTGCGTCCCCCAGTCGACGTCGCGGAACTGCGGCCGAGTGTCGCTGAGTTGACGCGGTCGGCCGTCGGAGCGCAGGACGAACACGTCGTTCGGGGTCTGCGGGCCGCTGATCCGCAGCGCCGTCACACCGCCGTCCCGGTCGGTGGCGAGCGAGGACGCCAGCCCGCGTATCCGGGCGATCTCCTCGAAGTCCCCTGTGGCGGGGCGCAATCGGCGTACCGAGGTGTCGAGCCCGTCGGCGAACAGGGCGAGGGGCCCCGCGCAGGACTGGACGAGTTCGACCGGGCAGATGGTGCCGTCCGGCGTCAAGTCGCGCGGGGGTCCCGGCGTCAGGCCCGGCGGCGGGACCGTGACGTCCAGCACGGTCAGGCCGCCGACGGGCCCGGGAGGGGTGACGCCGAGCAGCGCGACGTGCCACGCGGTCCCGTCGTGCCACCATGCGGGGCAGGACGCGTTCAGCGGCAACGGTCCCATGTCGCGTGCGGTGTCGCGGTGCGGGTCGACGACATGCAGACGGGCGGTGAAGGCGCCGGGTTCCTCGGCGGGCTCGTCCCAGCTGATGACGGCGAGCGCTGCGCCGTCCGGCCGTGCGGCGACCGCCGTCACGTGCCGGTCGCCCGGCGCGGTGAGCCGCCGGGGCGCGATGTCGCCGGGGGCGAGCAGCATCAACCGGTCACCGGCGGGGGTCTCGTCGCCGGTCCAGACCGTGATGCCGTTCTCCGGCTCCTGGTCGTCCGGCTCGCCGAGCAGCACGAGCGGGCCGCCGTCCAGCGCGATCATTTCGCCGACCCAGCCTTCCCACTCGGTCAACGCGACCTGCTCCCCGTCGAGCCCGACACGCACGAGTGCGCCGTCGGCCAGGTGGATCAGCGCGCCGGAGTCAGCGGTCCAGCGTGGCAGCGACACCCGGCGGGCCCCGTCGGTCAGGCGCCGGGCGGAGGCGGACCCGTCGGCGGGAGCCACCCACAACGCGGCGTGCGGTGCTCCCCGCGGCACCACCGGCCCGGTCACCCAGGCCACCCAGCGCCCATCGGGGGAGACGGCCGGCGCCGAGGGCGACCATCCTCCGTGCAGCAGCTCCGGCGTGATCGACATCGTGGGCCCCTCCCCGGTGATCAGGACCCGAGCCTACGGCGAGACATCGCCCGCCTGCGGCACCTTTTTCTGGCCGCATCATGTTTTCCTGGCCGCATCATGCCGACTGCCAGTGGATCACGGCTGGGATCAGTGGACGACCCGAGCAACCGGCTGGATTCCGGTGGCCACCGCGGCGTTCACTCGGGGGCGCTGATCACGCTGTCGGCTCGTCGGCGAGCTCGTCGGCGCCTGGCCCTGACCGGCCCAAGAAGGGCGCGCTTTCGGGCAGGTGGCAGTAACGTCGATTCACTGACCGTCCGCGACGTCGGCGGTACGAAGAGTCGGCATGCCGGACGTCGGCGGTGTGAACGGTGGCATGCCATCGGCCTGTGGGGACGGGCCGGGTGTTGGGGGGTTCGATGCTGTACCGGTTCAATCCGCCTCCGTGCTGGCCTGCGCCTCCGCCGGGATGGGCGCCGCCTCCGGGCTGGCAGCCGGATCCGGCGTGGCCTCCGCCGCCCTCGGGCTGGCAGCTGTGGGTGCCCGACGGCACCGGTGGGGGAAGCACCGGTGGGGGAAGCCCCGTCGAGGCCGGGCTCGGTGTCGAGTACGTGACTCCGTCGGTCGTGCCGCTTCCGCAGGCCCGCCGTGGCGGCCTGTTCGGCAGGCGCCGCCGGGACGAGAACCCGGAGGCCGAACGGCTGCGGGCCTGGGTAGCGAGCACTCAGGGCATGGACGCCCTCCAGGTCCTGGACGCGCTCCAACTGGCGCGCGAGGAAGCCGAGGCGTTGCGCGAAGCCGCCTCAGCCGAGGCGGAACGCCTGCTCGCGGAGGCCAGGGACGAGGTGGCCCGGGAACGGGAAGCGGCGCGGCGGGAGAGGAAGGAGGCCGAGGCCCAGGCGCGGGAGGAGTCCAAGAAGGCGGTCAGGGACGTCGGCCGGGCCAGGAAAGAAGCGGAAGCGCTCCGCAAGGACACCCACCAGGCCAGGGAACGGCTCGCCGAACTCCGGGCGCAGGTGGTGACCACCGACGAGGTGGCGTTGCTCCAGGAGGTCGGCATCTACGCGTACCGGCACCAGTTGCAGGACGCCCTCGCCTACCGCAGCCGTCTCGAGTCGCTCCAGGCCAGGATCAAGACCCTCGCGCGGGAGGGCAACGCGGTGCTGTCGGCGCAGCACTGGACGGTCAACGGTTCCGCGAGCGCCGGGCGCAAGATGGTGCGCGACTTCTCGAAGCTGATGCTCAGGGCGTACAACGCGGAGGCGGACTACGCGGTCCGCACGATGCGCCCGCACCGTCTGGACTCACTCGTCGACCGGCTCTACAAGAGCCGGGAGACCATCGCCAGGCTCGGCGCGACCATGAACATCCGCATCTCCGACGCCTACCACGACGCCCGCGTGCGGGAGCTGCAACTGACCGCGGACTTCCTGCAGAAGAAGGAGGAGGAGAAGGAGGCGCAGCGGGAGATCAGGGCACGCGAACGGGAAGAGGCGGCGGCGCAGCGGGAGTTGGAGCGCGAGCGGGAGAAGCTGAACAAGGAGATGGGCCACTACCAGTCCGCCCTGGAACGACTCCGCCTGCGCGGGGAGGACGACGCGGTGGCGGAGATGGAGGCCAAGCTCGCCGAGATCGAGGAGGCCCTCAGCTCCGTCGAGGCACGCGCCGCCAACGTCCGGGCCGGGTACGTGTACGTCATCTCCAACGTCGGCGCGTTCGGCGACCGCATGGTCAAGATCGGGCTGACGCGGCGCCTGGAGCCTCTGGAGCGCATCTACGAGCTGAGCGGCGCGTCGGTGCCGTTCCGCTTCGACGTCCACGCGTTGATCTTCAGCAAGGACGCCGTCGGCCTGGAGACCCAGTTGCACCGGGAGTTCGCGGATCACCGAGTCAACCGGGTCAACGCCCGCAAGGAGTTCTTCCGCGTCACCCCGGCGGAGGTGCGCGACGCACTCCAGCGGTACGCCGGTCAGCACCTGGTCGAGTTCACCGAGGAGCCGCAGGCGCTGGAGTGGCGGGCCAGCAAGGCGAGTTGATCGCGGACGGCGCCAGAGCCAGGGGCTCGGCGCCGATCCGGTCACACGACGCGGGCCGCAGGCGTCAGTAGTAGCCGCGCATCAGCTCTCGCGACCACTCCGGCTGGGTCACCTCCTGCCTCGGGGCGAACTCCGCCATGTACGGCTTGATGTCGAGGACCGGGGTACCCGCGACCGCGTCGAGGCCGCTGACGTGCAGGTCCAGGCCGTCCACCCGGTGCAGGCGGCAGCGGGACAGGCCCAGGCGGTTGGGGCGGTTCTTGCCGCGCTGCGCGAAGATGCCGACCAGCGGCCAGTCGGGGTTGCCCCGGGGCCGCCGGGCGCCGGTCTCGATCTTCTCCGGCGGTACGCGGTCGAAGTGGAAGACCACCTCGATGTGCGAGAAGGCGTCCAGGCCGTACAGCGCCTCCGGCGTGAAACGCGAGGCGTCCAGGCGGATCACCGCCTCCACGTCCTGCCACGCGTCGTCGAAGACCTCCGCCCGGCCGCCGACCACGTGCGCCACCGATTCCACGACCACCGTGCCGTCGTCGCTCACAGCAACTCCCCCTTGAAGCATGTGCCTTGGGCGCGTCCTGTACCCGCCCGGCCCGATCCTCGCACCCGCTCCGTCCGCCACGTCATCCGGGCCGGGCGCGCGGTAGCCTGCGAGATATGAACGCCGGACCGAAGCGGCAACGCGAGCGGGGCATGGCCGGCCTGCTGGGCGCGATGGTGACGGCACGGGCCCTCGCGGTCGGCGTGATCCTCCTGGTGATGCTGGCACTGCTGCTCGTACGGCTGGTGTGAACGCGCCGGCCCATCTCGGGCAGGCCCCGGGTCGCCTACTTGGACTTGGGCTGGCGGCGCAGGAGCCAGGCCCAGAAGCCCCGGCGCGGGCCGCGGACGACGACGTTGCCGCTGCGGATGCTGCCGCTCATGGTGACCGTCAGCCTGCGCGGCAGGGCGGGGTCGGGGTGGACGCGGTGGCGGATGCTGCCGCTGCGGACGGTCACGGCGTCGACGTCGACCATCACGTCGGGCGGCACGACCAGCCGCACGTTGCCGCTGCGCACCGAGATCGCCAGGTCCAGCTCGGGGTGGGCGATGGCGGCGGCGGTCAGGTCGATCGTCACGTTGCCGCTGGTGGTCTCCACCTCCAGCCTGCGCGGGACCGCCCACGGGCCGCCGCGCTCCAGATTGCCGCTGGTGGCCTGGAGACGGACCAGGTCCTTGGCCGGGACGGCGGTGACCGTGACGGGCGCGAGGCTGCCCGGGGCGGACTCGGCGGGCAGGTCGCGCAGCAGGACCTCCAGCTCACCGTAGGTGCGGGCGGTCAGCGCGGTCTCCAGGCGCTCGTCCAGCTCCTCCGCCGTGAGCCGACCGTCGCCCGCCGCGACCCGCAGTCGTTCCACCACGCGGTCGCGGTCGTCGTGCGAGGCCCGCAGTTCGCGCCGGTCCGGCACCATCCCGCCATCGGCTTCGCGCCGGTCCGGCAGCCTCTCGCCATCAGCCATGGCCCGCACTGTATCCGGCGCGGCGCCAGGCGTCGCCGGGCTGTCGCTCGTCTACTCGTCCGGGAGGTGGTCCCAGATCTCGCCTTCCTCCACCAGGTAGAAACCGGCCTCCCGAGCGATCTGCCGGGCCTGGGCCTTGCTGCGCAACGCGGCTTCCACATGGGGATCGGAGGTGGACTTCCCCGGGGCGGGCGTGGTGTGCCACACCTCGTAGACGACGCGGCCGTCCGCGTCGCGCATGAGGATCATCAGGGGGGCGTCCGCCTCCGGCTTGTCTCCCATAAATGGACAATATCTCTCATTGTCCTGGTTTGCATCGCTGTGCGCTACGGCGTCACCACCGAGCGCTCACCGTCCGCCGCCTGTCCCACCGGACGGCCCGGACGACCCGGCCCCGTCGGCGGCGCCCGCGAAGCGGAACTGCGGGTAGCGGGGGGACGGCCCGTCGAGCAGCGTGCCGGGACGGCCGCGCAGCCAGCGGTCGAAGAACGCGCCGAGGTACGCCTCCTGCGCGGCCACCGCCCGCGCCGGATCGGCCGTGCCGACCAGCCCGGTGACCGTGGAACGCGGCAGCCCCAGCTGCCGGGCGGCCTGCGGGACCATCGACTCCGCGTCGGTGAACGACGCGTGCTGACCGCCCAGCAGCGTCAGGTCGCGCCGCCAGCCGCCACTGCGCTCCCACAGCAGCCCCCAGGACGGCACGGTCGTGTGGTCGTCGCCCTCCTCGCCCATCAGCATGAACGGCTTGTCCAGCCCGGAGCGCGCGACCGGGAACGGGTTGCCCGGCGTGTGGTCGCCCTGCTCGTACGCCAGGACGCCGTCCATGTCGACGCCCGCCGACAGGCGCGGGTCCTCGTGCATCGTCTCCAGCGCCGCCATGCCGCCCGCCGACTGGCCGAACATGCCGATCCGGTGCGGGTCCAGGGCCCCGGCGAGGCCGCGGGGCAGCTTCCGTCCGTCCGCGTCCGGGTCGTGGCCGGCGGCGAGCGCGTCCACCGCGTCCAGCACGGACCGGGTGTCGGCGACCCGCGCGTCCAGGACCTCGCGCAGCAACGCGGTCACCTTCGCCGGGTCGCCCCCGGTCGCCGCGAGCGCCGCCGGGAGCACGGACTTCTCGACCCGCCCGCCGGGGAACTCCACCGCCGAGGCGTCGTAGGTGTGGTCGATGGTGACGACGACGTAGCCGTGGCTGGCCAGCTCGTCGCTCAGTGTCGTGCCGAGGGTGCGCGGGTCGCCGACGCCGGGGGAGTAGAGCACCACCGGCAGCCGCCCGCGCCCGCGTGCCACCGGAGCGCCCTCGTGCGCGTACGACAACGTGCCCGCCCAGTCCACCGTCCCCCGCGGGATCTTCCCGCCGAAGTTGTTGAGCGCGTCGAACCCGGCCGCCGCGCCCGGCAGCATCTGCGGTGCGCGGGGACAACGGTCGGCGTCGAGCGCCGGGTACCGCACGCTCACCATCAGCTCCCGGTACGGCACCGAGGGCACCCAGGGGTCCTTGCGGGAGCGGTCCACCAGGTGCAGGTCCACGGTGCCGACCTGGTCGGGGCCGGTTGGCCGGGGCAGGGTGAGGTGGGCCTGCGCGGCGGTGGCGGAGGCCGCTCCGGTCCGCGGGGCGGCGGTGGCCGGGGAGGCGGTGAGGGCGGTGGCCGTGAGCGCGGTGACGGTGAGCGCGGCGGCGCACAGGTTTGCCATGCGGCGCCTGGTCGTGCCTGAACCCGCTTGTGCGAAAGGCGGATTGACGGGCTGTTGGTCGGCGGTGGACATGGGTTCCCCGTTCGGCTGCGCGTGATGGCGGTGGTGCACGTGTGATGTGCCCGGACGGCTTCCAGGGTCCCGGCGGGCGTGGTGCGGAGGCCATCCGGCGGTCCGCAGAACGGGGTTCGGGTTATCCCCCGGTGGCCGCCCCCGCGCCGGACGGCCCGTCAGTGGCCGCCGATGACCTTCACCATGACGATGCCGAAGCCGATCACCATGTCCGCCGCACCCGCGAGCAGCGCCGCGAGGCGTCCCTCGCCCATCCGCAGGCCGGTCACCGTGCTCCACACGAACAACTCGGCCAGGTCCAGCCCGCAGGCGATGTACATCGCGACCGGCAGGCTCATCAGGCCCAGCGCGGAGACGCCGGTGAACACCAGCGGGCCGACCGCGCTGAGCAGCAGCGGGCTGCTGGTGTACAGCATCTGCCGGAACTCCTCGCTGCGGGCGTAGCGGTGGGCCACCGCCCGGTGCGCCTGCTGGTCGGCGACGAAGGTGGCCAGCCACACGCCGATCGAGGTGCCGAGGATCGACCACACCGCGTCGCCGTGGTCCGCGGTGCCCCCGACCGCCAGGGACACCACGACCGCGAGCATGGTGATCGTCGCGTAGACGCGTTCCTTGAGGCGCTCCTTGAGCAGGACGTTCGCGAGGATGGGCTGCGTGAAGGCCGGACCGCCCAGGTCGGAGCCGCCGGAGCCCGGGCTGTCGGAACCGCCGGGCCCCGGGCCCTCGGAGGCCGAGGCGGCATCGTCGGGCCCGTCCGCGTCCCGTGGTGGCCGCTGCGCCCCGGCGTCGTCGCCCGGTGTGCTGTCCGGCACGGCGTCGGCCGCCTCAGCCGATCGACTGCACCGACTCCAGGGCCATCGGCCGCGCCTTGCCCTCCACCATCGCGCCGAGCCCGCGCACCGCACAGTTGCCGGGGCTGTCGGCGACGACCAGCGGCATGCCCGTGGTCGTCCGCAGCATGGTGTCGAGACCGGGCAGCAGCGCGCTCCCGCCGGCGAGCGTGATGCCCCGGTCGGCGAGGTCGGCGACCAGGTCGGGCGGGCAGCGGCGCAGCACCGCGCGGATGCCGTCGAGCACGGAGTTGAGCGGGGTGCGGATCGCCAGCCGGACGCTCTCGGTGTCCACCCGCACCGAACGCGCCAGCGCGCTCGCCGCGTCCATGCCGTGCACCTCGATGCTGGACGGGCCCTGGCCGGTCGCCGTGGTCTCCAGCATCCGGTGCAGCGGGCGGACCGCCTGGCTGGGGAGCATCAGGGCGTGCTGGTTGCGCAGGTGCTGGATGACGGCGCGGTCGATGACCTCGCCGCCGACCGGGATGGTCTCGGCCGCCACGATCGCGCCCAGCGACAGCACCGCGATCTGGGTGGTGGCCGCTCCGCACACCACGATCATCGTGGCCTCCGGGTACTCCACCGGCAGGCCGCAGCCGACCGCCGCCGCGATCAGCGTGTCCACCAGCTCGACCCGGCGGGCGCCGAGACCGGTGAGGGTCTCGACGGCCGCGCGCTGGGCCATCGGCTCGCTGCCGTGCGGCACGCAGACGGCCGCGCGCATGATCGGCTTGCGCCGCCACGCCTTGCTGAGCTTGTCGCCGATCAGGTGCCGCAGCATGCGCTGCGCCATCTCGACGTCGACCACGATGCCGCTGGCGATCGGGCGGACCACGCGGATGTGGTCGGGGGTACGGCCGATCATCCGCTCTGCGGTCTCGCCGACCGCGACCAGCGATCCGGTGTGGCAGTCCACGGCGGCGACGCTGGGCTCGTCCACGACGAGGCCGGTGTTCTTGAGGTAGACCCTGGTCCTGGCGGCTCCGAGATCCACGGCTACGGAGCAGCGGCGCAACTGGTCGAGGCTGGCGGTCATGGTCTGTCGAACCTGCCCTTGGTCGGTCCATCCTGCCCGGGTGCCCCGCCGGGGTGCCGTCGGGCGGCCGCCGTTCGGTGGCTGCCGTCCGGTGGCCTTCCGCCCGGGGTGTCGTTCGGCCGAATTTTCGGACGATATGTCAGCCATGTTCCATGGGGCGGGCGTTGCGTAATCCGCCGCCCGGGGAAATCCGCCGGAAAATGCGCCGGTTGGGTGAGCGCACGCGGGGGCGGGCGGCGGCCGGGCCGACGTCAGGAACCTCCCGCGCCTCCCCGGTGGCCCCCGCCCGCCCCCGCCGTCCGCCCGCCCTGCCCCCGCACCGGTGCCGCCCGGCCCTGCCGCGAATCCGCCCCGGTGCCGTCACTCCGCCGGTGTCCGCTCGCGCCCGGCGGCCATCACCGCGTACGCCACCGCGAGGAGCGCCTCCAGGCCGGTCAGCGCGGCGATCGCCAGGCCGAACGCGTGCGGGTAGGCGTCCGGGCGGCCGGTGCCCAGGGCGTCGTAGAAGACGATGCCGATGAGCGCCACGCCCAGCGCGTTGCCGACCTGCTGGACGGTGGCGACGACGCCGGAGGCGGTGCCGACCAGCCGGGGCGCCACGCGTTCCATCACCGCCGAGGTCATCGGCGCGATGACCACGCCCATGCCGACGCCGTCCACGAACATCCCCGGGCCCAGCCACCACACGCTGCCGCTCGTCCCGGCGTCGTGCGCCGCGAGCCCGGTCAGCGCCAGCCCCGCCGCCATCAGCAGCATCCCGGCGGGCAGGGTGCGGCGGCCGAGCCGGGCGGCGATCAGGTGCGCGGTGGTCGAGGTGAGCAGGTAGCCGCCGCCGATGGTGACGAAGACCAGTCCCGAGCGCAGCGCGTCCAGCCCCCGCCCCTGCTGGAGGTAGAGCGCCAGCACCAGGAAGAACGACGCCTGGCCGCACCAGAACAGAAGCTGCGTCAGCAGGCCGAGCGCCAGCGGGCGGTCGCGCAGCAGCGCGGTGTCGACCAGCGGGTCGCCGTCGCGGCGGCTGAGCCGGTGCTGGTACGCGCCGAAGACCGCGAAGAGCACGGCCGACCCGGCCAGGCACGCCCACGTCCACGCGGGCCAGCCCTGCGCCCGCCCCTGGATCAGCGGCAGCACGAGCGCCACCAGCGCGCCGGTGCACAGCGCGACGCCCAGCGGGTCGAGCCGGGGTCGCCGCGGCGCGCGGGACTCCGGCAGCGCGCGCCCCACCAGCGGCAGGGTGACCAGGCCCACGGGGAGGTTGATCAGGAAGCACGCCCGCCAGTCGAGACCGAACAGGTCGGCCCTGATGAGCAGGCCGCCGATGAGCTGGCCGAAGACGGCGCCGAGGCCCATCGTCAGGCCGTACGCGCTGAACGCCCTGGCCCGCGCCCTGCCGGTCCACGCGGTGCCCAGGATCGCCAGCACCTGCGGGCCGGTGAGGGCCGCGGCCACGCCCTGCGCCAGGCGGGCGGCGATCAGGGTCCCGGCGCTCGGCGCGACACCGCAGGCCACGGAGGCGGCGGTGAACAGCGCCAGGCCGATCGCGAAGACCCTTCTTCGGCCCGCGACGTCGCCGATCCGGCCGGAGGTGATCAGCCCGGCGGCCAGCGCCAGCCCGAACCCGGCCACCACCCACTGCACGGCGGCCGTCCCCGCGTGCAGGTCGCGCTGCACGTCGGGCAGCGCGACGTTGACGATGAAGAAGTCGAGCGCGGTCATGAAGGTCGCGGCGAGCAGCACGACGAGGGTGAGGGCGGACGGCCGTCCCGCCGTCGCGCGTTCCTCGCGGGGCGCGCGACGGCGCGTTCCGGCGAGGGGTCTGAGGGCAGTGGACACGGCGGGGCTCCTTGGCTCCTGGTGGGCGAACGGGACGGGGCGGGCGGGGCAGGTGGCGCGGTGGCGGGGGCCGGGCGGCGGCCTCCGGGGGCTTGCGGGGCGCGGGCGACGCGGTCGGCGGGGTGGGCCGGCGCGTCGCCCGCGGCGCCTCACATCGCCGGGACCTTGTCCAGGAAGCCGTGGACCGCGGTCAGCCGCAGCGCGTCCGGGCCGCCCTCGGCGCCGTCCAGCACGGCCACGTCGAAGCCGACGACCAGCGCCTCGCCGTCCTTCGGCCCCAACTCCCAGGTGAAACGGGCCAGATGGTGGTGCGCGTCGACCGGGCCCGCGAGCCGGAAGACCAGGTCGGGGAACTGCGCCCGCACCGCGGCGATCGTGGCGTCGATCGCCTCGGGGCCCTCGGCCACCGCGAGCGGGTCCACGTAGCTGCCGTCCTCCGTCCACAGCGCCTCGACCATCGCGCGCCGGGCGGTCGGGTCGGCCTCGTTCCAGGTGTCGATGTAGCGCTCGATCAGGGCGCGGGCGTTGTCCGCAGTGCTCATGGGACGGTCCTTCCGGTTCTTGTCCGCGAGGCGTTCTCGCAGGTCAAGACGGTACGGAGGACGGCGGGACGCGGAATCCGTCACGCTTAGGCAATCGCGGCGCGCGCACAGGTACGTCGCTGCGTCGCCCGGCTGATCGCTTAGGTATCCGCCGCCCTGCTAATGGCTTCGACCGCCTTCGTGCGGTGCCCGTAGGCTGCGGACATGCCGGTCACGCTGTACGGGAGAGAGTACGAACAGGCGGTCGTCGACGGGCTGCTGGCCGACGCGCGCCGGGGGACCAGCGGCGTGCTGGTGCTGCGCGGCGAGCCGGGCATCGGCAAGACCGCGCTGCTCGACCACGCCGCCGACGCCGCGACCGGCCACGGCATGCGGCTGATCCGCGCCACCGGCGTCGAGTACGAGGCCGAACTCCCCTTCGCCGCACTGCACTTGCTGCTCGGCGCCGACTTCGGACGACTGGCCGCCGCCCTGCCGGAGCCCCAACGCCGCGCCCTGGAAGGCGCGTTCGGGCTCACCGCCGCGAGCGGCGCTCCGCGCTCCTCCGACCGGCTGCTCACCGGTCTCGCCGTCCTCACCCTCCTCGCCGAACTCGCCGAGGAGCAGCCCCTGTTGTGCGTGGTGGACGACGCGCAGTGGCTGGACCACGCCTCCACCGAGGCACTGCTGCTGGCCGCGCGCCGCCTTCAGGCCGAGCCGGTGGCGCTGCTGTTCGCCGCACGCGAGGGGGAGGGCGCCTTCCCCGCGCGAGGACTGCCCGAGCTGCGGCTCGAAGGACTGACGGCCGAGGCGTCCGGGCGGCTGCTCGACGCGCGCTCGGCGGCCTGTGCCGCACCGACGCCCGCCGTGCGCGCCCGGCTGCTCGCCGAGGCCCACGGCAATCCGCTCGCGCTCACCGAACTCCCGCTCGCCCTCGCCGCCGAGACACGCGCCGCCGGGACACGCGCCGCCGAGACCGGCGCCACCGCACCCGAACCGTCCGGCCCGGCCACGTCGCTCGGCCCCGCGGGCGCGGTGCCGCTGACCACCCGGCTCCAGATCGCGTTCCACGGCCAGGTCAGCAGGCTGCCCGCGGCCACCCAGACGCTGCTGCTGCTCGCGGCGGCCGAGGAGAACGGCGACCCGGAGGTGCTGCGCCGCGCCGCCGGTCACCTGGGCCTGGCCATCGACGACCTGGGCCCGGCCGAGGACGCCGGGCTGGTACGGCTGGTCGGGCGGGTCGCGTTCCGCCATCCGCTGCTGCGCGCCGCCGTCTACCAGCGCGCCCCGCTCGCCCAGCGCATCGCCGCCCATCGCGCGCTGGCCGACGCCCTCGACACTGCGGGCCCGGGCGGCGGCGACACCGAGAACGCCGACCGCCGCGCCTGGCACCTGGCGATCGCCGCGCCGGGCCCCGACGAGGAGATCGCGCGGGCGCTGGAGCGGGCCGCGTTCCGGGCGCACGAACGCGGCGGCCACGCCGAGGCCGCCGCCGCCATCGAACGCGCCGCCCGCCTCACCCCCGACCCGGCCACCGCCGCCCGCCGCTGGACGCTCGCCGCCGAAGCCGCCCTGGAGTCCGGCGACCTCGCGCACGCCCACACCCTCGCCGCCCGCGCGGAAGCCAGGATCACGGCGAACGGCCCCGGAGACCCGGAACAAGGCGCGGACCCCGGCGGCCCCGGCACCGGACTGGCCGCGGACGGCTCCGCGGCCGCCCTGCTGCGCACCCTGCGCCACGTCCAGGCGACCGCCCGCTTCCTCCAGGGCGACTTCCCGTCCGCCTGCCGCCTGCTCGTACGGAACGCGGAGACCACCGCCCCCGCCGATCCCCAGCAGGCCGCCCGGATGCTGCTCCAGGCCTTCCACGCCGCCTGGTACCTCGGTGAGGAGCCGCTGCGCGAGGTCACCGGCGCGCTCGCCGCGCTCGACCTGCCGGAGCAGGACGCCGTCGGCCCGCTCGCCCGCTACGTGGTCGCCGCCGTCCGCCCGGTGCTGGGCGAGCCGTCCGGCCCGCTGCCCGGGGTGGACGAGACGGTGGAGACGGCACGACGCAACGGCGCCATGGTGCCGTGGGACGTGGTGCAGGTCTGCGGCGCCTCGCTGATCCTCGGGCGGGACGCCGAGACCTACCGGCTGGCCGCCGCCCTCGCCGCCGACGCCCGCGCCCGCGGTGGCTTCGGCCAGCTGCCGACCATCCTGTTCTTCCTCGCCGAGGCGGAGCTGTTCCACGGCCGCCCCCGCGACGCCCTGGCCGGTGCCACCGAGGCGCTGCGCATCGCCCGCGACACCGGGCAGCGGCAGTGGACCAGCCAGCTGACCGCCTTCCTCGCCCACCTCGCCGCCGTCGAGGGCGACGCGGACGCCTGCCGCCGCCTCGCCGACGAGGCGCTCGCCGTCACCGGCCAGGGCGCCGCGGCGGCGATCGCCCCCGGCACGCCCTGGGCCCAGTGGGCGCTGGGCCTGCTCGACCTGGGCGCGGGCCGGGCGCGGGAGGCGCTGGACCGGCTGGAGGCCCTGGCGAACGGGCCGATGCGCCACCACGTCTCCGCGACCCGGGCGATCCCGGACCTGGTGGAGGCGGCGGTACGGCTGGGCTGCCCGGAGCGCGCCGCCGGTCCGCTGGCGTACTTCCGGCGCTGGGCGGAACTGACCGGCCAACCGTGGGCCGAGGCGCTGGCCCTGCGCTGCCGGGCGCTGGTCGCGGAGGCCGACGACGAGGCGCAGACGTCGTACGAACGGGCGCTGGCGCTCTACGGGGGCGACACCGGGGGCGAGCGGCCCTTCGAGCGGGCCCGCACCGCGCTGCTGCACGGCGAGTGGCTGCGCCGGGGCCGCCGCAGGACGCGGGCCAGGGTGCCGCTGCGCGAGGCCATCGAGGTCTTCGAGCGCCTGGGCGCCACGCCGTGGGCCGAGCGGGCCAGGGCCGAGCTGGACGCCACGGGCGAGTCGGTCCCGCGCGGCGGTGCGGCCGGGCCGGCCGGGCTGACGCCGCAGGAGTCGCAGATCGTGCGGCTGGCGGCACGCGGGCTGTCGAACCGGGACATCGCCGCGCAGTTGTTCCTCAGCCCCCGCACGGTCGGCTACCACCTCTACAAGGCGTATCCGAAACTCGGTGTGGCGGCCCGCGGTGAACTCGCGGATCTTCCGGAACTCGCGGAACTCGCGGGACCCGCCGCATGACGGATGGTGATTTCCGTCGCGTTGTGTTCCTGTCCCCTTCCTGTGTGTGACCTTCGCGCGCCCTGTTACCAACCTATGACGTAATTCATGGGCCCGATGGGCATCCGCCCGGCGGCTTTTCGCATCTCACATGAAGAAATCGGACCCGTGTGCGTTGATGTGAGGAAGCAAGATCCGGTGGAGCGATCCGTGAAGAAGCGCTGGCTGACGGTGTTCGTCGCCCTGTTGTCGTTGGGGCTGATCGCTGGGTGCAGCGATCAGGGGGACCCCGTCTCGTTCGGCGCCCCGAGTTCGTCGGCGAGCGGCGCACCCGGCGGATCGGCGGACACCCCGCCGGCCGGTGGCGCCTCGCTCGCCCAGATGGCCACCGGGCCGCAGGCCACGTGGAAGGTGCAGCGCACCGTGGAGGCGGCCGACAACACCAAGATCGCCGTCACCACGTACCACGGCCCCAAGTCCGGCTTCACCGGCAAGGTGTGGGTGTGGGCGCCGCCCGCGTACTTCCAGAAGGAGAACGCGAACAAGGGCTTCCCCGTCATGATCGCCCTGCCGGGCGGTCTCGGGTATCCGAACAACTACTGGTTCGGCGCCGACCTGAAGCTCCAGGAGGACTTCTACAAGTGGACGCAGGAGGGCAAGGCGCTGCCCTTCATTGTCGTCATGCCGGTGCTCAATCCGGACAAGCAGTACCACGACTGCAGTGACATTCCGGGTTCCGAGAAGATGGGCACCTGGCTCACCGAGGACGTGCCGAACCTCGTGCGGGAGAATTTCCGGACGCTGAAGACGCGGGACGGCTGGGGTTACATGGGTTCGTCCTCCGGCGGATTCTGCTCGCTCAAGAGCGTCCTGCAGTACCCGGACCGCTTCAAGGCGGCGATCCCCTCCGGTCCCGACATCGTTCCGGACTCCCCGCTGTGGCACGGCGACGTGGCCGCGATGCGCGCCAACAACCCGGAGTACCTGGCCTCGCGGCTGATCAAGAAGGGCGGCCCGGACGTCTACCTGGGCTTCCAGGTCGGTACCACCGAGGTCAGCGACATGGCTCAGGTGAAGAAGTTCATCAAGCAGTACGGCAAGGGCCCGGTGCACACCAGGCTCCAGGTGATCGGCGCGGGCGAGCACAACGCCGCCAGCTACACCCGGGGCATGGACGAGGGCACGATCCAGTGGATCAGCGAGCAGATGCAGGGCCCGAGCACCTGACCCGTACCGCCGGGGCGTCCGCTCCCGCGTAGCACACCGCCGTGTCGTCCCTTCCGGGAGGGCGCGGCGGTGTGTTACGGTGAAGGCGTTGCAGTTGTGGTTCCCATGTAACTGATGTGTGCGCCTGCTGATGAACAGCACGGCGCATTTCTTGTTTTTCCGGGCTTGCCCGGGCGGGGCAATCATCACGGCGACACGGAGCCCGCGAGGTGTGGGTTTCGGTACTGCCCCGAAGGAGACAGACATGGCTACCGGCGTCGTCAAGTGGTTCAACGCGGAAAAGGGCTTCGGCTTCATCGAGCAGGACGGCGGCGGCGCCGACGTCTTCGCCCACTACTCGAACATCCAGTCCCAGGGCTTCCGTGAGCTGCACGAGGGCCAGAAGGTCGAGTTCGACGTCACGCAGGGCCAGAAGGGCCCGCAGGCGGAGAACATCCGCCCGCTGTGACCCGTTCGGCTCGCTGAACGGACCCCGTTCCTGAGCCTTTCGAACCGGCTCGCGCCGGCTCGAACCGAGGGGCCCGCACCGTCACGGTGCGGGCCCCTCGTCGTGCGCGGGACGGCCGTCCCTCAGCCGGTCCCCGAGCCGGTCGCGGTCGAGGCCGACGACGACGGGCTCGGCGTGATGCCGATCTGCTTGTCGTACGTCAGCAGGTACTTGGGCATCAGCGACTCGATCTTGCTCACGTAGTCCTGCGTCTCGCTGATCTGCGGAATGCCCTGGGCGTTCAGCACCGCGCTGGGCCCGGCGTTGTACGCGGCGAGCGCCAGCTGCGTGGGGTCGCCGGGGACGCCCTTGACCTCCTTGAACAGCTCGCACATGTAGGCCGCCTGGGAGGGGATGGCGTCCTTGGGGTTCCACACGTCGGGCGCGCCGTCACCGGAGTAGGACTTGCCCCACTCCTTCCAGGTCGACGGATAGAACTGCGCTATGCCCTGGGCCTGGCCGGAGTCGGCGTCGGGGTTCCACTTGCTCTCCGCGTCGATCTGCGCCGCCAGCAGCGGCACGTTCAGCTGCGGGCAGGTGGTGGCGGCCAGCTCCACCGTCGACAGGTACTCGTCCGGGATCGAGGGCAGCGCGGGGGGCCGGGTGAGCCACCAGGCGACACCGATGGCGGCGCCCGCGACGACCGCCACCAGCAGAACCAGGCTCACCAGACAGCCGCGGCCCTTCCTGCCGGAGCGTCCGGTCTCTGTCTCCATGTACGTCCTGTGTTCGCGTCGTGACGTGTGGTCCTCGCCCCCGCTCCCCCTTCTATACACGGGGAAAACGGAGGTGGAGGTTCCAGACGGCCGGGTTGTCCGCCAGACCGTCGTGCATGTCTACCAGGTCGGCCACTACGTCGTGCAGGAAGTCCCTGGCTTCCCGCCGCAGATCACCGTGGTTGAGGGAGAGGGGCGGTTCGTCCTCGACCCAGTCGGCGGTGACGTCCACCCAGCCGAACCTGCGCACGAAACGCAGTCGTTCGGTGGACTGGGTGAAGTCCAGCTCGGCGCGTTGCGGCCGGGCGGCACGGCTGCCCATCGGGTCGCGGTCGAGCTGCTCGACGATGTCGCACAGCGCCCAGGCGAAGTCCAGCACCGGGACCCATCCCCAGGCTGTGGACAACTCCCGCTCGCCCTCGGCGAGATAGACGTCCCCGCAGAACAGGTCGTGCCGCAGGGACCGCACGTCCGCCGTGCGGTAGTCGGTCTGCGGAGGGTCGGGGAAGCGGCGGGAGAGCGAGTAGCCGAGGTCGATCACCCAGGAATGGTAGGCACACCGCGGGCGGCCCTCGGATCGCGGCCGGTGTCCGCGGGCGTCCGGACGGTGCGCCGTGCTGCCGGCGGTGCCGCAGTCCGCGGAGGCGTCGGGGCTCGCCACCGGCGTGCCGCGCGAGGGGCGGGAGCGTGCGTCGCCCCGCTCACGGGGGCTACATACAAGCCGACTTCTGGGCCGGTTTCCGGTAGGCGGAGTGTGGCACAGGTGACGGACCGGTGAGGGGCTGGACCGGACCAAGTCCCCTCACCGGTAACGGAACGCGGAACGTCAGACGTTCACCGGGGTCGCGGAACGTCAGGCGCTCACACCGAGGTCGCGGAGCGTCAGACGTTCACACCGAAGTCCTGGGCGATGCCGACCAGGCCGGAGGCGTAACCCTGGCCTACCGCGCGGAACTTCCACTCCGCGCCGTTGCGGTACAGCTCGCCGAAGACCATCGCGGTCTCCGTCGCCGCGTCCTCGCTCAGGTCGTACCGCGCGATCTCGGCGCCGCCGGCCTGGTTGACGATGCGGATGTACGCGTTGCGCACCTGGCCGAAGTTCTGGCTGCGGGTCTCGGCGTCGTAGATGGAGACCGGGAAGACGATCTTGTCGATGTCGGCGGGCAGCCCGGCGAGGTTGACGTTGATCTGCTCGTCGTCGCCCTCGCCCGCGCCGGTGGTGTTGTCACCGGTGTGCACGATGGTGCCGTCCGGGGTGGACTTGTTGTTGAAGAACACGAAATGCGCGTCCGAGTGCACCTTGCCGGTGCCGTTCACCGCGATCGCGCTGGCGTCCAGGTCGAAGTCGGTGCCGGTGGTGGTCCGCACGTCCCAGCCCAGGCCCACGGTGACGGCGCTCAGGCCGGGCGCCTCCTTGGTGAGCGACACGTTGCCGCCCTTGGACAGGCTCACTGGCATGGAAGTCCCCTCCGGTCCCTCGTGCGGCGGTCGGTCGCCGCCTGGCTTCATCCCTCACAACGCGGGGCGGGGGGTGCTTGGTTCCGGGAAACCCCGGTGACGGGAGGGCGGATTCGCGGGATCATGGACATATGTCCGGACCACTTCTCATCCGCGGTTCGGTCTCCGTGCCGGAGTCCGAGCTGATGTGGCGCTTCTCGCGCTCCTCGGGCCCCGGCGGCCAGCACGTCAACACCTCCGACAGCCAGGCCGAGTTGCGCTTCGACCTCGCGCGCACCACCGCGCTGCCCGACGCGTGGCGCCGCCGCGCGCTGGAGCGGCTCGCGCCGCGGCTGGTGGACGGCGTGCTGGTGGTACGGGCCAGCGAGCACCGCTCGCAGTGGCGCAACCGCGAGACGGCCGCCGCCCGGCTGGCCTCCCTGCTGGCGTCCGCCACCGCGCCGCCGCCCGCGCCGCGCCGCCCGACGCGGATACCGCGCGGGATCAACGAACGGCGGCTGCGGGTGAAGAAGCAGCGCTCGGATACGAAGCGCTCGCGCGGCAACCGCGACTGGGACTGAGCGAGGGCGGACCGCCTGGCGACGGGCTGCCGGGCGACGGGCTGCCCCGGCGGCGGACCGGCCGATGCGGGCCGCCCGTCGGCGCCCGCCCGCCCGCGCTCGTTGCGCCACCCGGGTGAACGGCGCGCGCCTCCGCGCGGGGCCCCGGCTCAGTTCAGCCCGTGGTAGCGGCCCCGGAAGTACGTCAGCGGGCGGCCGGACGGGCTCGGGGTGGACGCGGTCAGCACCTGGCCGACGACGAGCGTGTGGTCGCCCGCCGCGACCCGTTGCACCGTCCGGCACTCCACGACCGCCAGCGCGCCGCTGATCAGGGGCGCGCCGGTGGCCTCCCCGCGCCGGTAGGGGACGTCGTCGAACAGCAGCCGGTCGCTGATCCGGCCGCGCATCGCGAAGCGCCCGGCGACGTGCCGCTGGCTCTCGCTGAGCACGGAGGCCGCCCAGTGCGGGTGCCGGGCCAGCAGCTCGTCCATCCGGGAGTCCTCGCGAAGGCTGACCAGCACCAGTGGCGGGTCCAGCGAGACCGACATGAACGCGGTCGCGGTCATGCCGACGTCCTCGCCGCGCACGCCCTCCTCGGGGTCGTGCGCCGAGACGAGCACCACGCCCGCCGTCAGCCGTGACATCGCGGCGCGGAACTCGCCCTCGCTCGCCAGGGGTTCGTCCGGCACCCCTCCAGGATGCGGGAGGCCGGGCCCGGACCGCTCGACGGGCCGGGTTCGTTCGACGGACTGGGTTCGTTCTGCGGAAGACACGTGTCGAACGTAAGCGCGCGCCGTGCCGTCGCGCATCGGGCCGAGGGCCGAGTGCGGCCGGAAGCCGTCCTAGGACTTGCCCAGGTCCACAGTCGTATGTCGTACTCTCCCACCTCGGCCGGATTCCGACCGCGCAGAAGCTTTCCGTACGAAACCACGAAGCGTATTCGACTTCAGGTTCGACGATGTGACCTCAGTCACAAGCAGAGGTAATTGTTGACCCTGTGTACCGGGCGGGCTGCTCGCTGTGATTCAGTGGCCGTGTCAATCGGACCATACGACATCAGGGATTCTCAGGAGTCGATCCGCGAAGGCTCGTCGGGGGAGTGACATGGACACCGAGTCGGAGCCCTACGTCCGCCTCGCCACCCTGCGCCAGCTGCACCAGGTGGTGGCCGACCTCAACACCGCCCGCAGCCTGGCCGACACGTTGCAGGCCGTGGCGGACGGAGCCGTGGCCGGCCTGGGCTTCGAGCTGGCCGCGGTCAGCCTGGTCCGTCCCGACGGCGACCTGATCGTCGCCGCCGTCGCGGGGGACGCCAGCGCCGAGGCCCTGATGGCCGGCCGGGTCGCCCCGCGCTCCGCCTGGGACCGCTGGCTGGCGATGGGCCACCACTGGGGATCGCTGCGCTTCATCCCGCACGACGAGGGCTGGGTGCTGGACGACGACGAGGTGCCGCAGTGGCACTCGGAGGGCCCCGCCCCGCGCTTCCCCGACGAGTGGCACCCCGGCGACCGGCTGCTGGCCCCGATGTACGCGACCCCGGCCGGCGGCGGTGAGCTGATCGGCGTGATCACGGTCGACCGGCCGCGCGGCGGGCGCCGCCCCGGCGCGTGGTCCCGCGAGGCGCTGCAGACGTACTCGTTCCAGGCGGGCATCGCCATCAGCAACGCCAGGCTGCGTGCCAACATGCAGCGCGCCCTGGTCCGGCTGGAGCGCGAGCAGCAGGCGCTGCGGGCCAGCGAGGAGTCGTTCCGGCAGGCCTTCGAGTACGCGCCCAGCGGCATGGCGATCGCCGAGATGGGCGGCGAGCAGCACGGCAAGCTGCTGCGGGCCAACGACGCGCTGTGCAGGCTGCTGGGCCGCCCGGCGTCGGTGATGCGCCGCTACGCCTTCTCCGACCTGGTCCACCCCGACGACATCAACACCCTGCTGCGCACCTCCGCCGAGGGCGGCCGCGCCGAACTGCGGCTCGCCCGCCGGGACGGCAGCTACCTGTGGGTGTCGCTGCGCAACTCGGTGGTCGCCGACACCACCGACGGGCCGCGCTTCCTGCTCACCCACGTCGAGGACATCGAGGAGCGCAAGCGCCGGGAGCTGGCCCTCGCCCACCGCGCGAGCCACGACTCGCTCACCGGCCTGCCCAACAGCGCCGAGCTGCGCGCCCGCCTCAGCTCCCGGCTGTGCGGCCGCCCGATGACCGGCGACGGCCTGCCGGGCGGGCCGGACGACTTCGGCTACGACTTCCCCGCCGCGCCCGCGCTGCCCTACGACCACCACGTGCACGCCGTCGAGCCCGACGAGGACGCGGGCGGGGCGGACGGCGCCAAGGGGCTCGCGGTGCTCTTCTGCGACCTGGACGGCTTCAAGACCATCAACGACCGCTTCGGACATCACACCGGTGACGCGGTCCTGATCGAGGTCGCCCGGCGGCTGTCCAGCGTGGTGCGCGACGGCGACACGGTGGCCCGGCTCGGCGGCGACGAGTTCGTGGTCCTCGCCGACGGCCTGGACCGCGAGGGCGCCCAGGAGCTGGCCGTCCGGCTGCGCAACGCGATCATCCCGCCGATCCGGGTGGACGGCCGGGCGGTGCGGGTCGGCGCCAGCTTCGGCATCGGCTGGGCGGGCTGCGGGATGACCGTCGAGGAGGTCCTGCACTCCGCCGACCAACGGATGTACATGGAGAAGCGCACCCGCTCCAAGGCGCACCGCAGGGCGGGCTGACCCGGCGCCCGGCGCGGTGCCCGCGATCCGGGCGCGGGACGCGTTCGGACAGACGATCGGGGTAGGCTCGCGCGGGTCCAGTCATGTCCGGTCCGCGCAGAGCCGGACGCAAGGGGAGTGAGCAGCGGATGACGGCCGGTAACAACGGCACGCCGGAGTCGGGGAACGACGACCCGTTCGCGTACCTGTACCGCGGCGAGGGTGACGAGGCCGCGCCGCCACCGGACCGCCCGGGGGTGCCGCGCACCTCCTACCACCAGGTCTCCCGGGTCGGCGAGCGCCGCCCGGCGCCGCAGCAGCCCGGACAGGGCGGCTACGGCTACCCGCCCCAGCAGCCCGCGTACGGCCAGCAGCAGACGCCCTACGGCCAGCAGCAGGCCCCGCACGGCCAGCAGTCCGGCTACGGCCAGCAGGGGCAGCCGCCGTACGGCCGCCCGTCCCAGCAGCAGCCGCCCGGCGCCGAGCCGCCGCACCGCGCGAGCCACGGCGGCGGTTCCGGCGGGTCGAGCCGCCGCGGTCTGATGATCGCGGCGATCGCGGTCGTCGTGGTGGTCGCCGCGGGCATCGGCGTCGCGCTGGTCACCGGCAACGACGACAGCGGGAACAAGGCGGGCGGCGGCACCCCGTCCCCGACCGCCGGCCAGACGCAGCCCTCGGCGTCCACCTCGGCGAGCACCGACCCCAACGCGAACCTGCCCCAGCAGTTCGCGGCGGCGCTGGCGCTGTCGGGCGGCGCGAAGACCGACGACAACCACAAGAACGCGCAGGGCCCCAACGGCACCTTCGTGGACGGCATGAGCACCCCGGGCGCCACCGCCACCTGGAGCGCCCAGGTGCCCAAGGCGGGCCAGTACACGCTGTGGGTGCGCTACGCCAACGCCCAGCCGGACGCCGCCAAGACCACCGTGGTCGTCAACGGCAAGCCGCTGGACTGGAAGATCAACCTCAAGAACTACGGCACCAACGGCGACTGGGACGAGTGGTACTCCTCCTACGTCTCCGTCACCCTCGACCAGGGCGCCAACACCATCGCGCTGACCTGCGGTTCGGGCGACGTGTGCCACTACAACCTGGACCGGATCGGGGTCACCACCGACCCGAGCGTGAAGCCCAAGGGCTGGTCGTAGCGGCCCGCCGCACGGCGTGCGGCCGTGCGGCGCCCGCGACGTCACGTCACGCCGCCCGCGTCAGGCCGCCTTGTGGCCTTCCGTCACCTCGGTGAGCGGCAGCAGGCGTTCGTACGCCTTGTGGTCGAACTCACCCGCCGCCGGGGCCAGCACGGTCGCCGCCGACAGCGCCACCGCGCGGGCCAGCCGGTCCGGCCACGGCAGGTCCTCCGCCAGCCCCGACAGCAACCCCGCGACCGCCGAGTCGCCCGCGCCGGTCGGGTTGCCCTCCAGCCGTTCCGGCACCGGCGCCTGCCACACGCCCTCCTCGGCCACCGCCAGCAGCCCGGCGGGCCCGGCGGAGGCGACGACCGCGCGGGCGCCGCGCCTGCGGGCCTCGCCGGACGCGCGCAGCGGCTCGGTCAGGCCGGTGAGCTGGGCGAGCTCGTCCGCGTTGGGCTTGATGGCGTCGGGGCGGGCGGCGATGCCGCGGCGCAGCGCCTCACCGCTGGTGTCCAGCAGCACGTACACCCCGGCGGTGCGGGCGGCGCGGACCAGTTCCGCGTAGGCGCCGACCGGAAGGCCCGGCGGCAGGCTGCCGCACAGCGCCACCGCCCGCGCCCCGTCCAGGAGTTCGGCGTAGCGGCGCAGGAAGGCCGCCCACTCCTCGGCACCGACGAGCGGGCCGGGCTCGTTGAACATCGTGGTGTCGCCGCTCGCCGCGTCCACCACCGCGACCGTGCGCCGGGTCTCGCCGCGCACCGTCATCAGCGCGTCGGTCACCCCCGGCGCGGCCGCGGCCATCCCCTCGCGCAGCGCCTCGCCGGTCCGGCCGCCGGCCAGGCCGGTCGCGACGGTCTCGTGGCCGAGCGCGGCCAGCACGCGGGAGACGTTGAGCCCCTTGCCGCCGGGCCGCGCGGTGACGTCGGAGACCCGGTGCGTGGCGTGCGCCGTCAGCCGGGGCACGTGGTACGTCACGTCGAGGGCGGCGTTGAGCGTGACCGTGACAATCACCGCGAGGCACCCCTCCTGTGTGGTTGGCGTTCCGCGTGGTCGCGTCGCGCGAGCGATCATGCCAAAACAACGGCGGTCGGCCCAGAGCCGGGCCGACCGCCGTACCTGATTGTCGTAATACCGGCCCGGGTGTCCGCCCGGACCCGGGCGCCTAGACCGGACCGACGAGCCACTCGCCCTTGCGCATGACGCCGGTCAGCCGGAAGTCCTCGTCCAGCACGACCAGGTCCGCGTCCTTGCCGGCCTCCAGCGAGCCGATCCGGTCGTAGCGGCCCAGCAGGCGCGCCGGGTTGGCGGAGATGGCGGCCACGACCTGCTCCACCGGCAGCCGGTCCACGGTCACGGCCCGCCGGAACGCGGTGTCCAGGGTCAGCGTGGAGCCCGCGATGGAACCGCCCTCGACCAGTCGCGCCACGCCGTCGCGCACCTCGACCTCCATCGGCCCGAGCGGGTAGCGCCCGTCGCTCATCCCGGCCGCGCCCATGGCGTCGGTGATGAACGCGACCCGCCCGGCGCCCGCGGCGCGGTGGGCCAGCTCCAGCACCGACGGGTGCAGGTGGGTGCCGTCGTTGATCAGCTCGACGGTGACCCGCTCGTCCTCCAGCAGCGCCGCCACCGGGCCCGGGTCGCGGTGGCCCAGCGGCGGCATCGCGTTGAACAGGTGGGTGGCGACCGTGGCGCCCGCGTCGAGCGCGGCGAGGGTGGCCGTGTAGTCGCCGTCGGTGTGGCCCACCGCCGCGATCACGCCCTGCTCGGCCAGCAGCCGCACCGAATCGAGACCGCCCGGCAGTTCGGGCGCCAGCGTCATCATCCGCGCGGTGCCGCGGGCGGCGTCCACCAGCTTGCGCACGTCCGCCGGGTCCGGGTCGCGCAGCAGCGACGGCTGGTGGGCGCCGCAGCGGTGCGGCGAGATGAACGGGCCCTCGAAGTGCACGCCCGCCAGGTCGCCCTGCTCGGCCAGCTCCGAGAGCACGGCGGCCTGCCGGGCCAGCTCGTCCAGGTCACCGGTGACGGTCGAGGCGAGCATCGTGGTGGTGCCGTGCGCGCGGTGCGTGGTGATGGCCGTCATCGCCTCCTCCACCGTCCCCGCGGAGAACGAGGCGCCACCGCCGCCGTGCACGTGCATGTCGACGAAGCCCGGGACCACCCAGTGGCCGGCCAGGTCGACCACCTCGGCCCCGGCCCGCCCCTCGGCGCGGGCGGCGGCGATCCGGTCGCCCTCGATCGTCAGGTCGTCCCGCACGACGCCCGACGGAAGGACCACGCGCGCCCCGGTCAGCACGGCGCGGCGGGAGTTGGTGTGTGCGGCCATCAGGCGGATACCTCCACGGAGAGTCGGTCCCAGGCGAGCAGTCCCGCGCCCAGGCAGCCCGCGGCGTCGCCGAGCGCCGCCGGAACGATCAGGGGGAGCTTCTGGAAGGTGATGCGCCGCTCCACGGCGGCGCGCAGCGGAGCGAAGAGGGTCTCGCCGGCCTCGGCCAGTCCGCCGCCGACGATCAGCGTGCCCGGGTCGAGCAGGGTGAGCCCGGTGACCAGGCCGTCCGCCAGCGCGGCGACCGCGTCCCGCCACACCGCCAGGGCCCGCGGGTCGCCCTTCTCCACGGCGGTGGCGCACTCCGCCGCCGTGGCGTCCTCGCCGCCGCCCGCCTCGGCCCAGGCGCGGGCCACCGAGGACGCCGACGCCTCGGTCTCCAGGCAGCCGGTCTGCCCGCAGGGGCACAGCCGTCCGCCGGGGCGCACCACGATGTGGCCGATCTCGCCCGCGTAGCCGTGGGCCCCGGCCTCGATGCGGCCGTCGATGCCGATGGCGGCGGCGATACCGGTGCCGAGGGCCAGGAAGAGGAAGCGCTCGCGGCCCCGACCGGCGCCCAGCCTGCCCTCGGCGAGGCCGCCGCAGCGCAGGTCGTGGCCGAGGGCGACCGGCACGCCGTGCAGCCGGTCGGTGAGCAGGGCCCGCATCGGCACGTCACGCCAGCCGATGTTCGACGAGTAGACGGCGATCCCGGCCGCGTCGTCCACCACGCCGGGCACCGCGACCCCGGCCGCCGCGGCGGGCTCCCCGAACGCGGCGATGCCGTGCTCGCGCAGCTCGTCGGCGAAGTCCAGCACGGACGCGACGACCGCCTCCGGTCCGCGCGCCCGCTCGGTCGGGCGACGCGTCTCGTAGAGCCGGTCGCCGCTGGGCGCGATGAGCGCGCCTTTCATGCCGGTGCCGCCCACATCGAGGGCGATGACGTGTCTCACGGGGTCCAGTCTGACCCGGCACCGGCCAAGAGGTCTAGTCCACCGGTCGGCCAGGAGGTGGGCGCGGCGTCGTGCGGACGACCACTCGCCGGTGGCACGTCACCGACCGTCACCGTCACGGCACCGGACACCGGCGGTCACCCGGAGGGCGCCGCGTATGTCGCGGAATGGGCGAGCTGTCCGTCGCGCAGGTGAACGGAAGGGGAACCCGTTGCCGAGTCGATACGGAGAGTGGTGTAGACCTTAGGGGGCGGCCGCTAGCAGACTGTGCCGTTCCGAAGGGCTCAACGGGTCGGCGAGAAGGCGGTAGGACAAGTGGATCGGCGGCGTTTTCTGGGACTGGCGGCGGTGTCGGTCCCGGCGGCCATGTCGCTCACGGCGTGCAGCGGTGACGGGGTGGGTGGCACCAAGCTCACCATGATCGCGGCGAACTACGGCGACACGTCCGCCAACGACTCGCAGGCCTACTGGAACAACGTCGCCAGTGCCTTCCAGAAGAAGTACAGCGGCATCAGCATCGACATCCAGGTCTACGACTGGACCGAGGTCGACAAGAAGGTCGCCCAGCTCGTCGCCGCGGGCAAGGCGCCCGACATCGCGCAGTGCGGCGCGTACGCCGACTACGCGGCGCGCAACGCCCTCTACAGCGCCGACCAGTTGCTGTCGGTCTCCGTCGAGGCGGACTTCATCAGCTCGATGGCCGACGCGGGCAGCGTCAACCACACCCAGTACGGCATGCCGTTCGTCTCCAGCGCGCGCATGCTCTTCTACAACAAGACCCTCTTCAAGCAGGCCGGGATCGTCGACGCCCAGGGCCAGGCCGCGCCGCCGAAGACCTGGGACGAGCTGAAGTCCGCCGCGACGAAGCTGAAGGCGGCGGGCGTCAAGGTGCCGTTCGGGCTGCCCTTCGGGCCCGAGGAACCGGCCGCCGAGACGATGATCTGGATGCTGGGCAACGGCGGCGGCTACACCGACGACGTCGGCAGCTACACCATCGACTCGCCGCAGAACATCGAGACCTTCCAGTGGATCAAGGCCAACCTGGTCGATACCCAACTGACCGGCACCGACCCGGCGAAGACCAACCGCCAGGACGTCTTCGACGCGTTCAGCCGCGGCCAGTGCGGCTTCCTCAACGGCCACCCCACCCTGATCCAGGAGGCCGACAAGGGGCACATCGACTACGGCATAGCCAAGATCCCCGGCAAGAACGGCCTGCTCACCTCCACCCTCGGTGTCGCCGACTGGGTGATGGCCTTCAAGCAGAACGGGAACGCCTCCGCCGCGGGCAAGTTCCTGGAGTTCATGTACAGCGCGCAGAACACGCTGACCTTCCTCAAGGAGTACGAACTCCAGCCGGTCACCGTCTCCGCGTCCAGCGCGATGCGGACCGACCCCTCGCAGAAGAAGATCTGGCCGTTCCTCGACGAGCTGCCCAACGCGCAGTTCTACCCGGACGACAAGACCTCCTGGGGCCCGGTCAACGCGGCGCTCAAGCAGGTCATCGGCAAGGCCGTCACCCAGGACCCGTCCGGCGTCCTGACCAGCCTCCAGCGCACCGCCGAGGCCGACGACAGCACCAGCACCACGGCGAAGTAGCGTCGAGGCGTGGAGAACGCTGAGTCCGGCCCCCCGCCCACCGAGGACGACCCGCAAGCCGCCGGGCTCGAAGCGGCGGCCGCCGGGACCGACGCCGAGCCCGAAGCGGCGGGTGCCGAGGCCGTCGAGGGCGACGCAGCGGCCGCCGAGGTCGAAGCAGGGGCCGACGACGCGGGCCTGTCGGCGCGGGACGTGGCGCTGCTGGACCTCGAAGGCCGTCAGTGGCGCGGCCAGGGGGCCAAGGAGCGCGCGATCCGCGAGCGCCTGGGGCTCTCCTCGACGCGCTACTACCAGCTGCTCAACGCTCTCCTGGACGACCCCCGCGCCCAGCGCCACGCCCCCGCGCTGGTCAACCGCCTGCGCCGGACCCGGCAGGCGCGCCGCGAACGGCAGGGGTAGCGCGGGCCGCGCCGGATCCCGCGCGGGAGGCGTACGGCGGCGAGTACGTCCGTGCGCCCTCCGGCGGCGGGGCGCTCCCCGGTAGGGTCGTCGTATGGGCAGCCAACCCCTCCCCGAACCGGGCACCCCGGAAGGCCGCGCGGGTCTCGACGCGTTGCTGGCCGAACCGAAGCGGGCGGTCGTCGCGCTGGACTTCGACGGCACGCTGGCCCCGATCGTCGCCGACCCCGACCAGGCCCGCGCCCACCCCGGCGCGGTCCCCGCGCTGGCCCGCCTGGCGCCGCTGCTGGGCTCGGTGGCCGTGGTCACCGGCCGGCCCGCGGGCGTCGCGGTGCGCCACGGCGGCTTCGCGGGCGTCGCGGGCCTGGACCGCCTCGTCGTCCTCGGCCACTACGGCGCGGAGCGCTGGGACGCGGTCACCGGCGAGGTGCGCAGCCCCGGCGAACACCCCGGCGTGACCGCCGTGCGCGCCGAACTCCCCGGCTTCCTGGACCGCAACGGGTCCTGGAGCGGTACGTGGATCGAGGACAAGGGCGGCCGCGCGGTCGCCGTCCACACCCGCCGCACCAGCGACCCGCAGGCCGCGCTGGACGCGCTGCGCGGCCCGCTCACCGACCTGGCCGAGCGGCACGACCTGATCGTCGAGCCCGGCCGCATGGTGCTGGAACTGCGCCCGCCGGGCGTCGACAAGGGCGCCGCCCTCCAGGCCTACGCGCGGGAGGTCGGCGCCGGGTCGGTCCTCTACGCGGGCGACGACCTCGGCGACCTGGCCGCCTTCGACGCGGTGGAGCGGCTGCGCGGCGAGGGCGTGCCGGGCCTGAAGGTGTGCAGCGGCAGCGCGGAGGTCGAGGCGCTGGCCGCCCGCTCGGACGTCGAGGTGGACGGGCCCGAGGGCGTGGTGGCCCTGCTGACGGCGCTGGCGGACGCGCTGTAGCGGTGCCCGTGCTCCGGTCGGGGTCCGGCTCCGGCCGGGGAGCGGTCAGCCGCCGAGCGCGTCGAGCTGGTCGAGGAACCACCGCTGCGGCGGCAGGGCCGTGGCCGCGGCGGCCAGCCGCTTGGAGCGGTCGGCCCGCTCCGCCGCCGGCAGGTTCAGCGCCTCGTGCAGCGCCGCCGCGGTCGCCTCGACGTCGTAGGGGTTGACCACGAACGCGTCCTGCCCCAGCTCCGCGTACGCGCCCGCCTCACGGGAGAGCACCAGCGCGCACCCGGCGTCCGAGACGACCGGGACCTCCTTGGCGACCAGGTTCATCCCGTCGCGGATCGGGTTGACCAGCGCGACGTCCGCCAGCCGGTAGGCCGCCAGCGAGCGCGCGAAGTCGTCGTCGACCCGCAGCAGCACCGGCTGCCAGTCGTCCGTCCCCCAGCGGGAGTTGATCTCCTCGGCGACCTGCTCGACCTTCGCGGTGTAGTCGCGGTAGACGGCCAGGTCGTAGCGGGAGGGGTAGGCGAACGCGACGTGCACCACGCGCCCGCGCCACTCGGGGTGCTCCGTCAGCAGCCGGTCGTATGCCTGGAGCCCGCGCACGATGTTCTTCGACAGCTCGGTGCGGTCCACCCGGACGATGGCCTTGCGCCCCTCGCCGATCTGCTCGCGCAGCCTGGGCAGCCACGCGTCGACGTCCGCGCGGTGGGCGCGCTCGCGCAGGAAGTCCGGGTCGGCGCCGAGCCCGTGCACCCCGACGCGGGTGGTGCGGCCCTCGTGGGTGACCGCCAGTTCGCCGTTCGTCCCTGCGACGTCGGTGACCTCGGCGCCCAGCACGTCCGCCGCGCAGTCCGCGAAGGCCCGCGCCCAGCGGTGTGTCAGGAACGCGGCGCGGTCACCGCCGAGGATGCCGCGCAGCACGTCCGCGGCGACGTCGTCGGGCAGCAGGCGGAAGTAGTCCGGCGGCGCCCAGGGGGTGTGCGAGAAATGGCCGATGCGCAGGTCGGGGCGGCGCTCGCGCAGCAGCCCCGGTGTCAGTGTCAGGTGGTAGTCCTGTACCAGGACGGCCGCACCCTGCTCGGCGTCCCTGGCCAGCGCGTCCGCGAAGGCGGTGTTGTAGCGGACGTAACTCGCCCACTGGGTGCGGAAGTCGGGGCCGAAGGCCGGCTCCAGCGGGGTCTGGTAGAGGAGGTGGTGGATGAACCACAGCACGGAGTTGGCGATGCCGTTGTACGCGTCGGTGAACGTCGCCGCGTCGATGTCCAGCATGCGCACGCGCTGATCACCGGTGTCGGCCGGGTCGAGCCTGCCGTCCGCCGCCCTGGCCGCCGCGCGGTCGTCGTCGGACAGCGCCGAGCAGACCCACACGGCACCGGCGTCCGGGCCGATCGCGCTGAGCCCCGACACCAGGCCGCCGCCGCCGCGTTTCGCGGTCAGCGTGCCGTCGTCGGCGCGGGAGTAGGAGACCGGTCCGCGGTTGGACGCGACCAGGATGCGGGCGGTGTGACCAGCGGTGCGCGGTTCGACCATGTGTCCAAGCCTAGCCGCGCGCCTCGCGCCGCAAACGGGTCCCGGCCGTGCCCGCCGCGTCGCCGCCGTCCGGTGTCCGGATCACGCTGCCCGACCACGCCGCCGGGCCGGGCCGGGCCGCGCTCACGCCGCCCGCGAGCGCGCGTACTCCGGGACCGTGATCATCGGCGGGCGTTCCTCCGCCGCGACGTCGTGCACCCGCGGCCGGAAACCGCCGTCCGGGGCGCGGTCGAACTGGGTGAGCACCGGCCGCGTCAACTGCGCCCGCGCCAGCCGCGCCTGCGCCGTGCGGTAGATGGTCGCCGCCATCCGGCCCAGCGCCTGGCCGTCCTGGTGGCGGTGGTGCCGCACGCCCACGTCCACCTGTGCCAGCGCGTCCAGCCCGACCTCGGCCAGCGCGTCCACCAGCATGCCCAGCTCCACCCCGTAGCCGACCGGGAACGGCAGCCGCTCCAGCAGCGAGCGACGGGCCGCGTACTCGCCGCCCAGCGGCTGCACGAAGCCGGCCAGTTTCGGCCAGTGCAGGTTCAGCAGCGGGCGGGCGACCAGCTCGGTGACCCGGCCGCCGCCCGCGGGCACCACCGCGCCGCCGGTCTCCAGCGGCCGGTCGTACATCGCCTTGACCAGCCGCACCCCCGGATCGGTCAGCAGCGGGCCGACGATGCCGTGCACGAAGGAGGCGTCGAAGTCCCGCAGGTCGGCGTCGACGAAGCAGACGATCTCGCCGGAGGTCGCCAGCAGCGACCGCCACAGCACCTCGCCCTTGCCCGGCACCGCCGGGATGCGGGGCAGCACCTCGTCGCGGTGCACCACCCGCGCCCCGGCCCGCTCGGCCACCTCCGCGGTGCGGTCGGTGGAGCCGGAGTCCATCACCACCAGCTCGTCCACCAGCGGCACCGGCCCGTCCATCAGCTCCCGGCGGATCTCGCCGACGATCGCGCCGACCGTGGCCTCCTCGTCGAGCGCCGGAAGCACCACGCTCACCGTGCCGTCCGGCCCGGCCGCCCGCTTGGCGTCCAGCAGCCGGTCGAGCGGCCGGTCCGCCGCGGACCACGACCGCGTCCGCAGCCAGCGCTCCACCTCTTCCAGCACGTACGCGTCTCCTCGCTGTGACCGGGTGAAACCCTGGGTGTCCGTGATGCGTCTCGCGGTGCGGACGACTCTCTCAAGTGTCCGATGCTTCGGTTACAGTCTTGAACAACGCGTATGACGCCCGCATGCCGGGTCCGCGCGTGACCACAAACGCCCGGGCCCCGCCCGGCGCCATACCGCTCATCCAGAGGGGCAGAGGGAACGGCCCGTTGAAGCCCCGGCAACCCTCCCGCCGACCGCGAGGTCACGGTGGGGAAGGTGCCAATTCCGTCTCGCGACGAAGTACGCCGCGAGGAAGATGAGGAGAAAGGGCCTCGCCATCATGGCTGTGCAGACCGCCGACACCGCCACCCCCGCATCCACCGCCGCCCCGGACTTCGGGCCCGCCGTCGCGCTCTCGTGCCGCGAGTGCGGTGAGCGCACCCCGCTCGGCCCGGTCTTCGCCTGCGCCTCGTGTTTCGGCCCGCTGGAGGTCGCCTACGAGTTCCCCACCGGTGACCCGGAGGGCCTGCGCAAGCGGATCGAGGCGGGCCCGGACAACATCTGGCGGTACGCGCCGCTGCTGCCCGTACCCATCGACGTCACCGACAAGCCCAACCTCAACCCGGGCTTCACCAAGCTGGTCAAGGCCGACCGCCTCGCCGCCGAACTCGGCGTCACCGGAGGGCTGTTCGTCAAGGACGACTCCGGCAACCCCACGCACTCCTTCAAGGACCGCGTGGTCGCCATCGCCGTCGAGGCCGCCCGCAACTTCGGCCTGACCACGCTGTCGTGCTCCTCCACCGGCAACCTCGCGGGCGCGGTCGGCGCCGCCGCGGTCCGCGCGGGCTTCCGCTCCTGCGTCTTCATCCCGCACGACCTGGAGGCCGGCAAGGTCGTCATGGCCGCGGTCTACGGCGGCGACCTGGTCGGCATCGAGGGCACCTACGACGACGTCAACCGCTTCTGCAGCGAGCTGATCGGCGACCCGATCGGCGAGGGCTGGGGCTTCACCAACGTCAACCTGCGCCCGTACTACGGCGAGGGCTCCAAGACGCTCGCGTACGAGATCTGCGAACAACTCGGCTGGCGGCTGCCCGACAACATCATCGTCCCGATCGCCTCCGGCTCCCAGCTCACCAAGATCGACAAGGGGCTCCAGGAGCTGATCAAGCTCGGCCTGGTCGAGGAGAAGCCCTACAGGATCTACGGCGCGCAGGCCGAGGGCTGCTCGCCGGTCTCCGCCGCGTTCAAGGCCGGCCACGACGTGGTGCGACCGGTCAAGCCGGACACCATCGCCAAGTCGCTGGCGATCGGCAACCCGGCGGACGGCCCCTACGTGCTGGACATCGCCCGGCGCACCGGCGGCGCGGTGGAGGACGTGAACGACGAGCAGGTCGTGGCGGGCATCAAGCTGCTGGCCCGCACCGAGGGGATCTTCGCCGAGACCGCGGGCGGGGTCACCATCGGCGTGCTGAAGAAGCTGATCGAGACCGGCCTGCTCGACCCGTCCGAGGAGACCGTGGCCATCAACACCGGCGACGGCCTCAAGACCCTGGACGCCGTCGCCCCCACCACCGGCCCGACCGCCGTCATCCGTCCGTCCCTGGACGCGTTCCGCGAGGCCGGACTCGCGTGAGCGAGCCGAGCGAGGAGACAAGCATGAGCGTCAACGTCCGCATCCCCACGATCCTTCGCACCTACACCGGCGGCCAGGCCGAGGTGGCCGCCGAGGGCGGCACGCTGTCGGAGGTCATCGAGTCGCTGGAGAAGAACCACCCGGGCATCGCCGCGCGCGTCCTGGACGACCAGGGCAAGCTGCGCCGCTTCGTCAACGTCTACGTCAACGACGACGACGTGCGTTTCGCGGACGGCCTGGGCACGGCGACCCCGGAAGGCGCCGGCGTCTCGATCATTCCCGCGGTCGCGGGCGGCTGACCCGCGCCCGCCGCGGAACGGCTCGTAACGCGTTCCAATTTCCCGTGCATGCCCCGTTTGCCATTGCGGTGAACGGGGCATGCGCACGTCTCCCGGCGCGGTACAGTAAGCGGGACGGTGGTGGTCGGCGTTTCGAAACCATGGCGCTGTACTGCCCGAACTCTTCATTCCGGCCAATCGGCCGGTTTTTCCGTCCCGTCGCACTACGCTCGACGCAACTCCCGTCCAGGGCAAGGTCCGGCCACACGTCCGGCTGTGGCGCGTGTGCCGTGGGCGCGCGAGGAACGCGACAAGTTGTGCGCGAAATCGGGGCGTGAATTGTCGCGTTGGTCCCGCTGTGCCCGGCCCGAGTTGCCCTGAATTCCCGTCCTTTAACGGCAAATTACCGATCGGCCGTGCCCAGAATTCTCGTCCGATTGACCTGTTGCAGAGGGCGGTCGTGCAGATACATTCAGCCGCGGTCGACGCGTTCCGGCGCACGCCCCCTGACCAAGTTGCACGGGGGTGAGGTCTGACCCGGGTCCGCGGAGTGCGGGTCCGTGCAAGGGCCAGTAATAGGGGAGTTAGGGATGGCTCAGGGCACCGTCAAGTGGTTCAACGCGGAGAAGGGCTACGGCTTCATCGCGGTCGACGGTGGTGCGGACGTCTTCGTGCACTACAGCGCGATCCAGATGGACGGCTACCGCACCCTCGAAGAAGGTCAGCGGGTCGAGTTCGAGATCTCGCAGGGCCAGAAGGGGCCGCAGGCGGACATGGTCCGGCTCGCCGCCGCCGGCTGACCCGACCGCGTACGACCACGAAGCTCGCGCGCGCACGCGCGCACGCAAGGCCCGCACCCCGCACAGGTGCGGGCCTTGTGCATGCCCGGAGGGGGTGGGGGGACAGGGGGCGCTTCGCGCCTCCTTCTTGCACTCGCGCAGTCAGAGTGCTAATCATTGGGCTTAGCACTCTGACGTTGAGAGTGACAGAAGGACCGAGTCGGTGAGGTCGTCTCGGGCAGCGGGAAGGAACCGCTGCCGGGGTGGCCGTCCGTCGCGGGCGCCACGCGGTCCGGAGCCCACCCCGTCCGGGAGGACCACTTCACATGGCCAAGATCATCGCGTTCGACGAGGAGGCGCGGCGCGGCCTCGAGCGCGGGATGAACCAGCTCGCCGACGCCGTCAAGGTGACCCTCGGCCCCAAGGGCCGCAACGTCGTCCTCGAGAAGAAGTGGGGCGCCCCCACGATCACCAACGATGGTGTGTCCATCGCCAAGGAGATCGAGCTCGAAGACCCGTACGAGAAGATCGGCGCCGAGCTGGTCAAGGAGGTCGCGAAGAAGACGGACGACGTCGCCGGTGACGGCACGACGACCGCGACCGTCCTGGCCCAGGCGCTGGTCCGCGAGGGCCTGCGCAACGTCGCCGCGGGTGCCAACCCGATGGCCCTCAAGCGCGGCATCGAGAAGGCCGTCGAGGCCGTCTCCGGCCAGCTGCTCGAGCAGGCCAAGGACGTGGAGACCAAGGAGCAGATCGCTTCCACCGCCTCCATCTCCGCCGCCGACACCCAGATCGGCGAGCTCATCGCCGAGGCCATGGACAAGGTCGGCAAGGAAGGCGTCATCACCGTCGAGGAGTCGCAGACCTTCGGGCTCGAGCTCGAGCTCACCGAGGGCATGCGCTTCGACAAGGGCTACATCTCCGCGTACTTCGCGACCGACATGGAGCGGATGGAGGCGTCGCTCGACGACCCCTACATCCTCATCGTCAACTCCAAGATCTCCGCGGTGAAGGACCTGCTCCCGCTGCTGGAGAAGGTCATGCAGTCCGGCAAGCCGCTGCTGATCATCGCCGAGGACGTCGAGGGCGAGGCCCTGTCGACCCTGGTGGTCAACAAGATCCGCGGCACCTTCAAGTCCGTCGCCGTCAAGGCCCCGGGCTTCGGCGACCGCCGCAAGGCCATGCTGGGCGACATCGCCATCCTCACCGGCGGCCAGGTCATCTCCGAGGAGGTCGGCCTCAAGCTGGAGAACGCCGGTCTCGACCTGCTGGGCCGTGCCCGCAAGGTCGTCATCACCAAGGACGAGACCACCATCGTCGACGGTGCCGGTGACAGCGAGCAGGTCGCGGGTCGCGTGAACCAGATCCGCGCCGAGATCGAGAACTCCGACTCGGACTACGACCGCGAGAAGCTCCAGGAGCGCCTCGCCAAGCTGGCCGGCGGCGTGGCCGTCATCAAGGCCGGCGCGGCCACCGAGGTGGAGCTCAAGGAGCGCAAGCACCGCATCGAGGACGCCGTTCGCAACGCGAAGGCGGCCGTCGAGGAGGGCATCGTCGCCGGCGGTGGCGTGGCCCTCATCCAGGCCTCCTCGGTCTTCGAGAAGCTCGAGGCGGACCTGACCGGCGACGAGGCCACCGGTGCCGCGATCGTCAAGCTGGCCCTGGAGGCCCCGCTCAAGCAGATCGCCGTCAACGGCGGCCTCGAGGGCGGCGTCGTGGTGGAGAAGGTGCGCAACCTCCCCACCGGCCACGGCCTGAACGCCGCGACCGGCGAGTACGTCGACCTGGTCGCCTCCGGCATCATCGACCCGGCCAAGGTCACCCGGTCCGCGCTGCAGAACGCCGCCTCCATCGCGGCGCTCTTCCTCACCACCGAGGCCGTCATCGCCGACAAGCCGGAGAAGGCCGCCCCCGCGGGCGACCCGACCGGTGGCATGGGCGGCGGCATGGACTTCTGATCCTTCGCACTCGCGAGGATCGGAATCCGGCCACGCACGGCTGCGAACCGAACCGAGGGCGGCACCCCGCGAGGGGTGCCGCCCTCGGGCGTTGTCGGGGGCGTTCGGCGTGCGGCCTGTCGGCATTCACGGGCCCGTGCCCGCCGCCGCGTTCAGCCCCCGGCGGCCTTGCGGGTCAGGGCCGGGCGCAGGCGGCCGCCCGTCGACTCCAGCAGCGCCGCCGCCGTGGCCGCGTCCACCCCGCCCAGCAGCACCAGGATCGCGTTCTTGGTCTCGCCGCCGGTCGCGGTCAGCGCCGCCGCGATCTCCTCGTCCGCGGCGCCGGTGGCCAGCGCGACGATGCGGTGCGAACGGGCGCGCAGCTTGTCGTTGGAGGCGCGCACGTCGACCATCAGGTTCCCGTAGGTCTTGCCGAGCCGGATCATCGTGAGGGTCGAGATCATGTTGAGCACCAGCTTCTGCGCGGTGCCCGCCTTGAGCCGGGTCGATCCGGTGAGCAGCTCGGGGCCGACCACCACCTCGATGCCGTGTTCCGCGGCGGCGGCCAGCGGCGAGTCCGCGTTGCAGGACAGTCCGACGGTCAACGCGCCCTGCGCGCGGGCGTGTTCGACGGCGGTGACGGCGTACGGGGTGCGGCCGGAGGCGGAGACGCCCACCACGGTGTCGGCCGGGCCGACCGCCAGCGCGTCGAGGTCGGCGACGGCCAGTTCGCCGCGGTCCTCGGCGCCCTCGACCGCCTCGGTCATCGCCGCGGGACCGCCCGCGATCAGGCCGACGACCTGGCCCGCGGCGGTGTTGAAGGTCGGCGGGCACTCGCTGGCGTCCAGCACGCCGAGGCGGCCCGCGGTGCCCGCGCCCGCGTAGACCAGGCGGCCGCCCTTGGCCATCCGGTCGGCGGTGGCGTCGATGGCGGCGCAGATGCTGGGCAGTTGGGCGGCGACGGCGGTGGGAACGCCCGCGTCCTCGTCGTTCATCAGCCGGGCGAGGTCGGGCGTCGACAACTGGTCGATCCCGGCCAGTTCGGGCCGGTAGGCCTCGGTGGTCAGGGTGTCCAGCTCGCGCCGCAGGCCGCGGGGGGTTCCGCCGCGTGTGCCCTCGTGGGCGGGCGGTTCGGGGTGCCGCGCTTCATCGTGCCGCGCTTCGTCGCGGGGCGTTTCATCGCGGGGTGTTTCGTGGCGGGGTGTTTCGTGGCGGGGTGCTTCGTGGTGGGGCATGGGCGACTCTTCGTTCCTCACGTGTCCGCCGCTCGGTGTCCGGCGCCGGGCGGTCCCGCGCCCGGCGCCGGACCCCTAGAGCCGGGTGGTGCGGGCGGTGTGCCGGTGGGCCAGTGCTTCGTAGGACGCGGACAGCGCCGGGGCGGCCCGCTCGTAGGTGCGCTGCGCGACGCCGACGAACAGGCAGTCCACGACGAGCAGTTGACCGGTTCTGCTGGACATCGCGGCCGGGCGCAGCTCGCTCTCGCGGGCGGTGGACGTGGTCAGCACGTGGTCGGCGTACTGCGCGACCGCGCCGTCCGGACGGCCGGTGACCGCGATGGTGGTGGCGCCCGCGTCGAAGGCGACCCGCAGCGGTTCTATGACGTCGACCGTGTTGCCGGAGTGGGTGATGGCGAGCGCCACGTCGCCCTGGCGCAGCTGCACCGCGTTGGTGACCGCCAGGTGCGGGTCGCTGTGGGCGTGCGCGACCAGGCCGATGCGCAGCAGCTTCTGGGTGAGGTCCTGGCCGACGAGGGCGGAGGCGCCGACACCGTAGACGTCGACGCGGCGGGCGGTGGCCAACGCGCCCACGGCGAGCTCCAGTTGGGACAGGTCGAGGGCGGCGGCGGTGTCGGCCAGCGTCTGGCGTTCGTCGTGCGCGAGCTTGGCGACCACGTCCGCCAGCGGGTCGTCGACCGCGATGTCGGCGGTGACCGAGGCCGGGGCGCCCGCCTCCAGCTGCGCGGCGAATCCGGCCAGCGCCAGCCGCAGGTCGCGGTAGCCGGGGTAGCCCAGCAGCCGGGCGGTGCGCACCACGGTGGCCTCGCTGGTACCGGTGCGCTGGGCGAGCGCGGTGACGGTGAGCCGGGAGCAGGCGGCCGGGTCACCCGCGACGGTCTCGGCGACCCGCTGCATGGAACGGGTCATCGAGGGCGCGAGGGTGCGGACCTTGGCGGCGAGCGCGGTGCCGCCCGCGCCGGGGGCGGTGGCTGGTCCGGGGACGGCGGCCGGTCCCACGGGGGCGTCGCGGTCCCGATCCGCCGCACCGCCGAAAGTTTCCTTCGTCATCGGCCTCATTCCTGAAAGGTATTTTCAGTGGTGGACCGGGTCAAGCCCCCGTACGGGACAATCGGTGCATGGACCTCGAAGCCGCGCTGCATGCCGCCCGGGCCCTCGTGCTCGCCGATCTCCAGGCCGCCGGGGTGGCCGACGCCGACGTCGTGTCCCTGGTGGAGGACGCGGTGACGCACCGCAGGTGGTGGTGCGAGCAGTGGCCGGAAGGCGCCGGTTTCGTCGCCGGCCTGGTCGCCCAGGACGTCCAGGACGCGCTGCTGGAGCGGCGGGGCCGCTGGCCGCTGTGCCCGACGTGCGCCGATCCGCACGCGCTGGACGTCGAACCGGAGCTCGGCCCCGACCCGCACTGGGTCTGCGGCCGCTCTGGCACGGTGGTGGCCGCCGTCGGAAGCCTGCGCCCGTGACCGTCTACATCGACCCGCCCACCTGGCCCGGCCACGGGCGGATGTGGTCGCACCTGGTCAGCGACGATTCGTACGACGAACTGCACGCGTTCGCCCGGAGGTTGGGGGTGCCGGAGCGGGCCTTCGAACGCGACCACTACGACGTGCCCGCCGCCCGGTACGCCGACGCCGTCCGGCTGGGCGCGGTCGAGGCGCGCAGCCGCGAACTGGTCGCCCTCCTGACGCAAGCGGGCCTGCGCCGCCGCAAGCGGAGCGGCGCGGACGGCTGACGGCATGGGGCCGCACGCCTGGGGCTGCGCGCTTGGAGCTGATGCCCGGTGCCGACGGCCCGGGGCCTCACCCCGCCGTCAGCAGTTCCAGCTCGGTGCCCACGTTGTGCCGGGCCGCGCGCTCCCAGTGCTCGACGCCGTACGGCGTGCGGAACAGCCGTGGCAGGCCGAGGAGTTGACGCAGCACCTCGGCCCGGCCCGAGCGGAAGTCCGCGTCGGGCACGAAGCCGTACTCCTCGCGCACCGCGGCCGCGTAGGCGGCGTACGCGCCGGGGGAGCCGGCCAGCACGGCCAGGTCCGCGTCGCACAGCACCTGGCCGTCCGCGTCGTCGTCCGCGGGGTCGTGGACGGCCGTCACCCGCACCAGCCGGGCCACCTCGGCGGTGACCGCGTCGCCGACGCCCGCCTCCGGCAGCGCGCGTTCCGCGAGGTGGGCGCTGCGCTCCTCGTTCTCGCTGCGATCCGGACGGTAGACGGCGTCGTGGAACCACGCGGCCAGCCGCACGGTGTCCGGGTTCGTGGCGTGTCCGGCCAGTTCGTCCACGCGGTCCAGCACGGCCAGCAGGTGGTCGGTGGTGTGGTACCTGCGGTGCGGTTCACCCCAACGGGCGAGCAGGTTCTCGCCGTACGGGACCGGGTCGGCGGTGGCGCCGGCGCGGCGCAGCGTCCGCGTCCAGCGGTCGAGCAGGTCGTCGTGCGCGGCGTGGCGGCGGCCCGGCGCGGCGGATGCCGGAGGCAGGTGCCCGTTGGCTGACATACGCCCATTGTGAGGGAGCCGGGCGGGGCCGTCTGGCAGTCGCCGCGGGCGATGTGGCACTCTGTCGTACATGTCTAGACCAATATTCGAAGTGATCGCCCTGGACGCCGCCGACGCCGTCGCCGCGCAGGCCGGAGGGGCGGACCGCCTCGAACTGGTCAGCGACATGGCGGCGGACGGCCTCACCCCGACCCGAGAGACGTTCGCCGCCGTCAGGGCAGCGGTCGGCATCCCGATCCGCGTGATGCTGCGCACCGGCGCCGGTTTCCGGGCGGGCGACGTGGACGCGCTGTGCCGTCTCGCGCGGGACCTGCGGGCCGAGGGCGCCGACGAGTTCGTACTCGGCTTCCTCGACGAGGCCGGGGCGGTCGACCTCGCCGCGGTACGGGCGCTCGCCGCCACGATCGCGGGCTGCCGCTGGACCTTCCACCGCGCCATCGACCACGCGGCCGACCGGGACGCGGTGCGCCGCGCGCTGTCCGGCATGCCCGGGCTCGACACGTACCTGACCGCGGGCAGCGCGGCCGGGGTGGACGACGGCCTGCCGACGCTGCTGGCCGAGGCTGCCCGCAACGGCTCGGGCGACCCGGAGCACGCCCCGCGCCTGCTGATCGGCGGCGGCCTGCGCGCCGAGCACCTCCCGGTGCTGCGGGCGGCGGGCGCGGACGCCTTCCACGTCGGCGGCGCGGTGCGCGGCACGGGCGGCTGGGCGTCGCCCGTGGAGACGGCGACGGTGCGCTCCTGGCGCGAGACGCTGGACCAGCCACTGAGCCAGCCGGTGGGCTGAGGCGCGGCGGAGGCGGGGGGCCGGGGACGGGGTGCGGGGGCGGAGGCGGGGGCCGGGCTTTCGCCGGGCGCCCGCGTACGCGGGGGTGGAGGTGGGGCCCGGTTTTCGCGGGCACCCACGTGCGCGGGGCCGGAGGCGGGAGCCCATGTTTCGCCGGGCACCCACGTCATCGTTCGCGCCCGGTGGGCCCGCCTCCGCCCTCCGGCCTACCCCGCCAGTTCCTCCGGCAGCGGGGACGCGTGGACGACCGTGAGGCCGGAGACCGCCCGGGTCAGCGCGACGTAGAGCCTGCGCAGGCCGGTGCGGGCGTCCGGTTCGCCCGCCACCACCGCGGCCGGTTCGTCGACCACCACGTAGTCGTACTCCAGGCCCTTCGCCAGCGACGCGGGCACCAGCGTCAGCCGGGACTCCTCCGACGTCTCCTCGCCCGGTTCGAGGCACGCCAGCCCGGCCGCCTCCAGCGCCTGCCGCAGTCCGGGGATCCGCGCGTCCGCCGCGATCAGCCCGATCGACCCCTCGCGCCGCAGCGACGCACGGCACGCCGCCAGCACCGCGTCCGTCAACTCGCCCTCGCCGACCGCCCGTACGACCAGATCGCCCGCCGACTCACGCACCGACGTCGCCGGGGCCAGCCGGGGCGCGATCCTCGGCAGCAGCCGCGAGGCGTACGCGATGACCTCGCGCGGCACGCGGAACCCGCGCGTCAACTCCTCGATCCGCCCGTCGGGTTTGCCCAGGTGCGCCAGCGCCTCCTGCCAACTGCCGGTCGCCCAGGGCGTGGTGCCCTGCGCGATGTCGCCCAGCACGGTCGCGGAACCGGTCGTGCACCGCCGCCCGACCGCGCGGTACTGCATGGGGGAGAGGTCCTGCGCCTCGTCCAGCACCACGTGACCGAGCGAGGGCGTGCGGTGCACCTGGTCCGCCGCCTCGTCCACCAGCACGGCGTCCGCCGCCGACCAGCGCGCCGACTTCACGCCCCGTGCGGGCTTCTCCCATCGGATCGCGGCCTGCTCCTCGGGCGTCAGCAGCCCCTCGGCGCACTCCGCGAGGAAGTCCGCGTCGGACAGCAGCCGCAGCACGGTCTTCGCCGGGTCGGCCGGCGGCCAGATCGCCTTCGCCGCCGCCTTCACCGGCTGCGAGCGGGCCACCGCGTCCTGCACCCGGTCGTCGGGCGCCTCGCCCGCCGCCTCCATCCGTACCAGCACCGCGTGCGCGATCCGCTGCGGCAACGCCTCGGCGGCGGCGCCGTAACGGATGTCGCGTTCCGCCAACTCCTGTGCGATCTCCTGGAGTTCGTACGACGGAACGCGCCAGCGCCGCGAACCGCGTACCACGACGACGCCTTCGGACGGCATCGTGATCCCGGAACGCACCGCGCGGCGCACGACCTCGGCCATCCGCGCGTCGCCCTTGATCCGGGCGGCGAGCGGTGAGTCGGTGCCGCGCACCTCGACGTGCGCCACCAGGTCGTCCACGGTGGCCTGTTTCACGTGCAACTCGCCCAGCGCGGGCAGCACTTGCTCGATGTACTGCAGGAAGGAACGGTTCGGCCCGACCACCAACGTGCCGGTGCGCGCCAGCCGTTCGCGGTGCGCGTACAGCAGGAAGGCGACCCGGTGCAGGCCGACCGCCGTCTTCCCGGTGCCGGGCGCGCCCTGCACGCAGACCGTGCCGCCGATGCCGGACCGCACGATCTCGTCCTGCTCCGGCTGGATGGTGGCCACGATGTCGCGCATCGGGCCGACGCGCGGCCGCTCGATCTCGCTCTGGAGCAGCTTGCTGCTGGTCTCGGCCTCGGCCGGGTCCGTGAGGTGCTCGTCCTCGTACGCGGTCAGGCCACCGCCGGTGTAGCCGAAGCGGCGGCGCAGCCCGACGTCCATCGGCTCCTTGCGGGAGGCCCGGTAGAACGGCTGCGAGACGGGCGCGCGCCAGTCGATCACCATCGGCTCGCCCTCGGCGTCGTGCACGTGCCGCCGCCCGATGTAGAACTGTTCGCCCTCGGTGCCTTCCGCCTGGTCCGCGGCGGGTGCGTGCAGGTAGTCGAGGCGGCCGAAGAACAACGGGGTGTGCGCGAGGTCGGCGAGCGCGGCGATGCGGTCGTCGATCTGACGTTGCAGCACCTCGGCGTTGACCCAGTTCGCGGTCACGTCCCGGATGTCGAGCGCCTCGGCCTCCGCCCGCATGTCCCGCAGCGCGCTGCGGGAGGCGGCGAGGTGGGCACGTTCCCGCGCGAGGGGGTCGTCGTGGTCGGGGGGCGCGGCGGTCTCGGCCGTCACGAGGGGATCGGTCGGGTCGGCGGGATCGGTCGGATCGGCGGTGGGGTCCGCGGCGGATTCCGCGGGTGCGGCGGTCGGGTCGGCGGGGTCGGCCGGTGCGGTGGGTGGGCCGGCGGGTTCGGGCGCGGGCAGGGGCGCGGACACGGTGCGATGCCTCCGGAAGTACGCGGGCGCGCCACAGCCGCCGGGCGGGCGGGCACCACGAAGGGCCCGGCCGACGCGCGGCCGCTGTGTGTACGCGAGTGGTAGTACGACTCGGCTGCCGACCGGTTTCCGTCCGGTCGGCGCTCCCGACCCGGCGTACGAGCCGGTGCGCGGAGACAGCAAGACGCGAGATGTTACGCCGCGGCGGGCGGTGACGCGAATGGATTTCGGGGCGGGGTGGCGGGGCGTGGGCGCGCCGCTGCGAGCGGGCGTGCCGCTGGGAGCGTGCGTGCCGCTGGCGCGGGCGGGGAGCCGGGGCGAGTGGGAAGCCGGGGCGGGCGGTCCGGCCTCGGGCTCCGGAGCCCGCACGGCGGCGGGGCCCGGCGTACGTGCCCGGCGCCCGGGTCGGCGCCCGGGTCGGCGCCCGAGTTCCAGGCCCGGGGGCCACCCTCACTCCCCTGAGTGACGGGTCAGCCTGGAGTCGTAGCGGACGCGCCGGGACGATCATCCCGCGGGCCGATGCGCGCCAATCGGGTGAAAACCTACCGTGGAGACATGGCTACCAACACGCTGAACCCGATCCGCGGCAGCACCGCCATCTCGGCCCTGTCCGCCGCCGCCCGCGCCGAAGGCGGCCCGTCCGCCCCCGCCACCCCGTCCGCCGACCGCGGTGACCATCCGCGCCACGTCCTCGGCAGCGCCCTGCGCGCCGTCGGTGTCTTCGTCGACACCGCCTTCCGCGTCGTCGTACTCGGCACCGACGGCACCAAGCAGCCCGACCTGTCGCGCATACCCCGCCAAGGCGCGCGAAGCGGCCTCGCCTGACCCGATGCCCGGCGTGGCCCGCCGGTCGATGGGTAGGGTCGCCGGGGGTGTCGGCTCACCGCCGGTGCCGACCGACCACGGTGACCGGAAGGCCAGCCCAGGTGAGTGCGACCACGACGGCGATACGAGGCGACCGAGGCGACGCTGAACGGAATCCGTCGGGGGCACCCGCCCCCTCGGTCGTTCCCGGCACCGCCACTCTCAGATCCGCGCTCGCCGCGGCCCCACGGCGCCCCCTGCTGTTCGCCACCGCCCTGCTCGCCGTGTCGCTGCTCGCCTACGGGGGCCTGTGCGTGGCGATGCGCTTCGAGATGGCCGACGTCGTCGTCTACCGCGCCGAGGGCCTCGCCGCCGCCACCGGCCACGGGCTGTACGACCTGAGGGTGACCCGCTGGCAGCTGCCCGCGACGTACCCGCCGTTCGCCGCGATCCTGTTCGTCCCGACCTCCTGGCTCCCGCTGCACGTGCTGCGCCTGGTGGTCACCGAGGCCAACGTCGTGCTGCTCGCCGTCCTCGCCCACCTGTCGATGCGGTTCGCCGGGTGGCCGCGCCGGGTGGGGCTGCGGCCGGTGGCGCTGCTGGTCGTCGTCGCGCTGGGGGTGTGGATCGAGCCGGTCTTCCAGACACTGGTGTGCGGTCAGGTGAACCTGGCGCTGGACTGCCTGGTCCTGTGGGACCTCTCCCGGCCCGACGGCGCGCGCGGCAAGGGCGTCGCCACCGGGGTGGCCGCCGGGATCAAGCTGACGCCCGCGCTGTTCATCGTCTACCTGCTGCTGTCCGGGCGGCGCAGGGCGGCCGCCACCTCGGCCGCCGCGTTCGCGGGCACGGCGCTGCTGGGGTGGCTGGTGCTGCCCGCCGCCAGCGTGGACTACTGGACGCGCGAGATGTTCGACACCTCGCGCGTCGGCAAGGTCTGGACGGTGGACGACCAGTCGCTCCAAGGGCTGATCGCCCGGCTGCTGCACACCACCGCGCCGGGCCTGTGGTGGCAGGTGCCCGCCGCGCTGGTCGCGGTGGCCGGGCTCGCCGTCGCGGCGTGGGCGGCGCGGCGCGGGCTGGAGACGTGGGGGGTGCTGTGCGCGGCGGTCACCGCGCTGCTGGTCTCGCCGATCAGCTGGACGCACCACTGGGTGTGGTGCGTGCCGCTGCTGATCGTGCTGGCCGCCGAGGCACGCCGGGTCCCCTGGCGCTGGACGGCGCTCGGCCTGGTGCTGATCGCGTTCACCGCGCGCACCATGTGGCTGGTGCACCGCCCCGGCTCCTACGTCCTGCGGCTGCCGTGGTGGCAGCAGCCGCTGGCGTCGCCGTACCCGGTGCTGGGCCTGGCTTTCCTGGCCTTCGCCGTCTGGCGAATACGCCGCTACACCCCGTCGCCGGTCAGGTCGTCGCCGGTCAGTTCGTCCCCGGCGGGGCCGTCCGTGGCGAGGTCGACGCCCGCCAGCACGTCGTCCGAGTCGACGATGCGGTACGCGTAGCCCTGCTCGGCGAGGAAGCGCTGCCGGTGCGCGGCGAAGTCCTGGTCGACGGTGTCCCGCGCGACGACCGAGTAGAAACGGGCCTCGTGGCCGTCCGCCTTGGGCCGCAGCACCCGGCCGAGCCGCTGCGCCTCCTCCTGGCGTGAGCCGAAGGTGCCGGAGACCTGGATGGCGACGGTCGCCTCGGGCAGGTCTACGGAGAAGTTGGCGACCTTGGAGACCACGAGCACGCTGATCTCCCCGCGCCGGAAGGCGTCGAAGAGCTTCTCGCGCTGCGCGTTGGTGGTCTCGCCCTTGATCACCGGGGCGTCCAGGTGCTCGCCCAGCTCGTCCAGCTGGTCGATGTACTGGCCGATGACCAGCGTCTGCTGCCCCTGGTGCCGGGCCACCAGGGCTTCGGTCACCCGCCGCTTGGTCGCGGTCGTGGCGCAGTAGCGGTACTTCTCCTCGGTCTCGGCGGTCGCGTACGCGAGGCGTTCGGCGTCGGTGAGGTTGACCCGCACCTCGACGCAGTCGGCCGGCGCGATGTAACCCTGCGCCTCGATCTCCTTCCACGGAGCGTCGAAGCGCTTGGGGCCGATCAGCGAGAAGACGTCCGACTCACGGCCGTCCTCACGCACCAGGGTCGCGGTCAGCCCGAGCCTGCGGCGCGCCTGGAGGTCGGCGGTGAACTTGAAGACCGGCGCGGGCAGCAGGTGCACCTCGTCGTAGACGATCAGACCCCAGTCGCGGGAGTCGAACAGCTCCAGGTGCGGGTAGACGCCCTTCCGCTTGGTCGTCAGCACCTGGTACGTGGCGATGGTGACCGGCCGGATCTCCTTGCGGGTGCCGCTGTACTCGCCGATCTCGTCCTCGGTCAGCGAGGTGCGGCGCACCAGTTCGTGCTTCCACTGCCGGGCGGAGACGGTGTTGGTCACCAGGATCAGCGTGGTCGCCTTGGCCCGCGCCATGGCGCCCGCGCCCACCAGCGTCTTGCCCGCGCCGCACGGCAGCACGACCACGCCGGAGCCGCCGTGCCAGAAGCCGTCGACGGCGTGCTGCTGGTACGGGCGCAGCTCCCAGCCGTCCTGCTCCAGCTCGATCGGGTGCGCCTCGCCGTCCACGTAGCCGGCCAGGTCCTCGGCGGGCCAGCCCAGCTTGAGCAGCACCTGCTTGATCTGCCCGCGTTCGGAGGGGTGGACGATGACGCTGTCCTCGTCGATCCGCTTGCCCACCAGCGGCTGGACCTTCTTCGACCGCAGCACCTCGTGCAGCACCGGGCGGTCGGTGGTCTCCAGCACGAGCCCGTGCGTCGGGTGCTTGAGCAGCCGCAGCCGCCCGTAGCGGGCCATCGTCTCGGCGACGTCGATCAGCAGCGCGTGCGGCACCGGGTAGCGCGAGTACTGCACGAGCGCGTCCACGACCTGCTCGGCGTCGTGCCCCGCGGCCCGCGCGTTCCACAGCCCGAGCGGGGTGACCCGGTAGGTGTGGATGTGCTCGGGAGCCCGCTCCAGCTCGGCGAACGGCGCGATGGCCCGTCGGCAGTCGTCCGCCTGCGGGTGGTCCACCTCCAGCAGCAGCGTCTTGTCGCTCTGGACGATGAGGGGTCCGTTCACGCGCTCTCCGCCTCTCCGATCGCGTTGGGCTAATCCTCCAGTGTGCCTCATGGCGTCGCGGGGCGGCCCCGTCCCGCCTGAGGTGCGGGCGGACGTGTGGGTGGCGTCCCGGAACGTGCCGGGTCGACAGCTTTGCGTAAGCGGGGATGAAACGCGGCCCGGCACCGGTTTTCAGCCGAGGTACGGCTGGTCGCGGGCTTCCTGGTAGTGCCGCAGCCGTAGCCGCTGTGTGTGGTGCATGGGCAGCGTCGCCAGCGCGTCCGGCGCGATGAACCGCAGTTCCGTGGACTCGTCCGAGATGGCGAGCGCACCACCGATGACGCGTGCGGTGAAGCAGATATTGAACTGCCTGCGGACCTCGCCGTCGCTGTAGGCGATCACGTGGCGGGGGTCGGTGTACGTGCCGACGAGACCCGTGATCTCGACGTCGAGACCTGTCTCCTCCTTCACCTCGCGCACGGCAGCACCCGGAAGGGAGTCGCCCATCTCCATGCCGCCGCCGGGGAGCGCCCACAGACCGCTGTCCTGGCGACGTTGCAACAGGATGCGTCCGGCCTCGTCGGTGACGACGGCCGAAGCGGCGACCACCATGCTGTTCGGCTCCGGGGCGGCGGGGTCGTCGTAGTACTCGGTCCGTGCCATCGCTCAGCCCTCCGTCACGGGCACGGCCGATGCCCAGACAGCGTCGAAGCTGCCCGCGTAGGTGTCGAAGACGCCGCCTTCACGGTGGCGCCGAAGATGCCAGACGGGCGCGCCGTAGGCGTTGACGCCCCACACGTGCGCGTTCACCAGTATCTGGTCGTCGGCGCGGTACAAGCTGTTGTAGAGGGTGTGCCCCCATGCGTACGCAGTTCGATGCCCGGCACTCCGGCGAGCGGACGGTAGTGCATGAGAGCGAGGCGACACCGGGTCTCGATCCCGTGCCCGAACTTCTCTTCCTTGCCGCGCTGTTGAACGTTCGGGCTGTCCGCGTCGCCGAGCGCGATGCGGACAGTGCAGCCTTCGGCTGCGCGTTCCCGCAGGAGATCATTGAGACGAGGGTAAGCCTCGTGGAGGAAGATCGCCGCGTAGACGAGTACGTCGATGCGTTCCCGGGCCTGGGTCATGAGTTCGACGAAGGTCGACACGGGAAGGTCGGCGCGTTGCTCGTAGAGCGCGACCAGTTCGGGACTCACGGCACGCGCCGCTCGCGCCTGCCGAAGCCCCGGCCACAATGCGAACACGTCCTCCCCTAAAGCCTCGGCGGCACGAACGGCGGCCTCGCGGCGTGGAGTGCGACCGAGGTTCACCCACCGCTCAACGGACTTGGGGTCCACTTCGGCCTTCGCGGCCAGACCGGCGTTGGTCCATCCACCCGCTGCCATGGCTACTCGTAATCTCTCGTTGGACATTCAGTCTCCACCCACCTGGCGGGACGTTGGTAGGGACGTTCTACCTCTGTCGGGACGTCCCCAAGTGGGCTTTGCGGGAGGTTCCCACGTCCTGACGACGGGCGCGATGCTCCCGGCATGGACACCGGCGAGCAGCCTCGTATGACCCTTCGGATCAGCCGTGACAGCGGACGCACTTGGGGGCCGACGCGGGTTGTGTGCTCGGCCGAGCCCTTGGACATCCTGGCGAGGCCATGCGCGTACCCACCTTGCGAGTGCGCTCGGTGTGTCTGCACGGACACCAACCCGACTACCACTGGAGCGAGTTCAACGACGCGGCCGAGTGGTGGGCCGGTGCCTGGGTAGGCGCTTCGCCAGTGGCCGACTGGACGCGGGCGTGGGGCCGGGAGGGGTCTTCGTGGACGGTGTCGCACGATGGCGTGAGCGGGTCGTGGCCGGGCGGAAGCGGTGGCACGGACGCACCGCGGCGCGGCGGAAGCGGGTGGTGACCGGGCCGTGGTGGGCGCGAGCCGCCGCGGAGCGCGAGCGGTGGCGGACGCGGGTCGCCGAGGGGCGCGAGCGGCGGCGGGAGGAGCGGGTCGCGGCCGGGCGGGAGGAACGCAAGCGGGAGGTCGCCTGGGAGCGGGACTGGGCCGAGCGGCGCAGGCCCCGGGCCGGGCGGCTGGTGCGGGCGGGCGTGATGCTGGTCGCGTTCGTGTGCATGGTGGCCTTCGCGGTGCTGCTGGCCAGGGTGACGCTCGTGCCGTCGCCCGCGTCGCGGTCGCTGGTGCACGCCAACTTCCACCCCCTGGCGTCGATCCGCGCCTACCTCGACCAGCCCGACTGGCGTGACTCCGTCAAGCAGATCGGCGGGAACGTGGTGCTGGGCGTGCCGTTCGGCATGCTGCTGCCGGTGCTCTTCCCTCGTACCCGGGGCCTGGTGCGGGTCGTCGTGGTGACCGCGTTCGTCATGCTGTGCGTGGAGACCGCGCAGGGCACGCTCGTCGAGGGCCGGGCCTTCGACATCGACGACGTCATCCTCAACACCACGGGCGCGCTGCTGGGTTACCTGCTGGTCGGCCGCCTCATCGGCCGGGCGCTGCACCCCCGGCGGCGGCACTGGTGGCAGAGCTACCGCGTCGCCAGGATGCGCGAGCGCGCCGGTCTCAGGGCGTCCCGTTCGTCAGTTCCGCCGTCCCCGTGATGCGGTGCAGGGAGAAGGTGCGGACCTCTTCAGTGGTGTGGTCGTAGGCCGTGACGTAACCGCCCTCGACCTTGACCGGTTCGATGACGCGCTGGCTGGCGGCGCCCTCGGCGTTGACGTAGCCGATCCACAGCGGGTCACCGGTCAGCACCGCGGCCTGGACCGTGGCCAGCGTCTCGGCGGACGACGTGCGCGGGACGGCGCGGCGCTCCCCGGACGGGCCGCGTACGGCGGTGGCGGCGCGGTCGCCCGCGCGGATCGCCTTCACCGCCGCCGACAGCAGCCGCTCGTCCGGGACCGCCGGGCCGTCCGGCACCGGCACCGGCGCGGCGCGCGGCGGGGTGCGGTGGGCGTCGGCGCGGGTGATCAGCACGTCGCCCTCGGCGGACTCGGCGGCCGGTGCGAAGCCCATGCCGCGCAGCCGTTCCAGCAGCGCCGTGGGCTCGGTGCGCGAGGCCAGCACGGTGGGCGCCAGGCGGCGCAGTCCCAGCCCGGCGGCGCGCCGGTCGGCGAGGATCTCGGCGAGCAGCGCGTCGTCGTCGCACCGCAGATAGGCCGAGGCGGCGCCCACCCGGAGCCTGCCGTGCCGGCGGGCCACGTCGTCGATGAGATACGTCAGCGGCTGCGGCACCGGCGTGCGGGAGTGCGCGGACAGGAAGGCGTGCAGGTCGTCGGCGGTGCGCCCGGCGTCCAGGGCCCGCCGCACCGAGCCGGGGGTGAAGCGGTAGACGGTCGCGCCGCCCTTGGACTCCACGTCGGCGGCGGTGTCCATGAACTCCGCCAGCGGTGCCATCAGCGGCCCCGGCGCGACCGCCGTCAGGTCGGCCTGGAGCAGCACGTGGTCCAGCGGTTCGGGCAGCAGCGGACGCAGCCGTGCGGCGGCGCGCTCGGCGGAGCCGTCCAGCACGTCGCGGCCGAACGAGGCCAGCGCGCCGCGCCCGGTCACGCCCAGCAGCTCGCTCTCCTCCAGCGTCCAGCGGGTCAGCCGGGACAACGTGTCGTCCGGCCCCGCGCCGCGCCGCGGCCACTCCCACCGCAGCCGCGCCAGCACGCTGTCCGCCGTGGCCGCCGCGCCCTCCGGCAGCGACGCCAGCAGTGCGAGGACGCGCCGGCGCACCTCCGGCGCGAGCGAGCGGTCCAGGCCCGGGCCGAGCGCCGCCAGCGCGCGCCCCTTCGCGTCGCGGGCGCCGACCGCGCCGGGCGTGCGGGTGGCCGGGAGCCAGCCCGCGACCAGCCGCGCCCAGCGCTCCTGCGGGGCCAGGAGCAGCCACTCGTCGTACGCGGGGGTGGGCGCGTAGACCTCGTCGACCTCGCCGTCGGAGGCGAGCAGCCCGGCGCCGTACGCCAGTTCCAGCCAGAACGCGGCGACCGGCTCGGGCACCTCCAGCTCGACGGCCGTCCGCTTCAGGTCGCGCACGCTCAGGCCACCCGCGCGCAGCACCGCGGGCCCGCCGGTCTGCCACGACTTCAGCAGTTCCTCGACGGTCCGCGCGGCGCCGAACGCCTGCCCGGCCGCCGTCGCGTCGGCCATCGCCGGGCCGTGCGCGGCGGCCACCTCCAGCGGGGGCGGCACGGGCAGCGGCTCGCGGTGCGCCCGACCGCCGCGCAGGCTCAGGGCGGCCTCGCGGGGCAGCACGACGTTGCGCGGGCCGGCCGGAAGCAGCACGCCGCGCGCCAGCAGCCACTGCACCGGGGTCGTGGCGGTCGCGGCGCGCACCGGCTCGGAGGCGCCCGTCACCTCGCCGTACGGCGGCCCCCACACCAGCTTGTCCAGCACCGCCGTCGCGCCGTCCGGGGCGAGGTCCAGCAGCTCCCGCACGCCCGCCCGCTCGCCCAGCAGCCCCGCGAGCGCGGCGACGGCGCTGACCGGGTCGTGGGTGGCGGGCAGCCCGGCGTCGGCCAGGATCTCCTGGAGCCTGCCCGGCGACATGCCCGCGGTGGCCTCCGCGACCGTGGGCCCGAGGCCGGTCGGCGAGGGCGCGGCGGCGGAGGGCGCCAGCAGGTCGCGGGCGGTGCGCACCAGCGTGAGGCGGTCGTCGGCGCCCCACACGAGCGCGTTGTCCCGCAGCACGTCCACCGCACCGGGCAGCGCGGCGGCTACGGAACCGGGTCCCGGACCGCCTGCCCGGGGACCACGGGGGTCGCCCGCCTCGGGTTCCTCGTCGCCCGTCATCAGCGCGAGCAGCGTCTCGTACGGGCACGGGCCGGGCGCGACCGCCAGCGCCTCGGCGGCCTGGAGCACGAAGCGGTCGAGGCGCTCCAGCGCGCGCAGCACCGACGCCCGGGTGCCGGCGCGGGTGGCGAGCTGCGTCAGGTCGTTGGGTACCGGGCTGACGAGGTCGGGGCGGGCGCGCAGCAGCGCGGCCACCGCCTCGTCGCCCCGGGCGCGCAGATCCTCGGCGAGAGTGCGCGGCCCGGGTCGCGCGGCGGCGTTCTCGGAACCCGTGTCGGCGATCACGTGCCCCCTCCCCACTTCAGGTGCGGCCATCCGTTCAACATTAGGGCCTGACGCCGACAAGGCGACGGGGGGCGACGCTTCGCGGTTCGCTGCTGTGACGCGAGGGGCGGCGGCGGTACGGTCAACGGGGCGCCGCGGTAAGGGCATTGGCCGGGGCCACGGGCACGGGGCGGTGAACCGATGGGCATCGAGAGCGACAAGCTGGTCTTCGACTACCTGAGCCGGGTCGGGGACCTGGCGCAGATCACGCTGCCCGCGGCCGAGCGCATGCGGCTCGTCGCGCAGCTGCGCAACGACATCGACCGCGCCCGTGACGGCAGCGCCGCCGACAGCCCGGCGGCGGTGCGGCGGATCCTGGGCAGGTTCGGTACGCCCGACGACGTGGTGGCCGCGGCGGCGACCACGCCCCGTGAGGCCGAGGCGCCGCAGCCGCCGCAGGCCCCCGCGCCGCGCCCCAAGCCGTCCAAGCGCCCCCCGCGACCCGAGGCACCGGGGCCGCAGGCGCCCGCGTCCGCGCCGCGTGCCGAGGCGCCGGGCCCGGTGTCGTTCGGCAAGCGCGGCGAGGACGGCGGGCGCCCGGCTTCCGGAGCGGGCGGTACGGAGTCCGGGCCCGAGGTGCCGGCCGGGGACGGGCCCGAGTGGTGGCGGGTCCCGGCGCCGCGCAGCGCCACGCGGACCAACGACATCCTGGGCGGCGGCTGGACCGGCGGGATCTTCCTGTCGGAGTTCGACGACCCCGACGAGGAGCGGGACGAAGTCGTCGAGGACGAGGACGACGAGGCCGTGGAAGCGGTGGCGGGTGCCGGGACGCGCCGCCCGTTCCCCCGGCTGCGGCTGCGCCGCAGGGGGACGGCCGCCGTGCCCGACCCGGTCGCGCAGGAGGTGGCGGGACGCCGCGGGCTGCCGGTGGGGCCGCTGGAACTGCTGGGCGCGCTCGCGCTGCTGGCCGGGGCCGTGCTGGGCAACGGGATAGCGCTCGGGGCGGGCTGGGTGCTGGCGTACACCAGCCGGGGCATGAGCCGCCGCGACGCGAAGTTCGCCGCGCTGGGGGCGCCCGGGCTGGTCGCGCTGGGCGCGGTGCTGTGGCTGTGGGGGCGCACCGAGGGACGCTGGGGTGCGCCGATCGCCAACGGGCAGCTGGGCGCGGTCATCTCGTCCGACTTCCCGACGCTGCTGCGGGTCGCCGCGGTCGCCTCGGCGCTGGCTCTGCTGTGGCGCGCCTCGGCGACGCGCAGGCAGTAGCGGGCGGGCGCGGGCGCGTAGAGCGCGTAGAGCACGAAAGCAGGCCCGCCCGCCTCACGTCACCGTTCCCGCCTCACGCCGCCTGCCCGCCCCACGTCACCATTCCGCCTCGCGCCGCCCGCCGCCTTACGCCATCGCCGCGTCGTCCCCCGTCGCCCCGCCGCCTTACGCCACCGATTCCCCGCCCGTCACCCTCGCGACATCCCGCTCGCGTAAGAATGGGTGGCATGGCCACGCATCCTCTGACGGTCGGGTTCGATCTCGACATGACGCTGATCGACTCCCGGCCCGGCATCAAGGCCGTCTACGACCGGCTGTCCGAAGAGACCGGGACGTACATCGACTCCGAGCTCGCCATCACCCGCCTCGGGCCGCCGCTGGAACAGGAACTGGCGTACTGGTTCCCGGCGGCCGACATCCCCGCCGCCGTCCACCGTTACCGCGAGATGTACGTGGACCACGCCATCGTGCCCACCCCTGCCATGCCCGGCGCCGTCGAGGCGATCGCGGCGGTACGGGCGGCAGGCGGCCGGGCCATCGTGGTGACCGCCAAGCACCAGCCCAGCGCCCAGCTGCACCTGGACCACCTGGGCATCCGCCCCGACGCGCTCATCGGCCGGCTGTGGGCGGAGGCGAAAGCCGAGGCGCTGCGCGAGCACGGCGCGTCGGTGTACGTGGGCGACCACGTCGGCGACGTACGCGGGGCGCGTACCGCCGGAGCGTTCTCGGTGGCGGTCGCCACCGGTCCGTGCGACGGCGCACAACTGCGCGCGGAAGGCGCCGACGTCGTGCTGGACGACCTCACGCGCTTCCCGCGCTGGCTGGAGGGCTGGCTCACCGAGGGCGCCGCCGCTTCCGAGCCCGAAGACGCTGTCGAGGATGCCGCCTAGGACCGGGACCCGGGAGGCCCCGCCTACGCCGCCGACGCCTCGCGGATCTGGCGCCGCTGGGCGCGCGCGGCCCGCAGCAGACCGCCGAGGGCGAGGGCGAAGCCGACGCCCATCAGCATGCACACGAAGTACGCCGGGGTGGGCAGCGGCTTCGCGCCGATGAACAGCGGGGTCATGGTCGCGAGGGTCGCTACCGCGCCAATGATGAACACGATCGCGCCGATCCGTACGAGCGCGTCACCGGGCCTGTGGGTTTCGTTGGTCACCTCAATAGGGTAGGTCGCGTCCAGAGCGCCGGGGGACGGGGCCCGGGAGCGTCTTGTCACCCGCGCCGGGACCACTAGCCTGGTGGGAGGCGGGCCACGGGGCCCGCTCCACTGCTGTCCGGCCCCGGCCGGGGTCCGGCCCGGGAAAAAGAACCGGACTCCCGGTCCGTGCGGTGTCAGGTGTTTCCCGAGTGACGAGGACGAGGTCGGACGTGCCAACCGGCAAGGTCAAGTGGTTCAACAGCGAGAAGGGCTTCGGCTTCCTCTCCCGCGACGACGGCGGCGACGTCTTCGTGCACTCGTCCGTGCTCCCCGCCGGAGTGGAGTCGCTCAAGCCCGGCCAGCGCGTGGAGTTCGGCGTGGTCGCGGGGCAACGCGGCGACCAGGCGCTGTCGGTGACCGTGCTCGACCCGGCGCCCTCCGTCGCCGCCGCGCAACGCCGCAAGCCCGACGAACTGCTGCCGATCGTCCAGGACCTCACCAGCCTGCTGGAGGACGTTGCCCGCTCGCTCCAGCGCGGCCGCTACCCGGAGAAGACCCACGGCCGCAAGATCGCGGGCGTGCTGCGCGCGGTCGCCGACCAGCTGGACGTCTGAGAGAACTGGACGTCTGAGCGCCGCCGGGCGTCCGACCGGACGCCCGATCCCCGTACGCCCGTGGAACCGCGCGCGGCCCGACAGTCCGCGCGCGGAGCCGCCCCCGGCCAGGCGGCGAAAACCCCCGATCAGGCCCCCCGATCAGGCCCTCCGATCAGGCCCCCGGTCAGGGGAAACGCAGCGCGTCCGGTGCCAGCGGCGGTACCAGGCCCTCGGCCGCGGCCCGGGTGAGCAGCCCGCGCACCGCCGCGTAGCCCTTCTCGCCGAGGTCCTCGGTGAACTCGTTGACGTACAGCCCGATGTGCTGGTCGGCCACCCGCGCGTCCATCTCCTGCGCGTGCGCCAGCACGTAGTCGCGGGAGGCGGCCGGGTCGTCCCAGGCGGCGCGGACCGAGGCGCGGGCGGCGTCGGCCAGCTCCCGCAGCCGCTCCTCGCCCAGCGAGCGCCGGGCGACGATCGCGCCGAGCGGGATGGGCAGGCCGGTGGTGCGCTCCCAGTGCTCGCCCATGTCGGCCAGCTTGTGCAGTCCGTAGTCGGCGTAGGTGAAGCGGGCCTCGTGGATGACGAGTCCGGCGTCGACCCGGCCGTCGCGCACCGCGGGCATGATCTCGTGGAACGGCAGCACCTCGACGCGGCCGACGCCGCCGGGCACCTCGGTGGCCGCCCACAGCCGGAACAGCAGGTAGGCGGTGGACCGTTCGCTCGGCACCGCGACCGTGCGCCCCGACAGGTCGGCGCCCGGTTCACGGGTGAGCACCAGCGGCCCGCAGCCGTGCCCCAGCGCGCCTCCGCAGGGCAGCAGCGCGTAGTCCCGGAGCACCCACGGCAGCACCGCGTACGACACCTTCAGCACGTCCAGTTCGCCGCGCTCGGCCATGCCGTTGGTGACGTCGATGTCGGCGAACGTGACGTCCAGCGCGGGCGCGCCGGGCACCAGGCCGTGCGCCCAGGCGTGGAAGACGAAGGTGTCGTTGGGGCAGGGCGAGTACGCGATCCGCAGGGGCTCAGCCATGGTCCTTCGCTTCCTGGAGTACCGGGACCATGGCGCGGAAGGCGTCGCCGAGCGCGGCCAGCGCGTCGCCGATCCGCCAGGCGGCCCGGTCCCTGGGGCCTACGGGGTTGGAGACCGCGCGGACCTCCAGGACCGGCACCCGGTGCGCGGCGGCGGCCTCGGCGACGCCGAAGCCCTCCATCGCCTCGGCCAGCGCCGTCGGGTGACGGTCGGCCAGTTCGCGGGCGCGGTCGGCGCCGCCGGTGACCGTGGAGACGGTCAGCACGGTGCCGTGGCCGGCCCCGGCGGCTCGCGCGGCGGCCCGGGACAGCCCGGGCGGGGGCAGGTGGCGGGTCGTGCCGAAGCCCAGCTCGGTGACGGGAACGAACCCCTCGGGAGTCTCGGCGCCCAGGTCGGCGGCGACGATCGCGTCGGCGACCACCACGGAACCCACCGGCGCCGCGGGCGCGAACCCGCCGCCGATGCCCGCGCTGATCACCAGGTCGTACGGGGTCCCGGCCGCCTCGGCGGCGGCCAGCGCCGCCGCGGTGCCCGCCGCCACCGCCGCCGGGCCGACGCCCGCGGCGAGCAGGTCGACGGTGCCCAGCGGGCCGCCGGTCAGCCGCAGCGCGGTGCGGTCGCCGGGCAGCGGGTGCTGGACGCCCGCGCCTGTGTCCCCGTCACCGCCGCCGGGCGCGGTCAGCCCGCGGGCGGCGGAGTCGCGCTCCGCCGCCACCGCGGTCACCACGAGCAGCATGGGGGTGCGGGTCAGCCCTTCAGCTGGAGCGCGAAGTGCCACACGCCCTGGTAGGACTGGGCGCTGGAGTTCTCGACGATGGTCAGCGTGACCTTCGTCTTCTGCTGGCCGGTGCTGGAGTCGGTGAAGAACTGGTTCACCAGGTCCGGGCTGAAGGTGTGGTACGTGCTGGTCAGCCTGCCGGAGGCGCCCTGCTGGTCCACCACCACGACCCAGCCCTTGTCGGCGATCGCCGGGTCCACGCCGACGTGCACCGTGTCGCCGGAGGAGACATTGACGGTCTCGGACGGCGTGCTGTTGAGGCACTTGGTGAAGTCGGCCTGCTTCAGCGGCTGGCCGTTGTTGTAGCACGCCGCCTCCGTGTGCACGGAGGTCTTGCCGACCGTCACGGTTGCCAGCGGGGTCGGCTTGGTGCAGGCGGACAGGGCGAACAGCCCGAGGGCGACCGCACCCACGGCGGCGGCACTGCGGCGAATGGTCATGACGCTGAGGCTACCGGGCGGTCCCCCTCACGCCGCACGCGGGTGCGGCGTGCCGTGCCGGGCGGCGGCCAGCAGTCCCCGCCCGGTCAGCGCGGCGCCGGCCGCCACGATGGCGGCGCCGGCCCCGAGGCCGACCAGCCCGTTGAGCGGCAGCACGATGCCCAGGCCGCCGCCGATCACCCAGGCCAGTTGCAGCACGGTCTCGGAGCGGGCGAACGCGGAGGTGCGCACCGCCTCCGGCACGTCGCGCTGGATCAGGGCGTCCAGCGACAACTTGCCCATCGCCTGGGTGAGCCCGGTCAGCCCGGCGGCCAGCACGACGCCGACCACGCCGTAGACGACCGCGCCGAAGATCAGCGAGCCGAGGGCGATCAGCTGCACCGTGGTGATGATCACTTCGGGGGCGCGGCTGCGCAGCCAGGAGCCGAGCACGTTGCCCAGCGCGTTGCCGCCGCCCGCGGCGACCGCGACCAGGCCGAGGGAGAGGGCCGGGGTCAGCCCGCCGACCGGGTGCTCGCGCAGGGTGAAGGCGAGGAAGAAGGTGAGCAGCCCCGACAGCCCGCGCAGCGCGCAGTTCGCCTGGAGCGCGTAGAGCACGGAGGCGCCGACCGTGCGCAGGCCCGGCCGCCGGATCGTCTTCTCCACCGGCGGGGCCGACTCGTCGTCCGCGTGCAGCACCGCGCGGCGCTCGCCCTTCGCCGAGTCCACGGTGTGCGGCAGCGAGAAGCACAGCAGCGAGCCGAGCGCGTAGATCACGAACGCGCCGTACAGCGGCCAGCCCGGGCCGATCACGTGCAGCAGCCCGCCGATCGGCGCGGCGGCGGCCGTCGACAGCAGGCCCGCCAGCGTCATCCGGGAGTTCGCCTTGACCAGCGAGATCCGCTGCGGGAGCAGCCGGGGCACGACCGCGCTGCGCACCACGCCGTTGGCCTTGGAGGCGACCAGCACGCCCAGCGCCTCCGGGTAGAGCGCGAGGCCGCCGCCCACCGAGGACGCCATCGACCAGGCCAGTACCGCGCGGGCCATCATCGACGCGGCCATCGCCGCCCTGCGGCCGTGCGGCACCCGGTCCAGCAGCGGGCCGATCACCGGCGCGAGCAGGGTGAACGGCGCCATCGTCACCAGCAGGTAGAGCGCCACCCGGTCGCGGGCCTGGCCGGTGGGGACCGAGAAGAACACCGTGCTGGCCAGCGCGATGGTGATCATCATGTCGCCGGCCGAGCTGACCGCCTGGAGTTCCAGCAGTTTGGCGAGCCCGGTCTCGCCCGCGCCCTGCGCGTGGGTCATCCGTCTGACGAGCGATCCCGCGCCGCGCCCGGCCCGCGCGGCGGAGTGCGCGACGGACCGCCCGGCCCGACGCATCGGGCCGGCTCCGGACATCCGGACGGTTCCCACGAGGTGCATCCTCCCCCAATCGCGGTCGCGCATGGCGGTTTTCGGCAGCGCTTCGCGCGAGTACCGCGATTCACCCACCCGGGCGTCCCGTCCGGACACCGGCCCCGCAGGCGCTCGTACGGGTGTCCGGCCGGACGCCCGTAAGGGCACGGGAGGTCTCGGGAGGACCCGTCCGACACGCGGTCGGGGCGGGCGCGTGGACCCCCGACTTCCCGCCGGGGGCGTGGACGGGTAGCGTGCGTCACGCGCCGTCGACGGCACGTTCCTCGCCGCGCGCTCCCGGTGGATCCCTCAGAATGGGACGAGACCAGGTGCGCCCGAGAGCTGCCGGGCGATACGTCGACGCGGTCCCCAGGTCCGCTCCGTACCGTCCCCGCCCTCGGTTGGCGCGCTCGTGAGACGGCGTAGGAGAGAATCGATTCTTGTGAGTGCTGCGATGCGAAGCCGGACACCGGACCGCCTGTGCGCCGAGGCGGTCGACCTCGCCCGGACGGCGGCCGAGGAGACCGCCGGCGCGGACGTGGTCGGTGAGCACCTCGGCGCCACCTGGGACGGGGACCGCGTCGTCACGCACTCCTTCGTCTGCAAGGACCCCGCCTACCGCGGCTGGCGCTGGGCGGTCACCGTGGCCCGCGCCTCCCGCGCGAAGCTGGTCACCGTCGACGAGACGGTCCTGCTGCCGGACGCCGACGCCGTGCTCGCGCCCGAGTGGGTGCCGTGGAGCGACCGGCTGCGTCCCGGCGACATGGGCCCCGGCGACCTGCTGCCCACCGAGGCGGAGGACCTGCGCCTCGAACCCGGCTGGCTGGAGGGCCCTGAGCCGGTCGAGCCCGCGCCGGACGGGCTGGCCGAGATCGTGGAGTCCGAGGACGTCGAGGCGGCGCCTCCGGTGGACCGCGCGGGACCGGTCTCCCTCGCGGAGGAACTCGGGCTGCGCCGCGACCGCGTCCTGTCCCGCTACGGGCTGCACACCGCCGCCGACCGCTGGGACGAGACGTTCGGCCCCAAGACGCCGATGGCGCAGGCGGCGCCCGCGCACTGCGTGAGCTGCGGGTTCCTGGTGCCGCTCAGCGGTTCGCTGCGGCAGGCCTTCGGCATCTGCGCCAACGAGTTCTCGCCCGCCGACGGCCGCGTGGTGTCGCTGGCGTACGGCTGCGGCGGCCACTCGGAGGCCGCCGTCATGCCGAAGACCCCGCGCCCGGCGCCCCCGGTCCTGGACGAGCTGCGCACCGAGCCGATGCCGCTGCACCCGGAGCGCACCGGCGGCTCGGTGGACGCCACGACCCCGGACTCGGAGGAACTGGGGCACTCCTGAGGGCTTTCTGTGACGGGTCCGGAGCTGAGGGCTTTCTCTGGCAGGGTCCGGAGCTGAAGGCTTTCCCCGGCAGGGCCCGGAGCTGAAGGCCTTCCCCGGCAGGGCCCCGTACTGAAGGCTTCCCCCGGCAGGGCCCGGTGCGCGCAGGCGCCACGGCGGGCGGTCGCGCGGAACCGGTAACGTCCCCCTACCCGGCATGATCGGCCCGGCGCGACCGGCCCGGCCGATCCGTCGGGCCGACCGGCCGCAGGCCGATCCGTCCCGCCGTCCCCAGCCCCGAAGGAGACTCCCGTGAGCGCAGTGGTGAATCCGGTGCCCGCCGGTGGAGCCGACACCTTCTCGGTGGCGCGCCTGCGGCAGGCCGTGCTGGACGCCTGGGCCGCCTCGCCCGCGCGCTTCCGGGAGGACGCCAACGCCGAGGAGGACCTCGCCCTCGGCGGCTACCGCGACCGGCTCGTCGTCGAACTCGCGCAGAACGCCGCGGACGCCGCCGTGCGCGCGGGCGTTCCCGGCCGCCTCCTGCTGACCCTGCGCGACGGCGTCCTGGCCGCCGCCAACACCGGCGCGCCGCTGGACGAGGCGGGCGCCGAGTCGCTGTCCACGCTGCGCGCCTCCGCCAAGCGCGGGCAGGAGGGCGTCGGACGCTTCGGTGTCGGCTTCTCCGCCGTGCTCGCGGTCAGCGACGAGCCCGCGGTCGTCTCGCACGGCGGCGGCGTGCGCTGGTCGCTGGCGGAGGCACGGGAACTGGCGCGGGAGGCGGCCGGGCGCAGCCCCGGTCTCGCCGACGAACTGCGCCGCAGGGACGGCCACGTACCGCTGCTGCGGCTGCCGCTGCCCGCCGAGGGCAGCGCGCCCGAGGGCTACGACACGGTCGTGGTGCTGCCGCTGCGGGACGGCGCCGCCGAGGACCTCGCGGCCCGGCTGCTGGACGGCGTGGACGACGCGTTGCTGCTCGCACTGCCCGCCCTGACCGAGGTCGTGATCGAAACCCCGGACGAACGACGCCTCCTGACACAGCGTCAGGATGTCGACGGTGAAGTCGTCGTGGACGACTCCCGTTCGGGGGCGACGCGGTGGCGGGTCGCCTCGGACGCCGGTGAGCTGGACGCCGCCCTGCTCGCCGACCGGCCCGTCGAGGAACGCCTGCGCCCCGCCTGGTCGGTGACATGGGCGGTGCCGGTGGACGACGCCGGGGCGCCCGCCCGGCCGCGCACCGCCTCCGTGGTGCACGCGCCCACCCCCACCGACGAGCCCCTGGGCCTGCCCGCGCTGCTCATCGCCTCCTTCCCGCTCGACCCCACCCGGCGGCACGTCGCGCCCGGCCCGCTGACCGACCACCTGCTGGAGCGCGCCGCCGACGCCTACGTGCGGCTGCTCGCCGGATGGCGGCCGGTGGGCGCCGGGGTGATCGACCTGGTGCCCGGACCGCTCGGCCACGGTGAACTCGACGGCGCCCTGCGGGGGAAGGTGCTGGCCGCGCTGCCCGCCACCGCGTTCCTGCCCGCCGCTGCGGCCTCGCGGGAGGAGGGCGACCACGCGCTGCGCCCGGACCGCGCCGAACTGCTGGAGGGCGGCACCGCGCAGGCCGTCGCGGTGCTCTGCGAGGTCTTCCCCGCTTTGCTGCCCGCGGGTCTGGAGCGCCGGGCCGAGCTGCGCGCGCTGGGCGTCGCCCGGTTGCCGCTCGGCGACGCCATCGACCGGCTCGCCGGGACCGAGCGCCCCGCGACCTGGTGGCGCAGGCTGTACGACGCGCTCGCCGGGACCGACCCGGACCGCCTCAGCGGACTGCCGGTGCCGCTGACCGACGGCCGTACGGTCGTGGGACCGCGTCAGGTCCTTCTGCCGTCGCCCGAGGCGCCGCTGCCGGAAGGGCTGGTGCGGCTCGGGCTGAAGGTGGCCGACCCCGAGGCGGCCCACCCGCTGCTGGAGAAGCTGGGCGCGACCCCGGCCACCTCGCGCGCGGTGCTGACGACGCCTCAGGTGCGGGCGGCGGTCGCGGGCTCGCTGGACGCCGAGGAGATCTGGGACGAGGACGCGCCGGGGCTCGACGCGGAGGAACTGGCCGACCTGGTCCTGGCGTTGGTGCGGGACGCGGGGCTGGCGCCCGGCGACGAACCGTGGCTCGGCGCCCTCGCCCTGCCCGACGACGAGGGCGAGTTGGCCCCTGCCGGTGAACTGGTCTACCCGGGAAGCGAGTTCGAGCAGGTCATCCGTCCCGGCGAACTCGCGGCGTGCGACCACGAACTGGCCGACCGCTGGGGCGAGCAGCCCCTGACCGCGGTCGGGGTGCTCGCCACCTTCGCCCTGGTGCGCGCCGCCGACGTGGTGCTCGACCCGGACGACCTGGAGCCGCGCGACGCCGACTGGGCCGAGCCGGACGACGCCGGCCTGCTGGATGCGGTCGACGTGTGGTGCGAGGACGTGCTCGACCAGTTGCCGGAGACCGACGTGCCCCCGGTCGCCACCGAACTCGTGGGCGTGCGCGACCTCGACCTGGTGGACGACAACGCCTGGCAGCGGGCGCTGCGGCTGCTGTCCCTGCCGCCGCTGCGGGACGCGATCACCGCGCCGGTGCGGGTCCTGCTGCCGGACGGCACGACGCGCGGCGTGCGCCCGTACACCGCGTGGTGGCTGCGCGACCACCCGGTGCTCGACGGCCGCCGCCCGGTGGGGCTGCGCGCCTCCGGTGGCGATCCGCTGCTGGCCGGGCTCTACGACGAGGCGGACACGGCGGCGGTCGACGACCAGGTGTTGCGGGCGCTGGGGGTGCGCACCTCGGCGTCGGCGCTGCTGGACGAGCCCGGCGGCGCGGCGGAGCTGCTGTCCCGCCTGGCCGACCCGGAGTCAGAGGTGACGAGCAGCCAGCTCAAGGCGCTCTACGCGGAGTTGGCGATGCTGGACGCGCACGAGGTGACGTTGCCGGACGAGGTGTGCGCGGTGGTGGACGGCCGCACGGCGGTGGTGGACGCGGCCGACGCGCTGGTCGCCGACGCGCCCGACCTGCTGCCACTGGCCTCCGGCCGGGCGCTGCTGCCGGCCGGTCCGCGGCACGCCGAGGCGCTCGCCGAGCTGTTCCAGGTGCGCCGCCTGAGCGAGGAGTTCGCGGCCCCGGTGGTCAGTCACGGCGAGCCGCACGAGGTGGCCGACGCGGTGCGCGATCTGCTGCCCGGCGCCCCCGCCTCGTACGTGGAGCACGAGGAGCTGCTGGTCGAGGCGGCCGATGGTGGCAGGGCGCTCGACTGGCGCTGGGCGGACGGCGTGCTGCACGCCGCGACGCTGGAGGGCGTGGCGGCCGGGCTGGCCTGGGCGGCGGGGGAGTGGCGGCGCCGCTTCGAGGTCGCCGCGCTGCTGGAGGACCCGTCGCGCACCGGTGAGTTGGCGACGGCGCGCTGGTTCGAGTGAGGCGGGCCCCGGTCGACGCCAGGGCTCCGGTGAACGGCGGGGCGCGGCGGGTCAGTTGTTGCTGAGCGCCCGCCGCACCCCGTAGACCACGGCGAAGATCGCCACGACGCCGACCAGCACCCACAGCAGCGCCCACCCGCTGCCCGTGCCGTGCCCGTACCCGTGGCCGTAGGTGGTCGTGGTGTACGTGTGGTGGGTGACGTAGTGGTGGGTCACCGTGTGGTGGACGATCGAGTGGTGCGAGCCGCTGTGGGACCGGGCGACGAGGTCGAGGGACATGAGCCGGGATACTAAAGCCCCGATCAGTTCCCCGTAAAGGACGTAAAGGACCGCCCCCGGCCCGGCTCACACCGGCCTGCGCTTGATGACCTGCCAGGCGCCCTCGACCACCAGCGAGCCGATCACCGCGATGCCGACCGCCGTCCACGGCCCCTCGGTGCCCACCAGCCGCAGCGCGAAGAACGACTGGAGCGACGGCGTCACCAGCACCACGAGGAACGCCGCCCCCATCGCCAGCACCAGCGCGATCCGCCACCAGGTGTAGGGGCGGGCGACGACGGCCAGCACCCACATCGAGATCAGGAACAGCGTCAGCGTCGCCGCGCTGGTCTCCGCCTCGCGGGCCCCCGCGCCGCCGTAGTGGTGGCGGGCCACGATGTACGTGACGAACGTGGCCGCGCCCGCGATGATCCCCATCGGCACCGCGAACCGCATCACCCGGCGCACGAAGTGCGGCTGCGCGCGTTCGGTGTTGGGTGCCAGCGCGAGGAAGAACGACGGCACGCCGATGGTCAGCGTCGACAGCAGTGTCAGGTGCCGGGGCAGGAACGGGTACGGCACCCGCCAGATCACCACCAGCAGCGCGAGCAGCACCGAGTAGACGGTCTTGGTGAGGAAGAGGGTGGAGACCCGGGTGATGTTGCCGATCACCCGGCGGCCCTCGGCGACCACCGAGGGCAGCGTGGCGAAGCTGTTGTCCAGCAGCACGATCTGCGCGACCGCGCGGGTGGCCTCGCTGCCGGATCCCATCGACACCCCGATGTCGGCGTCCTTGAGAGCCAGCACGTCGTTGACGCCGTCGCCGGTCATCGCCACGTTGTGGCCGCGCGACTGCAACGCGCCGACCATGTCCCGCTTCTGCTGCGGCGTGACCCGGCCGAAGACGCTGCCGTCCTCCAGCATCTGCCCCATCCGCTCCGGCTCGCGCGGCAACTCCCGCGCGTCCACCGGCCGTTCGGACCCGGGCAGCGACAGCTTGGCGGCGACCGCGCCGACCGAGACCGCGTTGTCACCGGAGATCACCTTGGCGGCGACGTCCTGCTGGGCGAAGTAGCGCAGCGTCTCCCCGGCGTCCTCGCGCAGCCGCTGCTCCAGCACGACCAGCGCCGCGGGCTCCACGGACGCGGCCACCTCCGGGTCGTCCAGCGCCCGTTCGGTACGGGCCAGCAGCAGCACGCGCAGGCCCCGCGCCCCGCGTTCGTCCACCTCGGCCAGCTCCGGGTGGCCCGGCGGCAGCAGCACGTCGGGCGCGCCCAGCAGCCAGTGCTCGCCGCGTCCGTCGCCGTCGTACGAGAGCGCGGCCCCGCTGTACTTGCGGGCTGAGGAGAACGGCAGCACGTCGACGCACCGCGGGCCCGCCGCGCCGTCGTCCGCCGCTTCCGCCGGGTAGGCGTCGATGACGGCCTGGAGGCTGGCGTTGGGACGCGGGTCGGCGGCGCCGAGGGCGGCCAGTACTCCGCGCACGTGGGTCTCGTCCGCGCCGTCCAGCACCCGCAGTTCGGTGACGTCCATGCCGCCCTCGGTCAGCGTGCCGGTCTTGTCCAGGCAGACGGTGTCCACCCGGGCCAGCCCCTCGATCGCGGGCAGTTCCTGCACCAGGCACTGCTTGCGGCCCAGCCGCACCACCCCGATCGCGAACGCCACCGACATCAGCAGCACCAGGCCCTCGGGCACCATGGGCACGATCCCGCCGACCATCCGGCGCACCGCCTCGCGCCAGTCGTTGCCCTCCACGTACAGCTGGCTGGCGATCAGGCCGACCGCGACCGGGATCATCATCCACGTCACGTACTTGAGGATCTGGCTGACGCCGCCGCGCAGTTCGGAGTGGACCAGGGTGAAGCGGCTGGCCTCCTCCGCCAGTTGGGCCGCGTAGGCGCCGCGCCCGACCTTGGTCGCGGTGAAGGCGCCGCCGCCCGCGACGACGAAGCTGCCCGACATCACCTCGTCGCCCGGCTTCTTGAGCACCGGGTCGGCCTCACCGGTCAGCAGCGACTCGTCGATCTCCAGGCCGTCGGCCTCGGCGACCTCGCCGTCCACCACGACCTTGTCGCCCGGGCCCAGCTCGATCAGGTCGCCCAGCACGATCGCGGAGGTCACCACCTCGGTCGCCCGTCCGTCGCGGCGCACGGTCGGCCTCGCCTCGCCGACCACCGCGAGGCTGTCCAGCGTCTTCTTGGCGCGCAGCTCCTGGACGATGCCGATCGCGGTGTTGGCGACGATCACGAAGCCGAACAGTCCGTCCTGGATCGGGCCGACGGCCACGATGATCAGGAAGAGGACGCCGAGGATGGCGTTGAAGCGGGTGAAGACGTTGCCCCGGACGATGTCGGCGGCCGAACGGGAGCTGCGCACGGGGATGTCGTTGACCTCGCCGCGTGCGGTGCGGTCGGCGACCTCGGCGGAGGTCAGGCCCTGGGCGCGGGCGGGCGAGGTGGCGACACGGTCCGTCATGGATCGAGAGTACGTGGCATTCGTACCGGTCTGCCCGCCTTTGCCCCCCGGCTCGCGGGGGGCCTGCCCTCAGGCCACGCCGTCGTGCGCTTCGCGGGACGCCGCCGCCCGGCGGATCGCGTCCCTGCGCCTGCGGACGTAGAGGATGCCGACGCAGCCCAGCGCCGCGCCGGCCGCGCAGCACCAGATCCACCAGGCGTGGCCGTGGTCCGCGTACCAGCCGTAGAAGGGGAGCTGACCGAGGAAGAGGACCAGCCAGACGATCGTGCCGCCGGTGACGATCGCGACGTCGTTCGCCTCCAGCGGTTCCGGCGTCTCGTGCAGCGGCGTCCACTTCGACTTCATGCCGCACAGCCTACGGGGCACCTCCGGCGGGGCCGCCGCCGCTCCGGGAGGTGGCCCGTACCTGATGTCTACGCGCGGAGATGGAAGTCGGAGGGGGTATCTGTTCATACTGAAACGACCTCTGACTGGCCGGTTTGTTTCGTAAGAACGTCTGAAAGTGATCAGACTTGGACCAGGCCAGTGCACTCCCCTGTCCCGTCATCGCGAGGATTCCGAGGACCCCCATGCCCAGCTCGGCCACCTCCCCGGTCGGCTCCGCTTCGCCGCAGGCCCCGCTGCCCGGCAACGCCTTCGACCGCTACTTCCGCATCTCCGAGCGCGGCTCCAGCGTCTACCGGGAGATCCGCGGTGGCCTGGCGACCTTCTTCGCGATGGCGTACATCATCGTGCTGAACCCGATCATCCTCGGCAGCGGCGTCGACAAGTACGGCCACCACCTCGACCACGGCCAGCTGGTCACCGCCACCGTGCTGACCGCCGCCCTGACCACGCTGCTGATGGGCGTCATCGGCAACGTGCCCATCGCGCTCGCCGCGGGCCTGGGCATCAACAGCGTCGTCGCCCTCCAGCTCGCGCCCAGGATGAGCTGGCCGGACGCGATGGGCATGGTGGTGCTCGCCGGTCTGGCGATCATGGTGCTGGTCGCCACCGGCCTGCGCGAGCGGGTGATGGCCGCGGTGCCGCTGAGCCTGCGCAAGGCGATCGCCATCGGCATCGGCCTGTTCATCTTCCTGATCGGCCTGGTCGACTCCGGCTTCGTCTCCCGCGTCCCGGACTCCGAGCAGACCACCGTCCCGCTCCAGCTGGGCGGCAACGGGCACCTGCTGGGCTGGCCGGTGCTGGTCTTCATCGTGGGCGCGCTGCTGACGCTGGCGCTGATCGTGCGCAAGGTGCCCGGCGCGATCCTCATCAGCATCGTCGCCATGACCGTGCTGGCGCTGATCATCGACGCGGTCGCCAAGGTCCCGGCCGCCTCCTGGGGCCTGACGGTGCCCAAGTGGCCCGGCGACCCGTTCGCCACACCCGACTTCGGGCTGGTGGGCAAGGTGAGCCTGTTCGGCGGCTTCCACCAGGTCGGCATCGTGACCGGCGTCCTGTTCGTCTTCACCGTGCTGCTGTCCGGCTTCTTCGACGCGATGGGCACCATCCTCGGCGTCTGCGACGAGGCGCACCTGCTCGACCCCAAGGGCGACCTGCCGGGCATGAACCGCGTGCTGTTCGTCGACGGTGTCGCGACCGCGCTCGGCGGCGCCACCTCCAGCAGCGCCAACACCTGCTTCGTGGAGTCCACCGCGGGCGTCGGCGAGGGCGCCCGCACCGGGCTGTCGGCCGTGGTGACCGGCCTGCTCTTCGTGATCTCGCTCTTCCTGACGCCGCTGGCCACCATGGTCCCGGCGCAGGCCGCCACCCCGGCACTGGTCGCGGTGGGCTTCCTGATCCTGTCCAACAGCGTCCGGGACATCGACTGGAGCGACTTCACCATCGCCGTCCCGGCGTTCCTGACGATGCTGATGATGCCGTTCACCTACTCGATCACCAACGGCATCGGCATCGGCTTCCTGACCTTCTGCGTGCTGCGGATCGTCACCGGCCGCTGGCGCGAGGTGCCGGTGCCGCTCTACGTGGTCTCGGCCGTGTTCGCCTTCTACTACCTGATGCCGGCGCTGCGGCTGACGTGAGACGGGCCGGGCCCGGCCCCTCGGGGGGATCCGGGCCGGTGACGCCGACCGCCTCGGCGGGTCAGCTCATCGACTCGCACAGGATCGTCACGTAGTAGCCGCCCTGCTGGCCGGTGGTCTGCACGGTGCTGCACTGGTACGGCCTGAAGCCGGCCATCTGCGCCTCCAGCAGTGCCGTCTGCGTCGCCAGCGGGATCGTCGGCCCGGTGCCGTAGAAGTAGTTCATCCGGAACACGTCCGGCGTGACGGCGTGGGCGTGGCCCGCGGCGGCCTGCGGGGTGGCGGCGTCGGCCGGGGCGGCGACGGCGGCCAGGCCGGTCAGGGACAGCGCGAGCGTGGCGACGCCTGCGGCGACGCGGGTGCGCAGAGCCATGGAGGGTCCTTCCGTGGTGGATCCGGATGCGGGTCGCGGAACGCGGGGTCGCGTTCCGGCCACCACGGTGGCCGCGCCGCGGACAGGTGTCGCGGCTTCCGAACGAACCCGAATGCGGCGCCGAACGAGCCCGAACACCGCCCGCGTCCACCGTCGGACGCCGTCCTCGCGCCCCCGCGCGCACGAGCCCCGCGCCCTGTCCCGGCCGCCGTCCAGCGATACATTTCAGCCTAGTAACTCCCCTTGGCATTCACATCAGTTGACCCGGTAGGGCCCACGGGCGATCCTGGCTGAGCCGTCGGCCCGTCGGCGGGACCAGCCGGCGCGGGGCGGGGCGGCTGAGGGGGAGGACGGCCTTGGCGACATCACTCGGGGAGCCGGTGACCGGGCTCGGGACACCGGCGGCCGGACCGGCGCGCGCACCCGGACCGGCACGCACGCTGGACGAACTGGTCGAACGGCTGCGGCTGCTGCGCTCCGACGCGGGCGACCCCTCGTACTCGGAGATCGTCCGGCGGATCGCCGACATCAGGGCCCGGCGCGGCCTGCCCGGCGCCGAACGCGTCCCCGGCCGCATCACCGTCTACGACTGCTTCCGCACCGGCCGCCGCAGGATGGACGCCGAACTCCTGGCGGACGTCGTCCGCGCCCTCGGTGCCGACCCCGCGCCCTGGCGCGCCGCACTGCGCTGCACGCTGGACGGCGCGCCCGCGACCGCGTCACCGGCCGTGCCGGTCAAGGGCGTTCCGGACGCCGCGGAGGTGGACTGCCGGGGGCGGGACCGGGAGCTGGACCGGCTGGCGTGCCTGACCCGCGGCGTGACCGTCGTCGCCGGGATGCCCGGGGTCGGCAAGACCCGGCTGGCGCTGTGCGCGGCCCGCCGGGTGCTCGATCGCGGGGGCTGCGGCGGGCACCTCCACGTCGACCTGCGCGGGTTCGACCCCGCGGGGCCCCCGGCCGATCCGTACGCGGTGCTCGGCGCGCTGCTGCGCGGGCTGGAGGTGCCCAGGGAGCAGGTGCGGCGGCTGGGCCGGGACGAGAGGGTCGCGCTCTACCGGCGGCTGACGGCGCGCCGGGCGCCGCTGGTCGTACTGGACGACGCGGCAGGGCCCGGCCAGGTGCGCGACCTGCTGCCGGCTTCCGGCCGCACGCTGATCACCTCGCGGCGCGCCCTGCCCGGCCTCGACGCCGGGGTGCTGACGCTGCGCCCGCTGGCCACGCACGACGCACTGGCGGTGCTGGCGGGCGTGGTCGGCGAGGAGCGGCTGCGCGCCGAACCCCGGGCCGCCGAACGGCTCGCGGCACTGTGCGGGGGGCTGCCGCTGGAACTGACCACGGCCGCGTCGCAGATCTTCCGGCGGTCCGGCTGGTCGCTCGCCGACCACGTCCACCGGCTGGAGAGCGCCCCGGGCAGCCTGCCGCTGCGCGCCGCGCTGGACGTCTCGTACCGGCGGCTGGACGATCCGGCGCGCCGGATGTTCCGGCTGCTGGGGCTGCATCCGGGAGGTGCGATCACCCCGGCCGCGGCGGCCGCCGTCGCCGCCTGTCCGGTGCCGGAGGCCGCGTGGACGCTCCAGCGGCTGCGCGCCGACCACCTGCTGTTCACGGCGCGCGGTGAGGACGGGACGCCGCGGTACGGCCTGCACGACCTCGTACGGCAGCACGCGCGACGGCTGGTGGCCGCCGAGGTGCCGTACTCGGCGCAGCGGGAGGCGGTCGGGCGGCTGCTCGACCACTGCCTGGCCTCCGGTCAGGCGGCACGGCCCGACCAGTCGGCCCGGCTCGGACAGCCCGAGCAGCCCGGTCAGCCCGCGTAGAAGCGTTCCGTCGCGTCCACCGCGCTCTTGAACCGCTCGTCGAAGTCGTCGCGGACCAGCATCCGGACGACGTAGTCCTGCACGCTCATGCCGTGTCTGGCGGCGTGCCCGGCGACGCGGTCGAGCAGGTCCGCGTCGATCCGCAGGCTGAGCACCTTCGATCCGTGCGCTGGCGATCCGTCCGGTCCCATAGTCATACGGTCCACGGAGGGCCCGGGTGATGCCGCCGTTCTCGGACCCGCATCACTCGTAAGGGTGATCTCGCGCACACGGGCGTTTGAGTGCGGCTGCGGACTTTTCTTTAGCGTAAGTAATGAGATAATCTAACAGTCGTGACCACACTGTCCGAGGCCGATCTCGCCGCGGTGAGTTCGCTGAGGTCGGCCGTCATGCGGCTGTCCCGGCGCCTTCGCCATCAGCGGGTGGACGAGACCCTCAGCCCGACCGAGATGTCCGTCCTGGGCACCCTGGCCCGCTGCGGCTCCGCCACCCCTGGGGAGCTCGCGCGCAAGGAGCACGTGCAGCCGCCGTCGATGACCCGCATCGTCGCCATGCTGGAGGCGAAGGGCCTGGTCCGCCGGGACCCCCATCCCGAGGACCGGCGCCAGGTCGTCGTCAGCAGGACCGAGCAGGCCGACGCGATGCTCGCCGAGAGCCGCCGCAAGCGGAACGTCTGGCTGGCGGAGCTCGCCGAAGGCCTGACCGACGAGGAATGGGCGCTGCTGCGTGAGGCGGCGCCGGTGCTGGAGAAACTGGCCCACCTCTGAGCCGCCGTGAGCCGCCGTCAGGCGGCCGGACGGCAGGCGGCGGGCGGCGGGGGACAGCGCGAGCACGCACGATCGTCCGAGAGAGTCCGGAGCATCCGGATCGCCCAGGTGAGGAGAGACACCCTTGAGTTCGGCCCCCGGAGCAGACGCCGCACCCGGATCGAACCCGACCACCCCCACGAACGCACCGCACCCCCCGGCCGCCGCGGAGACCCCGCGGGCCGCGGTGGAGCAGCCCCCGGTGCGGGACGCCGCCGCCGAGGCGGCCGAGCCGTCCAGGCGCCAGACGTTCAGCTCGCTCAAGGTCCGCAACTACCGGCTCTTCGCCACCGGTGCCGTGGTGTCCAACACCGGCACCTGGATGTCGCGCATCGCCCAGGACTGGCTGGTGCTCAGCCTGACCGGGTCCTCGACGGCGGTCGGCATCACCACCGCCCTGCAGTTCCTGCCGATGCTGCTGTTCGGGCTGTACGGCGGCGTCATCGCCGACCGCTACCCCAAGCGTCAGCTGCTGATGCTCACTCAGGCCACCATGGCCCTGCTGGGCCTGGCCCTCGCGGTGCTCACGCTGAGCGGTCACGTCCAGGTGTGGCACGTCTACCTGATCGCCTTCCTGCTGGGCGTGGTCACGGTCGTCGACAACCCCACCCGGCAGTCGTTCGTGGTCGAGATGGTCGGCCCGAAGGACGTGCGCAACGCGGTCAGCCTCAACTCCGCCAACTTCCAGACCGCCCGTCTGGTCGGCCCGGCCGTCGCCGGTGTGCTGATCTCCGCGGTCGGCAGCGGCTGGGCGTTCCTGATCAACGGGCTGTCGTTCGCCGGGCCGCTGATCGGGCTGATGCTGATGCGCGAGAGCGAGCTGCACGAGGTGCAGCGCCCGCCGCGCGGCAAGGGCCAGTTGCGCGAGGGCCTGCGCTACGTCGCCGGGCGGCCGGACCTGATCTGGCCGATCGTGCTGGTCGGCTTCATCGGCACCTTCGGCTTCAACTTCCCCATCTGGCTGTCGGCGTTCGCGCACACCACGTTCCACGCCGGGGCCAGCACGTACGGCATGTTCAACACCGCGATGGCGCTCGGCTCGCTGGGCGGCGCGCTGCTGGCGGCCCGCAGGGCGACCACCCGGATGCGGATGCTGCTGGCCGCCGCGGTGGTGTTCGGCGCGCTGGAGATGGCGGCGGCCTGGTCGCCGTCGGTGTGGCTGTTCGCCGGACTGCTGGTGGTCGTCGGGGTGTTCGGCATCACCATCAACACCACCGCCAACTCCTCGGTGCAGCTGGCCACCGATCCCGCGATGCGCGGGCGGGTGATGAGCTTGTTCATGATGGTGTTCGTGGGCGGCACCCCGCTGGGCGGTCCGCTGGTCGGCTGGATCACCGACCGCTACGGGCCGCGCGTCGGCTTCTCGCTCGGCGGCCTGGTCTCCGCGCTGTCGGGCCTGGCGATCGCCGCGATCCTGATGCGCGCGGGCGACATGCGGGTACGGGTCGACCGGCGCGGCGTCGCGCTGGTCCCCCGGCAGCGGGCGCCTCAAGGGCAGGAAGAGCAGGAAGAGGAGGCGGCCGCGGTCGCCGCGTGAGGTGGGCGTGAGCGGGGCCCGGCCGGGCGCGACGTCGTGCGCGCCCGGCCGGGCCCCTTTTCACGCTCGCGCGTCACGTGCACGCGCTCGCGCGACTCCCTTCCGGGGAAAGGCCGTTCAGTACCGGATCGTGCCCGGACGTGCCGCCTGGTGGGACGGGGTGGCGTGCGAGGCCCAGCCGCCGTCCTCCGGCGTGATGGAGAAGTCGCCGCCGTTCAGCTCGCCGGGCCCGTAGCCGCCGCTGGTGATGGCCTGCGGGTCGTACGACGAGAACGGCTGGCCGTTGACGGTCACGTTGGAGAAGTCGAGCTCGTCGAAGGACGGGTAGCTCTGGGTCGGCGACTCGATGACCGCCTCGGCGCTGACGTTCTGCGCCGACAGCCGCTGGGTGGTGTGCTGGGTCCAGCCCTTGGTGGTGTCGCTGAGGGTGATGGTGTAGCTGCCGCGGCTCTTGGTGACGACCGACGCCGTGATGGTGTCACCGGCGCTGACCGGGTTGCTCCAGTACACCGGCGCCGCCGGGTACATCTCGTACCACGCCGACAGCACCGGCCGGCCGCTGGAGCAGTCGGTCTGCACGCCGGTCTGCTCGACGGTCTGCGAGCCGTAGCCGTCTATGCCGACCCAGGGGGCGAACAGGTCGTTGCTGGTGTTGCAGGTCGCCTGCGGCTCGACCCAGGAACCGCTGATGCTGGTGAAACGGCCCTGCGCGACGTAACCGCCCCACACGCCGTCGTCGTACGGTCTGACCTGGCCGGTCCCGTGCGATCCCGCGGCGAGCGGGGTCTGCGGACCGAACGCGGTCGCCGCGCCCACCGGCGCGGCGCTGCCCGCGAGCGCCAGGACGGCGGTGGTCGCCAGGGCCGCGGTGGCTGCCGCGACGGCCCGGGAACGGCTGCGTGCCGAAGTCGTCTTCATGCCCATGTGCCGTGCCTCCAGAGGCAGTTGGGGGGATGGACGGCGTTCAGCATGGGCTGGGGCGAGCGGCCCGCTCAAGAAGCGGTACGCGGCGCGAACAGGCTATGGCGGGAACATGACAGCAGGCGTGCAACCGTCGTCTTCCGGCCGGATCCTGGACGACGCGGGGTACGGAGGCGCGCGGGCGCGGGGTGATCGGGGCGGGCGGGCGCGGGGGTGATCGGGGCGCGCGGAGGCGGGATGATCGGCGTATGAGGCTCTTCGTCGCCCTCGTGCCGCCACCGGAGGTGCTGCGCGGGCTCGACGCCGCCGTGCGCCCGCTGACGGACACCCTCGCGGACACCGGGGACGCGCTGCGCTGGACCGCCGACGCGGACCGCCACCTCACGCTGGCCTTCCTCGGCGAGGTGGACCCCGGCACGCTGCCCGCGCTCGGCGAGCGGCTGGACCGGGCGGCGCACCGGCATCCGCCGATGACGCTGCGGCTGGCGGGCGCCGGCCGGTTCGGCGACCGGGTGCTGTGGGCGGGCGTGGCGGGCGACACCGACGCGCTGCGGCACCTGGCCGGATCGGTGACCGCCGCCGCCAGGCGCTGCGGCATCGCCGTCGAGGAGGGCCGCGCCTTCCGGGCCCACGTCACACTGGCCCGCGGGCGCGGCCGGGGCGGGGCGCGCGGGCCCGGCCTGCGGCCGCACGTCGCGGCGCTCGCCGGGTACGAGAGCGAGACATGGACCGCCGACCGGATCGAGCTGGTCCACAGCGTTGCGCCCACGCCCGGGGTGCCCGGCGCCCGGCCCCGGTACGAGACGGCCGGGACCTGGGCGCTGGGCCGGTAGGGCGGTCCGGTTACGCTCGTCGGGTGGATCCCAAGACCCGAACCCGAGTGATGACCGCCGCCCTCGTGCTGATGCTGGCCGTGGTGGTCGTGGCGGCCGCGGTCCGCTGACCCCGGTCGGCGGGGACGGCCGCGGTCCGTCGACCGCTCGCGACCGCCACCGGCGTCACCAGGCGAACGCCTCCGGCGCCGGTCCGGTGGCCGGGAAGATCTCGTCCAGACCGGCCAGGAACTCCCCGCCCAGCTCCAGCTCCACCGCCCGCAGGGCGGACGCGAGCTGCTCGCCGGTGCGCGGGCCGACGATCGGGCCGGTCACCCCGGGCCGGGTCAGCAGCCAGGCCAGCGCGACCTCGCCCGGCTCGTGGCCGTGCTTGGCGCACAGGTCCTCGTACGCCTGGATCTGGTCGCGCTGGGCGGCGTTCTTCAGCGCGTCGGCGCTGCGCCCGGTGCCGCTGCGGCCCGCGCCGCCCTCGCGCTCCTTGCGGATCGCGCCGCCGAGCAGGCCGCCGTGCAGCGGCGACCAGGGGATGACCCCGAGGCCGTAGTCCTGCGCGGCGGGGATCACCTCCAGCTCGGCGCGGCGCTCGATCAGGTTGTACAGACACTGCTCCGAGACCAGGCCCAGCGACCCGCGGCGCCGCGCGGCCTCGCTCGCCTTGGCGATGTGCCAGCCGGCGAAGTTGCTGGACCCCGCGTAGACGACCTTGCCCTGCTGGACCAGGACGTCGACGGCCTGCCAGATCTCGTCCCAGGGCGTGTTCCGGTCGACGTGGTGGAACTGGTAGAGGTCGATGTGGTCGGTGCGCAGGCGCTTGAGGCTGGCCTCGGCGGCGCGGCGGATGTTGAGGGCGGACAGCCTGCCCTCGTTGGGCCAGCCGCCCATGTCGCCGTAGACCTTGGTGGCCAGGACGGTCCTGTCCCGGCGGCCGCCGCCCTTGGCGAACCAGGAGCCGATGATCTCCTCGGTGCGGCCCTTGTTCTCGCCCCAGCCGTAGACGTTGGCGGTGTCGAAGAAGTTCAGCCCCGCGTCGTGCGCGGCGTCCATGATGGCGTGACTGTCGGATTCGTCGGTGACCGGCCCGAAGTTCATGGTGCCCAGCACCAGTCGGGAGACCTTCAGACCGCTGCGTCCGAGCTGCGTGTACTCCATGCGCCCCAGCCAACCAGGTTGGAGTGCGCTCGAAGCAAGACCGTGTCTTGTCCGTGGCGTGTATTGCCGCAGCGGTCAATCGGACGGAGGATTCCATGGCCGATCGGGAGAGTCCAGCCAGAGATGCTGTCCGTTGGTGTCGACCGTCAGCCCGAATCTTTCGCGGCCAGGGTTCTCCGCACCCTCCCAGGAGGCGAAGGCACGCTCGACCTCGTTCCACACCGATCGTGGGCCGTATTGCCTGACCCCGAAGTCGGTCTGGCCGGGGACGTACTCGACGGCGGCCCAGGAAGCGTGGTCGTCGGAGATGACCCAGAGTGTGGCCTCGTCGCTGCCGTCCTCGGCGGTGCACAGCAAAGGCCACGCGTCACGCACGGACAGACTGACGGCGAATCTGGGGTCGAGGTCCTCCACGTCGTACGGGCTGAGCCGCGTGCGTCGGACCGTTGCCTGGTCCCGGTGGTGCAGGCACTCCCGGAGGAGCCCGGCGCCGCTACGATGGCCGCGCAGCCACATGAACGCCGGACGCCCCCACAGCCGACCCGTCGCCTCCCCCCGCCTGGTCGCTGTGAGGGACGCGTACGAGTAGGCGAAGTAGGAGCTTCCCCAAAGGGTGATCAGCCTGCCCTCGGGAGCCAGCTGTTCGATCCAGGCGAACGGGATGTCCCGCACTGTGCAGGTGGCGATGATCCGGTCGTACGGGCCGCCTTGAGCGTGCCCGGCGAGACCGTCGCCGACCACAAGCCTCGGGCTGCTGCCCGCGGCCTCGAGATTGCGCCGGGCAGTCGCGGCGACGTCGGGATCGACCTCGATCGACGTCACGCTCTCATCCCCGAGCCGTCGGCACAGCAGGGCGGCGTTGTAGCCCGTTCCTGTGCCGATTTCCAGTACGCGATGCCCCGGTCGCACATCCAGGGCGTCCAGCATCTCCAGCATGACGGTGGGCATGGAGGACGATGAGGTGGGAAGCCGGTAAGCGTCTTCGCCCGTGGGCCTGCCGTCGTTGATCTGGGTGATCAGCGACAGGTCACCGTAGACCGCTCTGGCCCATTCATCGGAGCCATCGCTCCTGTGGATCGTCCGGTCATCGACCTCGATGGTGCCCGGGACGAACAGGCCCCGGTCGACGGTGGCGACCGCCTGACGCCACGAGGCAGGCAGGGTCTTCTTGTTGGCCAGGATCTCGATCAGCCGTTCCGGTGTCGTCACGACGTCCTCACTTTTTCGGAATCGGTCGTGGCCACTGGCCGTCCGACTCCCGAGGCGGCTGCTTCTTGTCGCCTTCCGCGCCGCCCTTGCCGTCGCCATGGGTCCCCATGAGCTTCCGCCCTTCTGCGCTGGGTCAGGATGGTGGTGTGTGAAGTGGTCAGTCCGCGCCGGGACGCGGCGGCCGGGCCGGCGTCTTCGTCGGCAGGTCGTCGGGCCGGCCGTCACCGTTCTTCGGATGCGCCATGGCCGGAACGGCTTTCACGCGACGGCCGGGAGCGGAAGCGGGTAGGGGAGCTGGTGCACGCCGGAGGGGCCCGAGCGTGGTGGGCCGGAGCGGACGGCGGACCGTGGGGTCCGGCTGAGCCGGACAGACGGCCAACTCAGCCCAGACGACCTTCCCGCCCGCCACTGTTTCCCAGCCGCATCTCAGCGCCAGAGCCGAGGCCAGTGCCAGGCCGCGCCCGTGCTCGTCGTCTTCGGACGGGCAGCGGAGCATAGGGAGTTGGGGGTTCTGATCGCGCACTTCCAGGAGGACGCGCGTTCCCTCTTGCCGAAGGCTGATGGCCAATGAGCCTTCCGCGTACGACACGGCGTTCGTCAGAAGTTCGGAGGCGACAAGCCCAACAGCCTCCGCCGCATCTGCCGCTACCGCGTTGCCATTCCAGTCGCGGACGGTGGCGACGAGTCGTCTTCTCGCGACGCTGACGAAGTACGGCTGGCCGGGGATGTCGAATCGCAAAGTGTTCGTGGTGCTCGAAGCCGACTCCTCGTACGCCGACTTGTGCCTCATCGGGTCGTCCCTCGTTCGGTTCCTGTGGAGGGCGTCGCCGTGGGTTCTGTGATGGTGACGCCGGAATTCAGTGAACCGAGATCCGGGATCCGCCGTGCGCAGTCATGCTGTCACCCGCAATGTGACTGTGGGTGGGTCTAGACCTCCTGAGTGAGGGGGATCCCGAGCAAGCCCTCCAACTGGCCGATCGTGGCGTCAGGGGCTGTCGCGTGCACGGTCGCGAAGCCCAGCTCCGCTGCGGCGGGAAGGTAGTGGGCAGTGTCATCCACGAAGACGCACTCCTTGGCCGGCAGCCCCAGCAACTCCAGCGCGACGTGAAAGATCTCCGGCTCCGGCTTGCGCATCTTGTGGTGCTCCGAGATCACCACGGCGTCGTACAGCCGGTCCAGGTCGTACCCGTCGTACAGATCCCACGGGTCCAGTCCGACGGAGTTCGACAGCACAGCCACCTTCAGCCCCGCGCGCCGTGCCGCGGCGGCGGCCTCGATCATCCGGGCCTCGGGGCGCAGGTCGGCGAAGATGCGGCCCATCAGGTTGTCCGCCGCTACCCCGAGGCTCCTCGCCGCAGCCTCGTTCCACTCACGCTGTGAGATCGCCCCGCGCTCCAGGTCGTGGGTCCGCCGGGTTCCCTCCTCGTCCAGGTACAGCGCGGTGATGCAGGCCCCCTCGGCCAGCCCCTCACGCTGTTCGAAGGCCAGAACCGCAGGCAACAAGGGCGTGGTCAGCACGCCACCGAAGTCGAGTACGAGACCAGTACGGTTCATGCGGGCGCTCCAGCGGAGACGAGGGCTCGGGTGTGGATCAAATGCTCGGCAAGTGTTCGTGTAGCCCTGCTGTCGCGTTGACGCAAATTCCGGTGGAGCCGGGTGATCCGGTCCAAACTATTGGCGTGGTGAGTCTGCTCCAGCAGGGTCAGCGCGGTGTGGGCGTCCTCAACGGCCGCGTCCACCTCACCAGCTGCCGCGTACGCCTCCGCCCGGTCCACATGGGCCGTGCACCGGTGGCGCATCATGTCCGGCGTGAGCGAGGCCAACGCGGCATTCAGGCATGGCAGTGCCTCGCGATAGCGGCCCAGCCGAACCAGATCTCCGCCATCGTAGGCATCCGCTTTCGCCATGTCGTACCAGCCGATCCCGGACCACACCGGATCGGGGTCGAGACCGTCGATGATCTGACGCGAACGGTCCAGGGCGAGGCGGCACTCGCGTTCCTCTCCGAGGCTGGCGTGCATCTCGGAGCACACCGCGAGTACCCAGCCGTGCATCCGCGGATCGGTGCCGTGTTCGGCATGGTCGACTGCCGCCAGTGCGCAGTCCAGCCCACCGTCCGGATCACCGGTGTAGCTGTTCACGAAGGCCTTCGTGGCAAGCGCCATCGCCAGCAGGTCCGCGCTGCCGACAGCCTTGGCAGCTCGGTGCGCCAAATCCAGGTACGCCCTGCCCGTTCGCTCGTCGCCGGCGTCCATGTACGACATGATCCCGGTGAGCGCGGCCATCTCGCTCAACTGCCGGAGCAGTTCACGTCGTTGGCGATCGGGCTGTGCCTCCGGCCGCAATGAGTGCACCAGGTGGACTTGTGCCCGCGCGGCGGGCAGCAGCGCTTCGGCGGGCACTGCACGATATGCGCGACGGTACGCCGTTGAGGTGGACCGCAGATCAGTCATCGTCGTGGAGTCGAGACCGCTTCCGTGCTCTTCGTGCGGAACGGCGGCCGTCGCGGCGACTCCTGCGGAGGTACTGAGAAACGTACGTCGTAACACGATGTCCGAGTCTGTCAGATCCACAGCCGCAGCGGGAAGGTCGTCCGAACGGGTGGCGTCAGGGACAGGACGGTAGTCAGGACAGCGAACATCGAACGCCAAGACGTACGGGACGGACAGCCCCAGCACCTCGGCGATCTTCTCGGCGGTCTTCATGCTGTCCAGGGACAGCGCCCCACGCTCAATCTGCGAGACCCAGGATTCGCCTTTGCCGATTGCCAGGGCCAGCTCCCGCTGATACCAGTACTTGCGGCGCCGCGCCTTGGCGATGCGCTCGCCCACCACCTTGTGGACGTCCATGGGCCGCTCCCTGACAGCTACTTGGTGTGACGCAATGCACAACTCAGAGTAGCGTTCTCCATGGCGGACGATGACCCCGTCAGGGCATTTGTCGCCACCGATCGAGGCGGCCCGACGACGCGGCGGGGGTGGCGGATGAGGCGCGCGCCGCGAACCGCTCAGCTCGGCAGGGCGTACGGCCCGCCCACGCCCCACGCCTGGTGCATTGCGTTCGCGAAGGCCGCCGCGATGCGGTGCTCGCCGGTCGCGTTCGGGTGGGTGCCGTCGTAGGTGTCGCGGTGGATGTCGTAGCCCGGCGGGCGGGACGCCAGCAGCAGCGGGGAGGTGGCCGAGTCCAGGTCGGCGACCGCCTTGGCCGTCCGCACGTTCAGCTCGTCGCACTGCGCGGCGAACCACGCGTCGCTCTGCGCACGGGTGTTGGGGATGACCGGCAGCAGCACCATCCGCACCGACGGCGAGGCGGCCCGCGCCTCGGCCACGAACGAGCGCAGCGACTCCTCGGTGCGCGCCGCGTCGGTGTAGAACCCGAGGTCGATCAGGCCCAGCGAGACCAGCAGTACGTCCGGCCGCTGCGCCGCCACCTCCGCGCGCACCAGCGGCGCCAGCTGGAGCCAGCCCTCGCCCCACCCGGCGAAGTGCCCGCGCGCGGACGGCGGGAAGGCGGGGTCGGCGTAGCGGTGCGAGACGGGAGCGTCGGCGTCCTTGTCGTACAGCGCGGTCCGCGAACCGGTGATCGCGAACGGCTCGTCCAGCGCGCTCAGGTGCCGCCACATCCGGTAGCGCCACGTGTGGTCGCCGGCGCTGCCGATGGTCATCGAGTCGCCGACGAACAGATACCGCATGCGCGCATCATCCTGGAAGACCGCGCCGCGCCGCGAGGCCGGGCCGCGTGAATCCGGCCACAGGCGACAGCGACGCGCGGCCACAGGCGACAGCGGGACGCGGACGCCGGAGACGACGGCACTCCGCCGGGATGGCAGGCTGGGCGCATGCGCGCGCGTACCTGGGCCGTCCCGCTGGCCGCCACCGTCCTCGCGGTCACCGCCGCCGTCCCGGCCTGCGCCGACAGCGGTCCCGCCGTCGCCTTCACCATGAAGGACCCGCGCATCACCGAGTCCAGCGGCCTGGCCGCCAGCCACCTGCACCGGGGCGTCTACTGGACGCACAACGACAGCGGCGACGGCCCCTACGTCTACGCGATCGACTCCAGGACCGGTGCCACCGTCGCCCGGATCACCCTGCGCGGCGTGCACGCCCGCGACTGCGAGGCGATCTCCATCGGCCCGGACGGCGACATCTACCTCGGCGACATCGGCGACAACCTCAACGGGGCCTGGCCCGAGGTCTACCTCTACCGCTTCCCCGAGCCGAAGACGCTGCGCGACCAGACCGTGGACGCCACGACGTACACCGTGCGCTACTCCGACGGGCCGCGCAACGCCGAGTCGCTGATGGTCGAGCCGAAAACCGGCCGGGTCTACATCGCCAGCAAGAACGAGGACGGCGGCCACCTCTACGAGGGCCCGGCGAAGCTGTCGGCCTCCGGCATCAACGTCTTCAGGCCGATCGCCGACGTGCCCTGGGTGACCGACGGCGCGTTCTCGCCGGACGGCACCCGGCTGGTGTTCCGCGGCTACTTCATGAGCAGCGAGTACCGCTGGAACGGCGACCGGCTCGGCGCCGAGATCGGCAATCCCGACGTGCCGGTCCAGCAGCAGGGCGAGTCGGTCACGTTCACCCCGGACGGGCGCGCGCTGATGACCGGCAGCGAGGGCACGGACAGCCAGGTCTACCGGGTGCCGCTGTCCGGCAGCGAACTCCCGGACTCCGTAAGGGCGTCGGCGGATCCCTCGGGATCGGGCGCACCGGCCTCCGGCGGCGCGGCGGCGGGCTCGGGAGGCCACCGGCACACCTTCTTCGGCCTCGCCTTCCTCACCGTCGCCGCGTTGCTGGTCGTCGGTACGCGCAGACTGCGGCGCCGCGGCCGGTGAGACCGCGGCGCCGGGGTGTGCCGGGGGACGCGGGCCCGCGTGGGCCCGCCGCCCGTGACGGCTAGAGGCGCTCGATGACGTAGTCGACGCAGGCGGTCAGCGCCTCGACGTCCGCCGGGTCGACGGCCGGGAACATCGCGACGCGCAGCTGGTTGCGGCCCAGCTTGCGGTACGGCTCGGTGTCCACGATGCCGTTGGCCCGCAGCGCCTTGGCGATCGCGGAGGCGTCGACGCCCTCGGTGAAGTCGATCGTGCCGACGACCTGCGAGCGCTTGGCCGGGTCGTGCACGAACGGCGTGGCGTGGTCGGAGGAGGTGGCCCAGCCGTACAGCCGCGAGGAGGAGTCGGCGGTGCGCTTGACCGCCCACTCCAGACCGCCCTGGCCGTTGATCCACTTCAGCTGCTGGTCCAGCAGGAAGAGGGTGGCCAGCGCCGGGGTGTTGTACGTCTGGTTCTTCGCCGAGTTGTCGATCGCGGTCGGCAGGTCGAAGAAGGCCGGGATGTGCCGGTCGGACGCGGCGATCTCGGCCGCGCGCTCCAGGGCGGCGGGCGAGAAGACCGCGATCCACAGGCCGCCGTCCGCCGCGAACGACTTCTGCGGCGCGAAGTAGTAGACGTCCGTCTGCGCGATGTCCACGGGCAGGCCGCCCGCGCCGGAGGTGGCGTCCACCAGAACGAGTGACCCCTCGTCGGCGCCGTCGACGCGCCGCAGCGGCATGGCGACACCGGTGGAGGTCTCGTTGTGGGTGAACGCGTACACGTCCACGCCCGCCTCGGCGGACGCCTCGGGGTGGGTGCCGGGCTCGGTCTCGATCACGGTCGGGTCGGCCAGCCAGGGCGCGAGCTTCGCGGCCTTGGCGAACTTCGAGGAGAACTCGCCGAACGACAGGTGCTGGGACTTGCGCCGGATCAGGCCGTGCGTCGCGATGTCCCAGAACGCGGTGGACCCGCCGTTGCCCAGCACCACTTCGTACCCCGCCGGCAGCGAGAACAGCTCGCGGACGCCGTCGCGCACCGAACCGACCAGGTTCTTGACCGGAGCCTGGCGGTGGGAGGTGCCGAGCAGGGAGGTTCCGGTGGCGGCCAGGGCGTCGAGCGCCTCGGTCCGCACCTTGGACGGGCCCGAACCGAAGCGACCGTCGGCGGGCTTGATGTTTGCGGGAATCTGGATATCGGCCACGTTCGCAGCGTAATCCGTCACCGGGCCGGTGCGGACCGTGTTCCAGTCGATGAGACACCCCGGGGCGACCACGCGAGACGCGGTGCGACACGGAGCGGGACGGGCACTGTAGTGACCATGGCAGAGGTGACGCGGGACCTGGAAGAGGCGCTGCGGGCGTCGGTACGCGGTGAGGTGGTGTGCGACGCGGGCTCCCGCGCGCTGATGACGATGGACGCCTCCAACTACCGGCGGGTCCCGGCCGCGGTCGTGGCGCCCCGGGACGCCGACGACGTCGAGGCCGCGCTCGCGGTCTGCCGGGAGCACGGCGTGCCGGTGGTGGCGCGCGGCGGTGGCACGTCCATCGCGGGCCAGGCGACCGGGGTGGGCGTGGTGCTGGACTTCACCCGCCACATGAACGCGATCCGCTCCCTGGACCCCGAGGCGCGCACGGCCGTCGTGCAGCCCGGCGTCGTCCTCGACCGCCTGCGGGAGGCCGCCGCGCCGCACGGCCTGACCTTCGGCCCCGACCCGTCCACCCACTCCCGCTGCACCCTCGGCGGCATGATCGGCAACAACTCCTGCGGCGCGCACTCGGTGGCGTGGGGGACGACGGCGGACAACGTGCGCGGCCTTGCGGGGGTGACGTACCGGGGGCGGCGGTTCACGACGGGGGCGGGAACGGGGACAGGAGCGGGAACGGGAACGGGAGCCGGATCGGGGAGCGGCTCCGGGATCGCGGGTCTGCCGCCCGAAATCGCCACCAGCATCGAGCAGTTGACGGCACGCCACCTCGCGTTGCTGCGCACCGGCTACCCCGACCTGCCCCGCCGCATCTCCGGCTACGCGCTGGACGCGCTGCTCCCCGAGCGGCGGGCCGACGTCACGTGCGCGCTCACCGGCAGCGAGGGCACGCTCGCGGTGCTGACCGAGGCGACGGTCGCCCTGGTCGACGTGCCCGCCGCGCGCGCCCTCGCGGTCCTCGGCTACCCCGACGAGAGCGCGGCGGCGGACGCGGCGCCCGGGCTGCTGCCGCTGCGGCCGCTGACCGTGGAGGGCATGGCGGCCGACCTCGCGGGTGCGGCGGCGCGCACCCTGCCGCACGGCGGCGCCTGGCTGTTCGTGGAGGTCGGCGGCGCGACGGCGGCCCAGGCGCGGGCGGCGGCCGAGGCGGTGGTGCGCGCCGGGGACGCGACGGCCGCGGAGGTGGTCACCGACGCCGCCGCGCAGCGGGCGCTGTGGCGGGTGCGGGAGGACGCCGCGGGCACGGCGACCCGGATGCCGGACGGCTCCGAGGCGTGGCCGGGCTGGGAGGACTGCGCGGTGCCGCCGCCGCGACTCGGCGCCTACCTGCGCGACTTCCGTGCCCTCATGGCGGCTCACGGCCTGCGCGGCACGCCCTACGGCCACTTCGGCGAGGGCTGCGTCCACGTGCGGATCGACTTCGACCTGCTGACGCCCGAGGGCATCGCCCGATACCGGGGATTCTCCGGCGAGTTGGCCGACCTGGTGGTCGCGCACGGCGGGTCGCTGTCCGGTGAGCACGGCGACGGGCAGGCCCGCGCGGAACTGCTGCCGAGGATGTACGGGCCCGAACTCGTCCGCGTCTTCGAGGAGTTCAAGGACGCGTGGGACCCGGACGGCGGCCTCAACCCCGGCATCCTGGTGCGCCCCGCCCGCCTCGACGAGAACCTGCGCTTCACCCCGCTGCCCCGGCGCCCGGTCGACGTCGAGTTCGGCTACCCCGGCGACGGCGGCGACTTCACGGCGGCCGTGCGGCGCTGCGTGGGCGTCGCCAAGTGCCGCGACAGCGCGGCGGGTTCGGCGTCCGTGATGTGTCCCTCGTACCGCGTGACGGGCGAGGAGCGGCACTCCACGCGCGGCCGGGCCCGGCTGCTGCACGAGATGCTGGCCGGCGAGGTGGTGACCGGAGGCTGGCGCTCCGAGGAGGTGCGCGAGGCGCTGGACCTGTGCCTGTCGTGCAAGGGGTGCCGCGGCGACTGCCCGGTCGGCGTCGACATGGCCACGTACAAGGCGGAGTTCCTGCACCACCACTACGCCGGGCGACGGCGGCCCGCCGCGCACTACTCGTTGGGGCTGCTGCCGGTGTGGCTGCGCGTGATCGCCGCGCTGCGGCTGGCCCCGGCGGTGAACGCGCTGGCCACGACGCCTGCCGCGGCGCTCGCCAGGCGGCTGGGCGGGATCGACGGGCGGCGCGGGATCCCGCGCCTCGCCCCGGAGCCGTTCCAGCGGTGGTGGCGCGGGCGGACGCGGCGGGCCGGCGGCGGTCAGGGGCGGACGGTCGTGCTGTGGCCCGACACGTTCACCAACCACCTGCGGCCGGGCGTGGGCCGGGCCGCCGTGCGGGTCCTGGAGGCGGCCGGACTGCGGGTCGTCGTCCCGCCGGGGCCGGTCTGCTGCGGCCTGACGTACGTCTCCACCGGGCAACTCGACCGCGCCCGCGCCGCGATGCGCGCCACCGTCGAGGCGCTGCGGCCCGCGCTGGACGCCGGTCTTCCGGTCGTCGGGCTCGAACCGAGCTGCGCCGCCACCCTCCGCACCGACCTGCCCGAGCTGCTCGGCGGCCCGGACGCGCGGCGGCTCGCGGCGTCCGTCATCACGTTCGCGCAGGCGCTCCGGACGTACGCGCCCGACTGGACGCCCCCGCGCGTCGACCGCCCGGTGACCGGCCAGACCCACTGCCACCAGCACGCCGTACTGGGCGACGCGGCGGAGCGCGCGCTGCGCGAACGTGCCGGTCTCACCGGAGAGTTGGCGGGCGGCTGCTGCGGGCTGGCGGGCAACTTCGGCTTCGAGCGAGGGCACTGGGAGGTCTCGGCGGCCTGCGCGGAGGAACACCTGCTGCCCGCCGTACGGAACGCGCCCAACGGCGCGGTCGTCCTCGCCGACGGGCTCTCCTGCCACACCCAGCTCGCGCAGCTCGCGGGCGTGGAGGCCCGGCATCTCGCGGAGGTGCTGGCGGAGTATCTGTAGGCGGACGGGCTGCGCCCCGAGGAACCGCGGAGTTCGCGGACTCGAGGTTCGCCGCTCGCGGGCTCGCGCCGGCCCGAAGACGGCCGCGGCCCGGTCCTCCCGCGTGGGGAGGCCGGGCCGCGGCCGTCGTTCGCGTACGCCTCAGTGGTGCGTCTCGCCGTAGCCGTCGACGTCGCGCGGGTCGCGCGGGCCGGGGCCGATGTAGCGGGCGGACGGCCGCACCAGACGGCCGGTGCGCTTCTGCTCCAGGATGTGCGCCGACCAGCCCGCGGTGCGCGCGCAGGTGAACATCGAGGTGAACATGTGCGCCGGTACCTCGGCGAAGTCCAGCATGATCGCCGCCCAGAACTCCACGTTGGTGGCGAGCACCCGGTCCGGACGGCGGCTGTGCAGCTCTTCCAGCGCCGCCTTCTCCAGCGCCTCGGCGACCTCGTAGCGCGGCGCGTCCAGCTCCTTGGCGGTGCGGCGCAGCACCCGGGCGCGCGGGTCCTCGGCGCGGTAGACGCGGTGGCCGAAGCCCATCAGGCGCTCGCCCTTGTCGAGGGTCTTCTTCACGTACGCGGTCGCGTCGCCGGTCCGCTCGATCTCCTCGATCATGCCGAGGACACGGGAGGGCGCGCCGCCGTGCAGCGGGCCGGACATCGCGCCGACCGCGCCGGACAGCGCGGCGGCCACGTCGGCGCCGGTGGAGGCGATGACGCGGGCGGTGAAGGTGGAGGCGTTCATGCCGTGCTCGGCGGCGGACGTCCAGTAGGCGTCGACGGCCTTGACGTGCTTCGGGTCCGGCTCGCCGCGCCAGCGGATCATGAACCGCTCGACGATGGTCTCCGCCTTGTCGATCTGCTTCTGCGGCACCATCGGCAGGCCCTGCCCGCGCGCCGACTGCGCCACGTACGACAGCGCCATCACGGCCGCGCGGGCGAGGTCGTCGCGGGCCTGCTCGGCGTCGATGTCCAGCAGCGGTTTCAGGCCCCACACCGGCGCCAGCATGGCCAGCGCCGACTGCACGTCGACCCGGATGTCGCCGGAGTGCACCGGGATCGGGAACGGCTCGGCGGGCGGCAGGCCCGGGTTGAACCGGCCGTCGACCAGCAGCCCCCAGACGTTGCCGAACGAGACCTGGCCGACCAGGTCCTCGATGTCGACGCCCCGGTACCGCAGCGAACCGCCTTCCTTGTCGGGTTCGGCGATCTCCGTTTCGAACGCGACGACTCCCTCGAGCCCGGGAACGAAGTCGGACATCAGGCGGCTCCTCACGATGTGTGCGACGGGTGGCAGGTGACACCCCGGTCATGCCCCGCTCGGGTGTGGGTCACCCTGCCGGGGAGTAATCAGGCACGGGACGGTGGCGGCCTGGTCTGCACCGGCGTTGCGGACGCGGACGGACGGTCGTTGCGAAGCGACGCGACATCGCGGGATGTCGGGTTGTCACAGCGGTCCAACCCGTAAGTTTGGCGGTTTCCGCACATGACGGGAAGCGTGACGTGGCACACAGTGCCACCTTCCGGTCCCGCCCCTGCCCCGACCAGGAGGAACGTCTTCGCGGGCGCGGTGCCGCGTGTGGGGCGGGCACCGGGTGCTGCAAGATGAACGGGTGCCCCACCCCGATCCCTCCGCGATGCGCGCCCACTACCGCGCCGCCGGTCTGCACGAGTCCGACCTCGCGGCGGATCCGTACGAGCAGTTCGCCCGCTGGTTCGCCGACGCCGCCACCGGCGGTCTGCCCGAGCCCAACGCGATGGTGGTCTCCACCGCCGACGCCCAGGGCCGCCCCAGCTCGCGCACGGTGCTGCTGAAGAGCTACGACGAGCGCGGCTTCGTCTTCTACACCAACTACGGCTCCCGCAAGGGCCGCGACCTGGCCGCCAACCCGTACGCCTCGCTGCTCTTCCCCTGGCACGCCGTCGCCCGGCAGGTCATCGTCTCCGGCCCGGTCGAACGCGTCAGCCGCGAGGAGACGGTCGCCTACTTCCGCACCCGCCCGCACGGTTCGCAACTCGGCGCGTGGGCGAGCGAGCAGTCGTCGCGGGTGGGTTCGCGCGAGGAGCTGGAGCACCGCTTCGCCGACCTGGCCGACCGCTACCCGCAGGGCGAGACGGTGCCCGCGCCGCCGTTCTGGGGCGGCTTCCGGGTGGCGGCCCGGACGGTGGAGTTCTGGCAGGGCCGTGGCGACCGGCTGCACGACCGGCTGGTCTACGAGCGGTCGGAGGACACCGGGGCGGCGGGAGAGGCCGCGGTGGCGGGCGGGACCGCTGAGGCGCGCGGCGCGATGGCCGGAAGCGGCTGGACGGTGGCGCGATTGTGCCCGTGAGGGCGGCGGGGGCGGGGCGTTTTCCGCACGTATACGTACGAGTTCCGCACGTATACGTACGAGGACTTTTCAGAACGTAGGCGCCCGAAAACGCAGACGACCCGTGGGCTGCCAACCGGAAGAGATCTTCCGGCTACCGGCCGGACGTATCCGGCGAGCCCACGGGTCGGGTGACTGCGTTGGTTTAAGGCTGCGGTACGAACAACGCGCCGCAGGCGTGGTGCACGGGCCTCAGCCCGCAGCCACCTCACACGTCCGATAATCACTCATTCTTCGGACCACCTCCCTTCCTGTGTACCGCCAGCCTAAGAACCACTTCACGCCAGAACAAGCGATTTTCCGGAACCTGATGTGGGCTGCGTCACAGAGGGGTTGAATGGGGAAACGTGCAGCCTTCCGACGCGCAGCCCGCACAGCCGCTGACCGGGGTCGACGAGCGGCTCCTCGCCGCGCTGCTGGCCAGCATGGACGCCGCCCTGTGCGCCTTCGACGCGGACGGCGTCGTCACCCACTGGAACGCCGAGGCCGCCCGGGTGCTCGGCTGGTCCCCGGACGACGCCATCGGCCGCCCGGGACTCGCGGGCTGGGCGGTGCGCAGCGCCGACGCCGAGGACCTGATGGGACGGCTGCTGGGCGTCATGACCGGGCAGGGCCGCCAGGAACGCCAGGTCAACGAGTTCCCGTTGCTCACCAAGGACGGCCACCGTGTCCTGGTACGGGCCCAGACCGCCGCCGTGCACGCACCGGACGGGCGGCCGGTCGGCGTCTACTGCGCGTTCTCCGAGGTCCACGCCCAGATCGACCTGGAGCGTTCGATCGCGCTCAGCGACGCGCTCTTCCAGGAGGCGTCCTGGGGCGTCGTGCTCATCGACGCCGACCTGCGTCCCGCCGTCGTCAACGACCACGCCGCCCGCCTGCTGCGCACCGGCCGCGAGTCGCTGCTCGGCCGCCCGCTCGGCGAACTGCTCGACCAGGGCGTGGACGAGCTGGAGAACGCCCTGCACCACGTGCTGTCCGAGGGCACCCCGCCGGCCCCGCTGGACCTGTGGGTCACGCTGCGCGGCGACGCCGAGCGGCGGCGGCGCTGCTGGCGCGTCGGGTTCGTCCGGCTCGGCTCGCCGCTCGGCGAGGAGCCCGTGCCGCTCGGCGTCGGCTGGCTCTTCCAGGACGTCACCGACGACCGCAAGGCGTCGGGCGAGGCGTCCCGGCTGCGCTTCCGCACCACCCAGCTGCGCCGGGCGGCCGCCGCCGCGGCCGAGTGCGAGGACCCGATGGAGGCGGCCACCGGCTACCTCGACTACGCGCTCGCGGGCTTCGCCGACCACGTCCTGCTCGACCTGCTCGCCCCGCGGGACACCGCCCCCGACGACGACGCGGAGACGGCCGCCGCACCCCGGCTGGTGCGCGCCGCGGGGACACCGGGCGGACCCGGGCCCTGCCTGCCGGTCGCGTCGGCCGGGATCCCGGCGCGCTACGAGGACGGGCACCCGGCGTTGCAGGCGGTGAGCAGGACCGGCCCGGTGCGCGCCGCCGACCTCTCGCCCCGCCGGGCGGAGGAGCTGCGCTGGCCGGACGGCACGGTGGCGGGCCTGTGCGCGGTGCTGCGCAACCGGGGGCGGACGGTGGGCGTACTGACGTTCCTGCGCGGCGCCGGGCGCCCCCCGTTCGACCGCGAGGACGCCGCGTACGCGCAGGACGTGGCGGCACGGGTCGCTTCCGCGCTGGACCTGCGGGCGGGGGAGTAGGGGGGCGGCGGCGTCGCGTTCGGGCCGCAGCCGCGAGGGTCGGCGGCGGCGCCGCGTTCGACGCTGTCGTCACGCGGATCAGTCGCGGCGGCGCATTCGATGGCGTCGTGGCGTCGTGGCGCGGGTCGGGGTGACGGCGGGCGCGGGTCAGTGGCGGTAGAAGATCCGGTCGCGGTACTCGTCCATCACCCGGCCGTTCCAGTCGTGGCCGCCGTCCACGTTCCCCGAGCGCAGCAGCGGCGGGGTGACGCCGTGCTCGGCCAGCGTGCCCACGGCCGTGGCGACCGCCGCCTGCACCAGCGCGCAGGTCACCACCGTCGACGCGGGCGCGAAGCGCGCGGGCACGCCGTCCGCCTCCAGTTCCGCGTCCCCCACCGCGATCTTGCTGTCGAGCACCACGTCGCAGTGGTCCTTCAGATACGTCCCCGAAGCGTGACGTGACTTGGTGCTCGGCGGGTACGCGAGCGACGTCACCCCGATCACCTTCAGGCCCAGGGCGCGCGCGTTCAGGGCCATCTCCACCGGCAGCGCGTTGCGGCCCGACAGCGAGATGATGATCAGAACGTCACCCGCTCGGGCCGGGCTGGCGTCGAGCACCACGCCGGCCAGCCCGTCGACCCGTTCCAGCGCGCTGCCGAGGACGGCGGGCATCACGTCGACGCCGACCGTGCCGGGCACCGAGAGCAGGTTGACCAGGGCCAGGCCGCCCGCGCGGTAGACGACGTCCTGCGCGGGCAGCGAGGAGTGGCCCGCGCCGAACGCGAAGACGCGGCCGCCCGCCTCGACGGCCTCGGCGATCAGCCGCCCGGCCTCCGCGACGTGCTCCGCCTCCTCGTCCCGTACCCGGGTCAGCAGGCCGATGGCCGCGTCGAAGTACCGTTCGGCAAGATCCCCGGCCGTCATGTGGCGTCCTCCCGCTCGTAGTCGCCGATCACCGTGGAGCCTGCCGACGGGGCCTGTCAACACGACGGGACCCGGGTTGTCGGCGGTATGCGTCAGAATTGCTACAGGGCCACCGCACGAGTTACTGAGGGGCACGTATGTCGGGACACCTCATCGACACGACCGAGATGTACCTCCGCACCATCCTGGAGCTTGAGGAGGAGGGTGTGGTCCCCATGCGCGCCCGCATCGCCGAACGGCTGGACCAGAGCGGTCCCACAGTGAGCCAGACGGTGGCGCGGATGGAGCGGGACGGCCTGGTCCAGGTCGCGGGCGACCGCCACCTGGAGCTGACCGAGGAAGGACGGCGGCTGGCGACGCGCGTCATGCGCAAGCACCGGCTGGCCGAATGCCTCCTGGTCGACGTGATCGGCCTGGAGTGGGAGCAGGTGCACGCCGAGGCCTGCCGCTGGGAGCACGTGATGAGCGAGGCGGTCGAGCGCCGCGTCCTCGAACTGCTCAGGCACCCCACCGAGTCTCCGTACGGCAACCCGATCCCGGGCCTGGCGGAGCTGGGGGAGAAGGGCGAGGCGGACCCGTTCCTGGAGGAGGGCACGCTGAGCCTGGCCGAGATGGCGCCGGACACCGACCCGAAGAACGTCGTCATCCGCCGCATCGGCGAGCCCATCCAGATGGACGCGCAGCTGATGTACACGCTGCGGCGGGCCGGTGTGCAGCCGGGCGCCGTGGTGAGCGTGACGGGTTCCGCGGGCGGCGTCCTGGTCGGCAGCGGCGGCGAGGCGGCCGAACTGACCCAGGAGGTCGCGGGCCACGTCTTCGTCGCGAAGAGCTGAGGCTTCGCCGCGTTCCGCTTGTGGGACGGCCCCGATCGGGCCGCTCCGGGCGGAGCGCGGCGCCACCTCGCACGGTTGAGATGGGTGACAGGCGCGTCCGCGCCGCGGGAACGCGGTGGCGGGCGCGCTTGTCGCTTTTCGGCGGCTGTTTCGCGGGGCGAGGGCGGGGCGGGCGGCGTGCGGGCCGGGCGGTCGGCGGCGGCGCGGCGACTGGCGGGCGGGCCAGGGGTTGGCGGTGGCGAGGCGGTCGGCAGTGAGGCGGGCGGCAGTGGCTAGGCGGTCGTTGTGGCCGGAGCCGGAGCCGGAGCCGGAGCCGGAGCCGGAGCCGGAGCCGGAGCCGGAGCCCGAGCCGGGGGCGGGCGCGTCGCGTTTGCGGGTGCGGCCCGCCAGGGCCGCCGCTCATCACCCACCGCGTACGCCTCGTCACCCGTCGATCACAGGGGTGATCGCGAGTGCGGCGGAGGTCGGGCAGGCTGAAGGCCCCGGCGCCATCAGGCGCCGGGGCCCATCGTCCCCTGGGCGTTCTACCCGGAACCCCGAGCTGTCCGGGCCCTTCCCCTCGCCCGTCGAGGACGTTCCCCTCCACGCTGGAAGTCCTCCCCTCGGCAACGGGGGGCAACACTTGAGCGGTGTCACTCGAAAGGGCGATCTTGCTTGCCGAACGGCCTCTTTCGAAGGTGAGTTCGATAACGTGGAGGCGTCCGGTCACCCGACCGGACGGAGTGGGCGAGGGTGACCCGGGGGTGCCGATCATGGTGCGTCGCGTCGAGGTGACCGGAGCAGGCGGCGTACGACTCGCCGCCTGGGACTTCACGGACGAGGAGCGTGCGGAGCCGAGGGACGGCGGGGGAGTCGCCGGCGGCGCGGGGGTCGACGTGCGCGCGGGAGTCGGCGTAGGCGCGGGGGTCGGCGTGGGCGAGGGCGCCGACGTGAGCGAGCAGGTCCGCCCGTCGATCCTGTTCCTGCACGGGCTGATGGGCCGCGCCGCCCACTGGGCGGCCACCGCCCGCGCGCTCGCCCCCCGGTACCGGGTGATAGCCCTGGACCAGCGCGGCCACGGCCGTTCCGGCAAGCCAGACACCGCCGCGTACGACCGCGAGGCCTACGTCCGCGACGTGGAGGCCGCCATCGAGCAGCTGGACCTGGCGCCGGTCGTGCTCGTCGGTCACTCGATGGGTGCCCTCACCGCCTGGCAGACGGCGGCGCGCCGTCCCGATCTCGTCGGCGCCCTCGTGGTGTGTGACATGCGGGCGTCGGCGGTGGGGGAGTCGAGCCAGCGCGACTGGGAGCAGTGGTTCAAGTCGTGGCCGTTGCCCTTCGCGACCCTCGCCGACGTGCGCAGGTGGTTCGCCGAGGAGGACCCGACGCTGGAAGGTCCGCGCCCGGAGCGCGGCGCGTTCTTCGCGGAGGTCATGGAGGAGCGGGGCGGCGGCTGGTGGCCGCAGTTCTCGTTCGACCACATGCTCAGCTCGCGCGACGCCTGGGTGAGCGACGCGCACTGGGACGAGTTGGCCCAGGTCCGCTGCCCCGCCCTCGTGGTCCGGGGCGTGGACGGCGAGCTGGGCCGGGCCGAGGCCCAGGAGATGGTCCGGGTGCTGCCGCGCGGCGAGTACGCGGAAATATCCGACGCGGGCCATCTGGTGCCGTGGGACCGCCCGCAGGAGTGGCAGCAGGCGCTGACCGCCTTCCTGGACGCCGGGCCGACGCAGGAGTCCGCCATGCGGTAACGAACCGATCACAATACGTGAGGCTGCACGTTTCTGCGCCGACCGAGCCCCCGAGTCGTACGTTTTGCTCCCATACGATCAGTAGCCGGACTCTCCGGTTCCTAACGGTCACATCGCGCTTCAGGGGCCTTTCGTATGGCGGACTTGCAGGTTGACGACCGCGTGTTGGCGGATTCGGAGCGGCGACTGTCCCGCCTGCACGGCGAGTTCGCCCGGCTGGACGGTCAACGCGATGCGCTGCACGCCGAGTTGGGCGACTCGGCGATGACGGACGCGATGGACGAGTTCTTCGACAACTGGTCCCACTACCGCAAGAAGTTGCTGAGCTCCATCGAGTCGGTGGGCACTTTGGTGTCGCAGACGCGGTCCACGTTCCGGCGGGTGGACGAGCGCCTGGCCTCCGGCGCGAAGGGCGACCGCTGATGCGGGCGCGCGGCAGGCGCCCGTACGACTGGACCCCGCTCGCCGAACGCGACCCGGTACCCGGCGACCCGGCGGCGCTGCGCGACGAGGTCACCCACATGCGGCGGCTGGCGTCCACGCTGCGCGACCAGGCCCGCGAACTGAAGGCGATCGGTGCGGAGGACGGCCTGAAGGGTCAGTACGCGGACGCGCTGCGCGGCGGGGCACGCGAGCTGGAGTGCCACCTGCGGCAGACGGCCGAACGCTACGAGCACGTCCAAGGCCATCTGGCGTCCTGGGCGGACGAGTTGGAGGACTTCCAGTCCGAGTCGGCCACGATCCTGCGCCGGGCCCAGGACACGGCGGCTCCCCGCCGTTCCGGGGACGACGACGCGTTGAAGCCCTACCGAGACGCCCTGACCCGCCTGACCGCCCTGCGCGACGAACGAGCGTCCCACTACGCGGGCCGCATCAAACGCGCCTGCAAGGACGTCATCAAGGACAGCCCGTGGGAGTCCTTCGAGGACGCGGCGGACGCGGTGTTCGACAACGAGTGGAGCCAGAAGTTCTTCGAACTCGCGAGCTGGGTCGTCACGGTGGTCGGCGTGGTCGCGCTCTTCGTGACCCCCGCCGGTTGGGTCGTCGACCTGGCCCTGGGGATCACCTTCGCGCTCGCGGCCAAGGACGTGCTGGCGCTGGCGGTCGGCGAGGGCTCGTGGTTCGACATCGGCATGGACACCCTCGGCTTCCTGACGATGGGCACGGGGAAGGTCGCCTTCGGCATGCTCAAGGGCATCCAGACGGCCACGGGCGCCGCGGCGGAGGCGGTGGCGGAGGAACGGGCCGCGGCGGAGAGCCTGCACGAGTCGCGGGGGGTGTTGGACCGGACGTACCGGATCACGAACCGGCGCGGTTCTTCGGGGGCGGCGAAGGCGGAGGCGCGGAGGGTTCGGGCGGGGGCGCTGGCCCGAGCGCGGCAGGCGGGCCTCGCGGCCCGCCAGGCAGAACGATCCCGTGAGCTGCTCGAGGCGACCCCACGCGAGGCGTTCGCCTTCGGCGGCGACAGGGAGGCGGCGAGCGCCTGCAAGAACATCACGCGCCTGCGCGAGGAGTACGCCCAAAGCCCAGAGGTCCAGAAGGCAAGCGCCCATATGGAGGGATGGCGATCAACATTCAATGCCGGCTGGCGAGTCGGTATGGCATCGGACGGGATCGACAAGACCTTGGGGCACAGCGACGCGCTTCCGATGAAGCCTTCCTTCGGCCCGTACGACGACTTCAAGGACCAGTTCACGAGCACTGTGGGTACCGGCTGGTGATCCTCCACGGCGCAAGTGCAACTCAGAAAGGAGGCGTAGTGGCCTTCATCGTCAACCCGAATGACGACCCGGAGATCAGCAGAAGCGAACGGATTGCCAGGTACGGCTCAATGGTGCCGTCACTGGCCTGGGCGCTCCTCAACTTCACGCTCGTTCTGCTCTCCCCGCTGTCCAAGTCGCTCATCAGCAGGGGGCAATACGTGGCCGTTGTCCTCGCTTTCGCTGTACTGGGCGAGACGGTTGTCTGGATCGGCATGAACTCTCTCAGGCGTAGTGCCGGATGGGATTGCGGAATCATCGGATACCTGTGGTCAGGGGCCCTCATGACCAGCCTCGTGGCAGGGGGAACTCTGTTGACCATCGGTTCCAAGGCGACGTACGTCGCGGCCCTCATCCCCTGGATTCCCCCCGTAGTTGCCACTGTGGCCAAGCGGCGGCTTTTGCGGCGGCGGGGAGTGGGCGCGGGGGTGGGGGCGTGACGTGCGGGATGAGTGGTGACGGGATGGGACGGGACGGGATGTCGGGAGACAGGGAGAAGGAGATTCCTTCCGGGAAGGGGCAGTCCCCGGAGAGCGTGTGTCGGCAGCGGTCGGTGCCTCCCCCGGAAGGCGAACCCTCCGGGGGTGGCGGGAACGCGGAGCGCGTCGTTCGGGGGGTCGGGGCGGGTGCCGGGGGGTATCGGATCGTGCTGCCGCCGGGGTGGGTCCGGGTGCCGTTGCGCGAGGGGACCCGGGACGCGGTCGAGGAGCTCGTGCTGGCGCGGCTGCGCCACATCCCCCCGCACATCCCCCGCGATCACGCGACCGCCTACCGTCTCGCCGTTCGTCAGGCCCTGAACGCCCAGGTCGCCGCCGCCCGTGCGGCCAACGGCCTCGACCTCTATCTCCCCGTCCAACCGCGCTACCGTGCCGCCCTCGCCGCCTCCTTCCTGGTGTCCGAGGTCGTGCTGCCGGGGACCATGTCCCCGCGGGCCGTGCTGGACGCCCTGTGCGCCGGGCGCCGCAGGGACCTCACCGACATCGCCGGGTTCCCCGCCGTCCGGCGTGAGTACGTGCGCCCGGCCGCCCCCGAACGCGACGTCCCGCTCGCCTCGCGCCACGTCGACTACGCCTTACCCGTCCCCCGCGACCCCCACCGCTACCTCGCCGTCACCTTCGCCACCGCGGGGAACGGCGACCCGGACAGTGAGTTCACACGTGCCGTCGTGGAGTTGTTCGACGCGTTGATGACCACGTTCCGCTGGACCCTGAAGGCCGAGGTGGCCTGAGTGACCGTGTCCGGACTCCGGCTCTCCACTCCGCACCGCGATCCCGCCCGCTGGGTCGGGCTGCCCACGGAGTGGCCCCTGCCGGGCTTCGAGCGCGAGTTCCCGGACCCCGCCACCTGGGCCGCGACCGCCGCCCGCGCGATCTGGGAGGACAGCCCGCTCACCCCGGGCCCGGCCGACGTCACCGGGCTCACCGACGTCCTGGCCTACGCCGCCCACCACTTCCCCGGCGCCTTCCCCGGGTTCGAGGTCCTCCTCCACCTGCCGGGGCCCCGCGACAACCCTCTGCCCGTCTACCTCGGCGACCTGACCACGGAACCCGAGGACCCCGGGCACGAGATCCTGCGCCACCTCACCGGTGCCGACGACCCGTACGCCGTCGAGCCGCCCGTGGTCGAGGAGTTCGGCAATCCGTTCCTCGGGCAGGGGCTGCGCGTCCTGCGCTACACCACCGACGACCGCGCGGGCGGCGCGCTGCTGCCCTGCCTGCGGTACGCCTGGTACCTGCGCGGGGACGACGGCCAACCGGCGCACTGCGCCTGCCTGTTCGCGTTGCACCCCGACCCGGCCCGCCTCATCGCCGCCCTGGACGACATCGACACCCTCGCCGGTGACCTGCGTTACGAAGCCGAGAGACCCGGTGACCTCAGCGACCCCGCTGCGCCGCCGCCTCCCGCCCGCACGCGTACGCCAGAGGGCTCAGCAGTTCCTCCGCGTCGGGGAGCCAGCGGTTGACGGCGCCGGGGTGGCGGGCCCACTGGACGTGACCGGTGCCGCTCATCCGGGTCGGGGGCGCCGCCACGTAGTCCCCGTCGCCCCGGACCACCAGGTCGAGGGAGGCGGGCGGCCAGCCCAGCCTGCGCAGCAGGTCCGGCACCTTGGCCGTGGCGCCGGGCAGCACGAGGAAGACCAGTCGCCGGGTCGGCGTGCACAGGACGGGGCCGAGCGGCAGGTCCATCCGTTCCATCCGGGCCAGCGCCAGGCAGCCGGCGACCTCGGGCACGTCGATCGCGTCGAAGACGCGGCCGGTCGGCAGCAGGATGGACGCCCTCGGCTCCCGCGCCCACATCCGCCGCACCGCCGCGCCGCTCCCGGTGGCCTGGCCGGGCCAGTCGGGCCGCGTCGGGTGCGCCCCGGGCGCCGGGCAGGCCGGATCGCCGCAGGAGCACCGGCGGCCGCCGTCCACGTCCTCCAGCCACGTGCCGGGCAGGACGTCCCAGTGCCGCTCCTGCGCGTACCGCACGGCGGTCTCCAGCAGACCGGCGGACGGCGCCGGGTCGCCGCCGGGGCGCACGGCGGGGCGCGCGGGAGGACGTGTGGCGGTGGCCGGGGCTCCGATGGTGTGTTCCACGTGCTGCACAACTCCCCTTGTCAGCAAGGGTTACGGGGCCTCGCGGCCTCATTGGCCCCGCCGGTCCGGCACGCGGGGCGCACGGGTGCACGTACGGGGGCGCGTGGTGAGCTGTGGCACCCGTGCTGGGTAGGTCCTCTTCGGCACGTTGCGGCAGCTCTCGTGCCTCAAAACAACGCGAAGTGATGAGAATCGGTGAGAAGGGAGGAAAAACCACGACATCAACGGCATATTCTCCCGGCATGGTGGGGCAGAGATCACGCACCGACCGGAACGTGCGGGTCAGGGCGTGACCGACATGACCAGCGGGACCGCCCGTGACCAAGGGGACCGCACGTGACCGGAGGGGGCGGCCCGTGACCAACGGGACCGTCAGGGACGCTTCGTGACCGCCGGAACGTGAGCGACGGACGTCAACGACCGGTCGTGAGCACCGGAAGAGGTACCTGAACAGGTACGCAACGTGAGGGGGACGACGATGGCCGCGCGACCGCTCGTGGCGCGCCAGCCGAACGAACGGCTCCAGGCGCTCATCCAGGAAGCAGGCTGCTCCAACGCCGGACTGGCCCGCAGGGTCAACATGTGCGGTGCGGAACACGGCCTCGACCTGCGTTACGACAAGACCTCCGTGGCCCGCTGGCTGCGAGGACAACAGCCGAGGGGCCGGGCTCCGGCCATCATCGCCGAGGCGCTGGGCCGCAAGCTCGGCCGCACGGTGACGATCGACGAGATCGGCATGGCGAACGGCAAGAACCTCGCGTCCGGCGTCGGCCTGCACTTCGCGCCGACCGTGCTGGGCGCGGTGGAGCAGGCGTGCGAGCTGTGGCGCAGCGACGTCGGCCGCCGGGACTTCCTGAGCGGTTCGACCGTCGCCTCCTCCGCGCTGGTGGAGCCCAGTCGTGACTGGCTGATCACCGGCCCGGACGCGGGGGTGGCGCGCAGCGGCGGACCGCGCGTGGGCATGGCGGACGTGGAGGCGGTGCGGGCGACGACCCGGGCGCTGACGGATCTCGACCACCGTTTCGGCAGCGGCCACGTTCGCCCGATCGTGGTGCACTACCTCAACAGTGTGGTGTCGGGACTGCTGGCCGGTTCGTACCGGGAGGCGACCGGCCGTCAACTCTTTGCCGCCGTGGCGCGGTTGACGGAGCTCGCCGGGTACATGGCGGTCGACACCGGCCAACCCGGCCTGGCGCAGCGCTACTACATCCAGGCGCTGCGGATGGCGCAGGCCGCCGGGGACCGGGCGTACGGCGGCTACGTGCTGGCGGCCGGGATGAGCCACCTCGCGGCGACCCTCGGCAACCCGCGCGAGATCGCCCAACTCGCCCGCGCCGCACAGGAAGGGGCGCGCGGGCACGTCACGCCGACCGCGCAGGCGATGTTCCACGCGGCCGAGGCCAGGGGGCACGCGCTGCTGGGGGACGCGCGGGCGTGCGCGGTGGCGGCGGGGCGGGCGGTCGACGCGTTCGGCCACGCCACGCCGCAGGACGACCCGGAGTGGATCGCCCACTTCGACCAGGCTTACCTGGCCGACGAGTTGGCGCACTGCCACCGCGACCTCGACCAGCCGGGGCCCGCGGTGCAGCGGGCCGAGGAGGCGCTCGCGGGACATCCGCCGACCCGCGTGCGGCGCCGGGCCATCGGGCTGCTGGTGCTGGCCTGTTCGCAGGTGCAGGCCCGCGAGGTCGAGCAGGCCTGCCACACCGCGGCGCAGGCAACGGCCCTGCTGGGAGGCCTGCGTTCGAACCGCGGAGCCGAGTACCTGGAGGACTTCCGGCGCCGGCTGGAGCCGTTCAGGAACGAGCCGGTGGTGCGGGAGTTCGGCGCCCGCCTCCAGGACGAGAGCGAGGTGGCCGCCTGACGTGCCGCGAACCGGCGGCGAACGGGACCCGGGCGGGCCGCACCTGGCCGCCCGGGGACCGTCCTCCGTCGTGAACCAGCCACCGCGAACCGGCCGTCGCGCGCCGTCACATCGCGTTCGGAAAAGGTTACGTGACGGGCGCGACGGGTCGGCCACGGATCCGGACGGAATCGTTACGCTACCGACACAGCCGTCCTGGCCTGCGATAACGCGTTGCATATCCCGGACTGTTCGGTCTTTGCGAACGACGGTCCGGCCGCCCGGCGCGGGTCTTGGCCACCGGTGCGTGGTGGGGACCGGAATTCACCCGGTAGCGTGAGCCGACGTTCCGAAAGTCCGGTCGGGGCCCCGGGGGAGACCCCGGGATCACGCAGCAGGCAGGAGTTCCGGTGATGCACAGCGGACAGGGAGACGAGGCGTCGGAGAACACCTACCGGCCGATGCCGCTCCCGGACGAGCCGCGCCCGCCGGCGGCCTCGGAGGTTCGGCAGGGCGTGGTGTTCCCCGCGCACGGCGACCCCTGGCAGCCGCCCGCCGAGGACCGCTGGGCCCAGCCCGGCGCCGACGCGACGCGACCCGCCACACCTGGCGCGCAGCCCGCGGCCGGACGGCCGTGGGGCGAACCGCAGCCCACGCCGCCGCAGCCCGACGAGGGCGCCGAGGCGACGCGACTGCTGACGCCGTACGGCTCCGGCACGCACGCGGGCGCCCCGCAGCAGCAGGGCTTCGGCGCGGCCCCCACGTCTCCCGTGCCGCCCGCGGCCCCCGGCTTCGGCGAACCGCAGGGCTACGTCCAGCTGGGCCACCCGGACCAGCCGTCCTACACCGGCCAGCCGCCGTACACCGGACAGCCCGAGCACTTCCCGCAGGGCGGCCACCCCGCCCAGCCCCAGCACCCCGGCCAGCAGGCCCCCGATGCCGCGTACGGCGACCCTTACGGCGGCGGCCCGCGGCCCGGCTCGGGCGACGCGGAGAAGACCCAGCTCATCCCGCCGTACACGCAGCACCCGTTGCCGCCCCTCGACGGCCCCGCGCACTTGGGCCCGGGCGGGGTGGCCGGTGACGGTGACAAGACGCAGCTGATGGCGCCCTACCGCGAGCCGTCCGCCGCGCTGCCCGCGCAGCCGGAGGAACTGCGGCAGCCGCTGCCGCCCGAGCAGAGCTTCGCCGCGCCCGTCCCGCCGCTGCCGCAGGGCCCGCCGCCCGCCGGAGCGCGCATCCCGGCCGCCGTCGAGGCGCCGATGCCGGGCGCCGCTCCCTACGCCATCCGCCCCGGAACGCCGGACGAGCACCCGCCGCCCGCGTACGGGAACGAACCGGCCCCGGTCGAGCCGACCCAGCAGCTCCCGCGCTTCACCGACTCCTGGGACCAGGGCCCCCAGGGGCCGCACCAGGGCCAGGGCCACGGCCAGGGCGGCGCGGGCTTCGGCGCGCAGGAGCAGGGCCAGGCCGCGCCGGACGACGACTACGACTACCTCTACCGCCGCGACGACGAGCCGCCCCGGCAGCCCGCGCCGCAGGCCCCGCAGGCCCCTGCCGCGTACGACAGGATGCCCGGCCACGGCGGCCCGCACGACGGCGGTCCGGGTGCGAACCGCTACGACGGCGGCGGATACGACGGAGGGCGGTACGACGACGGGCCGCGCCGCAAGAAGCCGTCACCGGTCGTGCTGGTCGGCGTGGGCGTCGCGGTGCTCGCGGTCGTGGGCGTCGGCGCGGGCGCGCTGCTCAGCGGCGGCGGCAGCGGCAAGGACCAGCAGCCGGCGGGCGCCACCTCGTCGGCCGGTGCGGGCTCGTCGGGCGGGAGCGACGCCGCGCAGGCGCAGGCCAAGCAGCTCGACGGCCTGCTCCAGACCAGCGACGGCAGCCGCACCGCGGTCATCAACGCCGTGGCCTCGATCAAGACCTGCTCCAACCTCGGCACCTCGGCCTCCGACCTGCGCACCGCCGCCGGTCAGCGCGACGATCTGGTGACGAAGCTGTCCCACATGGACCTCGGCCAACTGCCCGACCACGCCGAGCTGGTCAGCCAGCTGACGATCGCGTGGAAGGCGTCGGCGGCGGCCGACAAGCACTACGCCGCCTGGGCCGACGAGGTCGCGGGCAAGAAGGGCTGCCAGAAGGGCCACGCCAAGAGCACCGTGGAGGCGCAGCGCGGCAACGCCTCCAGCGGTGAGGCGACGCTCGCGAAGAAGCGCGCGGCGGACCTGTGGAACCCGATCGCGCAGCGCTACGGGCTCACCCAGCGCCAGTACACGCAGCTGTAGCGGTCAAGGAGCCCACGCCGGGGGAGGCCCGGAGGCGCCCGCTCAGGGGTCGCTCCCTCAAGAGCCGCTCCCTCGGGAGCTGTTCGCTCAGGAGCCGTTCCCTCAGGAGCCGCCGCCGGGCGCCGGCCGGTCCAAGGTGGTCCGGACGTCGACGAAGCCGCCCTTGCCGAACCCCGTCAACTCCCCGTCCCGCACGACCTGGTACGTCACGTCCGGGTTGACCATGCGCGGATAGTTGGGCACGCCGAGCTGGTCCGCGTAGCGCCAGCCCAGCGGCGGGGTCAGTCCGCCGGTGGACAGGCCGTGCGCGCGGTCGAGAGCGTCGTGCACGGTCTGCGCGGTGACCTGGCCGTGGCCCAGGGAGCGCACGACGGTGGCGAGGACCGTGTACGCGATCCAGGTGGTCTCGGCGCCAGGGTCGGCCACGTCGATGCGGGTGTCGCCGAACGCGTAGCGGTTGACGGCGTCCCGCATCGCGTTCCACGCCGGATCGCTCGCGGGCGGGTACCAGCTCGTCGCGTACGCGCCCTCCAGCGGGCTGTCCGCGCCGCCGGTGCTGTCCAGCAGCGACTGCTCGACGCTGCCGAGCACGGACGCCGTGCGCACCCCGGTCTCGTCGCCCAGCCGCCGGAAGGAGTCGAAGAACGTGCCGGTGCTGTCGCCCATCACGGCCGTCACGCAGCGCCCCGGCGCGTCGTCGCCGATCGCGGTGGTCGCGGCCGCCGAGTAGTCGGTCGCGGTCTCCGGGGCTCGCACGTCCAGTGCGGGCCTGTGGCCGAGCGAGGCGAGCCCCGCGTCGAGGAACTCCGGGTACTGGTCGCCGGTCGCGGTGTCAGGACGCACCAGCGCGATGTTCCGGCACACCCCGGCCAGCTGCCGTCCGTTGCCCGCGAGCAGCGCCGGGGCGCCGCCGTTGACGGGGTACGACAGCGGGCTGGTGAACTCCTCCGGCGCGACGCCGTACCCGCCGAGGTACGGGATGCCCGCGACCTCCAGATCGCCCATGAAGCTGGTGCCGTACTGGCTGTAGGAACCGACGACGGCGACCGCCTTGGCGTCGACGGCGTCCTGGGCGCACTGCTCGGCGCGGATCAGGTCGTTGTGCTCGTCGCAGGTGAGGACCTTCAACGGGCGCCCGTTCAGGCCGCCCTGGGCGTCGACCATGCGCGCGTAGGCCTGCGCCATGGCGGGCATGCCGGGCATGTTCGTGGAGTTGGTGTTCTCCGGCGCCCAGGTCATCACGACGATCGGATCGTGCGACTGCCCCGAGAGCCCGGGGACGACTCCGCAGGCCGTCAGCAGCAACGACGCCACCGCGCCCACGGCACCGAACCGTACGTAACGCCTCATGGGCCCCTACGGTTCACGGTGGCGGTCAACGTATGCGTGACCGAACGGCAACGAAGGGTGACGGAGGAGTGAACAGGCCGTGCGGGGCGTGTCGTACGAGGTCGGCGGGGGTGGCCGCGTGCCGCGTCCCGAGGTCCCGGGCGGCGGGGTCGTAGAAGCGGTACGTACGATCGATGACCGTGCACAGTTCGGAGAAGTCTTCCCGCCGGGGCGCCCGCTCCTCCACGATGGGGCGTATGCCGCTCAACGACATGCCCTGGTGGCGCTGGCGCAGCAACGTGCGCTCCGCGCTGCACATGATCAGCGACCCGGTCTTCCAGCAGGACTGCTGGCTGGCCGCCCGCCCCGGCTACGGGGACGTGACCGACGCCGTCTACCGGCTGGTCGAGGACACCTGGCTGGACAACTGGTCGGCCGAGAAATACGTGGGGACCGTCTTCCGAGACGATGCGGAGGCCGCGGTGGTGGACGCCGCCGTGCTGCGGGTGCTGCGCGTGCTGCACGACGTCGGCGCGGACGCGCCGGTGCGCGTCTACCTGGAGCACCCCGACTGGCCGGAGGCGGTCCGCGCGGCCCGCGAGGCGCACGTGATGCTGGCCGGCAACGACGAGGACGACGTGGACGCCCCGCCGCGCTCGCTGGACGTGCTGGCGATCTATACACGGTCGGCGTGAGGCGCGGTCCGCACACGGTCGGCGTGAGGCGCGCGCTGCACACGGTCGGCGTGAGGCGCGTCGCGCCGGTGTCCGGGGCGGCGCCGGGGCGGGTCTCGGCACCCGGACGAGGTGGGGCTCGTACGGGGGGATGTGCGAGGCTGTTGCGGTGACCGATGCGCAATACGTCCTGACGCTGTCCTGCCCCGACAAGCAGGGCATCGTGCACGCCGTCTCCAGCTACCTGTTCATGACCGGCTGCAACATCGTGGACAGCCAGCAGTTCGGCGACCAGGACACCGGTCTGTTCTTCATGCGCGTCCACTTCTCCGCCGAGGTCGGCACCGACCCGGACGCCGGCACCGCCAAGCTGCGCGCCAGCTTCGCGGCGATCGCGGACAGCTTCCAGATGGACTGGAGCATCCACCCGGCCGACCAGAAGATGCGCGTGCTGATCATGGTCAGCAAGTTCGGCCACTGCCTCAACGACCTGCTCTTCCGCGCCTCCATCGACGCGCTGCCGGTCGAGATCGCCGCGGTCGTCTCCAACCACGAGGACTTCCGCGAACTCGCCGGCTCCTACGGCGTCCCGTTCCGGCACATCCCGGTGACGAAGGAGACCAAGGCGGAGGCGGAGGGGCAGCTGCTGCGCATCGTCGAGGAGGAGGGCGTGGACCTGGTGGTGCTCGCCCGCTACATGCAGGTGCTCTCCGACGACCTGTGCAAGCGGCTGTCCGGTCGCATCATCAACATCCACCACTCGTTCCTGCCGAGCTTCAAGGGCGCCAAGCCCTACCACCAGGCGCACGCGCGCGGCGTCAAGCTCATCGGCGCGACCGCGCACTACGTCACGGCGGACCTCGACGAGGGCCCGATCATCGAGCAGGAGGTCGAGCGCGTCGGCCACGGCGTGACGCCCGAGCAACTGGTCGCCGTCGGCCGCGACGTGGAGTGCCAGGCGCTGGCCCGCGCGGTCAAGTGGCACAGCGAGCACCGGGTGCTGCTCGACGGGCGCCGGACGGTGGTCTTCCCGTAGGCCCGCTTCCGGGCCGGGGCGCCGCCGGCGCGGTCACATGCGGGACATGCCCGCCGCCGCTGCCAGGACGTCGCTGATCACGGCGCGGTCGCCCTCCTGGCCCGCCGCCAGGTCCTGCGGGCTGCGATGGCCCGCGGTCAGCTGGCAGAACTCCACGCCGTCCAGCGCGACGTGCGCCACGCTCCCGGCCGCCGTGCCCACCGCCGCCGGGGAGTCCAGCGGGATGTACCAGTCGCCGCCGCCCGCGCCCTCGACCTCCAGGTGCAGCGACCGGCCCGGCGCGCCCGCCGCGACCAGCCGGGTGGGCGAGACCGCGAGCCCGGCCCTGCGGCGGCCCGCCAGGACCCCGGGCAGGGTGCGCGCCGCGAGGTCGATCATGCGGTGCAGATGGCGCGGCGCGGGCGGGCCGTAGGGATAGGCGACCGCCTCCGCGATGTCGCCCGCGTGGATCCAGCACTCCATCGCCCGGTCCACGAGCGCGTCCCGCAGCGGCAGCCGCGCGGGACCGTAGGGCACGTCGAGGCCACCGGCCGCGCGGCCCGCGAACGACACCGTACGCAGCAGCGCGTGGCCCTGCTCGCGCCAGGTGTCGTGGACCTCGGCGGGCGACCGGTCGCCGAAGCGGTGCCAGTACGCCTTGGTGCGTTCCGCCGGGTCGATCGGGTCCTGCGCGCCGGTGCCCAGCGGTTCGCTCATGCCGAGCGCTGCGGCTATGAGCCCGTCGACGGCGGTGAGATGGCCGATCACCTCGGCGACCGTGACGTCGCACGAACCGTCGTGCCACTCCAGGCGCACCGAGGCGTTCCAGTCGCCGCTGCCCAGATCGCGCAGGAGCGCGTCGAGCCGCGCGGTCTCCGCGTCGTACGGACCGGCCCACTCGGGCACGGGGACGCGGGCCGGACGACGCCCCAGGCAGTTCTCCAGTACCCGGGCGCGCAGCAGCGGATCGAGGTCCAACGGGTCCTCGGGACGCAGCAGTTCGACCGCGTCGCGCAGCCGCAGCGCCTCGTCCGCGCACAACGCGCAGTCCGTCAGGTGCGCCTCGACCGCGGTCGTCTCCTCGGGCGAGCAGGCCGCCAGCGCCCAGGCGCCGAGCAGCGACTTGAGCGTGGAGTGGTCGTACGACGGCACGGGCGTCACCGGGGGCACCGGTGCCGGCCCGAGCGGCCGGTCCTCCGCGGCGCCCCGGGGCAGCGGCACCCGCGGCAGCGGCCTGCCGGGCGGAACGGGCCGTGTCGAGCCGCCGACCTCCCGGCGCGCCCCGCCGTCATGGGGGCCGTCGTAGGGGGCGGAGCCGTCATAGGGCCCCGAACCGTCGTAACCGCCGCCGTACGCGCTGCCGTTGCCGTACGCGCTGCCGTCCTCGTAGGAGCCGCTTTCGTGGGCACCGCGGGGGACGTCAGCCGGACCCGCGGGGTCGTTCCGGTCGCCGGGACGGTCGGGTTCGTCCGGTCCCTCGGGGCCGTGGGGGTCCTGGGGATCGTCGGGGCCGTGGGAGTCGGTCACCGGGTACCGCCGGGGTGCTCGTGCTGGATCGCGGTGGACAGCATCTGCAGGCCGAGCCGCATCCTGCGGCGGGCCTCCACCTCGGTGAGGCCGAGTTCGTGCGCGGCCTGCCGGTAGTCGCGCCGCTGGAGGTAGGCCAGGTCGAGCGCGGCGCGGATGGAGGCGGGCATGGAGTCGCGGATGAAGTCGGCGCGGGCCGCGGTGTTGGCCTCCCGGACGCGTTCCTCGAACTGCTCGGATATCCGCTCGCCACCGGACGCCACACGCTCCGCCTCGCAACTGCGCAGCTTGCCGACCGCCTGGCGCTGGGTGAGCGTGGCGATCCAGGAACGCATGTTGCCGTCCTTGGGGTCGTACGCGTCGGGGTTCTCCCAGATGTAGCCGAAGACCTCACGCGTGATCAGGCCGGCCGCCTCCTCGTCCCCCATGACGCGGTGGGCGAGTCCGTGGACGAGCGTCGCGAAGCGGTCGTACAGCTCGCCGAGCGCGGCCTCCTCGCCGCGGGCGAGCCGCTGCTGCATCTTGCGGTCCCACCGTGGTGGTGCGGGCGCTGCCATCCGGCCGTCCTCTCTCGGCTCCCCGCTTCCGTTCCCGATACCGGTCGGCGCAACCGTGCGCATCGTCACACGCACCGGCTCCGCCCGTCCGTCCTGGCCCGTCCGTCCCTGCTCGTCGGTCCTGCCTCTCCGTCCTTGCCGTACCCGTCGAATGTATCGGCCGGGTCCGACAGAGTGCGCCCCTTTGCATCAAGCGACAACCGAACGGTTTCGGGTTCTTGCCGAGGGTGAACGTTTCGGGCGATGTGTCGGGTGGGTGTGAACGGGGGATTGCGGGGAAGGGATCGCCGTCACGCGCGCGACGCGGCGGCATCGTGACACCGTGCCGTCGTCCCGTCACGCGGCGACCGAGGGCGCGGCCCCGGAACACCCGGAGAACGGAAAGGGGCTGCGTAGCCAGTGGCGTTGAGGGACGGGCCGGTCGTGTCCTGGCGGTCAGCGGACCGCGTAGTCGCCCAGGGCCGGCTCCAGCAGGTCGAACGCCTCACGTGCCGCCCGCGCCAGACCGGCGAAGAACTCCTCCTCCGTCTCGCCGCGCAGCACCCGTTGCCGCGCCTCGTCCAGCAAAACCCGCTGCACGCCGCCCAGTTGGGCCGCCGCCAGCACGGGCTCGAGACGGCCTCCCTTCTCGCCGACCGCCTCCCTGAGCGCCTCCGCGAGCGCCTGTTCCTGCTGGTCGTAGATCTCCCGCAGCCGTGCGCGCAGCGCCGGGCTGTCCTGGAGCAGGCGGGCGAATCCGGGGGAGAACCGCCCCAGCAGCGGGTCGTGCCGCTCGGCGGCGGTCAGGTACGCGCGGCGGAGCGCGGCAAGGGCGCTCTCCCCCTCGGCCCGTTCGCGAACCGTCCTGGCCGGGCCCTCGATCAGCTCCTCGGCCGCGTCGAAGAAGAGGTCCTCCTTGCGCGGGAAGTAGTTGGTGACGGTCATCTTCGACACCCCGGCCGCCCGGGCGATGTCGGCGATCGTCGTCCGTTCGAAGCCTCGCTCGATAAACAGCCCGGTCGCGACGTGGCTGATCGTCTGCCGGGTCTGCTGCTTCTTGAGTTCACGGAGCTGGGCCATGCACGCAAGCCTAGCCCGGATTCCTAGGTCGGACCTAAAAATCCTCTTGACTCCATTGCTAGGTCCGACCTAAATTTAGGTCCATGCTAATCACTTCGCGACGACCGTCCCCCGCGACGACGGGACCCGAGGCGGGCGAGAAGACGGTCACAGAGGGTGCGGGGGCGCGGGCAGCCTCCGCCCGGCGGCCCGTCGAGGTCGCGGACGCCCGCGCGCCCATCGACCGGGCCGTGTGGCGGCTGGCCGCCGTGCTCCTGCTGGGGCCGGTGCTGGCGCTGCTGGACACCACGATCGTCAGCGTCGGCCTGGACTCCGTGGGACACGACCTCGGCAGCCCGCTGACCACGGTCCAGTGGGTGTCGACCGGATACCTGCTGGCCGTCGCCCTGGTCATGCCGCTGACCGGCTGGGCCACCGACCGCTTCGGCGGCCGGGCGGTCTGGATGACCTCGATAGCCCTGTTCACCGCGGGCTCGGCGCTGTGCGGACTCGCCTGGTCGGTGCCCGCGCTGATCGTCTTCCGGGTGCTCCAGGGCATCGGCGGCGGCATGATCCAGCCGGTCGGCCAGTCGATGCTGGCCCAGGCCGCGGGGCCCGGACGCCTGGGCCGGGTCATCAGCGCCAGCGTCATCCCCGTGACGCTCGCGCCGGTCGCCGGGCCGGTGCTGGGCGGCCTGATCGTCCAGGACCTCGACTGGCGCTGGATGTTCTACGTCAACCTGCCGGTCGGCATCGTGACCCTGGTGCTGGCGGCGCGCGTGCTGCCGCGCACCACCAGGGCGGCGTCGCCCGCGCGGCTCGACGTGCGCGGACTGCTCCTGCTGTCGCCGGGGCTGGCCGGGCTGATGTACGGCTGCTCGTCGCGCGGTTGGGGCATCGCGCTGGTCGGCGTGGTGCTGATCGCCGCCTACGCGGTCCACGCGTTGCGGCGCCGGACCGGCACCCCGCTGATCGACCTGCGGCTGTTCGCCCGGCGCGGCTTCGCCGCCGCGACCGCCTCGTCCTTCCTGCTGGGCGGTTCGCTCTACAGCGCGATGCTGCTGCTCCCGCTCTACTTCCAGCAGGTGCGCGGGGCCGACGCGATGCACGCGGGGCTGCTGCTGGCGCCGCAGGCGGTCGGCACGGCGGCGGTGTCGTTCTTCACCGGCAGACTCAACGACCGCCACGGACCGCGTCCGCTGATGCTGACGGGGCTGGCGCTGGCGCTGCTGGGCACGCTGCCGTTCGCCTTCCTCGGCCACGACCCGGCGGGCCGGCTGCTGACGCTGGCGCTGGTGGTACGCGGCGCGGGGCTCGGGATCGCGATGGTGCCCGGCATGGCCGCCGTCTACGCGTCGGTCTCCACGGCGGACGCCCCGCGCGCGGCGGGCACGGTCAACGTGCTCAACCGGCTGGGCGGTTCGCTGGGCACGGCGGTGCTGACGGTGGTGCTGCAACGCGGGCTCGCGGGCCACGCGGGAGCCGCGACCGCCTACGGCCACGCCTTCGTGTGGGCCCTCGGCCTGTCCCTGCTGGGCTTCGTCCCGGCGCTCTTCTACCCGGCGGGCGCGGCCCGCGCGAAAGGATGACCTGCGATGTCGAAGACGCGAGGCACGGCGAGCGCGCGAAGCACGAAGGCGGCGGAGGGGGACATGGGGGCGACGGGGATGCGGGCGAAAGGCGCCGGGAGAGCCGCGGGGATGAGGCTGATGGCGGTGCACGCGCACCCCGACGACGAGTCCAGCAAGGGCGCGGCCACGCTGGCCCGTTACGCGGCCGAGGGCGCCGAGGTCCTCGTGGTCACCTGCACCGGCGGCGAACGCGGCGACGTGCTCAACCCCGCGCTGGACCACCCACGGGTCCGTGCCGACCTGCCCGCGATCAGGCGGCGCGAGATGGCCGCCGCGGCCGAGGTGCTCGGTGTGCGGCAGCGGTTCCTGGGGTTCACCGACTCCGGCCTGCAAGGGGAGGGCGAGCCGCTGCCACCGGACTGCTTCGCCCGGGCCCCGATGGACCACGCCGCTGCCGAACTGCGGGCGGTGATGGAGGAGTTCATGCCGCACGTGGTCATCACCTACGACCCCTCGGGCGGCTACCCGCACCCCGACCACGTCCAGACCCACCGGGTCGCCCTCGCCGCCTTCGAGGCGACCGCGGCCGGGCCCTGGCGGCCGCACAAGCTCTACTACCAGGCGGCCTTCGCCAAGAGGTGGTTCGAGACGCTGCACGAGGCGATGACGGACCGCGGACTGGAGTCGGAGATGGGAGCGGTGCTGGACGACTGGCCCGAGTGGGCGCCGGCCCTGGAGGTGACCAGCCGCGTCGAGTGCGCCGACTACTTCCCCATACGCGACAGGGCGTTCCGCGCGCACGCCACGCAGGCCGCGGACGACAACCCGTTCTTCGCCCACCCCCGCGACCTGGAACGTGCGGTCTGGCCCACGGAGGACTACGTGCTGGCGCGCAGCCGCGTCGCCGTCGCCCTCCCGGAGACCGACCTGTTCGCGGGCATCGCCTGAGCCGACGGAGCGGTCCGTCCCCGGGGCCCTGGTGCCCGCCTGGGCGGCGCGGTCAGGTCTCCAGGTACCGCAGCACGGGCATCATGCGGTGCGGGTACGCGTCGGCTGCGGGGGGCCGGTCGGTGGCGAGGAGTTGGTCGGTGGCGGCGAGCGGCGGGTCGGCGGCAGGGGGCTGGTCGGCGCACGCCTCCAGGCCCTTGGTGAGCGCGTCGGTGTCGATGCCGCTGCCGATGAAGACCAGTCGGGTCAGGCGCGGTTCGGAGCGGCGCCACGGGGTGCTGCGGAAACGCAGGTAGTTGCCGACGGTGTGCAGGGCGTACTTCTCGTCCTGCCCGGGCGCGCCGAAGTGGACGAAGCCCTTGATCCGGAAGACTCCGGGCGGGCGGGTGTCCATGAAGTCCATGAACGCGCGTGGGTCCACGGGGAGTTCGGAGGTGTACGACATCGTCTGGTAGGCCGCGTGCGGATGGGCCTCGTGGCCGTGCTGCTCCTGGCCGTGCTGCCCGTGCTCGCCGTCGTGCCCGTGGCCGCCGCCCTCGGCGTCCGTCCCGGTGCGCAGGTCGTCGAAGGACAACTGTCGTACGGCGGGCTCCCTGGCCGGTCGCCGGTGCCGGTCGAAGAGCAGCTCGGGGTCGACCCGGCCGTGGGCGGCGGTCACGACCGGGGTGTCCGGCGCGACGGCGTTCAGATGACCGAGGAGCCGTTCGCGGCCGGTGGCGTCCACGCGGTCGGTCTTGTTGAGGACGATCAGGTCCGCGCAGCGCAGGTGGGCGTCCAGCTCGGGATGGCGCTCGCGGGTCGACTCGAACTCGGCGCCGTCGACCAGTTCGACGAGGCCCCCGTAGGAGATGCGCTGGTTGCCGCTGGCCAGCAGCATGCGGATCAGTTCGCGGGGTTCGGCCAGGCCGCTCGCCTCGATGACGACGACGTCGATGCCCGCGCCGGGCCGGGTGAGCTTGCGCAGCATGTCGTCCAGGTCACCCGCGTCCACCGCACAGCACATGCAGCCGTTCCCCAGGGTCACCATCGAGTCGACCTGTCCCGCGACGGACAGGGCGTCGATGTTGACGGCCCCGAAGTCGTTGACGACGACGCCGATGCGGGTGCCGCCGCTGTTGCGCAGGAGGTGGTTGAGCAGCGTGGTCTTCCCGGCGCCGAGGAAGCCCGCGAGGATCATGACGGGAATCCGGCTCCTGGCCACCGTGCTGCCTTTCTGGACGAGGACCTTGAGGGACGGGCCTTTCGGAGGTCGGACCTCCGGAGGACGACCCTTCGTGGGACGGCCCTTCGCGGGACGGGGCCGCGCGGGCCCGGCGGAGCTACGAGGCTACTACCGCGCGGCGTGCCGTTCGTCAGCCGAAGTCCAGCTCCCCGGTTCTGGTGCGCTTCAGCTCGAAGAAGTCCGGATAGCCCGCGAGCAGCCGCACACCGTCGAAGACCCGGGTGGCGTCCTCGCCGCGCGGGATGGAGCTCAGCACGGGCCCGAAGAAGGCGACGCCGTCGACGTGGAGGGTGGGGGTGCCGACCTCCTCGCCGACCGGGTCCATGCCCTCGTGGTGGCTCTTGCGCAGCGCCTCGTCGTGGTCGGCGGTGTGGGCGGCCGCGACGAGTTCCGTGGGCAGGCCCGCTTCGGCGAGGGCCTCCGCGATCAGTTCGTCGGAGACCTCGCGGTCGGCGTTGTGGATGCGAGTGCCGAGCGCGGTGTAGAGGTCGCGCAGGACCTCCTGGCCGTGCGCCTGGGCGGCGGCGACGCAGACGCGCACGGGGCCCCAGCCGGTGGTGAGCAGTCGCTCGTACCGCTCGGGCAGCCCCTCGCGGCCCTCGTTCAGCACGGAAAGGCTCATCACACGGAACCGCAGGTCGATGTCGCGGTGGCGTTCGACCTCCAGGATCCAGCGGGAGGAGATCCAGGCGAAGGGGCAGATGGGATCGAAGTAGAAGTCAACCCTGGTCGTGGTCATACATCCGAGGCTAGGCGCCCGGGTGGCCTGGAACCGAGGGCCGGTCGTGGGCCGTACGAGTGGGCCACTGGTGCGCGAGCCGGCGGCGCGCGGCTCGGCCGTCCGCGGTGCGAGGATGGCCGCATGGCACGCATCACGCTCGTCCGGGGCGACATCACCGCGCAGCGCGTCGACGCCGTCGTCAACGCGGCCAACTCCTCGTTGCTGGGTGGCGGCGGGGTGGACGGCGCGATCCACCGCAAGGGTGGCCCCGAGATCCTCGCCGCCTGCCGGGAGTTGAGGGCGTCGCACTATGGCGGCGGCCTGCCCACCGGGCAGGCGGTGGCCACCCCGGCGGGACGGCTGGAGGCGCGCTGGGTCATCCACACCGTGGGGCCGGTCTGGTCGGCGCGGGAGGACCGTTCCGAGCTGCTGGCGTCCTGCTACCGCGAATCGCTGCGTGTGGCGGGGGAGTTGGCGGCGCGCACGGTCGCGTTCCCGGCGATCTCCACCGGCGTCTACGGCTGGCCGATGGCCGACGGGGCGCGGATCGCGCTGCGTACCGTGCGGGAGGCGTCCGCGGAGAGCGTGGAGGAGGTGCGGTTCGTGCTGTTCGACGAGGCGGCCTACGAGGTGTTCGCGGAGGCGGCGGACGCGTAGCCGCGAGGTGGCGGTGGCGGGGCATCCGGCCACCGGCGGACACCGCTTCCTGGGGCCCGGTTGTCGAAATGTGGCGCTTTGCCCGGAATAAAGGATCACCGAGCGTTGATATCGGGTTGTGTCCTAGGTGTGACTCGTCACGGCGTGGAGTCAGGGCCGTGCTCGGGTACGCTCCATCGGGTGCGAGTGCTTCGGTTGCGCGACGAACGCGGCGGCGCCCCAGTGGCGGCCGGTGCGCCGGAGCGCGATGCTCGTCAGACGCACACGAGGCTCACGGAGCGCGTCGAGCGCGGAGCTTACAGTAATCGCGGGCCGGTGCGCGACTTCACCGCCGCATCCCGTGGGAATATGCCGGAAGCGCTTGTTGCGGTGACTGAACGTCAATCATGCTGTCTTCCGTCGGCGTCACGATCCGTGACGAGGTGGAAGCGCGAGGCGATGTGTCCGCCGGTTCGGATGGTGTGAACGGTGCAGGTGCTTCAGGTGCAGTTGGAGGTACGCCCTGACCCGGCGGAGGTGGGCCGGGCCCGCAGGTGGGCCCGCTCCCGGCTCCAGGGATCCGGCATAGGCGCGGACGAGCCACTGGCCGAGACCCTGCTCCTGCTGATCTCCGAACTCGTCACCAACGCCGTCGTGCACACCGGCTGCCCCGCCGTCCTGCGCATGCTCTTCCCGCAGCCCGAGGTCCCGGAGGCCGGGACCGTACGGGTCGAGGTCGCCGACACCAGCGAACGCCCGCCCACCCCGCGTCACGCGCGCGGCGACGACACCGGTGGCCGCGGCCTGGAACTGGTCGACGGCCTCGCCGACCGGTGGGGCTGGCAGCGCGAGGGATCCGGCAAGCACATCTGGTGCGAGGTGGACCGCTGCGCCGCGGCCGGGCCGCCCGCCCCGCCCGCGGCTCCGGTGACGGCGCTGGCCGGCTGGGGCCTCGTACCGCGCTCCGAACTCCCGCTCCCCGACCGCGTGCGCTGACCCGCGCCCGTCAGACCCCCTCGCACCCGCCGGTCCGCCCCCGCCGCCCGCCGGTCGCTATTCGTCGGTCCGGAACGTGCGCCGATACGCCGTCGGCGACACCCCCAGGACCGCCTGAAGGTGCATCCGCATCGACGCGGACGTGCCGAAACCCGCCTCCCGCGCCACGCGGTCCACCGGCAGTTCGCTGGACTCCAGCAACTGCCGTGCCCGCTCCACGCGTTGCCGCACCAGCCACTGGCCGGGGCTGACGCCGGTCTCGTCCCGGAAACGCCGCGTGAAGGTCCGTACGCTCATCGACGAGCGCTCCGCCAACTCCCGCAGCGTCAGGGGCTGCTCCAGCCGCTCCAGGGCCCAGGCGCGCGCGGCGGAGGTCGACGCCAGCTGGGTGTCGGGAACCGGCCGCCGTACGTACTGCGCCTGCCCGCCGTCCCGGTGCGGGGGCACGACGGTCCCGCGGGCGACGTCGTTGGCGACGGCCGCGCCGTGGTCGCGCCGCACGAGGTGCAGGCACAGGTCGATCCCGGAGGCCACCCCTGCGGAGGTCAGCACGTCGCCGTCGTCGACGAACAGCACGTCCGCATTGACCCTGACGCGCGGGAACAGTCGCTGGAAGTGCTCGACGTTCTTCCAGTGGGTGGTCGCCGGGCGCCCGTCGAGCAGTCCGGCCGCCGCCAGCACGTAACTGCCGGTGCAGATCGACACCATGCGGGTGCCGGGCCGGATCGCGGAGAACGCCCGCTCCAGCGGTGCGGTGAGCCGTCCTTCCTCGAAGACCGGCCCGAGTTCGTGCGACGCCGGCACGACCACGGTGTCGGCGGTGGCCAGTTCCTCGGGACCGTGCTCGATGTTGACCGTGAAATCGGCGTCCGTACGTATACGGCCCGGGACGGCGGCACACGTACGTACCGAATACAGCCGCTCGCCGTAGGCGTCGCGCGCGCCGCCCAGTATGCGTGCAGGAATGCCGAGTTCGAACGGGATCAGCCCGTCGAGGACCAGGACCGCGACGCGATGGGGGCGGGCTGCCACAGCCGGTGTGCTCATGGCCCGATCCTTGCACATCGTGTCCATCAGGCCACTGGTTCGGGCGGGCCCGCGGCCGAAGGATGGCCTGGTGACGCAGACCTGCCAAGAGCCGACGCACGAGACCACCACCCGCCGCCGTACGCCGCGCGTCCACCGGGCCTGGTGGATCGCGGTCGTCACCTTCCTGACGCTGGTGGGCGCCGCCGGATTCCGTGCGGTACCCGGTGTGATGATCGACCCGCTGCACGCCGAGTTCGGCTGGTCCGACGCGACGATCAGCGCCGCGGTGTCGGTCAACATGGCGCTGTACGGGCTGACGTCACCGTTCGCCGCCGCCCTGATGGACCGGTTCGGCATACGTAGGGTGGTCAGTTGCGCGTTGCTGCTGGTCAGCGCGGGCAGCGGCCTGACCGTCCTCATGCGGGCCAGCTGGCAGCTCATGCTCTGCTGGGGCGTGCTCGTCGGCCTCGGCACCGGCTCCATGGCGCTGGCCTTCGTCGGCACCATCACCGGCCGCTGGTTCGTCAGGCGTCGCGGCCTGGTGTCCGGCATCCTCACCGCGGGCGGCGCGGCGGGCCAGCTCGTCTTCCTGCCCCTGGTCTCCGCGCTCATCGCCCACCACGGCTGGCGCACCGCCTCGCTGGTCGTCTCCGGCGCCGCCCTGGCCGTCGTGCCCCTGGTCGTCTGGATGCTGCGCGACCACCCGCAGGACGTCGGCCTGCAGCCCTACGGGGCCGACCCGGCGGTCCCGGTCCCCGTACCACCGAGGAGGCCCGGCGCGGCCCGCAAGGCGGTCACCACGCTGCTGTCGGCGGCCCGCACCAAACCCTTCTGGCTGCTCGCCGGCACCTTCGCCATCTGCGGCGCGTCCACGAACGGCCTGGTGGGCACCCACTTCGTGCCGGCCGCCTGCGACCACGGCATGCCCGCCACGATAGCCGCGAGCCTCCTCGCGGTGATCGGGATCTTCGACATCGTGGGCACCATCGCGTCAGGTTGGTTCACCGACCGTCTGGACGCACGTCGGCTGCTCGCGACGTACTACGCGCTGCGCGGCGTCTCGTTGATGTTCCTGCCGATGCTCTTCGCCGCCACCGTACGTCCGCCGATGGTCTTCTTCATCGTCTTCTACGGCCTCGACTGGGTCGCCACCGTGCCGCCGACACTGGCGCTGTGCCGCGTGCACTACGGCGAGGACGCCCCGATCGTGTTCGGCTGGGTGCTCGCCTCGCACCAGATCGGCGCCGCCTTCGTCGCGTTCCTCGCGGGCTGGGCGCGTGACACCTTCGGCTCGTACGACCTCGCCTGGTACACGTCCGGCGCCCTGTGCGCGATGGCGGCACTGATGGCGCTGGTGATCCGGCGCCGCGCGACGCCGGGGCCACGGAAGGACGTCGCGATTCCGGCTCCCGCGTGAGGTGTTGGGGGTCGCGTGGGTGCGGCTCGGGGGCTGCCGCTCAGGCGAGGCCGCCGAACCGGCCGCGGTGGAACAGCAGCGGAGGGAGCGGTTCCGCCGGTGCGCCCAGGTCCTTGACGCGGCCGACGACGACGAGGTGGTCGCCCCCGGTGTGCACCGCGTGCACCTCGCAGTCGACCCACGCCGCGACCCCCGCGAGCAGTGGCGCGCCCGTCGCGGGCGCGGGCGTCCACTCGACCCCGGCGAACTTGTCGGCACCGCTGACCGCGAAGGCGCGGCACAGGGCCTCCTGTCCGGCCGCCAGCACGTTGACGCAGAAGACCCCGGCGCGGGCGATGCGCGGCCAGCTGCCCGACGTACGGGCCACCATGAAGGCCACGAGCGGGGGGTCGAGGGAGAGCGACGAGAAGGACTGGCAGGCGAACCCGGCGGGTGCGGGCGGCTCTGCCGCGTCGGCGTCCAACGTGCCGGATGCCCGGCCGCCTAACGCGTCGGGCGCCTCGGTGGCCACGCCCGGTGCCGTGACGATGGTGACGCCGCTGGCGAAGTGCCCCAGCACGTGGCGGAACCGCGCCGCGTCGAACGGCGCCCGCTCGTCCTCCCGCACGGCCCGCAACTCCGGCCTGGGCAGCGGCTCCACCGGCTCGACGGAGGTCGCGGCGCCGACCGACCTGAGGTAGCGGACGGCTGCGGCGGCCATTCCCGCGTGTCCCATCACACCGTCAATTGAAGCTGACGTGACGGTGGTTAGGAAGGGGGGCGGGCGGCGGCCCCCGAACGGCACACGTTCCGGCACGCGCCCCCGCCTCGCGCCACCGCGAGCCCCCGTTCAGCGGCGGACGGCGATCTCAACGGCAGACGGCGTTCGCGTCCAGTGCCACCGCTCCCTGCCCGCGCGGCAGCACCACGAGGGGATCGACGTCCAACCCGGCCAGCTCGTCGCCGAGTTCCATGGCCATGCGTTGCACGCGCAGAACGATGTCGACCAGCGCGTCGACGTCCGCGGGGGGCCGCCCTCGCACCCCCTCCAGCAGGGCGCACCCCGGCAGTTCGTGGAGCATCCGCCGCGCCTCGGCCTCCGTGAACGGTGTGACGCGGACGGCCGGTTCCCCCAGGGCAGCCCCGAAGACGCCGCCGAGCCCGACCGTCACCGCGGGCCCGAACACGCCGTCGTCGACGACACCGACGGCCATCTCGATCCCGGGCTCGACCATCTGGCAGACGAGGACGCCGTCGAGACCGACGCCTTCGTGGCGGGCGATGTCGGTGAGGTCCCGGTACGTGTCGCGCACCTGGCTCGCGGATGTCAATCCCAGCTTGACCAGGCCGCGTTCGGACCGGTGCGCGAGGTGTGCCCCCGAGGCCTTCATGACCACGGGGTAGCCGACCAGCCCGGCCGCCCGGACCGCTCCGGCGGCGCTGGTCACGAGGTGTTCGCGCGGTACCCGGACGCCGTACGCCCGCAGCAGCCGCTTCGCCGCGTGCTCGCTCAGCCGTTGACCCGGCCGCAGGAACGCGCGGGCCCTGCGCGCGGAGGGGGACGGAGTGCGCGGCGCGCTCTCGAACGGTGAGCGGTAGCCGACGACGAACCGGTGGTGGTCCAAGTGGGCCCCGACGGCGGCGACGCAGTTGCCGAACGTACGAAACGTGGCGACACGGGACGAGCGCAGAAGCGTGCGGCGATAGGCCACTTCCGTGCCCACCGGCGAGCCCCAGACGACGCACACCACCTTGTCCGTACGGTCCGCCGCGTCCACCAGCTGCTGCACGAGTGCGTCGCTCATCGGAGGAAACGGACCGGTGATCGGGCAGACCAGGACGCCCACCGAAGGGTCGGCCAGGATCGCGTCGAGGATCCTCGGCCCGTACCGGCCGCCCACCGACCGACCGCCGTGTTCCACGGGGTTGGCCACGCTCAGGGAGCCGGGTATCCACCGGCGCAGCTCTGCCTGCTTCTCGGCGTCGAACGAGGGGACCAGCAGCCCGGCCGCCGTCGCCAGGTCGCGGAAGTACGCGCCGGTACCGCCGGTTCCGTCCGTGCTGCCCGAGGGGGCGTAGACGGCGACGCCGTCGGCCTTCGGAGGCCGGGCACGGGCCAGCAACGCGGCCGTGTCCCGCAACCGGTCCGGCCCGTCCACCCTGATGACGCCGAACTGCCGGAACGCCGCGTCCGCGACCGCGTCCTCGACTGAGGCCGAACCGGTCGGCCCGTCGGCGCGCGATGCGGCCGTACGGCTTCCGGTCCCCGTACGGCTTCCGGTCCCCGTACGCGTTCCGGCCCGCGTGCGGCCGGACGTGATCGCGACGACGGGAACGCCGTTGCGTGCCGCGCGATCGGCGGCGAGCAGGAACGCCCTGCCGTCCCTGAACCCGTCCACGTGCGCGGCGATGGCTCCGGCCTCCGGCTGTTCGGCGAAGTACGCGACGAAATCCGCCACTTCGAGATCGGCCTCGTCGCCCGTGACCGCCCAGTGGCTGACTCGTATGCCCAAATCCTGGAGGGCGAGGACCGGGTGGCCCTGGTCGCCGTGCTGGGTGACCAACGCGATGGCGGGGCCGCCGAGATCGTCGCGCAGGTGGGCGAAGGCGTCGAGGCCGGTGGAAGGCCCCAGCAGCCGCAGACCGGAACCGGAGACCACGTCGGCCAGTCGCCGCCGGCCCTCGGCCGCCGTGAGACCGGGGGCGAGGACGACGGCGGACTTCGCTTGGGCAGCGGCGAGTTCCCCCAGTTCGCAGGCGGGGTCGGCGGTCAGGACGACGGCGAGGTCCACCGGGCACGGAAGGCTCGCGACGGACGGCAGACAGGGCACGCCGAAGACGGTCCGGTGACGCGGGTTCACCGGGAGCAGCCGTGCGTCCAGCCGCTCGGCCCACGCCATGAGGTGCCGGGTGACGGCGGCTTCGGCGCTGTCGTCGGCGTCGCGGGCACCGATGACGGCCACGGTCGCGGGACGGAAGAACGCGTCGAGGTCGGGAACGGACGCGTGCAGTGGACGGCCGCCGACGTCGAGGTCCGTGGTGTCACCGGCGTGGGACACCCGACGTTCACCGCAGGTCGCGGCGCGTGTCGTACGGGGATCGGTGCTGAGGGAGCCGTGTGTGGATCCAAGCATGGGTCCCGTCCGATTCTGGTGAGCCGGCCAACAGAATTGACGCCCAGTCATGTTACTGGGGCGTCGGGTGGGCGGGAACCGCGCTGCACGGTAAAGGTTGCCGTTCCTGGCCGAGGGCGGGGGCCGCGGCTGTGCGGGTGGACCGACTCCGTGAGGGTGCCGCTCGTCCGGCCCGGTGTTGAATGAAACGATGCTGCGACCGGTGGAGATCGAGGCGTACGGGCTGCTGCTCCGACCGTGGGAGGAGGGCGACGCCCCCGACATGCTGCGCGGACTGACCGATCGCGACTACCTGCGCTGGAACCCTCCGGCGGCCGAGCCCGTTGAGGACATCGAGGGGGCGATCGACTTCGTGCGGACCCGCGCTCTGGGCTGGCGGCGCGGTGAGACGGCGTCGTTCGCGGTCCTCGAGGACGGTGTCGTACGCGGCAGCATCAACGTCAACAGCATCGACCCGCGAACGGGCAGCGGGCGGGTCGGCTACTGGACGTTGCCCGAAGCGCGCGGCCGCCGCCTCGCGTCGCGCGCTCTGGAAGCCTGCACGCGGTGGGCGTTCCGCGACCTCGGGCTGCACCGCCTGGAGCTGGGCCACGCGGTCGGCAACGACGCGTCGTGCGGCGTCGCCCGGCGCTGCGGGTACGCGTACGAGGGCACGTTGCGCGACGCGCTGCCCGACGTGGACGGCGGCTTCCTCACCGTGCATCTGCACGCCCGCCTCACCACGGATCCGGCACCGGACGTCACCACGGCCCGGACGGCGGCCAGGGCTGACGGGCGGACGAGGGACCGTTGACGGCTTGCGTGCGCACCGGGGGCGGACCGGGGCCGGACCGACGCTCCCGTGCGCCCCGTCCACGCGTTGGCCGCGCCGACTCGTGCGTCGTGCGCTGCCGCGTCGTGCGCTGCCGTGTTGAAGGCCATCGCGCCGTACGCCATCGCGTCGTACGCCACCGCGTCGAACGGGCGGTCACAGCGGAGGCTGCTCGCGCTCCTTCTGCCGCTTCTTGCGCATCAGGCCGACCGTGCTGAGCATCTGCGCGATCGCCACCAGCGTCAGGACCACGCCGAGCAGCCTGCGTGACGTCGAGCCGTCGCCCCAGAACTGCCAGCTGATCCAGAGGAGTCCGAAGAGGATCCAGATGACGAGGTGCGTCCGCAGCACCGTCCAGGAACTGTCCTCGGTCGGGGTGAGCCGACGCATGGCGGAACTCTTCGGCGTCTCTTGTCGCATCCCCCGATCATGCCTGGACACCCGGCGATCACGCGGCAGGGCCGGGGCGCGGGGGATCGCTGGGGCGTGAGGGGGCGAAGAGGGGCGTGCGCCGGGCGCGGGCCGGATGGGCCCGGACGCACGCGCGCGGGCGCCTGGACCGGCAACCTCCCCCGAGGGCCGGCAGACGCCCGCGTCGTTGCGTGGCAGGACTGACGGATGACGTGAAACGAGAAGCGGGCGGGGCCTACTTCGTGGGCTTCTTGCCCGTGACGCCGAGATGCACGAGAAGGGCCAGGTTCGGCTTCAACTCGGCCTGCTTGACGCCCCAGGACTGGAAGCCCTTCTGGTGCGCGGCCGCCGCGGCGAGCATGACGACCAGCGAACCGGCCATCGCCGCCGGACTGACCGTCTTATCGACCTTCCCCTTGCTCTGCAACTCCTTGATGGAGTCGGTGAGGGAGTTGGTCACGGCGTTGAGGATCTTCATACGGATCTTGTAGAACCGTTTGTCCCCTTCCGCCGCTCCGAGGTCCACGACGCGCAGGATGGCGTCGTTCTTGCGCCAGAAGGTGAGGAACCCGTCCACCAGGTCCTCGGCCGCGGCGTAGGCGGGCTTGCCCACCCAGTTGCGGCCGGCGACGAGGTCGGTGAGGGTCGTGCCTTCCTTGGCCATCTCTTCCGCGAGCTCGAGGACGGCGCCCTCGACGTCGGGGAAGTACTGGTAGAACGTTGCGGGGGAGGTACCCGCCATCCGGGCGACGTCGATGACCTTGACGTCCCGGTACGGGTGGGTGCTGAGCATCTCGCTGAGGCATTCGAGCAGCTTCTGCCGCGTCGCCTGCCCGCGGCGCCCGGCAACCCGGCCGTCGACGGTGCGAACTTGTCCTGTCATGCCGTCAGTTTACCTTCGGGTGATCAGCGCGCGATTCGGCAGCCTGCAAATGGGGAGGAGGCTCCCCGCGACCATGAACGCGCAGGTCAGCACCGGTTACCCAGCGTGCTCCGTCAGATGCCGGAAGGGTAAAGGGAACTGCGATGGCGTCGGGAGAAGCCCATCGCTCCACGCTCTGTCATGCCACGCCGTGCCATTGCCTGTCGTTTCATGGGATTCCCTGGGAATGGCCTGTGGGAGTGGTGTGGGGTTCGTTCTGGTGACGCGGAATCGATCCGGGCGTCAGGAGTGGCCAGGACGCTCGATGGTGACGGCCGATCCGCTCTTGGGCGTCGCTTCGGGACAACTCCCTTTGCGCAAAGGCCATTTCTGCGCTGACTCTGCGCCGAACGGCTGTGGACGCCCGGAGGGATGGTGTGGGGTGCGGCGAGGAGGCGCCCTTTGTTGACAGGTCCCCCGAGACGGCATGAGGGGTCGGCGACGCGTCTTCGGCGGCGGGGGGCGACTGGGGGAGGGCGACGGCGGGAGGGCGGCTGGGTGTGAGGGGGACGGCGCGATGGCGGCTCCACGAGGGCGATTGCGTGAGGGCGATGGGATCGGGGTGATGGGATTGGGGTGATGGCGTGAGGCGATGGCATGGAGACGTCGGCCACGCGTGCCGCCTGGGTCAGCTCACGCGGTATGACGACATGCTCGGGATAAATTGATCACCTGTTCGAGTGGAGGTTGTCCACAGGCCGGGCGAAAGCCGTGAACGAGGAATAGCGTGGCTATCACGACATCCCCCCGGTCGAGGGGGATGCCTCGCACGGGAGGAGCCATGGTCATGGCGGCATTCGTTGAGGGGGAGCCCTGCTGGGCGGACGCGATGCTCCCCGACCTGGAAGCGGGCAAGCGCTTCTACGGAGAACTGCTGGGCTGGACGTTCGACGAGGGAGACGACGAGCGCCACTCCTACACGCTGGCCCGCCGGGACGACAAGATCGTCGCGGGCCTGATCGCCAAGCCCGACGGGCGCATGCCCACCGTGTGGAACGTCTACTTCGCCTCGCCCGATCTCCCCGGCACGGCAGCGCGGGTCCGCAAGGCGGGCGGTCAGATCATCACCGGTCCCGCGGTGGTCGGTGAGGCGGGCTCGCTGCTGATGGCCGCCGACCCCGGGGACGCGGTGTTCGGAGTCTGGCAGGGGGCGGGGCACGTGGGCTTCCAGGAGAGGAACGGGCCTGGCTCGTTCTGCTGGACGGAGCTGTACGCGCGGGACAAGGACGCGGTGGACCCCTTCTACCGGCAGGTCTTCGGCTTCGACGCGGAGCAGATCGGCCAGGCGGACGGCCCCTTCGATTACGAGGTGTGGACCGTGAAGGGCGAACGGGGGCCGGAGGGCGGGGGTGCCGTACAGGGGGAGGACGCGGAGGGGGAAGAGGCGGAGAGGGAGGAGAAGGTCTACGTGGGCGGCCGGATGCGCATGGGCGCGGACTCCCCCGCCGAGCTGCCCTCGCACTTCGTCGTGTACTTCGGCGTCGAGGACTGCGACCGGGCGGTGGCGACGGTCCGCAGGCTCGGCGGCAAGGTCGACCGGGAGCCCCAGGACAGCCCGCACGGCCGACTGGCCTCGGTCGTGGACAACCAGGGCACGCACTTCACGGTGATCGACATATCCAGGCGGACCGGGCAGGAGTAGGCACCCGCCCCGGCTCGCACGCCCCGGCCCCGGCGCCTCGGCCCCGCTGCCCGTGCCGCCCTCCGCCGGCCCGCCGTGCCCACCGCCCCCGCACGCCCGCAGGCCCGTCGTCTTCGCGAGCCTGCTGCCCGGCGCTTCCGCAGGCCCGCCGGGCCCGCCGCCCCCGCGCGCCCGCAGGTCCACCGACCTCGCGAGCCCGCAGGCCCCCGGACCCTGCGAGCCCGCCGCACCGCCGCCCCCGCCGCGCGTCGTCCTGCCGTACCGCCGTACCGACAATCCACCCCGCTGATATACACCGAATCAACCGATACATCCGACAAAAAGCCCTTTCCCCTCTTCTGTGGGCCGACTCGCCGTCTTCGAGGTAAGGGCGGGGTCGGCCGAAGTGCCCGGATGTGGTCTGACCTGCGGGTCCGTGGGGGCGCGGGGTGGACGGGGGCGGGGTGCGCCACACGGGCGCGCGCCCCGGGTTCGCAACCGGGACGTATCCCAGGAAGAATCAGCAGCCGACCCCGGGGCGGTCGGCGGTGAGTGGTCGCCCGGGGCTGCAAGAATTCGGGGGACGGGGAGGTGGCAGGGCAGTGGTGGAGCAGCTGACGCAGCACGACCCGAGACGGATCGGTCCTTTCGAGGTCCTCGGGCGGCTCGGCGCCGGCGGCATGGGCTTGGTCTATCTCGCCCGCTCGGCGTCCGGCCGACGCGTGGCGATCAAGACGGTGCGTGCCGAGCTGGCGGAGGACCAGCTGTTCCGGGTCCGCTTCACGCGCGAGGTCGAAGCGGCGCGGGCGGTCAGCGGCTTCTACACCGCCGCGGTGGTCGACGCCGATCCGCGGGCCGCGGTGCCGTGGCTCGCGACCGCCTACGTACCGGCCCCCTCGCTCGAGGAAATAATCAACGAGTCGGGGCCGCTGCCCGCGCAGGCGGTGCGCTGGCTGGCGGCCGGGATCGCGGAGGCGTTGCAGTCCATCCACGGTGCGGGGCTGGTCCACCGTGACCTGAAGCCGTCCAACGTGCTGGTGGTCGAGGACGGCCCGCGGGTGATCGACTTCGGCATCGCGAGCGGGGTGTCCAACACCCGGCTGACGATGACCAACGTGGCCGTGGGCACGCCCGCGTACATGTCGCCCGAGCAGGCGCGGGACTCGCGCAGTGTCACCGGGGCGAGCGACATTTTCTCGCTGGGGTCGACGCTGGTGTTCGCGGGGACGGGGCACGCGCCGTTCCGGGGTGCCAATCCGGTCGAGACCGTCTTCATGCTGTTGCGTGAGGGGCCCGATCTGACCGGGCTGCCGGACGAGTTGCGTCCGTTGATCGAGTCGTGCATGCGGATGGAGGCCGGGCACCGGCCCAGTCCGGCGGATCTGCAGGCCCAGTTGGCGCCGCACCTGTTCTCCCCCGCGGACGACGGTGGGACGGTCTCCGCCTGGTTGCCTCCGCACGCGGTCGCGATGATCGAGCAGCGCAGCGGCCGTCGCAGTGCCGCCGCGGCGGCCGCGGCAGCGGCGGCCGGAGCGCCCGCGCGTGCCGCGGCGTCGCCGCGCGGCCCGGCCGTCGGCGCCCCCGTCGGCCCGGCATCGCACCCCGTGCCCCCGATGCCCGCGCAACCGCCCGCCCGGGGCGACCTGGTCGGTGCCGGCGGTGACGGCGGATCGGTCAAGCTCGCGGGAAACGTTCCGATAGGGCCCGGGCCGCGCGTGGCGGACGCCAAGGACCCGCGGGGCGCGGCGGCCGCCGGGGCCGGGCCCGCCATCGACTGGTCCGCGCGGGGCCACGGCCCCGCGCCCACCAACGCCCCCGCCCGGGACAACGCCCCCGCCCCCGCGCAGCACGCCAACGGCAGCGCCGCAGCGCACAACGGCCGCCCCGCGACGCCCCCGCACGCACCTCCACACCGCACCTCCCTCCCCGTCCAGCAGCCGGAGCCGCACCACCGCGACGTGCGCTGGCGGCCGTGGCGGTTCCGTATGTCCAACGACGTGTGGGGTACCCCGGCGGTCGCCGCCGACCGGCTGTACGTCACGTCGTTCGAGGTGCACGCGCTCGATGTGGCCACCGGGCAGCGGCAGTTCAAGACGCGTGACGTCGCCTGGACGATGACCGTCGAGAACGGCCGCATCCTCGCCTCGGACGGCCCGAGCCTGTACGCGCTGGACGCCGCCGACGGCGGTGAGCTGTGGCGGACCGCGGTGGACGGCTGGGTGTACGCGTTGCGGGCGGGCGCGGGTGTGGTCGTCACCGGAGTGCGCGGCGGCGGGGTGCGGGCCTGGGACGCGGTCACCGGCGAACCGCGCTGGGAGCGTTCCGGTGCGCAGACCGCCTTCGAGTCGCCGGACGCGGGCCCTGCCCTGGTCGACGGTGTCGTCTACTACCGGGGCGGTGGGCGGCTGTTCGCGCTGGACGCCCGCTCCGGCGCTGAGCGCTGGTCGTACCCGCTGGGCGAGGAGGCAGCCGGGACGATGCCGGTGCGGCCCGAGGTCGCCGACGGGCGGGTCCACGTGACGGCGGGCAGCCGGGTGCTCGCGCTGGGCGTCGCGGACGGCGCCGAGCACTGGCGCTTCGACGCGCCCGCGGTCCTCTTCGCGCCCCCCGCGTACGCCGCGGGTGGCGTGTACGCGGTGGACTACCTCGGCACGGTCTACGCACTCGACGCCCGCGGCGGTGCCGAACGCTGGCGGGTCGCGACCGAGGCCCGGCAGTCCGCGGAGCCGTTGCTCGTCACGGACGGCTTGGTCCACCTCGGCAGCGGCAGCGCGTTGTACACCCTGGACGCGGCGGTGGGCACGCCCAAGTGGCGTTTCCCGACGCAGAGCGAGGTGGTCGGCGCACCGGTCGCGGCGGAAGGGCGGCTGCACTTCGGGTCGATGGACCACTGCCTCTACACGGTCGACGCGAGCACCGGCCAGCTGCGCTGGAAGCTGGAGACCGGCGGCGAGATCACCGGCGCACCGGTCGTGCGGGACGGCGTGGTGTACGCGTGCAGCAAGGACCGCTGCGTGTACGCGCTGGACGCGGGAAAGGGCACGGGCTCCCGCAGGCAGGAAGCCTGAGGCGGGAGCCCGGTGAGCCGCGCGGGGGCGCCCGGCTCACCGGGCGCTGTGCGGGCTCTTCGTGAGAACGCGAGAAATCTTCGTGAGAACGCGAAAAAAGGGGTGGCGACGGACCCCCCGGTGCCGTCGCCACCCCGCTCAGGGGCAGGGCCTTGTCAGCCGGACGCCCAGTTGTCGGGCTGGACGGCCGCGCTGATACCGGTCGGCGTGGACGCGTTGGCCGCCGTCGCCGGTATCACGATGGCGGCGACGATTGCCGCCGTCCCGGCCACCACGAGGGCGGCCCTGCGTATGAGACTCATTGTCTGCTCCATGGTCGGAGTGGCTGATTCCGGAAAAGGGCGTACGCCGGACACCGGCCGTGGCGCCCCCTCCGCGCTACGGCCGGCATCGCGTACGCGGTGAACGCGCCGTGTACGGCCCTTACTTGGTCCGGGTTCCCCCGTTCACGTGCTTCCCCCGCGGGCCCCGTTTGTCCCCCGTCCCCGTTGTTCCCCCGTGTCGTTCTCCCCCGTACCCCCGTGTTCCCCCGTTCCCCCGAGGAGCTCCGAGCCGGCGTCGCGGCTGGGATCAGCCGTTCTGCCAGTTGTCAGGGCCGATGACGGGCTTGCCGTCCTTCGGCGTCTCCTCCGCTTCCTCCACGGGAGCGGGCGGCTGCTCCTTCGGCGCGCGGTTCCCCAGCAGGTCGCCGACGCCCGCGCCGAGGTCGAAGCCGGGACGCTGCCCCTTGCCGTCGTTCGGAATGTTGGTGTCCATGCGGTTCTCCCCGTTGGTGTTCTCGGAGCCCGATGCCCGCCTGGTGGCGACCCCCGTGCGTCACCAGGCGAGCGATTTCGCTGTGATGGAATCCTGGCAGCAGTCGATAAGCAACCGATAAACGGGGGTGGTGATCCCGTTGACCAGGGCTGTTTCGGGGCGAATCGGGCGTTCAGACCGCCAGAGCCGACGCTGCGGGCCGCTCCAGGAGTAGCCGCAATTTCTGCGCCTCGCCGCTCTTCGGGTCGGGGGACGAGTCCAGCGCGTCCCGCCAGCAGGCCCGGGCGCGGTCCGGCTGGCCGATGCCGTCCAGCGCGTGGCCCAGAACCGTGAGCGCGTACGTCCTCATCCAGTGACCGCTGCCCTCGTTGAGCAGGACGAGTGACTGCTCCGCGTGCGTCGCGGCCAGCCTGAAGTGGCCCGCCGTGAAGTGGACGTCGGCCATCCGGTAGAGCGTCAGGCCCTCCCACAACGGTTGGCGGGCGTCGCGGAAGATGGCCAGCGCCTCGTCCAGCGCCGTCAGCGCTTCGTCGAGGCGGCCGCTGACCGTCAGGGCGATGGCCAGGGCGTAGAGGCTGTTGCCCAGCCGGTAGCCCGCGCCGATCCTGCGCATGAGGGTCACGCCCTGCTCGGCCGCGTCGATCGCGGCGTCGGGCTGGCCGAGTTCGATGCGGACTCGGGCGATGTTGCTGAGAGCGGACGCCGCGCCGTGTTCGTTGTGGTCGTCCCGGAAGGACCGCAGCGCGTGCAGGCAGTACTCCTCCGCCTCGGCGAACCTGCGCTGGTCGCGAGCGATCAGACTGCGCAGGTTGGGGGCGTAGCTGCAGGTCAGCAGATCCTCGCTGGCGAGGCCCAGCAACTGGGCGCGTTGTGCCTGGACATCGGCCTCCGCCCAGCGGCTGCTGGACCAGCTCTGGATGCGCCCGAGCAGCACCCGCGCCCGGCCTTCCACCAAGGCGTCCCCGCTCCCGGTGGCCGCCGTCGCCACCGCCTGGGCGCACTGCTCGTAGGCGCGGGCGTGAACGCCGGACTCCATCAGGTTCTGCGTCATGAACAGCAGGTCGACGGCCCGCCGCAGGCATCCGGCCCCCGTCGTCCGCTCCGCGCGTACGGATTCCTCCCCGGGCTGCCGGACCTGCTCGGCCCCCGAGGCGCCGGAGGCCTGCCGTACCGCGGCCAGCACGCCTGTCGCCTCCGTGAACAGCCACTCCAGGCTTTCCGCCTGGGTGGTGAACGTCCGTCCCTCCCGCGAGGTCGGTGCCATGTGGGACAGGACGCGGTCGCCCGGGTTCTCCATCTCGTAGGCGCTGGCCGCCGTCGCCAGGTAGAAGTCCAGCAGCCGGGAGAGCGCCGCCCGGCGGTCCGCCGGGGTCTCGTGCTGCTCCGCGCGGTCGCGGGCGTACAGCCGCAGCAGGTCGTGGTAGCGGTAGCGGGCGGGGGCGGCGGATTCCAGGAGGCTGATGTCGACCAGGGCCTCCAGCAGTTCCTCCGCCTCGTAGGCGTCCATGTCGAGCACGGCCGCCGCCGCGTCCAGCGAGATGTCGGGGCCCTCGGGGAGCGCCAGCAGGCGGAACGCGCGGGCCTGGTGGTCGGCGAGCTGGCCGTAGCCGAGTTCGAACGTCGCCTTGACCGCCAGGTCGCCCGCCTTCAGCTCGTCCAGGCGGCGCCTGCTGTCGCTGAGCTTGCGGGCCAGCACGGAGACCGTCCAGGTGCGCCGGGTCGCGAGCCGGGATGCGGCGATGCGGATGGCCAGCGGCAGGAAGCCGCACGCGGCCACCACGTCCAGCGCGGCCTGACGCTCCGTCATCACCCGTTCCGTGCCCACGATCTTCGTGAAGAGCTGGAGCGCTTCCTCCGGGCTCATCACGTCCAGGTCCACCAGGTGCGCCCCCGCCAGGTCCACCATCCGCACCCGCGAGGTGATCAGCGCCGCGCAGCCGGGCGTGCCGGGCAGCAGCGGGCGCACCTGCGCGGCGTCGTGCGCGTTGTCGAGCAGCGCGAGCACCCGGCGGCCGTCGAGCACCGAGCGGTAGAGCGCGGCGCGGTCCTCCAGGCCCTCCGGGATCGCGGCGTCCGGCGTGCCCAACGCCCGCAGGAACGAGGCGAGTACGGTCTCCGGCTCGGACGGCCTGGCGTCCTGGCCTTGCAGGTCCACGTACAACTGCCCGTCGGGGAAGGCGTCGCGGGCCGCGTGGGCGACGTGGACGGCGAGCGTGGTCTTGCCGACGCCGCCGATGCCCGCCACCGCGGACAGGGCCATGACACCCGAATCCGCCGTGGACAACTCCTCCACCAGCTCGTCGACGAAAGCGGTCCGGCCGGTGAAGTCCACTACCGCCGCAGGGAGTTGGGCGGGACGCACGGCCGAACCCGCGGCCGGGGCGTCCTCGGCGCCGGTGGGCTGCGCCGCCAGATCGGGGTCGGCGCGCAGGATGCGCTGGTACAGCTCGTTCAGCTCGGCGCACGGGTCGACGCCCAGCTCCTCCGCGAGCAGCCGCCGGGTGTCGGCGTAGACGCCGAGCGCCTCCGCCTGCCGGCCGCTGCGGTAGAGGGCGAGCATCAGCAGGGCGCGCAGCCGCTCCCGCAAGGGGTGTTCCGCGGACAGCGTGGTCAGCACCGAGACCGCGTCGGTGTGACCGCCGAGTTCCAGGTCGAGTTCGAGGCGGGTCTCCAGCAGCGCCAGCCGCCGTTCCGACAGCCGGGTGCGGTACGCCTCCGCGTACGGCCCGGGCAGCCCGGCCAGCGGTTCGCCGTCCCACAAGTCCAGTGCGTGGGCCAGCAGTTCGCGGGCGCGCGCGGTCTCCCCGCCGGCCCGGGCCTTCTCCGCCTCGACGGCGTACTCCTCGGCGCGCGTGACGTCGAGGGTGTCCGCGCCGGTGCGCAGCGCGTAGCCGCCGGACTCGGAGGTGAGCGCGTCCGCACCGAGCACCTTGCGCAGCCGGAACGCGTAGGTGCGCAGCGCCGCCAGCGCGCTGTCCGGGGGCGCCTCGCCCCACAGCGCGTCGATGAGCTCGTCGGCGGTCGCGGTGCGGCCACCGCGCAGCAGGAGTGCGGCGAGCAGGGCACGCTGCTGCGGCGAGCCCGCGGGCAGCGTCTCCTCGCCCCGCCATGCCCGTACCGGGCCGAGGAGCGCGAAGCGCAGTCCCGGCGCCGTTCCGCCATCCATGACGAACTCCGTTTCCCACCGGCCGGTCGCGCGCTGCCGACCGTGTATATCGATCGTTCATCGCGAGCCGGGACCATCTGACAGGTGTGATGAGCGCAGCCGCGTGACGGCCAGTTTGCCCTGTCGTACCGGGCGCGGTCACCTCCTGGCGGGCGGTTGTACGCCAATCAGCGCGAATTGATCGGAATGCCACGTTCCGTGTGTGAGGCCAGTGGGGGAAAGGAGTGTCGGACCTGTCATGTGCTCTTGGTGTACACCGCCGGAGAGGTCGGTGCCGACGGCGTGGGACAGCGTCCAGGTGCCGGACCCGGCGAGGATGCGAGCGGTCGTGACCCCGGGCAGGATGCTGCGCAGGCGCGCCGCGGAGGCGCCTTTCGCGGTGCCCTACGGGGCGCTGCCGGGCGCCCCGTTCGCGGCGACCGCCGCGTGCAGCTATGCCGAACTCGACCGCCGCGCCCGCGCGGTGGCCGCCCGGCTCGGCGGCGCGCTGCCGCCGGGCAGCCGGGTGCTGCTGGCCTACCCGCCGGGACCGGACTTCGCGGGCGCCTTCTACGGGTGCCTGTACGCGGGAATGGTCGCGGTGCCGTACGCGCTGGGGGAGGGACGCTGCGCCGAGGGGCTCGCGGCGGCGGTCGAACTCGTCTCCCCGGCAGCCGTGTTGACCGCCTCCGACGGCTGGTCGGCGCTGCCGGTGAACCGGGACCGGGTGCCGGTGCTGGAGGCCGACGGCACGATGGTCGGCGGCCGTCCCGTGCTTCAACTCGCCGACCGCTGGCGGCCGGTGGGGATACTGCGCGGCGCGGACGCCTACCGGCGCTACGTGCCCGGCGCGCCCGGCGAGGCCTTCGCGGGCCGCATGGAGCCCGCGTTCAGCCACGGCGACCTGCTGCACGTGCTCGGCGAACTCCAGGACGCCTGCCGGATCGGCGTCAAGGACGAGGAGTTGGGCTGGATCGCGTCGGTCCACGGCGTGGACGACGCGGTCTGGCGGCTGCTGCTCCCGGTCCACGAGGGCCGCGTCGTGTGGGAGACGCAGGGGCCGCGCGGGGACGGGTGAGGGCCCGGTGCGCGGCTCCGCGGCACCCGGTTCGGCCCACGGCCGGCCCGTAACGGCTCGACGCCGGCCCGTAACGGCTCAACGCCGACTCGCATTTGGCTTGAATCAGGCGCCGAAGCGGGCGCACGCCGGGGGCGCACGGGGGCAGGTATCAGCCGTACGGGAGCAGCAGAACCGTTACGCCAGGTACGTCATGCCCTCGGCCCGCGGCGGCGCCCAGCCCGGGTCGCGGCCCGAGAGCCCGAGCGCCCGGTCGAACGCGGACGCCCCTTCCGGGACGGCCACCGGATCCGCGAAGCCGTCGTACTGCCGGTAGACCGGCGCGTACTCCTCGACCACCGCGAGCACCGTCGTCGCCGTGGACGGCGGGCAGGGGAAGTCCTGCCCGGTCGCGCGGGCCACGTCCCAGCCGTGGACGACCATCTCCTTGAGGATCATGGAGAAGATCGCCTCGGCCGGCATCGTCGTCCCGCCGCCGAGGTCTACCTCCCCACGCCACGCCTCCGGCTCCGCCCACGCCGCCACCGCGCGCTCCAACTGCTCCGCGTAGGCCTGCGCCCACTCCGGGTCGGCGGTGAAGTCGCGTTCGGTCAGCGCGGGCGGCAGCGGCTCGCGGCGAGCGCGGTGCTCAAGGCCGTGCGAGGTGTACAGGACCCAGTGGTCGACCAGCGCGCGCACGTCGAACTTCGCGCACGGCGTCGCGTCGTCCAACTGCTCGCGGCGCACCCCGCGCGCCGTGCGAACGGCGAGTTCCGCGGCCGCGACCATCTGCCCATAGAGCGTCTCGTTCATGGTCACGACGCTAACGCGGCAGGTCAGCGGCGGTATTGAACAAACGCGACAACGGCCGCCGACCGGATTACGCTGCCAGGGTGACCACCCCCGGCATCGGGCGCGGGGTGCTGCGGCCGGACCTGGCGGCGCGGCACTTCGAGCTGCTGCGCGAGGAGCCGGACGACGACCTGGCGCCGTACGTCGAGTTCCACTGGGTCGTGCGCTGGGACCTGCGCGGGCGCCCGGCGCACGACCAGCGCGTGCTGTCCCACCCCAACGTCCACCTGGTCTTCGAGCGCCCCCAGGCCGCCGTGTACGGCGTCAACCGCGGTGTCTACGCCCACCACCTCACCGGCGCCGGGCACGTCTTCGGCGTGAAGTTCCGCCCCGGGGCCTTCCGGGCCCTGTTCGACGGGCCGGTGGCCGCGCTCACGGACCGCAGGGTGCCCGCGGCGGACCTGTTCGGCGAGGCGGTCACGCGCACCGAACGCGTGGTGCTCGGCGCCCGCGACGTCGCCGTGATGAAGCGGGCGGCGCAGGACTTCCTGCGCGGCGTGCTGGACGGTGCCGTGCCGGATCCGGCGGCGCGTGAGGCCGCCGCCCTCGTGGACCGGATCGCGGGCGCCCCGGCCTTGCTCCGCGTCGGCCAACTCGCTACCGAATCAGGGCACTCCGTACGGACCCTGCAACGGCTCTTCGCGGAGTACGTCGGCGTGCCCCCGAAGTGGGTGCTGCGCAGGGCCCGGCTGCACGAGGCGGCGGCAAGGGCGGACAGCGGCGCGGCGGTGGACTGGGCCGCGCTCGCCGCGGACCTCGGCTACGCCGACCAGGCCCACCTGGTACGGGACTTCACCGCGGTCGTCGGGGCGCCTCCGGCCCGGTACGCGGCGGGCGGCGACGCCTCCGGCACGTAGCGGGCGTTCCCGAGGCGCGGTTGGCAGGAACCGGCCTGCCCGTTCCCGGTGCGCCGCGTCCCGTCATCGGGTAGGACCGACCTGAGCGCGCCCGGGTGTCGTCCGGGCGTCGCCAAGGGGGAGGCGGAGCAGTGGAGTTCGGGATCTTCGTTCAGGGGTACGTGCCCGCCGGGCGGTCGAGGACCGACCCGGAGGCCGAGCACCACGCGCTGCTGGAAGAGGTGGACTACGTCGTCGCGGCCGACCGCGCGGGCTTCAAGTACGCGTGGGCCAGCGAACACCACTTCCTGGAGGAGTACTCCCACCTGTCGGCCAACGACGTCTTCCTCGGCTACCTCGCGCACGCCACCGAGCGCATTCACCTCGGCTCCGCCATCTTCAACCCGTTGCCGCAGGTCAACCACCCCGTCAAGGTCGCGGAACGCGTGGCCATGCTCGACCACCTCACGCGCGGGCGCTTCGAGTTCGGCTCCGGGCGCGGCGCGGGCAGCCACGAGGTCCTCGGCTTCCTGCCCGGCGTCACGGACCTGGACGTCACCCGGGAGATCTGGGAGGAGACGATCGCGCAGTTCCCCCGGATGTGGCTGAACGACACCTACCCGGGTTTCGAGGGCGCGCACTGGTCCCTGCCGCCGCGCAAGGTGCTGCCCAAGCCGTACGGGCCCGCGCATCCCGCGATGTGGTACGCGGCCGGGTCGCCGTCGTCGTACGCGATGGCCGCCCGCAAGGGCCTGGGCGTGCTGGGCTTCAGCGTGCAGAGCGTCTCCGACATGGAGTGGGTCGTCGACTCCTACCGGACCGCGGTCCGTGACGCGGAGCCGGTCGGCGCGTTCGTCAACGACAACGTGATGGTGACCACGACGGCCATCTGCGCGGAGACCTCCGCCGAGGCCCGCGAGGCGGCCGTGCGCGCCGACCTCGGCTACCTGCACTCGTTGCTCTTCCGCTACCACGACACCTTCCCGCGTCCCGAGGGCGTCCCGCGCTGGCCCGAACGGCTGCCGGAGTACACGCCGGAGATCATCGACCTGCTGATCGCGGAGGAACTGCTGATCTGCGGCGACCCGGGGGAGGTGCTGGCGCAGTGCAAGCGCTGGGAGGCGGCGGGCGCCGACCAGCTGGCGTTCTGCCTGCCCGTGGGGCTGCCGCGCGAGGAGGCGCTGACGACGATCCGGCTCATGGGCGAACACGTCATTCCCGCCCTGGACACGGACCCGATCCACCGCACGACCCGCCTGCGCGGCACGGCGACGCCCTGACGCGCGAGGGCGACCGGCGCCCCTCACCGCCCCGCCGACCGGCGACCCTCGCCGCCCCGCCGGCCGGCGTCCTCACCGCCCCGTCGACCGGCGACCCTCACCGTCCCGCCGACCGCACCGCCGTCCCGATCAACTGGTGTGCCGTCGCCGGGGTGTTCGCGGCGAAGTGGAGGCGGGTGGCGTGGTGCGTCGTGCCGTTCGCGAGGCGGACGGTGTGCGGCTCCCGCAGCTCCACGGTGACGTCGGCGGTGCCGCTGACCGTGCACAGGAGCGAGCCGGGGCGGTCCGGGATCCCGCGGACGCCCAGACCGCTCGCCGACGTCAACTCCCGCCGTACGGAGGCGATCGCGGACAGCGGCACCTCCACCTCGCCCAGCGGCCCCGCGCTGAGCCGCAGCGTCGTCGCCGTCAGCACGTGCGGGCGGCGCTTGGTGGTGGCGACGAACGCGAGGAAGCAGTCCGCGAGCAGCGCCATCCACAGCAGGTGGAACGCGCGCCACGAAGGCGGCAGCATCGAGACGTCCATCAGACCCTCCGCCAGCAGTTCCGTGGCCAGGACCAGGCCGACGGTCGTGCGCAGGGGGCCGGAATGGCCGATGACGGTGTGCCCGCGGCGGACCGCGTCCAGGGGGCGCCGGGCCAGCCACGCGGTCAGATCGCGCGACGCCGTGACGATCAACTCCCGCCCACGCGGGGCGCGTACGGTCGTCGTCGGGTTCATCGTCCGCCTTCCGTGGGCGTGTCGAGCAGCCGGATCGGGTTGGTCAGCGCCGCCATCGTTCCGTTGCCCGCGTGCCGTACCTCCGCGCGGACGTACGCGGTCGCGGCGGACGTCGTGCGCCACTCGACGCGCTCGGCGAACGCCAGGTGCGTCTGGCCCTCGTCGGTGACCAGCCGCACGACGGGGTCGGGCACGCCGGTGACGGTCAGGGTGACGGCGACGGGCTCGTCGGCGCGTACCGGCAGCGTGTCGCCGACGCCCGCCCGGGCACCACCCTCCGCGACCGCCTCGAACTCCACGTCGAGGTCGGCCGATTCGGCGATCCAGCTGCGGCCCGCCCGCAGCCCGTCCAGGATCGCGCCGCGCTCCAGCGCGTCGGCGCGCACGACCGTCTGTGGGAGGCCGACCACCTGCGGTTCGCGGTGCGCGTCGGAGTTGCCCATCGCGGGCAGCACGCGGTGGCCCAGCAGGTTGTCCCACGTGGCGAGCGCCGCCTCGTCGTCCAGCGTCCAGGTGCCGTTCCAGACCTCCACGGCGTCGGCGTGCTCGTAGCCGAACTTCCACTGGCTGCCCAGGTGCAGGCCGTACGGGTGCGCCGGGACGACGAGGCCGCCCGCGCGGCGGATCGCCCGCGCGGTGCGGGCGAAGGCGTCCTCGTCGCGGGCCCGGAAGCGCCAGTCGAACCACGTGCCCGGGTCGGTGCCGAGGGCGAGCAGGTGGCCGTTGCGGGTGGTGATCTCCTCGCCGGTGAGGATCAGCAGGTCGTCCCCGGCCTCGGCGGCGAACGCGGCGTGCGCGGACGTGGTGTTGTGCTCGGTGCTGACGATGAAGTCCAGGCGGGCGGCCCGGGCGGCGGCGGCCAGTTCGGCGGGGGTGCGGGAGCCGTCGGAGTGCACGGTGTGCAGGTGGCAGTCGCCGCGGTACCAGGAACGGCCGCGGCCGGGAGCGCGGGACGGGGGATAGGCGGGGGCGGGCGCCGGAGGTCCGATCGCGGGGGCGTGGTGCAGGGTGACGTGGATCTCGTACGGGAGGCCCTGCGGGGCGACGGTGTAGGGGCCGAGCAGGACGCGCCACGTCCCCGGGGCGATCGGGCCGGGGAGGTAGCCGGGCGTGGCGTCGCGCTCGCCCACCCGGAAGGAGTCGCGGGCGCCGCCCGACCACCCCCTCAAGCGCCCGTCCGCGTCGAGCAGGCCGATGTCGCAGGCGTTCCCCAGCGTCCCGTCCGGCACGTCGGGCCGCGCGTACGCGTACGACACGGCGATCTCCCGCACGCCGTCCGGCACGGCGAACGGCACCTCCACGAAGTCCCGTGCGCCGGGCGGCAGTTGCCCGCGCAGGACCAGGGTGTCGTCGTCGCCGCTCGGCTGCTGCGTCACGCTTCCCAGCGTAGGCGAGGCGGCGCGGCGCGGGCATGAGCCGGCATGCGGCGTGACCGGTGTCACCCGCCCCGGTGTCACACTCTCCGTGGGCGCGATGTCCACACGTCGCGTTGGGACGCGCGTGAGGACGACGACGAGCCATGCGGGGTGAGCGGTGAGCGAGGACGACCGGGGGACAGCCGGAGGCGGCGACGGGGCCGCCCGCGAGTTCGCCGAGTGCCGGCCGCTGCTGTTCACGATCGCGTACGAGATCCTCGGCAGCGCGGTGGACGCCGAGGACGTCGTGCAGGACAGCTACCTGCGGTGGCACGCGGTGCGCCGGGAGCAGGTCGAGCACCCGCGCGCCTATCTGGTGCGTACGGTCACCCGCCAGGCGCTCAACCACCTGCGCGCGGCGCGGCGGCGGCGCGAGGACTACGTGGGGCAGTGGCTGCCCGAGCCGGTCCGCACCGCGCCGGACGTCGGCGAGGACGTCGCCCTCGCGGAGTCGGTGTCGATGGCGATGCTGCTGGTGCTGGAGACGCTGGGCCCCGACGAGCGCGTGGTGTTCGTGATGCGGGAGGTGTTCGGTTACCCGCACGCCGAGGTCGCCGAGGCGGTCGGCAAGTCGGAGGCGGCGGTACGGCAGATCGCGCACCGCGCCCGCGAACACGTCCGCGCCCGGCGCAGGCGCTTCCGGCCCGATCCGGGAACGGCACGGGAGGTCGTCGACCGCTTCCTGCGCGCGGCCGGAACGGGGGACGTCGAGGCCTTGATGAGCCTGATGGCCCCCGACGTGGTGCACATCTCGGACGGCGGGGGCCGCGCGGCCGCCGCGTTGCAGCCGGTCAGCGGCCGGACGCAGGTCGCGCGCTTCATCGCCGGGATCGCACGGACCACCGGGCTGGGCGCGGACGCCGAGTGGACGAGCTGCAACGCCATGCCCGCGCTGCTGCTGCGCACACCGGACGGCCTCGACTCGGTCCTGGTCTTCGAGATCGACGAGGGCCTGATCCACGGCATGTACGCGGTCCGCAACCCGGAGAAGCTCGGCGGGGCACTGGTCTCCCGCCCGCTGGCCAGGACGGAGGAGCCCCGGACGGACCGGCCGCGGACGATCGGCTGAGCAAGGCCTGGTCAGGTCGGTCAGACCGGTCGGGCCCGGTCAGGCCGGTCAGTCGGTCGGACCGGTCAGGTCGGTCAGCCCGTTCGGCGGCGGTCGGGGGGCGGGTCCGCCGCGGGAAGTTCCACGGTGACGCGCAGCCCGCCGGCGGGGCGCTCGGTGAGGGTGAGCGTTCCGTCGTGCGCGCGGGTGATGGTCTCGACGATCGCCAGCCCGAGGCCGACGCCCGCGTGGTGGGTGCGGACGCGTTCGGAACCGCGCTGGAAGGGTTCGGTGAGCGTGGCGAGCAACCGCGGGGGAACCGGCTCGCCGGTGTTCTCCACCGTCAGCACCACACCGGTGGGGGCAGGGCCGGTGCTCACCCACACGGTGCCGTTCCTCGGCAGGTTGTGGACGATCGCGTTCTGCACGAGATTCGTGGTCAGTTGCAGCAGCAGCGCGGGCGATCCGGACGCGGGCGTGAGGTCGGCGCGGATCTCGACGGTGACGCCGTGTTCCTCCGCGAGAGGCAGGAGCGTCTCGGTGGCCTCCTCCACCACGAGCGACAGGTCGACCCGCTCCCGCGTGAAGGACCGCTGCTCGGCGCGGCTGAGCAGGAGCAGCGCCTCGGTGAGGCCGATCGCCCGGGCGTTGACGGCGTGGAGGCGGTCGAGGACTTCGCCGGTGTCCCGCTCGGGATCGGCGCGGGCCACGTCGAGCAGTGCCTTCGAGATCGCCAGCGGCGTGCGCAGCTCGTGGGAGGCGTTGGCCGCGAACCTCCGTTCCTCGGCGACGTGGGCTTCGAGCCGCGCCAGCATCGTGTCGAAGGCGTCGGCGAGTTCGCGGAACTCGTCCCTGCGGCCCGGCAGCCGGATCCGGTGCGAGAGCGAACCGGCGGTGGCCAGGCGGGTGGCGTCCGTGACGGCGGTCAGCGGGGCGAGCATGCGCCCGGCGAGGATCCACCCTCCCGCCAGGCCGAACGCCAGCAGGAGCGCCAGCACCGCGGCGGCCCTCGGGGCGAAGACGTGCAGGAGGCTGGAGCGCACGGGGAAGACACCGTGGAGGGAGGTGCCGGTGGAGCCGGGGATGATGAGCGCGCGGTCGGGGACGTAACGCAGCAGGAACGCCCACACCGCCGCGAGCAGCAGCACCCCGGCCACCATGAGGAACCCGGCGTAGCTGAGCGTCAGTTTGAGACGAACGCTCGTCCCCGGTGCCCTATCCACGGCCGCCTCCCTTGCGGTCGCTCCCCTCGGGCGGCGTGCCGGCGCGGTGGTCGATGCGGTAGCCGACGCCCGGCACCGTGGCGATGATCCAGGGTTCGCCGAGCCGCTTGCGCAGCGCGGACACGGTGATGCGCACCGCGTTGGTGAAGGGGTCGGCGTTCGCGTCCCACGCGCGCTCCAGGAGCTCCTCGGCGCTGACGACACCGCCTTCGGCCGCGACGAGGACTTCGAGCACGGCGAACTGCTTGCGGGTGAGCGCGATGTAACGGCCGTCCCGGTGGACCTCGCGCCGGAACGGGTCCAGCCGCAGGCCCGCGATCTCCCGCACGGGTGGCCTGCTGTGGGCCCGCCTGCGGTCGAGTGCCCGCAGCCGGAGCGCGAGTTCCTGGAGTGCGAAGGGCTTCGTGAGGTAGTCGTCGGCACCGAGGGCGAAACCGGACGCCTTGTCGTCGAGACGGTCGGCGGCGGTGAGCATGAGGATCGGCATGCCGCTGCCGGAGGCCACGATGCGCGCGGCGATCTCGTCACCGGACGGCCCGGGAATGTCACGGTCGAGGACGGCGATGTCGTAGGAATTGACGCTCAGCAGCTCCAGCGCCCTGTCACCGTCGGCCGCGATGTCGGCCGCGATCGCCTCCAGGCGCAACCCGTCGCGGACGGCTTCCGCCAGAAAGGGTTCGTCCTCGACGAGCAAGACGCGCATGCCCCTGATGGTACGAGTGGGCGCATATCGTCCGCGTATCGAAATTCCCATACGCGCCGACAACACCACGCCGCGTTGTCTGGCGGCATGAACGAACCGAGCCCGGAAACGACGATGGACGAAGGCCGCGGCGGGAGCGGTACCGCTCTCCGCCGCGAGACCGGTACCGGTCGGCGTGGGGCCCGGCCGGCACCGGGCGTCCGCCGGGGACCGTGGAGGCGCGGACCGGTGCTGACGGCGGCGGCACTGCTGCTCGGGCTGCTCATGCTGCTGCACGCCGAGATCCCGAACGGGTTCGGGAACGTCGGAAGCCTGGTGGAGACCTTCCTGCCGTGGTCCGGCGTGTTCGTCCCGCTGCTGCTGGCCGGGGCGCTGTGGCGCCGCTCCGCCTCCGCGACGCTCGCTCTGCTGTTGCCGGTCGTGGCGTGGCTGAACCTCTTCGGCGGGCTGCTCGTCGACAAGTCCCACCCGGGCGGCGACCTCACCGTGGCCGAGCAGAACGTCGACGCGGGCAACCACGACCCGGCCCGCACCGCCCGCGCCCTGGTCGCCTCCGGCGCGGACCTGCTGGCCCTGGTCGAGCTGACCCCGCAGGCCACCAGCACGTACGAGAAGCAGCTGGCCGACGCGTACCCGTACCGCACGGTGATGGGCACGGTCGGCCTCTGGAGCAAGCTGCCGCTGTCGGACACCCGGCCGATCGACATCATGGACTACGGCCCGCTGGCGGCCACCAAGCCGGCCGCCGAGAAGTCGGCCGCGAACCGGGCGCTGCGCACGACGGTGACCACGCGCCACGGCGCGCTGACGGTGTACGTCGCCCACCTGGGGTCGGTACGGGTGAACCCCCGGGCGGGCTTCTGGACGGCCTCGCGGAACATCGGCGCGCGGACGCTCGGCACGGCGGTCGCGGCCGATCCGGGCAGGCGGGTCGTGCTGCTCGGCGACCTGAACGGCACCACGGACGACCGCGCGCTGACCGGGATCACCTCACGGCTGCGCTCGGCCCAGGAGGTGGCAGGGAACGGCTTCGGCTTCACGTGGCCGGCGGCGTTCCCGGTGGCGAGGATCGACCAGATCCTGGTCCGCGGCGTACGGCCGGACAGCTCACGCGTCCTGCCGGCCGACGGCAGCGACCACTTGCCGGTGACGGCCACGCTCAGCTGGTGAACATCCGGCCCGTTGGCACTCCGTGAAGCACGGCGTGATGGCGCCCGGCCGCCTAGCGTGAAGACGGACAGGACCGGGATGCAGGGAGGGCACGCGTGGGCGAAGTTGTGTGGGTGGGGAGTTCGACGCCCTACGTGCGGCCGCGTGCGGACGGCGAAGCCGAGCCGTGGGCCGAGGAGGCCGCCGCGTCGGGCGGGAAGGGCACGCAGCGGATCACGTTCGCGGGCGAGGTGTCCGCACCGGCTGTCGTGGCGCGGCTGCTGGGCGAGGACGGCGCCGTGGTCGTGCGGCGCAGGGTGATGTATCTCGATGACGTGCCCACCGAACTCACCGACACCTACTACCCGACCCGGATCGCCTCGGGCACCGCGCTGGCCCGTACGGGGAAGATCCGCGGTGGCGCGGTCATCCTCCTGCGCCAACTCGGCCACGTGGGGCGGCGCGTCGAGGAAGAGGTGAGCGCGCGCATGCCGACCGCGGAAGAACGCGACGCGCTCGGCCTGGCCGACACGCAGCCCGTACTGACCCTGACCCGCCGCACCCTGGACGCGGATGGGCGCCCTCTTCAGGTCGACCTGATGGTCTTCCCCGCCCACCGCCAACGGCTGCGCTACGAAATGACCCTCGCGTGACCGACGACCTCCAACCTCCAGCGTGACGGTGCGCCCCGCCTCTCTGGTCGAGGTGTGCCCGCGCCCTGCGTGCGTTGCGGTGGTTTCGCCGGGATGATGGAGCCGTCGTCGTCCAACGGAGGCCTTTCGGAGGCCGTTCGGAGGTGCTCGTGCGGATCGCTGTCGGCGCGTTTCTGACCGACGAGACCATTCGTCCCGTGCGGCTCGCGCGGGAGTTGGAGGAACGCGGGTTCGGCGGGCTCTACCTGCCCGAGCACACCCACATCCCCGTCAGCCGTGACACCCCCGCGCCGATGGGCGAGCCGCTGCCGCGGGAGTACGGGCGCACCCTCGACCCCTTCGTCGCGCTGGCCGCTGCCGCCGTCGTGACCACCCGCATCGGGCTCGGCACCGGCGTCGCCCTCGTCGCGCAGCGCGACCCCATCGTGCTCGCGAAGGAGATCGCCACGCTCGACCTGCTCTCCGACGGCCGCTTCACCCTCGGCGTCGGCCTCGGGTGGAACGAGGAGGAAGCACGCGACCACGGCGTCGACTGGCCCCGCAGGCGCACCGCCGTCCGGGACAAGGTCGCCGTCATGCGCGCCCTGTGGGCCGCCGAACCCACGCCGTACGAGGGCGAGTTCGCCTCCGTCAGCGCCAGCGACGCCCACCCCAAGCCGCACCGCCCCGTCCCCGTGCTGCTCGGCGGCGCCGTCGGACCCCGCCTCTTCGCCGACATCGCCGCCTACGCCGACGGCTGGCTGCCCATCGGCGGGCGCGGCCTCGACGAGTCCGTCGCCCGCCTGCGCCACGCCTGGAACGCCGCCGGACGCACCGGCGAACCCCGCGTCGTCCCCTACGGCCTGCGCCCCACCCACGACCGACTCGCCCGCCTGCGTGACCTGGGGATCACGGAAGCCGTCGCACAACTGCCGCCCGCCGGTACGGAGGACGTCCTGCGGACACTGGACGAGTACGCCCAGTTCCTGTAGACGCCGCCCCGGCGGCCCCCGGCTCCGGCGCCCCCGGCTCCGCCTCGCCTCGGCGCGCCCCCACCGCGCCATTATTCCTTCTCCACCTGTGACGAAGCGCGCAGCGCGGCCCCTCCGCCGCTGTCGGTGGTCGCTTCTATGCTCGGATCATGAACAGCAGCAGCCTGCCGGGACGTCCGCCCGAGGAGCCGACGCCGACCGCCAACGCGATGCGCCGCGCGCTGGGCCGGGTGCGCTCCGGGGTCGCGCTGGACGTCTCCGAGGCCGCCGTGCTGCTGCGGGCGCGCGGCGAGGACCTCGACGCGCTGACGCGGGCCGCCGCGCGCGTGCGGGACGCGGGGCTGGACGACGCCGGCCGCCCCGGCGTCATCACGTACGCGCGCAACGTCTTCATCCCGCTCACCCGCCTGTGCCGCGACAAGTGCCACTACTGCACCTTCGTGACCGTCCCCGGCAAGCTGCGCAGGGCCGGGCACGGGATGTTCCTTTCGCCGGACGAGGTGCTGGACATCGCCCGGCGCGGCGCCGAAGCGGGCTGCAAGGAGGCGCTGTTCACCCTCGGCGACAAACCGGAGGACCGCTGGCCCGAGGCCCGCGAGTGGCTCGACGCGCACGGCTACGACGACACCGTCGCGTACGTGCGCGCCATGGCGATCCGCGTGCTGGAGGAGACCGGGCTGCTGCCGCACCTCAACCCGGGCGTGATGTCGTGGACCGACTTCCAGCGCCTCAAGCCCGTCGCCGGTTCGATGGGCATGATGCTGGAGACCACGGCGACCCGGCTGTGGTCCGAGCCGGGCGGCCCCCACCACGGCTCGCCCGACAAGGAGCCCGCGGTCCGGCTGCGCGTGCTCCAGGACGCCGGGCGCACCAACGTGCCGTTCACCACCGGCATCCTCATCGGCATCGGCGAGACGTACGCCGAGCGCGCCGAGTCGGTCTTCGCCATCCGCTCGGTCGCCCGGCAGTACCACGGCGTGCAGGAGGTCATCGTCCAGAACTTCCGCGCCAAGCCGGACACCGCGATGCGCGGCATGCCGGACGCGGAACTGGACGACCTGGTCGCCGCGATCGCCGTCGCCCGGATCGTCCTGGGCCCCTCCGCCCGCATCCAGGCCCCGCCCAACCTCGTCGCGGGCGAGTACGCGCGCATGATCGCGGCGGGCATCGACGACTGGGGCGGCGTCTCACCGGTCACCCCGGACCACGTGAGCCCCGAGCACCCCTGGCCGCACATCGAGGAACTGCGCGCCCGCACCGCCGAGTCGGGCTTCACGATGCGCGAACGGCTCACCGTCTACCCGGAGTTCGTCCGCCGCGGCGAGCCCTGGCTCGACCCGCGCGTGCTGCCGCACGTGAACGCGCTGGCCGAACCGGGCACCGGGCTGGCCCGGGAGGACACCGTGCCGCGCGGCCTGCCCTGGCAGGAGCCCGAGGACACCTTCAGCGTGAGTGCGCGCGGCAGCGGCCGCACCGACCTGCACACCGCCATCGACACCGAGGGCCGCTCCAGCGACCGCCGCGAGGACTTCGACGAGGTCTACGGCGACTGGGAAGCCTTGCGCGAACAGGCCGGTTCCGCCGCGCCCGACCGCATCGAGGCGGACGTGCGCGCCGCGCTCGCCACCGCCGCCGACGACCCGACGCGGCTGACCGACGCCGAGGCGCTCGCCCTGCTGCACGCCGACGGGCCCGCGCTGGACGCGTTGTGCCGCATCGCGGACGACGTGCGCCGCGACACCGTCGGCGACGACGTGACGTACATCGTCACGCGGAACATCAACTTCACCAACGTCTGCTACACCGGCTGCCGTTTCTGCGCCTTCGCCCAGCGCCGCACCGACGCCGACGCCTACACCCTGTCCATCGGCCAGGTCGCCGACCGCGCCGCGCAGGCCTGGGAGGTCGGCGCGACGGAGGTGTGCATGCAGGGCGGCATCCACCCCGACCTGCCCGGCACCGCGTACTTCGACATCGCCCGCGCCGTCAAGGAACGCGTCCCCGGCATGCACGTGCACGCGTTCTCGCCGATGGAGGTCGTCAACGGAGCGACGCGCACCGGCATGTCGGTCCGCGACTGGCTGACCGCCGCCAAGGAGGCGGGCCTCGACTCCATCCCGGGCACCGCCGCCGAGATCCTCGACGACGAGGTGCGCTGGGTCCTCACCAAGGGCAAGCTGCCCGCCGCCACCTGGGTCGAGGTCGTCACCACCGCGCACGAACTCGGCATCCGCTCCTCGTCCACGATGATGTACGGCCACGTGGACCAGCCGCGGCACTGGCTGGGCCACCTGCGGCTGCTCGCCCGCATCCAGCAACAGACCGGCGGATTCACCGAGTTCGTGACCCTGCCGTTCATCCACACCAACGCACCCGTCTACCTGGCCGGCATCGCCCGGCCCGGCCCGACCACCCGCGACAACCGCGCGGTGACCGCGATGGCCCGGCTGCTGCTGCACCCGCACATCCCCAACATCCAGACCAGCTGGGTCAAGCTCGGCACCGAGGGCGCCGCCGAGATGCTGCGCTCCGGCGCCAACGACCTGGGCGGCACGCTGATGGAGGAAACCATCTCCCGGATGGCCGGGTCGAGTTACGGCTCGTACCGCTCGATCCGCGACCTGGTCGCCATAGCCGAGGCGGCCGGGCGCCCGGCGCGGCAGCGCACCACGACGTACGGCGAGGTCTCCGGGGAACGGCAGGCCGCCGGGCTGGCCTCCGACGGCCACCTGCCGCAACTGCTGCCGGTCGTGGGGGACTAGAGCCCGCGGCCGGGCGCCGTCCGCCCGGCCCGGTCCGGCCGCTGTGCGTCTGGCTCGGTCTGACCTGTGCATTACACCGTTCCATTACAGTGCTGCGCGCCGGATTGGGGAGGGGAGCACCACCGTGAACGAGATCTGGGGACGGGCACAGCAACAGGACTTCCGCAGCCGGGTGCGCGGATGCCTGCTGGGCGGGGCGATCGGCGACGCGCTGGGCGCGGGGATCGAGTTCGACTCGCTGGACGCCATCCGCCGCACCCACGGCGAGGCGGGTGTCACCGACTACGTGCCGGCGTTCGGCAGGCGCGGGGCGATCACCGACGACACCCAGATGACGATGTTCACGATGGAGGGCCTGATCCGGGCGCACGTACGCCGGGACGCCGGGGTGTGGCACCCGCCGACCGACGTGCACCGCGCCTACCTGCGCTGGGCGACCACCCAGGCCGACTGGGGGCCGGACGAGCGCAAGAAGGACCAGGGCTGGCTGGCCCGCGAGGAGTGGCTCTACTCCCGCAGGGCGCCCGGGCAGGCCTGCCTGAGCGGGCTGGGCGACGAGCGGATGGGCACACCGGCCGCGCCGAAGAACCCGCGGTCCAAGGGGTGCGGAACGGTGATGCGCTCGGCGCCTTTCGGCCTGCTGGTCGGCTGGGAACCGGGCCTGGTCTTCCAGCTCGCGGTGGAGTGCGCCGCGCAGACCCACGGGCATCCCACCGGCTATCTGTCGGCGGGCGCGTTCGCGGTCATCGTGCACGCGCTGGCGCACGGCGAGCCGCTGGACGCCGCCGTGCAGCGGGCGCTGGCCCACCTCGCGCCGCAGTCCGGCCACGAGGAGACCACGGAGGCGCTACGGGCGGCGCTCGGCGCGGTGCGGCAGGGGCTGCCCACGCCGGAACGCGTGCAGTCGCTGGGGGAGGGCTGGACGGCGGAGGAGGCGCTGGCGATCGGCGTGTACTGCGCGCTGGTCGCCGAGGACGTGCGCCACGGGCTGCTGCTGGCCGTCAACCACTCCGGCGACAGCGACTCGACCGGCTCGATCTGCGGCAACCTCCTGGGCGTCCAGCACGGCGAGACGGCGCTACCGCCCGCGTGGGTGGTCGAACTGGAGGGCCGGGGGGCGCTGTTGACGCTGGCGGACGACTTCGCCATGGAGATGACGCAGTCGGCGGGCCTGCACGGCGACGGATGGCTGCGCCGCTACCCGAACGCGTGAGAGGGCTCTCGTGTGAAGGCGTGAGGCGGCGGGCCCCGAACGCCTGAGGCCGCGCACCACCGCTCAGCCCGAAGCCGGGAAACCCGTCGCCGTGGCACACGCCGTCAGCTCGCGCATCGTCTCCGCCGCCCGGACGGCCGCCGTGCCGCAGCAGTTGTTGAAGAGCACGTGCACGCTGTCCGCCCGCCGGGCCAGTGCGTCGATCCGCGGCAGCCAGGACTCCAACTCCCCGGCGGTGTACGCGTAGCGGAAGCGGTCCTCCTTGCTGCCCGTGCCCCAGGAAGGACTGCGGCCGTGGAAGCGGACCACGGCCGGGCCAGGACCGGTGGCCCACGGCGGCGTGACCGGGCCCTCGACCGTGTCGGTGGAGACGGCGTCGCAGCGCAGGTCCGCCAGCGTACGGGCGGTGTGCTCGCGGCGGTCGGGCCGCCACCAGTCGGGGTGCCGGAACTCCACCGCCATCGGCCGGTCCCCGAGGCGTTCGCGGCACAGGGCGAGGTGGGCCAGGGCGCGCGGGCCCGGGGCGAACCAGGGCGGAAACTGGAAGAGCAGCGTGCCCAGCCGCCCGGCCCTCCGCAGCGGCTCCACCCCGTCGAGGAACCTGCGCCACACCTCGTCCACCACACCCCGCGGCACGTCACCGGGGCGCAGCATCCGCTGCGGGCGCCCGGACGGCCGCAGCGCCGCAGGCAGCGCGGCGATCCGGGTCGGGTGGCCCGTCATCAGGGAGAACGCCTTGACGTCGAAGACGAAGCCGTCCGGCGTCCGTTCGGCCCACAGCGCGCTGTTGCGGGCGTTCGGCAGGCCGTAGTAGGTGGCGTCGACCTCGACCACCGGGAAGCGGCTCGCGTAGTACCGCAGCCGGGTCCCGGCGTCGCGGGCGGCAGGCGGGTACCAGCCGCTGTCCAGCAGGGCGCGGTCGGTCCACGAGCAGGTGCCGACGAGTATCCGGTCCATGACCCGGCGCCTACCCGGGCGATCGCGCGGAATGTACCGGCCTGTCAGGCGGTCGTCGTGTACGGGCCTGTCAGGTAGTCGTCGTGAACGGGCGGAACGGCCCTCGGCTCCATCGGGCGGTCGGCGTGGGCGCGTTCGGGCGTGGGTGAGCCCCCTCGACCAGGACGGCGGCCAGACGAGAGGGCTCGGGGGTACTACTGGGCGCGGCGTCAGCCGCGGTCGAACGCGCCTGCCTCGACGTCGGCCACGAACGCCGCCCACGCCTGCGAGGAGAAGGAGAGCGCGGGGCCCTGCGGGTTCTTGGAGTCGCGCACCGCGATCGCCTGCGGGCCCGGGGCGCGGACCTCCACGCAGTCGCCGTGCGCACCCGAGTACGACGACTTCTTCCACGCCGCGGTGACACCGTGCCGGCTGGGCTGCTTGATCATTTCAGCTCCGGGTGTGTGAGTGGCCTGAGGGGCGGTTGACTCCCTCGTGACGCGAACGACGCTACCGGCCAACATCAGTCTCCGGAGGGGCTGTTCACTCGACCGGATGGCATATTCCACGACGGGCCACCGAAGGTCGCTTGCACGGTGTAACCTGCGGCCTTCGCGCTACTGGGCGTATTCTTCGGCGAGTTCGATGATGAACTGCCGGGACTGGTCGGGCCCGAGCGCCAGCGCCCTCAGGTGCTCGTACATCATGCTGTAGTCCTGCACGTCGTTGGGCTTCTCCAGGTACAGGTCGCTGGTGACGCCCTCCAGGTAGACCACCGTCGCGTCGGACGCGTCCTCGAACTCCAGGATCGCGAACTTCCCGTACATCCCCGGGTGCGCGCCCACGCTGTACGGCAGCACCTGGAGCGTGACGTGCGCCATCGTGCTGCACTTGACCAGGTGCTGCATCTGGTCGCTCATGATCCGCTCGTCGCCGGTCACCCGGCGCAGCGCGGCCTCGTCGACCACCGCCCAGTACCGCATCGGGTTGACCGGGTCGGTGATCCGGTCCTGCCGCTTGAGCCGCACCTTGGTGCGCTTCTCGATCTCGGCGGTGGTGTTCTCCGGCCACATGCCCTCGATGACCGCCCGCGCGTACTCCGGCGTCTGGAGCAGCCCCGGCACCACCAGCGACTCGTAGACGCGCAGTGAGGCGGCGTCGGTCTCCAGGCCGATGTAGACGCTGTACGGGACGTCGCCGAACGCGTGCCACCAGCCCTGCTGCCGCGACTCCTTGGCCATCTGCATCAACGAGTCGACGACCCGGTGGTCCTCGACCCCGTAGACCCCGCACAGGTCGCGCACGTCGCGCTGGCTGATGCTGCGGCGGCCGTTCTCCAGGCGGCTGATCTTCGACTGCGACACCAGCAGGCGCGCGGCGACCTCCTCGGCCGTCATGCCCTTCTGCTCACGCAGCTTGCGCAGCTCCGAGCCCAGCCGACGCCGCCTGACAGTTGGATTGACGCTGGACGCCACGACCCGCACCTTTCGCCTACGACCGACCCGCGTACGACCAGCCACGCCCGGGCTCGCGCACCGGCGCTTTGTACTACGGGTGTACTACCGGTCAGCAGCCTGCCACCAATGGTGTGGCCCGCGCTGGCAAACGGGCGCAACGGTTTGGCCGGACCTTTGCCTTCCGGCGCCTGCTCGGGTGCCTGCTGGTGCCTGCTGGTGCCTGCCGGTGCTTGCTGGTGCCCGCCGGTGCCTGCCGACGGGCCGACCGCCTGCCGGCCGTCCCGGCTCCGGAGGGGGCGTACGCCGGAACGCGCGGCGCGCCGGGCACCCCCGCGAGGGGTCCCGGCACGCCGCGCGTCCCGGCGGTTCCTGTCTTCCGGTGTCCCGGGTCAGCGCGCTCCGGCCCGGACCATGCCGCGCCCGGCACCGCGCGGCGCGGCCGCGGGCCCCTGGGCGGCGGGCCGGCGGGGCTGGACGGCGACACCGTTCTGGACGTCCATCACGGCGTGCGCCACCAGGCCGCCCATGGGGTCGTACCTGATCAGGTCACGCAGGCGCGATCGCGAGGACCGGCCCTCGTTACCGGGGTAGAGATGCTTGCCGAGGCCGACCGCGTGGGCCAGCGCGGCCAGCGCCGCGGTCCGCGGGTCCGGCGGCACGCCGGTGCGGATCGCGTTGTCCAGCCGGGCGCGTATCTCCCGGCTGACCTCGCTGTCGGTCGCCTGGTAGCGGGTGGTCGGCAGCACCCCGCACATCTGGCCCGGCACGGCGTGCACCATGTCGCACCGTTCCAAGTGCGCGAGATACGTCTGGCGCAGCCCCAGCCGGGGCCCGCCGATCCAGTGGACCGCGCGCACCGGACTGCCACGCCTGCGCAGCAGTTCGAGCGCGGTGTCCAGAGTCGGATCACCTGTCGGCCGTGGGTGCACCACGGCGATACGATCCCCGTCAGGGGCTATCCGTCCCGCCAGGGCCAGCTCCACTAGCTGAGCCCCGGCCAGACCTAGGTCGAGCGACTGTGGCTGCGCCGTGGTCCCGGTGGCCGGGTCCAGGGCGAGCAGCAGTAGCTCCTCCGGAATTGTTCTGCGGCTCCTGCCCATCCATGCCTCCCCGCGTGGATGAATGACAGGGTGACGCCTCTCACACCGATGTGTCGAGAGCGCCTCTTCCTTATCTGCGGGAACCGGTAGGTATGTCGTTCTCGTCTACCGGGAGGGTGGTGCCTGGTGGGGCGTACCGGCGGGTCGGTGGACCGGGGCACAGGGAAGCACTGGACACTGGCTTGAACACGGGTAGCGGGGCGCCGCGGCGGCGTCCCGTGCGATGTCAACGGGAGGTTTGAGTGGCGGGCGAGTCCCCCGGCAGGGCGGAAGAGCGGCAGTCGTCGGGGGAGACGGCGAAGGCGACGGCCACCGCGGATCCGCGGCTGGCGGTACGGGTGGACGGGGAGACGGTGCCCCCCGCTGCTCCCGCACCCGACGAGGAACGCGGTCACGACCGCGAACCGGCTGCGGATCCGGACACGAAGCGTAGCGCATCTTCGTCTCACGGTGACGACGATGCGGACGATTCCGCGGAAAGCGCTGCGGCGCGAGACGTCACCGAGGTGGACGACGCGTCGAACGCCGATACGGCGGAAGACGACGAGGCGGCGGACACGGGGGACGGCGAGTCCGCTGCGGAGGACGCCTCCGGTGAGGACGCTGACGGCGGTGAGGCGGGGGAGCCCGCCCCGGCGCAGGACGACGCCTCCGGCGAGGGCGACGCCTCCGGCGATGAGGGCGGGAGCGGCGAGGACGATGCGGGCGAGGCTTCCGCGGAGGCCGCGCCCGTAGCGGCGGCTGTCGCCGCCGAGTCGAAGCCGAAGGCGGACGCCGAGGCCAAGCCGGAACCGAAGGCGCAGGCCGAGCCGGAAGCCGAGGCCGAGCCGGAAGCCGAGGCTGAGCCTGACGCGAAGCCGGAGCCGGAGAGCGAACCGGAAGCCAAGTCCGAGCCGAAGTCCGAGGCTGAGGCCAAGTCCAAGGCCGACCCTGAGGCCGACCCCGAGGCCGAGGCCGAGCCCGCTGCTGAAGCCAAGGCGAAGCCCGCGCCCGAGCCCGTTACCAAGGCGAAGCCCGAGCCGGAAGCCAAGCCGGAGCCCGCCGCCAAGGCTGACTCCGCCGCCAAGGCCGACGCCGAGTCCGAGCGTGCCCCCGCGCCCGTCGCCCAGGCGAAGCCCTCCGCCGCCGCGCCCGTCGAGCCGCCTCGCGTCGAGCGGACCAAGCAGCAGCCGCTGCCCCCGGACCCGGAGGCGCCGCTGAAGCTGCTGGCCGAGCTGACGAACACGCCGCCGCCTCCGCCGACCCTGGTGCGCACACTCGTGCGCCGGGTGAAGATCTGGACGCCGCTTGTCGTGCTGCTCGCGATCGTCTTCTGCGTGGTGCAGGCGGTGCGTCCGCTGCCCACGCCGACGCTGTCGCTGACCGCCGCCCCGTCGTACACCTTCAGCGGCGGCACGCTGACCCCGCCGTGGCCGGGCCAGGGGCAGGCCGCCGTCGAGGTCGAGGGCCTCGGCGCGGTCGGCACGTACGGCGACCAGACGCCCGCGCCGACCGCGAGCATGGCCAAGACCATGACCGCGTACCTGGTGCTGCGCGACCACCCGCTGGCCAAGGGCGCCAACGGACCGACGATCCCCATCGACGAGGAGGCCGCGAACCAGGCCAAGAACGTCGACGAGTCGACGGTGCCGGTGCAGAAGGGCCAGACCTACACCGAGCGCCAGATGCTCGAGATGCTGATGATCCCCTCGGGCAACAACATCGCCCGTCTGCTGGGCCGTTGGGACGCGAGCACCGACGACGCCTTCGTCAAGAAGATGAACGCGGCCGCCCAGCAGCTCGGGATGACCCGCACCACGTACACCGACCCCAGCGGTCTGGAGGCGACCACCAAGAGCACGGCGACCGACCAGCTGAAGCTGGCCGCGGCGGCCATGAAGATCTCGGCCTTCCGTGACGTGGTGTCCATCCCGAACATCCAGATCCCCAACGTCGGCAAGATCTACAACAACAACAACCTGCTGGTGAACCAGGGTGTCGTCGGCATCAAGACCGGCTCGTCCACCCCGGCCGGCGGCAACCTGCTGTGGGCGGCGCAGAAGAACGTCGACGGCAAGAACCAGCTGATCCTGGGCGTCGTCATGGGCCAGCAGAGCGGCACCACGCCCAACGCCAGCCTGCAAAAGGCACTCGATGCCAGCAACAAGCTGATCACGACCATGCAGTCGACCCTGGAGTCGGCCACCGTCGTCAAGAAGGGCGAGGTCGTCGGCTACGTCGACAACGGCCTCGGCGGCAAGGACCCGGTGGTGGCGACCGCCGATCTCCAGGCGATCGGCTGGCCGGGCATGCGGACGCAGCTGGCACTGTCGGTGGACGGCAGGAAGATGCCGCACCAGGCCGCCGCGGGCACCGACGTCGGCACCCTCAGCTTCGGCAGCGGGACCGCGAAGACGCAGGTGCCGGTGGCGTTGCAGTCGGCGATGTCGGCGCCGGGCTTCGGCGACAAGCTGACCCGGCTCGGCTGAGCCGAGGCGCCGTCAGGGACCGGGAGCGGCGGTTCACCCCGAGGGGGGTGGGCCGCCGCTCCCGTCGTTCCCGCCGCCCGCGTCCCCTCCCGCGCTCCCGTCGCTCCAGCGCGCCGGGGCCCGCGGACCGCTGTGCCGGGCCGCCCACCACCGCCCCACCGGCCAGCAGGCCATCCCGATCAGCACGGACGTGAAGTGGCCGACGTCGGTGAAGGTCCGGCCCTGGACGAGCGCCGCGCCGTAGAACGCGAGCACGCAGAAGCCGTACGCCCAGCGCGCCCACCGCCACGGCAGCCGGAAGGTCAGCACCCCCTGCACGCCCGCCAGCGCGTACGAGACGCCGATGTCGCGTACGAAGACGTCGTGGTGCGGCGCGTGGCCGTAGTGGATGGCCAGCAGCAGCACGCCCTCGCTGAGGTACGTGGCCCCCACGTGCGCGACCGCGCAGACCGCGAGCCAGCGGCCGGTGCCCAGCCAGCGTTCCGCGGGCACGTGGAAGAGGTTGTAGAGCACGAAGTAGAACAGCCAGGTGCCGCCGTCGAGGTACATCGCGCTGCCGATCAGGACCCGGACCGGGTCTTTCCACAGGTTGTGGATGTTGGTGGACCGGCGCTCCAGGAAGTGGTTCTCGAAGCCGGGCGACAGATGGCGGACCACGTAGGTGGTGATCAGCAGGATCGTCAGCCACACGAAGGTGCCCGGGGCGCGCCGGACGTAGTGCGCCACCGCTCGCGGCGTCGCGCGCAGGATGCCCATGCGGCGATTATGGGCGAGCGCCCGCAACGCGAACCCGCAACGCGAACTCGCGACGCGAACGGGAACGGCCCGGCGGTGCGCTGACGCACCGCCGGGCCGCCCGGCGTCACCGTGCGGGGCTCAGCGCCCGCGCAGCGCGCGGTAGCGCTTGACCAGCGCCCGCGTGGAGGCGTCCAGGCCCGGGACCTCGGCGCCCTCGGTCAGCGCGGGCTCGACGCGCTTGGCCAGCACCTTGCCCAGCTCGACGCCCCACTGGTCGAAGGAGTCGATGTTCCAGATCGCGCCCTGGGTGAAGACCTTGTGCTCGTAGAGGGCGACCAGCTGGCCGAGGACCGAGGGGGTCAGCTCCTTGGCCAGGACGGTGGTGGTCGGGTGGTTGCCGCGGAAGGTCTTGTGCGCGACCAGCTCCTCCGGAACGCCCTCGGCCCGCACCTCCTCAGGGGTCTTGCCGAACGCCAACGCCTGCGTCTGCGCGAAGAAGTTGGCCATCAGCAGGTCGTGCTGACCGGCGAACTCGCCCAGCTCCGCGAGCGGGTTGGCGAAGCCGATGAAGTCGGCCGGGATCAGCTTGGTGCCCTGGTGGATCAACTGGTAGTACGCGTGCTGCCCGTTGGTGCCCGGCGTGCCCCACACCACCGGCCCGGTCTGCCAGCGCACCCGCTCGCCCCCGCGGTCCACCGACTTGCCGTTGGACTCCATGTCGAGCTGCTGGAGGTAGGCGGTGAAACGGGACAGGTAGTGGCTGTAGGGGAGTACGGCGTGCGACTGCGCGTCGTGGAAGTTGCCGTACCACACGCCCAGCAGGCCGAGCAGCAGCGGCGCGTTCTGCTCGGGCGGCGCGGTGCGGAAGTGCTCGTCGACCAGGTGGAATCCGGCCAGCATCTCGCGGAAGTGGTCCGGGCCGATGGCGAGCATCAGCGACAGGCCGATCGCCGAGTCGTACGAGTAGCGACCGCCGACCCAGTCCCAGAACTCGAACATGTTGGCGGTGTCGATGCCGAAGTCGGCGACCTTCTCCGCGTTGGTGGACAGCGCCACGAAGTGCTTGGCGACCGCGGCCGTGTCGCCGCCGAGGCCGTCCAGCAGCCAGGTGCGGGCGGACGTGGCGTTGGTGATGGTCTCGATGGTGGTGAAGGTCTTCGACGCGATGATGAACAGCGTCTCGGCCGGGTCGAGGTCGCGCACCGCCTCGTGCAGGTCGGCGCCGTCCACGTTGGAGACGAAGCGGAACGTCAACTCCCGTGCGGTGTAAGGCCGCAGCACCTCGTACGCCATCGCGGGACCGAGGTCCGAGCCGCCGATGCCGATGTTGACCACCGTGCGGATGCGCTTGCCCGTGTGGCCGGTCCAGGCGCCGGAGCGGACGCGGTCGGCGAAGACGGACATCTTGTTGAGGACGGCGTGCACCTTGGGCACCACGTTCTCGCCGTCGACCTCGACCACCGTGTCGAGCGGCGCGCGCAGCGCGGTGTGCAGGACGGCGCGGTCCTCGGTGACGTTGATCTTCTCGCCGCGGAACATCGCCTCGCGCAGTTCGGCCACCCGGCGTACCTCGGCCAGCTCGCGCAGCAGGGCCAGCGTCTCGTCGGTGACCAGGTGCTTGGAGTAGTCGATGTGCAGATCGCCGACGGTCAGGGTGTAGCGCTCGGCGCGCCCGGGGTCGTCGGCGAACAGCTCGCGCAGTCCCACCTCCCCCCACTGCTCGCGGTGCTTGGCCAGCGCCTCCCACTGCGGCAGCCGGTCGAGCCGTACGGAGTGGTCTGCGGCGGACTCGGGCATCGTTCGCTCCTCATGACGGGTTACGTCGTGGTACGTGTCCGGTACGGAACCGTCCTCGTTCACCCTACGTCGGAGCGGAACCCGCGCAGCCGCAGGCTGTTGCCGACCACGAACACCGACGAGAACGCCATCGCCGCGCCCGCGATCATCGGGTTGAGCAGCCCGGCGGCGGCCAGCGGCAGCGCGGCGACGTTGTAGCCGAAGGCCCACCACAGGTTGCCCTTGATGGTGCGCAGGGTGCGCCGGGCCAGCCGGATGGCGTCGGCGGCCACCCGCAGGTCGCCGCGGACCAGGGTGAGGTCGCCGGCCTCGATGGCGGCGTCGGTGCCGGTGCCCATCGCCAGGCCCAGATCGGCGCGGGCCAGCGCGGCCGCGTCGTTGACGCCGTCGCCGACCATGGCGACCGAGCGGCCCTCGTCCTGGAGGCGGGCGACGACGGCGGCCTTCTGCTCGGGCAGCACCTCGGCGATCACCTCGTCGATGCCGACCTCGGCGGCGACCGCGTGGGCGACGGCGGCGTTGTCACCGGTGAGCAGGACCGGGGTCAGGCCCAGGGCGTGCAGCTTGCGGACGGCCTCCGCGCTGGTCGGGCGCACCGCGTCGGCGACGGCGAGTACCGCGCGGGCCCGGCCGTCCCAGCCGACGACCACGGCGGTGGCGCCGCGCGCCTCGGCGTCGGCCTTGGCGGCTCGGAGGTCTTCGGGCAGCGGGCTCGCGTCGGGGAAGGCGTCGGGGGCGGCGGCTTCCGGGGCGACCCGCTCGCCGGTGAACAGCCGCTCGCGCCCCGCCAGGACCGCGTGTCCGTCGGCCTCGCCGCGTACGCCGAGACCGGGCACGGAGGCGAAGTCCTTCACCGGGGGCAGTGTGCCGGTGCGTTCGGCCGCGGCGGCGGCGATCGCGCGGGCGATGGGGTGCTCCGAGGCGTGTTCCAGTGCCCCGGCGAGCCGCAGCACGGTCTCGGCCGACTCGCCCTCGGCGACGTGCACGCCGGTCAGCGTCATCGTGCCGGTGGTCACGGTGCCGGTCTTGTCCAGGACGATCGTGTCCACGCCACGGGTGGTCTCCAACACCTCGGGGCCCTTGATCAGGATGCCCAACTGGGCCCCGCGACCGGTGCCCACCATCAGCGCGGTCGGCGTGGCCAGCCCCAGCGCGCACGGGCAGGCGATGATCAGCACGGCGACAGCGGCGGTGAACGCCTGGGCCGCGCCGCCCCCGCCGAACACCAGCCATCCGGCGAGCGTCGCCAGCGACAGCGCGATGACGACCGGCACGAAGACCGCCGAGACCCGGTCCGCGAGCCGCTGCGCCGCCGCCTTGCCGTTCTGCGCGTCCTCCACCAGGCGGGCCATCCGGGCGAGTTGGGTGTCGGCGCCGACCCGGGTGGCCTCGACGACCAGCCTGCCGCCCGCGTTGACGGTCGCGCCGGTCACCGCGTCGCCGGGGCCCACCTCGGCGGGCACGGACTCGCCGGTGAGCATCGAGGCGTCCACCGCCGAAGTGCCCTCGCGCACCACGCCGTCCGTCGCGATCTTCTCCCCGGGCCGCACCACGAACCGGTCGCCGACCGCCAACTCCGCGACCGCGAGCCGCACTTCGGCGCCGTCGCGCAGCACGGCCACGTCCTTGGCGCCCAGGTGCAGCAGAGCGCGCAGCGCGGCGCCCGCCCGCCGCTTGGCCCGCGCCTCGAAGTACCGCCCGGCGAGGAGGAACGCGGTCACGCCCGCGGCGGCCTCCAGGTAGATGTCGCGGCCCGGATCACCGCGCGAGACCGACAGCGCGAAGGCGTGCTTCATCCCGGGCATGCCCGCGTCGCCGAAGAACAGCGCCCACACCGACCAGCCGAACGCGGCCAGCGTGCCGACCGAGACCAGGGTGTCCATGGTGGCCGCGCCGTGCCGCAGGTTGGTCCAGGCGGCGCGGTGGAACGGCCACGCCGCGTAGGCCACGACCGGCCCGGCCAGCGCCAGCGAGAGCCACTGCCAGTTGCGGAACTGGAACGCCGGGACCATGGCCATCGCGATCACCGGCACGGCGAGCACGACGGCGGTCACCAGGCGCTGGCGCAACGCGGTCAGCTCGGGGTCGGCGGCCCCCGGCTCATCCTCGCTGTCCGGCGCGGTCCCGCTGCCGGGGGCCGGGCGCGGCGGCGCGGGCAGGGCGGCGGTGTAGCCGGTGGCCTCGACGGTGGCGATCAGGTCGGCGACGGCGACCTCGGCGGAGTGCTCGACGCGGGCGCGCTCGGTGGCGTAGTTGACGCTGGCGCTGACGCCGTCCATCCGGTTGAGCTTCTTCTCGATCCGGGCCGCGCAGGACGCGCAGGTCATCCCGCCGATCTCCAGCTCGGTCGCGCCGCCCTGCGCGGTGGTCGCCGTACTCATCCCCGCTCACTCCCGTCCACGCTGCCGTCCGCTGTCCGTGCCAGGAACAACCCTATACCCCCCTGGGGTATTCCCGAGAGAGCGCTCGGCGCCTGCGAGGGGGCGCGCGTGGAGGGGCCGGGGGAGCGCCGCGGGAGCGAGCGGGCGGCAGGGCGGGCAGCGGGGAGCCGGACGCGGCGGGAGCGGGGAGCCGGGCGGGGCACGCGGCGCCGGGGGCCGCCCCGGCGCCGACAGGGGCGCCGCGCCGTGGACCGCCCCGGTGACGAGGGCGCGGCAGGGCGCGGCGAGGCGTGGCGCGCCCCCGCTACGCCGCCTGCCGGACCCGTTCGCCCGCCGGACAGGTGGTCGTGTGGCCGTTGACGACGCCGACCGCCTGGAGGTAGGCGTAGACGATCGTGGTGCCGACGAAGGTGAAGCCGCGCTTCTTGAGGTCCTTCGCGATCCGGTCCGACAACGGCGTGCTCGCGGGCGGCGCCTGCCCGGGCTTCGGGCGGTCCGCGACCGGCTCGCCGTCCACCCAGCCCCACAGGTACGCGTCGAACGAGCCGTACTCGCGCTGCACGGCGAGGAAGGCCCGCGCGTTCTTGACCACGGACGCCACCTTCAGCCGGTTGCGCACGATGCCCGGGTCGGCGAGCAGCGCCTCCAGCTTCTCCGGCCCGTACTCCACGATCCGCCGCGGGTCGAAACCGTCCAGCGCGGCACGGTAGTTCTCCCGCTTGTTGAGCACCGTGTTCCACGACAGTCCCGCCTGCGCCCCTTCGAGCAGCAGCAGTTCGAAGAGGTAGCCCTCGTCGTGGGACGGCACGCCCCACTCGGTGTCGTGGTACGCGGTCATCAACTCGGAGCCGCCGGAAGCCCAGGGACAGCGGTCGTCGGCGGTCATGAGGTCTCCTCGGCGGTCGACTCGGCGAGGTCGTCGGCGTCGGCGTGGGCGTGGGCCGGGGCGTCGGTGTCGGCCGGGGCGTCTGCGGGATCGGCCGGTGCGGCCAGTTCGGACAGGGCGTCCAGGATCGCCTGCCCGTACTTGGCGAGCTTGTTCTCGCCGACGCCGCTGATGCCGCCCAGCTCGGCCGGCGTCGTCGGGCCGCTCACCGCGATCTCCCGCAGCGTCGCGTCGTGGAAGATCACGTAGGCCGGAACGCCCTGCTCCCTGGCGGTCGCCGCCCGCCACGCGCGCAGGTGCTCGAAGATGCCGACCGCCTCCTGCGGCAGGTCGACCGGGGCCCGCTTGGCCTTCGTGCCACCGCCGGAGGACCTCGACGCGCGCGCCGCCTTCTCCGGCTCCCGGCGCAGCGGCACCTCACGGCGCCCGCCCAGCACCTCGGCGCTGGCATCGGTCAGCACCAGCGTGCCGTAGTCGCCCTCCACCGCCAGCAGGCCCTGCGCGAGCAACTGCCGTATGGCGCCGCGCCATTCGGCCTCGCGCAGCTCCGTGCCGATGCCGAAGACGCTGAGCGCGTCGTGGTCGAACTGGATGACCTTGGCCGTCTTCTTGCCCAGCAGGATGTCGATGATCTGGCCCGCGCCGAACTTCTGGTTGCGCTCCCGCTTGAGCCGCACCACCGCCGACAGCAGCTTCTGCGCCGCGACCGTGCCGTCCCACGACTGCGGCGGAGTCAGGCAGGTGTCGCAGTTGCCGCACGAGGCGGCCTCGGCCTTCTGCCCGAAGTACGCGAGCAGCCGCCCCCGGCGGCACTCCACCGTCTCGCACAGCGCCAGCATCGCGTCCAGATGGGCGGCGAGCCTGCGGCGGTGGGCGTCGTCCCCCTCCGAGGTGTCGATCATCTTGCGCTGCTGCACGACGTCCTGGAGCCCGTAGGCGAGCCAGGCCGTGGACGGCAGGCCGTCGCGCCCGGCGCGGCCGGTCTCCTGGTAGTAGCCCTCGATGGACTTGGGCAGGTCGAGGTGGGCGACGAAGCGCACGTCCGGCTTGTCGATGCCCATGCCGAACGCGATGGTGGCGACCATGACCATGCCGTCCTCGCGCAGGAACCTCGCCTGGTGCCTGGCGCGGACCGACGCGTCGAGACCCGCGTGGTACGGCAGCGCGTCGATGCCGTTCTCCACCAGGAACGCGGCGGTCTTCTCCACCGAGGCGCGCGAGAGGCAGTAGACGATGCCCGCGTCGCCCGGGTGCTCGGTGCGCAGCAGGTCCAGCAGCTGCTTCTTCGGCTCGTTCTTGGGCGCGATGCGGTACTGGATGTTGGGCCGGTCGAAGCTGGCCACGAAGTGCCGCGCGTCGCCGAGCTTCAGCCGTTGCGCGATCTCGGCGTGGGTGGCCTCGGTGGCGGTCGCGGTCAGCGCGATCCGGGGCACCGTCGGCCAGCGTTCGTGCAGCTGCGACAGCGCGAGGTAGTCGGGCCGGAAGTCGTGGCCCCACTGGGCGACGCAGTGCGCCTCGTCGATCGCGAACAGCGAGATCCTGCCGCGCTCCAGCAGCCGCAGGGTGGCGTCCACCCGCAGGCGCTCCGGCGCGAGGTAGAGCAGGTCCAGCTCCCCGGCGAGGAACTCGGCCTCCACCAGCCGCCGTTCGTCCATGTCCTGCGTCGAGTTGAGGAACCCGGCGCGCACGCCGAGCGCGCGCAGGGCGTCCACCTGGTCCTGCATCAGCGCGATCAGCGGCGAGATGACGACGCCCACGCCGTCGCGCACCAGGGCGGGGATCTGGTAGCACAACGACTTGCCGCCGCCGGTCGGCATCAGCACGAGCGCGTCGCCGCCGCCGACCACGTGGTCGATGATCGCTTGCTGCTCGCCCCGGAACGAGTCGTAGCCGAAGACGCGGCGCAGCACGTCGGAGGCGTCGCCGTAGGCGGGCCGCGAGGCGGCCGGCGCCTCGTGGTCCGCCCCCGGCCACACGCGCGGCTCGTCCCCGTACGGCCCCTCCTCGTCCGGCGGCTCGTACGCGTCGGCACCGTCGAAGTGATCGAACGGCTCGTACGGCTCGGCCGGCTCGGAGGGCTCGTACGTCGGGTACGTCTCGTACTTCTCGTACGGTTCCGGGGAGGTCATGCCGCCACTCTAGGAGACCCGCGAGCGGCGCGAGACGGGCGCCGGATTTCTGGGGACAGGACCGGGTCCGTGGACAACTCGGTCACCCTCCGGAGTGAGGGAGTCACGCTGACGCGAGGGCCCACCGCAGACTTCACCTCAACGACGACGTCCGCCACGGCGAACGTCACCACAACGGAACCGTCACCTCAACGGAAACGTCACCCCGCGCTCCGACTCCGGCCGGGGCCCGTGGACGCGGCGGTCGGACTCCGCGATGCGGACGTCGTCGATGCTCGCCTCACGGCGCGACATCAGGCCGTCCGCGGTGAACTCCCACAGCTCGTTGCCGTGGCTGCGCCACCACTGGCCGTCGCGGTCCCGGCACTCGTACTGGAAGCGGACGGCGATCCGGTCGCCGTCGAACGCCCACAGCTCCTTGCGCAGCGCGTAGTCCAGCTCCCGTTCCCACTTGGCGGTCAGCAGCTCGACGATGGCGGCGCGGCCGGTGACGAAGGTGTCGCGATTGCGCCAGACCGAGTCGGGTGTGTATGCGAGCGCGACCTTCTGCGGATCGCGGGTGTTCCAGGCGTCCTCGGCGGCCTGGACCTTCACGAGCGCGGTCTCGCGCGTGAACGGCGGAACGGGAGGGCGGACGGGGGAGGTCATGAGCGTGCTGCCTTCTGTCTTTTACGGATGGGAAGTGGGGCGGACGGAGCGCGGGCGTCCGGGGCACGCGGCCCCGGACGCCCGCCCCTTTCAAGCCCCCGGAGGGACCCCTCACGCCGACAGCGCGGTCCTCAACGTGGCGACGGCCTGGGCGATCGCGGCGCCCGCCGCGTGCGTCTCGCGCAGCGCGTCCAGCATCACGAAATCGTGGATGACGCCCCCGTACCGCGCCGACGTCACGGCGACCCCCGCCGCGCGCAGCTTGGCCGCGTACGCCTCGCCCTCGTCGCGCAGGACGTCCGCCTCGGCGGTGATCACCAGCGCCGGCGGCAGCCCGGCCAGTTGCCCGGTGGTGGCCCGCAGCGGCGAGGCGGTGATCTCGGCGCGCTGCGCGGGGTCGGTCGTGTACTGGTCCCAGAACCACCGCATGCCGTCGCGCCGCAGGAAGTACCCGGTGGCGAACTGCCGGTACGAGCCGGTGTCGAACGACGCGTCGGTGACCGGGTAGAAGAGCACCTGCTGCCGGAACGCCACGTCACCGCGGTCCTTGGCCAGCAGGGTGAGCGCGGTCGCCATGTTGCCGCCGACCGAGTCGCCCGCGACCGCGAGCCGGGTGCCGTCGAGTCCCTTGGTGCCGCCGTCGGTGGTGATCCAGCGGGCGACCGCGTAGTTCTGCTCCAGCGCGACGGGGTAGCGGGCCTCGGGCGACAGGGCGTACTCGGGGAAGACCACGGCCGCCCCGGTGCCGGTGGCCAGTTCGCGCACCAGGCGGTCGTGGGTGCCGGCGTTGCCGAAGACCCAGCCCGCGCCGTGCACGTACAGCACGACGGGCAGCGGGCCCGTGGCGCCGAGCGGCTTGACGATCCTGACGTCGACCGAACCGGTGGGCCCGCCCTCGACGGTCACCCACTCCTCGTCCACCTCGGGCTTGACGGTCAGTCCCGACTGCACGTCGTCGACGGCCACGCGGCCCTCGGCGGGCGGGAGTTCGAAGAGGAACGGCGGCTTGGCGGTGGCCTCGGCGAAGGCCCGGGCGGCGGGCTCCAGGACCGGGACGGGCTGGGCTCCCGCGGCCGCGGAGGTGTGGTCGGACATGGCGATCCCCTGTCGTCGAAGGCCGTCCGGTGTCGTCGCGTGCCGCCGGACGGCGTCGGGTGCGTGCGCGTCTCCACGCCGCGGCGCGTGGCGCTCCCACGCTGCGGCGGGCGACGGCCACGCTGTGGAGAACGATCGTTCTCCCTCGTGTTTGCTAACGTAGAGAACGTTGGTTCTCTCGTCAAGCGGGACCCGCCGCGCGGGCCGGGGAACCGGGAGCGACCGGATGACGCCGGCCGGGCAGGAAGGGGCCAGGAGTGGGCACGATGGATCAACGGGCCGCGCGGACCGCGCTGCTGGACGCGGCGGAGGAGCTGTTCTACGGGCGCGGCGTCCAGGCGGTCGGCATGGACGACATACGCAGTGCGTCCGGTGTCTCGCTCAAGCGGCTCTACCAGCTCTTCCCGGCCAAGGAGCAGCTGGTCGAGGCGTATCTGGAACGCCGTGACGAGCGCTGGCGGATCGCGCTCGCCGAGTACGTCGCCGAGCGCTCCGATCCGTACGAGCGCGTGCTCGCCGTCTTCGACTGGCTCGGCACGTGGTTCGCCGACCCCGGCTTCCGGGGGTGCGCGTGGATCAACTGCTACGGGGAGCTGGGCGCGGTCTCGCCCGGCGTCGCCGAGCAGGCCCGGCGCCACAAGGAGGGCTTCCGGAGCGATCTGCGGCGCCTGGTGGAGGCGACCGGGCTGCCGGTGGACCCGCTCGCGGAGGAACTGCACCTGCTGGCGGAGGGCGCCATCGTCACCGCGGGCCTGCTGGACGACGCGGACGCGGGGGAGCGGGCCCGCGGCGCGGCGGCGCGGTTGCTGGCGGCACGGGGGGCGCCGGTAAAGGGGTGAGGCCTTCGGACTGCTCCGGGGTGGGGCGGCTGCGGGGTGGGCGGAGTGCGTGGGCGGGGGCGTTCACCCGGCTGGGTGCGGCCCGTTGGCGGGGGTGGGGCGGGGCGCCTTGACTGGCTGATGGCAACGTCCGCGTCCGGCCCGCCCGCGTGCGGCCCCCGGTCCCGGGCGGGACGGTTCGGAGAGGTGGTCACGCAATGCTGTCGCCGGGAAGCCTGTTCCGGGAGATCCACGACAACGACGAGTCGTTCGCGCTCTTCTGCAGCATCGCCGCCAAGGGCGAGTCCCAGGGCGGCTGGGAGAACGGCCGGATCTCCGCGCTCGTCGCCGACGCCGAACTCGCCCCCAAGATCGCCCGGCACGGCGCCGACGAGGACAAGCACGGCCGCATCTTCAACGCGTTGCTGCGCAAACGGGGACTGCGCCCGGTCGAGGTGCCCGACGACACCGACTACACGATGCGGCTGGAACGCCAGGGCATCGGTCTCGCCCACGCCCGCCTGCGCCGCGACGAGCCGCTGACCGACCGCGACGTCCTGCACTACCTCGCCCACAGCAGGGTCACCGAGCAGCGCGCGTCGGAGGAGATGCGCCTGCTGCGGCGGGTCTTCGGCGACCACCCCGAGGTGGGCCGCGCGGTCAAGATGATCTCCAACGACGAGGACAACCATCTCGCCTTCTGCCACGAGGAGTTGCTGCGGCTCGCCTCGCGCGGACACGGCCGGGAGATCCTGGCCACGCTGCGGCGCACGGCCCGCGCGGAGATCGTCGTCTACCGCGACGTCAGCCTCGCCGTCATGGCGCACATGGGCCGCATCCTCGGCTGGGGCGAGCCGAAGGCCACGATGCTCGTGGCCGCCATCCGCGCCACGTACGCGTACGAACTCGCGGGCGGACGGCGGCGGATGACGACGCTGCGCATGCCCGTCCGGCGCAACGCCCTGGGCGGACCGTCCCCCGCGGTCGACCCGGAATTCGCCTGACGCGACGTCAGTGACGTCAACGTCAACGACGTCAACTCAGGCGCGAGCCATACACGTTGCGCGTCAGCCCCGCTCCCGGACCGCCATCTCGCCCAGCTCCGACCAGTCGTCCTGGTCCAGCGTGGTGTTGACGATGCGCGGGGTCTCCGCGAGGTGCGCGGGCAGCGTGCGGGTCGCCTCCTGGAAGTGCGCCGAGCGTACGTGCTCGCCGCCCGCCTGCTCGTCGCGGAACGCCTCCACCAGCACGTACTCGGTGGGCTCCTCGATGCTGCGGGACCACTCGAACCACAGGCAGCCCGGTTCGGCACGGGTGGCCCGGGTGAAGTCGCGGGCGATCTCGGGCCAGCGGTCCGCATCCTGCGGCAGCACGCGGAACTTGGCGGTGATGAAGATCATGACGCTCCCAGATCGTGGCGGGTCGGTGACCGGACGGCCGGTCGTCGGGCGGCCGGTTGTCGGCGGGCCGGTTGCCTACGGGCCGGAGGCCGGAGGACCGGTGGCCGGCTCCGCGCGGGGGTGGCCGCGGCCTGAGAGGATCTCGCCGCGCCGCCCGGCCATGCTAGGTCGGCACACCCCGCACCGCCCGCGACCCGGCCCGCCTCGCGCGTGTCAGCGGCACGCGACCGCTCGCCGCGTACTGCCGCGTAACACCGCGCCCGAGCCGTCGACCCGCCGCCGTGCGACTGTGATTCGCGTCACGTTCACCCGTTCGACCCCCCAGGAACGCGCGTAGCACCCCGAGTCGGGGTGGCACCTGGTGGGGCACGGAGGTTCCCACTATTCACAGGGGCCCCGAGTGACGTGCACACTACAGCGCGATGCCCGCGTGGGACGGTCCGCCGTCCGCCGCGGACGAACCTCTGTGCGCACGGCCGATCAGTTCCTCCGTACATCCCGCGTATCCCGTATACGCATCGCCAGTTGGAGTCGTCATTTCCGGCAGACATCACACCCTCGCCAAGCGGGCCCGCATAGCCACGGTCGCGGTGACCTCGCTGACCCTGGCCACCGGTTCCCTGATGCTCGCGGTCCCCTCGCAGGCCGCCACTCCCGTCTCCGGTGCCAAGACCGTCACCGGCAGCCACCCCTCGTGGGCCACGCCCGCCGCCGACGCGGGCGCCGCCTCCGCCGCCACGCAGTACACCGGCACCGTCTACCTCGCCGGGCAGAACCCCTCGGGGCTCGCCGCGTACGCGAAGGCGGTCTCCCAGCCGGGCAGCGCCAGTTACGGCAAGTTCCTCACCCCGGCGCAGTACCAGGCCCGTTACGGCGCGACCAAGGCGCAGGTCGCCGCGGTGCGCCAGTGGCTGACCGGCGCGGGCCTGAGCATCACCCAGGCAACCGACCACGCCCTCACGGTCAAGGGCACCAACTCCGCGCTGAAGAAGGCGTTCGGCGCGGGCATCGACCAGTACCGGGTCAAGGGCGCGCTGCTGCACGCCCCGACGCGTGACGTGACCGTGCCGGCCGCCGTCTCCTCAGCGGTCCTCGGCGTCGTCGGCCTCGCCTCGCCGGCCGCCTCGCACGCCACCCCGGACTCCGTCCCGGTCACCCCGGCCACCGCGGGCGGTGCCGCCAAGCCGGCCGACGGCCTGCCCACCACGGCGACCTGCTCCGACTACTGGGGCCAGAAGACCGCCACCGGCGCGCCCAACGGCTACGTCAACAAGGCCGTCCCGTTCGACCAGTGCTCGTTCGTGCCGTCGCAGCTGCGCAAGGCGTACGGCATCAGCGGCACGGGCCTGACCGGCAAGGGCGTCAAGGTCGCGATCGTGGACGCCTACGCGTCGCCGACGATGCTGGCGGACGCCAACAAGTTCGCCACCAACCACGGCGACAAGGCGTTCCGCTCCGGCCAGTACACCGAGGTCGTCACGCCGAGCCAGTGGAACTCGCAGTCCGCGTGCGGCGACTGGAGCAGCGAGGAGTCGCTCGACGTCGACATGGTGCACGGGCTCGCCCCGGACGCCGATGTCGTCTACGTCGGCGCCAACTCCTGCAACGACCCCGACCTGCTGGGCGCGTTGACCACCATCGTGGACAAGCACCTCGCCGACGTCGTCACCGACTCGTGGGGCGAGGTCATGCACACCACGGACGCCGGTGACATGACGCAGGCTCAGATCCAGGCGTACGAGCAGGTCTTCGAGCAGGGCGCGGCCGAGGGCATCGGCTTCAACTTCTCCGCGGGCGACTGCGGCGACGACTCGCCGACCGCCGCCGCCACCGGCGTCAACTGCCAGGCGGACACCTCGCGTGCGCAGGACCAGTACCCGTCCAGCGACCCGTGGGTCACCTCGGTCGGCGGTACCGCGCTGGGGCTGGCCGACAAGAGCGGCTCGTACGGCTTCGAGACCGACATGGGCACGCTGCGCTCCTCGCTGTCCGCGGACGGCAAGAGCTGGAACCCGTTGCCGGGCAACTTCTACTTCGGCGGCGGTGGCGGCACCAGCGAGGACTTCACGCAGCCGTGGTACCAGGTCGGCACCGTGCCGAACTCGCTGTCGCACACCCTGATGACGGGCGCGAAGAGCAAGACCGCGCAGCGCGTCACGCCGGACGTGGCGATGAACGGTGACCTGTACACCTCGGTCCTGGTGGGCCAGACGGTCAACGGCGTCTACAGCGAGGGCGGTTATGGCGGCACGAGCGTCGCGTCGCCCGAGTTCGCCGCGGTCCAGGCCGACGCGATCCAGGCCCAGCACCACGCGATCGGCTTCGCCGACCCGGAGATCTACCTGCGCGACCACCTCGGCCTCTTCCGCGACGTGATCGACCAGCAGGCCGCCCACCACCAGGCCCCGCTGAGCAACGTCGCCGACTTCGGCGTCGTCAACGGCACCCTGGCCGTCCGCCTGGTCGCCTTCGGCCAGGACACCACCCTCAACGCGGTCCGCGGCTACGACGACGCCACGGGCGTGGGCTCGCCGACGGGCGCGTACTTGAGGTCGTTCGGCTGGTAGTCGCACCGACGAGGGCGGCCTTCGGCCGTCGTCTTCTGCGGCGCTCCTGAGGGGCCCGTCCACGCGTCGGCGTGGGCGGGCCCCGGTGCGTGGCACGTCACAGGAAGTCCACGGTCCCGCAGTCGAGGCTGTAGTAGGCACCGACGACGTGCATGCGGCCCTGCGCCTCCAAGGGGGCCAGGAGCGGATCGCACCGCAGTTGCCGGACGGTCAACCGGATCTGGGCGCGGACGGTGTTGTCCACCTGGTCGCCGGGCAGTGACCTGGCGGCTTCGCCACTGCCCTCCGAGCGGCAGACCAGCTTCCACCTCGACGTCGCCCGCGCACATGCCCAGCACCGCCAGACGAACGAGGCCCTCAACGCACTCCTGAAGGCACGTCGGCTTTCGCCCGAGATGGTCTGCGCGATGCCGATGGTCAAGTAGCTGTTGGCCGACCTGCTGACCATGAGTCAGCCACCGGCCGGTCATCTCCGTTTGCTGGTATCTGTGTTGGGAGCACAGGAAGTGCGGTCTAGTGCCTGAAGTGCCATACCGTACTTTCAGTGCGAATTACTGTGGCGGGTGTCGGCACCGCTCCTCCATATCCGGCGGAACGGGTGACGCGGGCATGCGAACGCGCCGAAACAGGAGCCGGATCAGCATCACGATGGACGTGTACACGCACATCGTCCAGGACACACAGTGCGAGGTCAGCCACCTGGACCGCCTGCTCAGGAAGCGAACCGGCCGCGGTTGAAGCCTGAGGACGTCAACGGTGAGCGAGGCACCGGGTCATGGTCGATCCGGTGCCTCGCTCCGTTCGCAAGTACAGAGCGGGGGGCGTCAGGTGGCGCGGCCGTTCCGGGTGGCAAGCTGTCGGGCCGCGTTCAGGGCTTTGCTCCGCAATTCTTCGAGTGGTACGCCCCAGTGCTCGTCCCAGTCGTCGATCAGGATGGCGCATTGAACGATCGGCTGGAGTTCATCCGGGTACCCGAGATCCCAGGCCACCTCCCTCCAGATGAGGTCTGCGCCCTTCGCCGGGTCCATGGTTCCGCTCGCGATCTGTTCGGCCAACCAGTAAGCCATGGCCAGCTTCGCGGCGGTTGGGTCGGCCGGTACCTCGAAGGTGAAGTCCAGCTCCTCCAACGCGCGATCGAAGAGATCCTGCGCCTCGTGCTCTTCCCGACGTCCAAGGCCGGCCAGCAGGAGCAGCGAAGGGGAGTCGACGCCGGCCAGGAGCGCGTCCAGACCTGCCTGGATGAGTTCGTTCGAGGGGACATGCCGACCGAACGCGCGCCAGTGCCCCAGTACCCGGAGCCGCTGGATCGTCTCGTCCCTGGTTGCGTCACCCACACGGCTCACCCCCTGCCGGGCATCTTTCCCCAGCCTGGCGGCGCCGCTCAACCGACAAAGTCCCGGTGTAGTCGTCGTAGGCCGCCCACGTTGACGTCAGACCTGCCCGCGTTGATGTCAGACCTGGATGTCAAAGGCCCCGGACCACGATCGGTCCGGGGCCTTTCGCCTGGTGCCCCCGGCAGGATTCGAACCTGCGACACCCGCTTTAGGAGCATGATCATAAGCTCACTGATCTATCCTGCCACGGCCCGACCATTCCCTGTTTTCGCAGGTCAGTGAGGTATTTGGGTGCAGCGAAGGCCCGGTCTGTCCAGATCCTTCCCGGCCTTTCTCCGTCCTTCTGTTCCCACCACGTTCCCAGAGCAGGCCGCGCCAGGCCGGAGGATGGGGTGTGCTGGAAGTCGCCGAAGCTCAGACGGCCTGCGCGTTCCTGTGAGCACCGAAGTCCCTTTGGGGAAGCGGGGGCTCAGAAGCCCCTGTGCCCGGGGCCGAGCCACTGACCGATTTCGCAGGTCTGCCGCGTCCTCATAGCGTACCCCCCCGCTCCGTCGAGTGGCGGGGTAGAGCCCGCGCACGTGCCTTCGGTGTCTTCGAGACGGCGGACTTCTGCGATCTCGGCGTTCAGCCCTGGCGGGCACGCTTGAGGGTCTTGCGATGCTCTCTCAGCACACGACGGGTGCTCGCGAGGGCCGCTGCCTGGCGCGTCTCCAGTTCAGTGAGGCGGACTATCTGCCGTTCGGAGTGGGCGACTTCGGCGGCGCGTATGGCTGTGGTGGGCCGACGAGGTGTCGATCTGCCGGTAGAGGTGCGCTTCTTGGTCAGTTGTGCGTGGGCGAAGGCGAGGAACTCGTCACGGGGGACGTACTTGTTGCGCCGGTCGCCGATGCCGGTCAGCAGAGCGACCTTCGGGAAGTGAGCGTGACGCTTGGTCCAGTTGCTGACGGCGGATCGGGTGACGCCTACGAGGTCCGCTCCGGCTGCGAGGTTGATCAGTTCGTCTTCGCGGCCCTTGTATTCGGGGCGAAGCCAGGAGATCGAGTCCATGCAGTTCACGCTGCCTCGGGTTCGTTGGCGTCCAGGGGAAGAGGTTCGGCGATGGCCGTGCGCCGCTGTCGCTCCGGGGCCTGCGTGGCGAGGTCGTAGCCGCCGCCAGGTGCTGCTCCGGGCTTGTGCTGCTTCTCGATTCCGGTGCGGACGGTTCGGATGGGACCGCCTCGGTCGAACCAGCCCGCCGGGTAGAGGCGTTGGACATGGGTGAACCAGTGCCGGCTTCGGCGTTCGAGGACGGCGGGGAGCGCGCGCCAGCCGGGGTGGCTGTGGTCGTGGGCGTCTTCGATGGCTTCGTCCGTACCGCGCCGGTTGGGGCCTTCCCACGTGCAGCCGAGGCAGGCCCCGCGGTGGAGGTAGGACCAGGTCTCGCCGGAGCCGTCGGGGGCCGGTCGCTCCCAGGAGCGGGCGAGGAGTGTGGGCCGGTGGCCGGAGGTGGGCTCGGGCGGGGTGTGGATGTCGAAGCCGGCGTGGCCCCAGTCGATGTGCCAGGTGGGGCGGGAGTCCTTGGTCTTGTCCCAGAACTGGGTCAGGTAGGCGGTGTGGCGGGCGACGGCACCGCGAGGTTCGCGAGATGGGGTGGTCATGATGTGGCGCTTTTCGGGTCGGGGTGGCCCCGGCGAGATGACGGACTGCCGGGGCCACCGTGGTGCTGTCAGAGGGTGTCGAGATCCGCGCGGCTCGCGGCGAATCGGTCCGCCTCCTCGCGGCATATCGCCAGGAACCGCGCCGGATCGCACTCGGCGCGGATGGCGTGCAGCAGTACCTTGGCCATCCTGTAGTCGGGATCGATGCCGAGTGCGTCGGCCAGGGCATGGCTGGCGGTGACGGTGTCGTTCTGCCGCCAGGCGACCCAGCCGAGGAGGGTGAGGAGCGGCGGGGCTTTGTCGGTGTGGGGCGGTACGCAGCGCCGGGCGAGGTAGCCCCACAGCTGCCGTTCGTAAGGAAGTTCGCTCTCCTCGCAGGTGGACAGCGCGGCGTCCCGGGTCTCGCAGTCTTGCAGGCCGAGGGTGATGCGGGCAGCGACCTCGTCTACGAGCTGAGGTCGCCCGTTGCGGAAGTCGGCCAGGGCTTCGTCGATGATGTCGATGGTGCCGTGGGAGGCGAGGACTCGTCCGCGTTCGGTAAGGGCTTGAACGAAGTAGTCGGCGGTGGCCGCGTCGAGGGCTTCGCTGTGGCGTGCGGCAGTGGCGTCGGCGATAGGGCGGTACTCGCTGGCGGCTTCAACAGCGTGCTGGAGGTACGTCAGGCGGTGGGCGAGGTCCTCACGCGCGGAGGCAAGGTACGTACGGGGGTCTTCGCCGTCGAGGGTGGCGAGGTGGATGCCGGTGGCCAGTTCGTAGTCCGGGTCGGTGGTGATGGCGTCGCGCAGGGCGAGCCGGGCCGCGATGAGGTCGCCCTGGCGCCAGGCGACGAAGGCGTACAGCGTCAGGATGGGAACGGCCTCCCGCGTGAATGGTGCGGCGCAGTGGCGGGCGAGGTAGGCCCACAGGCGTCGGGCGTGGGGAAGGTCGTCGTCCTCCGCGTGGGCTATTCCGGCCTCCGCCGCGGCGTCGTCCCGCAAGCCGACGATGAGCTGCGTGGTGAGCGCCCGGCTGAGGACGCTGTCCCCGTCGCGGAACCTGCCTATGGCGGAGCCGATCTGGTTCAGCGTCTGCGCGAGGGTCGCGTCGCGTCCGGCGCTGGTCGCGCACCGCGCGTTGAAGTGGCCGACGGCGGTGTGCAGTTCCTTGAGGAAGTCGGAGTCGGCTGTGGCCCGGAACTCCTTGACGATGTCGCGGGTACGGGGGCCGAGGGTGCGGCCGAGGCGAACCATCTGAGCGGTGATGCTGGTGGGATCGTCGGGGGATGGCAGCGGCTCGCCCTCGCAGCAGCCTTCGATGTGGCACTCGTACGCCCACCACCGGTTCGCCACGAGCCCGATCGTCTGGAGAACGGTGGTGCGATGCTCCGCGAGCACAGGCGTGAGCCAGTCGGTGAGCGGGGCGAGGAGCGCGGCGGTGTCCCATGGGGTCTGGCCGGGGCGCGGTTCGCGGCAGAGGTAGACGATGACGTCTTCGTCGGGGCGGCATCCTTCGTCGTGGGCGTAGGCCGCGAACTGGCGGGCAGCGATCTCGGTTGTGGCCCGCCATTCGGTAGGGTCCTCGGGCAGCGGGAACGTCATGGTCACGCCGTCGAGGAAGTTCGGGCCGGGGGTATGGAGGGTGATGCTGTCGTCGGGGTAGTGGCCGAGGAGGTACGGCAGGATCTCGGCGAGATGGGCCAGGCTGGTGACCTGGACGGTGCTCTTGGACGTGCTCACTTCTGGGTTTCCTTCTTCTGCGAGGTGATCTCGGGCTGCCCGATGCGGGCGGGTGGAGGCGGGGCGGGTATGCCGCGTGGCTTGTTCGTGAGGGCGGGGAGCAGCCGTTCGCGGACGAGCGCGGCGAGGTCGGCGACCAGGCTGTTGCTGGTGCGCGTGATCAGTACGGCGTGCCAGGTGCGGCCGGGCTGGAGCCGGGCGTCGTTGGCGGCCTGTGCTTCGGCGCACTCTGCGGCGGTGCCGCCGGAGATGGGCGGCAGGTCGGGGCCCGCGGTGATCCAGGCCTGGATGGCGAGGCCGCGGGCCTGGAGACGCAGGCCGATACGGTGGCCGTCGGGATGGCGATAGACCACGGTGCGGTCGGGGGTGTCGGTGCCCTCCTTGTGCCAGGGGGGTTCGAGAGCGGGCGCGATCTCATCGAGGGGCGGCACCTCGATCTCGTCGCTCCGCCTGACGAAGGCCGGGCGTCGGCGGCGGATCGCGGGGGTGGTGCCGGGCCGGTCGAAGGCCTCGGGCGGGGTCACGCGACCGGCTCCTTGCTCGGCATGAGGTCGTCGAGGAGTCTGAGGGCGCGGCGGTGGGCGATGATCGTGCGGGCCGTGTCCATGTACCGGTCGCGCTGGTCGAACGCGTCCCTTGCTTCGGCGCGGGTCTTGGCGTAGTCGTCTTCCGGTGCGAGGGAGTCGGCGCAGCCGATGAGGCAGCGCGGTCCGAGGTCCCAGATGATCGTGTTGACGGCGGCGCACCCAGCGGACAGCGAGTCGATGTCGTTGCCGTACCAGTGGAAGTCGTGCGGGCTGAGGCCGAGTTCGCGCAGGCGCTGGGCTACGGAGCGGAACATGCCGCCGGAGCCGACGGCGGGTTCGCGAAAGGCCATCCCGGGCTTGACGACTTCCTTGTCCACCGTCACGTTGGCCATCAGGTCGGTGACGGACGCCGGCGTGTGGTACTCGCCCCGCCACTTCTTGTCGCTCTTGTGACGCAGGCCGGTGAGCAGCGGGCTGAGCACGTCGGCCTCGGAGCGTTGCCCTGGGTCGTCATGGCCGGTGAGGTCGAGCAAGCCGGTGTCGATGGCCGCGCAGGCGACGGCGTGGACTGCGCGGAGCTGCTGCTTGTCCGGGGCGGGGTTCCAGGCCCAGTCGTGCAGGCGTATCGCTCGGTTAATGAGATCGGGGCGGTTGATCCAGTGTCCGAGGTAGATCTCCTTGAGCAGCTGAGGGAGTTCTTCGGGCTGGAGGTTGAGCACCCAGTCCGCCAGGCCGGGGACGTTGCGCAGCAGGGAGAGCCCGGCGACGGTGCCGAGAGGGATGTCGATGCTGCTGCCGCCGAAGGACCGGTACCAGGCGTCGAGGACATTCTCCGCGATCTTGCGGGCGTGCTCGTGGGGATCGCGCGGCGCGTTGAACTTCCGTGCGGTGACCCTTGGCCGTGCGGACGCCTTCGGCGCGGGCGGGGTCTTCTTGGCCCAGGATGGCGCCGTGCGCGAGGTGGTGACGGTGGCCGCCCGTGGGAGGAATGGCACGTCGTCGGTGGACATCGGTCTGCGTACCTTTCTGCGCGCATGGGGCCGCCCCGGTGCGCGGTGCGCGGCCGGGGCGGCGGAGTGATGGGAAGTGGGGTGCAGGTCAGTCGGCGTGTGCGGCGTGGAGTTGTGCGAGGAGGCCGCGGCGGAGTACGGCGTCGGCCGCGTCCGGGTGCCCGGCGCGGCGCAGGCCGGTCTCCAGGAAGATCAGGGCGAGTTCGTCGGGGTCCATGTCGGCGGTCGCCTGCTCGAAGGAGAGGTGGCGTATCGCGAGTGGGCGCAGGGTGTAGCCGCGGCGCAGGGTGGCTTCGATCTCGCCGAGTACGTCGTCGCGCTGCTGGTCGGTCAGGCCGAGGAGGGTGGACCAGGCGGTGAGCATGGTGTCGTCGACCGGGAACTTCACGTGCGGAGAGCCTTTCGGGAGGGCGGCCGGCGCGCCGGTGAGCGCGCCGACCGCGAGGTGGGTCAGGAGGGGAAGGGCTGGTCCCGGTGGTCGGGGTGAACGGCGGCGAACAGTCCCTCGGCGAGCGGTTCGGGGATGACGCCCCATCCGGCCCACTTCATGACGGTCGGATAGCCGTCGCGGCCTCCGGCGAAGCCACCGCGGTGCGCGCAGTCGGGGTCGGGGGCGATGAACACCCAGCCGGGGAGTTCGTCGCAGCCGGGCAGGACCTGGAATCCGTCGCGCAGGGCCCGGGTGCCGTCGGTCTCGATGGGCGGCAGACCGGCCGCCTGCAGGATGCGGATGGCCTGCTGGACCACGTCGTGGTCGTGGTGGTCGCGCAGGGTGCCGACGCCGCGGCGGATGACGGGGCGGTGGGCGGTCTTGCCTGAGGCGGCCTTGTAGATGTCCGTCAGCAGGCGTGCGTCCTCGGTGCGTCCGGCGAAGCGCATGGCCAGGTTGGCGACGACGGCGATGGTGTAGCGGTCGTTGTCGATGAGCCGGCGGAACTGCTCATCGGTCAGGTGCGTGTATTTCACCGCGCGTATGGCCGCGTGGGCGTGGGATGCGGTGCGGAAAGCGCGGGCGACGTGCTCGGCCTCCACGCCGAGTTCGTCCGCGAGGTGCTGAACTCCGCGAGAGTGGGTCATGGGGTTGGTCTCCAAGATGGCGCTGTCGCGTATGGGTGCGCCCCCGGCGCGAGCCGGGGGCGCGGTGGTGTGAGGTGCTGCTCAGCGGCGGCGTCCGCCGCATCCGGCGTGTCCGCAGCCGCCGCAGAACCCTGTTCGGTTGCACTCACACGGACATCGCGGAGCGCCGTTTCCCGTATCCATTTCCTCCTCCTTTCAAGGCGGGAATTTCCCGAATTCCTTACTTATATCTTAATTGCAAATACCTCAAATGCAAGTTACGCCCGACTTGGAGCCTGATTTACTCCATGGAATTCCTTTCCCTAATTCGCCACCGGCGGGATGAGGTCGGGCCAACGCACCGCCTCCAGCGCCCGCCGGTGGGTGTCGGGCACCGGCACCGTCGGGTAGCCCAGCCAGTCGAGCCCCATCGCGGCGAGCACCGTGGCGTCGGCCTGGTCGTAGCGGCCGGGCCCCTCGCACTCGACGCCGTACCGCTCGACGACGACCGAGCGGACCATCCCCTTGGCGACCCGCGATCGCTGCGCCTGCGGCCACTCCTGGGCCGGGTTCGCGCGTCCGGTGGCGTAGATCGTGCGGTGATGCGGGTTCGCGACCGCGTACGGGACACGGCGGCGCCACAGGTGCTGGGTGATCAGCCACCACAGCCCGGCGAGTTCGTGGTGACCGGCCTGACCGCCCTGGGCGTAGGCGGCGCCTTCGACCATCACGAGATCAGCGTCCTCCACCGCGGTGGCGACGTGCCCGCACAGCCACTCCATCCGCTCGTGGCCGCGGCGCCGGCCGGGCCGGAACGCCCGCGCCCAGTCCGCCCCCGCGACGCCGGTCGAGGTGAGCGAGAGGTCGAGGCCGATGACGCGCGGTTGCCATTCCCCCGCGCGCTGGACACTCGGCAGGGTCACCGGCGCGCTCTGCTGCCGCCCGGTCACGCCGCCCTCCCCGCGCGCCGGATGACCTCGGACATCGGCAGCTCGCGACGGAACGGCGATCCCATGTCCGCCTCCAACCGCGTGTACTCGTCGGCGAGTTCGGGGCGCAGGCGAGCGGCGCAGATCAGGTCCGGGATGGACGCCAGGACGCAGAAGCTGCACGAGAGCCGGGACATGCCCTGGTCATAGGCGGGGTGGTGCGGCAGGCCGGTGGCCCGGACGCGGTCCCACACCTCGGCCGTGCTCCAGCGCAGCACCGGGTACCACAGTGTGATGGTGCGACGCCCGCTGCTGGAGCGGCGGTCGAGCTCGACGGTGGGCTTGGCCGCGCGGTCGCGGGATTCCTCGGCGCGCAGTCCCAGGACCAGCACGACGCGGGCCGGGCGACCGGTGACGCCGAGCGTGGCGACCTGTTCGGTGATGAACTTCCGCGCCACGGCGTACTTCATCTCGGAAGTGCAGTAGCGCGTGAAGAGCCCCGGGAACTGGCCGCGGTCTCGGATGCGGTGCACCAGCGACGGCCACCTGGCCGACCGGCGGACCTCGAAGGGCAGCCCGTAGAAGTCGGCGTGGCGGCGGGCGAGGTCGACGGCGCCGGGCCACTCGACGGTGTGGCCGCGCGGCGTGACGCCTAGATCGCAGTGGAGAACCACAACGCGGTCGCGCACGCCCGCCGCCTCGGCGCGGCGCACGGTCTCGTCGAGGGCGGCCATGCTGTCCTTGCCGCCGCTGTGGCTCGCCACGATCACATCAGCGGCGGCGAGGTCGGGCACGGGCTCGGCGGTCAGCAGATCACGGGCGGACAGCAAGTGGAGTTGCCGGTTCATCCCCGCGCCTCCCGTATGAGGGTGAGGTGCTTGGTGATCAGCCGGTCGGCCTCAACCGTCGCCTCGTTTCTGCGCCGGGCGGTCCAGGTGCCGAAGTGCCCGGCGCTGGCCGGGCCCCACAGGTACCAGCCGGTGTCGTGGTAGCCGTCTTTCGGATTCCTCTTGAGGTGGCTCAGCTCCCACCAGCCGCCCCGCCAGCGCCACAGGCGGCGCCCGTCGCCATCGGCCACCCAGCCGGCCCGTTCGGCGTGAGCCTGCAAGCGTGCCAGCTCAGTGCGGAGAACCGCCGTGGTGGCCCGGGCGGCCTCGCCGCCGTCCGCGTGCGTCGCGTCACCGGAGGCGTCGCCCGCGGTCGCGGCGGCCAACGTCCGCAGCGCGCGGTCACGTTGAGCCGCGATCCGGCGCAGCAGCGCGGCGGCGCCATGCGCCGAGCGTTCTTCCAGCCACGCGGCGGTGGACTCTACTTCCGTCCCCAGCGGGGTACTCATCATCGGATTCCTTCGGAAGAGGTGCCGCCCCGACTCTGCGTCGGAGCGGCACCGGCGTGCGGGGGGATTCATGCGCTCGGCCGTACCTCAGGCCGCGCCCCCGGGCGGGGCGCGGTCCCGCCCCGCGTCGCGGCGCTGGAGGCGGGCCGGGCCTGCCACGCGGCGGGCAGCGGAACCAGGCCCAGGAACTGGCTGTCGTCGTCCTGTTCAGCGGGGACCGAGGCCGGTACGGCAGAGGTAGCTTCCATCATTGCCACCTACTTTTTGCGGTGGTCGGGCCTGCGGCTGCGGGGGCGGCCTCCGGCCAGCTGCACGGTGGACAGCGGCAGGGCGACTCCGGAGCCGTTGGCCAGCACCAGTGTGGGCTCCTCGCCGGGCTCGGGCGCGGCCAGCACCCGCCACGGTGTTCCCGCCTCATCCCAGTACAGGCGGCCCATCTCGTAGACTTCGCCCGCGTAGACGAACCGCCAGGAGCGCGCCGAGTCCTTCCACCCCTCAGTCCTCGCGGGGAGGAAGGGACGCGGGGTGCCGGGCATGTGCAGGCCGATGAAGTCCGCCCCGGCCCTGACGAGCACCGGTCCGTTCCGCAGCGGCGGGCTGAACGCGATCCGGTCACCCGCGTGCGCCCACAACGCGAGCTCGTCCCTGGTCAGGCTGAGCGGCCCGCCGGAGCGGTTCTCGCCGTCGCCCTGCTCCTGGGCGGCGGACCGCAGCAGCTTCCGCCAAGGCAGGATGGGCGCCTGGGTGGCGATCGGCACGGTCAGCTGTGCCGCCCCTTCGGCGAACCGCAGCAGCGCGCGGCCACCGGCCAGGGCGTGTTCAACGCTGACGTGCTCGGCGGCGTCCAGCCACCACGACAGCGCCGCGGCGTCGGGCCTGCTCAGCGGAGCAGTCCAGCGCCGTCCCTCGCTCACCCGGGTACGGGCGACCGCGAGAGTCCGTCCGCCACCGGCCACGGCGTGCAGGAAGGTCGGCGTGCAATCCAGCAGGATGACATCGAGGCCAGGTCGTTCGGGGCAGTGCCAGGCGACCTTGTCGATGATGGCGGACAGGTCGTCCGCGTCGAGGGTGAACAACGTCTTCTCCTTCAGTGAGTTGGTGAGCTGGGATCGGGCCGGGCGGCTCGCCTGCGCGCTCGGCGGTCGGCCTGGGCGCGCCGTCCGGCCTCGCGGCACCATGCGCAAGCGGGCTCTCCCCGGCGGTTGTGCGCGCGAGCGCCGGACTCGGTGCCGTGCGGGATGTACGAACCGTGCTCGGCGAGTTCGCCCGGGTCGGCGTCCGCGCACTCGGCCTGGACTTGGCCGTCGATCCACAGCCGTCCGCCGCAGATGCCGTCGAACCCCGACTTGCGCGGCAGAACGCGTGAGATGCAGGCCGAGCGGAATGGGCAGTCCTGGCAGGTGGCCAGGAGCTGCCGGGCCAGCGGCGACCGGAGGAAGGCCGCGGCCTGTTCCGCCTCGGGAGGCGCGAACCGCAGGTCGCCTGCGCAGGGCGCGTCCGTCCACCAGGCGCCATCCACCGCCGGCTACTGCGCGGGGCGCAACGGCATCACGCGTATGAGATCGCTGGTGCTGACGCCGTGCGGATGGGCGTAGTCGGCGCCGACCGGCCTTAGGTGCTGCTCTCGCAGGGCGGGCAGCACGGTCATTTGGGCCACCAGGCGCGCTACGGTCTCGTCGCACTCGGGCGACCAGCGGGGCTTCGCGCGCGTCTCACCGCTGTCGGCGGCGGGTTCGATGACCTCGATCACCCGGCCCCCGGCGCTGCGCCCGTCGACCACCACCGCGGTCGCGGCCGGGTGGTGGTGGCGAACCAGCTCGGACACGCGGGCGTGCCGGTCGGGCGGGGGCAGCTCCAGCAGCCAGCTGTTGCCGTCGCTGGCCTTGTTGACGCTGACCGTTGCCCAGGCCGGGGAGTAGCAGGGCTCCAGCGCGGTCTGGAGGTCCTGTTCCAGGGCTTCGCCGCACATGGCCAGCGGGTGCTCGGCGTCGTTGGTGTCCCACAGCCACGGCAGCGCGCTGAGCGGAGCGGGCTGTGCTCCGAGCACTCCTTGCAGGTCCAGCGTGCGGGTGCTGCCGTGGTAGGCGAACGCGACGTACGCGGCCTGCGGGCAGGTGTCGCGGACGTAGGCGGCGAGGTGATCGAGAACGGCCAGGGCGTGCGCCTTCTCCGCCTGGCGCCGCTCGGCGGCGAGTTGTTGACGGCGGCGGCCCATCTCGGCCAGGTGCGTAAGCATCGTGGACATGGACTTCTCCTTCATCTTCATGGGGGTGGGGTCAGGCCAGGACGGGCTTGAGGCGTTCGCCGATCCAGCGGGCGACGTTCACCGACACCGCGTTTCCGGCTTGCATGGTCTGGGCGGCCTTGGAGCCGATGACCTGGTAGTCCTCGGGGAACCGCTGCGCGGCCAGCTGCTCGCGCGGCTGCAACATGCGGAAGTAGCAGTCCTCGACGCGCGGAGCGGTGTGCACGACGGCCGCCGAATCCCTGGTGCTGAGCGTGTGCAGAGGGTCAGTCGCCGTCTTGGGCGCGCCGCCGCGGCGGTACGGGATGACCAGGGTGTTGCGAGCGCGGTCGCGCACGGTGCCGTCCGGGACCACGAGCCCGTGGTGCCTGGCGGTGCTGATCGTGCTGAGCGGGTTGCCGACCGGCGCGGCGTCGCAATGGTTGCGGAACTCCACGATGAACGGCGCCGGGTCGACGGTGACCAGGGCCTCGCTCTCGCGGGTCATCCGGGTGCGCATCGGCTCAGCGACCGACGTCGCGGTGTCGTTCCACGAGCCGCCGACCGGCACCAGCAGCGCCTCGCCCAGCTTCGCGGTGCGTGTGGGCAGCGGGCGGTCGTACGGATCGAAGGCGCGGTCCGTTCCGTCCTTGCCATGCGTCAGCGTGATGACGCTGGGCTCGTACGGGAACTTGGCCAGCCCGGCCTCGATCCGTCGCATGGTGTTCGGCACCAGCGGCCGGGGGCGGTCACCGATGCGCTGACCGATGTCGTCCCACAAGATCACGTCGGCCGCGGGCCGCACGTACGGCTCGACCAGCGCGTGACCACAGCGGCTGTTCGGGCACCGGTAGTCGTACTGGGCCTGGTACTTGCCGACGCGGACCTTCGGATTGCGCCAGCTCTGCCGGGCGTTGACGTCCCGGCCGCATACCACGCAGTACGCCAGCGGGCGCGGCGCGAGGTCGGGGCGGCGTATCCCGGTCAGGGTGAAGACCAGGTAGATCCGGTCGCGCCACTGCGGTGCGTAGGGGTTGGTCTCCGAGCCGATGTGCGCGGAGGACACCGAGACGATCTGGACCCGGTAGCCCAGCTTCTTCATCGCGCGGATCCACTCGGGGAACAGCAGCCAGTCGGTCACGAACTCCGTGACGTTCTCCACGACGACGCAGGGGAACCGTTTCGCCTCAGCGGCACGCAGCACGCACCAGGCGGTCACCCGGGTCATCTCGAACGCCTCCGGGGGCAGTTCGCGCCACTGCTCCTCTTCCTCGAACAGGGCGTCCTGCGCGGGGTCGGGGCGCTTTCGCCCACCGGCGGGGCTGACCTCGGTGCAGATGATCGAGCCCCACAGCACGAGGGCCTTCGGGAGCCAGCGCATGGGGTAGTTCTGGATGTCAGCGCAGCGCGCCGCCGCGGCCGGGTGGTTGGCGGCGAAGGTGTCGACGGCGGTCTGCCAGTGGTTGATGCCGAGGATGGGATCGAATCCTGCTTCGAGCAGGCCGGTGGCATCCCCGCCTGCTCCGCAGAGGAGGTGGATGGATCGGGGCACGGGTTGTCTCCAAGGGGAGGCTGCCCGGCCCGCGCGGGGCCGGGCAGCCGATGGTCAGGGCATCTCGTCGCGCTCGCGACGGGCGCGGTGGTGGCGGCTGTCCTCGACGCCGAGGGCGATGAACGCCAACAGGCCGAGGACGCAGACGCCGACCAGCCAGATCACGGCCAGCGGCGCGGTCCGTCGCCGTGCCAGGGCGTCACGCGGACCGTGCTGATGCCCCCGGCCTTCTCGAACAGCGCCAGCGGGTACCCCTCGTACTCGGGGCGCTCCCACACCGGGCGGTACGCCTCGGTCACCAGGAGCTGGCACCAGTCGAAGTAGCGGGCGAGCGCGACACCGGCCGCCTCGATGCCGGCGGTCTGGTTGTGGTTGGCGCCGAACGAGTTGGTGTGGGTCGCCGAGACGATCAGCCGCGCCGTGGTCCTGCGCACCTCCAGCTCCGCCAGACGTGCGAACAGTGGGACCAGCCCCGTGCCGTGGTGGCGCTGGGCACCGCCCGGGGTGGAGTCGTACACGCAGGTGTGCGTCCCCGAGCCGCCGGTCTCCTGACGCACCGCTTTCCAGCCGTCGACCTCGTTCAGGTCGGCCGAGAGCGGGTGCACGGAGGCGATGACCAGTTCGGTGCCGTCGCCGAGGTCGGCGCGGATGTGGTGCTCGCCGCCGCACAGCTCGATGTCGGTGGTCCAGCCGTTGGCACGCAGCGGGGTGACGACGTGGCGGTAGCCGTGGAAGAGCCGCCTCCATAGCGGATCATCGGTGCGGTTGTGGTCGGGCAGAGGTGCGAAGGGCATTGCGGTCTCCAAGGGGTGCTACAGGCGACGGCCCATTACGAGCAGTCATTTTTCAAAATTGCCACCTACTTTTAGGGGTGGCTGAATTCGAGGTGGACCTCTGTGGCGGGGTGGATTTCGGCGGCCCACATGACGCCGTCGCGGGTGATCGCCACGCCGACGGGCATGTCCAGGTGGCGGCCGAGGAGGACGTAACCGCCGCCTCGGGCCAGGTCGATGGTCAGCTCGCGCAGTTCACCTTGCGCGCAGTCGGCGCTGGCGTGCAGCAGCCGGCCGCGGACCGGGGCCGACGGGCCGCCGAAGACAGGTTCGGCGACGACGAGGTATCCGGCCGGTTCGGGGTGCGTGTGGGTCACGGGTCTCTCTCCTGGGGTCTGGGTCGGGGCTTCCGAATTTCTTACTTATATCTTAGTCGCATGCGGTGGGGCGTCAATGTCGGCGGCTCCAGAACAGCCCTACGGAGGAGCCGAGTTGGAGCGCCGGGCGGGTCGACGCGCCGCTTCAAGGGCCTGCTGGCGGGCTCTGGCCACTGCCTCGGGGTCCGCCTGGGCGACCCTGCGCCGCTGCTCGGCGAGGAACTCCGCCAGCCACTCGCGCTGGGACTGGCGGGCGGCCTCCTCCACCTCGCGCCGGGCCTCCTGCCGACCGGAGCGAGGATTGGTGCCGCACGCCCGGCAGTTCGCCACCGGACGCTTATGCCGAAAGCAGCCCGGCCGCCGCGGTGGCTTCGCGTCCGCCTCCGCCGGGTTCCCGTCCCGGGGGGTAGGGGGGTAAGGAAGGGGAGAGGAAGAAGCAGGAAGAGAAGGGGTTCCCCTGGGGGAACCCTTAGGGTCGCCCCACGGAAACCCGCTGGGTTCCCCTGGGGCAACCCTCGACGCCTGCCGAGGTGGGTTTCCCTCGGGCAACCCACCCCGGGCAAGGCGGGCGTCCTCACGCGCTGTCACGTCCTGCTGGGTTCGCGCCGGCGCGGCCGGTCTGCGGCGCGTTGTCTCCGGTCTCGCCAGGCGAGGATTGCGCGGGGCACCTCGCGCGGTGCGCCGCCGCTCGGCCAGTTCCTCGCTCGATGGGATCGGCGGCACGCCGTACGGGAACACGCGGTACTCCGCCCGGCTGCCGGCCCGCCCCACCTCGACCCGCTCGACCAGGCCGAGGCCGACGAGCTGCGTGACGACCGTGACGACCTGCTTCTCGCCCACACCGGCCCAGGCCATCATCCGCTCCAGCCCCGGCCGGGCGACGCGCGACTGGTCGTCCGCGCTGTCCGCGAGTTTCATCAAGACGAGCTTCTGTGTCTGGTTGATCATCTCCTTCGGCAGGTACGCCGCCACCACCATCAGCTGGATGCTCACCAGCCAGCACCTCTCCGCATCGCCGTCCGGTCCGGGGCACACTGGGGCGGGTGCGGGGCCGACGCGCGGCCCCGCACCCGCTGCCGTTCCGGATCAGGGCTTGCGCGGGGTGACGTTGATGCTCACCGGGGTGCACCGCTCGAAGTCCAGCCGCACCGGCACCGGAATGCCCTGGGCGCTCAGCTGGGCCTTCATAGCCGCCGCGTCCGGCGCCATCGGCACCTCCACACCGGCCTTCCGGTACAGCGCCGCCATGGTCTCGACGTCGTCGACCTTCGTGGGATTGCCGCCGCTCCACGACAGCGCGTTGTCGCCGTACACGCCCGGCTCGGAGCCGTCGAGCTGGGCCCGAAGGAACTTCTGCCGCTCCCGCAGCGGCTTGATCCTCGCGGTGACCTCCGCGTACTCCGCCAGCACCTCAGCGCGCTGGGCGTCGTCGTGGATCAGGACGCTCTGCGGGCGGCGCCCCGCCGCGACAGATCCCCAGCAGGCGGTCCTGAAAGGGCAGTTGTCGCAGATCGCGGACAGTCCCGGGCCCTCGAAGGTGCGCGGGAGTTCCTCGGGCGAGGCGGCCTTGCGCACCTGGCGCACCCACCAGCGCGCCGGCTTCGCCCGCCGCGCGTCGAAGGACAGTTCCTGGACGTGCTCGTCGCCCGCGTCCCGGTTGATGAACCGGAAACGGACCCGTCCGACGCGCAGCGGCCCGAGGCGGGCGAGCTGCCGCTGTCCCTTGATGTCGGCGAACCCGCCGGTGCGCAGCAAGTCCGCGTACAGCAGCACCTGGCGTATCTCCGCCTCGCTGGCGCCGTACCGCAGGACGCTGTCCCACTGGTACGTCGACTTCGTCTTCACGTCCTCGACGGTCGTCTCCTCGGCCGGGAGGCTCGGTCGCAGCCGACGTGGCAGGCGCGCCGCGGTGTCGCGGTCGAGCTGGACGGCGTCGATGTGGCCGCGCAGGGTCTCGTCCTCGACGCGGCGTTCGATGATCCACCCGAACTCCTCGCGGGCGGCGGCGAGAACACCGGCGTGCAGCCACGTGCCGAGGATCGCCTTGCGCTTCTCCCCTCCGTCGGTGGGGGTGCGCCCGTGCAGCAGATATCCGGCGCGGCGGGCACACACGGTGTCGCTGGCACCGATCTTCGTTTGCAGCGAGCGGGGCCGCCGCGCGTCGGCCGCGTGGGCCGCGGGCCACAGGCTGACGGGGCGTTCGGCCGTCATGGTCATTTCGGTCTCCAAGAAGACCGGGTGTCGCCCGACACCACGGCGTCGGGCGACACCCGGATCAGTAGCGGGTCGTCAGTAGTACAGGCGGTCCTGGCCGGAGGCCGGGCGCGGTCGCAGAGCGGCGAGGAGGCTGTTCACCGCGTCGGGGACGCGCCCGGTGTGCCGTGCACCGTGGCGGTGCATGGTGCAGACCGCGGCCGTCGCCGTGCCGTCGTCACGGCGGTCGGCCGTGATCATGTAGTCGTGGCCCTCGATGTCGACGGCGGAGATGACGCGCTGCTCAACGCGCCCGGGAATGTCCTTATTGGGCGGCGCCGAGCCGCCCGCGTTCCTGCGCCGCAGCGCCTCGGCTGCCTCAGGGCTGACGTCGGGCGAGATGGCGAACGCCTCGCAGCGGAAGGCCACCGCCACCAGCCCCCGAACCGGGCGCACGCGGGTGGCGTGGGCCAGATGGGCGTAGTTGGCGAGCACGAACGGTGGGGGTGCGACTTCCCACAGCCCTGCGGGAAGCGGCAGTTGCCCCATGATCAGGTTGCCACCGGGGGCCTGGGTGACGATCAGGATCTCAGGCGGCTCGTCCCACTGGGTACGCCTGTCGAGGCAGCCGATGAACATGTTCCTGACCACGGTCTGCGTGTCCGTGTTGCTGTTCATGTCTGTCCCGCCGCTCAGGACTTGCTGGTGGGCGAACGGTCCGCAGCAGCCGCCTTCTTGCTGGCGGCACGCTTGCGGGGCCGCTTCGGCACCTCTTCTGCCGCAGCTGGCCGCGGCTCCTCGGACGAGGCCGCCTTCTTCCGCCGCCGAGGCGGTGCCGTCGCCTTCGCGGGTTGCTCACCCACGCCAGTCGGCTCCTCACCCTGCTGCTCATCTGCCTCAAGGCCAGCGGCGGCGCGCAGGCGTCGGGCGTGGTCCTCAGCGACACCGGCGACAGCCTCGGCGTCCGCCTGCGCCATCTCCTCGTCCACATACATGCCGGACAGATCGTGCGGCGCCGCCATCCTCAGCGACCCGGCCTCCGCGCACTTGCGCAGCATGTGCGATCCCATCTGCCGCCACATCGAAGCCAGGACGTATTCGTTGCGCTTCTTGTCCCAGTACACGGGGGCGAACTCCGCCCAGCGGGCGATGAAGGGAAACCGGCTCTGCCCGCGCAGAACGGTGACCTGGACCGCGGCCGGTGGGCCGGGCTGGACCCAGACCTTGTACTCCTTGCCCTCTGCGTCGAAATAGAGCGTGTCCTCATACGAGATGCTCTCGCCCGTTCGCGCGGCAGCGCGGTGGGCGGTCGCGCGGAACCCGTCGATACCGGTCTGGATCGTCCACGTCATCTCCGGCTCGTCCGGGTCGTTCTCGGCCTTCCAGTTCTTGCGACCGATCAGGTAGATCTGGCGCGCGAACGGGTCGAGCCCGGTCTTGACGCAGTAGTGGAAGTACATCGCCAGGTGCCCGCGCGGCGCCTTCGCCAGGCCGGGGCTGATCAGCGCGAGCGTGCTCAACTGCTTGTGGTCGAACTCCTCTTGGTCCGCCCGCAGCGCGATCACGCTGCCCGCGGCGGCCGGGACGGCCTTGTCCGCCGGTGCGTCATCGACCACAGCGGTCGGCGGTGTCGGCTCCGGTTCGGTCGGTTCGGTCATGGTGATCTCCAAGACGGTGGTTCAGTCGGTGCGCAGCGTGCGCACCTCGAAGACAGCGGCCCACGTCGGGTGCCGCTGGATGAGCAGCCGCACGTACCGGCTGCGGAAGTTGTTGTTGAGGCGGAAATCGTCTCCTTCGGTGGCGGCGGCGTAGCGCCAGCGCAGGACCTCGAAGAGCATTCCGATGCCGACGCGCCGGGCACCACGGTCGAGGTAGTCGGCCGTCAGGCTCTCCAGCGCCCGCAGCACCCACGGGTTGAGCCGGTGGAACTCCTCGAACTGCTGCTGGATCGACACGCCTTGCTCGTCGGGCTGCCGTACCAGCTGGACGAGCAGGCCCGGTATCTCCTCCTGGACAGCCGCCACAGCCAACCACCCCCGCTCACACTCCAAGATTGCAACCTATCTTGGAGTGTGAGCGGCAGATGATCAACCCGTCTCCACGGGGGTGATTTCGAGCCGCGTAGATCAGGCCACGGTGCCCGAATCCGCCTCGCGGTCCGCCGCTTCGGCCTCCTCGCGACGCTGGCGGTCCTCGTTCGCCGCGCTGACCGCGGTCATCATGCGCGCCGCCAGGTTGGAGTCGACGCCGGGCCCGGCCAGGTAGTGCATGAGCGCGCTCTCGGTCAGTACCAGCTCCTTGCCCTCCATGACGGCGACAACGTCGCCACTGGGGGTGTTCGTGATCCGCATTCCGCCTCCTGTTTGCGCGATGAAAGATGCCCACCCCCGAAGGGGTATACGTATATCTTAATCGCAAAAGGGCGCGGCGTCCAGGAATAAGCGCAGGTCAGAGCGCCTTTCGGGCGTAGCGGCCACGGGTCAGCACGGCAGAGCCGGGACCGTCGTACGTACCGTCGCGGAGCGCGGCGGCGACCTGTTCGTCCGCCTCCCAGGCCAGACTGCGCGCGCTCTTGCGCAGGTCGTCCACGGCGCCGAGCACCGTATCGAGCAGCCACAACCCCGACCCTGACAACACCCAGTCGCTCGCGGGAAAACGACCGGTGGCGATCGTGGTCGCCACGTTGCCCTGAGCCGGCAGGTGAAAGAGCGCGACGATCTCCTGCTGGCCGACGATCGCGGGCAGCTCGCCCGGAGATTCGGCGAGCCAGCCCTCGCCCTGCGCCTCCATGAGGCGCTGCTTCACCGCCGCGTTCAGCGCCTTGGGCCGCGGCGTCGTCTCGCCGAACCGGCACGCGAACCCGAGCGGCCAGTACCGTACGCCGGAGACGACCACGGCGGTGCCGGGATCGAGGACACCGCGGTTCAGCCACTGCTGCACCATCTGAGCCCTGACGTCGTACAGCGCGGCGAACTCCTGGTGTCCGACCAAGTACGGCCTGCGGACCATTCCCCGTCCTCCGGTACATCGCGTGCGGGTGCAGTGCGAACAGTAGCGGCGTGAGCGCCCGCGCCCGCCCGCAGTCTGCCGCTGGTACGATGAACGCGGTCTCCAAGACCTCAACAGCCCCCGCCTCGGCGGGGGCTGTTCTCGTCCGGCATCCCTCATATGATCGGTAGTCCGCTCACGCCGGACATGCGTTGGCGGAACCGCGCGTTGACCACGCCCGCACGCGGATCGCGGGCCTCACACCACGGCTCCACCCCGCTCTGGCAGGGTTGATCGGCGAAGTTCGAGGCTCGCGACTGCCCGGATACCGCCACTCTCCCGCAGGGGATTCTGAGACGATCGCGACCATGGGTAAGCACAATCGCCCCCGAGTCACGCCAGGCGTCGACCCCGCCGACCCGCTGGCGCCCTACCTGGCACGTCGGCAGCCGCCCGATGGCCGAGTCCGTATCCACGAACCCGTCGGCGGCGGTGCCCGCCACGTTCGTCCCGGCGAGCGCAGGTGGCTGAAGCGTTGGGACGGCTTCGCCTACGTTCCCGCCGGGATCGCGGACAACCTCAAGGCCGCGCAGGAGTGGGTGAGGGAGAACTCGCCCGACTCCGACTGACACGGCCCGCCTCATCTCCGGGTCAAGGACAGCAGCGTCAGCACCACCGCGGTCACGCTGGCGAGCACCGCGATCGTCGGAAGCGGCCAGCGTGCCCGCTCCAGCGCGCCAACTCGCTGTTCCAGTTCCTCGACCGCCTTGTCGGTCTGGTCGCTGCGCTGTACCAGGAGCGCGAGCTGCCCGTCGATGCGCGCCAGGCCGACTTCGAGAGCTTTACGCAGCTCGGCGAGCGCGAGGGCGATCTCTCCGTCAGGCACAGGGCTCCTCCTTCCGGAAGCGGAGCATGGCGGGTCAGTAGCGGGGGGTGGCCGGATCGCGCTTGGCCGGCAGCCAGGAGGCGGTGCCGCGCCGCCCAACGATCGTGCCGACAGCCGACTTCAGGGCAGACAGCCCTGCGGGCATCGCCGCCACTGCGGCTGCTTGCCAGGTCGACAGGGACACCAGGTGGGTGGTGCCCGAGGCGATCACCAGGCCGAGCAGGGCCTGGAGGTAGGTGGCAAGGGTGCGTTCGGCGACGTCAGCGAGGGCCTGCGGCATGGTGTCGGGCTTCTCCTGTACGGGTGAGTTCTCAACGGGCGAAGGGTCAGTGCCCTGTTGATGGGGGACGCGGAGCTTGGCCCAGCTCTGCGGTCCGGGGATGCCGTCGGCATCGGCTCCGTGGTAGCCGCATTTCATCTGCCAGGCGGCGTACGAACGGCGGTGTGCGTCGGACCACACGGGCCCCGGGCGCGTGTCGTAGGAGTCGCAGCCCTCCGCGACCAGCCGGACCGCCATCGCCTCGATCACCGGCGAGGACCGGCCGTCGTGGAAGAAGTCCTTGCCTGGGTACGGCGCAGATACGGGCTCCGGCGTCGGGGACGGCTTCGGCCCGGGTTCCGGGCGCGGCACCGGGGCGGGCTTCGGACTGGGTTTCGGCTTGGCAGGCGGCTTGGTGCCGTCCTTCAGATGCGTGGCCACACGGGCGCGGAAGGCGTCCATGTCGAAGTCGGGGTCCGGCTTGCCCGGCTGCCACTCCTTGTGGCCGATCACCGACCGCTCGCTCCAGCCGTGTGCCCGGCACACCGCAGCCGCCGCCTCGGCCATCGCGTTGAGCTGGGCGGTCGGCCAGTCCTGGCTGGTGCCGTTGTTGATGCACTCGAACCCGTAGAAGACCTTGTTGCCGTCGGTGTCAGCCACTTGGTCGTGCGGGATGTGCCGCTCCGCGGTGACCGCGGCCAGCACCCGCGCATCACCGAGGCCGGCGTGGTTGGTGCGCCCGTATCCGACCAGATGGACGGTGCCCGAGCGGTCGATAACGCCGTGACAGAGCGGGCCCGGCAGCTCGCTGTAGCCCGTGCGGCAGAGCTCCACCATGTCCGACTCGGAGGAGTACGGGCCCGTGTGATGGATCACGACGCCGTGCACGGGCCCCCACGGGCCGTGCGTATCGCGGTTGTGCGTACGCCAGTTGCCAACCTCGACCACGCCGAGCCCGGCGTGCTTCAACGCGCCAAGGAACTGGTCCGCACTGAGTGGTGTCGCCACAGAGGTGCGCTTTCTCCCCATGCCTTTCGGCAGACGGCCGCGCCGGACGTTCGCCGGCTGGTCCCTCGGGGGTAGAGCGCGAGGGCGGAGGGTCACCCGATGCTCATGGTACCGAGCCTGGTGATCACGCGCTGGTCATCTGCGTATCGACTCCGTTGATCCCAGACCGATGCCCCGAGAGCCTTTGGAGCTGACGGTTGCCCGCGAGCAGGGCGGGCGGCCGAGGTCGAGCAGGCCGGGGATTGTATTTTGACCTGCCGGGGCGCGAGGTTGTTCTCAGAAATCAGTCCTGGCTGTAGAACATCTCCGGTCATCCTTCGTCACGTCAAAGTCTTGAAATACGTTCATCATACTTAGGCTTTCAATCTCACCGAGAACACCCTTTCGAGGGACGGCGGTACCCGCCCTCGTCGGTCTAGCATTCCTTTCATTCTCGCCGGTCGGTGAAATTTTCACGGTGAGGTGAAAGTGGGGCGCCCTATCTGGGCGCCGGTACGTACGGCCAGACTGTTGGTGCTGGTCAGGCAGGGAAAGAGGGGATCGAGAATGCAGAGTGTCCACAACGGGGTGGCCGCGGGGTCTCTGGTCGGTGCGCGGTGGGTGAAGGCGTCTGCGAGTGACGGCAGGGATGACTGCGTCGAACTTGCGGACCTCGGTGAGAACGTGGCGATGCGCAATTCACGCGACCCCCTGGGCCCGGCTTTGATCTTCACACGATCCGAGCTGGCCGCGTTCGTAGCCGGGTCCAAGGACGGGGAGTTCGACTCCATGACTGTCTGAAAAAACTCGGCCACGGGTTGCGGACGTGACATCGGGCTGTCCATCCTCTGATTACATGGGCTGTAAAACGCCTCGCGTGCTCAGGGAGTTGGACTTGCCTCGTCATCTCAGCCCGTTGCCGAGCCCGGAAGGGAAGAGGCCGCGACGGTCCGCTCATCCTCTGGAGCGGGCCGTCGCTGACATGCTCCAGCAGTTCCGCGCCGGCACGCCGCAGGCCGAGGTCGTCGCCGCGGTTCCGGAGATCGGCTCCGTGCCGACGCTCAGTCGCTACGAGAACGCAGGCGTCGAGATGAAGCCCGAGAAGGTCGTGGCGCTGCTTCGCTCTTACGGTGCCCCGCAGAAGGATATCGACGAGGCCGTGGAGTGCCTGAGCCGGGCGAAGCAGTCGCCGGGGTGGACGCCGCCAGCCGACTCCTCCGAGGCGTTCAGGGCGCTGTTCGCGGTGGAGTCGCGCGCCAAGATGATCAGGGTCTACCAGGAGTCCAACGTTCCCGGCATGCTCCAGACCCGGGCCTACGCCAAGGCGCTCATGCGGGACTTCAGCCAGACGCCCCTCGGCGGTCAGCAGGGGAAGCGCCAGGAGGAGGTGGATGAGCGCCTGGAGTTCCGGATGCGGCGTCAGACTCTGCTTGACGGGGACAAAGCCCCGTTGTACGAGGCAGTGATCGCTGAGTCGGTTCTGCAGCTGCAACGCGGCGGCAGGCGTGTCCATCGCGAGCAGCTACGTCACCTGTACAACGTGGCGGAGAACAAGCCCAGGGTCCGTCTTCGTGTGTTGCGTTTTTCGGCCCCCAGCGCGGGGTCGGCCCTTCACAACGCGATGACCCTGATCAAGCCGTTCGACGAGGAGAAGGGCCGACTGGTCTACCTGGAGAACCGCAACCGTGGCGGCGAGCTGATCACCGATGAGGACGAGATCGAGGCCTACATGAAATCGCTGAACAACCTCTGGCTCGAAGCCTGCGACAAGGTGGAGACCATGAAGGTGCTCCAGCACTACATCGACCAGCTGAGCGATTAAGCCGACGACTCCGCAGCCGGTTTCACGAGTGCGACGCCCCCGTACTCGATCCACTCCTTGCTTCTCTGACGGGGGGCCAGGTCGCTGTCAGGATGCCAGAGGGACACCTCGACCGGCTTCTGCTCCTTGACCTCCAGCAGCTCAAGCCTCGCGAAGAAGCGGTTCACCTCGTCCAGGGAGCGGACTTCCCCCCAGTTGCCGCCGGTGACCGTGTCCATGAACTCGGTGATCTCGTTGCGGAGATCGGGGTCGTCGCTGGCGAGCTGGGAGACCACCATGTAGCTGCCCGCGGGCAGCCGGGCAGCAACCCGGCGGACCAGATCCCACGGGTCATCGTCGTTCCGGATGCAGTGCAGCACGGAAATGAAGAGCGCCGCCACCGGCTGATCATCCCGCAGCAGATGCTTCACCCGGGGGGACTCGAAGATCTTGTCCGTTTCCCGCATGTCCATCTCCAGGACGGCGGTTGTCGATGGGTCCTCGGCCAGACCCATCCTCCCGTGCGCGGCCACGACAGGGTCGTTGTCGATGTAGACGACCTCGCACGACGGGTCCACCGCCTGGGTGACCTCGTGGACGTTCGGGCTGGTGGGCAGCCCCGAGCCGTGGTCGAGGAACCGGCGTACCCCGCGTTCCTGCGCGAGATATCGGACAGCCCGGACGAGAAATGCCCTGTTAACCAGAGCAAGTTCGCGGGTACTCGGTGCCATTCTCAGCAGTTCCGCGCAGGCTTCTCGATCTACCTTGTAGTTGTCAGTCCCACCGAGCAGATAGTCGTACATTCTCGCGACGCTGGGTTTGCTGAAGTCAAGGATGAGAGGCTCCCCACGCTCCCGGCCGCACGTCTCCCCTGGGAGTACGGCGGCTCTTCGAAAGGTAGAGATCACATGCTAGGAGGAAGCTCTCCTCCAGGGCTACCCAAAGCCACCAACGGGCGAAACCCGCTTGGGAGCAGATCTGTCATCGACATGAGGCGATGTGCTCCGGCGCACACCAATTCACGTCAGATCGCATCGGCCACAGGCATATGCCGAACACTGGCGATGTTGGCCAGGGCCTGGCGACGCAACAGCTCGAACGCGTCCGGTGACATCCCCATGACCCGGCCACCCGCCGCCACCGAGCACCCGAGCCGGTGGCGCAGAAGCAGCGCGTCCGCTTCTCCCGCGCGTAGCCCGCGGTACAGCGTTCGAACACTGTCTGTTCGATACGGAGTGATGGCTTGCGTCAGCAGGGCCCACGCGAAGGCCGCAGGCGACGCGCTGCGCAGCGCGACAAGCCACTGGGCCGCCAGCCCCTCCAGGACGGCACGTGCCAGATGTTGCCCGGCCAGTGCGCTGCCGGTGGCGGCCGACGCGAACTGCGAGTAAAGCGGGAGGCGTTCACGACAGAAGGCCGAGTAGGCGGCCTCGGCGCAGCGACGACCGGGGTGTTGGCCGGTGAGCTCGCACAGCCAGTACTCGTGCTCATCTTCTGGGCTCGGCCGTGGCCGGATGGTCTGGTACTGCATCGTCGTCACCTCGCTCCCCGGTCGGCGTCAAAGCGACTCCCGGGCAGCGTGTTCGGGGCGGGCAGAGAGCAACCGTGCTGTTGCACAAGGGAGTTGCCTGCCGGCCACCGCGCCAACGGGTGCGGTGGCCGGCACGAGTCTCGGGTCAGCGGTAACGGCTGATCTTGCAGAACACCAGGCCACTGCTGTCAGAGCAGAGAGCGATCGAGACGGCGAGCAGGATGTGTGTGGCGAGTGACTCGGACCTGACCAGGGACACGGCGGTCACCCCGGCGGAGAGCACCCCACTGAGGCGAATCCGCAGCAGAAGAACACTCTTCACAGCGGTTTGCAGGGCGTATGAAATCGGAATGGTAACCTCGGGCACCGCCGGAAGGGCGCTCGCGAGCTTTCGGCGGACGTGCTGGATCATTCGCTTCTCCTCAGGTCGAGTGCTGGTCCGGCGCGGGTACAAGAGGCCTCGATGCTGACGCCAACCAAAATCGGGGCCTCTTTTCCGCGCCTTCCCCTGGACACTAGCCGCGATGAGATCCGACAGAACGAGCCTCTGGCGTGAAAGCGGAACAAGCCGCTCCGCAAATCGGGTCCGTTTTGACCGGCTCAATGTCGCACCTCTACCAGCGAGCCAAAGTAATCGTGCACAGGCGAAAGAACTCGATCACCTGTGGTCTGAAAATCTGCGCGTCATCCTGAAAGTGACTACGCGTCACCACTAAGAGTGTCACTCGTTAGGGCGGAATCCGGCTGGTGGGCTTGATGATTGAGCCGTGCGGCTGGTAAGAGCTGCCATTCGGCAACAGCTAGACACCTTGTACCCCCGGGGAACCCCTGCTACGCAGGGTCCGGGATCTTGTGGCTGTCGGCTCGTTGCGCCTGGCGTGGGGAGGGGGTGATCTGACGACTGGCGCGTGTGACCCGACCGGAACCGCACATCATGGCACGTTCGTAGCACCGCTGTGTCACCCAAGCACACCGCTTGGTAAGTCCGTTGTGCTCATCAAGACAGGAGAACCGTGCACTTCCGGGGGCCCCGACGCAAGTTCGCGCAAGGTCATTCCCACGAGAGGCCGAAGCGGCAACCGTACGGAGGACCAACCCCGACCCGTTACGGAGGTACGCCCCAATGTCCGGCTCCTTCAACCTCGCCCTTCAGGCTGCGGAGGCTCTGCGGATGCTCGGTCAGGACCTGCGGGAAGTGCAGAAGAACTCTGGAATGACGGGCCGGTCGCTGGCCTCCGCGGCCAGCTGGCACGAGTCCAAGGTCAGCCGCCTCGAGAACGGGCGTAGCTTGCCACAGCCCGCCGACATACGGGCCTGGATCTTGCTATGCGGGGCCGAAGACCGCGCCGACGAGCTGCTGGGAAAGGCTCGGGCGATCGAGCGTGACCAGGCCAGGCACCGCTGGGCCCGCCCCGGGGCGGGTAACGCTCGTTGGCAGAAGGCACGTTCACTGCGGCTGTACGCTCCATCGATCGTGCCGGAATGCCTGCGAACCGCCGCCTACCACAGGGCCGTTCTACCCTCGCTCTCATCCGCCGACGCATCGGTAGTCCCACAGGCTCTCCCCGACCACGCTGACATCCATGTGATTGTGGAGGAGGACTCGATCACCCGGAGGATCGGTGACGCCGCGGTGCTCGCCGGTCAGGTGGAGCACCTGCTGTCGCTCGCCGCGTCGCACCGTATCCGGCTGGGGGTGATCCCCAGGGAGACGGACCGGACCACACGGTGGCGGACCGAGCCGTTCACCATCATCGATGACGAGCAAGTCCATCTGGTACTGACCCCCGGCCCGGAGGTCGTCAGGAGCACCACGGGTATCGCGGCGTATGAGGCGCTGTTCAACGAGTACGCTGCGGTGGCTGAGTACTCGTGGGACGGCTACGGCCGCCCGGTGGCCGCCGCGCGCTTCCTTAGCTGATCCTCTTCACTCGTCATCCTCGTCTTCGGTCCGGCACGAGGCGCTGTCCAGGCTGATCCAGCTCGCCTTCACCGAGCCGCCGTTCTGCACAGCCAGCGTGACGCGCCCGGTCGTGTCGATCTCCAAGTACAGCTCACGGCGCGCGTCAGAGGCGACCGGTACGGTCCGGGGCACGGCGGGCCAGTAGTCCTCCGGCAGCAGGGCGATCACCGTGCCGTCGGCGGCGCGGCCTTCGGGAAGTCCGATCCGTCCGCTGAACTCCAGCATGGCCCACGGGTTCTCCCGCACCTGGGGAGCTCGTTTGGGATCGGGGATGGACGTGCTGCCGGTCAGTGGTACGTCGCGCCACGGTGGCCTGGGGGCGCGCTGGGCGCGTTCCAGGTTGCTGACTCTGCGTTCGAGGCGAGCGAGGCGGTTTGTGACGGTGGTGATGGTGTCCGGCATCTACTCGTCTTCCTCCGGTTCCGGGTCGTCGGCGCTGTCGGCGGGCTTGTTCGGGCGTTCCAGCTTCAGCGTCATGCGCTCTGCGGTCTGGTCCTGCCCGGGTTTCAGGGTCCAGCCGGTGATCCGCAGCCATCCGTCGAACTCGGTGTGCGGCTCGTGCAGTTGGATGCGCACTTCGTCGCCGACGCGCAGCGAGCCGAACGGGGCCGCCGGGTGGTCGGCGATCTCCAGCTCGGTGAGGGTGGCCATGACCTGTCGGGCCTGCCGCTCGCGCCGGGTGCGCTGGCGCAGTGTGTTCTCGTCCTTCTCGCTGGTCTCCAGCCGGCTTTCCAGGCGCAGGCGGCCGTTGCGCTGGCCGTCGATGGCGATCTTGCGGTTGCGGCCGTCGCCCGCGCCGAGGCCGACGACCCACTGGGCGTACTCGTCCGCGTTCTGCACCACCTCGGGCTCGCCCCGGACGTTGGCACCGGTGGTGAATGTCAGGTCCTCGCGGCGTCGGCCGAGTTTCGGGGCGCCGAGGAGAATCCGGCGCTCAGCGCGGCTGTGGCGCCAGGCGACGGCTTCGCTCCACTCCAGGGCGTTGTCCTGGTGGGCCATGTCGTCGACGATCTCGCCGAGGTTGCGGGCCTCCCACCGGTTGATGGCGTACGGGGCTTTCGCGGTGCCGACCTTGGCCTTGGAGCGGGTGTCGTCCACGGTGACGTTCAGGTCGCCGTCCGGCTGGTCTTGGGCGTAGGCCCACACGTCCCGGATGACCTGGCAGGGGTCGGCACCGATGTAGGGGCCGCGGCCTGCGAGGTTGCCGTGCAGGTCGAAGCGGCGGTGTAGGTAGCTGGTGAATCCCGACGCCTCGATGGGCAGTTTCGCGCCCTGCGGCTCACCGCGCCACAGGATGCCGCCCCACAGCAGTTCGGAGTTCCGCTCGGCGAACACGAGGGTGTCGCCGGCGTCGAGCATGGTGTCCAGGGGCCAGCCGAACGTCGGATTCAAGGTGGCGTTGAGCGAGCCGGGGCCGCACAGTTCAGGGCCGAACTCGACGTCGGACAGGGGCATGTCCCAGTGCAGGATCTCGCCCGTCAGGGCGTGCGCGGCGATGTAGCGGTAGTCGGGCATCGCTCACACCGGGCTTTCGGAGAACTGGACATCGAAGGTGATCGTCGTGCCGGTAGCCGTCGCCAGGTGCCCGGGACCGTAGGCGGTGTTCTGGTTGGTCTGCACGCCGAGGTGCTGCCGGGTGCCGCGGTAGTGGGCGGGCACGTCGAAGGCGTCGGCGAGCACGGTGACGGTGCGGCGGGCGGTCTTGCCCTGGTCGTCATCGATGACGGCCGGCCCGCCGTGGAGTTCGCCCAGGGTGGTGCGTAGCTCGGCGTAGACGCCGCCGCCGTCGAGGCGCAGGCCCCCCATGGTGATCAGGACGGCGGCCTTCGTCGCCCAGGCCGGTATGCCGATGTCCCATGAGGCGTCCTTGGGCCAGGTGGTCCAGCGGCCGTGATCGCCGGGCGGCAGCTCGGCGGCGGCCGGGCGGATGGTCCGGACGGTGCGCTGGGTGCGCGGATTCGCCAGCTGCCTCAGGTCGGTGATCATGCCGCTGGTGATCGCCGCGGTGTTGCGGGGCTGGGTGATGCGGGCCAGGGGTATCCCGGTCACTCCGGGCGGCACGCTGACGGTGTCGGCGGCGACGCCCTGGAGGAGGTGGAAGTAGCCGACGTCGTCGCGCCGCGGGTCGCGCGAGCCCTCGTAGTCGGGGTCCTCGACCCGGAGGATCAGCAGGTCGGTGCGGGCCGTGGGGCCGGTCCCGGGAACGTCGACCCGGGCGTCGCCGACGTTGCTCTGCGTGTAGGCGCCCTGCCAGGGCCGGGCGCCGTGGATGACGGCCGATCCGTCGCCGACGCGGACCCCCGGCCCGGGGGTGTCCAGCGGGCTGACCTTGAGGTCGCCTGGTGCGGCGATGCCCTGGCCGCCGCGGGCCAGGTCGCTGATCATCAGCCGCACGGCGCGGGCTGCGGGCGCCGCGCCGGTCACCATCAGCGGGGGTTGGACGAGGGTCATGCTGGTGCTCCAGTTCACAAGGCGGTGTACGCCGACCGCCAGGACAGATCGAGTCGGCAGGTGCCGGTGGCGTCTTCCGCGGTCCACGCGATCTCGGACCTGCCGGGCGGAACGCTGAAGTGGTCGAGACGGGAATCGGGCGTGAGGCTGTTGGCCTCGTTCGTCGTCCCGTTGCGCAGGACCCACCGGGTTCCGGGCCGGGTCTCGATCTCGACCCACTCCCCAGCCCGCAGCTGGACGTCCAGTTCGAGAGCTCGGCCCGTGACCGTGTTCCACAGCCGGGGCCGGGCTACGGGTCCGGTGATGCGCACGCGGGGCCAGGCGTGAGCGTCACCGGCGTTGGTGATCCAGCCGGGCCTCCCGCCGGCGTCGGCGAACGCCCCGCGACCACGCGCCGGGGCGCTCTCCGCGTGGTTGCGGGGCCGGGCGGCCTGGTCGAGGGCGAGGGACAGGTGCGACGCGATGTCGGCGTGCCAGTACGGGTCGAGGGCGTCGAACTCGATGTCCAGCGGGATCCACCCGTTGACCGCGTTGGCGGTGCTGGTGGCCTCCATCCGACGCAGCCGCCCGTACAGGCGGCGGGTGTCGTGGCCGGGCCAGCGTCCGCGCAGGACGGCCATGCCGTTGGGCTCGGTGCGGATGGACGGGTTGTCGACGGCGCGCTCCAGGCGCGCAAGCAGGTCGGCCGCCGCGGTCGGATCGCCGGGGGTCTTGATGCCGGCTTCGATGCGTACGGTGCGCGGGCCGAAGAGGTCCTGGCCCGGGTAGGTGCCGTCGCCGACTGGGTTGTCCTCGTCCTGGGCGCGAATGCTGGGCGAGCCGAGCCCTTCGATGTCGCCGACGGGGGCGGAGGTGTCCTTGCCGAGGACGACGCCGCCGATCTCGAACTGCCAGGGAGCCAGCTCGATGGGGGTGGGTGTGGTCATCAAATCCTCCCGCCGCGTTGGGCGTTGCGAAGGTTGCGCATCATCTCGGCACCGATCTGGTTAGGAGTTGCGGAGCTGTCGGAGACGGTGACCGGCATGGTGCCGATCAGCGGCTGCTGCTCCCGTACGACGACGACTTGGACCCGGCCGCCGGAACGGGCGTCGACCACGCGGGTGCGGGCCGGGTTGGTGCCGGAGGCGACGTCGAAGCGGCGGACCACGTCGGCCATGGCCGCCACGCTCTGCGAGCGCAGGAAGGCCCCGGCCATCACCGAGCTGGCCTGTCGCCCGCCGCGGGCTCCGGCGCCGGTCCGGCCGCCGTCCGCGAACCACTGCACCTTGCCGCCGAAGCGGCCGACGACGTCTTCGACAACGGCCTTGCTACGCACGCGCTTTGACGCGGCGAGCGGGATGTACGCCTCGCCCCCGGTCTCCGGCTCGGCGAAGATCCGCCACGATCCCGCCGGGGCGATCTGTGCGACGTGTTGCTCTCGGTGTGGTGTCGTGCCGCCGTTGGCGTAGTAGGTGACGATGCCGCCGTTCGCCTTCGGCAGTCCTTTGTAGTTGGGGTTCTGGATGGCGTCCGGGATGCCGTTGGCGTCCTGGTCCCACGAGGTGGGCTTGCGGGCGAAGGTGGTGAAGATCGAGATCGTCTTGCCCTGGAGCGAGTTGATACGCCCCTGGATGGCGCTGACCGCCTTCGACGGCCCGCCGGTGGGGATGGTGATGGTGACGTTCTTGGAGCCGGGTACTCGGGTGACCTGGAAGCCCAGCGCCTGGAGGTCCTTGATCGCGGCGGCAGTCGGCGCCGAGACGGTGACCCTCTTGGCTCCTGGCGTCGCGCGGATCTGCGCCTGGACGGCCTGGAGGCTCGCGATCGCGGCGGCTGTGGGTGCCGAGACCGCAACGTGCTTGGAACCGGGCGTCTGCCCCATCTTGGTGATCAGCGCGTCGAGACCCTTGCGCGCCCGGTCAGTTGGCGCGGTGATGGTGATCTGCCGGGTGCCGGGCACCGTCTTGACCGTGAAGCCGAGCTGCCGCAGCTTCTGCTGCGCGCCGTCCGAAAGGCTATCGACCTTGATGGTCTTGCCGTTCGGCACCCGGGCGATCTGTGCCTGGACCGCGAGCAGGTCGGCCAGGGTGCTGTCCATGCCCTTGGTCTGGAGCAGGAGCGAGACCTTGTCCGGCAGCAGGCCGAGGCTGTCAGCAACCTTCTCCGCCTGCTCGCGGGTCAGGCCGTAGCCTTGGGCGGCCTTGATCGCCGCGTCCCGGGCCTGGCTCATCTGGTCCCGAGCCTTGGCCAGCGCGGCCGGCAGCGTCTCCCCATTCTGCTGCGCCAGGGAGTAGGTGGCCACCGAGGCGTCCGCCGCGGCGTCGGACAGCGCGGTGAGCTGGGTGTACAGCTGCTGCCCGTTCCGCGTCGTGGTGTTGAGGGTGTCGTCGGAGTTGACCAGCTGAGGGGCGCCGTAGCCCTGGGAGCGGTCGACGTTGGTGTCGCTGTCCTTCAGGTCCAGCACCGCGGAGTTGACCTTCGCGCGGGCGGCCTGGAGGGAGATCTGGCCGCCGGACAGCAGGTCGAGGGCGTCCTTGAGGGAGCGCGTGCGCTGGTCGGCGTCCGCCGTCTCGTCCGCGAGTCCGCCGACCGCGGCCTTGAGCTTGTCGTAGGCGGACGTGCCGTCCCCGGCACCGCGTTCGGCGTCGGCCAGGTCGCGGGCGTTCTTCATCGACTGGGCCATCTCGCCCTTGACGGAGCCGAGGGCGTCGGCCGCCACCGCGGCCTTCAGGCCGGTGTCGTTGTACGCCTTCGCCGCCCCGCCCTGGGTGGCGATGAACGTGGTGTTCGCCTCCGCGGTCGCGTTCAGCTGCTTCTGCAGCGCGTCCAGCGACGTGCCCTGGCCGAGGTAGGCGTCGGTGAGCCGCGCCATCGGCACACCGGCCTTCTCCATGACGTCGACGAGCTTGTCCTTGCCGTCGCGCACCTTGGTGTCCATCAGGGTCTGCGCGGCCTGCGCGCGGACGTTGGCGTCGATCACCCCTCCGGATTCCTTCAGCGCGGAGGTGAGCGTGGAGATCCGCTGCTGGTGTTCGGCCGCCGCCTCAGCCGCCTTCTGCTGGTGCTCGGCGAGCAGGCCGAGCCCGACCGTCACCCCGGCCAGAGCGACACCCCACGGGCCGCCCATCGCACCGGACAGCCCGCTCATCGCCGACTTCAGCCCCGAACCGGCCGCGCGCGTCACCCCGCCGAGCGTGCCCACGAACGTGCGGCCCGCGCCGTCCGCGCTGCGGAACGCGCTGGTCATGTTGCCCAGGAACCCGACCCGGGCCTGGATCGCGGCCCACGCCGCGCCGTAGCGGGTGAGCGAGACGCCGGAGGACTCCGCCAGCGACCGCTGGAGCTGCATCTCCTCGTTGAAGCCCCGCACCGCGCCGAGCACTGGGCCCGAGACCGTGGAGGCGAAGCCGCTGAGTGCCGGCTGGGCGCGGCGGAACAGCAGCAGCGCGAGAACCGACGACTGGATGGGGGCGGGCAACTCGGAGAAGTCGCTCACCAGCGCCCCGACGACGTGGCCGACCGGCACCAGGACGGCGGACAGCCCGGCCACCGCGTGCAGAGCGCCGTTGACCGCCAGGACCACGATGTCCAGCTCGCTCGCGGCACCGCCCGACTCCTTGCCGACCCCCGCCAGCGAGGAGGCGACCGGCGCCAGGGCCGCCTCCAGGTTGTGCCCCACGGTGCCGAGCGCGCGGGCGGCGTTGATCAGCAGGTTCAATCCCGCGGCCAGGGTGTTCTCGCCGATCGCCTTGAGCGGGCCGAGTAGCTGACGGGCATCGTTGATCAACTCGCCCATCCCCGAGCCCGCCTTGGCCTTCAGCTCCGGCCCGTACAGCTGCGCCAGCTCCCGGCCGTACTGCAACGCGCTCGTCAGATACGGCGTCGCGCCGGACATCCCGCGCGTCAGCAGCCGCGCGACGTACTCCAGGCCGGGTGCCATGCCGTTGTAGAGCGCGAGCCCGGTCTGCTGGGCCTGGGTGCGCAGCTGGGTCATCGCGCCGTTGAGGCCCTGGCCGCGCGCGGCGGTCAGCGTGGCGGCGGTGCCGGTCTGGTCGACCGCCATCGACAGCGCGTCGAAGGACTGGACCCCCTGATGGGCCAGCGCGACCACGCCGCTCAACGCCGGGCGGCCGAACGCCTTGGTGACCGCTGCCGTGAAGTCGCCTTCCGACATGGTGCGCTGGGCCTTCGACAAGCCGTCGATGACGTTGCGCAGCCCCAGGAACCGGCCCTGCGCGTCGTAGGCGTCGATGCCCAGTTCCTTCAGCGCCTGCCCGGACTGCGGGGTCGGGGCCGCCAGCGCGGCGAACATGCCGCGCAGTGACGTTCCTGCCGTGGATCCGAGGATGCCGGACTTGCCGAGCATCGCGATCCCCGCGGCGGTGTCTTGCAGCGAAACGCCGAGGCCGTGCGCGACGGGGCCGGCGTACCGCATCGCGTAGTAGATGTCGGTGATGTTCCCCGACGCCTTGGTGGAGGTGGCGGCGAGCGTGTCGGCGGCCTTCGACGCCTGGTCGGCGCCGAGGCCGAACTGGTCCATGGTGTCGCCGAGGATCTTCGCGCTCGTCGCCGCGTTCACGTTCGTCGCGGCCGATAGCTGGACCGAGGCGCGGACGGCGGCCAGCGACTGGTCGGCGGTGAACCCCGCCCGGCTCAGGTCGACCAGAGCCTCCGCGCTGTCGGCCGCGGTCACCCCGGGCAGCTTCAAGTCGTTGCCGAGCTGCTGGGAGACAGAAGAGGCGGTCTTCATCTGCTCGGCGGTGGCCCCCGTCGCCGCGCGGAAGGTATTCATCTCCTGCTGGTAGCGGTTGCCCTCCTTGACCATCTCCTCGCCGCCGAGGAACAACGCGCCGCCGGCCAGCAGACCGGTCATCGAGGACCCGTATCGGCCGGCCCCGGCGAGCGTCCGCTGGAGACGGGAGACCGACCGCTCCCCGTCCTCGCCCGCGGCACGCAGCCCGCCGCGTACCAGGCCCGCGCTGGCGGAGATCCGGTTCAGCCCGGTGACCGCGGCGCGGGCGCTGCGGTCGATCGCGGCGAACTGGGCTGCTGTGCGGGCACTGTTGGCGTCGAGCTGCGCCAGGGAGCGATTCGCCTGCTCGGTGCGGTCGGCGAAGGTCCGCATCTGTGCCGCGGCGTCGCGCGTGCCCGCGATCAGGTTGGTGACCTGGGCGCGCATCGCCACGGTCAGGGTGAACCCGGCCACCGCACAGGCCTCCTTCCATCGTGGGTGCGGGGTGGATCAGGTGTGGTCGGGGTGCTGGTCGCGCGGCAGCAGCTGGATCTTCACGCCGTATCCGGAGCGGTCCTGGGGAACGCGGTCGCGCTCCTGCTCGATCAGCTCGCAGCCGGGACAGCGCAGCGTGCCGGTGACGTACGCGTGCGGATCACCACCGCGCTCGCGGTCCCACTCCTCCAGCCGCGTATGGCACCCGGAGCACACCGACCGCTGCCACCGGGCCCAGGCCAGCGCCTTGGCCCGGTCCAGCTCTGTCCAGCGGCCGTCCCCGCCGAGGAACCGGGAGTGCGGGATGCGGAACGTCTCGCACAGCTCCAGCTCGGCCCGCAGCCGCGGGTCCGCGCTCAGTCTTTTCCCAGCTCGACCCGGCTCTCCTGCTGAACCTGCCACGCCGCTTCCCACAGCGCGTTGGCGTCCGGCGCTGACCACGTGGCCAGCAGCTCGGCCGCCTCGGCCTCGCTCATCCCGTCGAGGGACGCCGCCGCGATCAGCGCCGCGGGAAAGGTGTCCGGGTTGAACCCCGCACCGCCAGACGCCTGTTGCTCGGTCGGCGGATGCTCGGCGATCAGGTCCTCCAGGACCGGGCGCGGCAGAGCGAGGAAGGTCAGGAAGTCGGAGGCGTCGTCCAGCGCGGCGCGAGCGGCTTCCACAGCGGCGTCAGCCTCCTCGGCCTGCCCTGCTGCCGCCCCGTCATCGGGAGACGTCTCGGCGAGGAATCGGGCACGCCGCGCGGCCTGTTCGGCCTCTTCGAGCCGCCGACGAAGCGAGTCGTCGTCGCAGACCCGCAGCTTCTTCCGCGAACGCGGGCGGCGGCGCAGGCGCTCCATCTTCGCCGCCCACGCCCCCTCCGCCGACGTGGTGTCACCGTGCGGAGGGGACGGGCTCTTGGCAGACGGGCGGGACACGGATCAGTCCTCGTCCCGCTCGATGACCGAGGCCGTGGCCGCGCTGACCACGGTGATGTCCACCTCGTCCTCCTCCACACCCCGAGAGGGCTTCGGCAGCGGGCGGATACGCGCCTCCGGCACCGGCAGGTCCAGCGACGGCTCGTCGAGGATGGTGTAGGTGACCTTGGTCTTCGCCGCCTCGTTGCCGGTCGAGTAGGTCGCGGCGCGGGTGGCGATCTGGACGGGGAAGAGGTCGACCGACTTCGAACCGGGGATGTCCCCCTTACGCAGGAAGACGACGAAGCCCTTGGCTCCCTTGGGCTGGTGCTGCTCGATCTCGTCGGACAGCTGGTCCTCGTAGAACGTCAGCGAGCTGCTGTCGGCCTTGTCGTTGCCGGGGATCGAGGAGTTGAACGTCGAGCCCATGTCCGGGGTCTCGATCGGGTCGTTCTCCAGCGCCCAGCCGTCGATGTCACTGACGGCGTCGGTCAGCTCGAAGGCGTTCGGCGGCGCGAGTTCCTTGCGCTCCAGCCGGTCCCGGTCGGCGACGGACTTCAGCCAGTAGATCTTGGAAATGCCGCGGCGGAGGAATCGGTGCTGCGTCGGCTTGGACAACGGGTCCGCTCCCACTTCTGGGGCAGCGTCCCGTGCCGAGGCCCTGCCCCTTGAAACTCAAAGGGGGTTCGCCTGGCCTTGGGCCGAGCGTCCGCGCGGGCCTCCGCGGTGAGGAAAGTCGTTCAGGCAGGGGTCACGGTGATCGTGAACCGCTGCACGTAGGACACGATAGCGCCTGCCGCCGACACCGACGTGTCCCCACCGGCGTCGTACGCCAACTCCCGGTCGATCACACGGGCTTGGGAAACAGGCAGGTCATGGGCCCAACGGTCGCCGACGCGCCCGACAACGGCGTGACGGACGCGGTCGGCGAGCCACTGAGCCTGGTCGTCGCGCTCGGCGACCGACGTCACCTGGTACGACCACGCGGCGTCCGCCTGCCAGTCCCACAGCGGCGGGCCGCTGAACTCCCCGGGCAGCGAGTCCAGGATCGTGTAGGGCACCGGTGCCGCCACCCACTCCTCCGACGCGCGGCGCACACGGGGCAGTTCACCGGTTCCGCAGGGGCGTCCGGTCGTCTCGGCGATGAGCGCGGCCAGCGCGCGGGTCACCGGCAGGCGCGCGGCGGTCACGGCAACATCCCGTCCGCGAGCGCCCGCAGAAACTCCGGCTCAGTCCGGCGGAACGCCGGTTCCACGTGCGGGAACGGCGGCTGCCGGTAATGGCGGCCGATCGCGTCGACGCCGACGAAGCCGTACTCCAGCCTTCGCGCCTGCGGAGCATCGGAGAACACCTCAGCCACCACCTGCCCACCGCCGGGGGCCATCCGCACATCCCATGACGCCCGGTACTGGCCCGTGATCACGTTCGGACCCGGCCGGCCCGAGGCGTTCCTCTGGATCCGCACCCGCATCAGCATCGCGTAGTGCCGGGTAATCGTCGCCGTACGGGCCCGAACCGCCGGTCCGAGCCCGGCGATCGCGGCGGCCAGCGCGATCGGGTCACGGAACTCGGCCGCGTCCGGGTGCGCGTTCGGGTGACCGTTCGCCGCCATCAGGCGATCACCTGCACTCGCACGATCCGCACCACGCTGTACGTGCCGACCGCCCCGTCCGAGACCCGAAAACGCCGTCCGACCAACTGGGGATCGCGCGGCCCACCCGGACGTACGGACCCAGCAACGCGAATGACGTCATCGGGCCGCAGACGCGCAGCGCCGACCGGCAGCACCGCCTGGTAGTCCGCCGTCGGCGGTGACTGCGCGACCGCCCCGTCCAACGGCTTCGTGATCGCCGGACGCCCCAGAGGCATCACTGCGCCGAGCCCGTTCCACACCAGAACCTCATCCGGCGCAGACGGCACCAACCGGCCCGTGATCTCGTCAAGAACGTCGTCCGCGTGCCCGCCGCTGTCCCGCCACACCTCCAACTCGTCATCCAGAATGCGACCGACAACCCGCCTCACTCCTTCCACGTCAAAGGCCACGCGCCCACTCCCCGAGCTGGGCCAACATCGCCCGCGTCAAGCTTCCCGGCTCAGATCCGAGATCCGCCCGGGCCAGCGCGGCCCGCTCCAGTTCCTCCGCGTCGATCGCCTCCAAGAATTCCTCAGCCGCAGGCCCCGGGGCCGGCATGTCGACAGACACCCGCGCCAGCCCCTCGAAGCCGGTATGGCCCCAATCGGCGGGGTGCAGCACGACGTGCGCGTCCTCTCCGAAGACGTGGCTGACGCTGTAGGCGCGCAGGGCATCCGGGTCTACGCGCCGACCATCGATCTCGATCACGGTCGCGTCGCGCCTCGCTGCGATCCGCACCTGGTGCAGCGACTCAGGGTTGTCGTCCATACAACCGACGCTAAGCCGACGGTCGGACAGCCGAGATCAAGTGCAGTGAGCAGCGAGTCGCCGCCCAGCCAGAAGCTGTTGTGACGCTGTCATCAACGGACTGCGAGAGCGCCCCCTGCTGAGCCGAGAAGCACCAACTCCCGGTCGGCCCACGACCGCATCCGACGTGACCGACAGTGAGACCATCTGTTGTTGCAAATACCAGCTCGGCAACGGTCGTTACATCGGATTGGCGGATAGAATGCCTGCACTCCGTCGGCGTAAGGATTCGTCGTGACGAACGCCCCAGATCCCAGGTCGGGTCGTAGAACGGTGCTGTCTGAACGGCAGGAACGCATAGCCATGCGGCTGACCCAACTTGGCCCTGGCCCTGCCTGGTTCTTCCGGGATGCCTGCGAACTGATGGTCGAGCGGCCGACGCGGGTGACCGTCACGCATCTGGTCAGCCACTTGCTGCGAGAGGTCGAGAGCGGTCTTCGCGCCGTGATCAGCGCGTTTCGCGCGCCAGGCGTGGCAGGGCATGAGGCGAGCATCCTGGCTGTCCTGCAAGCTCTGGACATCGATCACATGGATCCGATTGCCACGACGTGGCTGGAGATGGCCGGGGCCAACAGCCGTTACAACTTGGCGCGCAGGGCGCATCGCGACGGCCTGGGCGCGCCACATGCAATCGATGACGAGTTCCGGTCCTTCTTCAACGCCTTCGAGATCCTGCTGGACCGCGTGCTGGAGGAATTCGAGTCGCGGTACGACGAGGTCGTGCAACAAGTGGATGCGCTCATCGCGCTGGAACAACCCACGGTCGCCCACGCCCGCCAAGTCCGCCAGAGCCTGCCCCAGGATCCAGCCACCCAATCCCGGTTTTTCGGAGGCATCGGCCCGCAGTGGCTGGAGCCGCTGGTATCAGCCGGGTTCTTCCTGGCGCCATTGCCACCGCAACCGTACGGCGACGGGGGCTTGATGCGGCTGGACATGTGGCCGGAATCCTCTTACATCGCCCGGATCGCGGCGAATCAGCCACAGGCAGCGGTAACTGCTGCGATGAACATTCCCCATTCGAAGAACGCCCGTGTGAACGGTGACATCGTGTCGGTAGGGCTTGCGGTACCCGCCGAGTACGGCCAGCAATTGGTCGACCGTGTGGTGACCGATATCCGAACCGGTGCCGGCGTGACGAATCCTTTGGCCGTCGGCGAACTAGCGACTCAGTTGGCGGGCGCTGGCTACTCGCGGAAGGCTCTGGACCTACTCGGTGCCCTGCTTGAGAAGGTGCCATCAGGCGGTCGTGCGGCTGCGATGCAGGCCTGGTACTACGCGGAACTCCTCCGCAAGCACGTCCCGGCGATGGTGGAAACGGTCGGGACAGAGCTGCTGGCCGTCCTGCGTGATCGTCTCCGTCAGGTCGTCACAGAGGATGACGGACGTTGGACGCGGTATTCGACAACATGGCGTCCCAGCGTCGCGGGCACCTCGGAGCACGAGAATCACGATCCGACCGATGCCTTGTTTAGCGCCGTCCGAGACGTCGCCATCGCCCTCGTTGAACACGAACCTGCCAGCTCCGGCACGGTACTGGGCGTGCTGGATGCTGGAGATAGCGTGATCTTCCAGCGCATTGCCCTGCACGTGCTGGCCGAGCGTGGAGATGAGGCACGCGATCTTGTCGCTGATCGGCTACTCAATCCGAAACTGCTGCGCAACCGCGCGCACGATGCCGAGTACAACGACCTCGCCCAGCGTCGAGCCAACTTGCTGAGCAGGCCAGAGCTGGCTGAACTGCTTGCGCTCATCGACAGTGGGCCAGATCTCGACGACCAACTGGCCAGGTACACCAGCAATACAGGCATACCGCCGTCCCAAGCGGAACGTGATAGCTGGCTAGGAACCTGGCAGCGTGACCGTCTCGCGCTGCTCCGTGAGGTGTTGCCCGCCCCCTGGGTACGGCGTTATGAAACGCTGGTCTCCCAGTTCGGTGAACCCCTCCTTCCGCGCCCGCAGAACCTGGTGTGGACGTTTGCTTCTGTGCCGCCGGCCCCAGTCGTAGCTGGCGACCTCGCAGCCCGGCCAACTAACGAACTCGTCGAGTATCTGCGGACCTGGCAGCCACCGACTGGTGGTCCTGTCAGATGGGACGGCGAATCCCTGGACGAGCCGCTGCGGACGGCGATCGAACAAGACGCCCGCCGCCGCTCCGCCGAGGCCGCGGCATTCATCGGCCTTCCGGCGCACTACGTGACAGCCGTCCTGGGCGGTCTGGAGAACGCGGCCCGGCAGGATACGGATCTGGATTGGCCAGGCATCGTTCCGTTGTTGGCGTGGGCGGATGAACAAGCGGTTGCGGAACTCGATGACCCGATCGCGGGATCTCGACTCTGGAAAGAGGCTCGCAAATCGGTGATGAGGTTGGTTCGCCTCGGCATGGCCGAGCCCGCTAGTTCCCTTCGGGACGTACAAGACACATTGTGGACGCTCATCCAGCATGCTATTGCAGACCCCGATCCCACCCCCGCCGACGAGGAACAGCAGGTCAGTGGAGGTACCCACCCCGAATTTGTCTCCATGAATACCGTTCGCCCCGTGGCGATCAACGCAGCGATCGACTGGGGTACCTGGGAACAGAGCGACGACCCGAATGCGGACTTGTCCAGGTTGTTCACGGTGGTCGATGAACACCTGGAGGTCTGGGCTGATCCTTCAAGATCGGTGAGGTGGGTCTTGGGTGCGCGATTCGCAGAGCTGATTCGGCTTGATCGCGAGCAGGCAGCCGCCCGCGCCGCCCGTCTGTTCCCGCTCGACGTCCACAGCCGCGCTTTCTGGGCAGCAGCGTGGAACGGCTACCTCGGCCGAGTCACCCTTGACCCCGACGTGTGGTCGGCGTTGCACAGCCAGTATGAAGTCGCTCTCCAGCGCCTCGACCCGGACGCGACCGACGACGAATCGCTCTACCTCGCGACTCACCTGGGCTGGCATCTGGTGCACCGGTATTGCGTCGGCTCTATCGACCTCGCCGGTCCAGACTCGCTCCTGCACCGCTACTACGACCGCGCGCCCGTCAGCGTGCGAGCGCACCTCCTCGAACGTATGGGGTACGGCCTGGTTGACATCTCGAAGGCCACCGCAGACCGGCTGGCCGGGTTGCTCGATCAGCGTCTTGTCGCGGTGCAGGGAGGCGGAGACGCGACAGAACTGCGCGGGTTCGGGTGGTGGTTCTCCTCCGGCGCTTTCGAGGACGGCTGGGCTGTGCGCCGACTGCGGGACGTTCTGACCCACACGGCGCTGCGGGGCACCGACGACCGCGTCCTAACCCGCCTCGCGTCGATCGCTCCGCGGTTTCCAGCCGACAGCCTCGCCGCCCTCGAAGCGTGGGCACGCACCGAACCGTCGCTTTGGTTTCTCACCCGCGACGAAGACAGCATTCGGGAAGTGCTCCTCGCCAGCCGCCACCTCAGCACCGACCGCCTGGCCTGCGGGCGGACCCGGACAATCGTCAGTCGCCTTCTCCGCTCAGGGTTGGACCTGCGAGACATCCACAGTCACGACGACGTGCCGTGACTACCGGACGACCCGGTCGAGATCAGACTCGTCCGCCTCCACGAACGTCCAGGCACGAGCCAACCGGGTCAGAGCCTTGCCTGCCCATCGCCGCCGGTCATCGCGACCGAATCCCAATGGCGCGATCACTGTGGCCGCCCCATCCGGCCTCGGGTCACCGTCCGGTTCGCCGAACACCGACAGATCGAACACGTCCACCAGCCGCTGACTACCAGCGGCAGCCTGGACTACGCGGTCATTCGCCTTGACCTGCAGTTCAACCTCGGAGGGAGCCAGCAAGGGCACAAGCTGCGGATCATTCACCAGGGCCCGCGGTACCACCATGGCCGCCGCATCCCACGCAGCCATCCACAACTCCACGACCTCGTTGGCCGTAACCCTGAAATCCTCAGTCACTACGCCGTCGGCCGTCCGCAGAAGGGTCGACCGCCACGCCGTGAGGTTCGCCTGAAACTCGATGAGAACTCTTACGGCTCGTGGCTGGCCGATCGGCAAGAACAAGCGAGCGGAGATCCGTACGGCGACTCCGCCGTCGGGAGTCTTCAGGACACTGTCGTACTGGGCGGCCGTTCCCGATTGAAGTATGCCTGGTCCGGTCGCGCGGTCCCACTCCGGTGATGTGACCGCGGCCCCTCGCCATTGAGACAAGAGCGCGATCGCATTGCTGATCTCTGCGCGCGGAAGGAGCATTCCGAGCCGCTGGCGTGTCAGCCGCGTGATCTCCAGTGCTTCCTCGTCGAGTTGCCAGGGAAGTGTCGCGATTGCGCGTACCGTGAGGTCGGCCTCCCCCGCCGCTGGCATCCGGAGCGCCTCTCGCGCGTCCAGGGTCATTCGCGGGTGCGGCTGCCATCGCGCCCGGCTCCCGTCCGGAGGACGCAGCAGCACACCCCGGCCCCATGATCCGCCGCCCACTTCGACTATGTCGGCGTCAGTGGTGATGTAGTTACTCATTGCCGAATCGGGTGCTCCAGTCCGCGCGAGCGGGTAGCCGATAGCGGCAACACCCTGGCCTGGCAGCCCTGGCGGGTTTGTGACGTCCTCCCACACGGATCCAGCGACGGCAACGGCATCCTCACCTGCCAAAGCACAAATCACGGACCAGTGGCCGCCGGATCTGGCGAAGTGCTGGGCATAGCCCAGCGCATCCTCGGCGACGCGAGCAGTCGGATGGCCCAATCGGGCCTCGCCGCCCGCGCGATGAAACGCCCGCTCGAACTCGCTCCGGGTCTGCGGATCAGCGCCCTCTCCGACCTCGATCGGACGCGTGGCCGTGTCGGTGGCAGGATGAGCCCTGGAACAGATCGTCAAAGGCCCGTGAACGACGCCGACGGCCGTGCTGTTGTGCTGTGCCTGAATGCCAGACGCCGGCGCACTTGTCGTGTCAATCAGCGCGGTGGGCGAGTGCTCGCCGGGTGCGGTCAGCCCTTGTTCCCGCCCGGCGCGGAAGGGCCCGGCGGGAGTCCGATCGACACAGTGCTGCCAGAAACACCGCCGATCGCCACCGCGCCACGGTCGGCCTGGACGTTGCCCGACACGACGACGCCTTGCTGTCCAGCTACAGCGACGCCAGCCTGGCGCTGCATGCCCTGCAGCTCCTGGACTACAGCCCTCAGGTCGGAGGCGAAGCCGGGGTCCGTCTCCGCTGCGTCCTCCAACGCCAGCCGCACACGCTCCTGCGTACGGGAGGACGCCTCGCCGGACTGCTCAATCTCTGCGGCCAGCTTGGCCAGGGCTGGGTCCCCACCGAGTTTGCCAGCGACCAATTCGTGCAGGCGGTCGAGCCCGAGGTCCAGGGCCTGGTCGATCTCGGTGTCAACCCGCTTACCAACCCTGCGCGCCTTCCGGGCTGCCCAAGCCACCAGGAACTCCCCAACTACGATCTCCAGCCCCGTCATGATCGGCGCCCTCCTTCAAAGCGCCACACCACGAGGAGATGCGGCCGCTCTGCCCATTATCCACGCGGGTATGACTCTGGGGCCGGGCTACTCAACTTGACTTGAGCGAAGGCGGTCGTGCGTCTGGCAGGTGAGAGCCCGGCTGGCATGCAACTGGAATGGGGGTATCGGCAAGTCGTTCGTGATCAACCGGTCCCCGTTGAGACAGATGCCGGCCAGGTTCGGGTTGCCTATTGCGGGTCCAGTCCGGTGTACACAGGTGGACAGTTGGAAGACTCTGAACCGGTCGGCGTTCTCTGGCGATGAACTCGGTAGCGGGCCGAGAGGCGAGGACGCACGCTGTATCGTGCCCAGACCAGCACGATGGGGCCACCGAGCTTGGGCACACGCATGGATGACCCTCCCCACGCGTGAAGCCAGCACGGACAGCGGTCAGTAGCGTGTGTTGCGCAGGTCAGTAAGCCATACCTCGTTGGGGTTCGCATCCCAGTGTCGCCGGAGGGCGGCCCCCCGGTGCGCATAACACCCCTGATGGCAGAGGCCCCCGTGGGAGATGGTGACGCTCATCGCGAGAGGCGATTCGCTGGTAACCCAGTGCGGGGTGAGGACGTGGCTCCATGCCAAGTCTCCGGGCCGCATTCTGATGGAGTGGCGGTCAGTCGCGCTGTGCGGGGGCGGCTGTTCGGCGGTGATCTCGCCGGAGATGGCGGCCTCGACAGGGGTGATGCGGTCAGGATCCCTGTAGCTGTGGAAGCTCTTGGTGCCCGCGATCTGCCAGACGAGGCCGTGGGAGTTGTCGGCGTGGTACGTGGAGCTACTGCCCTGACTGGAGATGAAGAGAGCCGGGGCGCAACGCAGCCAGGTGAAGCCCTGGGAAGCGATGAACGTGCGCCAGGGGATCATGACCCGCTCCTGGAAATCCCGCAGCAGTCCGTCGTAGAAGCGTTCGAGGTTGAAGTGGGCCAGTCGGAATGGCCAGGTGGTGATCTCGTCCAGGGGGGCGGTGCGGAAGGCCGCCGATTGAGCTGTGCGGACGGCGGGGTCTCCGCCCCCGAGGATGGTGACCCGGGTCTCTGGATCGCGGCGGGCGACGTCAAGCACGTGGATGGTGTCGGGGAAGGCGCGTTTGAACGGGACGAGCCCCGCGGCTACACGGAAGTTGGGCGGTGTGTGCCAGCGCGAGGTGAAGTCGCGAGCGGTCTCTACGGTGTTGTCCATCGTGTGGCCTCGCGGTAGGTCATGCGGCTGCCCGGCAGAGCGCGAGGCAGTCCGCGGTAGCTTGTTCGGTCGGCGGACCGGCGAGGAACCGAGCGATGTCGGAACGCGGGGCTGACACGCTGACGCCTTCGGTTCCATACGGGCAGCGCCGCAGTTCGCCGGTCGCGGACAGGTAGAGCGTTGGCGAGCGGCAGTAGGGCCGCTCGGCGGTGGAGTTCAGCTCGTTGAGGGCGTCCAGGTGCCGCTGAAAGCAGGTTCCGAGTTCGAAGTGCTGGCTGAGGAACTTGGCGTCACGTTGTTGCTGCTCCGCGTAGGAGTTCGGGGTGAGGCCGGCTCGACGCAACCCGGTCGTGTCCAGGGTGATGGGGCTGAGCTGGAGCGACGCTCCCGTCTTGTCAACGGCATCGGCGATCTCACGGCACTCGTGGCCGGTCAGGTTCCAATAGGTGAGGTGCAGGACCGCGCTCGGAACGCCGATTCGTCGCAGGGTGTGCGCGGCGGAGCGGACCGAGCGGAGAGTCCGGCCGAGCCGCATCGCCCCGCGCGAGTCCGCGGAGACGGTGGCGTTCTCCAAGAGGTGGGCCACCTGTTCCAGGCACCGCACCTCCGGTTCCGCTCGGGCCGAGGTGACTATGGAGACCGGCATGCCGAACTGGTGGGCCAGTCGCACGAGTTGGCGCAGTTCGGGGTGGTGGGTAGGCTCTCCCCCCGTCAGGCAGACACCCGTTACCCCGTGCTCCTTCAGGCGGGAGAGTGCTCGGCTGTATGTGTCGACGTTGAGGAGGCCGTGGGCGCGGTCGGCGCGGAAGCAGAAACCGCAGGCGATCGCGCAGTGGCCGGCCGTGCTGATGAGAGCGGAGCGGTAGCGATGCCCGCGCGTGGGCTCGGTCATTGGACCCCCGTGTTGTCCCAGAGGGCGATGTCGACGGTCTCGGTGTAGAAGGCGCACATCTCGGGGTCGGGGGTATCTCCTCCGATGAGGAGCTGTTCATTCCGGGATGGGCCGCCGCAGATGGCGAGGGCGGGGCAGTCACCGCAGGCGGGGACGGGGGCGACCCGCTTGGTGACGGTGCCGAGTACCTCGGGGTGGTAGCGCAGTTCGTCGAGGGTGAAGAGGAAGTTCGGCTCGGTGAAGTTGATGTCGCACAGGCTGACCCGTTTGCCCGGCAGGTAAGCGGCGTTGAGCGTTCCGTCGCCCTGCATGTGGTCGAAGAGCATGGGGCGTCGTGTGTCGAGGGCCTGGAACGCGCGGTCGAGGACGGAGAAGAGGAGACCGCCCTTGCTGAGGGCCACCAGGCGTGCTTCGTACAGCTCGTGTGCGAGATCCTGGCCGTTCACACGCCAGCGCCCGCCGGTGGGGATGGGCGTGTTGACGTAGATGAACTTCAGTCCGAGCGTGTCGATGATCCAGGCGACGGTCTCGGCGAGGCGCCCGATATTGGCCGCGGTGGGCGTGAGGTTGCAGCCGACGTGAAGCTCCTCCGCCTCGACCAGGCGCCGCACGTTGCGGCGGATGCGGTCGTCCGCGGGCCGGCCGCCCAGGAGCAGGCGGTTGGCGGAGTTGATGTCGGGCGGGCCGTCGATCGAGATCCCGACGCCGTACTCATGACGAACGAGGTGGTTGAGTGCTTCGTCGGTCAGGCGGGCGCCATTGGTGACGACGGTACGCCGGACACGCTTGACCTTGTGCTGGGCGGCGAGGCGGTCGGCGAGCTCGTCGCCGTACCGCATCAGGTCGAATCGGATGGTGGGCTCGCCACCGAACCACTGGATGGAGACCTCGTCGCGGTCGGCGTTCTCCTCGAAGAGGTAGCGCAGACCTTCGGCGAGTTCGTCCTCGGTCATGTCCGGCTTGCCGGTGTTCGTGTCGACGAAGCAGTACGTGCAAGCCATGTTGCACCGGTCGGTGAGCACGATTCGCAGGCCGCTGACGCGGTTCGGTGTCGGGTCGAGTGCCAGGTCGCGGAGTTGACGACGGAGTGCTTCGCGTCGGTCGGTGGCGGGGCCGTCCGGAGTGAAGCCGAGCTCGGAGAGAGCGTCATGGGTCGCGGTCGGGGGGACCGCGGAGAGGTCGGTGACCTCCCCGCGGTCGAGGTAGCAGCTGTTCAGCGTGACCGGGTCGAGGAGGACGGCCTCGCCGTCCCGGTCGTACTGAAAGTACTTCCCCCACAGGAGGCGGGTAGCTGCCATGATCGTCAGGCGGCGGCTTCCTCGGCGATCCCGAGGCCGCTCATCACCTGGCGGACGAGGTCCTCGCCGTTGGTCTGGAGATGGGCGGAGGCCGCGGGAGAGCCGCCGTCCGCGAGGACGATCAGGCCCGGGAGAGTCGGGTTCGGGGCGATGACCGTGATGCCTGCCGGGTTGGTGCTGATCGCCATGATGGCGCCCTCCAGCGGTACCCAGTTCAGGGCGTCCTTGAGCCCTTCGAGGATCTGGCGCTGCTTGTCCTGGAAGGAGGCGCGCTCTCCCATCCAGACGCCAGCCTTGCTCTTGGAGTCCACGACGTCCGCGTGGATCAAGTGGTCGGTCTTGGTACGGCGAGGTGTGGGCATGTGCCTTTCTCCTAACCTTCGGCCTATGGAGCTCGGGCGGACCGCGGCGGGCCCGGCAGGGGGAGAACCGTCCCCCGCCGCGGTCACCCGCCAAAGGCTGCCGGTCGCGGGAGGTTGGCGGGGATGTCGGCGTGCCGCACCGCCGCCGCACTGGCGCTGCCACGGTGACGGAGCGACGAGGTGGCGAGTGGTCGACCCTGCAGAGTCGGGCTGCTGCAGCGGTGCTGAATCGCCGTCGCAGCGAAGCGACTCCGCCGCTGGTCAAGGGGCCCTACGCTGTTTAGCGTTGGGGAGTCGGTCGGAGGGGCTTCGGTGAGCGCGGTGCAACGGTGGACCGGGCGGGAAGCGCGCGCGTTACGTTTGGCGACGCGGATGAGCTTGCGACGCTTCGCGGCTCACCTCGGCGTCAGCGATCGCACGGTGTCCAACTGGGAGGCCGGGGGCGAGGAGATCGAGCCCGTACCGGAATCACAGGCGCTGCTGGACACGGTCCTGGAACGGGCCGACTCGGCCGCCCGGCAGCGGTTTCGGGAGATCCTGGGAGCGTCGGCCGCGGCGACGTCACCCGCGCTGGGCAGCTTCATACTCGCACCGTCACCGGAGCCCGCCTTGGTTCACAGGTCAGACGATTTCGAGAACCTCGTCTCCGTCATTGGGGAGGCGTCGGCCACCACGGGAACCGTACCGGTGGCCGTCTGCGGGCCCGGCGGCTTCGGCAAGACGACGCTGGTGACTCAGGTCTGCGACGACCCGCGGGTTCGCGAACTCTTCCCCGAGATCCTGTGGGTCGAGACCGGCGAGGAATGCACGGCCGCCCGCACCGTCCAGTTGATCTCCGATCTCTGCGTTCACCTCAGCGGCACCCGGCCGGCGCTCACCGATCCGGAGCAGGCGGGCTTCCACCTCGCGCGCCTGCTCCAAGACCGTCGCGCCCTGCTCGTCATCGACAACGTGTGGTCCGCGACCGACCTCGCGCCGTTCCTGCTGGGCGGAAACGACTGCGTGAGAGTTGTTACGACGAGGAACGTCCGCGTCTGCCCGTCAGCGACGCGTATCGTGCGGCTCGGGCCGATGTCGGCGGGCGAGATCAGCGAGATGCTGACCCGGAACGTCACGGCCCTCGAACCGCCAACCGCAGCGAAGCTGGCTGGCATGTGTGGCGGCTGGCCGCTGCTGGCCACCCTTGTGGGCTCCACCGTTTCGCAGGACGTGGAGGCCGGCGCCCTCCCCGAGCTCGCCGTGCTCCAAGCGGGCGACGCGCTGCGAGCGGAAGGCCCGCAAGCGTTCGACGTGTGGGACGCCGACCAGCGAAAGAAGACGATCGGCCAAGCCATCGCGTCGAGCCTGAGCAATCTCGACAGCAGCGTCGTGATCAACGGGGCTTCCGGGCTTCGCGAGCGATTCCTTTCCCTCTCGGTGTTCCCGGCCGCCGTGCCCATCCCCCTGAGCGTCGTGACGCGCTGGTGGCAGACGGCATACGGCTGGACCCCGACCGCCGTGCGGCAGTTCTGCCGGCTCCTCGCGGATCGGTCCCTGATCAGCGGCTACCTCGCCGATCCCGGAGCGATCGCCGTGCACGATGTGTTCCGTGCCTACATGAGGCACATGGTCGGAAGCGATTGGACGACGCACCACCGGTCGCTGATCGAGTCGTATCGCGAGACGACGGGCGGACGATGGGAGGCCCTGGACAAGACGCACACCTATCTGTGGCAGAACCTGCCCTATCACCTCCACGAGGCCGCTCTCGACGACGAGTTGGTCGAGATGCTCGCCTTCCCCTCGTATGTCGTCCGCAAGGTCAGTCTCGTTGGGCATCAGGCGCTGGTGTCGGACGCGAACGTCCTCGACTCATTGACCGAGTGGCAGTCGGCGGACCCTCCCCGGCGGCGCTCCTGGGCGACGGCGCGGAGCATGGTCGGCGCCGGATACCTGCTGAGCGGACTTCAGCACTCAGCCGATGTCGCGAGCACACTCGCTGTCGCCTTGAGGCGGGCGGGCGACGCGGACACCGCGGCCGCTCTGGACGAATCCGTAGGGTTCCGGTCGCGCGTAGTGCGACCAGCGGACAGCCATCCTTCCCATGGTCACGTTGGAGCCGTCGTCAGCGTCGCCTCCGCGGGAGCTTTGATCGCCTCGGGCGGGGAGGACGGCGCGCTCCGACTCTGGGAACCCACGACGCGCCGCCTTGTCCGTACCCACCGGGCACACACCGGGTGGATCTTCGCGGTCGCGCTGTCGCGGGACGGGCATCTCGTCGCCTCCGCCGGTGACGACGGGACGATCCGGATGTGGCGCGCTGACACCGGCGCGGTCCTCGGAGTCCTGAATGGACACAGTCGGCGGGTTCGGGGGCTGGCGTTCTCCGATTCCGGTGCCTTCCTGGTCTCAGGAGCCGAGGACGGACACGTGTGCGTCTGGGACATCCAGCGCATGGTGCTCGCCGGCTCGATGAGAACGGCCGGAACCCCGGTCTGGTCGGTGTCGGTCGGACGCGACGACACGGTGGTCGCCGCGGTCGGCGAAGACGAGTTCGTCCGCCTCTTCGACCTGCGTACCGGCCAGTTGCTCGCCGAACGAGCGGCGCACCGCGACTGGGTGCGCGCTACGGCGTTCGCCCCCGATTCATCCACCCTGGTCACTGGATCAGGTGACCGCTCCGTCATCGTTTGGAACACCGCTGGCCGCCGCCTCGTCCCCGTGCGGCGGATCGAGGACTTCAAGACCCGCGTCCGCGCCGTCACCGCGCTCGAACGCTCGGACGTGATCATCGCCGCGACGGAGGAGCCGAGAGTGCATGCCTTCGGCGTCGACGGGCTAGTCGGGGAGGCACGGATGCCATCCGGTGTCGACTGGGTAAGGTCCGTGTCTCGCACGGGAGATGGATCCGTCGTCCTCGGATGTGAGGACGGCGCGATCCGCCTGTGGGACCCGGCCGGGCGCGGGCGGATGGAAACCCTCACCGAGGGCTCGGACGCCGTGTGGTCCACGCAACTGGCGGACGCCGGCCGCCTCGCCGTCGTCGGCGACGGCTCGGGGACCGTCGAGCTGATCAGAGTCTCGCCACGGGAATCCACCCGGCGGCTGCGGGCGGGCCAGGGGCGGGTCTGGTCCGTGGCGACCGGCGGCGAGTACGTGGCCGCGGCGTGCGGGGACGGGAGTGTACGAGCGTGGTCATGGCGCGATGCCCAGTGGCACCGGGTCCTGAACGAGGACGTGGCGCGCACTTGGGCCGTCGCCCTAGGGAGTGCCGCACCGTGGCTGGCCGCGAGCACCGGTGACGGTCACATCCGTTGCTTCGACCTGCCCTCCGGCGAACTCGTCTGGACGCGGGACGTCCACGCGGGGCGGCTGCGCTCGATCGCGTTCGACGGTGACGGTGATGTCGTGGCCGCCTGCGGCGGCGACGGTTCGGTGCGCGTCTGGCGGGCGGAGACCGGTGAACACGTCAGCCGTTTCGCCTACACCAACGGATGGGCCCGCACCGTCGCCCTCGACGCGGCGGGCGATCGGGCGGCGGCGGGATTCGGGACCGGTGAGATCTCCGTCCGTGACATCGCCGGTGACAGGTTCACCGCGCATTTGGCGGGGCACACCGGGCGTGTCCTCATGCTGGGCTTCACCGATGACGGTGATGGACTGGTATCCGCGGCCGCTGACGGAACGGTCCGTTTGTGGTCCCTCAGCGAGCAGCGGCAAATCGCCGAGGTACGCGTCGACGCCTCGATCCACTGCGCGGGCTTCGACAACGCGACGGGACAAGTCCTCGTCGGCAGTTCGGCCGGCGTCGTCGCTCTGACCATCAACGCCCAAGCGGCGACAGACGGAGGAAGTCGGTAGACGATGCCCGAAGCAGCCAACACGCCGCCGCTCAGCGCGCCCGTGATCACGAGTGAGACGCCAGGATCCTTCGCTCGCGGAGTTCTGGACAAGCGACACCCGGCCTTGATCCAGCAGGTCCGTGATGCCTTCCCGTACGGCCCGGAGCAACACCAGGCGCTCGACTCCCTGCTCCAGGAGATCACCGGAGGCGCCATCGCCCCGCTCCCCGCTGGCACCCGCGATGAGAGCGCGTGGGCTCGGTGGGGACAGGGGTACTTCGGGCGGTCCTGGTTCGAGGTGCCGTTCCTGTGGGCGGAAAGCTACTTCTACCGCAGGCTTCTCGGAGCGGTCGGATACTTCGAGCGGGGCCCGTGGCAAGGGATCGATCCCTTCGCCCCGTTCAAACGCGCCGAGCTACGGGGGTCCGCCGTCGCGGAGGAACTCGCGGCCCTCGATGAGGTCGCCGATCTGCCACTCGAAGGGCGAGACCGGGCCTTGCTACACGGCGCCCTCTGGGGAAACCGAGCGGACCTCGGCTTCCGCATCTCCTCAGGCGAGGCTAGGGAGGGCGCGGGCAACCTCATCGTGGACAACAGTGCCCTGCTCTGGCGACACCTGGGTGCCTCGCCCAACGCCACGGTCTACCTCGTGGCGGACAACGCCGGGCGCGAGCTGATCCCCGACCTGGTCCTCATCGACCATCTCCTGCACACCGGCCGCGCCTCCGCCGTCGTACTGCACGTCAAGCCCTACCCGTACTACGTCTCCGACGCCACGATGAACGACGTCATCGACAACCTGCGCCGCGTCGCCGAGGCTCCGGGGCGCGCGGGTGAGATCGGAGACCGGCTATGGGACGCCATGGGAAGTGGTCGGCTCGCCGTCCGGGCCCACTCCTTCTCCTGCGCCCCGCTGCCCTACGCCGACATGCCCGAGGACCTGCGCGACGACTTCGCGCGGGCCACGCTCACCATCTTCAAGGGCGACCTGAACTATCGCCGCCTGGTCGGCGACCAGCTGCTGCCGGCGACCGCCTCGTTCGCCGACCGCACCAGCTACTTCCCCGGACCAGTCGTCGCCCTGCGCACACTGAAGTCCGATGTCATCGTCGGACTCGACGCCGAGACCCTCGCGGCGCTGGAGACGACCGGGGAGGCGTGGCGCACGAGCGGCACGCACGCCGTCATCCAGGGCGGGTTGTAGCCACGACGCGTGTCCGGGCGGCGGTCAGCCGCCCGGACAACGGCGTTGTCGGCGTGTCAGGGAGTGAGCCGATGGAGGTCGCGAGGGAAGAGCGTGGTGCGGCGGATGTTGTCCACCCCGGTGAGGCGGGCGGTCCAGCGTTCCAGGCCAAGCGCGAAGCCGCCGTGCGGCGGCATCCCGTGCGCGAAGGCCGACAGGTAGCTCTCGTACGGGGCCGTGGACTCTCCGCGTGCGTCAAGCGCGGCCACGTAGTCCTCGTACCGATGCAGCCGCTGCCCACCGGTGACCAGCTCCAACCCGCGGAAGAGCAGGTCGAAGCTGTTCGAGTACCTCGGGCGACCGGGTTCCGGCCGGGTGTAGAACGGGCGCTTGGTCATCGGGTAGCCGGTCACGAACAGGAACTCACTGCCGTGCTCGCGCAGCGCCCATTCACTCAGGTACCGCTCGTGCGCCGGGGCGAGGTCAGGCTCGTCCGTACCCAGCATGGCCATGGCGTCCGCAAAATGGATGTGAGGGATCTCCGCCGGCACCTCCGGCAGCTTCACCCCCAGGAGTTGGACAGCCTCACCTGCGCGGGAAGCGACCTGCTCGACCATACCGGCGACGGCCTCACGCACCACCGCCATCACGTCGCGGTGGTCGGCGATGAAGCCCATCTCGGCGTCGAGGCTGGTGTACTGAGCCAAGTGCCGGGCGGTGTCGTGGGGTTCGGCTCGAAAGACCGGGCCGGTCTCGTAGACCCGCTCGAAGACTCCGACCATCGCCTGCTTGAAGAACTGCGGCGACTGAGCGAGATACGCCTGGCGTCCGAACCAGTCGAGAGCGAAGACGTTCGCCCCGGACTCGGTGGCCGAGGAGACCACCTTCGGAGTGTGGATCTCGGTGAAGGACAGCGCGTCGAGGGTCGCGCGGAAGCCGGCGACGGAAGCGGCTGAGATCTGGTGCGGCGCGCGCAGCCGCGGGTGCCGCAGCGTGACCGGCGCGTGGTCCAGGATCGTCGGCAGGACCGCGGGCACGGTTGGCCGGTACAGGTCGAACGGCGGGGTCTCAGCCAGGCTCGACAGCGGCTCGATCTCGGGAGAGGTCAGCTCGACTCCGCCCGGAGCCTGAGCGTTGGCCGTCACGGTGCCGCGCACACGCAGCACGGTCTCCTCAGGGAAGTCCCCGCCCGGCTCGGCCAGGACGATCTGGGCCAGTCCAGAGCGGTCACGAAGGATCAAGAAGGTGACCGATTTCAGTTCGCGGCGGCGGTGCAGCCAACCGGAGATCTCAAGGGTCTCACCGACGTGGTCTGGCAGCTCAGCCGCCAGCACGCGGGTCGTAGGGTGGATCATCGCGGCCCTCCAAGGGCGTCGTGGTGATCCCTTGGGGGTGCGGGCGAGAAGGGCAACTCGCTGTGCCACCGCACCTTCGCCACCGCGACTAGGCGACGGCCTCGTTCAGGCCCGATGACGGGGGCTGGCCGGCGGGGCATTGGACCATCCCTGGTCGTTCCTCCCCGCGCTCAGGAGGGTCTTCACCACGGGACGCGAGACTGCCTTCACAGCTTCCGGCAGCTCTCTCTGCTCACGTGAGCCCGCGACTACTCGTCTCCATCAACGCGTTACGTGCCAGAGTAAGGGCTGCCGTAGCCCTATGCCAACGACATCCCGATCATCAGATGTCGGGCTGCGGGGTATCGACCGCGCTCGTGCGCCCGACCACCGCGGTCAGAAGCCCGGACCGTGACGCTCGCCGGTTGGTCCCTGTGCGCCCTCGAACGGCACCGGATGATCGGGGCGGCTGTCCCATGAGCGGGCCGCCGGGCAGGGCGCACAGGCCAACACTGAGCCCCAGGCGTCCTCTGGATGCGGAACATACGCTCCGTGTAGTCGTTGAGAGCGCCAAGCACCAAATGGCAATGGCCGCCGCGCCTTAGCTGCCCCCATCCTTGTTTCTCCGCGCTGGCGCCCGCTCTGGCCGATCTGTTGGCGGGTAGAGGGTGCATGGTCGTGATCACGAGGGCGTTGGGCGCTTCGACCAAAGCGTTCCCACGCCAACGTCGACTCTGCGTCCATTCTGCGTGAGCCTGTGGGCGCGAACAGTGGTCGCGTTCAGCCTTGTTCGTAGGACGAAGCTGACCTACGTTCTACTTCAAGGTCTTACTCCCGGATGAACGTCTCACATACGTCGAACCCGTCAACCTCACACCTGGAGCGTGCCTGCGACTCAGAACTTTCCACGGGTATGCGCTTTGACCACAAAGCAGCGATCCGGAAATCGTTGCAAGTGAGATCAAGAATCAACCACGCTGATGGTCCGCGCCGACTTCCCGGCGCGCGAGGCGCTCATCTTCTCCGTTCGGCGCGCAGGAGGACCAATCCTAGTCGATATCGCGAAGTGTCACGAATTTTCTGTCTTCAAGCACGCCTGGCCAGCCCATGAATCGACGCCTCATCTATGAGGCACCGCCCCGAACCTGACCGTCGAGGTTCAGGGCGCCGCCATAAACCAGTCAATATAGCTTCTAGGGCTACGAAGTGCACCCATCCATTATCGCCACTCGCGTCGGCCAGGTTTTGTCCGATCAAGGTGCATCCCAAGAGCGGACACGTTCAGAAGGGTCCAGTTCCCCGATAAATGGCCCACGTCTTAGGCGTCTCAGAGATCCAGACCGCTACGAGGTCTGGGTACTCTTCAGCCCATTGGCTGTAGATCCACAGTGCGAGGAGCTCCGCCGAGGGGGAGAACGCGACGATGTCATTCAGGTGACGATGGTCGAGGGTTTCGTCAACCCATTTCTTAAACGTATCGAGTTCCCCGTAGTCACGGACGAACCCGGCCTCCGACAGAGCGTCCGGTGCTGCGGACAGTTCCATGACCACGATGTAGTTGTGGCCGTGCGGGCGGGCGCATTGATGCCACGCGGGGAGCTTGTCCAGCAGGTGGCTGGCGGAGAAGTGGAATTCCTTGGTGATGGTGAGGGCGCCCGCCATGCCGGGCTTTAGATCGGCGAGCGGCCTTCTGTTCTCGTGGGGCACGTTACTCACCCTCCTGTTCGCCGAGCATGATGGCCCGGTTGAGCGGGATTTCTTCGAGGAAGCTGCGGCGTAGGGCTGGGTCGTCGATGCTGTCGGCTTTGCCGGTCACCTTCAGGCGGGCTCGCCGGATGAGCTCGCGCGCCTCGGCCCTGCTGCCGTCAGCATGCAGGGCGCGCGCGGCGTGATACAGCACTTCCTCGCTGCGGAGGGCGGGCATGTCGCCGGTCTGGTCCAACAGCGCGACTGAGTCACGTGCGTAGCGCGCGGCGGCCGGTATGTCGCCCTGCGCCGCGCGGACCTGGCCGGACAGGCACAGGCCGGCGATCTCGCTGCGCACCATGCCGGTCCGGCGTGTCTCCCGTACGGTGTCGGATGCCAACCGGTGTGCCCTCTCCAGGGACCGTACATCGCCGTCTGCCGTATCGAGGAGCACTTGCGCGGCGAGGTTCCGGACGATCGGGACGAGGTTGATCAGCCAGGTGGCTTCCGTTTCCTGCCACGCTTCTTCGATCAAGGTGAGGCATTCCCCCCGTCGCCGTTGATCGGAAGCGAGGAGCTGAGCCAGGAGGGCTGTGTTGTAAGCGTGCCAGCCGCTCTCACCACCGCGGGCGGCCTCGACCCTTCGAGCCTCCCGCAAGACCGCCTCAGCCTCGCTGAACTGTCCGATGCCCGCCTGCACCTGGGCCAAGTAGTTCAGCGCGATGGGTAGTTCAGCGTTGAGCGCCTCGTCTCTCAACCGGGCGGTGCAGCGCAGGAGACGGGTGAGGGCGTCGCCGATCTGACCGTGGTCGAAGAGGGTGATGCCCAGTTGCATCTCGTTCAGGTTACGGGCGTGCTGAAGAACGGGGTCGCCAGCGCCACCGAGCCGGGGCTCCGAAGCATACAGTTCCTCGGCCTCCCGTAGCTGCTCCAGTCCATGAGACAGGTTCCGCTTGGACGCCTGACGGCCGAACTCGACCTTCGCGACGAACAAAGCAACCGGGTCGTCTTGGCGACGGGCGATCTCGACCGCTTCCCGAAGCTTGTCCAGGCCGGGCACGAGCCCGCGCGTGGCCATGAGGGTCTTCCCCCGCAAGAGCGTGGTACGGGCAACGAGCCCGGGGGCCGCGCAGCGCGCGGCGGCTTCCTCCGCTTCCGCGGCAAGGGTGTCGATGCGCGGTCCGCCGCCGGACTCCGACTCACCCCGCCACCTGACCTCCGTCAGCGACAGGAGCAGCTCGATGCCCTCGGCAAGCTGGCAGTCACGTCCCGGTTCTCCGGCGGGCAGGGCGCGCGCCGCGTGGATGGCCTTCTCACAGTGCCGCTCCGCCTCGGCGAAGGACAGGCCGTCGATCGCGGCGGACCGGGCCAGGGCATAGTGGGCTGCGGCCGAGTCCGCCAGGCACTCGGGCCCGCCCAGGTCAAGATGCCGGGCGATCTCCAGCCGACGCTCCAGCGGCGAGCGCGCGGTGCTGCATGTCGCGGCCAGCGCCCGCGCGGTGCGGGCATGACGCGAGCGGCGCTGCTGATCACTCTGCCGCCGGTACAGCACCTCCCAAAGAGCACGGTGCTGGAACTGGTAGCAGTCCGCGGCGTCGTACATCGCCCATGTCGGAGGATCGGCCTTGGCGATCATCTTGTGCGGGCCCGCGAGACGCCGCAGGCGTTCCATGACGTCCTCGTGGGGCAGGTCCAGGACCGCGGCCACCGTGCTGGACAGGAACGTGGTGCCTTGCGTCGCGGCGGTGCACAGCAGGTTCTGGTCCTGGTCGGACAGCCGCAGCAGACGGTCCTCGACCACCCGAGACAGGTTCTCCGGCAGAGTGATGCGATCGCCATGGTCCGGCTGCCACTCATCCAGGCACAGCTGCACGAAGATCGGGTGCCCGGCAGTGAGCCGACTCAGGCTCGCGGACAGCGAGTCCGGGGCCGCCGGGCACCGGCCCCGGACGAGTTCGGCGACCGCGTCGTCCGGAAGACCGCCCAGCGCGTGCGCGCGGATCAGCCCCTCGCCCTCCCACCGCCGCAACAGCTGAGCCGCGGTTTCGGACGCGAGATCCGGCGCCTCGCCGACAGCGTGGCTCAGGACGACGGACATCGGTGAACCCGGCAGCTCCCTCAGCAGCCGGTCGAGAACGAGCAGGCTGCTCGGATCGATGTTCTGCACGTCGTCGATTGCGACGACCACCGGCGCCCCGGAGCCGGCCAGGTCCAGCAGCGCCTCAACGATCTGGGCCGCGACTCCTTGCTGGAAGGGCAACAGCGAATCAAACGGCATCGACCCGGACTCCAAGGCCGCCTTTGTCGCCTCACTTCCGACGGTCAGCACCGTGCCGAGCCCAGGCACCAGCGACGACAACAGCTCCGGCAGCGAGCGCGCCGCGCTTCGCCCGGCACCGGCGAAGAAGCGCCTCACCCGCCCGGACCGCTGTGCCTGCGCATCCAGTTTCATCAAGATGTCGATGACCGGGCCGTACAACAAGCCAGGGCCGATGCCGGGCTGGCAGTGTGTCGTGACAACCCGACAGACCGGTTCTGTGCCCTGTGGGTTGGATACACGTCGGCAGAACTCACCGAGAAGGGAGGTCTTTCCCATGCCCGAGACACCCTCGACAAGCAGTCCTCCGCCGTTCCCCTCCATGAGAGCCAGTACCAGGGACCGAAGCTCTTCCATGGAGTCGACACGGTCCACAAAGACACTCTGCACAGCCATCCCCGCCTGTTCGGCTAGCTTCGAGCTAACTGGGTCACAAGCGTCCTCCATCACTCGGAACGCGCGAACAGCCACATTAGAACACCGGCAGTTACGGTGCGAACACGGCATCCCTTACCGCAGAAGGCCGTTGGCGCTCCGAGACCTGTCGACTATGAGGGGAATCGGCGGGGCGCCCCGCATCCGGCGATCCGATCCGCCCACTGCCGCATGGGCCCAGCGGAGACCGTCAACGGTAGCCACGGGTCGGCAGCATCCAGGTCGTCATCAGGTCGTCGCCATCTGCGTCGTCGTCAGCAGAGTCGTCAGGCGAGGGCCCTTGTTGCACGGCTTGAATCTGTCGTTCGATGCCGTGCAGGTTCTCCTGGAGGTCCATGGTCACCACGCCGTCGACGGTGACCCGCAGCGGGTCACTGAGGAGCTTCGCGCGACGCTCGCCCAGGACCTCCAGTGCCACGGCCCGGACCGAGCCGAGCCGGAAGAAGCGCCGTTCCAAGTCGGCGTCATCGCTGCCGTCGCCGAGTTGCGCCCGCAGCCAGGACCTCTGGAACTCATCCACGCCCGTTCTCCCTTTCACTCGCGCGCGGCCCAGTACCAGGACTCCTCCTGGTACCGGGCCGCGTTGACCGGTCACTCAGACGAGGCCGAGGACCGTGAGCGTCATGCTGGCGGCTTCTTCTCGCCCGTCGGTGCCTCCTGCTCCACGACGACGTCCACTTCCTCCTCTACCATGACCCCGACCACCTCAGGCGGGGTGTCCCACGCCTCCCGGTTGGTGATCAGCACCGCGATCTGCGGTGGCGGCTCGTCGCCGGGGGTGAGCACGAGGTCTTCGTGGGTGTCCGGGTCCTGCACGTACACGGCGGCGATCAGGTGCGGCATCACAGCACCTTGGCCACGATGTGGGCGTCCGGCGTGTGCAGCACGGGCATCCCGACCGCGGCGCCCTTGGTCCAGATCTGCACCGGGTCGTCCTGGACACCTCGGGTGATGATGATCCCTGGCGCGTCCTCCCGCACGATCTGCGGGTTCGACCCGCGGGAGAGCACAAGGCCCTCAGCGGTCACGCCGAACATCGTCTGGCCCCACTTCTCCCGGTTCGGCGGCAGCAGGCACCACAGGTTTTCCGGCAGTACCTTGCGGGCCGTGCCGTCCACCCGTACCTGGGCCTTGTAGAAGGTGACCGGCGGCAGGTCGTAGTTTCCACGCACCACGTTGATCTGCTGCGGGGTGAGCGAGGCGGTCGGCGTGGTCGAGGGGTTCACCGACCCGTAGTACGCCGCGCGGTATGCGATGTTCGCCGCCAGGTAGGAGAACGCCTTGCGGGAGGTGATCACCATCTCCGGCTCCGGCGCCCCGACAACGTCCAGGTGCTGGATCCACCGCAGTTCGTCGGTGATCGGGTCGGAGGTGGGATCGGACCACGGCACCCGGGCGACCGGCATGTTTACCGCAGGGACGCTCCAGTCGACCTCCAGCGTCAGCCCGTTCTCCTGGAGCAGGCTGAACTTGCCGGTGGCGAGCACGTTGCCGGCGGCCAGCTCCAGACGGGAGCGGATCGCCTCGACGTGCCGCTCGACGTCGTCGTACAGCAACTCGATCAGCCGGTCCTGGTCCGCGCCGCGCGAGGCCTCCAGCAGGATCTGCTCCTGCTCGCCGACGACGAGCTTCTGCCCGAGCGGAGGCAGCGCGCCCTCGCGGGCGGTCTGCCACGCCTCGCGGGTGGCGAACGGCACGGAGGCGTCGAAGGCCCGGTACTTGGCCACGTTGACGTAGCGGCCGGAGTCCCGCACGCGCCACTTGACCTCGTTGATCTCCAGCGTGGGGAAGATCGTCTGGGTGAGCAGGAAGTCCGCGGGGGATGGGATGGCGCGGGCGAACGTCGTCAGGTCAGCGACCTGGACGTCCGTCAGCAGGTCTTGAATCGTCACAGATCAGCCCGCCGCTCACACGAACCGGATCTGCGCACCGCGCGGGTGCCACGACAACTGCGACAGGTCGATGCCACCGGGGACCTTCGACGCCTTGACCGCACCGTGCCACAGCAGCGCCGCCGGGATACGGGTCTGGCCCGGCGCGAAGGGCACCTCGGTGAACACGAACCCGCGCAGTACCTGCCGGCCGCACACGGCCTCGGGGTCGTAGGGGCCGTACAGCTTGGACTCGGCGACCTTGCCGACCGGGATGCCGGAGAACACCCGTCCGTACGGGTCGCAGGCGTCGCCGCACTGGTAGTGCACGCCGTCGGTGAACAGGTTCAGGTCGAGCGTGATCGTGTCGGTCGAGTCCGTGCCGTGCAGCGACGCCAGCCACTCGCGGTTGGCGGTCAGGTGCTCGGTGGTGGTGACGGGCTGAATGGACATGCTCTGTGTCTCCATGGACGGGTAGCGGTTGGCTTCCGCGCACCACCCGCCGGGGCGGTGCCGTCCACGAGATCGAAGGGCGTGGTCCCCAACACCAGTTCGCGCAGGACTGGTTGACTACGTGACGGGAACGAGGCCGCGTCGGCGGGCCATCTCCAGCCCCGCCGCCCCCGGCCGCTGGGCCGGAGCCGTACGCGTCGGGGCACGCCCCGCCGGAGCGCCACCGGGTGCCGCCGTCACCGGGGTGCGTGTCTGGCCGAACAGCTCCGGGCGGCGCGACCGCAGCGCCTCGGCCGCGGCCGCGACCTGCGCCTCGTCCGCGTCGTCGTCGGTGGCCAGCAGCCGCTCGGCGTCGGCGAGATCTTCACCCGCGGCGCCGAGCGACACCAACACCGCTCGCCGCAGTGCGGCGCGTTCCCGTTCCGCTGCGATCTGCTCGCGCCGGGCCGCCTTCACCTCGCGCTCAGCGATGGCTTGTTCGCGCCGCTCAACCTCCGACAGGGCCGACCGTTCCGCCTCGCGCTGCGCCGTGACGAACTCGACCAGCTCCTTGGAGGAGTCGAAGCCCAGCGTGCCCAGCAACCGGCGTATCGCCGCGCGCTCGCCCTGCGCCTTCTCCCGGGTGAGCAGTTTGCCCAGCCGGTCCTGCGTCACGGTGATCTGCTGCGGTTCGCTGGTGCCTTCGTCGTCGAGCTGCTCGTTCGACTCGTCTTCCGGTGACGCCCCGCAGATCGGGTAGACGGGCCGTCCATCGCGGCGGTACCCGACAGGGCTGTGGGACGGCAGGGGCCGGACCATACGACTCCTTCTGGTGCGCGCCCCCGCGCCGTCGCTCAGTCTAACCACCGGCTCCGACAAGTCGATCACGTCCGCCAGCGGGCAGCTTCGCCCGATCCGCCCTCTCGCCCGCGCTGCCACCATCGCCGTCCTCGGCCTGCTCACTGCCGTCGCCGCCATCGGGTCCGCCGCGAGTCGCTGCCGCCCCGGGCGCGCGAGCCGCTTCCTGACCGGCCTGCTCGCGGATGCGGGCGACTTCCTGCGCCACGTCATCGATCGGGTATCCGACCTCGACCAGCATCCGTATCGCGGTCTCCAGGGAGATCAGCTCAGCCCCGTACGCCTGGACCACTTCCTCAAGCACCGCCGCCCGGTCGGTCGGGGTGTGCGGTGCCCACCGGACACCGGCGGGCAGCGAATCCCCCGCCGGCCAGCCGGGCGCCCGCCCGGCCTGGTACAGCCGCTGGACGAACTTCAACAAGAGGCGGTACTTGAACGCCCGCGCCAGCCTCATCGAGGCCACCAGCGCGTCGAGCGGCCCGAGGGCCAGCTGCAACGCGTACCCGGAGGGCACCTCCGTGGCGTCGAGGGTGCCCAGCCCAGCCGGGGTGATCCGCGAGTTCGACGCGATCCGGTCCAGCAGGTGCTCGACGCGGGCCCGCAGCTCCGCCAGCTGAGGCGAGGTGTCGAGCGCGTCCATCCGGCCGCTGTCCCCGAGCTGCCAGACCGCGCCCGCCTGTACGGTCAGCTGCTCGGGGCGGCCCGTGGCCCGGTCAACCGGCAGCCGGGCACCCGCGAGCCCGATGATCGGCGTACCCGTCGTCGCCGAGGCCGCCGACGCGTCCGAGTCGGTGGCCGCAAGCTCATCCAGGGCTTGGAGCACTCTGGCCAGCGCCGACCGGCCCCAGTGCTCGTTCCCTTCGGGAATCGAATTCGTGATGTGCACTACCGGGATGAAATCGATCATCAGGTCCAGCCGGTTCAGCTCCGTGCCGTCCGAACGCACGCGGAACGTCGCCTTGTTCAACGGCAGCTGGTCCAAAGTCTGCCCGCGATTGATGTCTTCCAGCAGCCACTCGGCGTCCGTCAGGAAGCAGGTCGTCGGCGAATACCGCCCGGGCTCCCACGGGTACTGACGCCCTTGGCCAGCTTCGCCGCCGGCGATCGGTCCCAGCTCGTACGTCACCCGCCGCACCCGCGCCTTGAGCCCGGCGCCCGGATCTTCCGGCAGCTCCCAGGCCAGGTGCACGCGCGTGGGAAAGTCCTCGTCCTCGTCGTCATCCCACTGCGGGAAGTAGAAGCCCGGGTCGTAGGTCCGGCACCTCGGCCGCTGCTTCGCCGGATCCCAGGCCAGCACGTAAACCCCGTCGCCCAGCAGGACCGCGTTACGCTCAACTTGCTGCATCCGCAGCGGCAGCAGCTCCTTCTCCGCCCACAGCCGCAGCAGCTTCTGCATCGCCGCCGCATCACCCGAGCCGATCGGAGGAGCCTGCCCGTCAGCGTGCTCGGCCCCGTCCACGGTGATCTGCTGCTCCGAGCCCAGCAGGTAGCCCAGCGCCGTGTCCACCAGCTTCGCCGCGTCGCCCAACTCGCGGCGCTCCGCCGCCGCGGCGTCGCCCGATGCCGCGGTGATCTGACCCACCTGGTTGTTGTCATAGGCCGTGAGGATCTTGTACGCGGCCAGGCGGCGCAAATCCCGCGGCGGCAACCACGATGACGCCAGCTCCGGGAACGCCTGGTTCCCCGGCTGTTCAGCGTTCGCCATCAAGGGCTTGTAGTTCAGCCACGACCACGCGTCGATGACGAGCTGGCGCAGGCCCATCGGGATGTCCTCCCAAGATCGGCCCCGCGCCGGCTCCAGCCTAACCGCGCGCGCTCAGTGCCCGCGCTTCGCCAGCTGGCAACCGCTGTGTGCACACGGCCGCAAGGGCTCAGCGCGGGACGACGTTCGGGCCGACCCGCTGGCTTGCCCTACCTCGCCTTACGTGGTCTTCGACGTCCTCGCCGACGCCGATACCCATGTGCGCGACCGCCGCACCGGCCTCAACGCCTTGCCGTGCGACGTCGCGTAGCCACTGCAGCCGATCCTCGCCACCGACGCGCGCGACATCGCCGTCGGCTGGATTGACTCGCTGACCTCGAAGGCATCTTGAAACCAGAGTTCGCCGCTGGCCGTTTGACCATTCAGTCGACGCCCTGGTCAGGAGCCGGGTCGCGACTCGGTGTTGATCACCAGCCCGCCGACGAGGTCGTGCATGAGGCTCGCTGCCTGGTGGCGGCCGTGTTCGTGGTTCTCGGTCTCGGCGATCGCCAGTGACAATTCGGTGAGGGCGCCGTAGAACGCCCTGGCGATCAGTTCGGCCGGGCGGGGCTGGATGACGGCGGTGTCGAGGAGTGCCTGGACCGCGTCGAGGACGAGTCCGCCGAGGTGGAGGTGGTCCAGCTCGCGCCATCGCTGCCAGCCCAAGGCAAGAGGTCCTTGGAGGAGGACAACGTGCCGGTAGGCGTCGTCGGAGCAGACGTCGAGGAACGCTTCGATGCCACGGTTGGCGCGTTCGAGGGGGTCTGCGGCGGAGTCGATCGCGGTCCGGATGCGGTGAGCGGCTTGGTTTTCAAGGTCTTCAAACACAGCTTCGAATAGTCCGCGTTTGCCGTCGAAGTGGTGGTAGAGCGCGCCGCGGGTCAGGCCGGCGGCCCGGGCCAGCTCTTCGGCTGTGATGTCCGCGTACTCGCGCTCGATGAACAGGTGTGTCCCGGTTTCGAGCAGGGCCCGGCGCGTGTTCTCCACGTACTTCTCGCGCAGCGATTCCATACGACAGGGTTATCACATACGCTAAGAATCCCAGATACGTCATGTATGGAAGGTGGCCGAAGATGGACAGGTCGGTGGACGTGGTGGTTGTCGGAGCTGGGGTGGCGGGCCTGGTGGCCGCGCGTGACCTGGTCCGCGGCGGGGCTGATGTGCTGGTCCTGGAGGCCCGGGACCGGGTTGGAGGTCGGCTGCTGAACGCAGAACTGCCCGGCGGGGTGCCGATCGAGGTGGGCGGGCAATGGGTCGGGCCTGGCCAGGACCGGGCGCTGGGACTGATCGAGGCGCTGGGCCTGCGCACCTATCCCACCTACGGCGAGGGGCGGCACATCGCCGAGATCGGGTCGTCACGCTCGCGCTACACGGGGCGGATCCCCCGGGTGAACCCGCTCGTGCTGGCTGACATTGGGCAGGCGCAGTACCGTCTGGACCGGCTCGCCCGCCGAGTCGCGGCTGCCGGTCCATGGCAGGCTCACGACGCCGAGAAGCTGGACGCCCAGACGTTCGACACCTGGCTCCGCAAGACGGCGCGTACCACGGCGGGCCGTGCCTTCTTCCGGCTGGTGACCGAGGCGGTGTTCTCCGCCGAGCCGGAGGACATGTCCGCACTGTGGGCAGCCTTCTACGTGGGCGCCGCAGGCGGTCTCGACCCGCTGATCAACACCGAGGGCGGAGCCCAGCAGGACCGCGTGGTCGGGGGGACGCAGCGCATCGCACTCGCCTTGGCGCAGGAACTGGGGGACCGTGTCGCCCTCGAGGCGCCGGTCGCCGACGTTGACTGGGAGGCTTCGGGGGTCCGCGTCGTCACCCGCCGAGGCCTGACGGTGCGCGCCCGCCGGGCCGTGATCGCCGTGCCGCCCCCGCTCACCGCGCGGATCCGCTTCACCCCGGGCCTTCCCGGTGACCGCGATCACCTCGTTCAGCGGATGCCCATGGGCCGGGTCATCAAGGTCAACGTCGCCTACGACGAGCCGTTCTGGCGTCACGAGGGCCTGAGCGGTCAGGCGAACAGCACCCACCGCGCATTGGGTACCGTCTTCGACAACACCCCGTTCGGAGGCTCGCCCGCTGTGCTCGTCGGCTTCCTCGAAGGCCGGCACGCCGACGTCGCCGCGCGCCTGGACACGGGCGCGCGGCGCGAGCTGGTGATCGACGACCTTGTCGGCTACTTCGGCCCGAGAGCCCGCAATCCCATCGCTTATATCGAACGAGACTGGGCCGACGAGGAGTACAGCCGAGGTTGTTACGGGGCGTTCACCGCGCCCAGCACTTTGACCCGCTTCGGCTGCGCCCTGCGTACCCCCGTCGGTCCCGTGCACTGGGCGGGCACCGAGACCGCGACCAAGTGGGCCGGCTACATCGACGGGGCCGCCGAGTCCGGGCACCGCGTCGCGCACGAAATCCTCCCCGCGGTCCTCCCCGCGCTGGCCTGACACTCGAACTCGACCCGCCGGTGAGGAGACCCCTTATGACGACCACCCCGGCCACCCGCCACCCCGACCCCGGCCCCGGCCTCGACGCCCTCGTAACGCGGCTCACCCGAGGCGAACGCGGCTGGGCCCGCACCACCATCTCCGAGCGATGCGACCTGCTGCGCGCGGTGTGTGCCGCCGCCGGCGACATCGCCGACCGGTGGGTGGCCACCGCCGCCCGAATCAAGCAACTGGACGACTCCTCACCGCTGGTCGGCGAGGAGTGGCTGAGCGGCCCGTACGCCCTGATCACCTACTGCCAGGCGCTCCAGGCAACCCTGCGACGCCTGGAGACAGGCGCCGACGTCCTGGCCGGCACCCGCATCACCGCAGCCCCAGGCGGCCGCCTCGCCGTCCAGGTCCTTCCGCACGACCGATACGACAAGCTACTCCTGGGCGGCTTCCACGCCGAGGTCTGGACGACCCCCGGTATCACCGAGCCGCAGCTGCGGGCCGCGGCGGGTCTGGGGCAGCGCACGCCCGGGCAGACAGGCGGCGTGGCCCTGGTCCTGGGAGCGGGGAACATCTTCTCCATCCCCCCACTCGACGTGCTGTACCAGCTCTACGCCGCCAACCGCACCGCCGTCCTCAAGCTGAACCCCACCAGCGACCCTCTGGCCGATATCTACCGCACCGTCTTCAAACCGCTCGCCGACCGGGACCTGGTCGAGATCGTCACCGGCGGACCCGAGACCGGACAAGCACTCGCCCACCATCGCAGCATCCGCGCCGTCCACATGACCGGCAGCGAAGCCACCCACGACGCCATCGTCTGGGGAACCGGCCACCAGGCAATCGCCGCCAAATCGACGGGCAAGCCGACGCTGGACAAGCCGATGACCAGCGAACTCGGCGGCGTCTCCCCGATCATCGTCCTGCCCGGGCCGTGGACCGCAGCCGACCTGCGTTACCAGGCCGAGCACATCGCCACCATGCGGCTGCACAACAGCGGCTGCAACTGCATCGCCGGCCAGATCCTCATCCTCAGCTCCGACTGGGACCAAAGGGACGCCTTCCTGACCGCCGTACGCCAGGCCCTGAAAGCCGCACCCGCCCGCCCCGCCTGGTACCCCGGCTGCACTGCCCGCGTCAACGCGGCGTGCACCCTCCACCCGACCGCCGAGAAGCCCGGCGGCACCCCCGAGCGCACCCTCTTCGCCGGTCTCGACCTCACCGACCCGAACGAAACCGCCTTCACCACCGAGTACTTCGGCCCCGTCCTCGGCGTCGCCGAACTCCCCGGCACCGGCACCGCATTCCTCGACGCCGCCGTCACCGCCGCCAACCGGCGTCTGCGAGGAACCCTCGGCGCCAACCTCATCGCCCACCCCAAGACCCTCCAGGAACTCGGTGACCGGCTACGCGCAGCGATCGCCGACCTGCACTACGGCACCATCGCCATCAACGCCTGGACCGGCGTCGGCTACGCCACCCCCCGCGCCACCTGGGGCGCCTTCCCCGGACACACCCTCAACGACGTGCAAAGCGGAATCGGCATCGTCCATAACGCCCTCCTGCTCGACCACACCGAACGCACCGTCGTCACCGGCCCCTTCCGCCCGGCCCCGCGATCGCTGATGCACGGGACGACCTCCATCTCCCCGAAGCCACCGTGGTTCGTCGGAAACACCACCGCCGCCCGCACCGGCCAACTCCTCACCCGCTTCGCCGCACAACCACGCTGGAGGGCGCTGCCCGCCCTTATCACCTGTGCCCTGCGCGGCTGACACCCCGGCTCAGCGCAGGGCCACATCCCCCGCTTCTCCGCCGCCATCGAATCTTCGCACCGAACGAGCCGACGTCTCCCGAAACCAGGCCATCCCTCCCCGCCCGCGCCCGCGTCGAGCACGTCTTCGCCCCCCATAAGGAAGCTGGAAGATCCTTTGCGACTTCCACCTCAAGAGCGGCGGCGTCCACCACGCGATGTTCCGGCACGCCCGCCGCGCGACCACGCCCACACCGGCTGACGCACAACGACTGACCAGCACACGGGCACGCCGAAGATCAATTACGGGACACCCGCTAGCGACGGCCACGGAGTCTTTGGTCGTCTCCTGCCCGCGGAGGTGGCATCGTCGGATCCAGAAATAGGTCCCACAGCGCCCATACCGCCGAGTCAAGCTGGTCCGGCGAGTCCTCCGTCTCGCCCAGCCCGACGAACGTCGTCATCTGTGCCTCCAGTTCGGCGAACACCCGCGGCGGGCCGACGTGCGCGATGCGCGCCTGCTCGTACAGCTGCGCGGTCGGGGCGGCGCGTGCGCGCTTCCCGCGAGTCGCGTGAACGATTCTCCAGTTGACGGTCGGGTCCACCTGTTCCAGGAGGGCGGGCAGGTAGTCGCCGCCGTTGTTGGCCTCGATGACCACGCAGTCGGCCTGGTGCTCGTGGTAGAGCGCGGCGGCGCGCTTCATCGCCTGGGTCGGGGTGTAGCGGTCCTGTTCGCAGTGGAGCAGGTAGCCGCGTGGGCGGTCGTCGCCGAACATCGTCTCGACCGGCCAGCCGCGGCCCGCGACGGTGAAGGCCGTCATGTCCGCGTTCTCGTGCGACTTGGTCGCCGGGTCGACGGAGACCACGACGCGTTGGAGGTCCGGCAGGTGCTCGCGCCGGGGCCGGAAGCCCTCGACCTCCAGCATCCAGCCCTTCCACAGCGCGCCCTCGACGTCTTCCAGGAGTTCACCGGACAGCTCCTGGCGGCCGAGGCGGGTGCCGGCGTACTCCTCCTCCAGTTCCTCCCGGGCAGCGGGGCTGAGGTTGGCGTCGTTCTCGCGCATGTGCCCGCGGGTGAGCACGACCCGCGGTGGCGGCCCGCCCTCGCGGTACCGCTGCTCCTGTGCCTGTCCGCGCTCGACGAGCTTCTTGACGTGCGGCAGTGGCTTGGGCGTCGTGGAGATGACGACCTGCGGGGCCTCCGCCTCGCGCAGGCAGAACCACAGCATGTCGTAGACCTCTTGCGCGGTGTGCCGAGACCAGGCCGCGTACTCGTCCAGCCACGCCTTGTCGAAAGCCCAGCCACGCAAATTGTCCGGCGCCTCCGCGCCGAACCCGCGGATCACCGTGCCGTTCGTCAGCTCCAGCACCGTCGCGCCCAGGCTGGAGTTGTACTTCGCCACCTCCTCGGGCGGAAACACCGACAGCAGGCCGGACTTCGGGGACTCGAAGCAGATGTCGCGCACCAGCGTGGCGTTCTTGGCGATCACCGCGAGCTGCAACCCCGGTGCGCGCGCCCACTCGCGCACCTCCTCCGCCGCCGTCCGCGACTTGCCCCAGCCGCGGCCCGTCAGCAGCAGCCACACCGTCCACAGCCACGTGGGCGGGCGCTGCGAGGAACGGGCGTGCCGGTGCAGCCACCCCTGGTGCGGCAGCCCGTCGCAGTCCGGCCGGTCGCACAACCACCGGCGCGCCGAGATCTCGTCGGCACGCGCCAGGGCGGCGACCTCGGCCTTCATCTGCTCCAGGCTCATCATCGCCGGATCAGGCAGGTCCTCGATCATCTGGCGCTTCGCCCAGCCCCGGCTCACCGCTCCTCCGCCAGCCGCCGCTCCAGCTCACGCCGCAACTGGTCCATCCTGGCGTGCCGTTCCTCGTCGGTCAGCGCCGCCACGTCTCCACCAGGCGCGGTCTGCGCCCCCGCCGCGGTGACTGGCTCCTCACCGACAGCCCGGCGTTCGACTTCCGCCGCGACCTGGAAGAAGCGCAGAAGCTCGGACGGGGACAGCTCCCGGGCATCCAGCGACTGGAGGCGCGCGACAGCCTTGCCCAGGAACGCCTGAGCCAGCTTCGCGTGCCTGCGGGCGATGTCGCGGCGCGCCTGGTGCTGCTCGGCGAGGAACAGCCGGTCCTGTTCGCGGTCGTACGCGGTCGCCCGCATCACCCACGCGTACTGGCGCGACCAACGCCCCAGCAGCGTTCGCGATTTGTCCACCTGCTGTGCGACCTTCGTGACGCTGCGGGCGGGTCCGAGATCCCGGTACGCGGCGAATGCCTCGAATGCCTGGGACGACTCACCGTTTTGCCGCTCCCACGGCTCCACAGGGCTCTCAGCCACCGCTCACCTCCTGGCCGACGACGGCCGTCTAGTGCCCCCGCGCGGCCAGGATGTCCAGCGCCCGCCACGGCTCCGCCCGCGGCACGCTGCCGTCCTCGACCAGACGGTCGATCACGGCCCGCACGACGGCAGCGGTCTCCACCGGTATCTCGCGTACGCCGAACACGCTCTCCAGCGGTGCCGTGCCACCGCGGTGCGCTTCTGCGGTCGCCGGGTCGTACCAGCCGTCCGCCAGCTCACCCAGGTGCCGCTCGAACACGGTGAGGATCACGCCGAGCGCGGTCGCGGAGTTGCCGATCGTGTAGGCGGCCCGGGAGGTCTCCAGAGCGTCGAGCATCGGCTCGTACTGCTCCAGGCCCGCGATCCACCGCTGGTCCGCCGCCGCGGTGGACCGCGCGGCGTCGAACGCCGCTTCGGCGCGCTCCAGCTCGGCGGGCAGGAACATGAACTGCACGCTGGCGAAGTCGAGGTTCGCCTCGCCCAGGGAGCTGACGTCGACCTTCTCCAGCAGGTCGAGGGCCTTGTCGTCCAGGCCGGTGTACTGCCGCCACTCCACCGACTCCAGCTCGTCGTACAGCTCCTTGAGGATCGCCGGATCGTCCTGTCCCGCGATGGCGTTGTGGGACAGCTGGAGTGCGATCTGCCGCTGCCGGGCCAGCGGCTGGTCGATCTGCATCCACCAGATCTCCGTCAGGCCGGCTTCGATCGCGGCGAGCGTGCGGTGGTTGCCGGACAGTACGACGAGCCGTCCGCTTTCGGTGTCGTTCCATACCAGCGGAGTCGAGGTCAGGCACCCGTCACGCCGGACGTTGGCGACCAGCTGCCGGAACTGCTCGTGCGGCAGGAACCGCGCGTTGACGTCCAGCAGGGTCAGCGTGCGGGGGTCGCCCTGCACCATCCGCGGCGGGGCGAGCTGTGTCGAGTCCTCCATGGTCAGGCTCCCGTCTGCCTCGTTGTCGGAGCGCCCCACCGCTTCGCCCACGTCTCCAGGGCCCCGGCCAGCGTGTGCTGGCCCATGGCCCCCTGGTACTGGAGCTGGTATTTCCAGCCGTCCTCGTTCGACGGGCCGCGCTTGGTCAGCTTGAGCAGCCCGCGGTACTTCATCGACACCGCGTTGTTGCTGAACGCCGTCGTGGACACCGCCCGGACGCGGCGGGAGAACGCCCGCTGGCACAGCAACCGGGCCTCCGAGCTGGTGGCCGCCAGCACGATCAGCTTCGACAAGCGCGGGTAGTCGGTCGGCGCGACCGCGAAGTCGGACAGCAGGTACGCCTCGTCCGGCGTGTAGCTGGACGGCGCCATCGCGAAGACCCCGAGGACCTTGCCCGTGCCGTCCTTGACCGCGACCGCGAGGTTCGCGGAGCCCGGCGCGATGCGCGGGTTGAGGTACCGGGAGCGCAGCGCGTTGAACTGGCCCGGCTTCAACAAGGCCAGCGACAGCGGGCCGACCAGCTCGTCGCCGCGGCCGAGCCGCGGGGCGGTGACCGGCTCGATGGGCTGGCGCGGCGCGACGATCCGGGTGGGGGCTTGCGAGGCGTAGACGTAGAACGGGGCCGCCCTCGGGGTGGGCTTGATGACACCGCGCAGGTGCTGGCGCAGTTCCGGCACGTCGTGGTTGGAGGCCGTCAGCCAGTAGGGACGGTCGGTGATCGCGCCGAGAACGTCGACCACGTCGGCGTCCGACAGCGGCTCGTACTCGGGGGCGTCCCAGGTGAAGTGGATGTTCAGCGGCTCGTACAGCTTCTCGTAGCCGCCGCCGTAGAACGGGGGGAACGAGCACACCGGGGCGTCGCCGGGCACGGTCTGGAGCCAGGTGCGCACGTCTTCCACGGTGTAGGAGGCGAGCGCCACGTCGGAGGCCGACAGCCGCTCGACGGTCTCGGCGTGCTTGACGGCCCACTGCTCGCGGTAGGAGCGCACCACCCTCTCGTGCCACAGCCCGTCGCGGCCGACGCTGGCCAGGAAGCGGGTGCCGAGCATCAGCGCGGCGACCGTGCCTACGTCGTCGTCCAACGAGTCAGCCAGCCAGCCGAGTTGGTTCATGCTCTCCTCGCGCAGACGGATGCCGGCCGGCTGGCCGGTGAGCCAGCGGCCGATGGCGGTGGTGTAGATGGACACGTCCGAGGAGTGGAGGGCGAAGCCCATGCCGATCAGGCTGCGCTCGATGGTGAAGTTCCCGCAGCACGGGACGTAGACCTGTCCACGCGGCCAACTCCCGGCGGTCTCCCGGACGATGGCGCGCATCGGTCCGGGGATGGTGCCCTGGAACACGCTCTTCCTCCACGTCGTGACGGCGGCGTCCGGCCGGACACCAGGTACCTGGCCGGACGCCATCCAGGGGCGCACCCCAAAAGGACGTTACATCTTGCAAGAATGCAACCTATCTTGTGAGTGCGCCTCACGGCCCGTCACATCAACGTGCCCTGCTCGTACTGGTCGGCCATCGGCCCCAGTTCCCGCACGGTGTCGCCGGTGACGTCTCGCCACCAGGCGGCGAAGATCCTGCGGTGACACCACAGGTTCGGGTCGGCCAGGTCCTCGAAGCACAGCAGTACCAACCGGTGCTCCTGCTCGGCCTCGGCGATCCGGCTCAACCGCTCGGCGATCCGCGCCGGCCCGACGCGCTCGAGGTCGGCCCGGTAGGCGGTCGTGAAGAGCGGCTGCGGGTGGGAAAGGTATTCCCGTCGCGGTGCCAGCTCCCGAACCGAGTGGGTGAGCCGATAGGGGAGCTTGAATCGCGGCGCGCCGACGGTAATGCGCACCGGCACCCCTTGCTCCGTCCGGTACTCCTGATACCGGTTGGTGAACAGCGTGATCAAATCCGATTTCCTTTCCGCACGCGAGATACCTCGCGGAACACGGCGCTGCCGCGACCGGCCGCGCCGCACGCCCGCCAACCCGGCGGGCGAGTCCTCGACCAGGGCGACAGCGGGGCCACAGACCGCAAGAGCGCGGCCGGGTTGCCCCGGCCGCGCCGTCCGCGTCCTTCTCGCTGTTCCCGGTCGGCGGTGGGGGCGCGGTGCCGCGCCCCCACCGCTCGCTCACTTGGCCGCGGCCGTCGCCTCGCTCTTCGCGACGGCCGCGGGCTCGGCCGCCTTCGTCGCGGCCCGCTTCTGGGCAGGCACCTTGACGGGCGCGCTCGTGGACTTCGCCGCCGCACGGGCCCGGCTGGCCGGGGCCTCCTTGGCCTGCGGCTTGGGTGCTGCCTTGCGCGCCACCGGCACCGGCTTCGGCGCGGGATTCTTCGCAGCGGGCTCGGGGGTCGCCTTCTTCTGGGCCTTGGCCTCCTGCTGGACCTCGAGCGCCTTGCGGTTGAAGTCGGCGGACATCGCCCGCTGGATGCCCTGCGCCTTGCTGAGCAGGTTGCGCACCATCTGCACCTGGCTGTAGATCCTGCCGACCACGCGTACGTGGCGCTCCAGGTCGTCGCCGAGGATGACCGCCAGGTCCTCCGGCTTCTTCTCCGCCAGGTCTTCCAGCAGCGGCAGCAGGATCTCCTCCGCCTTGCCGAGCCCATCCTTCGCCTTGGCCTTGGCCTTCTTGCGCTTCTCCTGCTCCTCGGCGTCCGGCGCCTTCTCATTCGTGAGGCTGGTCTGAGCCTCCATCATCTTCAAGCCGTTGGCGAAGTGCTGGGCCTCGGCCTCGGAGTCGAAGTCGCCGCGCAGGTAGCGGGTGGCGGCCACCATCTGGTTGGCCGGGTTCAGCTGGGCGACGTGCCAGGCGAGGTTGGGCTTGATCTGGCCCTTGTCGACCATCTCGGCGACCTCGGGACGCAGGGTGAGCAGGCCGAGGCGCCACTTGATGTGGGTCTCGGTCTTGCCGAACTGCTTGGCGATCTTCTCCGGTGTCCAGCCGGCGGCGGCGAGGTCGGCGTACGCGCCGGCCTCCTCCATGATGGTCATGTCCTCGCGGCCGACGTTCTCCGCGATGCCGAGGACGTACGCCTTCTCATCGTCGGCGCCCTTGATGACGTGCGCCGGGACCGTGGTGATGCCCGCGGCCTTGCACGCCCTCCAGCGCCGCTCGCCCGCGATCAGCTGGTACGGAGTCTCCCCGCCTTCGACCGGCCGGACGACGACCGGCTGGAGGAGGCCGTTCTCCTTGATGCTGCCGATCAGCTCCTTGTGCTTGGCCTCATCGAAGAACTTGCGGGGCTGGTCGGGGTTGGGGGTGATCTGGTCGATAGCGAGGTCTGCGAACATTTTCCCGCGCCTTTCCGGATTATGAAAGCCTGGCCTTTTTGGCTTTCCCTTTTTCCTTACACTTATATCTTAATCGCAAATACCGCGAATTCAAGTTCAGATCCCTTTTTGAATTCAGTAATTTCGCTTGAATTCCGCGAGCCTGGCGCGCCCGCACGGGCTCTGAGGGTCGCCGGGCGTGACTGCCGGGCCCGCAATGCGAGCGAGCCCGCCACGGCTGACGCCGGGACGGGCTCTGCTCCATCACGCACCCCATCGGCCGCCCGCGGGGAGTCAGGGACGGTGCCGCCCTCGCGACACCTGCCGGATGCGGGAATCCTGCGGCTGCTGTACCCGACCGGCACGAGAAAACGTACATGACTGGTTCAAGATTGTCACCTACTTCATCCCGCCCGCTGTAGGTCCTGACCGGATGTCAACGCCTGCCGTCGCGCTGCCCCTTGTCCGCCGCCTTCGGGGGCAATAACGCCTGGCACTCCACGAGCTTGCGCGCCTCCCCGCGCGCCGCCTCGTCCACCCCGCCCCGAAGGACACGCGGCGGCTCCTTCGCCAGTGCGGCGATCCGCCGCTCGTCGATCTCGGACATGCACTACCTCCCGTGACCGGCAAGCGTGCCGCCACCGCCCGCCCTCTCCGTGACTCCCACCGCGTCCGCCGCAAGCGTGCGCCTCGGCGCGCCGCCACCCCGCGCGACGGACGCCCGAGGAAACTGTCCGATAGACCTTATAACCCCTCCGACCTGCGGGGTAGTGTGGAATCCGGGTCAGCGAGCACCGGCCGACGGGCCGGTTGTTACTGGTCCGTACGTTTGGCGAGCATATGACAACCGCGAAGAGGATGGATGTGACAGACACCCGCGAGCGGCGCGACCCGCTGAGCCTGAGTGCGAAGCTGGCCGCCCTGCTGCGCCTGAACCGCGATCAGGACGGGTTCATCCCCAGCGCACGGGAGGTGGCGGAAGCGACCGCTTCGCCAGGCCGGCGCAAACTCTCGCATGGCCAGGTCAACGGCCTGATGAACGGCACCAGTAGCAACCCCACGATGTCTACTGTCGCCGCCCTCTCCGGGGCCCTCGACGCCCCGGCGGCCTTCCTGCTCCCAGGGCCGGAGTGGGACGACCTGACGGCGCTCACCGTCTATCAGGAGCGCCCTGAAGCCCGGGAGGTCCTGCGCCTGATGCAGGACCTCCCGGAGCCGGACATTCTCGACACCATCACGCAGCTCAGGGAGCTTCGCCGTCGCGCCGGACTACCCCAGGACGTCCCCGCGATCCCCCCACCTCCACCCGGCGTTGACCAGCCCCGCGACGGGCGCCCGCGTCGGCATCTGAGCCTTGACGAAGCCGCTGAGAGGGCAGCGGATGACCTGGAAGGACGTTGAACCTCTTGACCGGCCTGATCTTCGGGACGTGTGCCCTGCTCACGGCGCTCAGCACCGCGATATGCCTGCGGTTCGCGCACCGGCACCGGCCGCAGTTCCGCCTCGCCCGCAGGGCCCGGATCGCCGCCTCCGCCACCTGCTGCGTCGCCTCACTCCTGGCGATACCCCAGATCGCCGACGCCATCGACAACGCCGCCGGATGTAACGAGACAGCCTGCCACCTGTCCGACCTGAGCGCGGTGGTCTTCTTCGCCAGTCTCCAGATCATGATCGTGGACTGGACACGCACACGGCCCTACGTCCGCACCGCAGTCGCCGTACGCCTCCTGCTCGCGGCGGTCGTCATCGGCCTGCTGGTCCTTGAGTTCCACCGCGCCGACACCACCAACGTGGACCTGACATCGGAGTACGCCCACAACGGCGCGGTGACGCACTACCTGGTGACCTACCTGGCCTACTCCGCCATCGCCGGGCTGGAGATCAGCGTCTACTCCCTCCGCCTCGCACTCGCCGCCCGGCGGCAGCGGCGGGCTGCCGCGACCGGACTGACCATCGCCGGGGCCGGAGGCGTGATCGCCGTCGCCTACGCCCTCAGCCGCTGTGGGTACCTGATCGCCGCTCAGGTCGGCCACGCCTGGCCGCTGCGCCTACAGGACGCACTCAGCCCCGCCCTGGCGGGACTTGCCATCGGATGCGTCGCCATCGGCCTCGCCGTGGCCACCATCGGGTACAACGCCGGGCCGAAGCCTGAGAACGGCTAGCCCCGTCCTTTCGCGCCTGTACCCCACGTTCGCCAGCGCAGGCCCACCCGGTCCGCGTCCACCCTGCGCGAGCCCTTGGACGCGGCCGGGTACAACGCCACCTGTTCCAGCATCAGTGCCAGCATGCCGCGCTTGGCCGACATCGGAGCGTGCGTCCACCACCGCACCAGATCCGGAACATCGGCGACCGGCACGTGCTTGGCCTGGTCGAGGAACCGCGCCTTCGTCCGGGCCTCGCGAGCCTGTTGCTTCAGCTCCTTGTCGGCGGCCCGGAACGCCTGCACCGACATGTCCGGCGAGCGCGCGTAGCTCTGTCCCAGCCGCACCTGGCGACGCCGGAGGCTGTCCGCAAGCTTGCGCAACTCGGCCGCCTCGGCCAGCAGTTCATCGCGTGCCTGCCCCAGCAGCGCCGCCACCTCGGGCTTCGCAGTCTCGGCCAGCACGTGCTCGGCCACGTACACCTCGAACGGCTCTGCCTTGATCCGCACCCGGCCGCAACCGCCCGGGTGCTGCGCGCTGCTGGGGGCACACCGGTAGCCGCGGCTTCCGCTGGTAGTGGTAGGAGAGGCGGACAGGGGGCAGCCGCACAATCCGCACACGCCTAGCCAACTCTGGATCAGGTACTCACCCGCCGGGACCGGCTCACCCTTCGTCTGGCGCATCGCACGGATGGCCAGGAAGTCCTCCGGCGGGATGAGCGCCGGCCCGCCGGACTCGACCAGCTCACCGTTCTCGCCCTCTTCCAGCCCGGCGATGGCCGGATGGTTCATCATGGTGGCAAGAGGGCCGGGCTTCCACAGACCTCCGAGCGTCGTGCGGTATCCCTCGGCATTCGCCCACTCGGTGATCGGCTCCCACGCCTGTGGGGCGAGACGCCGGGACGCGACGCTTCGAACCCCCACCGCCTCCGCTTCACACACCTTGCGGTGCGCGGCGTCCTCAAAGCCGAACAGTCGTGGCATCTCGCCTCGCCTCCATCGCCGACCCCCTGCCGACACGTACTAATTTACCTCAGATAGGTCACAATCTTGGAAAAAGTGTGAACATTTCAGCTGTGAACACACGGCCCGTGCTTCATCACCCAGCCACCCTGCCCCCAGCCACTTCCCGGACGCCAAGGACTCGCCACAGTTCCGCCGTCGGAACACGCATCGTGCTCCCCAGGGGCAGAACCCGTACCGGGAAGCTCCCCGACCGGATCAGCTCGTACGCCTTGTCCCGCCCGATTCCCAGCGCGCGCCCAGCCGTTGTCACGTTCACAGTCGCCGGAAGAGCCAGCAGCTCCTCCAACCCCATGGCGCCAGCCGAACCCTGTCCGTCAGGTGCCTGAGCAGTCATGCCGTTGTCGCAATCTCCCCCGCGCCAACTATCAACGGACTTTACAGCAGCAGTAACACCCAGCCCCGGCAGGATGAGGCAAGACCCCCTGACCCGCATATCCCACAGCCCGGGCCGACCACCTCATCCCAGCCCCGCCACGTTCGCCCCTACGCCAGCGCCCTCACGAGGACGCGGCGAGCTGTCCGACAGCCCCCGGAGGATGAAGAAAGATCGCGAAACGTGATCACCAAGCACGACAGGCAGCGCCCAGATCACGGGTGACAAGGGCAGGGGACGGCACGTGTTCGAGGACAAGACCTACAAACGATGCGCTTGCAAGGGCCCACTCGTAGACAAGAAGGGCGATCCGGTACTGAACCAGGACGGCACACCGAAGATCGGCTACCTGGAGAAGCGATGCCCACTCCTCAAAAGGCGCGACCACGGCTCCTGGTACTACTCGATCGAACTGCCACCGGGGCCCGGCGGCAAGCGCCAACACCCCAAGAAGGGCGGCTTCCGCACCCAGAAGGACGCTGCCGCGGCCTGCAAGGAGGTCTGGGATCTCGCCCAAGGCGGCGTACAGGTCAAGTCCAAGGAGACCGTCGCCGAGTACCTTCGGCGCTGGTTCACCAAGAGGGTCGACCTCAAGCGATCCACCCGCAAGGGCTACCAAGACCACATCGAGCGCGTCTTCATACCCGCCCTCGGCCACCTGAAGATGCGCGACCTGCGCACCCGCCACATCCAGGGCATGTTCGAGGCGATCTGGGCGGACAACAAGACCCACCAGGACCACCGCGAAGCAGCCGAAGCCGCACGGGCCGCCGAGCGCGCCGCCCACAAGGCGTGGCGCGACTGCAAAGGCCGCCCCCGGCCGCCCGAGCTACGCCAGAACTGGAACGCCGCCCGAGCCGAGCTGCGCCAAGCCCGCGCCAAGCCACGCCACATCACCGGTCCCGGCACCCAGAAGAAAATGAACGACACGCTCAGCGCCGCCCTCGAGGACGCGGTCACCGAAAAGCTGATCAGCGAGAACTGGGCGAAGAGCGTCGTGCTGCCCAAGTACGTACGCCCCAAGCCCCTGGTGTGGACCGATGAGCGCGTCGCCCGCTGGCAAGTCACCGGCGAGAAGCCCGGCCCGGTCATGGTCTGGACCCCGGAACAGACCGGCGCGTTCCTCGACGCGGTGGCCGAGCACCGGCTCTACCCGATGTTCCACCTCATGGTCTTCCGCGGCCTGCGCCGAGGCGAAGTCGCCGGCCTGCCCTGGAGCGAGACCAACCTCACCATCGGCACCGTCCACGTCAGCGAACAACTCGTCGCCGCCTCCTACGAGGTCTGGGAGGACACGCCCAAGAGCGAAAGCGGCGCACGCACCATCACCTTGGACGAGCAGACCCACGACCTGCTCAGGCTCTGGCGCAAGCGCCAGCAGACGGAGCGCGAGGAGTGGGACCGGGCGTACGAGGAATGGCGGCAGCGCCAACGTGAACACCCCCAACCCGAGACGGACAACACGGCCGTCACCCAGCCGTGGAGTGACACCGGGCTCGTCTTCACCTGGGAGGACGGCCGCGCCTACCACCCGGAATACCTGTCCCAGGTCTTCGAACGGCTGATCAAGAAGCTGCACCTGCCGCCGGTGCGCCTCCACGACCTGCGGCACTGCGCGGCCACGCTGTCCCTCGCCGCGGGCATCCACATGAAGAAGATCCAAGCTCTCCTCGGCCACAGCAGCTACTCCCTGACCGCTGACACCTACACCTCGGTGCTCCCGCAGTTCGAGAAGGCCGAGGCCGAAGCTCCCGTCGCCCTGGTGCCGCGAGCCCGGAACCAGCGGGAGTCGCATGAGGAGCCGGAGCCTCCCGACGGCGAGTCCGTAGAGCCCGAGGTTCCCAGCAATGAGCCGGGAGAGACAGCCGCCTGACGGCATGTTCCCAGCGCGTTCCCATCAGACGTAAGAAAGCCCTCCGTGATCTTCACGGAGGGCCTTCGTTGCATCAGAGAAGCCTCTGACCTGGTGTTTCTTCGTGCCCCCGGCAGGATTCGAACCTGCGACACCCGCTTTAGGAGAGCGGTGCTCTATCCCCTGAGCTACGGAGGCGGGGCTTGCTCGCGTTCCTGACGTCAGCACCGGGTGTGATCGTCTCGTTACGCGGCATGATCCTCGGCCACCGTCATGGGCGGCCGAGGACAGGTTAGCGGATCGGGGAGGGGGTTGCGCGAGGCGAGGGGTGGAGAAGGCGGCGGCGGCCTCCGGGGAACCCGGTGGTGGGCTTCGCCGCCGACCTCGGACTGGACGGCGGCCCCGCCGGACGGGCAGGTCCGGGCTGCCTCACAGTGCGATCGCCATCGCTATCGCCACCGGCAGGCCCAGGAGGAAACCCGCGCCGGCGACGACGGCCAGCGCACGGCAGGCTCCGGCGCACAGCAGGGACCACAGGGACCACAGCCGGCCGGGGCGGTCTTCCGCGTCGTGCTCGCCGGCGAGGGCCAGCGCGGTGAGCAGCCCGGCCGCGGGCACCCCGACGAACAGCAGCTTGAGCGCCTGCCAGAAGACGGAACCGTGGCTGGGCAGGGAGAGCCGGCCGTGCGTGTCCACCATGCGGGTCGGGACGCCCACCCGGGCGCGGGTGTCGGACAGGGCCACGTCGGTGCGTACCGTCCGGCCGTCGCGGGAGCGGAAGGTGCCCACGCACTGCCGCGCGTCGACGGTGCCCTCGCCCGCGCCGAGTTGCACCGTCCGGCACCGTGAGGCGGTGTAGCTGCCCGGCGTCCCGCCGATGTCCGCTGCCGACACCAGACTGTCCCAGGTCGGCCCGATCAGCAGCCACGCGATCACCATCACCAGCCCCGCCCCGACCACACCGGCCAGATGCGGAAGCGCCGGCCATCGATCCGCCTCCATACTCGCCCCCCGTCCGAGTTCCCCGTTCGAGTTCCCTGTCCGGGCTCCCTATCAGGGTTCCCTCTCTCCGGGCTCCCTGTCCGGTCTCAACCCCGTGCCGGCTGTTGTAGGGATCTATGAAGCACCGGGCCTCGCCCGCGGACGTTTTCATGCCTTCCGTCCCGGGCCGGTTCTCCCAGGCTCAGTGTGTACTCCTCGCACACGCCGGAGCGGGGCGGAGGGGGAAGGACGGCTCGATGGGTGTTCGGCAGCAGTACGACGGGATCGGTGAGGCGTTCGAGGGCTTCAAGGCGCTGCCGCTGGCGCGGTACGGAGAAGTGCCCGGCTTCCTGGCCATGGTCGGGGACGTGCGCGGCAAGGCGGTCCTCGACCTCGCGTCCGGCACCGGCTTCTACAGCCGGGAGTTCGCGTGGCGCGGCGCCGCGGACGTGCTCGGGATCGACATCTCCGGTGAAATGGTCTCCGTGGCACGGGAGTCGGAGGAGCGCGAGCCACTGGGTGTGAACTACCAGGTGGGCGACGTGGCCCAACTACCGCCTCTCGGGCGGCGGTTCGACGTCGCCACGGCGGTCCAGCTGTTCGGCTACGCGGACACCGTCGACGCCTTCGAGCGCATGTGCCGCAACATCCACGCGAGTCTGAAGCCCGGCGCCGAGTTCTTCGCGTTCAACCAGCGGCCCGACTACCGGTTCGACGGGCCGCGCCTGGACAAGTACGGCTTCCGCGCCGAACTGACCGGCACCCAGGCGGAGACCGGGCCGGGCGTCAGGATCACGGCGCTGCTCGCACCGCGGCCGATCGCGTTCACCGCCACCCTGCCGCGTCGCGAGGTCTACGAGACCTGCCTGCGGGCGGCCGGATTCAGCGACGTGACCTGGGTCCCCATCGGGATCTCCGACGCCGGGACGCGCGCGTTCGGCGCCGACTTCTGGGCGGACGCCCACGCCAACCCCCCACTGGTGATGCTGCGCTGCCGTGCCTGACGGCCGACGGGAGGGCTACGGTCCCGTTCCGCCCCGGCCCGCCGTGTGACCGGCGCCACATTCGGGGGGTGTCACGGTTGCCGGTCGGGCGGTGTCCTCACGGTGTCGGGCCGATCTCCCGACCCGGGCCCGAACGGACTCCCCTCCGGACAACCGCAGGAGCATCATCGTGAAGACGCTCATCGTGTGCACTTCCGTGTCGCATGGCAACACCAGGCGGATCGCCGACGTCATGGGCCGGGTCCTCGACGCCCGCGTCGTCGAACCCGAGCAGGTGGACGTGGCGGAACTGTCCGCCTACGACCTCGTGGGATTCGGCTCGGGGATCTTCTCGATGAACTTCCACCCCCGCCTGCGCCGGTTCGTCCAGTCGCTTCCGCGCGGCGAACGCGGCGGGGCGTTCGTCTTCTCCTCCAGCGGACTGCCCGAACCGGGGTTCCGGCCGTACACCCGCGGGCTCGTGCGCGTCCTGGAGGGCAAGGGGTTCCAGGTCGCCGACACCTTCGGCTGCCGCGCGTACGACACCTGGCTCCCGTTCAAGCTCGTCGGCGGCATCAACAAGTCGCGGCCCGACGCCGACGACCTGCGCGCGGCACGCGCCTTCGCCGAGGGACTGCTGACCCGGGCCGGCAAGGCGTCCTGACCGGCAAGGCGCGTCCTGACTGGTGCGGCGTCGTGACCCGCGCGGCGTCGTGACCGGGGGAAGCCGGTCGCCATCGCGTCCGGCCTCCCCGGGGTGGCGCGGCGCGGGCGGGGGTGACTGCCGCTCGCCCGCCCACACCGTCGCGAAACGGTCAGCGCGTGCCGGAAGCGCGGCGGCGCCGTCCGTACGCGCCGGCCGCGACGACTGCGGCGGCCACCAGGGTCGCGCCGAGCGCGGTCTCTCCGGCGCTGCCGCTGGTGATGCTGCCGCCCAGGCCGGTACGGGCGCCGCCGTGCGGCATGGTGTTGCCCTTGCCGAGGACGGTCAGGGTGCCCTTGCCGCCGCCGCTGCCGTTCTTGATGTCACACACCACATTGACGGTGTACGTGCCCGGCTTGGCACCGCTGAAGACCGTCGAGGTCCCGGTGACGCTCCCGCCCGACCCGGCGGAGGCGTTGAGAGTGGCGGTCGGGAAGGCGTCGGAGTAGGCGCGGGCGATGGCGTCGGCGCTGGCCGTGATGCAGCCGGTCGCCGAGATGGTGACGGTCTGCCCCGGACGGGCGGAGCTGGGGGTGACGGAGACGACGCCGCCCTCGACGGCGGAAGCGAGCGGCGCGGAGAACAGCACGGCGGCGGTCGCTGCGGCGGCGGCCACGGATATACGGCGGACCTGCATGGAGGATCTCCTCGATTGTCACTGCCTGTACGGCCCCGCGCGGGGCCTGTCTGACCGGGCCGGTGTTGGTCGACCCGTTTACCAGACAAAAGGTCAGATATCGGGCTGTCCATCGGGGCTGCGCCGTTCGGGGTGACGAGGCGTCGGATCCGGGGACCGCGGAGAGACGGCCGGGCGATCGGGCTCCGGCCCGCGTGGGGGCAGCGGAGAGCCCGCGCGGGATCACGTGTGGAAGGCCGGGTGCAAGACCACGTGCAAGGCCCGGTGCAAGACCGCGTGCGGGATGGCGAACGCGGCTGCGCGGAGGGGCACTTGGCGATGCGCGCGACAGGCGACGCGCCCCCGCCCGCCGTGCCTCCCGCCCGCCGTGCCCCGCGCCCGCCGTGCCCCCGTCCGCCCTGTCAGCGGCTCGACTGCTCCGCCTGCCGCAGCTCGGCCAGCAGCTCGTTCTGGCCCGCCAGCAGTTCCGTCAGGATGCGGCGGGCGGCTCGCATCAGGTCCGCCACGTCGCCGCCGGCCAGGGCGTAGACGACGGTCGATCCGTCGCGGGTCGCCGTCACGATGCCGGAGCGGCGCAGGACCGCCAGCTGCTGGGAGAGGCTCGACGGCTCGATCTCCAGCTCCGCCAGCAGGTCGCGCACCGGCTTCGGGCCGTCCTGGAGCAGCTCCAGCACACGGATGCGCACCGGGTGGCCCAGCATGCGGAAGAACTCCGCCTTCGCCTGATATAGCGGAACCGGCATCGTCACTCCGCTCTCCTCGCGCGCCCACGGTGAATCGATGCTCTAGCCTACAGTTGAAGAATTCTTCAACTCATTGATCGGTGGCCGCCGGATCCGGCCGGTGTCGCGGGTGGACCTCGGGAGGGGCGTCGTCATGTCGGGCTCGGAGGAGGAGAAGCGCCAGGCTCGCGGGGTCGCGCTGCGGGTTCTCGTCTACGTCTTCGCCACCCACCTGTTCGCCGGATTCATCTGGCTGCTGTTCTGGGCCGGCGGCCAGCACATGTGAGCCCGCCTCGAGGCGCCACCCCATGTGAGCCCGCCCCGGGACGAAACGAGCCCGCCCCCGGCGCCGCAGAGCCACGAAGCTACCGCCGGTAACATGGCAGAGCCGCGGGCCCCGGCCCGCGCGCACCGTACTCAAGAGCCGTCCACGGGTAAGCCGCCTCCGGCGGGGTGCCGGCGGGCAAGCCGACACCCCTTACTACGGCGCGGTCCTCACTGTGTGGGTGCCAGGGCCCCCTGCAGGGACTGCAGAACGCCGTTGAGGAAGGCCGCGTAGCGTGAGTCCGGCAGAGCCTGGATCTGCTGGCGAGTCAGCCCCAGCAGGAGTGTCTGGGAGCCGTTGTCGCCGCTCCCTGCGGGGGGGGGGGGCGATTGCTGCGGTGGCGGAGTGTGGGACGTGGCAGTCTCCGGTGTGGCAGGCGATCCGGACACCAGGTGGACGTAGAGCCGCTCGTCACGCTGTAGGACCAGGCCGATCACCAGCCACTCCACGAGGTAGACCCCCGCAACGGGACGCCGGGCAGACCAGACCGCAACAACGCGCCCAGCTGCTCCTGGGGCATGGGCCCGTCGGCCAGGTGGTGCGCGGCTGCGGCAGCCGACCAGTGCGCCGCGGCCAGGGGCCGCAGGACCAAGCGCGCCTGTGAGGTGTCCCGCGGCCACAGCCGGGCGAAGCGACGTCCGTCCTCGGTGATCCCGTAGCGGCCCCGCTCCGTCTTCACCAGGCCGAGGTTCGTCAGGAACGTCATACAGTCGCCGACCGTCGCGAAACTCCTGCCGACCCGCTCGGCCAACAGCGCGCGGTCGACGCGCGCACCACCGTCCTCAAGCAGCTCGGTAAGGGCGATGACGACCTTGATCTGCTGAGCAGGGTTGCAGCGACCGCTGGGCAGTGCCCTGTCCAGCGACAAATGTGTTCCTGCGCTCCTGTCGGCCCCCCCCGCTGAATCCGGCGCCGGCCGAGCTGAATGTGGCGCCCGCCGAGCTGGGAAAGCCGGAGGAATCGGATGGGGAACAGCGCATGTTGCCTCATTTCCCGCCCCCAAGTCGTAGGGGGCCTGAATTCACGGGGGCTCTCGCACGCGCGACACAAGACGTCTAGAATCACGGCGATGCGTGTGCCCGGATGGGTGCGCATCTACGTGCCGCCGACGGGTCTTCAGCCTCGGCGGCACGTGCGTATGGTTGGCGGTTTTCTAAAGCGCTTGCTGCCCGTCACCTCCTTCGTCGGCGCGCGTCGGCAGGGTGTAGAGGCCCAGACCCGCTCGTACCAGCGTGCCCGCCCGCACCCGCTGGGTGAGTTCGGGGCCGAGCCCAGTGGGCTTGAGGTCCGGGCGAGAGCGGTGCAGGTGCTCCGCGATCTCCACCCGGCGCACGGGGCGCCCTTGGGCGCGCACGAAGGCGTGGATCTCGTCCGCGAGCGTCGGTCGCGTCCGGCCCGGATCCGAGTCCTTGCCCCTGCCCAACGAAGCGGCGTTCCCGCCGCCCTTGCCCGTGGCGGGGTCGCTGGTGCTGTCAGCGTCGGTCGACAGCAGCTCTGCTGCCCCCTGGGCGACCCGCTGCGAGACTTCGGCGCGCGCTCGCCGAGTCATACGCCGATTGGGCCTTCGCCAACTCCTCCCGCGCACGGGTGAACCAGGCCTTCGCTGCGGAGACCTCATTCCTGTCGTCCCGGGCGAGAGACATCAGCTCGTCGAGAACGGCGTACGCCCCGTCAGCCTGCATGAGAGAACCTCCTCTCTTGCTATCCGACTGCCGGATTCCTCGCCGAGAGTACCGATGGACGCCACAGCGTGGTACTCCTCTTCAGGAAAGCCTCAGTCCGAGGAATCGGAAATAAATCGAACCCGCCACCCTTTTGGTGAGTGGACAGTGGTGGCCAATTGACGTCTACTGTCGTTCAGGAGCCTCTGACCTGTACTTTCTTGATGAGGTCTCAGTTACCCAGCGTGAGTGAGGTCTTCGCGAGAAGAGAGGGGGTGCGCGGGGGTGAATAGAGTGTCGATGGAGACGGGCCAATCACACCGCGTCGGTGGACACTGCGAACCCGTCGGGTGCCGCCGAACCGGGAACGCGGGGTGGGTCGCCAGTGGACGGTCGTCGTGATGCCGCAGAGGTCCGGTCAACCGACCGCCCACCCGTCGGCGGTGTCCTGACCTCCGCCGTCACAGCCACCGAGCGACCTGGCGCTCTGAACGCGTGAGACCTCACCTGTCGGTCGTCGTGCCACTCAGTCCGCGTGTCCCCGCCGGCGGAGGGCGGACGGCGGTGGACCGGTTCGAGAACACCACCATCCAGGCCGACGCTTCGACGAGGCCGCGAGACGGCGTGGGCGGGAGGGGGCCTTACCCGGTACGGCGGTCGCAGCATGGTGCCGGGGTCCCGCCTGCCCGCGTGACGACGTCGGGCCCATTCCCGCCGAGGGGTGTTCTCCTGGCCAAAAAGCCTTTCCAAGATCACTTGATTGGTGTATTCAGGTTCCATCGTGCGGCTGCGGATGAGGCGAGAGTGCCCCGTTCGGACGCTTCCTCACAAGATCGCCTGCTAGCCTGTACGCTTCCCTGGTCGTGGCGACGGAACCCCGTCGCGGGTGCTCGACGTGTGGTGGAAAGATCGACGACCTTGCTGCCGTCTGTCTGTACCGGATGTCCTTGTCGTGCAAAACACTGCTCGGACCCTTCCGCGGTCGCACGTTCGGAACGTGAGGGAGCCAAGGTCGACAGTGCACGCCCAATCAAGGTGTGCGTTGCGCCCCCCCGGGCGGACACGAGGCCGTGCGTGGCGCCGCGGTGGGCTGTTGGAAATACCCCACGCTCAGCTGTGGTCAGCCAGGTTCTAATGCGTGAGGTGGCCGTTCGTGAGTCACTGGGAAGCGATCACCGTAGAGGAAGCACAGTTGACCATCAAGCCTCGACCGCCACTGTTCATCAAACGTTGACATTGTGTGAAGCTGTTCGGATGTGGGAGTGGCGGGCTGTGCGGGTAATAGGGCAGGATGCGGTCGGAAGCGGTCATGCCGAAAGGAAAGACAGTTGTGTCACTGACGATTGAGGACTTGACGCGACTGTTCAAAGAGGAGGAAGAGCGGCTGGGGGCCGAGATAGCGGCATTGCAAGAGCAGTTGGCCGCGGCGCAGGAGCGGTTGAAGGCCCTGACTCTTTCCCGTGATGTTATTCAGGACTTGAGCAGCCGGACGGTGAACGGCCTTACTGCCACCACCGGACAGCGGGTCCAAACGGCCAAAGCCGACGCAGAAGAGGGCAAGTTGACGTCTGTGTCCGTCAACGGATTCGCGAGCGCCGCAGCCGCCGCTCCCTCCGCGGATCCGGGTCCACGAGAGGCCGACGGGGAGCGCCCAGCGGCCAGGGTGCCGCGGGCCACGCCTCGGGACAACACGAGGCGGGCACGAATCATGGCTGTCATGAGGGGAGCGGGCGAGCCCATGCGGGCCCGGCAGGTGGCTGAGGCGATCGGCATGCTGGATCCGAACAAGGGACAGCTCGAGGGATTGCGTGGCCATCTCGGGCGGCTGGTCAAGGACGGGAAGGTCGCGATCGTCGGGCGGGGCCTGTACCAATGGGTCAGCGGCTAGAGGTTGTCCCGTAACTGGTGGGGTGGTTGGTGCGTTGGCTGGGCATGGGTGGGGTGATCTCAGCGGATGATCCGAAGTGGATCGAGCCGTTCTCTGGGCTGAGCGAGTCGCAGTTCGCCAGGCTGGTGGCGTTGGTGCGGCGTCGCGGTGGCGACGTCCAGCGCGGTCGTCGCTGGCGGCTGCCGCTGGAGGACCGGGTGTTGCTGGTGGCGACGTACTGGCGCACGAACCTGACGTTGCGGCAGGTGGCACCGTTGTTCGGGATCTCGAAGTCGGCGGCCGACCGCATCCTCGATCACCTTGCCCCTCTCCTGGCCATCTCGCCGGCCCGGCGGCCGCGCAAGGACACCGTCTACATCGTCGACGGCACCCTGGTGCCCACCCGCGACCGCAGCATCGCCGCCTCCAGCAAGAACTATCGCTACTCGACCAACCTGCAGGTCGTCATCGATGCCAACAGCCGACTGGTGGTGGCGATCGGCCTGCCGCTGCCCGGCAGCCGTAACGACTGCCGGGCCTTCACCGAGTCCGGCGTCGACCGGGTCTGCCGCGGCGCACCGACCATCGCTGACGGTGGTCACCAGGGAACCGGTCTGCTCATCCCGCACCGTAGACGACGAGGCCAGACGCACCTCAGCCCACGGCAGGAAGCGGAGAATGCCGTCCACCGCCGGGCCCGGGCCAGGGGCGAACATGCCCTGTCGCGGTTGAAGAGTTGGAAGATCCTGCGGGACTGCCGGCTCAAGGGCAACGGCGTTCACCAGGCCATGCTCGGCATCGCCCGGCTCCACAACCTGGCCATCACTGGATAACTCACACCCCATACGGGACAACCTCTAGCCACCGCTGAGGAACGCACGCCTGCGTGCCCCTTTCTGACAGCCGAAGCCGGACAGTCACGCGGGCGCATGCGGTCGATTCAGGCAGTCGTTCCGGCCCGGGACGCCTCAGACGCCCGTCGGGCGGCGACTCGTGAAGCCACTGATGCGGGTCCGGAGGCGCTGGAACCTTCGATGGATGAAGAAGCCAGCGTGTGAGTACCTCCGAGGACCAGCGTCGCCCCGGCCTTCCAGTCGCTGGAACCAGTGTTCGCATGCTCCGCGCCGGTGGTTCCCGGGTCGCTGGAACCAGTAAGGCTGCCACCGCCGAACCAGGCGGTCCTGTACGCCTCGGTGACGTCTCGAGAAGCCACTGACGGTGGGGCCCTACGGCATACGGGAGCCCTGCGGGCCGGGAGCTATGCGTTGATGGCGAGCTCGCGTACTAAGCTGCCTCCGAAGCTGGTTGTGCACGCGTGCGGCATGCCGAAAACCAACGTCCTTGCGTCAACTCGGTTCAGCATGCGGTCCATCTGTGAAACGCTGGAGTGAGGCCGGGAACGGCGGCTCGCAGGAACACGGGTCGCGCCGACCGGACTGATGTGACGGTACGGGGTCGCAGGCATACCGAAGTCGCCGGAGCCTCTCGTGCCGGGTGAGATCGATCGACGGGGGAAGCATGGTCGCGACGTTCTCTGCCCATGTGCGCGGCGCCGCCCGCCTCGGGTACATACGCCTCGGCGCCGGTCCGCCGTTGCTGCTCGTCCAGGGGACGGCGGCGACGTATCTCCATTGGGGCCGGCGGCTGCTGTCGTCGCTCGCCGAGTCCTTCGACGTCGTGGCCTACAACCATCGAGGCGTCGGGGATTCCGCACCTGTGAGCGGCCCGTTCACCGTACCCGAGCTGGCCGATGACGCGGCGGGCCTGCTCGATGCACTCGGCTGGCGCCAAGTGCATGTCGTCGGCGTGTCGATGGGCGGCCTCGTCGCCCAAGAACTGGTCCTGCGACACCCAGCCAGAGTCGAGAGCCTGTTCCTGGGCTGCACACACACGGGCGGCACCGGTTCGAAGTCCGTCGTGCCGGAAGCGTTGGCGTCGGCCATCGTCGAAGGAGACCCGGCGGCGACACTGCGCAACGTCTTCCGCCTGGGGGTGAAGGACCCGGTCAGGGTACGCCCGGGTGCGTGGGAAGAATACCGAGGCGCGGCGCTCGCGCAGCCGGTGGATCCCTGGACGACCACGCTGCAGATCAGCGCGAGCGCCACACACACGACGGCCGATCGGCTCCGCCACATCTGCGTGCCCACACATGTGGTGCATGGCGACGGGGATCGCGTCGTCTCCATCGAAACCGGCAGGCGGTTGGCCGCCGGGATCCACGGGTCCGACTTCACGTCCCTGGCCGCCGGGCACCTGTTCTGGCTCGAGCAGCCGGAACGAGTGGCCGCTCTGATCAGGGCGGGCGCGCCGGGGCTCCTGGAGGGAGGAAGTCGTCACAGCTAGACGCTCGGGCCACTCCTCCTCTCAGAGCCTGGGTTCCTTCACTTGTATGTCGTTATCGGGCCAAACTCATATTTTGCGGGGTATTCAGCGTGTACGGGGATCTGATTTCGGAGCACGGCAACCTGTGGCGGGCGTTCCTGGAGGTCGCCCGGGTCCATCCCGACGTTCCGGCGTTCGGCAGCCCGGAAGCAACTGTCGACTACGGTCGGCTCGCCGTCGCCGCGGCGACAGTGGCGCACCGGTTGTCCGCGTGGAACGTCGGACCCGGAGACCTGGTCGCGGTCGAGATGCCGGTCGGTCCGGAATTCGTCGTCGCCGCGCTGGGGTCCCTCGCCGCGGGCGCTGCATATCTCCCCGTCGACGTGACCGGCCCGGCGAAGCGGCGGGAGCACATCCTGCGACAGGCCCGGCCTGCCGCCGTACTGCGGACCGGAGACGTGCACGACGCGATCGTGCCCCCCGCGGGTGGCCCGTCCGTCTGCGTTCCGGGAGGGGACTGGCCGTCTCCCGCGACCGGCGAGAACGATCCCGCCTACGTCATCTACACCTCGGGATCCACCGGGACACCGAAGGGCGTGATCGTCCCGGCGCGCGGCGTGCTCAACCTGCTGGACGCCTTCCAAAGACGCGGGCCGCTCGGCCCCGGTGCCCGTCACAGCTGGTGGACATCGCCCGGGTTCGATGTCTCCATCTACGAGATGTGGAGTGCTCTTTGCAGTGGCGGGACCGTCGTCCCCGTTCCGGAACGGTGTCGCCGGGACATCGACGCCACGCTCGACCACCTCGCCGAGCAGCGTGTCGACTCGGCTTACGTACCACCTCAGTTCCTCTCTGCTCTGCGTGACAGGCTGCGCCGGGGTGCCGTGGCCCCCACGCTGCGGAGGCTGTTGACCGGAGTCGAGCCGATCCCGGTGGGGCTGCTGGTCGAACTGCGTTCATACCTGCCCGAGATGGTGGTGATCAACGGCTACGGGCCCACGGAGACCACTGTCTGCGCAACCCTGTACACGGTTCCCGACCAGTGTGCGGAGCCGGAGCGACGCACCCCGATCGGCACGGTCATCGAAGGCAATCGCGGATTCGTACTGGACGACCGGCTCAACCCTGTCGAACCGGGGAACTCCGGGGAGTTGTTCATCGCCGGCCGTGGTGTGGCGGTCGGCTATCTGCACGACACGCAGCGCACCGCTGAACGCTTCCTGCCCGCCGCTGACGGGGTCGGCTTGATGTACCGGACTGGCGACCTCGTCGTCTCGGGTCCGGACGGCCAGTTGACCTTCCTGGGCAGAGCCGACGACCAGCTCAAGATCGATGGCGTCCGCATCGAGCCGGCGGAGACCGAGGCCGCGCTCCGGCGATTCCCCGAGGTTTCGGATGTCGCGGTGCTGCCCTGGCCCACGGGTCCGGACGCTCCCTCGGTGCTGACCGCCTTCATCGTGCCGTCGAGCGGGGCCGCTGAGAGGGATGGCGACCTGTGGAGTACGTTCAGGGTACGCCTCGCCGAAGAGATCCCCGCGCAGGCCGTGCCCCGGCGCTTCTTCGCCCTGGAACGGATACCGATGACCGCCGACGGCAAGCTCGACCGCAAGGCGCTTCCGCAGCCGCGGGAGGGGCTGTCACGGCCGGCACGGGACGCGAGCGAGCGCGTCGTCGAGGACGCCTGCCGGGCAGTGCTCGTGCACACACCTCTCTCCGTGCTCGACCTCGGTTTCACCGAGCTTGGCGGCGATTCCCTCCAGGCGGCGCAGTTGGCATCGGCACTGCGTACGCGGACGGGCCGCTCTGTCACGGCGGCCCATGTTCTGGCCGCGCCAACACTCGCCGAACTCGCTCGGCAAGCACAGGGGTTGCCCCCCGTGGCCGAGTCTGACGGTGTGCGGACCGACGACGCCGTCCTGCTCACACAGGGACAAGCCGGTATCTGGGCCGCCGAGATGACCGCCGTGACCCCCGGTGCGTTTCACGAGGCCTTGGCGGTGGAACTGGCCGGTGACGTCGACCCGCGAAGGATCGCTCGCGAACTCGCCCGCGTGCTCGACCGGCACGCGATCTTTCGGGGACACGTGGACGAGGACACGATGCAGTTCGTGTCAGATGGCTGCCCTTTGTCGGTGGCCGTGCGGGAGGTGGCTTCCGGTGAGACGCTGGACGGCGCCTGGCAGGAGTTGGTGACGCAGCTACAACGTCCAGCCTTCGACCTGCACCGCGGGCCTCTCGTACGGGCCGCGGTTCTGGCCGCACCGCGTGCGGTGCGGTTGCTGCTGGTCTGGCATCACATCGTGGTCGACGCGTGGAGTGCCCGGATTGTTCTGGAAGAGTTGGCGGCCGCGCTGGACGGCGCCGGGACCGACCTGCCCGTTGAACGAGGTCACGCCGACTACGCTCACCGGCAGCGACTCTTCCTGGAGTCGGCAGAAGGCAAGCGAGCCTTGGAAACGGCGGCCGGCCGGGTGAGTGCCTGGTTCCCGGCAGAGGTGGAGAGGCCTCCCGCACAAGCCCAGGAGCGCTGCCAACTAGCCGAATTGTCGGTCGGTCCGGAGGTGTGGGCCCGGGCCCGTGCCTGCGCACGACGTGGCGGTACCACGATGTTCGCCGTCACGCTCGCGGCCGTACTCGACGGGCTGTGCCGACTCGCGCTGACGGGCGGCAGGTTCGCTCTAGCCGTCGCCGACAGGGACGAGGTCGCCGACGCCGGAGCTGCGGGATACTTTCTCACCACGGTGCCGTTCGGCCCGTCCTTCGATCAAGGCACCGGTGACCCGGACCCGCATGCGGCTCTGCGGCACGCGCGGGACGCCATCGCCGAAGCCCACGCCATGTCCCGCGTGCCCTTCCCCTCACTGATGGCCGAACTCGGCCTCCGCGACGCGGGCTCCATAGCTCCGTTGGTCGTGGCCTGGAATCACGACCCCTCGTCCGCGTTGTCGGCACCCGGGCGTGCGGCCCGTTCGCTGGAGGTGAGCCCCCTCGCAGCGCGCTGGCCGTGGACGGTTCTGCTCACCGACCGGGGGGACCGGGGGATGTCGGGCCGGATCGAGTTTCCGCCAAGTGTGCCGCGTGACGACGTGGCATGGTTCTGTGCGCAGGTGGAATCGGTACTGGACGCGTTCGTCTCCGCCCTCTGAAGGCCTGGACGGCCCGGAGGCCGCCCCCTGTCACGGGAGCGGCCCCCGGGCCGGATCTCAGTTCTTCCACGTGTTCACGAACTCAGGACCCGATCAAGGTGTCGTCCGATCGCGTCTTCGAAACGCGGCCGGTTCGCTGGATCGAAGAGGGCGAAATGACCACCGGGAACGAGCTCCACCTCGCACCGCGTCGTGGTGTGCCCGCCCCAGTCGGCCAGCGCCTCCATGTCGATCAAGCGGTCCTCCGTGCCGCACAGTACGGTGACGGGCGCGTCGATGCGGATGGCCGTGCCGCGGGCGACGGCTTCGCCGCCCAGTGCGAGGTCGGCACGCATGTTGTTCAACAAGGCCGTCCGCCACGCTCCCTCCTTGAAGAACTCGGAGGGCAGGTCTCCGCCGCGTTCGAGAAGACGGACGATCTCTTCGTCGGTGGAGCGTTCGGACAGCCAGTCCTGGCGATGCGGCGTCTGCCCCGACACGACGAGACCGGCACAGTGGTCGCCGAGGGCGTGTGCGAGGTGGAGGGCGAGGGTGGCGCCCAGGCTGTGCCCGAGAAGGACGGTGGGCGGCACGGCCCCGGGAATCGTCGACAGGCTGGTGACCACTTCGTCGAGGGTGGCACCGGGAGGCTCGGCCAACCGACGTTCACGGCCGGGCAGGGTGAAGCCCAGTACCTCCACGTCGTCAGGGACATTGCCGACGAGCCGGAGATAGCGGTTGGGCCCCCCTCCCGAGTGCGGCACAACGAGGAGACGTGCCCGGGGGAGAGCCGACCGCCGTCGGAGGTGGGACCACCAGGACGGCTGGTCCATCATCGCTCCCCCCTTCTGCCGCGTGGGCACCGCGCCGCACCGGCGGAGACGGTGCGCGGGGCGGGGCTGCGGGGTCTGGACGGTGTCACGCGAGCCACGATCCGGACCGCGGATTGCCGATCACCTTGATGGCACCGGGCTCGTCCTCGACGATGTGGCTGCTGCCGACGATGGCCATGTCCCAGACGTCCACCTTGATGTCGAGAGACTTCAGTACGCGGGTGAACTCCCGCCAAGGCAGCAGTTCACCCCGCTCCGTCCCTTCCAGCCACGCTTCTATCCGGCCAGCTGCGGCCGCCAGGTCGGGGTGTTCGGTCGCTCGTTCCCGGACCGTGTGGCGGATGCGCCGGACGGCGCCGTCCCGGTCGAGGGTCACGTTTCCGAACTCGCCGGAGTGGAGCACATGGTCGAGCAGGTCCTCGTCGGCCGGGGAGGAGACTCCTTCCCGCAGGCGACCGAGCAGGCGGTGCCGCGGTGCGGGATCCATCAGCAAGTTCAACTCGCGGACCAGGTCCGCTGGTTCGTCAGCGCAGTGGATCATGCTGCACAGCCGGTTCGGCCGCTGGAGAACGCCGCGCAGACTGTCGGGGGTCTGCTGGGACATGTCTGCTTTGCCCTTGAGGGAGCTGAGGTGCACGGTAGCGGGCTCAGGATGGTCGCCGAATCTGCGCAGGAGCAGCAGCAGAGTGGGGCCTGCCTGCAACACGATGTCGTTGACGGCGAGTCGGTCCAGCGAGGCCAGCGTGTGCTGGTGTCGCCACAGTTCGCGCCCCGTGTGCCGGTTGAACCGGAAGAGTTCCGCACCGATGATTGAGAAGTTGTGGGTGCCGAGAAAATCGCGGATGACCCCCAACTTGCCCGTTGCCATGCCGTCGGGTTTGACCAGCATCAGCGCGGAGCGGTGCAGGACCTCCTCTTGGCGGTCACCGAAAGCTTCCTGGACCTCGTCTTGTCCCTCGCGGAAGCATGTGTCGAGTTCGTAGTGGTACGCCTTGACGGGCATACGGGTCAGTGCGCTCCAGTTCGTGGCGCCCATGATGTATTCGCTCTCTCGTTCTCAGAAGTGGGTCTTCGGGCCCACTGGTCAGGCCTGCAGGGTGGTTGCCAAACGTGCGTAGTTGGCCTTCAGGTCACTGGAGAGGCCGAACTCCAGCAAGGCCATACTCGCGAGCCGGGCGCGCAGATCGTCCTCAGCCAGGGCTCGGTCTTCGGCGCGGAGCTTGCCCGCCTCGAAGTCACTCCGGCACAGCTCGACGACCTCATCGACGCCGACCGGACGGATTTCCTGGTGGTCGCGGGTGAGAATCAAGAGCGCGTGAGGCCGCACAGCGGTCACCAGACGTTCCTCGAAGGACGCGGGCCACTCCAGGCGGCACTTGTCCCGGGCCGGCACCGGGGCGGCCGGCGCGTCCGCGAGCTCGGGCCGGGTCTTGGCCACGGCGGGGTCGAGGTACCCGCAGCGGGGGTATCCCCAGAACCGGTCTTCAGGGTCTTCGATGTGACGCATCATGGCGTCCTCGCCGATGAAGGTGGCGCCCTGGAAGAGCCCCCAAGCAGTGAACGTCGACTTGCCGACACCGCTGTCCGCGGTGACCAGCGCCCCCCGGCCCTCCACCTCGAGCGCGCCCGCGTGCAGGCCGTAGTGACGATTGGAGCGCAATGTCATTATGAGGAACGCCTTCTCGACCAGCCATCGTCCCCACACGATGGGGTTGCCCAGATCGGAGCGGGCGAGCCTCACGTGCACCGCGCGCGCGGCGAGGGAGACCGTGGCGGTGGAGCTGCGGGTGTCCAGGACAATCTCGTCACGCGTGTCCCAATGGGGCGGGAAGTAGGGCGGAGGCACGGCATCGTGGTCCACGTCGGTGATCTCGAAGGACAACCGGATCGTGTCCGCGCCCGACCACGGCGCATGCGGCGCCGGTGCCGAGGGGGGGCCGAAGAGGCGCCGGACGACCGGCTCGGCGTCTGCCGGTGCCGTGCAGGCGATTCGGTATCCGTAGAACTCATGGAACGTCTCTCGCATGTCGTGTCCTGTTCGTTCGTGGCTCGTCAGAGACCGTTCCCGCCGCTCCGGCTGTGCCGTAGAGCGTCGGTGCGCTGAGCACGCAGCGCGCGTTCGACATCGTCGTACTGTTCCTGCACGAGTCGGCGCAGCGCCGCTGGAGCGGAGTCGGAGTACTCCAGCCAGTGTTTCGCCGCGTCTCGCACGCTGCGAGTGTCAGGCGCGACCGGAAAGAGCCCCAGGACGACCTGCTTGGCCATTTCATGGCTCCTGGACTCCCAGATGCCACGGATCGCCGCGAAGTACCGGTGCGTGTAAGGCGCCAGTACGCCCGGGTCCGTGTGCGTGGTGAAGCCCGCGATGACGGCTCGCTGGATTTGGTTGGACAACTCCCCGCGCTCCACCACCTCCGTCCAGGCAGCCGACTTCGCCGCGGGATCAGGGCGTGCGGCACGTGCCGACGCGGCATGACAGGCGCCAGCCGGCGTTGCGTCGTAGCGCTCCTCGGCCGAGATCTCCGCCTCGTCGATCCGGCCGTGGACCGCCAGTCGCAAGAGGATCGCCCACCGCAGCTCCGAGTCGAGAACCAGGCCCGGCAGTCGCAGCGTGCCGTCGCGAAGGCCGGTCAAGATGTCGAGCTGCGGTCCGCTCCAGGCCGACGTGACGAACGCCCGTGCCCAGGCGAGCTGATGACCACTGCCCGGCTGGGTACCACGGAGATACTCCAGCGCGGCCTGGCTCCACAGGGCGGTCAGCTCCGCACGGGCTTCCGGGGCGACATAGTGCGTCAGGGCGTGCAGGACGTTGCGGTGAAGGCTCTCCACGACTCCGATGTCGCTCTCGGCATCAATGGCCGAGAGCACCAGGCGCACGTAGTCCCGTGCGGCCAGTTCTCCGTCTCGTGTCATGTCCCAGGCCGCCGCCCAGCACAGGGCTCGCGGGAGCGGGTCGGTGAAATCCGCCAAATGCTCGACGACACCTCGCATGGACTTCTCGTCGAAGCGGAGTTTGGCGTAGGTGAGGTCGTCGTCGTTCAGCAGGATCACGTCGGGTCGGCGGCATCCCACGAGTTCGGGTACGTCCGTGTCGGCCTGTGCGGCGATGTCCACCTCGGCGCGCAGCTCGCGGACAAGACGGTGGGTGCCCGCGTCCAGCGAATAGAAGCCGACCGCTACTCGGTGCGGACGCAACACCGCCTCACCCGCGGCTCCCGGCGGCAGTGCCGGTGCCTCCTGGCGGATGCGGAACGAGGTGATGACTCCGTCCTCGTCCGTCTCCGTCTCCGGACGCAGAACGTTGACGCCCGCCGTCTCCAGCCACAGCTTCGACCATGTTCCCAGATCACGTCCGGACGCCTTCTCCAGCGCTTCCAACAAGTCGTGGAACCGGGTGTTCTCGTGGGCATGCGTCGTCAGATAGTCGCGCACGCCGCCGAAGAAGGCGTCCGTGCCCACGTAAGCCACCAGTTGCTTGAGGACGGAAGCCCCCTTCGCGTAGGTGATGCCGTCGAAGTTGACCAGCACGTCCTCCAGGTCGTGGATCCGCGCCACGACCGGATGCGTGGAGGGGAGCTGGTCCTGGCGGTACGCCTTGGCCTTCTGGTGGTTGGCAAAGGTCGTCCACGAGTCGGCCCACCGCGATCGCGGGGCGAGGGCCTGACAGGCGAACGAGCAGTACGTGGCGAAGGACTCGTTGAGCCACAGGTCGTTCCACCAGGTCATCGTGACCAGGTCGCCGAACCACATGTGGCTCAGTTCGTGCAGGATCGTCGCGGCCCGCTTGCGGTACGCGGCGTCGGTGGCTTTCGAACGGAAGACGTACTTCTCGTTGAACGTGACCGCCGCGGCGTTCTCCATGGCTCCAGCGTTGAAGCCCGGTACGAAGAGCTGGTCGTATTTCCCGAACGGGTATGGGCAATCGAACCGCTCCGGGAACCAGTTGAGGCCCAGCCGGGTCACCTCGAAGATGTCGTCCGGGTCGAGATGCGCAGCCAGGCTCTGTCGGCAGTACAGGCCGAGCGGGATCGCCCGCTCGCCGTCCCGGTGCGTGCTGTGCACCGCGTGGTAGGGGCCGGCTGCCAGGGAGACGACATAGGTGGACAGGCGCGGGGTCCAGTCGAATGACCAGGCCGTGGACGACCCGCCGACCGTTCGCGTGCTGGTGGGGGCCATGGTGGACACCACGGTCCATGCGTCAGGCACGGTCGCGGTGAAGCGGAACCGTGCTTTCAGGTCAGGCTGGTCGAAGCAGGCGAAGACCCGCCGAGCGTCCGCGACTTCGAACTGGGTGTACAGGTAGGTGTTGTCATCGACAGGATCGACGAAGCGGTGCAGTCCCTCGCCCGTGCGCGAGTAGGCGCAGTCGGCGATCACCGTCACCTCGTTGTGGCCGGCCACGAGTCCCGGCAGGGCGATCCGGGAGTCCTGGAAGGCCAGGTCCAGCGGAAGCGCCCGGCCGTTGAGACGGACTTCGTGGACCGAGGCGGCCAAGAGGTCCAGGAAGACCGCTTCGGTCGGCTCTGAGCAGGAGAAACCGATGGCGGTCACAGAACGGAAGGTGTCGGCGCCGGGGGCCGTCAGATCCAGCGCGATGTCGTAGGTGTCCACTGTGAGCACGTCAGAACGGCGCTGGGCTTCATCGGTGGTCAGGTTGGAGCCGGGCATGTTCAGCCGATTCCGTCTGTGAGCAGCCGGGCGCGCAGCCGGTCGGCTGTGGTGTCCGACAGGCCGACCCGGTCCTTGAGGTAGCCGTGAACGGAGCCGTGCCGGGTTTCCAGATCCTCCAGGACCATCTCCATGATCACTGCGGGCGCCCGCCCGTAGCCGGGCCACCTCAGTTCACGATCGGGGTTGGCGGTGTGCCAATCGACGACGAGACGCGCGGTGGCCAGTTCGGTCAAGGCGAAGTCGGCGAGGATGTCCTGCCGGGAAACGCCGAGCAGGGTCAGCACGAGCGCGCTGATCAGCCCTGTCCGGTCTTTGCCGGATGTGCAGTGGTAGACCACCGGCCCGGGTGCTTCGGCGATGTGCTCAAGTACTTGGCGGATCTCGTCGGCCCCGTCCTCGGTAACCTCGGCGAAACGATCGGCGAGGTAGCGCCACGGGTCGAGGGCGGGATCGATCGATGCCTGGTCGTAAGGCCGGTGCTCGATGCTCAGATTGACGTAGTGGAACCGTTCCGCTTCGGGCACGCGGCCCTTGACCTCGATTTCCCAGGGGTACCGCAGATCGATGACGGTTCCGATGCCCAGCCCGAGGAACCTCTCCCAGTCGGCACCCTGCAGTTTGCCGAGCGAGTCGGCGCGATAGAGGGTCTGCCAGGCCACCGCACGCCCGTCAACGGTGCGGTAGCCGCCCAGGTCACGGAAGTTGTGCAGGCGGTCGAACTCAATGTGCCGGTTCATCGGCACTCTCCTTCGTCTCGTACTGCTGTGCCGACGCGGCCAGTTCGCGATTGCTCCACGCGGGGTCTCCGGTCACTTCCTCGCCGAACCAGCTCGGAGGACGGAAGTCTCTCGCCTCCTCGACACTGCCGAACTCCACCTCCACCACGCGTAGTCCCGACAGCGGCCCGTCGTACTCGTCGACCGAGGCCAGGTGTTCATCACCCAGGGGAACGGACCACCGGAACTTGCTCAGTGAGTCACGTCTGGCCAACTCCCAGAGTTGTTCGAAGACAGCGGGGTCGATGGCGAACTCGACCTCTTGGCGCACCATCGCGCCGGACGCGCTGTCAAAGCTCTTCGCCGTCAGTGCCCGGGCGTTGCCCGCGGCCCGCACCCGGAATTCCACGGGGGCACCGGGTGGCGTCAGATAGGCCTGGCGCAAGTGCAGGCCCACGGCATCGTCGGGTACCTGCCAGTGTTCGGCCACGGTGAACTTGCGTTCGATCTCCGTTGTCATCTCTGCACCATCCGCAGGTCCATATCGGTGGAGAGCCGGGCCCGGTCGAGTTTTCCCGAGGGGGCGAGGGGCATCTTCGAGACCACGACGACACGGTTGGGCACCATGTGGGCGGGCAACTGGTCCTGACACGCTGCCCGCAGTCGTACCGCGTGTTCCTCTGCCGGCGTCCGGTCGTCGGCAAGGGTCACGTAGACGATGAGCAGGGACTCACCGCCCGCCGTCTCCTCCGTCACGGCCACCGCGTCGAGTACGGAGACCTCCTCACGCAGGACCGCTTCGACCTCGCCGAGCTCGATCCGGAAGCCGCGAAGGCTGATCTGCCGATCGTTGCGGCACAGGTATTCGTACGTTCCGTCGTCCAGCCGACGGAGCAAGTCACCGGTGCGGTACCACACACGCGGCGTCGAGTCGCCATCGAGCGTCATCTCGAGGAAGCGCTCCGCCGTCAGGCCCGGTCTCCCCATGTAGCCGCGGGCCAGAGCGAGCCCCGATACGTATGCCTCACCCGGTTCCCCGTGCGGCACTTCGGTCCCGTCCGGAGCGAGCAGCACCACACGCTGGTGCGGTAGTGGCTCGCCGATCCACGTGCCGCCGCTGTCGGACGCCACGCGCTCCGCGGTGAGGGCACCGAACGTGGTGTGTACCGTTGTCTCGGTGATCCCGTACATGTTGACGAGGGTCTCGGCGCCGGGTCGCAACCGCATCCAGTCGCGCACGGACACCCGGTCCAGCTGCTCGCCTCCGAAGACGATGTAGCGCAGGGCCAGCGGGACGGGCTTGCGTTCGTACGCCCTGGGAAGGTACTTGAAGAAACTGGGCACCGTATTGAGCACGGTCACCCGCTCGCGGGCGAGAAAGTCCAGGAACGTCGCCGGGCGCGCCGTGATGTGTGCCGGCACGACGACGAGGCGCCCGCCGAACAGCAGCGCCCCCCAGATCTCCCATACGGAGAAATCGAAGCTGTAGCTGAAGTACAGCGTCCAGACGTCCTCCGGGCCGAAGGTGAACAGTCCTCCGGAGCAGGATCGGAAGAGCTCCAGTACGGAGGCCTCCTCGACCGTCACGCCCTTGGGCACTCCGGTCGAGCCCGAGGTGTAGATCACGTACGCGGGCGTGCCGTGCGGCCGCTCCGGAGGAGCTTCGGTGGCGATCTCGTCATCCGCGGCGCGTGTGACCAGAACGGTGTCCTGCGGCAGGAACGAGCTGTCCGGGTGGGCGATGACCACCCGGACACGGCTGTTCTCCACCATGAAGGAGAGCCGGTCAGCGGGGTAGGCCGGATCGAGTGGGACGTATCCGCAGCCCTGGCTGAGTACGGCGAGGATCGCCGCGACGACTTCCCAGCCCTTTGCGAGGCTGATCCCCACCAGGTCGCCCGGTCGAACACCGTTCTCCGCAAGGCGGAGGCGGTACGCCCTGGCGGCGTTCTCCAGTTGCCGGTAGCTGATCTCGAGCGGGCCGTCCGTGATGGCCACGGCGTCCGGGCGTCGCGTCACCTGGTCCGCGAAGACCGCGTACAGCGACGTGGAGTGCTTGAGCTGTTGCATGACCTTCCTCAATGGGTCCTCAAGGGCGAACGGGATACCGTCCGGTCAGTCGGTGGAGGGCACGGGAAGCCGTGCCAGTGCCGCGCGCAGCCTGTCGTAGCTTTCGTCGAGGTCACCGGAGACCTCGAACTCCCAAACGGGGGCTCCCGAGAGGAGACCGCGCAGGTCGTCCTCCACCGCCTTGAGGTCAGCCTCGCTCTTCGCGGTGGCGTAGTCCTCTCGGCATCGGTCGAGAGCCTCGCTCGCGCTCAGCTCCCTGACCTCCTGACGACCGTCGCCGCGCACCAGGAAGACCATGCAGGAGGGACGGGCCCGGGACAGCAGCCGGTCCTCCAGCGAACGGGGCACAGTGACACGGCTCTTGGCTCCGCCCTCGATCGGTGTCGCCTGCGCGTCCTGAAGGAGATCGGCTCGGGCGATCATCTCGGGCGTGACGTAGAGGGCACGTGGATAGCCCCACACCACCGCGCCCGGCTCGTCCATGTTCCTGGCGAGGATGTCCTCCCCGACCAGCTTGGCACCACGGTGCAGGGCCCAGTAGGTGAACGTCGACTTGCCGACGCCGGCAGCGGCCGTCAGCACGGCCACGCGGCCATCGACCTCGATGGCTCCGGCATGCAACGGGTAACTGCGCGGCGAGCGGCAGATGAGATAGAGAAAGAGGCGTTCCAGCATCCAGCGGCCCCACACCTGGGAGTCGTCGATGTCCGCCCTTGCCAGAGTGATCGTCCCCGCCCCCGCCGACGGGTCGAAGACGCATCGCGAACTCGCCGTGTCGATCACGATGGGGTCGCTCGTCATGACCTCCAGATTGTGCGGCGGGTTCACCGGCACCACCATCGGTCCGTCTTGGATCGCGATGCTCAGACGTATCGTCCGCACTGGTTCGCCGACAGCTCCTTGCCGGTCCACTGCCGGTCCGAAGAACCCCTCCACGACAGGTCGCGCGGCGCTGTCGAAGGAGCACTCCACGCGGTACCCGTAGCATTCGTGCACGGACTCGGCGGCGGGGGCGCCCAGCGTCGGCGCGATGACCCGCATCGTTTCTGAGATCCCCTCGCTTGCCGGGACGCAGTGCAGTCGCTGGACGCCCGGGCCCCCCTCACCCAGGTCCGCGCACTCGACGCAGGGCTGTTGGCTGAACCCGGCGAACCGGTAGGCCACCTCCATGATCCGGTTGCGGTCCGTGGGGCGGAAGTCGGCCGTCAGGTGTACCCCGGCCGCGCGAGCCTGTGCCTTGAGCCAGCGCAGGATGGTGGCGCCCGTGCCGAAAGAGACGACGCGGCAGGATGTGGCCAGAAGCTTGACGTGCCAGTGGCTGGTCAGGCGCTCCAGGAGCACCACGCCAATCGCGCCGTGGTCCCCGAAGCGGTCCGTGAGGCCGGCCACGAGTACGTCGTGGGCCGGGTCGTCGAGCAGCGCTCGCAGGTCGCCTTCCGAGTAGTGGACTCCCGTGGCGTTCATCTGGCTGGTCCGCAGGGTCAGTTCCTCAACCCGGGCCAGTTGGTCTTCGCTCGCCTGCTGGATGGTCAGCCGCAGATCGAGGGAGCAGAGGAACTCGTCGTCCAGTCCTCCGTGTTCGGCCTCGGCTCGCTCGCGGCGGAATCCCGCCTGGTACATGGAACGGCGGTTGGCGGCGTCCTGTGTCACCCGGGCCGGGCTGAATTCGGGGAGCCCCGTCAACAGCGGGGCCCGCCCGGCTTCGTACGTCCGCACGTCGGGCAGCACGTGTTCGACCTCGGCCCGTTCTGTGGGCTGGTCGTCGATGAAGGCAAGGGCGGACGTCGCGAACTTGAGCTGTTCCGCTATGGCGCGAACGGAGTCGGACTTCCTGCCCCAGTTGATCTGGGGCAGAACGAAGTACTCCGCGATACCGAGTCTCTCCAGGCGCTCCCATGCGAGATCGTGGTCGTTACGGCTGGCGACGGACTGCAGGATGCCGCGGGCGTCGAGCTCCTCCACGGTGCGTCGTATCTCGTCCGGCAGCCGGACTTCCTCGTCCTCCAACAGCGTTCCGCGCCATAGCGTGTTGTCCAGGTCCCATACCAGGCACTTGACCAGGGGGAGGCCGACTCCGTTGGCGTTCTGCCCGGCTGTGCTGTGCGACATGATCAGATCTCCCAGAGCGTGGCCGCCCAAGCGGCAACCGGACTGTTGTTCAGGACGAGGACGTGATCGCCGCGCTGCAGACCGCCCTCGGCGAGTACGCGCTGAAGGTTGAGCACGACGTCCATGGCCCCCAGGTGGCCGTATTCGGCGAGGTGACGTCGGCAGACAGAGTGGATGGGCAGGCCGAGCAGGCTCTCGTAGAAGTCGAAGGCGCCGGCGGTGACGTTCTGCATCAAGGTCGCGGCGACATCAGACTTGGCCAGTCCTGCGTCTGCCAGAACGCCATCGACCAACCGGGACAGACGCTGCCTGCTGTGCATGGCCAGGTCGAACCGGTAGCGGTCGGCGGACTGGCATTCCTCGCGCCACTCGTACCACGGCGCGGACTTGTAGTCGACGCGGAAGAGATCATGGAAGGTGCCGTCACTCTCCATCCGATGCGCTCGCAGGACCGGCCGTCCCCCGCGCACCATCGTCATGGCGTAGGCCCCGTCACCGATCACGGTGACGGGGTACCGCACCCGGTCGGCGCCGGTCGGCCGACTCGCATGGGCGATGACCGCGCTGGTGCGTCCCGGATCGGCCACGATCAGGTCGCGGGCCAGGGCCCACGCCGCGCTGGATCCGGTGCAGCCCAGTCCGTCAAGGGTGAAGGAGAACGCACCGGTCAGCCCCGCCTCGGCCTGTACCTGGCCGACATCGGAGCCGAGCAGCACGTCCGGTGAACGGGCGCCGACCAGTATGAGCAGGTCGGGAGCAGGATGCACAGCCTGCCCCAGCCCCTGGACAGCCTCTGCGGCCAGGCCCGCGGTGGCGCGGTCGTCGAAGACACTCACGGTCTCGATGCCCGACCCGAGCGCGAAGCCGGTCTCCTCCCGGTTGAGCAGGCCCCACTCGGGAAGATCCCCCACCTTGACGCGTTCGTCCGGCAGCAGGCAATACATGGCGCCCAGGCCGATCTCCCCGCCGCCCCCGTTCGTGATCGTCATGCCCACACCGTCATCGCTTCGTCTGCCAGCAGCACCTGGCTGATCTCGCTGCTTCCTTCGATGATTTCCATCAACTTCGCGTCCCGGTAGGCGCGTGCCACCACGTGGGAGGAGCGGGCGCCGGCGGAGGCCAGCACCTGAACGGCGCTCGCCGCGCCCCGCGCCGCCTGCTCGGCGGCCACATGCTTGGCCAGTACGGCGGTAGCCATGTACCGCGGTTTCTTGGTGTCCCACTCCAGGCTTGCGTGCTCGCACGCGTACGTAGCCGTGCGCTCGCCGGCGTAGAGCTCCGCGATGTGTCGCTGGACCAATTGATGTTGCGACAGTGGACTGCCGAAGGCGACCCGCTGGGAACTGTGGCGTACGACCTCTCGCAGGCAGGCGCGCAGGATGCCCACGCAACCCCAGGCCACGGAGATCCGGCCGTGCGTCAGCGGTGACGACACCAGCATCATGATGGGCATACCCGCCCCACCGAGCAGGTGGTGGGCGGGCACTCGTACCCGGTCCATCCGGACAGAGGCGTGTCCTGCTGCGCGGCATCCGAGTGGAGAAGGAATGCGTTCGACGCTCACCCCGGGGGCGTCGGTGGGGACGACGACCATGGCGGCGCCGTTGCCGAACCTGCCGAAGACCACGAGCAGTGACGCGTAATGGGCGCCGGTCACCCAGGACTTCGAACCGGTGACGACGATCGTGTCACCGTCTTGGACGATCTCGGTGGACATCGCCGCCAGGTCGCTCCCCGCAGCGGGCTCGCTGAACGCGACCCCGGCCGTCTCACCGGACGTGAGTCGCGGCAGGAACTCGGCTTTTTGCGCGGCAGAGCCGAAGCGGGAGACCGCCCACGCAGCGATGCCCTGGGACGTCATCACGCTCCGCAGCGAGCTGCACGTCTCTCCGGTGGCAGCGATCAGACGACCGTTGTCCTGGCTGTCGAGCCCGAGTCCGCCGAACGACTCGGGGACGTCGGCACAGAGCGCGCCTTTGGCGCCCAACTCCCGGATGAGTTCGCGCGGCAGCTCGGCGCGCTCGTCCCACTCCTCGGCTTGGCCGGCAGCCAGTTCCGTGACCAGCGCGGCCGCCCGGTCGACGGATTCACCCATGGGACGGTTCCGTCTCACAGGTCGCGCGGAGCCGTTCGATGAGTCCCACCATGGCCCGCACACTGCGGAAGTTGTCCATCCGGAGCTCGTCGCCCACCACGGCGACGCCGTACGCCGCCTCGACATGCGTTACCAACTCCAGGGAGAACAGGGACGTGACGGCGCCCGAGGCGAACAGGTCGGTGTCGGGTGCCACCTCTACCTTCCCGCGGCCGTGTAGGAAGGCGAGGAGTTCGGTTTCGATCTCAGTGGCCGTCGGCTGGATGGAAGAGGTAGGGGTCATGGGTGAATCGAGCCTCTCGGTTCGGGGTCGGATGGTGTGCGTCTCGTGGGTGTCAGGATTCGTAGGCGTAGAAACCGCGGCCCGTCTTGCGGCCGAAGTCACCGGTACCGACCTTGCTGAGCAGCAGTTCGCAAGGATCGAAGCCCGCGTCTCCGGTGCGTGTGTGCAGCACGCGCAGGCTGTCGACGACGTTGTCCAGGCCGATCAGGTCCGCTGTGGCGAGCGGTCCGGTCCTGTGGCCGAGGCAACCCTGGAAGAGCGCGTCCACCTCTTCGTGGGTGGCGATCCCCTCCTGCACTATTCGCGCCGACTCGTTGATCATCCGCTGGAGGACACGATTGATGACGAAGCCCGCCCCGTCGCCCACCACGATGGATTCGCGATCGAGGGAGGTGAGGAGCCGAAGCGCCGGGTCCAGTGCCTCGTCGGTCGTGCGCGGTCCCCGGATCACCTCGACGGTACGGATCAGGTACGGCGGATTCATGAAGTGGGCACCGAGGACGTCCGACGGACGGAGGGTGTGTCCGGCGAGCTCGTCGATGGGGATGCCGGACGTGTTGCTCACCAAAGGAGTCCCGGGGGCCACGGATTCGGACACCGCGCGCAGGACCTTCGCCTTCACCTCCGGCATTTCCACGACCGCCTCGATCACCACGGTTGCGGCAGCCGCAGCCTCCAGTGAGGTGGAGGTTGTCAGAGGCGGAAGATCCGTGGTCCGCGGGAGCTTGCCGAGCAACTGCCCTTGGCGGATGCGAAGTGGCACGTCCCGGGCGGCCTTCTCCAGAACACGATCGTCGACGTCCACGAGCACCACGGGAACGCCGTGACCGAGGGCGAGGGCCGCTATGCCCACACCCATGACTCCCGCTCCCAGCACGGCGACCAGGCTCTTGTCCTGTTCTTCCACAGTTCCCTCAATCGTCTCGGTCGGTGCCGGACGTGGCGTCGGCGCCGAGCAGTTCCAGGTAGGCCGGGTCCTTGCCGGCGAGGTGGCAGAGCGCCGCCCGGAGCGACTCCCCGGTCGGGGCGGCGTCGTGCCCGGCCTCGGCCAGCCACGCGCCCCACGCCTCGGCCTCGACTGAAGTGGCATCACCCTCGTGTCCGGCGAGGTCGTAGAGGGCCATGCTCGTCAGGACGTGGTTGTCGCCCGTGCGGGCCCGGGCAGCCACCGCACTGAGCCAGTCCTCCCGGCTCAACGGCTCGGTGGGAAGTCCGGCCGCCGCGAGCAGGGCGAACAGGCGCTGCGCGCCGACCCCTTCGCGTGCCACCAGATGGAAGGCCCGTCCGGCCGCTCCGGGTGCGAAGAGAAGGTCCACGACGGCCTGGGACACCAGATCCACCGGAGCCATCGGCATGGGCCGGTCGTCCAACGGGTGTGCGCCCACCGCGGTTCCGGCCGCCAGCATGCGCCACATCATGTCCTTGGGGTTGCAGGCCCCCGTGGTGGTGGAACCGAGGATCAGTCCGGGACGGAAGATCCTCACCCGCATCCCTTCGGACTCGGCCCGTGCCAGGAGGCGCTCGCAGACCCACTTGCCGACTCCGTAGCCGCCTTGTGCGGGGTCGAGCGGTTGCTCCCGGCTTTCCAGGGTCCGGCCGTTCGTTCCCAGCGCGGGGCCGGTCGCCGCCAGGGAGGAGACGAACCCGAACTCGCGTATGCCATTCGCCCGTGCCCAGCGCACCAGTCCCACCGTGGGCAGCACGTTGTCGTCGCGCAGCTCGCTGTACGGCTCGGTGAAGACGACCCGGGCGGCGCAGTGCAGCAAGTGGCCTACCTGAGTGGCGAGTTCACCATCGCGATAGCCGGAACAGACGTTCGCGACATCGCGCAAGTCACCGACCACCACACGTACTCGTCCCAGGTCGGGAGCGGGCAGTGCGTAGAACGCCGCGGCGTCACTGAGCCGCCGGAGGGCGTCCTCTTCGCTGTCGGCGCGGACCAGGCAGTACACCCTGCGGTCGGTCCGAGTCAGCAACTGGTGCAGGAGGAAGCTCCCCAGGAAGCCGGTGGCTCCGGTGAGCAGAACGCCAGAGCCCGTCGTGCTGTGCGCCGAAGTCTCACCCAGCGGGAGGGTGAGGTCGGCGTCGACGATGGCCCCCTGCCCGTCTGCGGTCTCGTCGTCGGAGCCCGCCGTCGGCTCCGCAGCGTTCGCGGCCCGGACGATCTCCGCGAGCCTGCGGACCGTGGCCCGGCTTCCGCCCGCACGGTGCAGGTTGACCAGCACGCCCAGCCGAGCGTGCACCTCGAGCCCCATGCGCACCGACAGCAGTGAGGTTCCCCCCATCGTGCCGAATTCGTCGTCGAGGCCGACATCTGGTCTGCCGAACAACTCCGCCCAGATGTTGAGGAGGGTTTCCTCCACCGGGTCAGCGCCCGCCTCGGGGCGGCTGGTCGCGGACGTCTTGCGAAGCGGGCCGTCGACGGAGGCCGTCTCCGGGAGGGACACATGGTCGAGTGCCCAGTACCGGCGCCGCTGATAGGGGTACGTAGGCAGGGCCAGTCGGCGTCCGCGGCCGTCTCGGGCGAGATATTCCCAGTCGACATCGGCGCCGTTGAGCCACGCGGTGGTGAAGGCCTCGTCCCAGGCTTGCTGGACCGACGGGACCCGGCCCTCGAAATGCGGTACAAGGCCGGCTCCTGCGGTGCCGCGCGTCAGCCGGAGCAAGTACGCGTCCGTCGGCGGCTGGCCGGGTGCTGACGCGACGACCTCGGCTCGCCCGCGGAAGGCCCGTACCAGGTGGTCCAGGAGCTCTGCGGGGATGCTCCCCCCGGGTTCGGGTGCGACGAGAAGGACCCGGCGCGGTTCGATCCTGGCGGTGCGTACGTGCGGTGGCCGCGGCATTCGAAGAGCCGCCGCCATCTGGTTCGGAGCCGCAGTCACCACGCGCCTTTCGGGGAAGGCGCGGCGCCCCACCCGTAGGGTGTGCGCCACGTCGCCCACGGGCGCGCCGGCGTCCAGGCGCTCTGCCACGGCTCGGGACAGGGCGTCCAGCTCGGTCCGGTTGCGGGCCGACAGAACGAGCCGGACCACATCCACCGGTTCAGCGGAAGGCCGGGTCGGAGCGGGCGGTGGGGCGAGCACCACGGTGGCGTTTGTGCCACCGAGCCCCATGGAATTGACCACCACGTGCCAGTCGTCCGTCTCCGTCATCTTCACCGGCTCGGTGGGGACGAAGAAGGGGCTGTCCGCCAGCACTCCGGGGTCACGAGGATGTTCGAAGGAGGGGTGCGGGGGCACCGTACCCGTGTGCGCGACGTGCACGGCCTTGATGAATCCGGCGATCCCGGCGGCCCAGCCGGCGTGGCCGATGTTGGCCTTCACTGAGGCCAAAGCGCAGTCGCCGCTGCCCCGCCGCGGTGTGCCCAGTTCGTCACCGGCGATACGAAACCCGGCGGTGAGGCCGCGGAGTTCGAGGCTGTCCCCCAGCTGAGTACCCGATCCATGGGCCTCGACGTACCGCACGGTGTGGGGTGGTGCTTCGGCCACCGTCAGCGCTCCGGCCACCACCCCCGCCAGTCCCTTGGCACTCGGTGCGGTGAAGCCCGTTCGCAGGGCCCCGTCATTACCGACCGCGCTGCCCCGCACGACGGCGAGGACCGGGTCACCGTCAGCCAGGGCATCGGTGAGGCGACGCAGCACAACGGCTCCAGCCCCTGCGCCCGCGGCGGTGCCGGTGGAACGTGCCTCGAACGAGCGGCAGTATCCGTCCTCGGACATCACGCCGCCGGGCGTGTAGGTGTATCCGACCAGGGGATCGCTGACCGCCGCACCGCCGGCAACCGCGAGGTCGCACTCGCCGGACAACAGGCTCAGCACCGCGTAGTGCACGCCGGTCAGGGAGGACGAACAAGCCGTCTGCACACCCACCGAAGGCCCGCGCAACCCCAGTTTGTAGGCGACGCGCGAGGCCATGAAGTCGGCCGTGCCACCGAGTGTGAGATCCAGGTCGTCGACGACGGAGGCGAGGCCGCCCTCCCTCAGCTTCGCGGCCTGGAGCGCGACGGTGTACGGGCTGGGGCCTCCGCTGGCGAACACACCCACCACGGGTCCACCGGATCCGGTCGGCGCGTGGCCGGAGGACTCCAGGGCCTCCCAGCACACTTCGAGGAAGATCCGCTGGCTCGGGTCGATGCTTTCCGCCTCGGCCGGCGAGTACCCGAAGAACTCAGCGGCGAACATCTCCACGTCCGGCACCGTGGCGGCGACTGGCACGAATGCCGGATGCGTCAGCTGCGCCGTGGACAGACCGGCGGCCCTCAGACGTTCCTCGGACTGCTGGCGCGTCGAGACGACGCCCGCCATCAGGTTGTCCCAGAAGGTCGCCACGTCGGGCCCGTCGGGAAAGCGACAACCGATACCTATGACTGCGATGTCGGTGGGCCTGCTCATGTCCGGTCCTCCGCTGCGGCGCGGCCGTTGCCGCGCCCGATCAGCCGGGAACGGGAATGGGCGCCGAAACCGCTGTCCCGCTCCTGCTTCGGGTCTGAACTGCCGGTGAGCAGATGGGCCTGGGCCCGGATGGTGGGTGCCTCGAAGAGATCCTCGATGGAGATCTCCCGGCCGAAAAGCTCCTCCAGGTGTTCCTGGAGGACCATCACGAGGAGCGAATGGCCCCCGGCATCGAAGAAGTTGACATCCACATCCTGGACCTCGGTGGCCAGCACCGTGCTCCAGATCCGGCGTACGTCCTCCACCGGCTCCGTCATGGGCGTGCATCTCCAGTCTTCAGGCCCTTGCCGGGCCGGTCGGTGTGTGAGCTGTCGGGGCCCGGGCGTGGGGGGAGGACCGGGTGATCCGGTTGTGAGGCCAATCGGCCGACGGCCCGCACCACTTCGTCGAGCAGGGCGTCGATGGACGGAGCGTCGAACAGAGCCGTCGCGTACGCCAGTTCCACGTCGAAGGAATCGTCCGTGACCCGCAAGGTCAGCTCGAGCTCGTACTTGACGCGCAGGCCGGGCAGGGGCAGGTGCCGGGCCCATATGTCCCTGCCGAGATCAGGCACCGTCGGCGGATCCGTCACCGCCGTCACGAGCACAGGGGTGAGAGGGGGGCGGTTGAGGCCCCGCCCTGGATCCAGCTTCGCCACCAGGGCCTCGAACGGGACGTCCGCGTACTGGTACGTGACCAGACTTTCGTTTCTGACCGCGGACAGCAGGTCCCGCCACGTGGAGGTGGCACGCAGATCGACGCGCAGGGCCAGAGTCTTGATCAGCATGGCCACGGCCTCGGCGGCGGCGGCGCTGTCGCGCCCGACCCAGGGGAGGGCGAAGACGAAGTCACGTTGATCGGTGGTCCCCGCCAGCGCCACGGCCATCAAGGCGGGGGCTGCCATGGAAACAGTGGCTCGCTGGTCGGCCAGCACTTCGCGCAGCCGTGCGCTCGTCTCGGTGGCCAGCCGACGGGTGCGCACGGCCCCCATGGTGTCCTGTACGGCCGGACGTTCCCGGTCGTGGGGGAGAGCGATGTCGGTGGGCGCTCCCCGCAGGCGCGCCAGCAACACCTCCGTGCGGTCTGCCGCCCGGACGTCGGCCGGTGACGGCCTGTCTGCGAGAGCACTGGGATGGATCGCTGGGGGAAGCCGGGGGAGCCCGCTTGTCGCGAAGGACCGGTAGACCTGGCCCAGTTGACGCAGGAGAAGCCGCTGAGCCCAGCCGTCGGTGACGAGATGGTGCATCACCAACGCCAGCACCAGCCGGTCGCTGATCCGGATGATCTCCGCCCGTACGGGCGGCTTGTCGGCGAGGTCGAACGGTGCCCAGCAGAACTCGTCCAGGTACCGCCTGAGCTGTTCTTCTCCCTCGGTCCACTCCCTGATCCGGGTTTCGGCCGGACTGCCGTCGGTCGTGTAGAAGACCTGCCGACTGCTGCGATCGAGGAAGAACCTGGAGCGCAGCGCCGGGTGGTGATCCAGGATGTGGTCGAGGGCCCGGGCGAGCGTGCCGCCGTTCACGGACCCGGAGAACTCCATGAGGGTGGGAGCCAGGTAGGCCGCGCGCTGGCCGGCCAACCGGTCCATGAAGACCATGCGTTGCTGTATCGCCGTCGCGGGATGGCGGCCTTCCGCCGGATCCGTCACGCCGGTCGTCCGGCTGCTCGGAGCGGTATCGAACAGCTCGGCCAGGCCGGCCACGGTCGGCTCGTTGAGGAACGCCCCCAAAGAGAGCGAGACACCGTGCTCCCGTTCGATGGCAGCGAGCATGCGCACAGCCAGCAGCGAGTGACCGCCGAGGGCGAAGAAGTCGTCATCGGGCCCCGGAACCGCTTCATCGCCGGACCGGGACAGGGCGTCACGTCCATCCGTGCGCAGAGCGGCAAGGAACTGCTCACTCGCCCACCGCTGTGTCGTGCCCAGACCGGCCCGGCGCCCCACCCCCTTGGCGAGCGGCGCTGAACGCAACAGGCGGAGCGCCTGGAAGTCGGTCTTGTCGTTCGCGGTCATGGGCAGCGCGTCGACCGGATAGACGGCACCGGGCAACACGGCCGTCGGCAGCCACCGCAGCAGCGGCCTGACCACATCGTCGTGCGTCGGCGGATTCGCGATGTCACTGAGGACGACATAGGCGACCAGCCGCGCCGGGTCACCTTCGGCGGCGACGGCAGCGGACAGGACGGCGTCGTGCCCCTCTTCGACCAACGCGCCGACTTCCGCGGGTTCTATCCGATTCCCGAGGATCTTGGTCTGGTCGTCGGCACGGCCGAGGTACTCGACGCACCCGTCGGGGCGGAGCAGCACGCGGTCCCCGGTCCGGTACATCCGGGCGCACGGTGCGTCCTGCGGTGCGAAGGGATCGGGCAGGAAGGCTCGGGCGGTGAGTTCCGGGCGCCCCACGTAGCCTTTGGAAACGCCGGCCCCCGCGAGGTAGAGCTCGCCCGGTACGCCGGGCGGCAGCTCCTCCCCGGCGGGCCCGAGCACGTAGGCGCGGGTGTTCCAGATGGGTGTTCCGATGGGAGGCGCCTGCGGATCGGCAGGATCGACCTCGGCCGACAGACTGGTGCAGGAGACCTCTGTAGGACCGTAGACGTTCCGGACCGTGACGTTCCAGCGCTTCTCGCACTCCGCGGCGAGTGAGCGAGTGAGCTTCTCACCGCCGAGGTAGACAAGCCGGAGGGCAGGAGCTGTCAGATCCGTCGACCCGTCCTCGGAGTCCAGCACAGCGCGCAGCAGGCCGGGTGTCATGGAGACCACCGACGCGGCGCCCAGCAGCCGTCGCAGGGCTCTGCCGTCCTTGCGCTCCAGGTCGTCGGCGAAGAGCAGTTCCGCGCCCGAGACCAGCGCGCGGAAGACTTCGAAGGTGGCCGGGTCGAAGGAGGTGCCCACCACGCACAGCAGCCGGTCGGCCGAACTCAGCCGTGCGTCCTCGGCCCACCACGCCACCGTGTTGGCGAGTCCACGGTGGGACACGGGAACGCCCTTGGGGCGGCCGGTGGTACCCGACGTGTAGACGACCACGGCTGTGTCGTCGCCCGACAGGTCGGGGGACGAGCGCACCACGGGCCCGACATGGCGCAGAGCCCGCAGATCGAGAACGCGGATGTCGGCGTTCGTCCGGCGGATCACCTCGGCTCCCTCGCGGTCGGCGAGCATGATCCGTGCGTCCAGGTCCCCGAGGATGTACTCCAACCGTTCCGGCGGAGTGTCCAGACCGAGTGGCACGTACGCGTTACCCGACCGAAGTGTGCCGAGCCAGGCGGCGGTCAGAGCCGGACCGCGGGCGGCGAGGACTGGTACGACCCCGACTGCGCGGCCCACATGCTGGGCGATCGCCCAGGACCAGTCGTCCAGCTGCCCTCGGGTGAGGCGTTCGCCGCCCGCGCTCACGGCGACGGCGTCCGGTTCCCCACCCAGTCGCGCGGAGATTGCGTCAAGGAGGGTCCGGTCAAGAGGCGGAGAGGTCTGCCCCAGATCACGGCGCGGTCCCACCAGCGTGCCTGGCACGGGAATTCCCGGCGTGCGACGTGACAAAGGAAGAACGGACAAGGGACTGGCCGGTGCTTCGACGGCTGCGGCCAGCAACGCGAGGAAGCTGTCGCGGAATCGCGCCGCCGTCTCCCCGGAGCACAGAGCCAGGTCGTATTCGATGGTGCCGACCGCTCCGTCCGCCCGCTCTTCGACCAGGAAGAGAAGGTCGTATCTGGCGGTACCGGTCGGGAGCAGTTCGGGCTGCTGCCAGCGAGTATTGCCCGTGGTTCGCGGAGCCGGCATGTTCTGCACGCCGAAGGCGACTTCCACCAGGCGTCCGCGTCCGGCCCCCCGTTTCACCGCGGTCAGGGCGGTGACCCGGTCGAAGGGCAGATCCTGGTGGGCCAGTGCCCGGAAGGCCTCGGTGCGCGACTGGAGGCACAGCTCCTCGAAGGACATCTCCGGGGCGGGGCGACATCGGAGCGGGACGGTGTTCACGAAACAGCCGACCACACCCTCCAGGGCCGGTCTGGGACGGTTCGCCATCACGGTGCCGACGATGAAGTCCGCGGCGCCCGACCACCGTCGTAGCACCTCCTGGAACGCGGACAGGAGGACGACGAAGGGCGTCGCCCGCAGGCGGGTGGCCAGTACCCCCGTGGCCTGCCAGACGTCACCCGGTATGGGGAACGTCAGGTGACCGCCCGCGCGGACGTCCGTGGTGCGCGGGCCGCGGCCGGGGAAGAGCGGTGAGTCAGTGGCCTCGCTCAGCTCCTCCGCCCGTCTCGCGGACCGGCCCTCCACATCGCGCTGACTCCAGGACTCGTGCTCCCACGTGGCGAAGTCGGTGTAACGCGTCGGCTGTCGCGGTACGGACAGACCGGTGTCGGCCAGGGCCGCGTCGTAGGCCGCGAGCAAGTCGTCGAACAGGGCGGCCAGCGACCATCCGTCGAAGGCGATGTGGTGCAGCGTCAGCAGGAGCGTGTCGCCTTCCGGCGCACCATGCCAGAGGTCGCAGCGCAGCAGCGGCCCGGCGGTCAGGTCGAACGGTGTGCGGCCGTGCGCCAGGACGTCCTCCCTGTCCGGCCGGACGGCACTGTGGTGCAGGGACACTTCCACCGCACGCGGAGGTCGCACCTGTTGCACCGGCCGGTCGCCGCGGAGCCGGTAAGTGGTCCGAAGGGCCTCGTGCCATGTCGTGAGCCGGTGCAGAGCCTGACGTAGCGCGGCGACATCCACCGGCTCGTTCCACCGCATGAGGAGGGGCACGTTGCAGGCCGCCGCACCAGGGTGAGCCCGGTCGAGGAACCACATGCTCTCCTGCGCCGACGACAGCGGGGACTCGACCGTGTCGCGTCCAGGCGGACCCGGCCGGCTGTGATCACTCATCGTTACCCCCGTCAGGACTGAGCGGACACCGAGGCCCGCACCGCATCGATCAACTCGGCGAGATCGGTGGCCAGCAGAACGTCGGTCGGCCCGAGCTCGGCGGACACGGCCTCGCTGATGCGTGAGGCGAGCTGGATCGCCAGGATCGAGTTGCCACCTGTCTCGATGAAGTTGTCCTCAAGGCGGGCACTGGGCGCGCTCAGGACATCGCACCAGATACGGCGGACCTCGTCGGACAGCCCTTCGCGGCTGGACGGGGCATCTTCACCAGGTTCAGGCCCGGCGGCTGCGATCTGCCGGAGCAGCGCGGCACGGTCCGTCTTTCCGGTGGGCCCGAGCGGCAATCGGTCCAGGACGATCCAGCGTGCGGGAAGCATGTAGTCGGGCAGCAGCGTGACGAGAGCCGACTGAAGCCTCTCCCCGAAGGTGCCCGGGCCGCTGCCACTGTCAGCCACGGGCACAACGAAGCCCACCAGGGCGGCCGAAGCGCCTTCGCCCACCTTCTCGACGGCCGCCTCCACGACCACACTCGAGGCGAGCGCCGCCCGTTCGATCTCTTCGAGTTCGACGCGGAAGCCCCGCAGCTTCACCTGCCGGTCGAACCGCCCGAAAATCTCCAGGAGGCCTCCTGGGGACTTCCGTACCACGTCTCCCGTGCGATACACCGGCCCGAGGCCCGGGGCGCCGGGCAAAGTGACGAATCGTTCGGTGGTCAGCCCGGGACGGCCCAGGTAGCCGAGCGCGACTCCCGGCCCCCCGATGCACAGTTCGCCCCGTTCTCCGTCCGCGACGGGCCGAAGGTCCGGATCGAGGACATGGAGCGTGGTGTGCTGGATCGCGCGTCCGATGGGCACTCTTTCCACCCGGTCGAGTCGCTCCGGAGTGAGGTCGTAGTAAGTGGCGAACGTGGTGGCCTCCGTCGGCCCGTAGACGTTCACCAGCCGTCCCGGCGGAGCCGAGGCCAGCACCCGGCGGGCTGCTTCGGGGTTCAGCGCCTCACCGCCCACAAGCAGTGTCTTCAGCGTGCCCAGTGCCTCGGGCTGCTCCTGGGCGATCACATGGAACAAGGAGGTGGTCAGGAACAACGCGTCAATGCCGGCCGTACGCAGCAGGCTGGTCCAGCGCTCCAGCCCTACGGTGGCCACGGGCGGCAGGACAACCACAGTCCCACCGGCCACGAGGGTCGTCCACACCTCGAAGGTCGTGGCGTCGAACGCGGGATTGGCGGCGTTGCCGACCCGGTCTCCCGGTTCGAGGTGGCAGTAGGTCGGGTCGTTGGCCAGATGTCTCACGGCGCGGTGGGGCACGACGACGGCTTTGGGACGGCCGCTGGTGCCGGACGTGAAGTTCACGTAGAGCGGGTCGTCGCCGGAGATCTCGGGGTCCGAAACGTGGGGTGCGGTATCGCATTCGCGCACCACGTCGACCACGGTCAGTCCTGGGACTAAGGCGGAAGCGTGGTCGCGGTCCTCGGGTGCCGCGATGAGGCAGCGGGCCATCGAGTCGGTCAACTGGGCAGCGGAACGGCGCCTTGGCGCTCCGGTGTCCAGAGGAACGTAGCAGCCTCCGGCCCTCGCCACTGCGAGCATGGCGACGACCAGGTCGGCCGAGCGACTGAGAGCGACGCCACAGACATCACCGCGGCCCACGCCGGTGGCCTGCAGTCGCGCGGCGAGCCCGCCCGCGCGGTGCCACAGTTCTCGATAGGTGAGGTGTCGGTCGGTGGCCAGGTCGACCACGGCGAGAGCGTCCGGGCGGCACCGGGACTGTTCGCCTACGAGGTGGTGCACGGCCTCTGGCTGTTCAGCCCCGGTACGGGCGTCGTGCTGAATGTCCATGAAAGTGGAGTCTCTTGAGAGGGCGGATATGGGTCGTGCGGCTCGGTTTCCGCTCTAGCCCCCGGCGTCGGCCGCCCCCCAGAAGTTGTGCAGCCAGCACAGGATGTTCCGCATGGCGTGGTGATTCGCGTCCGGCTTCAAGGCCCCACCCTGGAAGAACCGTTGTCCCTCGATGGCGGGTCCGAGCACGGTGATCCGCCCGTCCACGGATCCGTCAGGACGGACGACCTGGAAGTCCTCGGCGAGGTCGAGCCCACCGGGCTCGAAGCCAGGGCCGCCGGGCTGAGGGTTGCACCACTTGCGGACGATGCCACGGCGCAGCAGGTTCGGATACAGGTCAGCAATGTCCGCGGATGCGTCGAAAGCAGGGACCCGAGCGTCGACCAGGACGTCGACATGACGAACGACACCGGTGCGCGGCCCGACGACGGCCAGGCCGTCTCCTTCTGTGGCCACCCGGGCTCCTGGGCCCGGCGAGACGTCGAGGATGCCGTGCTCGATCAGTGCGCGGATCCTCTCCATCACGTCTGGTACCGGCCCGTATGCCAGCCTGTTGTGCTGGCGCAGCCAGGTACCGAGGAACTTGCGGTGTGATTCTGCGTGCAGGCCACCGAAGTTGACTGCGTGCACAATCACAGGCCGCAGACCGCGCCAGACTCCGTCCGCCGCGGTCTTGGCGGGATTCATGAAGTTGCCCTGACGCGCCCAGAGGTGGTCGGTGGCCATGAAGTCCACCATCGCCTCGCGGTATCGCTCCGCTGAGGTCTGCTCGCTGTCCGCGATGGGCTGGAGAGTCCGTTCCCAGGAGAACAAGTTGCCGGAGGGAAGCACGGCGTGACCGGTTGGTGACTTCAACCCGGCTACTACCGAAGCCACTTCGGACGGACTGTCCAGGGCCGCTTCGAGATCCTTGCGGCCCTCCTCGCCCAGTACCACCTCCGCGTACCGCTCGACCAGGGCCTCGAAGGACCAGGCCCGTTCTTCCGCACAGAGGGCGGCATACTGGGAGCGTCCCCCTAGCAGGGACTCCAAGGCGGTCACGGCCTCGGCCACACTCTCGCTCATGGGGGCCGTCAGCATACGGACGGACTCGTCGGACGAAAGGCACCCTGCCGCGCGGTCCAGGAAGTCCTCGCGTGCCGCCCGGGACGCTTGCGCGAGGTGCCGACCGAAGTCGGGACCGAACAGGGTCGCGTAGTACAGCAGCCACATCTCAGCGACCATGAGAGGGAACAGGTGCTGTTCGTAGTCGAGTTGACGCACCATCCTCTCTCCGATTCGGACGGGGCGGCTGCCGAAGTTGCGACGAAGCCGGTCGACCGCCTCGATGGTCAGGAAGACGCCTCTGTGCTTCGCTTGCGGCACCCCGGGACGGCTCGACTCCGGGCAGCGCGCGAACGCGAACAGACCGGACTCGCTGAAGGCGACGATGGAACGGGGCTCCCGACCGGAGGGCAGGTAGCGCAGGTTTCCGCCACTGTCCCGCTCGAAGCGGCCCCCGCGTCCTTCCGTGAGGTGAAGGACGACGTCGATGCCGGTCAGCATGGTGCCGGCGCAACCGACCACCTGGCCGGGGCCCGCCGCCTCCGCGGTCAGCCGTTCCTGGAGCGGGTACGCACTCGGCAGGTAGGTGGATCGCGCTGTGGAGTTCGCGCACTCAGCCCAGTGGCGGGTCCGCTCGGAGCGCATGGGGTCGTTGTAGGAGTGTCCGGTGAGGAGCAGTGCTTGGTCGACGGTGGTGCGCTGGGGTGCGCTCTCCTCATCCTCGGCGAGCGGCAGCGAAGTGATCACCAGCGCCTTCGCTGTTCCCGCGGGCCCGACGAGGTCTTCCATGTCGATGACTTCGTGATGGTGCAGTTCCACGGTCACCCGGGACAGGGCGCGCAGCGATTCCACGTATCGGGCGAACTGCTCACGCAGAGCCATGCCGTGCAGGTAGCGCTTGGGCCAACTGTCGGCCTCGATGTCGAAGCGGGGGTCACCGGTCTGCGCGAACTTGCGTCGGCACCACTCGTACAGGTTTGGACGACGCCCGGCCGGCAGGACCGGCCCTGCACCTTCGTTGGTGTCGTCCGCGCCGAAAGACACGTGCTTGGCGATGCGGTTGAGGAAGCTGGTGGGGGCTTGAAGGGGGCTGTGCACCCCGCCTGCGCCGAACTGGCCGGTGCGGTCGAAGACGTGGATCTCGAGAGTGACGCCTTCGTGTGAAGCCACCGAAGCCGCCAGCCGTTCCATCGCATACGTGCAGTACGGGCCACCACCGACAATTGCCAGGCGTATCAGGCTCACGACGATCTCTACCCCGTTAATTCCTTATAGAGGTCAATCCGGACATCGCTGCCAATGTACGGACTTACCGTGGGACGCATCCTTGCCCTTCGATTCCTGCTCAAGCGAAGGGATCAGTGATGGTTCCTGCTACCGGCCCGCGTTTCGTGACCGCAATAGGTGTCACGCGAGAGCTCCCGCCGAGCTGCTGAGGCAGCTCCAGGCGGGACCGTGTGATGGCGCCGCAAAATGTAACACTCCCCCCAAGTCCCGTTGCACCCCTCGGCGTTCGGCACGTGGCCTGCGGAGAGGTGTTCGAGGTCGCTGGAGTCTAGCTCCCAGCATTATCTTTGACCACAGCAATTATCCGGCGCCCGCTCGACTCGGAGCCGGTCCCCTTCCCCTCGCTGGGCGTCAGCACCGGTTCGCCGGTTCCATCGAGGGCGAGCGCCAGCGTTGCCGCAATCGAGCGTGAAACGGCAGGTCAGCAGGCCTGCTGCGGTATCGCCCGAGTGCCTTGATCCAGTGTGCGAGGCGCGCCCTGGCGACCAGAATCCAGTGTTACCGGTGTCGGCGCGCGATGGCGCGCCGACGCTGTAAACATTCGGCCAAGTGGCCTCGGGCCGCAACAGAAGATGCTTGACCTCCGAGCCGTGAATCAAGCATCCTCAACGGGAGATTCGGTCGGCCGGCAGTCCTGCCACCATCGTGGCTGGTGGCTAGGTGTACCTTCTTCGAAGCTGGACACTGGTTCCTGCTCCACCGCTGGTGAAGCTTCGGAACCGTCGACCGAGGGCGGGAATGGCTGCGTCTCCGTTCGTGTGCCGCGGTCGATCGGGGGGACGGATGCCTTGCCCTGGCCTTTTTGCATGAATGTGACGTTCGCTGACGTCCGGCTCATGCGTGAGCGGAGTGGGGCGCAACGCTCGCCCACCATGGCAGTGCACGCCGGTGCGCGATGAGGTCCTTACCCGCTTCGTCGCCACTTAACGTCGGGTCAGGTGTGACCTATGGGGGAATGATGCCGGAGACAGACAGCAACGCGGCCGAAAAGGCGCAGCCCACGGGACCAGCCGAGACGCTGCACGAGTGGTTCGCCCACCAGGCCGTAAAGAGTCCCCAGGCCCTGGCCCTCACCGCCGACGGCGCCTCAATGACCTACGGACAACTTCACGACCTTGCCCGTGGCATCGCCAGGCGGCTGGTCGCCTCAGGGGTCCGTCCCGGCGACCTGGTGCCCGTATGCGTCACGCGACCCCGGGTGGTGCCTGCCATCCTCGGCGTACTCATGGCAGGGGCGGCTTACGTACCGCTCGATCCCCGGTATCCGGACACGCGCCTCGCCGGCTTGGTGGAACGTGCCGGGGCGGACGTCGTGCTGACCGATGACGACCTCGCGGTCCGGGTCAAGGGATGGCACCGCGGGACACCGGTGCTGGTCGGCGTGACCGAAGGCCCGGAGCAATTGCCCCCGGCCGTCGCGGTGTCAGCCGAGGACCTCGCCTACGTGATGTTCACCTCAGGCTCCACGGGCGCGCCGAAGGGCGTGAAGGTGACGCATCGCAACGTCACCAGGCTTATGGCCGCCGCGTCGCAGGTCTACGACCTTGGCGCCGATGATGTGTGGACGATGCTGCACTCCTATGCCTTCGACTTCTCGGTGTGGGAGATGTGGGGGCCTTTGTTGTTCGGTGGTCGGCTCGTGGTCGTGGAGGATGACGACGCGCGCCTGCCGGATGAACTCCTGGGCCTGATCGAACGCGAGTCCGTCACGGTGCTCAGCCAAACCCCATCCGCTCTGGTCGCGCTGGCCAGTGCGGACGAGCAGCGACCTGCCCGCCTTGACCATCTGCGGCTGGTCGTCCTCGGTGGTGAAAGGCTGGATCCTGCCTCGTTGAGCGGGTGGTTCGCTCGTCATGGCGACCGAAGCCCGCGCATCGTGAACATGTACGGCATCACCGAGACCACCGTGCATGTCACGCACTGCCCGATCACTGCGAATGACGCGGTCGAGGGCGGGGGAAGTCCCATTGGCGTCCCGCTCCCCGATCTCGAGGTGTCGTTGCGGAACGAGGATGGAACGCCCACGTCCACGGGAGAGACCGGTGAGATGTGGATCTCCGGTCCCGGGCTGGCACGTGGGTACCTTGACGACGACGACGCCACCGCGCGGGCATTCCGTGTCGAAGTCTGGGGCCCCCAGGACGAGCGACTCACTTACCACAGCGGCGACCTGGCACGAATGGCTTCCGACGGGCGCCTGATGTACGTGGGACGACGTGACGAACAGGTGAAGGTACGGGGCTACCGCGTCGAACTCGGTGAGGTGGGTGCAGCGCTGAAGGCTCATCCGGACATCATCGACGCGTGTGTCGCCACCGACACGGGTGAGTCCGTCGGTACCCGGCTGCTCGCCTGGGCGACAGCGCGCAGCGGCGGGCCGGATCCGTCTGAGCTGAAGACGTTCCTGGCCGACCGGCTGCCGGGGCACATGATTCCGAGTGAGCTGACGCTCCTGGACGCCATGCCGCTCACTCCCAACGGCAAGATCGACCGTCGAGCTCTGGTGGAGCGGGCCCGCCGTGTACTCGCCGACCGAGCCAGGGCCGGTACGGAACGCTGCGCCTCGGGGGATGATCCGCTGATGGCAGCCGTGGCCGCCATCTGGGCCGATGAACTCGGCGTGGCCCGGGTCGGTCCCGCGGACGACTTCTTCACCCTCGGCGGACACTCGTTGATGGTGATCAAGGTAGTCACTCGCACGCGCCGGGAAGTCGGCACGGACGTGAGCGTGCGCGCGTTGTTCCAAGCCCCGCGGCTCGCGGACTTCGTCGAGAGAGTGCGGAAGTCCTCCAGCCAGGCAGGCGCGGTGGTCGAGTGAATTCAGCGCACAACCAGTGACATGGCAGGTGGCGACAGCCCCGGTAGTGGGCCGGTCACTCGCGAATCCCTTGTGGAAAAAGTCTAGTTGTGATCTCGAAGATGCGCGATCAGAACTGTGGACGTGTGACGCGAGCCGCCAATGAATTCATGCACCGGCGGTCGGTGCATGCCTCACCCATATTCTTCGCGGACACCATTGCGGACTGAGTGCCAGTCAGCCTCGATGATTCACCAGGAGTTCTCCAGATGCAGCAAGCGCCACCTCAAATACTGTCTCCTGTCGCGGTGGTCGGCATGGCGGCGCGGTTTGCCGGCGCGGACAACGTCGAGCAGTACTGGACGAACCTTGTCGAGGGCGTCGAGTCGGTGAGCCGACCGGACGGCCCTGAGTCCGGGGCGGGCGGGGAAGGGCGGGACGGTACTCACATCCGCGCGATGGCAAAGGTCAGGGACATCGAGTGGTTCGATGCCGACTACTTCCGTGTGCCACCGACAGAGGCCCTCATCATGGACCCCCAGCAACGGGTGTTGCTGGAAGTGGCAGCCGAGGCGCTGGAAGACGCAGGCTATGCCGGTGACCGGGACGCGGTTGTCGGTGTGTTCGTCGGCTCGGGCGAGAACCACTACCGCCGTGAACACGTCGCTCCGTCAGAAGCCGTGGCGGCACGCACGGGAGACGTGCGTGTCACACTGGCCAACGAGAAGGACTTCCTGGCGCCTCGGCTCGCGTTCAAGTTGGGATTCACCGGCCCGGCCATCACCGTGCAGACCGGCTGTGCGACCGCTCTGAGCGCAGTCGCGCTCGCCTGCTCGGCACTGGCTGCGGGGGATTGCGACATCGCTCTGGCAGGCGGTGTCAGCCTGCTCATGCCGGACGACGACGGCTACACGTACACGGACGGCGGGATCTTGTCGGCTGACGGGCGGTGCCGTACGTTCGACGCCGCGGCCTCGGGTACCGTTCCCGGCTCCGGGGCGGGGATCGTCGTGCTGAAGCGGGACGCCGACGCGCGGGCCGACGGTGACCACCGCCGGGCTGTCGTACGAGGCTGGGCGGTCAACAACGACGGCGGATCCCGTGGAGGATTCACCGTCCCCAACATCGGCGGCCAGGAACAGGTGATCCGCAGCGCGCTCGCGCGGGCCGGTGTAACCCCCGACGAGGTCGGATACATCGAGGCCCACGGGACGGGCACAGCCATCGGCGATCCTGTCGAGTTCGAGGCCCTCCAGAGGGTCTTCGCGACCCCCGGGCGGCCGGCCCGGTCGCTCAAACTCGGTGCTGTGAAGCCCAATATCGGCCACACGGACGCGGCAGCGGGTGTCGCAGGACTCATCAAGGCGACCCTCGCTGTCGAGCGGGCCACCGTGCCCGGCACACTGCACTTCCGCTCGCCCAACCCCGAGATCGACCTCGCCTCAAGTCCCTTCGTCATCAGCTCCGACACGGTCCCCTGGTCCGGGGACGGAGCGCGCATCGCGGGTGTCAGCTCCTTCGGCCTCGGCGGCTCCAACGCCCACGTGGTGGTCGAGTCCGCGTCTGGGACCCGGCCGTCGGCGCCAGGACGCCCGCGCCAGGTCCTCGCCTTGTCCGCCCGCAGTGACGAGGAAGTCGACCGCATGCGGCATCGACTGGCGGACCGTCTCGACTCCATGACCGGGCTCGACTCGGGGGCCTTGGCCGATGCCGCCTACACGCTCGCTGTGGGGCGCGCCAGATTCCCCCGACGATGGGCGGCCGTGGTCGGCGACGTCTCCGAAGCCGTCACATGCCTGCGAGCGGGGAGCGAACCCGACCGGCCGATCGCGCGGTGGTCGTTGTCCATCCAGGGAACTCCGGACCAGCTGTCCGAACTGGGACACCGACTCGTCGCGACAGAGCGGTTGATGGCCTCCGTACTGAGCGAACTCACGGGACGTGCGGAGATCGGGGACCTGCCGCCGGAGAAGGCCGGGGCTCTCGCCGCACTTGGTGTGGCCGGGATGCTCCTGCGCCTTGGTCTGACGTTCTCAAGGATCGATGCACCGGCTTGGGTGCGCCCCGCGGCCGACTGGCTGGCCGCCGGCGGCGACCCGGCATCGCTTCCCGCGGCCCTCGACGCTTGCACCGCCGGGGAAGGAGGGGCCGTGCGGGAGGGAGTCGGCCAGATCACGGTCGGTCCGTCCTTCGACCTGGCCGACGTGGCCGCCGCGGCATGGCGCGCGGGAGTCTCGGTCAACTGGGCCGCGTACTACGGCGGCGAGACACGGCGCCGTATGTCACTGCCCACCTACCCGTTCACCCGTCGCAGGTTCTGGCTGGAGCGCCCTGAGGCCGAACCGGAGTCGTCCGGCCAGGCATTGCCGCGACCGGTCGACCGGCCCCGAGCGCTGAGCATCACCGGACATGTGGAGAAGGTCTGGCGCGAGGTCCTCGGTATTGAGCACATCGACCACGACGCGAACTTCATGGACGCCCTCGGGGGCGACTCCCTGCACGCGGTGGAGATCGGCGCACGGTTGAACGAGGAGCTGGGCACCGAGTTTCCGGTCGACCTGCCGTTCATCGCTCCCACCATTTCAGACACTGCGGCCTTCATCGAGAAGGCCCTGGCCACGGAGGCAACTTCATGAGCACTGTCCACGACGACGACGTCCTGGTCCGCCGGCTGGACGTAACCGCCCGCCTGACCTGTCAGGTAGAGCACCTGAGCGAGCGAGCCGAGGGAGGCGTGCTGCTCGAGACCCTGATCGGCCGCTACGTACTCGACAGCGACGGGCGTACCGTGTGGCTGCTGATCGACGGACGTCGCACCGTCGGCGAGGTGGTCACCGCCGTCGCCGAGAAGCTCGGCCTTCCGGTCGCCGAAGTCCGTGAGGTTGTCCGCACGTTGTGCGGCCGGCTCCTCGAACTCGGCCTGGTCGAGACGCCGTCGTCCTTCGAGGCCGAGATACTCACGCAGTCGGCAGTCGCCGGATGAGCGGCGCCTTGGTGACCCGGGTCGGACTGCAGCTCGCGGGCTACTCCTTTCCCGGGACTATGGACAACAAGCTCTTCGAGCGTGTCGTCGAGGTCGCGCGGGCTGCCGAAGCCTCAGGCTTCGACAGCCTGTGGACGATGGATCACGTGCACCAGATCGCCTCGGTCGGCGAACGGGACGAGCCGATCCTCGAGGCGTACACGACGCTGGCGGCCCTGGCGGCCGTCACGTCGAGCGTGCGGCTCGGTGCCCTCGTTTCCTGCAACGGCTTCCGGAACCCCGCGCTGCTGGCCAAGATGGTCACCACCATCGACATCATCAGCGGGGGCCGCGCGATCCTGGGCATTGGCGCCGGATGGCACGAAGAGGAATGCCGCGCCTATGGCCTGGACTTCCAGCCGACCAAGGAGCGTCTGGCACGGCTGGCGGAGGCGGTTCAGATCTGCCGCGCCATGTTCACCGAGCAGGCCGCCCGGTTCTCCGGCTCCTACCACCGCATCGACGAGCCCCTCAACGTGCCGGGCCCGCTCAGCCCCAGTGGCCCGCCCATTCTCATCGGCGGAGGCGGCGAGCGCGTGCTCATCCCGACGGTCGCGCGCCTCGGGGACGCCTGCAACTTCTTCGGTGGACCGGCCACCGTGCGACACAAGATCCAGGTGCTGGAAAAGGCATGTGCGGCCGTCGGCCGAGACCCGGGTGAGATCACGAAGACCTGGTTGGGGCATGCGATCATTACCGAATCCGAGGCCGAACTCCAGAACGCCCTGGCACGGTTGGGGCCGTTGCTCGGCCTCGCGCCCAGTGCGGTGCGTGGATTCGCGCTGTGCGGGACGCGTGACGAAGTCCGGCGTCGGGTCATGGAGTACCGCGAAGCCGGAGTCGAGGGCCTGATCGTCACCGTGCTCGACCCGGCGGACCTGGAACATGTCCGCCGGGTCGGCGCGACGCTGAAGGAGGCCATGGATGCCTGAACAGAGCGCGAGTTCCGGGACGATCGGCAGTCTGGACGGCGACCCGGAGACGGTGATCACCGCAGTGTGGGCGGAGGCCCTCGGTGTGGAATCGCTCGACCCCCACACGGGGTTCTTCGACCTTGGTGCGACCTCGGCCACGGTGGTCAGCGTGGCCAAGGTCCTGCGGCAGAGGTGGCCAAGGGTCCGGGTCGTCGATCTCTTCTCCCACTCGACCCCCGCGCAGCTCGCGGTGTTCCTCGGCGATGGATGAGCGGCGTTCGGCTGTCGGGCGGCTACGACAGCAGGGAGCGGACCGACCGCGCGAGATCCAGCCACGCGGCCCCGCCGAAGAGATGGTCGGCTCCCGCGATCTCGTGAACGACAGTCTCGCCGGTGGTCTCATGTCTCCAACCGTCGACGACCGTCCGATCGAGATCGTCGTCGAGTTCCCCGTACACGGCCGTCAGGGGAACGCCGAGGGGGGCACCGGGCATGTAGGCGTACTTCGCGACCAGTTCCATGTCGGCGGTCAGGATGGGCAGCAGCACCTCCATCAGCTCCGGCTCTCCGCGGAGATGCTCGGGAACGTAGCGGGCGGGGTCCTGGCTCGGATCGAGGCGTCTGTCCGCCAGCACGCGGGGCGGCAGTTGGGATGCCACGAACAGCTGGACGAGTTCAGGGCCGGAGCCCAGGGACGTCAACGCTCGGGCCACCTCGAACGCTGTCAGCGCCCCGGAACACTGTCCGAACAGCGCGACACGGGAAGCCCCGAGCGCGCTCAGCTCCTCGACCAGCTCCGTCACCACGTCGGCCAGGCTCGTCGCGGGAGGCTCCACCTGCCGGCTCTCACGCCCCGCGAGTCGTACGCCGTACACGGCGGCCGCGTCGCCGATCACCGGTCCCCAGGCGTGGAACGGAGTGGCTCCTGCACCTGCCCACGGAATGCACACGAGCACTGTGCTATTTCCCGATTCCGTGCTCCAGGGAACGAGAGCGGACGACTGCTTCGATATATCCATGGAATTCCCCATGGGCTCGGATCCTAGCATGAAAAAGTAGCGATGTGCGGACCGTAAGGACTGCACAGAATTCTCGGAATCTACTCGAACATACCCATCCGGGAGGATCTCCATGTTCAATCCCACTATCCAGGTGATCGCCGCACAGCCGCCGGTTCTGGACCGGCCGGACCTTTCCTTCGAGGGGCTTCTCAAGCACTTCCCCGGCTTGACCGAAGCCGAGGCCGTCTGTATGACCGGATCCACGGCGGCCGGCTGGGGTAATACGTTCAGTGACATCGACCTGTACGTGTTCTCCGACCGCGAGCTCGACCTGCCGGTCGACGAGACCATGGAGACCTGGCCGGGGTCCGACCCGAGCGGTGTCCGCTGGCACAACTGGATGGGTGTGTACGGCAACGCCCGTATCGACCTGAAGGTCTGGCCGACGGACACGCTGGGCACGGCGCTGAAGGCCTACCTCGACGACGAGATCGAGTTCTGCTCCATGGGGGACTTCCTTCAGGACTTCGTCTACCGTCTGTCCATCGGAATCCCGCTGAAGAACGAAAAATTCTTCCAGGAAATGAAGGCGCTGCTGGACGGTTCGTCCTATCGGCGGTCACTCGCTCGTTTCCTCAAGGCTGACGCGGAGAACTGCCTCACCGATGTCGCGGGGCAGCTCGACTCCAAGGACTACATGACGGCGCGAGTCTCCGCCGGGCTGGCGGCAGGATTTGTGGCGGATGCCGCTCTGGTACTTTCCGGGCAGCTGTGCCGACGCAAGAAGTGGCTGCTGCGCCGTCTGGAAAGCACTCCGCAGTGTGGTATCTCGGTCGACGAATACCGCACCGTGGTCCTGGGCGGCCTGCGTCCGGGAGAGACGGACGCCGACTGCGCCCGGCGTGTCGCCCGGTGGGCACAGGCCCACATCGTACGGCTCGAAGACGCTTTCCTGAGCACTCCCTGAGCGCCGGGTCCCAACGGGGCGGCAGGCCTTCCTCCGTGATCCGGCCCGGCACGAGGCCCGCCGATCCGCCGGGTCCCCGCAGGAGGGCCCGGCCGGATCGGCTTCACGCGGAGCGTGGGCCTCATATCCGCTTCGCGCCTTTACACATCAGCTGATCTCGTCCCGCGTCCCGCGGGTCGAGGAAGGGGAGACACCGTGAATTCTCGGCGACGCTTCGAGTGGTGCGCCGCTCGGACCGCCCAGCCGCTCCACGAGGTCGGCAGCGAGCCGCCGACCCGCGCCGTGCGCCTCGCCGGGGTGGTCGCATGACCGCCGCGACTCCTCTGAGCAGACTGCGGTCCGCGGTCCGCGGTCCGCAGGAACCCCGCCAGCGGTTGTTGGCGCTGTCGACCATCGTCAACACGGTCGGTATGGGCATGTTCCTGTCGACTGGCACGATCTTCCTGATCAGGTCCGCCGGGCTGAGTCCGACCGCGACCGGTCTCGGACTCACGGTCGGGTCGCTGGCCGGTTTCGGAGCCGGTGTGCTGATCGGCGATCAGGCTGACCGTCGTGGCTCGCGTGAGGTCGTCATCGCTTCCATGCTGCTGGAAGCCGTGGCGAGTGTCGGCCTACTGCTCGTGCACCGCCTGTGGCCACTGCTGATCGTGGCCGCCCTGGCCGCGGTCGGTCGTGCGGGCACGGTCAGCGCACGAGGCGCGATGATCGGCGCCCTCGCGGAAGAGGGCAAGGGCGCGCAGTTGAGGACGTATCTGCGTGCCGTCACCAATGTCGGACTCGCCATCGGCACCCTCGGAGCCGCGGTCGTCCTCGCGATCGACACCCGCCCCGCGTACGTGACGATGATCCTCATCGACACCGTCACCTTCCTCATCGCCGCCGGAATCCTGGCGCGACTGCCGCACATACCGCCGACGCGGCCTGTCAAGCAGGATGACTCCGAGGAGAAGGCACCTCGGTGGGTGGCTCTGCGCGACCTGCGGTACCTGGGACTGACCGCGGCCTCCTCGGTCGCCAGTCTGCAGTACTTCGTTCTGATCCAGGCTCTTCCGGTGTGGATCGTCCTGCACACGGCGGCACCCCGGTGGATGGCGCCGATTGTCCTCTTCTTCGAGGCGGCGATCGTCGCCGCCGCCCAGATCCCGGCGACGAAGTCCATCGACGGGCCCCGCTCGGCGGCGCGGCTGCTCGCCCTGTCGGGTCCGTTGTTCGTCGTCGCGTGGATCCTCATGGCCGTGGCCGCCGGCCCTGCCGCCTGGGTGGCGGTCGCCCTGCTTCTGGCTGGAGTGATCATTCACTCACTCGCCGAAGTGTGGCAGGCCGCCGGCACGTTCGAGCTCTCGTTCGCGCTCGCGAAGCCGGAGGCTCAGGGGCAGTACCAAGGCGTGATCGGTCTCGGGCACGGCTTCTCCGAAGCTGTGGCGCCGATCGTCGTCATCGCCATGTGCGTCGACTGGGGCAAACCGGGCTGGATCGTCCTCGCCCTCGTCGTCGCGGTGGCCGGCTTCGTGTGCGCGGTCATGGAGCGCGTCGGCTCGCGCCCGCAGACCCTGGCCACGACGGAGGCTGTACCGAACGAGTGACACGGGTCCGTAGCGTCCGCCGTGCGGAAGCCCGCAGAGGGAATTCCGGCGAAGTCCGCACGCTTGGGCACCGTCATCGAGAACCGGGAGAACACCATGGCCACGGTCACGCGCAACGTTACGTTTCCTGCCGAGGGCTCTGCCTCCGAGAGGTCTGAGGGCCTTCGTTCGGGGGCATGTCTCGCGTCATATGAACGGCCCTCTCGCGAAGCGGGGCAAACCGGCTGCCATGGTGGCCCTCGGCACGGCGACTACGGCCCCGACATCGTCTGCGCCAGTGGGCATGATGCCGACTGGCGCGGCGTGTGACGGCGACACGGGGGACCGGGCGATCTCGGCGGCCGTGAGCCGGAGAGGCCGCCCGGCGAGAGCGGCGGATCGGTCGGCGGGGTCGGCCGGTCCCGCCGGGGACCAGATCCGCAACAGGCTGGGGCTACCGCCGGTAACATGGCACAGTCGCGGGCACCCCGCCCGCACTCACCCCACTCACCGGAGGTCCACGATGGCGCGTGCGCCGCGTTCCGCACGACTGCTCGCCGGACTGTTCGCCACGGCGGGCGTGGCCCACTTCGCGGCACCGCGGCAGTTCGACGCGATCGTGCCCCGTTCGCTGCCGGGCAGCGCCCGGACCTGGACGTACGTCAGTGGCGCCGCCGAACTCGGGCTCGCCGCCGCCGTCGCGCTGCCCGCCACCCGGCGTCTGGGCGGGCTCGCCGCCGCCGCGTTCTTCACCGCCGTCTTCCCGGCCAACGTCAAGATGGCGCGTGACTGGAAGGAGCGGCCCGCCCCGCTGAAAGCCGTCGCCTACGCCCGGCTTCCGCTCCAGGCGCCGCTGGTCGGCTGGGCCCTGAAGGTCGCGGCGGACGCCCGCCCCTGAACGTCGCGGCGGACGCCCGCCCCTGAACGTCGCGACAGACGCCCGCCGCTGAAGGTCGCGGCGGACGCCCGCCGCTGACCATCCGAGAGCCCTGTGCCTCAGCCCTGCCGGGCGACGACCGACGCGGTGTGCTTGCGTACCTGCTCCGGCGACAGGTAGACGTCCGTGTACTCGAAGTCGACCAGCGAGGCCCGCTTCTGCGCCTGGAAGCCGGTGCGCACGAAGTCGTCGCCCGCGAACGCGTTCAGCAGCCAGCTGACCATCACGCGGGTCTTGGCGGGGCCGGTGCGCAGTGCCGACCAGTGGTAGCCGCGGGCCACCGCCTGCGCGGGCACCCCGCGCAGTTCGATGCCGAGCGGCTTGGAGACCGCGTCGCGCCCGCCGAGGTCCACCACCAGGCCCAGGTCCTTGTGGACGTACGGCTGGAGGGGGCGGCCGCGCAGCGAGGCGATGACGTTCTCGGCGGCCCGGCGGCCCTGGCGCATGGAGTGCTGGGCGGTGGGCGGGCAGACCGACCCGTCGCCCTTGACCAGATCCGGCACGGCGGCCGCGTCGCCCAGCGCGAAGACGCCGTCGTAGCCCGTGCCGGGCACCGTCATCTCCGGGGTGACCGCGAGCCGCCCGCGCACCGTCTCGGCGCCGAGGGTGCCCACCAGCGGGCTCGCGGCGACGCCCGCGGTCCAGATCAGGGTGCGGCACGGCAGCACCCGGCCGTCGGTGAACGTCACCTTGTCCGGCCCCGCCTCCGCGATGGACACCCCGAGGGAGACCTCGATGCCGCGGGCGCGCAGGATCTCCAGCGCGCTGGCGCCCAGCTTGTCGCCCAGCTCCGGCATGAGTTTCGGCGCGATGTCGATCAGGTGCCACTTGATCAGCCGGGGGTCGAGCCGCGGGTACTTCTTGATCGCGTGGTTGGTCAGCCGTTGCAGGCAGGCGGCCGTCTCGGTGCCCGCGTAGCCGCCGCCGACCACCACGAACTGCAGCCGCGAGGCGCGCTCGGCCTCGTCCTGGCTGGCGTCGGCAAGGTCCAGCTGCGCGATGACGTGGTCGCGGATGTACGCGGCCTCGGCCAGCGTCTTCATGCCGCGCGCGTTCTCGATCAGGCCGGGGATGTCGAAGGTGCGGGTGATGCTGCCGGGGGCCAGCACGATGTAGTCGTACGGCTCGTCGAGGATCTCACCGCTGATCTTGCGGATGACGCAGACCTTGGCCTTGGTGTCCACGCCGATCGCCCCGCCCGGGATGATCTGGGTGCGGAACTTCCCGCTCCGCCGCAACGAGACCGCGACCGACTGCGGAGAGAGCACGCCGGAGGCCACCTGTGGCAGCAGGGGCAGATACAGCTGGTAGGAGAACGGCGTGACGAGCACCAGGTCGGCCTCGCCCGGCGAGAGCCTGCGCTCCAGCCGGCGTACGCACTCGACTCCGGCGAAGCCGGCGCCCACTACCAGAATCCTGGGTCGTGCCACGGTGTCCGTCCCTTCTCGGGCCTGGCTGGTCTCGCGCTTGCGCCTGCCCCGCGTCGGTGTGGTCACCGCCCATCTTTGTGCGCCGATCGGCGGTCCGCCCGCCGAACGCCGCGAGCCGTGCGACGAAGAACGAGAAACCGGTGGTGGGGCACGTATGCCCCGCCACCGGTTCCGTTACGCGTGCCGGCTTACGGCCGTCAGATCTCGGCGTGCTTGCCGTGCACCATGTCCCACGCCTCACTGGTGTACCGCTCGCGCTCGCCCAGCGACATCTCGGGGAAGTAGTCCTTGAGGCGGGCCACGACCTGCTGCTCGGACTCGTGGCAGTCGCGCAGCAGGAAGATCGCCTTGTGCAGGATGGTGTTGTCCACGGTCCGGGTTCCCCTCGTGCTGTCCATTCGCGTACCGCTCGATGCCTGGTGCGCCCCGGCCGCTCGCGGCGGGCGGGGCGGGTTCACCCTAAGCAGGCGGGGGCGCCGGGACGGCCGGGAAACCGGGCGGTGTGGGCCGTTCCACAGCGATCAGGCGCGGTCTTGTCCGGCGCTTTGCCCTTCCGTGGGCAAAGCGTGGTCCTTCACCTTCGCGCCCGCCCCCAGCAGCCCCGCGGGTACCTCCACCTGGACCGCGCGCAGGCGTTCGCCGAGCGCCTTGGCCTGCGGGTCGGCCAGGGTGGAGGCGGCGACCCCGTCGCCCAGCAGCCCGCGCACCACGAAGTTGACCGCCCGCAGGTTCGGCAGCCAGTGACGCTCGACGTCGAGCCCGGCGGTCTCCGGCAGCAGCTCCCGCAGCCGGTCGACGGTCAGGTACCAGCCCAGCCACCGCCACGTCTTCTCGTTCCGCGCCCATACCCCGAGGTTGGCGTCGCCGCCCTTGTCGCCGGAGCGGGCCCCGGCGAGGGTGCCGAGCGGGACGCGGACCAGCGGATCGTCGTGCGCCGTCACGCTCCCGTACACCCGCCCGTCGCGCCGGAACGGCTCGCGCGGCGGCTCGGGCACCGCGAGCCGGGTGCCGTCGTCCAGCACCACCTCGGGCCGCACGGCGGACGCCGCGACCAGCGCGGGCCAGTGGACGCCGTACTCCGTGGCGCGCGGCGAGGCGTGCTCCAGGTGCAGGCCCGGGTAGCCGGACAGACCGGTCCCGGCGACCGCTGCGAAGAAGGCCCGGCCCACGGCGTCCCGGTCCGCGTCCTTCACGGTCACCGTCAGCCGGTCGCCCGCGGGCGACAGCCGCGCGTCGAAGTCCGCGAACCGCTCCCGGCCGCCCACCGCGTCCAGCAGCGACGCCTCGGCGAACCGCGCCTTGGCCCGCGTTTCAAGCCCCTCCAGCGCGAACGTGGCGCTGTTGCGGTAGCCGCCGCGGTAGTTGACGCAGACCTTCAGCCGCTCCGGGGCCGGCTCGCCGGTCGCCCCCGCGATCCGCACCCGGTCGGGGCCCTCCTGGGTGAGGGCCACGGTGTCGAAGCGGGTGACGACGTCGGGGCCGAGGTACTGCGGGCCCTCGATCTCGTAGAGCAGCTGGGCGGTGACGGTCTCCGTGGTGACGGCGCCGCCGGTGCCGGGGTGCTTGGTGATGACGCTGGTCCCGTCCTCGTGCAGCTCGGCGATGGGGAAGCCGGGCCGGACGGGGTCGGGTATCTCGGTGAAGAAGCTGAAGTTGCCGCCGGTGGCCTGGGCGCCGCACTCGATGACGTGACCCGCGGCCACCGCGCCGGCCAGCCGGTCCCAGTCGTCGAGCGCCCAGTCGTACGCCCACGCGGCCGGGCCGACGACCAGCGAGGCGTCGGTGACCCGGCCGCAGATCACCACGTCCGCCCCGGCGCGCAGCGCGGTCGTGATGCCCCAGGCGCCCAGGTAGGCGTTGGCGGTCACCGGCTCGACGCCCGCGCCGGCCAGCGGGCGGCCGGTGCCCAGGTGCGCGAGGTCCTCACCGGCCGCGCGCAGCTCGGCCAGACGGGGCATCAGGTCGTCGCCCTCCAGGTGGGCGACGCGGGGAGCGAGACCGGCGGCCGAGGCCAGTTCGCGCAAGCTGTGGGCGAGACCGGCGGGATTGAGCCCGCCCGCGTTGACCACCACCTTGATGCCCCGCTCCAGGCAGGTGCCGAGGACGTCGCGCATCTGGGCGAGGAAGGAGAGCGCGTACCCGGCGTCCGGGTCGCGCTGCCTGGCCTTCCACAGCAGGAGCATGGTGAGTTCGGCGAGGTAGTCGCCGGTGAGCACGTCGACGGGGCCGCCTTCGACCATTTCGCGGGCGGCGGAGAGCCGGTCTCCGTAGAAGCCTGAGCAGTTGGCGATACGCAGCATGGCGTAACACTAGGAGCGCGGCGGCCCGGGCAGGCGCACAGTGGAACAACTGGCCCCTTTCGAACCTCACTCGGGGAAGGACCCGCCATGTCGCACCGCAAGGACCTCGGACTGCTCGCCCTGCGCCTGGCCGTGGGCGGCGTGCTGTTCGCGCACGGCACGCAGAAGCTCTTCGGCTGGTTCGGCGGCCCTGGCATCGAGGGCACCGCCCAGGGCATGGAGCAGATGGGCTTCACGCCGGGCCGCCCCAGCGCGCTCGCCGCGGGACTCGGCGAGACGGGCGGCGGCACCCTGCTGGCGCTGGGCCTGGCGACGCCCGCGGCGGGCGCGGCGGCGGCCGGGACGATGGCCTCCGCGGTCTCCTTCCACCTGCCCAACGGCTTCTTCGCGGCCAACGGCGGCTTCGAGTCGGCGGGCCTGGTGGGCGCGGTGGCGGCCGGCCTCGGCATCGCGGGGCCCGGCCGCTACTCCCTCGACCACGCCACCTGCCACGTGCTGGACCGGCCGTGGGTCGCGGCGGCGGCGTTCGCGGCCAGCGCGGCGGCGGCCTCGGTGGTCATCGGCAGGCGGCAGGCCGCGCTGGCGGCGGGCGGCGACGACGCGCGGGGCGGCGGCTCCGGCGGCTCCGGCGACGACACCGCGGAGTCCTGACGTGGCGCACATGGCGGACGGCGCGGGCGGCGAAGGCACGGACGGCGGCGAGGACCGCGCGTCCGGTGACTCAGGGGGCTCCTCCCGGGGCTTCCTCGGGGAGCTGAAGGACGCCGTCAGCGGGCGGGCCGCGCTGCTGCTGATCGGCATCTTCGTCATCGAGATGGCGTTCATCGTCTCCTACCTGGGCGCCTTCCACTCGCCCAGCCCGCAGCGCATCCCGGTCGCCGTCGTCGCGCCCGCGCGGGCCGAGACCAAGGTGGTGAACGGGCTCAACGGGCTCCAGGGCGAGCCGGTGCGGGCGACGGCTGCGGCGGACGTGCGGGCGGCGCGCCAGATGATCCTGCACCGCAACGTGGACGCCGCGTTCGTCATCGACCCGCGCGCCACCACCGACCGCGTGCTGCTGGCCTCCGCCGGTGGCCCCTCGGTCGCGCAGACCGTCACGCAGATCCTCCAGAAGACCGACCAGGCCAACCGGCGCACCGTCGCGGTCACCGACATCCGTCCGCCGAACGCGGCGGACGGCCGCGGCCTCAGCTCGTTCTACCTGGTCGTCGGCCTGATCATCGGCGGGTACCTGGCCTCGGCCGCGCTCGCGATGTCCTTCGGCGCCCGGCCGTCCAACGTGCACCGGGTCGGCATCCGGCTGGGCTCGCTCGCGGTGATCTCGGTGCTGTCCGGGCTCGGCGGGGCGATCGTCGTCGATCCGCTGTTCTCCGCGCTGACCGGCCACTTCGTGGCGCTGTGGTGGATCGGGGTGCTCACCACGTTCGCGGCGGCGGCCACCGGCATGGCCTTCCAGGTGCTGCTGGGGCAGCTGGGCATCGGGCTGTCGCTGCTGGTCTTCGTGGTCTTCGGCAACCCCAGCTCCGGCGGCGTCTACCCCTCGACGCTGCTGCCGCCGTTCTGGCGGGCGATCGGGCAGGCGCTGCCGTCCGGCGCCGCGACCACGCTGGTGCGCGACTACGCCTACTTCGGCGGCTACGGCACCTCGACCGCCTGGTGGGTGCTGTCCGCCTGGGCGGCGGGCGGCGTGCTGGTCAGCTACCTCGCGTCGCTGCCCGCGGCGCGCAAGCACCCGCTCTTCGCGGCGCCCTCGGCTCCCACTCGAATGTGACGCAGGACACATCCTTCCCGTGAAATATCCGGGGATGCCTTCCCCGTTTACACCGTACGTAAGCGAAATGGGGATGCGTTCCCCGGATCGCACCGCATACGGTTCATGGGAGAGGAGCGCCATCGTGGACAGCGTCGCCGTCAAGGCCAGGCCGTCGCGGATGCGGGCGGACGCGTCGCGCAACCGCGAGCGGATCGTCACCGCCGCCCGCGAGGCGCTGGTCGAGCACGGTCCCGACATGCCGCTGGACGAGATCGCCCGGCGCGCCGGGGTGGGCAACGCCACCCTCTACCGCAACTTCGCGGACCGCCGTGACCTGATCCGCACCGTCACGCTGTCGGTGATGGACCGCGTCGCCGCGCGGGCCGAGGGCCTGCTCGACGAGGAGCCGGACGCCTTCGAGGCGCTGCGGCACTTCACCCACCAGGCCGCCGACGAACGCGTCGGCGCGCTGTGTTCCCTGTTGTCCGGCGCGTTCGACCGCGACGAACCCGAACTGCTCGCCGTGCGCGACCGGTTGACCCGTGCCGTCGAGGCGCTGGTGGACCGGGCGCAGGCCGCGGGCCAGGTCCGTCCCGACGTCGGCGCCGGTGATCTGATGCTGGCGCTCTCCCAGCTGACCCGGCCCCTGCCGGGCACGGCCTGCGTCGACATCGACCACTTCGTCCACCGCCACCTTCAGGTGTTCCTCGACGGACTGCGGGCCCCCGCCGCGTCCGTGCTGCCGGGGAGCGCCGCGACGCTGGAGGCCCTACGACGGCCGTCCTGACCCGCCGATGACGCGGGCGCCGCACGCGCCCGGTTCCGACTGACGCGACCGGCCCGCCACAGACGCCGGGCCCGGGATGCCGTACGCCCTGATTCGTCCCCGCACGACCCGCCGTTCCCGCACGACCTGTTGTTCACGCAGCACCTGATGAGTCCCATGCCGCAGCACGCGCGCTGCCGCAGCCCCTTTCGTATGTCGTACGTCGGCTTCCGACTTCTCCGCACTTAGGTGGTTCCACCCATGCCAGGCTCCCTGACCCTGCCCGACCCCCGGCGCTGGAAAGCGCTCATATTCATCGCCCTCGCCCAGCTGATGGTGGTCCTCGACGCGACCATCGTGAACATCGCGCTCCCCTCGGCGCAGAAGGCCCTCGGCATCTCCGACGGCAACCGGCAATGGGTGATCACCGCTTACACGCTCGCGTTCGGCGGCCTGCTGCTCTTCGGCGGCCGTATCGCCGACCTCGTCGGCCGCAAGCGCACCTTCGTCATCGGCCTGCTCGGCTTCGCCGGCGCGTCCGCGCTGGGCGGCGCCGCGGTCGATACCGGCATGCTGCTGGGCGCCCGCGCCCTGCAGGGCGCCTTCGGCGCGCTGCTCGCGCCGTCCGCCCTGTCGCTGCTGTCGGTGATGTTCACCGAGGCCAGGGAACGCGCCAAGGCGTTCGGCATCTACGGCGCCATCGCCGGTGGCGGCGGCGCGGTCGGCCTGATCCTGGGCGGCCTGCTCACCGAGCACCTCAACTGGCGCTGGACCCTCTTCGTCAACGTCGCGTTCGCCATCATCGCGGTGGCCGGAGCGCTCGTGGTGATCCGGGAGCCCGAGGGCGCCCGCAACCGCAACCGCCTCGACATCCCCGGTGTCCTGCTGGCCACCGCGGGCCTGGTCTCCCTGGTCTACGGGTTCACCCGCGCCGAGACCAACGGCTGGAGCGCGGGCTCGACCATCGCGCTGTTCGTCGCCTCGGTCGTGCTGCTCGCCGCGTTCGCCCTCGTCGAGGGCCGCACGGCCGCGCCGCTGCTGCCGCTGCGCGTGGTCACCAACCGCAACCGCGGCGGTGTCTACCTCTCGCTCGGCCTCGCCGTGATCGGCATGTTCGGCCTGTTCCTCTTCCTCACCTACTACCTCCAGGTGGTCAAGGGCTACGACCCGGTCAAGACCGGACTCGCGTTCCTGCCGATGATCGCGGGCATGATCACCGGCTCCACCCAGATCGGCGCCCGACTGATGACCCGGGTCGCGCCGCGCTGGCTGATGGGCCCGGGCTTCCTGGTCGCCGCGGGCGGCATGCTGATCCTCACCCAGATCTCGGTCACCAGCTCCTACGCGAGCCTGGTGCTGCCCGGCCAGATCCTGCTGGGCCTGGGCATGGGCACCGCGTTCATGCCGGCGATGAGCCTGGCCACCTACGGGGTCGAGCCGCGTGACGCGGGTGTCGCCTCCGCGATGGTCAACACCTCGCAGCAGGTGGGCGGCTCGATCGGCACCGCGCTGCTCAACACCATCGCGGCCAGCGCCACCACCGCGTACGCCGCCTCGCACCTGGCGGGCGCCCGCGGCGCCGCCGCCGTCCAGCAGGTCAAGCTGCAGGCCATGGTGCACGGCTACTCCTCCGCGATCTGGTGGGCGGTGGCGATCCTGCTGGTCTCCTCGACGATCGCCTTCACCTTCATCAACACCGGCCACCAGGGCGGCACGCCCGTCGCCTCCGGTGGTGACGAGGCGCTCAAGGCCGCTGAGGAGCTGCCGATCCCGGTCATCGCGCACTGATCCGTTTCCGGTCATCGCGCGCCGGTCCGCCCCCGCCGGGGCGGGCCGGTCGCGCGGGACAGGTACGGACCACCGGGCCCCGCCTCCCCGATTCACCGGGGAAGCGGGGCCCACCTGCGTCTTTGAAGCTTCAAGCGGTCGTACGCTGGAGACATGGCGACCACCGAACCGCGCTGGCTGGACACGGAGCAGCAGCGGACCTGGCGGGCCTACATGGCCGCGACACAGCTGCTGTCCGACCACGTCGACCGCCAGCTCCAGCGCGACGCCGGCATGCCGCACACCTACTACAGCCTGCTGGTATGGCTGTCGGAGTCGCCCGGCCGCCGGATGCGGATGACCGAGCTGGCCGAACGGTCCAAGATCACCCGGAGCCGTCTGTCGCACGCCGTCGCGCGGCTGGAAGAGGACGGCTGGGTGCGCCGCGAGGACTGCGCCACCGACCGCAGGGGCCAGGTCGCGGTCCTCACCGAGGAGGGCTTCCGCGCGCTGGAGAAGGCGGCCCCCGGACACGTCGAGGCGGTGCGCGGCGCGCTCTTCGACCGCCTCACCCCGGAACAGACGGCAGTCCTCGGCGAGATCATGCGCACGGTCGCGGAGAACCTGGCTCCCCGGGGCGGCGCGGACCTGCCCTGGCGTCGCTGAGGGCGGCCGCAAGGGCTGCCGCAGGGGCTGGTTCCGGTCAGTGCCGCGGGGGCTGATTCCGGTCAGTTTCCGTCCGCCCGCCTCGCGTCGACCGGTCCGCGTGCTCGGCGTGCTCCGCGTGCTTCGGGTCAGCCGAGCGGCTTCTCGTAGAAGGCCACGTCCCAGTAGCGGCCGAACTTGCGGCCCGTCTGTCCGAAGACCCCGCAGCGCCGGAAGCCGAAGCGCTCGTGCAGCCGCACCGACGCCTCGTTCGGCAGCGTGACGCCCGCGTAGGCGCGGTGCACGTCCTCCCCGGCCAGCGCGGCGAACAGCCCCTCGTACAGCAGCGTCCCGACACCCCGGCCGCCCGCGCCGGGGGCGACGTAGACCGTGGTCTCGACCGACGTCGCGTACGCGGGCTTGGGCCGGAACGGGCTGGAGGTCGCGTACCCCAGCAGACGCCCGCCTCCCTCGCCGCCGTCCTCCCCTCCGGTCTCCTCCGCGACCAACAGCCGGTGCGGACCGTGATCCGCGTAGTGCGACAGCCATGTCTGCCGCTGTTCGGGGGAGAAGGCAACCGTGTCGAAGGTGACGGGCGTCTGAGTGACGTAGTGGTTGTAGAGCGCGGTCAGCTGCGGCAGGTCGTCCGGCGTACCGGGCCTGAGCTGGGGATTCGTGGTGCCGGGCATCGATTCTCCGGAAGCGGCGTCGGGGCTGGGTGCCGGAGGATACTGCAAGATCCGGAAAATCAGGTCTCGACTTGGGAATTCTGTCCTGATTCCAGTCGTTGTTTCCAACTGAGTGGGCACCCGAGATCCGAGGACCCACAAGGGATGTACGCGACCGAACCACGCAAGGGAGCACGCATGGCAACCCGTGCCGTCGCCCGCCGTCGCAACGACGGGCCCAGCAGTGTTCGCGCCACCGGCGGTGAGGTGGCCGACCGCGATCTGGTCGGCATGTACCTCGACGAGATCGCGCGGACCCCGCTCCTGGACGCGGCGCAGGAAGTGGAACTCTCCCGGGCCGTCGAGGCCGGTGTCTTCGCCGAGCAGCTGCTCGACGCGGGCGAGTCGGCGGACGACGCGAGCGAGGAGGAGCTGCGCGCGATAGCCGAGGCAGGGGCGCGGGCCAAGGACGTCTTCATCCGCTCCAACCTGCGGCTGGTCGTCGCCGTCGCCCGCCGCTACCCGCGCAGCGGCCTGCCGCTGCTCGACCTGATCCAGGAGGGCAACGCGGGCCTGGTCCGCGCGGTCGAGAAGTTCGACTACAGCAAGGGCTTCAAGTTCTCGACGTACGCGACCTGGTGGATTCGTCAGGCCATCACCCGCTCGATCGCCGACCAGTCGCGCACCATCCGGCTGCCGGTCCACCTGGTCGAGGAGCTGGGCCGCATCCGCCGGGTGCAGCGGGAGTTCAACCGCGAACACGGCCGTGAGCCGGAGCCCGCGGAGATCGCCGCGGAGCTGGGCGCCTCCCCGGAGCGCGTCGCCGACGTGCTGGACTGGGCCCGCGACCCGGTCAGCCTCAACATGTCGGTGGACGACGAGGGCGAGACGCAGTTCGGCGACCTGGTCGAGGACACCTCGGCCGCCTCGCCGGAGGACTCCGTGCTGGTGATGCTGCGCCGCGAGGAGCTGGAGGAGCTGATCGGCCGCCTCGACGGCCGCACCGCGTCGATCATCCGTGCCCGCTACGGCATGGAGGACGGCAAGGAGCGCACCCTGACCGAGGTCGGCAAGCAGCACGGCCTGACCCGCGAGCGCATCCGCCAGATCGAGAAGCACGCGCTGCTGGAGCTCAAGCGCATGGCCGAGGACACCGGCTTCGCCTACGAGGCGGCGTAAGGCCCACGAGGCGGCGTGACGCCTGTGCCTATGAGATGGCGTGACGCCTGTGAGGCGGGGTGAGGCCCGCGCCGCCGTGCCGCGCCGGTGCCCGCCGGGCGGTCAGCCGTCGGCGGGCTCCAGGCGCAGCGTCGTCGCCAGCCGGTCCACCAGCTCGCTGAGGCGCTCGTCCAGCGCGAGCGCCTGCCAGCTGGCGAACAGCAGCACCGCTTTGCGGCTGCCCGGCGGCAGCGCCGCGTAGGCCACGGTCTGCACGATGACGCCCTCACCCGGGTCGCCGTCGTCCGGTTCCACCGCGGCGTCCACGCCCTCGTCGTCCCCCGCGTACCGCGTGGCGGGCCGCTCCCCGACGTACTGGTGCCGTACCCGCACCGCCGGGCCGATCGGCAGGTCGCCGTAGTCGACCGTGGCCGGGTGCATCGAGCGTTCCGTCGGCGTCGCGAGGAAGTCCGCGAGCGCCTTGACGGTCAGTTCGGGTCGCTCGGCGTCCGGCGCGATCAGGGAGACCTCGATGCGCGCGGTCTCGCCCAGTTCGGGGTGAGGGCAGAACGAGAGCGCCGTCACCGGGCCGCGTCGGCGCGCGTCCAGGGTCGCCTCGCGCAGCGCGTTCGCCAGGTCGGCGACGGTCCGCGGCTCGCCCTCGGGGCCGAGGCGGTCGCGGGCGGTCTCCTCGGCCCAGGCCGCGAGTCCGTCCGTCGGCAGCGTCAGCGGCAGTTCGACCGCGCCGCCCGGGACGCCGACCGAGACGGTGAGAGAGCCGGGCATCAGTCCGTCCATTGCAAGGTCATCGCTATCGAGTCGAAGAGCTTCACCAGCGCGTCGGCCAGCGGCTCCATCGGGGTGGAGAAGGACAGCAGCAGATGCCCCTCGGTGTCCGGCACCGCGACCTGGAAGTCGACGTGGGTGACGGGGAGCGTGTTGCCGTCCGGGTCGTCCGCTTCCGGCACCCGGCGGTAGCGCGTGCGCAACGCGGGCCCGGCGAGCGGAAGTTCGACCATCCGCACGTCCTCGCCCGCCGCGCCCTTCGCGATGCCGAGCCGCTCCAGGTCGGCGCTGCCGGCCGGGGCGGGCAGCAGGGTGACGACGAGCCCGGCGGACAGCGGGATGCCGTCCACCGAGAGCATCGACAGGTACATCTCGACACCACCGCGCGCGTGCGCGGCCCTCGCCTGCTCGCACAGCCGCTCGGCCACGTTCATCCGCAGCTGCGGGGTGCCCGCGGTGCCCCGGAAGCCGCGGTTGACCAGCTTGTCGATCCGGTGCGGCCAGCGCTGCGGGTCCAGGGCGATCCGCTCCCAGCCCTCGGGCACGGCGAGCCGGAAGTCGGTGGGCGGGGCGGGGGGTCGAGCGGAGTCGTGCGTGATCACAGGGACGTGGTCTTCCTCTTGCGCGCGGCGGAGACGGCCCACACCGGGGCTGCCAGGAGCGCCACGAGTGCGGCGACGGCGACACCGCCGCTGATGTCGACGTTGTTGCCGGACGACGGCCCGAAGCGGGGACCGTACCAGTCGGACGGGTCGTAGACGACGGTCGCGGTGCTGCCCACCGCGGTCGTGCAGGTGCTGTCGTTGCCCTCGGTCTGGCGCACCCGGCCGTCCGGCAGCCGCACCTGGCAGAACTCCTCCTTGTGACCGTGCGACCAGGTCGCCCTCGGTGCGACCACGGTGGCCTGCGCCTGCACGCCGCGAGCGGCGAGGTACCAGTCCTGGGCGCGGAACGGCACCATCGCGACGACGGCCAGGAACGTGATGGTGAACATCGCCAGGGCGGGTCCCGAACCCCGTGAGGAACGGACCTTCCCGCCCGCCCACGACAGGACGACGGCGAAGTAGAGCACCGCGACGAGGATCGTCAACGCGCCGATCCACGCGGTCAGTACCGCGCACAGCACGAGCCCGACCAGTCCGGCCGCGAGCATGATCAGCCAGCCGGACACGACGTCGCCGGGGCCCGGGCCGTCCGGGGTGCCCTCGGTGAGGAAGCGCAGCCGCCGGGCCTTGCGCGCTCCGCGCGACTCACCCGGCACGTCCAGCACGTCCGTGTGCTCGGCCAGCAGCTTGCGCACGTACCGGGCGCCGCTGCCGCTCGCGGCCAGCTTGCGCAGCGCGTCCATGCCGAACCCGGAGGCGTCCACCAGCCGCCTGCGGTTCTCTTCCGACAACGCGTCCAGCATCGCGAGCGTGGTCCCGTCGGCCGCCGTCTCGTCGGCCGGGGGCACCGACGTCAGCAGCGCCCGGGCCTGCCGGGCGCCTTCCTCGGTGGTCCCCATCTCCCGCAGCCGCTCGGCCGGGTAGCCGCCGGACTCCAGCAGCCTGAGGTGGTCCTCGGACGCGGCTGCCAGGAGGTCGTCGATCGCGGGGGGAGGGGTCTTCTCACGCACGGTGGCGCTCCACTTCGGATGCCGGGGGCCGGGTCACGATCGTCGCGCGATCCGGTCAGCCGCCCTGGGGGGTCAGGTGGCCGTTGATACCGGGAACGCCGTTCGCCCCCAGACCGGGTGTGGTCTTGATGTGGAGCTTGTTGAACAGGTCGGGCCCGGTGAGCCAGTTGGACGGCTCGTCGGTGGAGGCCAGGTTGCCCCAGCCCGCGGCCAGCGGTCCCGCCTGGCTGGCGAAGTACAGGCGCCCGCCCTTGAGCGCCGCCGTCTTGAACGACGAGTTGCCGATCTCCGGCAGGCTGCGCATCGGGTTGAGCCCCTTGAAGTACTCGGCCGCGTCGGCCGATTCCTTGCTGGAGGCCTTGATGGCGTTGATGTAGACCTTCGGGTTGAGCGACTTGCCCACCACGGACTTGAGGCTGGGCAGCATCTTGACCGGGTTCTTGCCGGACTCGCTGATCGCGTCCAGGGCCTCGTCGATGTCGCTGCCCTTCGCGGAACGCACCACGTCCCACGCCTCGTCGCTGCTCACCCCGAGCGAACGCAGCGAGGCGACCGCGCCCCTGGCCTCCTCCAGCGTGTCGGCGCCCTTCGCCGCGACCTCGGCCGCCTTGGCACCCTCGCCCAGCACCCGTCCGGCGCCGAACGACAGCACGCCGACCACGTCGATCGCCACGTCCAGCCAGGTGCCCTTGCCGTCGATGGCGGAGATCGTGTCGCAGACCAGGGCCACCACCGAGGCGATCGCGGCGAGCGCGCCCAGCACCTCGCCCAGCACCGGCACCCACGACAGCAGCAGCGCGGCGACGCCCAGGAACGCGGCGGCCACGCCTGCCCAGTGGCCGATGTCGGCGACCAGGTTCTCCCAGCCGTCCCACCAGTGGTGCGGCGGGTTCTTCAGGCCGTCGTGGTCGATGGCGTCGCGGATCGCCTGGGCGGCGTTGTGCGCCTGGGTGTCGCGCGAGTCGAGGACGCCGCCGAGCTTGTTCTGCCAGGTGGTCAGGTCGCCCTCGGTCTGCTGCTTGTTGCTGTGCAGCTGCTTCAGGTCCGAGGCGCTGGTGCTGGACGGCGCGTTGCTGATCTTCTTCTGGTTGGCGTTGTCCTCGTCGTACGCGGTCTTGAGCTTGCCCAGGATGTTCTTGGCGTCGGCCTGGAGCTGCTCCAGCTCACCGGCCCAGCCCTTGCCCGAGGTCGAGCTGCCCAGGGCGGAGGCGGCGGCCGCGTACCGCTTCTGGGACTTGGCCAGCAGGTCGGCCGTGCCGCCGACCTTCTTCTGGAAGGCGCGTCCGGCGTCGGAGTCCCAGCCGGTGCCGTCCACCAGATTGCGCAGGTTGCCCGCCTGCGTCTCGATCATGGAGGCGATGTCCTGCATCTTCTTGCCGAGGACCGCCACCTCGTAGGGGTCGCCGGGCACCAGCCGCGGGTCGTCGTAGCGAACGGTGTCCCAGTCGATGCCGGAGAAGTCGTGGTGGCTCACTTCGCGGCTCCGCCCTTGCCCGCCTCGGCCTTGAGCAGCGCGCTCGCCAGGTGGCCGTCGACGCCGTCGTAGGTCTCGGCCGCCTTCGTCACGCAGTCGCCGAGGTCTTGCAGGCCCTTGCACAGCTCGTCGCGCTTCTTGGACCAGTCGGTGCTGAAGTCGCCGAGGGCCCCGGCGAGCTCGCCGGAGCCTATGTAACCGCTGAAGGAGTTCATCAGGTCGCTGCCGTGCTCGAAGTCCGAGCGCAGCGTCGCCATCGTCCTGCCCATCGTGCGCAGTTCGTTGGTGTTGACCGCGATGTGACCGCTCATGCGTCCCCCGTGTGTCGTCCGGCCGAGCGTGTGAAGCCCCCCGATCCTGGCAAGCGGACGCCGGGCTGGGCAACCTGGGGGGCGGGGCCGGGTGTGAGGATGATGTGTCTTTACGGAAGTTTTAGCGGCCCCGGGGTTCCGTGGCCGCCTCCGGCTCCCGCGGTGGTGCGCGGCCCCCGGCTCCCGCGGTGGTGCGCGGGGCGCGTTGCGTACCCTGGAGGGCATGAGCGCGACCCCTGCGAACCGGCCGACCCCGCCGCCGTCCGGCGAGCCCGCCGGGCTGGTCTTCGACGATCCGCTGGACCGCCCCGCCGCCGACGAGACGGACCGGGTGTGGGGCGACCGGCCGAGCGGCGACGCGGCGGCCGACCTCGCCCGTTTCCTGGACGAGAAGCCGCCGCACCACCTGTGAGCCCCGGCGCCGTTGCGCCACGGGGCCGTCGTACCGGGCGCTAGATGTCCCTGCCGCCGCGCGGCTCCACCAGGGTCTCCCGGCCGGTGCGCTGGTGGACCAGCGCGTCCCGGATCTCCCGCAGCAGCGCCACCTCTTCGGCCTCGGCCGTCGCCTTGGTGTCCTGCGCCTCCTGCTCCGCCTTGGCGTTGCGCGCCGCCCGCATGGCGAGGAAGCGGGCCATCGGCGCGACCATCATGAAGTACACGACGCCCGCGGTGATCAGGAAGTTGAGCGCCGACCCGAGCACCGAGCCCCACGCCAGGGTGACGCCGTGTCCCGCGGTGCACGGGCCCTTCAGGCAGGACTTGTAGTTGTCCAGGTCGGTGGTGCCGAACGCGCCCACCACCGGGTTGATGATCCCCTTGACGACGGAGTTCACCACCCCGGTGAACGCGGCGCCGATCACCACCGCGACCGCCAGGTCCACGACGTTGCCCCGCATCAGGAACGTCTTGAACCCGGCCATCAGCCCGGGCCGCCTGCCGTTTCCGTTCTCCGTACTCACTGCTGAGAAATCCCTTGTGTCCGCTGGTGTCGTCGGTGCCGGCCGCCCGGCGGCTCAGGCCACGGGCAGACCGGTGTCAAGACCGTCCAACGCGTGAGCGCACAAACAGTCGCGGTCGGCGGCGAGCGGAAGCGCACCCACCACATCGAACAGTACGGTCCGCAGCCTCCCCACGTTGTCCGCGAACACCCGCAGGACTTCCTCGTGGGACACCCCGTCGCCGGTCTCCGCACCCGCGTCGAGGTCGGTGACCAGCGTCAACGTCGTATAGCACAGGCCGAGTTCGCGGGCGAGCACCGCCTCCGGATGCCCGGTCATGCCCACCACCGACCATCCCTGTGACGCGTGCCACACCGACTCGGCGCGGGTCGAGAAGCGCGGCCCCTCGACCACTACCAGCGTCCCGCCGTCCACCGCGTCCCAGCCGCCCTCCCGCGCGGTGCGCACCGCTACCGCGCGCCCGACCGGGCAGTACGGGTCGGCGAAGGCCACGTGCACGACGCCTGGCACCGTGCCGTCCGCCAGCGCCTCGCCGTCGTAGTAGGTCTGCTCGCGGCGCTTGGTGCGGTCCACCAGCTGGTCGGGGACGAGCAGCGTGCCGGGCCCGAACTCCGGCCGCAGGCCGCCGACCGCGCACGGCCCGAGGACCTGGGTGACGCCGAGCGAACGCAGCGCCCAGAGGTTGGCGCGGTAGTTGATGCGGTGCGGCGGCAGGTGGTGCTTGCGGCCGTGCCGGGGCAGGAAGGCCACCTGGCGCCCGGCGACCTCGCCGACGAACACCGAGTCGCTGGGCGGGCCGTAGGGCGTCTCGACGACGACCTCGGTCACGTCGTCGAGGAAGGAGTAGAAGCCGGAGCCCCCGATGACCGCGATCTCGGCCAGCGGGGCCTGAGCGCTGCTGCGTGACGTCATGCCGTCACCCTAACGGCGGCCCGGGCACGCCGAGGACCCCGCGGGGGCTGCCCCACGGGGTCCGTCACCAGGCCGTAAGGCCCGGGGTGCGCGTGCGTGCGGTCCGGCGCGGCCGGTCAGCAGCCGACTCAGGCCGCCGAGCTGCCGGAGGAGGCCGGGGCGGCCGGCTTCGACTCGCTCTTGGCGGAGGAGCTGTCCGAGGACTTGCTCTCCGAGGACTTGCCCTCCGACGAGCCCGAGCCGGAGGACTTCGCCGGGCTGCTGCCGCTGGACGACGAGCCGCGGCTGTCGGTCCGGTAGAAGCCGGAGCCCTTGAAGACGACGCCCACCGCGGAGAACACCTTGCGCAGGCGCCCGTCGCAGTTCGGGCACACGGTCAGTGCGTCGTCGGTGAACTTCTGCACCGCCTCGAGGCCTTCGCCGCACTCGGTGCACTGGTACTGGTAGGTCGGCACTTGCTCCTCCTGGCACTCTCACTCAATGAGTGCTAACGACGCTCAATAGTGCAGCATTCCGGCCCGCCAGTCCACTGCCGAGGGCGGACGGTGACCGAGACCACCGTCGGGTCGGCGGCCGGGCCGGGCCGCGGGGCCTCGGCGGACCGTCAGGCCGCGCGCGGCATCAGGCGGCCGCGCAGCGCCGCCAGCACGGCCAGCGCCAGCGCGGTGCCCGCCAGCGGCACCAGGAACCCGGTGCTCGCCCCGAAGCCGTCCGCCAGCCGCCCGGCGACGGTGGCCGCCGCGGCCTGGCCCAGCGCGACCGCCCCGGTCAGCCAGGTGAACGCCTCGGTGCGCGCGGCGGGCGCCACCAGCGACTCCACCAGCGTGTAGCCGGTGATCAGGGAGGGCGCGATGCACAGCCCGACCAGCAGCCCGATCGCCCCCAGCAGCGGCACGGCGTGCGCCGCCCACAGGCCCGAGCAGGCCAGCGTCAGCAGCGGGTAGGCGATCAGCAGCCGCTTGCGGGGCGCGGTCCTGAAGCGGATCGCGCCGCAGGCCACGCCGGAGAGCATGTTGCCCGCGGCGAAGATCCCGTAGAGCACCCCGTTGATGCCGGGGCGCCCGATGGACTCGGTGAACGCGGTCAGCGAGACCTGCATGCCGCCGAAGACCGCGCCGATGCCCAGGAAGACCGCGATCAGCACGCGCACGCCCGGCACCGCGAGCGCCGAGCCGTGCGCGGAGGCGCCGGTCTGCCCGGCGGAGCGCTGCGGGACCGGCGCGGTACGGCGCTGCGCGGCGAACAGCAGGCCGCCGATCAGCGTCAGCGCCGCCTCCGCCAGCAGTCCGGCGGCCGGGTGGACGGAGGTGCACAGCGCGGTCGCCAGCACCGGGCCGATCACGAAGGTGAACTCGTCGGTGACCGACTCGAACGCGGCGGCCGTCGCCATCAGCGGCGAGCCCTCCAGCTTGGCGCCCCAGCGGGCCCTGACCATCGGGCCGACCTGCGGCACCGAGGCGCCGGCCGGGACGGCGGCCAGCAGCAGCGCCCACAGCGGGGCGTGCCCCAGCGCCAGCACGGTCAGCAGGGTCACCGAGGCGGCGTGCGTGATCACGCCGGGCACCAGCACCGCGGTCTGCCCGAAGCGGTCGGCCAGCTTGCCGCTCTGCGGGGCGCACAGCGCCATGGCGACGCCGGTGACCGCGGAGACGGTGCCGGCCGAGCCGTAGGAGCCGGTGGTGTGCTGGACCAGCAGCACGATGCCGATGGTCAGCATGGCGAACGGCTGCCGGGCCGCGAAGCCGGGCAGCAGGAAGCTCAGGGCGTGCGGGGTGCGCAGCAGCCGCCCGTATCCGGCTTCCGCGGTGCTCTCGTCGGCGCCGGGGCCGTTGGGCCGCGCGGACAGCGCCGTCGCGCCCGTGGTCGTGCCGGAGCCGTTCCGGTCGGTGTACTTCGTCGTGACCGTGGATCCCACGGCCGGGCCTTTCCGCCGCCTGGTAGCGCCTCCCGGCGGTGTCCGGGAGCGCCGAGAGCTGTCCTCTCGCGCATGGTCCGCGGTAGATACCGGGTCCACGTCCTGGGAGACGATGCGGGGACCGGCCGCCGTGCGGTCGCGCCAGCTCTGCGTCAGGCAGAGTTGGTGGGTTTACACAACCCCGCCATGATATCGGTCTCAGCGGCGTCCGCCCGGCGATATGCGGTGTGACCTCGGTGACCGCCCGGCCCGGCCGCGTCCCGCCCGGCCCAGCGGCGAGGACCCGCCCGCGGCCCGGCTGTCCGGTTCCCCTGTGGCGCCCAGCCAGCCCGCCAGCTTGCCGCCCGCGCCGACCGCCCGCAGGCGGCGCTCGGCGTGGTCGCGCACCGGGTCGGTCGCCACGACCAGCAGTTCGTCGCCGCGCCGCAGGACGGTCGCCGGCTCCGGTACGAAGCTCCGGCCGTCCCGTACGACGAGGGTGACCGCGGCGCCGGCGGGCAGCCGCAGCTCGGCCACCTCCACGCCGTGCATCCGGGAGCGCTCGGGTATCGACACCGACAGCAGGTGGCCGCGCAGCCGTTCCAGCGGGGCGGACTCTATGCCCAGGTCGGAGGCGGCCTGCGGTTCGCCCAGCCGCAGCCGCCGGGCCAGCCACGGCAGCGTCGGGCCCTGTACGAGCGTGTAGATGACCACCAGGACGAAGACGATGTTGAAGATCTGCCGGGAGTGCGGCACGTCGTGCACCATCGGGATGGTCGCCAGCACGATGGGCACCGCGCCGCGCAGCCCGGCCCACGACAGCAGCGCCTGTTCGCGCCACGGCGTGCGGAACGGCGTCAGCGTGGCCACCACCGACACCGGCCGGGCCACCACGGTCAGCGCCGCGCCGATCACCAGGGCGGGCACGATGTCCTCGCCCAGCTCGCGCGGGTTGACCAGCAGGCCCAGCAGCACGAACATCCCGATCTGCGCCAGCCACGCCACGCCCTCGGCGAACCCGCGGGTGGCCGGCCGGTGCGGCAGCGCCGCGTTGCCCAGCACCAGTGCCGCCAGGTAGACCGCGAGGAAGCCGCTGCCGTGCGCGATGGCCCCGCCCGCGTACGCCAGCACCGCCAGCGCCATCACCGCGATCGGGTACAGGCCGGAGGCGGGCAGCGCGACCTGGCGCAGCGCGAGCGCCCCCAGCTTGCCTATGGCGATGCCGACCGCCGCGCCGATGGCCAGCTCCGCGGCGATCTCGCCCACCAGCACGTACCAGTGCTCGACCGGCCCGGCGGTGCAGAAGGCGACGACCAGGATGACCACGGGCGCGTCGTTGAAGCCCGACTCGGCCTCCAGCACACCGGTCAGCCGGGCCGGCAGCGGCACCCTGCGCAGCACCGAGAAGACCGCGGCGGCGTCCGTGGAGGAGACCACCGCGCCGATGATGAACGCCTGCCGCCAGTCCAGGCCGACCAGGAAGTGCGCGGCGCACGCGGTGACGCCCACGCTGATGGCGACGCCCGCGGTCGACAGCACGGCCGCCGCGGGCACCGCGGGCTTGATCTCCCGCCACTTCGTGCCGAGACCGCCCTCGGCGAGGATCACGACCAGCGCCGCGTAGCCGAGCACCTGCGTCAACGCGGCGTCGTCGAACCTGAGGCCGATGCCGTCCTGCCCGATCGCGACGCCGAGGCCGAGGTAGATGAGCAGGCTCGGCAGACCGCTGCGGGAGGAGACCCGTACCGCCGCCACGGCGACGAGCAGGACGAGAGCGGAGACCAGCAGGACTTCGTTGAGGTGCTCGACAGACAGGGTGCGGTCCTTCCACGACAGGGCGGGCCGTAACAGGGCGGGCCGGGCGGCCAGTTGATTGCCTACCTCAACATTTTACCTGTCCTTGGCAATTCGGCTCGCGGGCGTCCGTCCCTCGGGACGTGACGCGGACGGGAAGCGGGAAGGGGCGCGGGGCGGGACTCGGGACGGGACCGAGTTCTCCCGCTCCCAGCCGGGCCCCATATGGTGGCTGCCAGTACTTCGGTCCACCCTGCCCCGCGAAGGACAGCGATGCCCGCCAACACCTCCGCCCCGCCGGTGAAGAAGAAGGGGCGCCGCGCACGTCTGCTCGTGCTCGTGCTGGTGCTGCTGCTCGTGGCCGGGATCGGCTACGGCTCGTACTGGAGCGTCAGTACGGTCCGCGCCTCCTTCCCGCAGACCACCGGATCCCTCCAGCTCAAGGGCCTGTCCGGCCCGGTGCAGGTGATGCGCGACGCCCAGGGCGTCCCGCAGATCTACGCCGACACCCCGCAGGACCTCTTCCGGGCCCAGGGCTACGTGCAGGCGCAGGACCGCTTCTACGAGATGGACGTGCGGCGGCACTTCACCGAGGGCAAGCTGTCCGAGATGTTCGGCGCGAGCCAGGTGAGCAACGACGCCTTCATCCGCACCCTCGGCTGGCAGCAGGTCGCCCAGCAGGAGTGGGACACCCAGCTGTCGGCGTCCACCAAGTCGTACCTGCTGGCCTACACCGCGGGCGTCAACGCCTACCTCGCCGGCCACCACGGCTCCGCGCTGTCGGTGGAGTACGCGGTGCTCGGGCTGAAGAACAACTACCAGCCGCAGCCGTGGACACCGGTGGACTCCATCGCCTGGCTCAAGGCGATGGCCTGGGACCTGCGCGGCAACATGCAGGACGAGATCGACCGGGCGCTGATGACCTCGCGCCTGACCACCGCGCAGATCCAGCAGCTCTACCCGTCCTACCCCTACGACCGCAACAGCCCGATCATCCAGGGCGGTTCGGTCACCGACGACGGCCAGAAGTTCGTGCCGCCGTCCGGCACCGGCTCATCCGGGGGTACGAGCACCGACTCGACGCCGCCCGCCGGGACGCAGACCGCGCTGGAGCAGACCAGCGGTCAGCTCGCCCAGCTCGCCGACACCGTCAACAAGCTGCCCGCCCTGCTCGGCCCGTCCGGCAGCGGCATCGGCTCCAACTCCTGGGTGGTGTCCGGCAGGTATACGACCACCGGCAAGCCGCTGCTGGCCAACGACCCCCATCTCGCCCCGCAGATGCCGTCGTTGTGGTACCAGATGGGCCTGCACTGCCGCACGGTCAGCGCCGCCTGCCCCTACGACGTCACCGGCTACACCTTCTCCGGCATGCCCGGCGTCGTCATCGGCCACAACCAGGACATCTCCTGGGGCATGACCAACCTGGGCGCCGACGTGACCGACCTGTACCTGGAGAAGGTCACCCCGACCACGTACCTGTACGACGGCAGGCAGATCCCGTTCACCACCCGCGAGGAGACCATCGACGTCGCGGGCGGCAAGCCGCGCACCATCACGGTGCGCACCACCAACAACGGCCCGCTGGTGTCCGACTACAGCGACCAGCTCGCCGACGTCGGCAAGACCGCACCGGTGGGCGACTCGGCGCCCGACCGGGCCGGCGGCTACGCGGTCGCCCTGAAGTGGACCGCGCTGACCCCGGGCAAGACCATGGACGCGGTCTTCGAGATCGACCGGGCCACCGACTTCCAGCAGTTCCGGGACGCGGCACGGGACTTCGACGTGCCGTCGCAGAACCTCATCTACGCCGACACCAAGGGCCACATCGGCTACCAGGCGCCCGGGCAGATCCCGATCCGCCCCAAGGGCGACGACGGCACCTACCCGGCGCCCGGCTGGGACCCCGCCTACACCTGGACCGGCCGCTCCATCCCGTTCTCCGCGATGCCCTGGGAGGAGGACCCCAAGCAGGGCTACATCGTCACCGCCAACCAGCCCGTGGTCGGCAAGGACTACCCGTACCTGATCACGAACGACTGGGAGTACGGCACCCGCAGCCAGCGGATCAACGACCTGATCGCCTCCAAGCTCCAGGGCGGCGGCAAGATCTCCATGGACGACATGCAGTCCATGCAGATGGACGACAGCAGCGAGATCGCCCAGCTGCTCGTGCCCTACCTGCTGAAGGCGAACGTCACCGACCCTTATGTGCGCGAGGCCCAACAGCTGCTCCAGGGCTGGGACTACAACCAGGACGGCGACTCGGCCGCGGCCGCGTACTTCAACGCGGTCTGGCGCAACCTGCTCAAGCTCGCGTTCGGCAACAAGATGCCGAAGGAACTGCGGCCCCAGGGCCAGTGCCTGAGGGTGCCACCGGCCAACAACTCAGGACCGGTCGACAACCTCAACGGCACCCAGGCCCTCGTCACCGAGTGCGGCACCGCCGACCCGACCGACGCCCAGCCGGACGGCGGCGACCGGTGGTTCGAGGTGGTACGGAACATCCTCCCCGACGCCAACAACGCGTGGTGGAACATGTCGACCATCAACACCGCGACGCCCACCCCGCTCGGCACCACGTCCACCCCCACCGGAACGGCGTCGAACAACCGCGACAAGCTGCTGCTCCAGGCGATGCACGACGCCCGCTACGAGCTGACCTCCAAGCTGGGCAAGGACATCGACACCTGGAGCTGGAGCCGCCTGCACCAGATGACGCTGCGCAACCAGACGCTGGGCACCGACGGCCCCGACATCGTCAAGTGGCTGCTCGACCGCGGGCCTTGGGACCTGGCGGGCGGCGAGGAGGCGGTCGACGCCACCGGCTGGAACGCCGCGTCCGGCTACGACGTCACCTGGGTGCCGTCGATGCGGATGGTGGTCAACCTCGCCGACTTCGACAAGTCACGCTGGATCAACCTCACCGGCGCCTCGGGGCACGCCTACGACGCCCACTACTCGGACCAGACCAAGCTGTGGGCCGAGGGCAAGCTGCTGCCGTGGGCGTTCTCGCCCAGCGCGGTCGGCTCGGCGACCAAGGACACCCTGACGCTCAAGCCGTAGGCGCCGCGAAGCGCCTGACCCCCTCGGGGGTGAGCACCGCGTGCACGGGGTGGTCGTGCGGTTCCCTCGGGACCGCCGCGACCACCTCGTGCGCGTACAGCAGCACCATCAGCACCGGGCGCGCCCCGGCCCGCGTCAGCCGCTCCAGCACCCGGTCGTAGCTGCCGCCGCCGCGGCCCAGCCGGGTGCCGGAGGCGTCGACCGCCAGGCCTGGCAGCAGCACCGTGCCCGCCGCCAGCACCGCGTCCCGCCCCAGCCGGGGCCCGGACGGCTCCAGCAGCCCGCGCGGCCCGGCCACCAGGCTCCCCGGGCCCTCGTAGCGCGCCCAGTCCAGGTCGTTGTCGTCGCACAGCACCGGCAGCAGCACCCGCACCCCGTGCTCGCGCAGCGTCTCCAGCAGCTCGCGCGTCCCCGGCTCACCGCCGACCGACACGTACCCGGCGATCGTGGCGGCCCCGGCCAGCTCGGGCAGCGTCCCCGCGTGCCGGGCCAGCGCCCGCGCGGCCCGCTCGCGTTCCCCGGCCGTCATGGCGCGGCGCGCCGCGAGCAGGCGTGCGCGCAGCGGCGCCTTGCCGCCCGCGTCGTCGAAGCCGCCCATGCCACCGATACCGCCGCTGCCGCCGATGTCGTTCACGATCCGTCACCCGTTCCACCCGTGCGTTCCGCCAACCGACGGTGACCTGCGAATACGCACAGGCTATTCATACCCGCGCGTTCATCTGCGGCACATCCCCAGCGGTTATGGTCGGCCCATGACTCAGGTACGTCCCCGTATCACCAAGGCCGTCATCCCCGCGGCGGGTCTCGGCACCAGGTTCCTGCCGGCGACCAAGGCCACGCCGAAGGAGATGCTGCCCGTCGTCGACAAGCCCGCCATCCAGTACGTGGTGGAGGAGGCCGTCGCCGCCGGGCTCTCGGACGTCCTGATGGTCACCGGTCGCAACAAGCGCCCGCTGGAGGACCACTTCGACCGCAACTACGAGCTGGAGGAGGCGCTGACCCGCAAGGGCGACGCCTCCCGACTGGCCCGGGTCCGCGAGTCCAGCGACCTGGCCACCATGCACTACGTGCGCCAGGGCGACCCCAGGGGCCTGGGCCACGCGGTGCTGTGCGCCGAGCCGCACGTCGCCGACCAGCCGTTCGCCGTGCTGCTCGGCGACGACCTGATCGACCCGCGCGACCCGCTGCTGACCCGCATGATCGAGACCAGCGAACGGTACGGCGGCAGCGTCGTGGCACTGATGGAGGTGCCGCCGGAGCAGATCCACCTCTACGGCTGCGCGGCCGTGGAGAAGACCGGCGACGAGTCCGACATCGTGCGCGTCACCGATCTCGTCGAGAAGCCGACCGCCGCCGAGGCGCCCTCCGCGTACGCGGTCATCGGCCGCTACGTGCTCGACCCGGCCGTCTTCGACGTGCTCAAGCAGACCCCGCCGGGGCGCTCCGGCGAGATCCAGCTCACCGACGCGCTGCGCGAACTCGCCCGCGCCGACACACCGGGCGGCCCGGTGCACGGCGTGCTCTTCGACGGGCGGCGCTACGACACCGGCGACCGGGGCGACTATCTTCGTGCGATCGTCAGGCTCGCGTGCGAACGTGAGGACCTGGGGCCGGACTTCCGTGCCTGGCTCCGCCGTTTCGTCTCGGAGGACATGCAAGCGTGAGCAGTGGCAACGCCGACCGGGTGTGGTCGGTGGACGAGCATCTGGCCGACGTCCTGCGGCAGTTGACGCCGTTGGAACCCATCGAACTGCACCTGCTGGACGCGCAGGGCTGTGTCCTGGTGGACGACGTGACCGTCCCCGTCGCCCTGCCGCCCTTCGACAACAGCTCGATGGACGGCTACGCGGTCCGCTCCGCCGACGTCGCCCGCGCCGACGACGCCTCGCCCCGGGTGCTGAAGGTCATCGGCGACGTGGCCGCGGGCGACGGCACGCCGCCCACCGTCCACCCCGGCCAGGCCGCCCGCATCATGACCGGCGCCCCGCTGCCGCCCGGCGCCGACGCCGTGGTGCCCGTCGAGTGGACCGACGGCGGCACCGGCGGCGGCCCCGCCTCCGGGATGCGCGCGCACAGCGCCGACCCCGCCGGCGCCACCGGCCAGGTCCGCGTCCACCGGCCCGCCGGGCCCGGCGCCCACGTGCGCGCCCGCGGCAGCGACGCCCCGGCGGGCGAGCTGGCGCTGACCGCCGGGACCCGGCTCGGGCCCTCGCAGATCGCGCTGCTGGCGGCCGTGGGCCGGGCCCGGGTGCGGGTGCGGCCGCGGCCGCGGGTCGTGGTGATCTCCACCGGCAGCGAGCTGATCGCGCCCGGCGAGAGCCTCGGCCACGGCCAGATCCACGACTCCAACAGCTACGCGCTGGCCGCCGCCGCGCGCGACGCGGGCGCCATCGCCTACCGGGTCGGCGCGGTCGCCGACGACGCGGACTCGCTGCGGGACGCGCTGGAGGACCAGTTGGTGCGCGCCGACGTCATCGTCACCAGCGGCGGCGTCAGCGTCGGCGCGTACGACGTCGTCAAGGAGACCCTCGGCGAGGGCGCCGGACTCGGCGGCCGGGGCGTGGAGTTCCGCAAGCTCGCCATGCAGCCCGGCAAACCGCAGGGCTTCGGACTGATCGGCGCCGAGCACGTGCCGTTGCTCGCGCTGCCCGGCAACCCGGTGAGCGCCTACGTCTCCTTCGAGCTGTTCGTGCGCCCCGCGATCCGCACCCTGATGGGGCTGGAGCCGGTGCACCGCGCGACGGTGACCGCCCGCTGCACCGCCGCGATCGACGGATCGCCCAAGGGACGGCGGCAGTTCCTGCGCGGCTGGTACGAGGCGGGGGAGGGCACCGTCCGGCCGGTCGGCGGCTCGGGGTCGCACCTGATCGCGGCCCTGGCGCGGGCCAACGCGCTGATCGTGGTGCCGGAGGACGTCACGGACGTCGCCGCGGACGCGGACGTCGACGTGGTCCTGCTCACGTGACGCGGGATGGCCGAGGGTACGGTGGCGGTCACAGGACCGCACCGGGAGAACGATGAACAGCCCCCAGACGCCACCTGAACACCTGACCCACCTCGACGAGGCCGGTGCCGCCCGCATGGTCGACGTGACCGCCAAGGACGTCACCGCCCGCACCGCCACCGCCACCGGGCGGGTCCTGGTCTCGCCCCGCGTGGTGGAACTGCTGCGCGGGGAGGGCGTGCCGAAGGGGGACGCGCTGGCCACCGCGCGGATCGCCGGGATCATGGGCGCCAAGCGCACCCCCGACCTGGTGCCGCTGTGCCACCCCATCGCGCTGTCCGGCGTCACGCTGGAGCTGTCCGTGGCCGACGACGCCGTCGAGATCGCCGCGACCGTGCGCACGGCCGACCGCACCGGCGTCGAGATGGAGGCGCTCACCGCGGTCAGCGTCGCCGCGCTCACCGTGATCGACATGGTCAAGGCGGTCGACAAGAAGGCGACCGTCACGGACGTCCGTGTGGAGTCGAAGACCGGCGGCAAGTCGGGCGACTGGACACGGGAGGCGGGCGCGGGGAGCGCGGGGGAGACGCGGTGAGCGCGCACCGGGCCGACGGCGCGGGTGCGCGAAGGGCTGACAGCGCGGGCGCGCGGGGGGCCGACGGCGCGCACGAACCCGGGGCCGCGGAGCCGTCGCCGTACCGCGCTCTCGTGGTGACCGCCTCCAACCGGGCGTCCGCGGGCGTCTACCCGGACCGCGGCGGCCCGCTGATCGCCGCCGCCCTCGGCGAGCTGGGCTTCGCGGCCGACGGCCCCCGGGTCGTGCCGGACGGCCCGCCCGTCGAACGGGAACTGCGCGCGGCGGTCGCCGCCGGGTACGACGTCGTCGTGACGACCGGCGGCACCGGCCTGTCGCCCACCGACCGCACCCCGGAGGCGACCCGGGCCGTCATCGACCGCGAGGTCCCCGGCATCGCCGAGGCGATCCGGGCGGCCGGCCGGGAGAAGGTGCCGACCGCGGCGCTCTCCCGTGGCCTCGCGGGCCTCGCCGGGAGCACCCTGGTGGTGAACCTGCCCGGGTCCACCGGAGGCGTGAAGGACGGGCTGGCCGTCCTGGCCCCGCTGCTGTGCCACGCCGTAGAGCAGATCCGCGGCGGCGACCACCCCTCCCCCGGGAGACCGAGCTGAACGGATCCTGGCCCATCGAACTGACGGACGGCGACGTCCGGCTGCGCCCGATAAGGATGCGCGACCAGCGCGTCTGGCGTGAGGTCAACCGCCGCAACCGCGAGTGGCTGCGCCCGTGGGAGGCCACCGTCCCGCCCGCCCCGCCCGGCCACTTCGTCCAGCGGCCCACGTACCGGCAGATGGTCAGACATCTGCGGCGGGAGGCCAACCGGGGCCGCATGCTGCCGTTCGTCATCGAGTACCAGGGCCGCCTGGTGGGCCAGTTGACGGTCGCGGGCATCACCTGGGGCTCGATGTGCTCGGGTCACGTCGGCTACTGGGTGGACCAGGCGGTGGCGGGCCGCGGCGTCATGCCGACCGCGGTCGCGCTCGCGGTGGACCACTGCTTCCGCCGGGTGGGCCTGCACCGGCTCGAGGTGTGCATCCGCCCGGAGAACCGCCCGAGCCGTCGCGTGGTGGAGAAGCTCGGTTTCCGCGAGGAGGGCCTGCGCCCGCGCTATCTGCACATCGACGGCGCCTGGCGGGACCACCTGGTCTACGCGCTCACGGCCGAGGAGATGACCGGGGGACTGCTGGAGCGGTGGCACCGTTCCGCGGAAATAAAATAAACGTTCGAATAGCTGCTCTGAATGGCCGCATTCGGCGCCGGTGCCGGGCAACAATCACAAAAAATGCTCGACTTATCAGCCAGATCGTGCGACACACCGCGTGAAATTGCTGTTGGGTCACGCGGAAGGCCCCTACCGTGTTGTCGTGAGCAGCAGCGGCCTCATCTACGCAGTCATCGTCGGGGCCTGGGCTGCCTACTTGGTGCCGATGTGGCTCCGTAGGCAGGACGAACTGAACGAGGCGCGCCCGACGGAACGCTTCTCCACGGCCATCCGGCTGCTGTCCGGACGCGCCGCGATGGAGCGCCGGTACGCGCGAGCGCGCGGCCCGCAGGACGACGCCGAACCCGACGCGGAAGCCGTCGACGTCGGTGCCGGTGCCGGTGCCGGTGCCGAAATCGATGTCGATGTCGACGTGCGGGCGAAGGCGGTCCCGTTGACCGAGGCCGGCCCGGTGTCCCTGGCCGACGCCAAGGAGCGCAGGCTGCCGATGACGGCGGCCCGGGCCCGGGTGATGGCCCGCCGCCGCCGTACCACCATCATGCTGTTCCTGGCCTTCACCGCGGGCGCGATCGCCGCCGGGGTGGGCGGCCTGGGCTGGCTGTGGGCACCGGCCGCCCCGGGGGTCCTGCTCACCTTCTACATCGCGCACCTGCGCCGGGCGGAGCGGCGGCGCTTCGAGTTCACCATGGACCAGCGCCGCGCCGCCGAGGCCGCCCGCCGCCTGCGCGACCGCCCGCAGCCCGCCGCGCTCAGGCAGCCGTCGTCCCCCGCCCCGCAGCCGGAGCCCACTCCCGCGCACAGCGCGGTCGTCGAGCAGACGGACCACGCGGAGTGGGTCGACCAGCAGCACGCCCAGGCGGCCCCCGACGACAGCTGGGAGCCGGTCCCGGTCCCGCTGCCCACGTACGTCACGGCCCCGGTGGCCCCGCGCACCCCGGCCCCCGAGGCGGCGCCCCGCCCCCGCCCCCGGCCCGGCCGCGACCGCACCCCGCTCTTCGACCAGTACGCGGACCGCCCCCGAGCGGCCAACGAGTGACCTGGTCACGACCACCGGCCCGAAGCTGGTAGAGTTTTCCTCGTTGCAAGGGCCTGTAGCGCAGTCCGGTAGCGCACCTCGTTCGCATCGAGGGGGTCAGGGGTTCAAATCCCCTCAGGTCCACACAGCCGATAGGCGGCGTGTGCTCGCGGAAAGCGCGGGCCGCGTCGCCTGTGTCGTTTTTGGCGGCTTCGCCGCGAGCGGGGGCTTCGCCACCCGCACCCCCATTTCGCGTCGGCCGGCGCACCTCTTTTCGGGTCGGCCGGAGCGGACCGGGGCCTGCGTCACAGGGGGACAAGGTCTGTCAGCCCGGGGCCGACCCCCGGCGGGGAGGCCGTTGCAGGTGATGGCGCGGTGCGGATCTCACAAGCCTCCCTCAGAGGGCAACCAGGACCTACGGCGCGGCAGGTCCGTGGGTCGGCATGAGCCGTTCGACAGCAGTCGGTGATCGGTTTCGTCAGGGGCCTGGTCTCGACCGGCACCGGGCTCAAACACCGCACCGGGCGCTGCAGGGCCGCGCTTGATACCTTCAGGCTGACCTCCGGCAGTCGGCTCTCCGCTGTCCGCGTGTTCCCCAACCACACGAGTGGCAACACTGGTTGGACAGGCCCACTGCGCGCCGTTATGAATCGGTGATTCCGGGTGTCTCGTGAACGTCGGATCGACGTGTAACGTTCTCTGAGCCAGCCGGACAGGGGGTTCAGGCTGGGGAGGGGCTCCGGGGGAGGGCTTGGGGTGGCATTAGCAGACAAGTGCGGGCGGCGCGAATCTGCCCCCGAGGAGCACAGGGCCATCGCACGCTCGTCGGCCACGCGCGCAGCGTGGCAGTGTGGGTCTCGCGCGGTCGGGATGTTGGTGCTTCTGCCGCTGCTCGCCCTTGCAGGGTGCGCCGACCGCCACGTCCAGGCAGGGGGCGCACCGCACCCGCAAGCCCCTGTCGGGCGTTTGCCGGTCGAGCGCTACCTGCTCGACAACGCGCAGCAGTCGACACTGGGCAAGGCACGCGACGTCCTGATCCAGCAGTGCATGCGCCGATTCGGCCTGCGCTACCCCAGTGCCCACTTGGTCACCACCGACTCGCCAGACGGTGACGCTGCTGATATGGCACGCCGCTATGGGGTCACCGATCCCGTTGTCGCCGCGCGCTATGGTTACCACCCCGCGTCCGGAACGGCCTTGCCGCCGCCCGCCTCGGCCCTTGACGACGACCAGAAGACGGTCCTCCTCGGCCAGGTGTACACGTTTCACGGTAAGTCTGTACCAACGCAGGGGTGTTCGGGCGAGGCTGACCGCAAGCTGGGCCCGGGCGTCGATGAGCAGGAGGCCGAGCAATTGGACAGCCTCTCCTACACCCAGTCACTCAAAAGCTCCCCCTTGGAAGCGGCCTTCGGATCCTGGTCGCGGTGTATGGCCGCGACTGGACAGCACTACCCGACCCCGATCGCGTCCGGGAACGACCCGCGCTGGGCCACCGCGATGCCGACATCGGCGGAGAAGCGCACCGCGACGGCGGACGCCCGCTGCAAGGAGAGCGCGGATGTCGTGCCGATCTGGCTCCGTACTGAGACCGGCATCCAGGACTCGGCGATCGCTTCCCACCGTGCTGGACTAACCCGGCTCCACTCGGCGGAACAGGCCTCGCTCCAGCGCGCCCAGGCCGTTCTGAAGCACGACGTCGGCTAGCGCCGCCCGTTACCCGTCGTTCACGACACCCCACGTCACTCCGCCCCCGGCCGTCGGGACGGCGTGTCATGGCGGACTTCGCGCTCCGCCATTCCGAAACCCGCGCAGGGCCCGGGGACCAGCCCTGCGCGGGCGCGGTGTGAGTCCCCACCCGAGAAGGAAAGGAACCACCATGCGCGTCACGCGCTTCCGCGCGGCCCTCACCGGGGTCGCCGTCATCGCCGGTTCGGTGACCGGTCTCGCTCTGTCCGCCCCTGCGGCGAACGCAGACAGCCGCTACAACTGCGGCGACAACCCGCCCGCCGGCATGTTCAGCATGTTCTACGACTCGAAGGCCTACGGCTACGGTGCCGAGGCCGATTTCTGCGGCAGCATCCCCAACTTCGCCGGCTACACCTTCAACAACACGGCCTACGGGACCGCCGGCGAGGGCAAGAGCGTCAAGAACAACGCCAGTGCCATGGAGGTGACCGACGAGACCAGCGAGTACCGCGTCTACTACAACTCCTGGTACGGCGGCCCTTACCAGACCATCCACTCTTACGACGGCGACCCCGCCGTCGACCTCGCCAGCCAGTTGAAGAACAACGACGCATCTGCGAAGTACCTCGGAAACGACTGATTTCCCGGAAGCCCTTCCCGCTTCCCCGTGCTCGCCGACGGCGTTGCCGCGGGCCGGGAAGGGCTCCGGCGCGTTCGTCCGGAACTCCGATTCCTTTCGACCGAACCGGGGTCAGGACTGTCCAGCCCCGCCCCTCCAGCGGCGTTTTAGGGAGAGCGACTTGCACCCGGGTACCGGCATGGAGGCCGACGCCGCTCAAGCCATCCACCCGAAGAGTCACGACAGCCCACAAGCCGATCATGGTCACCACGATGGTTACGGCGACCATTTGCGGGATCGGACCGAGGGCGGGTGCTCTTGCTGAGCCTCGGCGCCTTGCAGACCTGAGTGAAATGGGCCGAGGATGACGAGGGTTGTGGGAGGGCAGTACATCATGTCGCCACTCGGATCGCCGAGCTGACACGGGGACTGAAGGGCTGCGGCCGGGCGGACACCATTCTGAAGTCAGCCTCGGCTCTCTTCGCGGCGTACCTGGTCCGCGCACCGCGTCGAAGGCCTCTACATCAACCAGAGGAGTTCGGCATCCAGCTGGTCTGCGAACTCTTCCAAGGCGTCAGCGCCGAGATCGCGCAGAGCGCCTACTACGCCGAAGTCGGCCGACTCCCTTCGCCTGCAGCTTGCGCAATCAGCATCGCACCGAGGAGATACATGTGATCCATGTTCGGCAACTACGGTGTCCACAGGGTCAGGGAGGTCAACGCAGCGTTGCCAGGCACGGGCCGCCACACCGTGCCCGATGCACTGTGGAGCCCTCGGCTTTGACGGCGTCAGCGGAGCCGGGGCCCACCCCGAGAACCGGATGCCCTGTCGACGTGGTCAAACGTGAACTCAGTGCCCGGGCCAAGCCAGTTGTGGGTGGCGGACACCTATATCCGCACATTCTTCAGCCTAGTGTACGCAGCGTACATGATCGACGCGTTCTTCCGTCTGGTCGTCGACTGCCAGGGACGCACCAGCCTCTGCATCGACCTCGTTCTCGATGCCCTGGATGCGCCGTATGGCGACGCCGGCGCGATGTCCCGGAGTCTGCCGGACCGCTCCACCACTCCGTCGCTGTGCGCGGTACCGACCCACCTCTACACTGAATATCTCCTTGACGAGGCCGCCGCGCATCAGTCGGCTCCCGCGACGACTCGTACGACAACGCCCTCGCCGAAGAGTGCGAGAGCCTGCTCAAGGCCGACCTGATCCGGTGCATGGGCCCATGCACCACATCGAGATCGCCCCTTGCCGGGTGCGTCGACTGGTTCAGCCGGTGACCACCGCAGGGCCACATCGGACATGCCTCGCCCATCGAGTGCGAAACCAGCCATGCCGTAACGGCCACTCAGAAGTCTTCCTGAAATCCAGCTCATGAACTGTCCGAAACCCGGGCTGACGTCGTTGCCCTGCAATGAGAACCCGTCGCGCGGCGGCTTCAGGATCAATGCCCCAGAAAACCGTCCGGCCGGAATCTACTTAGTCTCCGGCCGGCCCTCTTTCGTTGCTTGCCATGTCCATTACTGATGGAATAAGGTCACCCTGCGCTGCCTGACGCTCTGACCAAGTGCAGGCGATTCGCGCTCCATGGGGGAATCGAGCTTGCGCTGAGCCATCGTTGCAAAAAATCACCGTGCGTGCCATGAGGCCGTCCGAGTGCTGTGAGGCCGTCAAATCGAGGTCAGGCCCGTCGAAACGGCTGGCTTTCAACTGCCTTCGCGGGCGCCGGGACGGCGGTCACCACCTGTCGTTGTTTCTCTGGCTGTCCACGGTGCGATTCGCCTCATGGGTGATCACAGATGCCTCCGGCTGATGCCGGGCAACGGGAGAACAGGAAGACAGTTTTGTCTCTCAGACGAGACAGGTGGTGGAGACATACGTCCGCTGCCTGTGCCGCGATACTGGCAGCGGGGCTGCTGACGGCCCCCGCTGCCAGTGCCACACCCCCCCTCGGACTACCTCACGCTACTACTCCGCAGTCCTCGACGGCACCGGACCATCTCACCGACCCCGGCAAGGAACTCACGAGGGGCTGGACGGTGTCAGCCGACCGGGCCGTCACCCTTGCGCCGGACATCGACGGGGTGCACGTTCTCGCCGCCGACAGCAGCAAGGCGTACAAGTGGCACACCGTCACCACGCTGTCGGAACCGGGTTTCGCCAGCGACTTGTGGACGGGGAACTACTGCTTGCCCGACCGCTCGCACGCGGTCGTCGTCTACGCCCCGCGGCAGTTCGCCGACAACCAGGAACTGATGGAGCGTGGCGCTTTCGCCGCAGTCGTCGACCTCGACACCGGCACCGTGAAGAAGCTCGCCGTCAACGCCTCTCTGGCGTACTTCGATCCATCGTGCGACACAAGGACGCACACCGCGGCGATTACGCAGATCAAGGGTGACCAGACCCGGCTGGCGACGATCGACGCGAGCGGGAAAACTCTCTCGACCATCACTGCGAATGGCGAGATCACTTCCGCGACACCAGCCGGGGGCGGAATCGTCGGAGCCTTCGGCAACAAGGTGGTGCGTATCGATCGCAGTGGCAGGAGCAGCGCAATCGCCACCGCCACCGGGACCCCTTACAGCATCCGCGAGGACGCGTCCGGCGGCATCGACTTCCTCGACCAGACGAAGACGACCCAGGAGGCCAGGCGGGTGGCGAGCAACGCCACCGTGACGCTGGCCACCGGCGCCATCGGGCAGATCGGCCTCGCCGACGGTGTGGGCGGTCAGGTCTTCCTCCTCGGCAACCCCAAGCGCACTGCCGCGCTCCCCACGGCGGTCAAACGCCTCAAGGCGGCGCCAGAGTCGAATGTTTCCACCGACGGTGCCCTGGCCGTCAACGCGGCCATATCGCCCGCTTTGCGCACGCATGCACAGAACCCCCTGGCCGACATCGGTGACCCCGCCACCGCCAACGGGCGGGTGCAGATCCAAGCGACCCTGACCAGCAGCGGGAAGGCGGTCGGCTTCTCTGCGGACGCGTCGCCCGACCACCAGCTCGACACCGTGCAGGGCGCCGCACTCTCGCCATCCCTGCCCGCTTCCCCGGCACCATCGAAGAGGGGAAGCCCGCGGGCGGCCAAGACGGAACTGTCGGCCACCGCTGCCTCTGACGCCAACTCGACTGTAGACGCGGACCGTTACTGTTCCATCACACGCAACGACCCGAACACCATGGCCCTGCAGCCCACCCCCAACCAGGTGGAATGGGCGGTTGACATGGCTGTACGAGGGGACCTGACCTCCAACTGGATCCAGCAGAGCGGCTGGCGTGCCGCTGAGGGACTCGGCACCGTCAACCCTCAGGGCATGTTCCCTCTGCCGAAGCTCAATGGCGGCGGAAACATTCCCTCTCAGGTGCTGCTGGGCATCCTGACACAGGAATCGAACCTGTGGCAGGCCACGTCTCACGCCGAGCCAGGCGAACTCGGTAACCCGCTGATCGGCAACTTCTACGGCACCAATATCTACCCCGGCACCGCCGGGTATGATCCGGATGCCATCTGGAAGATCGATTGGGATAAATCCGACTGCGGCTACGGCATCGGACAGGTCACCGACGGTATGCGTATGGCGGGCCACACCAAGGCGGGTGAAACGGCACTCGCCCCCGATCAGCAGCGGGCCCTGGCTCTTGACTACACGGTCAACATCGCGTACGCGGCGCAGCTTCTCGCCGAGAAATGGAACGAGCTGCACAGCTCCACCGTTTCACTGAAGATCAACAACGATGACCCGTCGAAGATCGAGAACTGGTTCGCCGCCGCCTGGGACTACAACAGCGGCTTCAACCCTCCCGGCGCCGCGAGCAACTGGGGACTCGGCTGGTACAACAACCCTGCCAACCCCTTGTACCCGGCGAGCCGTCACCCCTTCCTCGACGGCAACACCTACTCCGACGCCGCCCACCCGCAAGACTGGCCGTACGAAGAGAAGGTGATGGGCTGGGCGGCCTGGCCGATCGACACCGGCCGCTCTTATGACGACAACGGCAACGAGCAGCAGAAGGGCGACCCCGGCTTCAACTCCGCCGGATACGCCGCCGCGTGGTGGACCACTGACGCCCAGCGCAGCGCGATCAAGCCTCCGCTGAACACCTTCTGCGACTCGAGTAACGCCTGCGATATCAGCAGCCCACCAACCTGCGAGACCGGTCACTCCGGCGATCCCTCCTGTGACACCCCCCACTGGTGGAACAAGTCGGCCACCTGGAAACCGGATTGCGCTTCGTCGTGCGGCAACGCGAGTATCCGCTATGTGACCTTGCGCATGGAACCCAGTAGCGCCGACCCGTCTCCACCCCCATGCGATACCAGCGGACTGTCCAGCGGGAGTGTCGTCATCGACGACGTCCCCACGGGTACTGCGACGCCGCGCTGCCCGATGAACACGTTCAAGTCTCAAGGGAGCTTTGCCTTCACCTTCCCCCAGGACTCCGACGGCCACTATGAGGCGCGTGAGGATCTCCAGCAGATCGGTGGCGGCTTCGACGGTCACTACTGGTTCTCGCACGGGCGACAGGACGGCAACTGGGGCAACCTGCTCGAGACCACGGGCACCTGGACCCCGAACAGTCTCCCCGCGCACCTGTACCAGATCCGGGCGTACATGCCGTACCTGGGCGAAAAGACGAAGACGGCTGCTTACAAGATCACCACGGCTGACGGCACGGTCTACACCCGAACCGTCGACCAGAGCAGCGTCACCGGCGGTTGGATCACGGTCGGCTACTTCAACCTTTCCTCTAACGCCAAGGTGCAGCTGACCAACATCACAACCGATCCGACCTCGGGAGACACCACCGTCGCCTACGACGCCCTGGCGCTCACCCCGGTCACCGGCACCTGGCAGCACCACACCTTCACCGCGGCGGCGATCTTCCCCAGCGACATCAACCTCGACACCGACCTCTCGTCACTGCCGAGCTGGGCAGTCAACACCCCGCTCAGGGGCCGGCAGGCGCTGTACGACTGGGCCAACTCACTGAGCTCCACGCTGGCAGCCACCCCCTTGTGCGCTGGCGGAACCACCGGGTCGAACTGCATCAGCAGCGACATGTCCACGGCCATGAAAAAGTGGAGCTCCGACGTCGAGACGGCCGGGACCAATCCGAACAACAGCCCCTCCGAGGCCGACTGGATGGGCTTCTCGATCGCCACACCGCCGAAGACCATTACGGCGCACACGTTCGACGACGATCACAGTTACAAGATCAAGACTGTGATCGACACTTCGTGGGTCTCCGCGTCCGACGGCACGGTGGTCCCGGGGACGGAGCATGCCGAGTACACGGCCCGCTCCGGCACCACAACGCTCCCCACGTTCGTCACCGCGTTCATGAATGCTACGGAAAACGATTACGCGGGCCTTGGCGTGACCGTTCCAGACCTGGCTTTCAGTGCCACGAACGCCAACACGTACGGGCACAGCGAATTTGTGAACCAGCCGGTTGAGACGGGGTTCACCCCCGGTGAGGAGTACGCCCCCAAGGAAAGTCCGGCGTCGATTGACTCGACCGGTAAATGCGTGGACACGAAGATAATTTCCGGTGGTGTCATCGGGTATCGCATGCTCGATGCCCAGTCATCCACTGATAAGAACGTAGCTGCGTGGAAGAACAACCTGAGCTCGCTGGCCTCGGCAGGAAAGATCCCGCAAGCGGTGGCCACAGCGGCCGGGGACATCTATAGTATGTTCTTCCGGGCCGTCGGAATTGATAACGGTTCCCTGTTCAATATCGCTCCGCCTATCTGGCAGAACGTGAGCATGGCATTCTGTGGCGATGGCAGCGTGCACAACACGCAATCGGCGCCCGACACCGACGACAACCCAGAATACGGAATCGTCTACGCCAGCCACATGCCGGATGAGTACCTCTACCTCGACAACCGGCTGGTCGATGAAAACGGGAAGGCGACGGACGGACCGGTCCAAAAGGGCGACTATGCTAACTTCACCGAGGGCGGCTATGGTCTGTGTCAGTCAGCCGGACGTGGCAACGGCGGCAACCCGTGGGCCATCACGATGGACAGTTCGGCAGGCGTGAATCCCGACAACGCGGCCTTCTGTGACGCGTACCCGCCGCCGCCCGTGTCCTAGCGCCACATCGCGAAACGGGGTGGGGCCGCCGTGCGGCCCCACCTTCGGCCATCCACTCCGCTCCGAGGAAGACGGGTCCAGGCGTGCGAGCATCCCCAGGCGGCAAGCCGCGTGTTGCGGTCCTCACGGCAGCGAACGTGAGTGCTCTCTTCGCCATTCTCAGCACGTGGATCAGCACCTACTCCGGCCTGCCGGGCATTGGTATAGCGGGAGGGCTCTGTGTGATTCCCGCTGTCTACGCATGGAAAGCCAATCGTCGTACTGCCCGAAATGTCCAGCTGCGTCCCGGTACGCGCGCCGGAGTATTGCTGGCTACAGTCGCTGCGACCTGGACACTTCCGTTCCCCATTGCCGGGTTCGTTATGATCTTCAGCTTCTATCCTGTATTCATCGCGCTTGGGCTGGCAATGGTGATGATTGTTGGAACTATTTCCGCTCTCGCAATCATGGGGGTATCGGTTAGTAGGCAGGGCGGCGTGCTCGGCGTAGCCCTGGTGGGAACTGGCGCGGCAGCCGGCATTGCGTGCCTGTGCCTGCTCCCCGGGGCCCGAAGCACTGCGGCCACCTCGATCACCTCTTTTGCGGCCCTCCTCACGGCAGTCTCCACCGTGGCCGCAGTGTGCATCTGGATTGATCACCGCGCAAGCCTCCGCTGTCGCGGAAGTAAAACATCCCAGTGATAAAGTATTTGCTGCACTCGAGGTGCCATAATGAAGGTAGTGCTCCCGGGTGGCACCGGACAGGTGGGCCGGATTTTGAACCGCGCACTTACCGCCGCCGGTCACCGTGTCGTCGTCCTGTCCAGAAACCCGATCGACAGCACTCAGATCCGTTGGGACGGCCGAACGCTGGGGCCCTGGACAGAAGTGATCGATGGCAGCGATGCCGTGATCAATCTCGCCGGACGTAGCGTCAGCTGCCGCTACACTTCTGCCAACCTGCAGGCCATGATGGACTCACGTGTCGACTCCGCCAGCGTCGTGGGGCGCGCCATCGCTGCTGCCGACCAGCCTCCACGGGTATGGCTGCAGATGAGCACTGCCACGATCTACGCCCATTGCTTCGATGCACCCAACGACGAAGCGACCGGGATGTTGGGCGGAAGAGAGCCGGGAGTCCCGGACTACTGGGCCTATAGCGTCGAGATCGCCAAGAACTGGGAACGAGAACAAGAACAGACCCACACCCCCCACACACGCAAGGTGGCCCTGCGTTCCGCGATGGTGATGAGCCCCGACCGGGCCGGGGTCTTCGACTACCTGCTGTGGCTCACCCGACTCGGGCTCGGCGGACCCGTCGCTGGCGGAGCCCAATTCATCTCCTGGATCCACGACCACGACTTCACGCGCGCGGTCCAGTTCCTCCTCGACAACGACGGTCTCACCGGGCCCGTGAACCTCGCTGCGCCGGGCCCCCTGCCGCAGCGCACCTTCATGCGTGACCTACGAACCGCCTGGGGTATTCCCATAGGCTTGCCGGCAACGCGCTCGATGGCCGAGCTCGGCGCCTTCGTCTTGCGATCCGATACCGAACTTCTGATGAAGAGCCGCCGAGTCGTGCCAGGCCGCCTGCTTGAGGCCGGGTTCACGTTCGACTACCCACAGTGGCCCCAGGCTGCCGACGACCTCGTAGGGCGCGTCCGGCAGCGGCGGAGCTGAGAGGTCCCTCTCCAATCGGACGGGGACTGACCGCCCAGTTCACGCGACGCCCCGCAACTTCACCTGTCAGCCGAGGGCGTGGACTCTCACAAACCCCGGCCCCCGATCCGTCGTTCGGATCGGGGGCCGGGGCCCGCTCGCGGCGTCAGTCGGTGCCGCCTCCGGCTCCGGGGCCGTTGCCCTTGCCGCCTCCCGCGCCGCCGCCCGGGGACTGCGACCCGGACGGGGTCGGGCCTCCGCCGCCGTCCTGGCCGCCCAGGATGCCCCAGCCGCCGTTGTCACCACCGGGGGTGTGTGACGGCGGCGGGCTGCTGCAACCGCCGGGTCGCTGGCTGCACGGGGTCGTGGACGGCGAGGGGTTGCTGTGGCTCGGGTTCGGGGTGTCCGACGGCGTGTTGCTCGGGGTGATCGAGGTGCTCGGCGTCGGCAGCGGGGCGCCGTTCTCGTCGGAGCCCTTGGGCAGTTGGGCCGCCGGCGGGAAGTTCACCACCGGCTGTCCGTCCAGCGCCGCGCCCATGTAGTCCGTCCACACCTGCGTCGGCATGTCCGCACCGAACACCTTGCTGTAGCCGCCCACGCCCTCCATCGACAGCAGCGTGCCGCTGGTCGGGTTCTCCTTGAACATCGCGATCGACGTCGACAGCTGCGGCGTGTAGCCGATGAACCAGGCCGACTTGTAGTCGTCCGTCGTACCGGTCTTGCCCGCCGCCGGGCGCCCGATCGCCTTCGCGTTGGTGCCCGTGCCGTACTTCACCACGTCCTGCAGGACGTCGCTGACGTTGCTCGCGGTCGACGCGGGCATCGCCTGCGTGCCCGCCGGAGGCGTGAAGCCCGGCAGCGGCTGCCCGGCCGAGGTCACCGACGTCACCGAGTACGGCTCGTGGTGCATGCCGTTGTCGTCGAACGTGGCGTACGCGTCCGCCATGCGGATCGGCGACGGCGTCGAGGTGCCGATGTAGAAGCCCGCCGTGTCGTACTGGAGGCTGGAGCGCAGCAGGCCCGCCGCCAGCGCCTCGTTCTCGACGTTGTTGTACCCGGTGTACTCGCCCAGCTGCACGTAGGGGGTGTTGACGGACTGCTCCATCGCCTCCCGCAACGTGATGTAACCCCACGCCTTGTCCACGTCGTTGTGCTGGTGCAGCATGCCGGTCGGGTCGGTGCCGTCCTGGATGTACTGGCCCTGCTGGTTCTTGATCTCGATGCCGTCGTTGCCCAGGAACTTGCTGTCCGGGCTGATCGGCGAGGGCGCCGCGCCCGGTGAGAGCACCGCGCCGTGGTCGATGGCCGCCGCCAGGTCGAACGGCTTGAACGTCGAACCGACCGGCACACCCGTGCTGTTGGCGTTGTCGACGTAGTACCCCTTGTCGTACCCCGCGCCGCCGTAGATCGCCTCGATCGCGCCGGTGGTGGGATCGACCGAGGCCGCGCCCACCTGGACGTCCTTGTCGGCGGAACGGGCCTTGGGGTTGAGGTTCTTCTTCTCCATCGCGGCGACCGCGGCGCTCAGTTCGTTGACCTTCTTCTTGTCGAAGGTCGTGCGGATCGTGTAGCCGCCCTGGTTGAACTGCTGGTCGGTGATGTGGGCGTGCTGCTCCACGTAACTCTCGGCCAGCTGCACCAGGTAACCGACCTGCCCGCTCATGCCGTTGGCCACCGGCGCGGGCTTCGGCGTCGGGAACCCGGCTGCCAGGATCTGCTGTTCCTCGGAGGGCGAGATCTTGCCGATCGCCTGCATCCGCTGGATCACGTACTTCCAGCGGGCCGTCGCCGCGGCCTTCGCGGCCGGGTCGGAGTCCGCGTTCATCATCACGCTGGGCTCGTTGACCGTGGCGGTCAGGAACGCGCCCTGGCTCACGGTGAGCTTCGAGACGTCCTCGCGGTAGTACGCCTGCGCCGCGGCCTGGATGCCGTAGGCGCCGCGACCGTAGTAGTTGGAGTTCAGATAGCCCTGGAGGATGTCGTCCTTCGTCAGCTTGTGGCTGACGCCGATCTTCAGGGAGATCATGATCTCCTTGAGCTTGCGGGTCGCCGTCTGGTTCTGGTTCAGGTACGCGTTCTTCACGAACTGCTGGGTGATCGTCGAGCCGGACTGCACGTCGCCGCCCTTGGCCATGTCGACGATCGCGCGCGCCATGCCCTTCATGTCCACACCGGAGTCGGTGTAGAACGTGGAGTTCTCGGCCGCGAGGAAGTCCCACTGCACTTTCTGCGGCACCCGCGACAGATCCACGTTCTGCCGGTTGACCTGGCCGACGCTCGCCATCTGCGAGGTGTCCGACCACTCGAAGATGTTGTTCTGCAACTGCGTGCTCGGGTTCACCGGCGGGATGGTCACCATCACGTAGGCGATACCGAACGCGCCCAGCAGGCAGCCGAAGAACGTGACCGTCATGCCGAGCATCTGCTTCCACGAGGGCACCCAGCGCCGGAAGCCCTGCTTGCCCCAGCGCGGATAGTCGATGAAACGCTTCTTGCCCGGCGGCGTCCGGCCCGGACCGGTCGCCCCGCCGTTGCCGCCGCCACCGCCCGCCTTGCGGCGCCCACCGCGCCGGCTGGCGGCCTGCGCGGCCTTGCGCATCTCCGCGCGGGTCGGCCTCGGGCCTTCCGCTCCCATGCTGCTGCGCCCGTCACCCGCGTACCCGCCGTGGCGTCCGCCCTCGGGGCCGCGCGGGTCGTTGCCGCGGGGGGCGTTTCTGCGGCGCTCACTCATGTTCTGTACTACCTTCGGTCGAGCGGGAAGCCCCGGCCGTGTTCACCCTGAACACCAGCGCGGACTCCCGGCTGTCTCGTACGCGACGTCGACTCGTCACCGGGGGCGTGCTCAGGAAGGCCCGCTACGGGCCTGCTCGATGCGCTGCTGCGGTGGCGGCATGTCGGTCTCCCTCCGGGTCTTCGCAGAGGGACTCTAGCCCCGCATGCTGTACGCGGTCCGTGCGCCCCTTGCTCGCTCCGCCCCGCCGAACGTCCGGAACCTACCCGAACCCGCGTCCGGCGTGGGAGCGAACGAGCAGCTACCACCCATACATCACGGACCGTACGAAAACGCGCATACATGGCTGAACTGGCCTGCGGTACGGGCGGGTTCGCGGTGCGGGCGCTCAACTCGCCGCGCCGCGGCGGTCGCGGTACGCGCGCATCTTCGCCCGGCTGCCGCAGACCGCCATCGAGCACCAGCGGCGACGCCCCGCCGGACTGCGGTCGTAGTAAGCCCACCGGCAGTCCGCCGCCTCGCACGCCTTCAGGCGCGTCCAGGACCCGCCGCAGGACGCGATCGCGGCGGCGACCCGGCCGGTGAGCGACGCGGGGTCCGCCGGGCGCAGCGACGCCGAACCGTCGGCCGGGTCCACGACGACCACCAGCGGTGCCCCGGCCAGCAGCGGGCCCAGCCGGTCGCCGTCCGCCTCACGGTGTCCCGCGTGGGCGAGCAGCGTGCCGCGCAGCGCCTCCCGCAGCTCGCGCGCCGCGGGCGCGTCACGTTCCGCCAGGCCGAACGGCTCGCGGCCCTCCGCGGTGTCCAGGGCGTCGGTGCCCTCCTCGATGTCGAGGGTGTTCACCAGCGCCTCGACGAACGCGAGGTCTCCGGGGGCGGCCGCCGGGTCATTCATGGTTGCGACGTTACCTCCTATGGGCCAGCATGGAGTAACAGTTACCGGTTACGGGCAAATGGCGGTAACCCGGAGCCTGGAGCCCGGAGCCGTGTCAGCCGTACCAGCCGTGTCAGCCGCACCAAGGGAGGACTCATGAGCGACGACGTGAGCACCGAACGGCCCCTCGCCACCCTGGGATCGGTCGTGCTGGACTGCCCCGACCCCCTCGCGCTCGCCGGCTTCTACGCGGCCGTGCTGGGCGGCACGGTCAAGGCCGAGGAGGACTGGGTGGACGTCCTGGTGCCCGGCGCGACGACCTTGGCGTTCCAGGCCGCGCCGGGCTGGGTCGCGCCGGCCTGGCCCAGCGCCGAGGCGTCCCAGCAGTTCCACCTCGACCTGACCGTCGACGACCTCGACGCCGCCGAACGGCGCGTGCTCGACCTCGGGGCCGAGCCGCTCGACCGCGGCGACGGCACCCGCACCTACCGCGTCTACGCGGACCCCGCGGGCCATCCCTTCTGCCTCTGCGCCTGCTGAACGGGGGCCGTGGAGGCACACATGGGTGTCCGCGGGTGCAGACCTCGGCGCGGGCGGGGCGCGCGGGCCTCAGGCGCGGCGCAGCGCCTCGGCGTACCACCGCGCGTGCGGCGCGAGGACCTGCGGGAACGCGGGGCCGGGGGCGCAGCCGGTGTCCCGCCACAGCGGCTCGCTGTCGAACCAGTGGTCCACCGCGACCATGTCCAGGTGGTGCGCGCCCCCGCCGCGCGCCCGGAGCCGTTCCAGCGCTCGCGCGTACGGCAAGTCGGTCGTCGGCCACTCCTGGCCGGCCACCGCCACCACCTCGCGCAGCAACGCGTCCACGGTGACCGGCTCGGGGTGGTTGGCGTAGTAGACGCGGGACGTCAGGCGTTCGGCCGGTGCGGTGGCGACGGCGAGCAGGGCGCGGGCCAGGTCCCCGGCCTCGACCAGCGACAGCCGCGCCTGCCAGCCGTCCACGGTGGCGCCGAGCGCGCGGGAGAGCGTCGCCAGGCCCGGCACGACCCAGCGGTCGCCGGTGCCGAGCACCAGGTGCGGGCGCAGCACGAAGCCGCCCGCGTCCAGTACCGCCCGCTCCGCCTCGGCCCGGCTGCGGGAGGTGGGGGACTGCGGTGCGTACGGCAGGTCGCCGGGGCGGGCGGCGCGGAAGGGGCCGCGGCCGTGGACGGAAGCGGTGCTGAGGTAGACGACGCGGGCGACGTCCGCCCGCGCGGCCTCGGCCAGCAGGGCGCGGGTCCCCTCGGCGTTGACCGCCTCGCACTCCTCGGCGGTGCCGCCGACCAGGGAGGCGCAGTGGATCAGCACGTCGGTGCCGTCGCACAGCCCGCGCAACGACCCGGGGTCGGTGAGGTCGCCGCGCACGACCGCGTGGTCGCCGGAGGCGGCGGTTGCGGTGGGGTGGGCGGTCACGGGCGCGCGGTGGGCCAGCAGGCGCAGGCGGCGCGGTGCGCCGGCTGCGGCGAGCCGGGCGACGTGGCGGCCGATGAAGCCGCCCGCTCCGGTGACGGTGATCGCGACGTCGTCGAGGTCGAGGTCGTGGTCGGGGGAGGCCTGCCGGATGCCGTGCTGGGCGGCGTCCGCGGTGCCGCCGGTGGTCCTGCCGGGCATGGGTCCCCGTTCTGATGAGCGTGCGAGTGTGCCGGTCGGTCCTGTCCCGTGGACCGTACGCCTGCCTGTCCTCCAGGTCGTACGGCCTCCGTCGTCCGGGTCCGGCGGATCAGGTGAGCGGCTGGGCGGTGACGCGGGCGGTGAAGACGGTCTGCCCCTCCTGGTGCCCGGTGACCAGGACCGGGACGGAGCCGTCGGCGGCGGTCCCGGCCGGCTCGGCCTCCACCCAGCAGGGGGCGTTCAGTTCCGCGTACCGCGCGAAGTCGATGGTCAGCTCGGCCGCCTGCACCGGCGCGGGCCACAGCGCGGCCTGGGTCGCCTGCCGGGCCGCCTCCAGCAGCACCATGCCGGGGATGTGGTCGGTGGGGTGGTCGAAGAAGACCGGGTGCTCGGTGTCGGCGCGCACCTGCCAGCGGTGCGACGTGCCCGCGTCCCGCGCGGACAGCACGACATCGGCCGGGTCCACCCTGCCGACGACGGCGGGGTCCACCCCGGGCGGCGGCGGCTCGCTGGTCGTGACCGGGCGGTCGCCGCGTATTCGCTGGTAGACGGCGGGTGAGGTGCTCTTGAAGCTGGTGGTACCAGTCGCCACCCGGCGTCGGCCCATCCACAGCTCGGCGTGATACCGCATGGAGGACAACTGTTTGCCGCGACGCACCACATCCCGATAGGTGAAACGAACGGTGAGCTCGCTCGGTACCGGTTCCACGGCGAGCGCGCCAGGCATGGAGGCGTATGTCAAATCGTGCAAAAGGAACTGGTATCCGAGGGGTACGCCGAATGCGACGTGATTCAGCAGCATTCCGCCCTGCCGGATCGTTTCGGCGATGAGCAAGGGATCCTGCTGACCGAACCTTGGCCGAAAAAGAGCGTGACCTCGCGGCCATTGCGCGGTGACCAGGAAACCGGCGTCGCCGTCGGTTTCCCATCCGGTGAGAAGGACTTCACTGACCGCCGCGCGGTGCACGTATTGTCGGGGGACGGTGGTCGTCAGCCGTACCGGGCCCGCATAAGCGGACGGTGGCCCTCCGGCGGGGGGCTCGGCATCGTCCGCGTGCGGCTCGCGCGGCGAAGGTATCTCGACTGCGGTAACGCCCGATGGCTGCATGCTCGGATTACCTGTCTCTGCGGGGGTGAGAAACAACCAGCACGTTGCTGACCGTGCCGTTTCCTCACTGATCAGCGACGGATGCCCTCGTTAAGATACAGACGAGCCAGTTTTGTTATCAAAGGTTCAGGAGCTCACATGGCGCGGCAGGCGCGGGCGGTCAGGACCCGGCGCACGATCCTGGAGGCGGCGGCCGCCGTCTTCGACGAACTGGGGTACGAGGGGGCGAGTACCACCGAGATTCTGGCCCGCAGCGGGCTGACCCGTGGCGCGCTCTACTTCCATTTCCCGTCGAAGGAAGCCATCGCCGACGCCGTCGTGGAGCTCCAGAACGAGGCCCTGGTGCCACCGGAGAACAAGGTCAGACTCCAGTCGCTGATCGACGTCTCCCTGGCCTTCGCCGAACGGCTGCGCAGCGACGTCGTGGTGCGCGCGGCCGTGCGGCTCAGCGTCGAGCAGGTCTCCTACAAGGCGTCGTCCGCCGCGTACCGGGGCCCGGCCGACGTCATCGAGAACCTGCTGCTGCGGGCCCGGGACGAGGGTGAGCTACTGCCCAGCGTGGAGCCTCAGGAGGTCACCCAGCTCATACAGGGCGCGTTCATCGGCACCCAACTGCTGTCCCAGGTATACGACCCGGACCGGCTCGACCTGCCCGAGCGGATCGCGACGCTGTGGAAGTACCTGCTGCCCTCGCTGGCGATCCCGGGGCTGCTGCCGCACCTGTCGGCGGACCCCGGCCGCGGGCGGCTGGTGCTGGAACGGCAGACCACCCGGGCCGCGGAGGACGACTCGGACGAGGGGGACGACGCCGACGAGGGCGGGGTCCCGGACGACGCCGCGGCGCGGGAGCACAGCGCCTACGGCGGCGGGGTCACCGGCTCCGCCACCGGTGACGAGATCCAGGGCGTCGAGGGCGCCGCCACGAACCACGAGGTCAGGCGGCGCGCCGGTCACCGGACCGTGCGGGCCGGGGCGCTCGCGGCGCCCGCCGCCGGGATGCGCTGACCCCGGCGGCTCCACCCGCTCGTACGACGCTCAGTCCCGGCCGTACGAGGACGAGGACGCCCCCGCCAGGGCCGCGACGCGTTCGCCGCCGGCCGGCATCGTGGGCACCGGGGCCGCGGGCGGCATGCGCAGCCCGGCCTCGTCACCGGAGGGCGCCGGTCGGCCGGGCGCCGTCAGGGTCTCGTGGCGCACGTCACCCGGCGCGGTATCACTCGGGTGGTCCGGGCCGGACGCGTCCGCGTCGCAACCGCTTTCACCCTCGGCGGCGCCGTCCCGAACCTCTTCCCGCGCGTCCTCAGGGTCCACCGCGCCGCGCTCGCCATGGGCCATGGCCCGCAGTTCGGACAGGATCCCGGCCATGTCCTCCTCGGCGGCCTCTCCCGGTCCGGCCAGGCGCAGCAGCAGTTCCCATATGCCGGTGGTGACACCCGGGTCCCACCAGGTCTCGTCCTCGCGGCCCAGCGCCTCCAGGCCGACGGTGACCGCGGCCAGCAGATTGGCGGTGTTGCGGGCGCACGCGTCGTCGCGCAGCCGGCCCGCGTCGGCGTCGGCGGCCAGCCGCTCGCGCAGCGCCGTCAGCCAGCCCTGACGCAGCGAGTCACCGCCGAGGCGCTCGCCCACCGCGCCCTCGGCCTCCAGGCGCAGTCCGGCGCGCAGCACCGGGTCCTCCCGCATGTGCCGGGACATGGCGGTGGTGAACAGCGCCGCTCCGGCGAGCGTGGAGGTGCGGCCGTCGAGGCATTCGTCGGCCAGGGCCATGACGGAGCCGCGGGCCTCCTGGCGCACGGCGGCGATCAGGTCGTCCTTCGAGGCGAAGTGGAAGTACAGGGCCCCCTTGCTCACTCCGGCGGACCGGCTGATGTCGAGGAGGCCTGTGCCCTTCATCCCCCGGTCGTCGATCAGCTCGGCGGCAGCGTGGATGAGGGCCTGACGGGTTCGTGCGGCGCGCACCTGCATCGGCCGGTACCTGTCCCTTCTCGTATCGGTGACCCACGTCCCGTCTGCGTCGCACGTAACGGGTGGGCAGTGCGGTTTCCGTGGCCATCCTGCCACCGATTCCCGTCAAAACAAACAGTGCTGTCGGGTTGGTTTGGTCACTCCGTGGCGCGATCCGGCCAACACTGCTGCCTGGAAGGGGGATTTGACCGCGTCGCTGGCCGATATGGCTCGGGCGGCGTTCGAGTGCGGACCGGCAAACAGGCAAACCGGTTTGCCGGACATCGCTCTCGGCGGGAGGGCCTCCCACCTGTACTTACTTGCCGCACGGCTAGCTGAGTAGAGTGGTCGATACAGGCATCGTGGGGACGAGTGCGGGAGAGCGACCGTGAGCACACAGGGCACATCAACCGCGCGCCGGGGCGACACCCGGCAGCGCATCCAGGACGTCGCCCTGGAGCTGTTCGTGGAACGCGGGTACGAGGGCACCTCGCTGCGGGAGATCGCCGAGCGGCTCGACGTCACCAAGGCCGCGCTGTACTACCACTTCAAGACCAAGGAGGACATCCTGCGCGGGCTGGTCGAGTCCTACGCGCGCCCGCTGGACGAGGTCATCGCGTGGGGCCGGGAGCAGCCGCGCACCCTCGCCACCAAGCTCGAACTCCTCGACCGCTACAGCGCGGCGCTGGCGACGGCCGAGCCGCTGTTCCACTTCATGTACGAGAACCAGGCGGCGCTGCGCGAGCTGAAGGTCGGGCAGGGGATGCGTGAGCAACTGCGGGCGCTGTGGGGCCTGGTGATCGACCCGGAGGCCGACCTGACCGCGCAGGCGCGCAGTGTCGGGGCACTGTTCACCGTGCACTTCGGCGGTTTCGCGATGCGCGAGACGGCGGGGACGGCGGAGGCGAAGCGGCGGGCGTTGCTGGAGGTGGCGGCCGAACTGGTCGAGCGGGCCGCCCGGGCTTGACCGCGGCGCGGGCTCGACGGGGACTCGGCTTGCTCGCCGCCCGGGCTTGACCGGCGCCCCAGGGGGCAGGCTAGGTTCTTAGGTATGCCTAACCTAACCTTGCGCTGTACCGTCATCGTCGGGAGTGTCCGCGAAGGACGGTTCGGGCCCACCGCCGCCCGCTGGTTCGCGCGTACCGCCGCCGAACCGGGCCGCTTCGAGGTCGACGTCATCGACCTGGGCGACCACCCGCTGCTCGCCCTGCCCGGGCCGGTGGCGAAGCCGACGGCCGAAGTGGCCGCCGCGCTCGCCGAGGTGACGCCGCGTCTGGCCGCCGCCGACGTCTTCGTGGTCGTCACCCCGGAGTACAACCACAGCTTCCCCGCGGCCCTCAAGAGCCTGATCGACTGGCACTTCGAGCAGTGGCAGGCCAAGCCGGTCGGCTACGTCTCGTACGGCGGCCGCTCGGGCGGCCTGCGCGCGGTCGAGCACCTGCGGCAGGTCTTCTCCGAACTGCACGCGGTCTCGGTGCGCGACACGGTGAGCTTCCACGGCGGCTCGTCGGTCTTCACCGACGACGGCGAGCCGCGCGACGGGGCGGGCGCGCGGGCGGCGGCCAAGGGGATGCTCGACCAGCTGGAGTGGTGGGGTACGGCGCTGCGCGAGGCACGTGAGAAGCGGCCCTATCTGGGCTGACGCGTGCCCGCATCTGGGCTGACGCGTGTCCGCCCGGCGCGCGGGCGGTAGTGGGCCGGGCGGGGGCCGGTCAGCCTTCGGGCTGCTCGCCGGTGTCGGAGGACTGCTCGGTCCGCGCCGCCGCCTGCTCCGCCACCGAGGCCCTGACCTGCTCCATGTCCAGCCCCCTGGCCTGCTCGATCACGTCCTCCAGGGCCGGCGCGGGCAGGGCGCCGGGCTCGCCGAACACCGCGATCCGCTCCCGGATCACCATCAGCGTCGGGATCGAGCTGATGCCGAACGCGGCCGCGAGCTCCGGCTGCGCCTCGGTGTCCACCTTGCCGAAGACCAGGTCGTCGTGGCGTTCGGACGCCTTGTCGTAGACCGGGGCGAAGGAGCGGCACGGGCCGCACCACTCGGCCCAGAAGTCGATCAGCACGAAGTCGTTCGAGGACACGACCTCGTTGAAGTTCTCCTTGGTCAGCTCGACCGTGCTCATGCCGGTCCACCCGCTTTCCGTTCGGCCGTGACGCGCGTACAGGCTGGTACAACGATCTCGGTGGCCCGGGTGTTCCCCCCCGTGGTGGCGCCGGAGCGGGAAACCGGCAGGGCCGTCGGAAATCGGGAGACGGACGCCGGAGCCGGATGGTGGACTGCCGGTATGACGAACGCCGAGACGCAACGCGTCGTGGAGCGCGCCCGCCGCTTCCGTGAGCTGCACACCGACGGTGGCCCCCTGGTGCTGCCCAACGCCTGGGACGCGGCCAGTGCCCGGGTGATCGAACGGGCCGGCGCCCCCGCGATCGCCACCACCAGCTCCGGCGTCGCCTGGGGGCTGGGCGCCCCGGACGGCGAGGACCTCCCACTCGACACCCTGCTCGCGCTGTGCGAACGGGTGGTGGCCGCCGTGGACGTGCCGGTCAGCGCGGACCTCGTCACCGGCTACGGCGAGGATCCGGCGGGCGTCGGACGGACCGTCGCGCGGGCGCTGGACGCCGGAGTGGTGGGCGTCAACCTGGAGGACTCCGGCCCGGGCCCCGAGCCGCTGCGCCCGGTGGCCGAGCAGGCGGAACGCCTCGCCGCCGCCCGGGCCGCCGCCGACGACGCGGGCGTACCGCTCTACGTCAACGCCCGCGTCGACACGTATCTGCGCGCGGTCGGCCCGGCCGCCGGGCGCCTGGAGGCGACATTGGAACGCGCCGCCGCCTACGTCGCCGCCGGGGCGGACGGCGTCTTCGTGCCGGGCACCTGCGACCTGGAGACGGTGGCCGCGCTGGCCAAGGGGATCGACGCGCCGCTGGCGCTGCTCGCCGGTCCCGGCGCGCCGCCGGTGGCCGAGCTGGCGCGCGCGGGAGCCGCCCGGATCAGCGTCGGCGGAGGCGTCGCGGCGGCCGCGTACGCGCTGGCCGGACGCGCGGCGAGCGAACTGCTGGCGTCCGGCACGTACGGCGCGATCGAGGACCAGATCGGCTACGGGACGTTCAACGAGCTGTTCCACCGGGGCTGACCGGCGCCGGGTCCTTGCGTCATATGACCTGACTTGCCCGTTGTACGGCCAACGTCTCGTATTCGTACCTGATCGGTCACAGTCGCGCCGACGGCGCCCTCCGGTGGAACCGGCGGGCGCCGCATCGCGTTCTGAAGCGTATGAACCTGCTCGACCTGCTGCTCGTGCTGGCCGCGATCGGCTACGCCGTCTCCGGATACCGCCGCGGCCTGGTCGCGAGCGTCATCCTGCTCGCCGGGTTCCTCGGCGGCGCGGTGCTGGGCGTGTGGCTGCTGCCGTTCGCCCTGCGGCCGTTCAGCGCGGGCACGGTGACCGCGGGCCTCGTGGCCGCCGCGGTCGTGCTGGTCCCGGCCGGCATCGGGCACGCGCTCGCCGGGCACCTGGCCTGGAAGGTCCGCGAGGGCCTGGAGTGGGGCCCGGTGCGCTGGGTGGACGGGATCGGCGGCGCCGCGGCCGGCGCGCTGTCGCTGCTGGCGGTGGCGTGGCTGATGGCCTCCGTGCTGGTGACCGCCCCGATGCCGGCGCTCAGCCGGGAGATCCGCGGGTCGGCCGTGCTGGGCGCGGTGGACGGGGCGATGCCCGCGCAGACGCCGGAGTGGTTCAGCCAGGCCACGAACGCGCTGTCGGGGGCGGGCTTCCCGCAGGTCTTCAACCCGTTCGAGAACGAGCCGACGGCCGGGGTGCCGGCGCCCTCGGGCGACGACGTGACGCCCGCCGCGACCACGGCCGCCAAGCGCAGCGTGGTCAAGGTGGAGGGCATCGCCGACGTCAACGGGGGAGAGCGCGGCCAGGAGGGCAGCGGCTTCGTCTACGCGCCGCAGCACATCATGACCAACGCCCACGTGGTCGCGGGTGTCGCCCACCCCACCGTGCAGATCGACGGGACCGGGTGGCCGTACCCGGCGAAGGTCGTGCTGTTCGACCCGCACACCGACGTCGCCGTGCTGGACGTGCCCGGGCTGTCGGCGCCCACGCTGAGCTTCGCGGGCAGCGCCTCGCGCGGCACGCCCGCGGTGGTCGCCGGATACCCGGAGAACGGCGGCCTCGACCTGCGCGCCGCCACCGTCGCCGGGCGGATCACGGCCACCGGGCAGGACATCTACGGCGACTCCTCCACCACCCGCGACATCTACCAGCTGCGTTCCGACGTGCGGCACGGCAACTCCGGCGGCCCGCTGCTGACCACCGACGGGCGGGTCTACGGGGTCGTCTTCGCCAAGTCCACCTCCGACGCGAGCACCGGCTACGCGCTCACCGCCGGACAGGTGGCCGCCGACGCCCGGCGGGGCGCGGACGCGACGGCGCAGGTCTCCACGGGCAACCGCGCGGCGCTGTAGCCGCGCGCGACGGCGCGCGGGTCCCGCCCCGGCGCCGACCGGGGGCTTTCCCAGGTCTGTTCGGCTGCGTCTTGACGCCGGGTCACCGTGTCGTCACCGTGACGCGCGCCCGCCGGGGCACTCTGACGTTCGGCAGCGAGGCGGACGGCGGCTGGCGGAGGCCCGAACGGTGTGGTGGCTGGGATCGACAGGTGGACCGGGTCGCCCTGGCCGCGGGCGGACGCGGGGTGCGGGGCGCCGGGTAGGGCCCGAGGCGCTGGTGCTGCTGGGCTGGGCGCTGACCCGGGCGGCGCTGCTGACGGCGGTGCTCGGCTGGTGGCGCTTCCCCGGCCAGAACGTCACGCCCGACGTCGTGGTCGCCTACCACCAGTGGTTCGAGCGGCTGCGCACCGGCGCGTTCCCCGTCCACGACGTCACCTGGCAGTACCCGCCGGGCTCCGCCGGTGCCTTCCTCGCGCCCGCGCTGCTGCCCTGCCTGTCCTACGCCCACGCCTTCTTCCTGCTGGCGTGCGCCGCGGACGCGGTCGTGCTGGGCCTGCTGGTGCGCGCCGCGCGGGAGGGCGGGCCGGGGCGGACGGCCGGGCCCTGGCTGTGGGTCGTCGGGATCGCGGTGCTCGGCCCGACCGTGCTGGCCCGCTACGACGTGATGGTGACCGCCCTCGCGGTGGCGGCGCTGGTGGCGGTGGCCCGGCACCCCCGGCTGGCGGGCGCGCTGGCCGGGATCGGCGCGCTGGTGAAGGTCTGGCCGGTGCTGGTGCTGGCCGGGGTCACGCCGGGACGCGGGACGCGGCGGGCGTGGGCTGTCGCGGCGGGCACGGCGGTGACGGTGGCGGCGGGATTCCATCTGCTGACGCGGGACTCGTTCGCGTTCCTGAGCACGCAGAGCAGGCGCGGGGTGGAGGTCGAGTCGGTGGCCGCGCTGCCGTTCCAGGTCGCCCGGCGGCTGGGGTGGTGGCACGGCGTGGTGCGCTACCACTACGGCAGCTACGAGTTCCTCGGCCCGCACGTCGGGCTGGCGGGACTCGTCGCGCTGGCGGCGAGCGCGGTGGGGCTCGGCTGGCTGCTGTGGTGGCGGGTACGGGCGCGGACCTTCAACGACGCGCTGGTCTACGACGCGGCGTTCGCGGCGGTGCTGGTGTTCGTGGTGACCAGCCGGGTGATCAGCCCGCAGTACATGATCTGGCTGGTCGGGCTGGGCGCGCTGTGCCTGACCTGCCGCTCGACGACGCAGCGGCGGCCGGTGCTGCTGGTGCTGGCGGCGTGCGCGCTGACGGTGCTGGAGTTCCCGGTGGACTTCCACGCGGTGACCGGCTCCACCACGGCGGGGGTGGCGCTGCTGCTGGGGCGCGACGGGCTGCTGCTGGTGGCGACGGTCGCCGCGTGCCGGGGCGTGTGGCGCGGTACGACGCCGAGCCCCGACCCGTCCACGCTGACCAACCGTCCCGCACTGCCGGCCAGCGCCTAGGCGTCGTCCGCGCCGGGGTCCGAGGCGGCGCCCGCCTCCGCGCGTTCCTTCAGCCAGGCGTCGAGTTCGGCGCGGACCCTGCGGTCCATGGCCATCGACAGCTCGGCGTCCACCACGTTCTTCGCCAGCGGGCGCAGCCGGTCCAGGGCCTCGGCCATCCGGGCCGCCTCGCCGGGGGTGAGGTCGTGGGCGTGCGGGTCGATGACGTGGGCGCGGATGAGCACGGTGAACAGGTCGGCGAGCGCGTCCACGTGGGTGCGCACCGCCCGCCCGGCGGCCAGCACCTCCGACAGCGGCACGCCCTCGCGTACCAGCGCGGCGGAGGCGTCCAGCAGCCGCCTGCTGACGTGCACGACGGTCTCGGGGTGCTCGCCGTCCACCGCGATGTAGCCGATGTCGAGGGCGGCGGCGAGGTTCTCGGCGGTGACGTCCGCGCCGAAGGAGTCGGCGAGTTCCTCGGGGGCGAGGCGGACCGGGGTCTCCTCGGACCAGGGCGTGGCGATGGCGCTCTCCAGGCCGAGCAGCTCGCCGACGTCGCGGCCGGACTCCCAGGCGCCGATCAGCTCGGCGATGCCGCCGAGGGTGTGGCCGCGTTCCAGCAGCGCGGCGATGGTCCGCAGCCGCGCGAGGTGCGCGTCCCCGTACCAGGCGATCCGCCCTTCCCGGCGCGGCGGCGGAAGCAGCTTGCGCTCCCGGTAGAACCGCAGCGTCCGCACGGTGATCCCGGCCTCCTTGGCCAGCTCCGCCATCCGGTACTCACGCCGCGGTGATTCCTCCACGCAGGTCAGCTTACGGTCCGTCTCACCAGGGCTGGTCGTGAACGTTGCGCTGGAGCACCTCGGGCAGGGCGCGGGCGAGCGTCGCGAAGTCGCGGTCGTCGTGCAGGACGGTCAGGCCGTGGTGGACCGCGGTGGCCGCCACGAGCAGGTCGACGACGGACAGCGCGCGGTGGGCGCCGGAGCGCGTGAGCCGGTACTGCGTGGACTCCGCCCACTGCCAGGCCGACTTCGGCACGGGGACGTCCGGGTACAGCTCGCCGAACATGTCGGTCATGGCGTCGAACTCCTCGCGGTCGCGCGCGGAAGCCTTGAACTCGGTGCGCTGGGGGTGGCACGAGCCGACGGCGCCGACGGCCACCACCTCGCTCCAGGCCGCGCGCAGCTCCTTGTCCCGCAGGACGCGCCACAGGCCGGACGAGTCGATGACGTAACGGATCACGAACCGTCGCTCCCGGTCGGGCCCTTACCGGCCGCGTGCCTGCGCTCCCAGTCCTCGTGGTCCCAGCCCTCGGCCGCCTGCGCGTAGCGTTCCAGGGCCTCGATCCTGCGGTGCCGGGCGCTGTACTCGCGCAGCGCGGCGTTGACCACGTCCTTCTTGGTCCTCAGTCCGGACAGCCGCATGGCCTCGGCGAGGGCCTCGTCGTCCAGGTCGAGAGAGGTGACACTCATGGGCACTCCTCGGATGTGTGTGACATATAAGCGTCTCATGCATTCTATATGCTGCGGGCTACCTCTCCTCGGGTCCTCGGGCAAATTTCGGGGCCGACCCCTACCGCTGGTAACCGGTGTGTTCTACAGTCCGAACCGTGCCAGTGATTGCTGGCATGGTTCGGTGGAGCGCTGGGAGGCGGCGGTATGGCGACGCGCGAGCACTTTCGGGTGGCGGTGATCGGTACGGGATTCGGCGGGCTGGGGGCCGGGGTGCGGCTGCGGCGGGAAGGGGTCACCGATTTCGTGATCCTGGAACGCGCCGACTCCGTCGGCGGGACCTGGCGGGACAACAGCTACCCGGGGTGCGCCTGCGACGTCCCCTCCCACCTGTACTCGTTCTCCTTCGCGCCCAACCCCGACTGGCCGCGCGCCTTCTCCGGCCAGCCGCACATCCGCGCCTACCTGGAGCGGGTTACCGACATCTTCGGCCTGCGCCCGCACATCCGCTTCAACTCCGAGGTGGAAGAGGCTCGTTGGGACGAGGAGGCCCGCCACTGGCGGCTGCGCACCGCGCGCGGCGAACTGACCGCCGACGTCGTGGTGTCCGCCACCGGACCGCTGTCCGACCCCAGGATCCCCGACATCAAGGGCCTGGAGACCTTCCCCGGCAAGGTCTTCCACTCCTCGCGCTGGGACCACGACTACGACCTGGAGGGCAAGCGCGTCGCCATGGTCGGCACCGGCGCCTCCGCCATCCAGATCGTGCCCGCCATCCAGCCCCGGGTCGACCGCCTCACCGTCGTGCAGCGCACCCCGCCGTGGGTGATGCCCCGCATGGACCGGGGCATCAACGCCGCCGAGAAGTGGCTGCACGCCAAGGTGCCCGCCAGCCACAAGGCGCGCCGCGGACTGCTGTGGCTGATCCGGGAGTTCCAGGTCGGCGCGTTCGTGCGCCGCCCGCAGCTGATGAAGGCCACCGAGCAGATCGCCCGCGCCCACATCCGCCGCGGCATCAAGGACCCTGCGCTGCGCGCGAAGGTGACCCCCGACTACACCATCGGCTGCAAGCGCATCCTGCTGTCCAACGACTACTATCCGGCGCTCGCCGCCCCCAACACCGAGGTCGTCGACGCCGGCCTCACCGAGGTGCGCGGCTCCACGATCGTCACCGCCGACGGCACCGAGCGCGAGGTCGACGCCATCGTCTTCGGCACCGGCTTCCACGTCACCGACATGCCCATCGGCGACCGCATCCACGGCGTCGGCGGCCGCACCCTCGCCGAGCACTGGAAGGACGGGATGGCCGCGTTGCGCGGGTCCACCATCGACGGCTTCCCCAACCTCGTGATGATCATCGGCCCCAACACCGGCCTCGGCAACAGCTCGATGATCCTGATGATCGAGTCCTCCCTCAACTACCTGGCCGACTACCTCGCCACCCTGGAGCGCACCGGCGCCGCCGCGCTCAACGCCCGCCCCGAGGCGGTGCGTTCGTGGAACGCCGAGCTGCAACGGCGCATGGAGCGCACCGTGTGGAACACCGGCGGCTGCGTCAGCTGGTATCTGGACGCCTCCGGCCGCAACACCACGCTGTGGCCCGGCACCACCGCCGAGTTCCGCCGCGCCACCCAGCGCCTGAAGCCGCAGGAGTACGAGGTCCTGCGCGGGCGCACCGAGCGCACCGGCAGCTCCGAGGCGTCCGCGGAGGTGGCCGCGTGACCACCGCCGCCTCCGCGGGCACCGCCCGCGTCCCGCACCCGCGCCAGGGCGAGCGCTACCTGCCGCCGACGCCGCGCCGCACCGCGTACGTCACCTCCGCCGACGGCACGCGCGTGTACTACGAGGAGCACGGCGACGCCGACGCGCCCGCCGTCGTACTGGCGCACGGCTGGACCTGCTCGACCCTCTTCTGGGCCGCCGTCGTCCGTGAACTCGCCCCCGATCTACGGGTGATCGTCTACGACCAGCGCGGTCACGGCCGCAGCGAGATCCCCCGCGGCCGGGCCCGTTACAGCACCGACGCGCTCGCCGACGACCTGACCGCCGTCCTGGAGGACGCCCTGCCGGACGGCCGCAGGGCGGTGCTCGCCGGGCACTCGATGGGCGGGATGACGCTGATGGCGTCGGCGGGACGGCCCGCCGTGCGCGCCCGCGCCGCCGCTGTCCTGCTGGCCAGCACCGGCAGCGCACGGCTGCTGCCGCAGACCCGGGTGCTGCCGCCGCGCGTGCGCGACCGGCGGCTGCGCGACCGCTTCCACCGGCAACTGCTGATCTCCTCCGCGCCGCTCGGCCCCAACGGTCCGCTGCTGCGCGCCGCCCTCAAGTACGGGGTGCTGGGCGCCGGTTCGACGCCCGAGCAGGTCGCGTTCACCACCCGCATCGTCACCGCCTGCGGTCGCAGGCCCCGCGCGGCCTGGGGGCGGGTGCTGGCCGCGCTCGACCTGGACGCCGGGCTCGCCGAACTCGCCGTGCCCACCGCCGTTCTGGTGGGCACCGACGACAAGCTGACGCCTCCGCCGCACGCGCACCGCATGCTGGAGCGGCTGCGTGTCCCGCTGGGACTGACCGAACTGCCGGGGCTGGGCCACATGACGCCCATCGAGGCGCCGGACGCGGTGGCGGGCGTCATCCGCGACCTGGTCCGCGACCACCTGGCGGGAGACCACACGGCGTCCGGCGGCGACCCCGCCGCCGGGACCGGCACGAGCGAACCGGCGAAGGCCGAACAGAGCGCACGGGAAGGCGGGACGGTATGAGCAAGCCCCTGCACGGCCAGGTCGTGGTGATCACCGGGGCCGCGCGCGGCGTCGGCGCCCTGCTGGCCCGCAAGCTGAGCGCACGCGGCGCCCAGTTGGCGCTGGTCGGCCTGGAGCCCGACGAACTCGCCCAGGTGGCGGCCGAGTTGGGCGGCCGCTCCTGGGAGGCGGACGTCACCGACCGGGACGCCATGGCCCGGGTCGCCGACGAGGTGGTCGCCGCGTACGGGCGGGTGGACGTGGTGGTCGCCAACGCGGGCATCGCCACCGGCGGCCCGTTCCTGGCCTCCGAGGCGCGCACCTTCGACCGCGTCATCGAGGTCAACCTGCTGGGCAGCGTGGCGACCGCCCGCGCGTTCCTGCCCGCACTGGTCGCCTCGCGCGGCTACTACCTCCAGATCGCCTCGCTCGCCGCGCTGACCCCGGCGCCGATGATGGCCGCGTACTGCGCCAGCAAGGCGGGCGTCGAGGCGTTCGCGCACAGCCTGCGCGCCGAAGTCGGCTACCAGGGCGTCAAGGTGGGCGTGGGCTACCTCAGCTGGACCGACACCGACATGGTGCGCGGCGCCGACCAGGACGACGTGCTGCGGGAGTTGCGGGCCCGGCTGCCGTGGCCGACCAACCGCACCTATCCGCTGGACCCGGCCGTCGAACGCATCGCGGACGGCGTCGCCCGGCGCTCCGCGCACGTCTACGCGCAGTGGTGGCTGCGCGGCATGCAGGCGGTGCGCGGCTACCTGCCCTCGCTGGTGGGCACCGTGGGACAGCGCGAGATGCGCCGCGCGGAGCCGCGCCTGCGGGCGACGGCGGACCGGCGACGCGGCCTCGTGGGCGCCGGAGGAGCCGCGGACGAGACCGCTCGCAAGGACCTGAGCAGCGGGAACTCCGCTCCGTAACGAATGGTTACGCTCCAAGATGCGGGGGGTGGGAGGGCGTGTTTCTCTGAGGGAGGCCCATCCCCCCACACCCCCCTAGGAGTGATCATGGGCATCCGAGACAAGTTCGGTGACGACGATCCCAGCCGCCGCGACCGTGACGACCGGAGCCGTTCGCGCGGCAAGGACGACATGGACGACAGGGGCGGCCGCGGCATGGACGACCCGGACATGGGCCGCGACGACCGTGGCATGGGCGACCGCGGCATGGGTGGCGACGACCGTGGAATGGGCGACCGTGACATGAACGACCGCGGCATGGGCGACCGGAAGGCGCGCGGTCGTGGCACCGGCGACGACCGGCAGCGCTCGTCGCGTCCGCGTGACGCCGAACCGGACGACATGCAGGACACGTTGGAGCAGAGCCGTCTGGACGACGACGGCCGCCGCTGACGACCGCCGCTCGCGACGACGGCGACCGCCCCGGTCGCCGGAGACGGCACCGCGCGGGTGAACTTCCCGCGAACATCCGGGGCACCCGGACATACGGAAAAGGGCGCGTCCCCCCACGGGCGCGCCCTTCTCCCTGATTCCGCCCTGCCGGAATCAGCCGGAACACCGGGCCGGCAGCCCCCGGCCCAGCGTGTGATACGTGACGCGACCGCCCACTCACCTACCCGGCGGTCCGTCAACTTCCGTAGGAACTGGGAGGCTTCGTCCCCTACGGAATCCCGGCGACACGCACTCTGCCCTACGGCCATGACGTGCCGCTGACTGCTCGCTGACGCCACTGTGACACGGTGCGTAGTCGCCGGGAGGCGCCGCGGCGCGGGCCCCGCGGGGGGGTGAACGGGCGTCCGCCCGGGGAGGGTTCGTTGAAGCCTGTGCGGTGTCCCGATCGCATCCTGGACCACGCATGGCGCAAAACACGCGGTTTTCACCGCATCCCCGCAAGGCAGGATGGAGCCGGATGTCGACTTCATCCGGTGGGGAACTCACATGACGACGGACGACGTGACCTTCGGCCTGCTCGGGCCGCTGGAGATCCGGCACGCCACGCGGCAGATCCCGCTCGGGGCCGGACGTCAGCGCTCGGTGCTCGCCCTGATGCTGCTGCAGACGAACCAGGAGTTGACCGTTGAGAGTTTAATCAAGCGGCTGTGGGACGGGGAAGCCCCCGGCGGAGCGCGCAACACCGTGCAGGCCTACGTCGCCAGGCTCCGCAGGATCCTGCGCGAGGCCTGCGGATCCGACCACCTGATCCGCACCGGGCCGTGCGGCTACGCGCTGAACGTGCCGGACGACGCGCTGGACCTGACCCGCTTCCGGGCGCTGGCCGCGGCAGGCGAAAGGTATCTCTCGCGCGGCGAACTGCGCTGCGCGCAACGGGACTTCGCCGAGTCCCTCACCCTGTGGCGCGGCGCCGCGTTCCAGGACGTGCCGTGCGACACGCTGCAACGCGACGAGGCACCGGCGCTGGAGGACGAACGGCTGCACGTCGTGGAGCGGCTGTGCGACCTGGACCTCATCCAGGGCGCCCCCGCCTCCGCGCTGGCCATGCTCCGCCCGGTGATCGCCGACCGGCCGCTGCGCGAGCGCCCCTGGTGCCAGCTGATCACCGCGCTGTACCGGTGCGGGCGGCGCGCCGAGGCGCTCACCGCGTACCAGGAGATCGCCCAGCTCCTCTACAGCGAACTCGGCGTCGAACCGGGCCCCGACCTGCGGACGCTGCACCAGGCGCTGCTGGACGACGTGGACATGGCCTGGCCGCCGCCGCGCGAACGCATCCCGGGACCGCGCCCCGCCCCGCACACCACCTGGGCCGAGCCCCGCCAACTCCCCGGCGGACCACCTGAGCTGGCGGGCCGCGAAGGGGAGGAAGAGGAGGCGGTGCGGCTGCTGGGCACCCAGCCCGCGGCCGGCACCGTGCCCGTCGTCGTGCTCAGCGGCGCCCCCGGCTGCGGCAAGACCGCGCTCGCGGTGCGGGTGGCGCACCGCTCGGCGGCCCGCTACCCCGACGGCCAGATCTTCCTGCCGCTGGCCCGGCCGGACGGCGCCCCGCGCGACACCGCGAGCCTGCTGCACGACGCCCTGCACGCCACCGGCGCCGCCTGCGACGCCATCCCGCCCGGCACCGAGGCGCGCTCCGCGCTGCTGCGGGCCCGGCTGGCGGGGCGCAGGGTGCTGCTGGTGCTGGACGACGCGGCCGAACCGGCGCAGGTGATGCCACTGCTGCCGGGCGAGCCGGGCTGCGCGGTGCTGGTGACCGCGCGCACCGAACTGCCCGAGCTGACCGCCTTCCACGGCGCGCACCCGCTCACCCTCGGCTCGCTGCCCACCCCCGCCGCCGTCGAACTCCTCGGCCAGATACTCGGCCCCGACCGGGTCGCCGCCGAGCCGGACGCGGCGGCCGAACTCGCCCGGCACTGCGGCCACTTACCGCTCGCCCTGTGCGCCGCCGCGGGCAACCTCACCGGGCCACGGGTGGTCTCGCTCCAGGCGTACGCCGACCGGCTGCGCACCGGCGACCGGCTCGACCTGCTCTCCCTCGGCTGCGGCAGCGGCTCCGCCGTGCGCGACGCCTTCGACCGCTCCTACCGCGCGCTGCCCCCGGCCGCCCGCAGGCTCTTCCGGCTGCTGGGCGACGCGGGCCTGCCGCACGCCACGCCGGACGCCGCGGCGGCGCTGACCGGACAGCAGGCGCAGGACGTCGCGCCGCTCGCCGGCCACCTGGTCGCCGCCCACCTCGCCGAGGAACCCGAGCCGGGACGGCTGCGGCTGCCCGGCCTGCTCGCGGGCTACGCGGCGGAACGCGCCCGCGCCGAGGACGACCCCGCCGCGCTGCATGCCGCGCGGGCCCGGCTGCTGGGCTGGTACGCGGCCCGCGCCGCGACCGCGGTACGGGCCTGCATGCCGCAACCCGGGCGCGCCCGGCGGGAGTTCGGCACACCCGCGAAGGCCCGCGCGTGGCTGGAGTCCGAGGCGGACAACCTCACGGCGCTGACCCGGTGGGGGCGGGGGGTGGAGCGGGACACGCTGCTGGTGTTCCCCGAGGGGGTGGCGTGACGCGGCGCCTATGACGGGGCGTCAACTTCTGGGTGGGAGGGTGCGTCACCTATGACGGCACGTCAGCTTCTGGGTGGGAGGGGTGGACGGCTGCGGTCCGGGCGGCCCGACAGGTCCGGTGGCGACGCGGCCGGATGACGTTCGAGGAGGTCGAGCGCGGTGCGCACCGCCACCGCGAGCTGGAGGCTGCGGCCTTCCGCCCAGTCCACGGGGGTGCGCAGCGCGTCGATGTCGGGCGCCACGCCCTCGTTCTCCACGCTCCACCCGTACGCGTCGAACCACGCCGCGTTCATCGGCACCGTGATCACCGTGCCGTCGATCAGCCGGTGCCGCCCGGTCATGCCGACCACCCCGCCCCACGTCCGCGTACCGACGACCGGGCCCAGGCCCAGCAGCCGGAACGCGGCCGTGATCATGTCGCCGTCCGACGCGGTCGCCTCGTCCGCCAGCGCCACCACCGGGCCGCGCGGCGCGTTGCCCGCGTAGCTCACCGGCTCGGCGTTGCGGGTCAGGTCCCAGCCCAGGATGGTCCGGGTCAGCTTCTCCACGACCAGCTCGCTGATGTGCCCGCCCGCGTTGCCACGCACGTCCACGATCAGGGCGGGCCGCGCGACTTCGAGCCGAAGGTCGCGGTTGAACTGCGCCCAGCCGGAGCCGCCCATGTCCGGGATGTGCAGGTAGCCGCACCGCCCGTCGCTCAGCTCCCGCACCACCGCACGCCGTTTGGCCACCCAGTCCTGGTAGCGCAGCGGCCGCTCGTCGATCAGCGGGGCCACCGCCACCCGCCGCGCGTGCCCGTCGGCCCGGGACGCCTCGCCCGGCGGCGCGAACGTCAGCTCCACCGTGGTGCCGCCCGCCCCGGCCAGCAGCGGCGAAGGACCCGCCACCGGGTCCACCGCGCGCCCGTCCACATGGGTGAGCACCGCGCCCTCGCGCACCCCCGCCCCGGCCAGCGGGGAACGCGCCTTGGAGTCCGACGACTCACCGGGCAGGATCCGGCCCACCGCCCACGAACCGTCCTTCTCCCGGCGGAAGTTGACGCCCAGCAGCCCGATCGGCCGCTGGTAGTGCGGCGGTCCCTCGCTGCGCCGGGCCGCCGTGCAGTACGCGTGCGAGGTGCCCAGCTCACCCAGCAGCTCCCGCATCAGGTCCGCGAACTCCTCGGGCGAGGCGACCCGTTCGACCAGCGGCCGGTACTGCTCCAGCACCGCGTCCCAGTCGATGCCGCACATGTCCGGCGACCAGAAGTAGTCCCGGATGATCCGCCCGGCCTCCGCGTACGCCTGCCGCCACTCGGCGGCCGGATCGACCTCGTGCAGGATGCGGCGCATGTCCAGCAGCACGGTCGAGTCGTCGTCCCCGCGCTCGTAGGCCGGGACGACGGCCAGGTCGCCGTCGTCGTAGACCACCAGCCTGCTGCCGTCGCCGCTCACCGCGTACCAGTCCATGTGCCGCAGCAGCTCCGAGCGGCGCGACTTCGCCAGGTCGTAGAACTCCAGCGTCGGGCGCGGCGAGGGGTCGGCCGGGTTGGCGAACGTCTCGCCCAGCGCGCCCGAGATCGGCCAGCGCAGCCACACCAGCCCGCCGCGCACCGGGGCGAGGGAGGAGTACTTCGAGGCGGGCACCGGGAACGGCGTGACGCGGTTGGGCAGCCCCTCGGCCTCCACCACGACCGGGGCGCCCTCCCCGCCACCGCCCACCGGGTCCAGGCCGCCGCTCGCCGGACGTCCCTCGACGGGCAGCGCGAACGGGGAGGGCGTCGCCGAGTTCAGCGGCACCAGGTACGGACGGCAGCCCAGCGGGAACGACAGGTCGCCGGTGTGCACGTCGTAGACCGGGTCGAAGCCGCGCCACGACAGGAACGCCAGGTAGCGGCCGTCGCGGGTGAAGACCGGCTGCTCGTCCTCGAAGCGCCCGTTCGTGACGTCCACGACCGTGCCGTCGGCCGGCCGGGCGATGCGGATCATGCGCAGCGAGCGCCCGATGCCCGGGTGCGACCACGCCAGCCACGCGGAGTCCGGCGAGAACGCCAGGTCGCGCACGGGACCGTTGACGGAACGGATCAGTTCGCGGACGGTGCCCGGCTGTGTCCCCGTGCCGTCCGGCAGGTCGTCGTCCACGTCGGTGGGGACCGCCTCCTCGCCCTCGCCGGTGGAGACCAGCAGCAGGCGGCCGTCGTGCGAGGCGACGGCGAGGGTGGTGCCGTCGGGGGAGGCGACGAGCTGGAGGACGCGGCCGAGG
>NZ_JAINVZ010000039.1 GCF_019890615.1 Streptantibioticus parmotrematis | reverse complement strand
TCCGGCCTCCGCCGACAGCGACGACGCGTCCCCCGCTCCCGCGCAGCAGCAGAAGGCGGCCACAGCGGACGACTCCACCGCCAGGGACCTCGGCATCGCGGGCCTCGCGGTGGGCGTCCTGGGCCTGGCCGCCGCCGCGTTCGCACTGGTCAGGGGACGGCGGAACGCCGCCTGATCGACAGGGCCGCCATGTGTCGCCCGGCGAACCGCCGGGCGACACATGGCGGCGGCCTGGGACGGCGTCAGCCGGGCAGCGTGGAGGCGCGTGTCTCCAGTGCCCAGTCGTGGTGGCGGATCGCGTCCGCCGGTGTGCGCTCGGCCAGGATGTCGCACAGGAGGGCGGCGCAGGCGCGGCCGTAGTCGGCGGGGCGCAGGTCGATGGCGGTGATCGGCGGGTGGCTGGTCCGGGTGGCCACGCCGTCCACGCAGGAGGCGACCAGGAAGTCGCGGCCGACGGCGCGGCCCGCCGCGATCGCCGCGCCCAGGACACCGGGAGCCGCGCCGTCGGGGCCGCAGATCACCGCGTCGATCGCGGGGTCCTCCGCGAGCAGGAGCCGGGTCGCCTCCGCCGCTTCGCCGGGCGTCGCCACGAAGGGCACGGACCGCACGACGACCGGGATCCGGTGCTTCGCGGCCCAGGAGGTGGCCGTCGACCGCAGTGCCTGCGCCCAGGCGGAGTCGCCTTCGGGGGCGAGGAGGCCCGGCCGGCGGGCGCCGTTGCCGCGTACGTGGTCCAGGAGCGCGGTCAGGGAGGCCGCGTTGTCGCAGACCACCGCGCCGCAGAGGACGGGGCCGGGATAGCGCTCGCCGGTGACCACGGGCACCCCGGCGTCCAGCAGGCCCGGGACCGCGGTGTCACCGGCCTCCGGGTCGATGACGAGGAGCCCGTCCACGCGGGTGGCCAGCGGGCCGTGTGCCGCGGTAGGCGTGCCGAGCAGGACGACGTCCAGCCCTTCCTCCTGGGCACGTTCGACGGCTCCGAAGGCGAGGTTCATGTAGTAGTCGAGGCGGGTCGCGGTGTGCGGCAGATGCAGGCCGATCGCCCCGGTGCTGGCGCGGCGCAGCCGCCGGGCCGCGCTGTTGGGGCGGTACCCGAGGCCGTCGGCGATCTCGCGTACGCGCTCACGCGTCGCTTCCGCCACCCGTCCGGAGCCCTGGAGCGCGTCGGAGACGGTGCTCTTGGACAGCCCCGCGGCGCGGGCGACGTCGAGGAGGGTCACGGTACGGGTGGTCACGCTTCGGGATTCTAACCCCAGGACTGCTCTTGCCGGAACGTTCCGGCAAGGGCTACCGTCGTGCTGCCGGAACGTTCCGGCAAACGTCTCGCCACCCAGTGTCTGGAACCACCATGCGTTTGATCACCGCTTACCACCCGCCCGCGTCCCCGGCTCGCACGCGTCCCGCCGACCGCTCCCCGATACGCGTCGCCGCGGTCCAGCAGCGCTGGCACCGCGACCCGGCCGAGCACCGCGCCGCCCTGCTGGAGGGCATCCGCCTCGCCGCCGCCGAGGGTGCGCGGGTCGTGTGTCTCCAGGAGCTGACGCTGTCCCCGTACTTCGCGGTCGTCCGCAAGGCCGACCACCCGGAGCCCGCCGAGCCCGAGGACCTGACCACCGGACCGACGTTCGCCTTCGCCGCGGAGGCGGCCCGCGCGCACGGGGTCCACGTGCACGCCTCCCTCTACGAGAAGGCGCCCGCGCCCGGCGGCCGGGAGGACGACCTGGGCTACAACACGGCCATCCTGGTCGCCCCGGACGGCACGCTGGTCCAGCGCACCCGCAAGACCCACATCCCGGTCTCCGAGGGGTACTACGAGGACCACTGGTTCCGCCAGGGACCTGCGGGCGACGACGCCTTTCCCCTGGTCACCGTGGACGACGCGCGGTTCGGCCTGCCGACCTGCTGGGACCAGTGGTTCCCCGAGCTGGCTCGCGCCTACTCGCTGGCCGGTGCCGACGTCCTCGTCTACCCCACGGCCATCGGCTCCGAGCCCGGTCACCCCGGGTTCGACACCCAGCCGATCTGGCAGCGGGTGATCACCGGCAACGCCGCCGCCAACGCGACGTTCATGGTCGTGCCGAACCGCATAGGCTCCGAGAACGGCCTGACCTTCTACGGCAGTTCGTTCATCGCCGACCCCTACGGCCGCGTCCTGGCCCAGGCCCCGCGCGACGAGGCGGCCGTGCTGGTCGCGGACCTCGACCTGGACGCGCGGCGCGACTGGCTGGAGCTGTTCCCGTTCCTCACGACCCGCCGCCCGGACGCCTACGCACCGCTCACCGCCACGGACTGAGCCCGGTGGAAGGCGTTCACGCAGCGGGCGCGTTCCCAGGCCGTAAGGGGGCGCCGTGACGAACGGCTCGTTACCGCGGCTGTCCTTCGTCCCGGCTGCGGGTGAGGAAGCGGCAGGCTGGGCACTCCGGCCTCGTGGCATCCGATTCCCGGAGCGAACCGGAGCAGGTGTGCGGCGCGCGCGTCGCGAGCAAGGCGCGCGCCTGCGCCACCAGTTCCTCCAGGGTGTCGAGCTGCTGACGTGCCTTTCTCAGACGGGTGTGCTGGGCGCCGACCTGTCGTCGGCTGGCGTCGAGCCGCTCGTACTCCTCTTGTGCAAGAAGCACGATCTCCCGGCCGTTGAGCCGCATCCGAGTCGGCTTCGGCGCGTGTGTGGACATGGGATTCCTCACCTCACCTGGTCCGCCCGCCGTCGGGCGTCCTGCATCGAACGCCCACGCCTCGCGCGGCCGCCTTCCGGCCGTGCGAGGCGTGGGCGGGGGACCGGCGGGTCAGCCCGCTTCCGTGGCCTCCGTCTTGGTGCCCCAGCGGTGTTCGACCTTGGCGATGCGCCAGTAGGCGAGGGCGCAGGCCCACACGACGACGAAGAGGCCGACGATGACGTAGCCGACGTTGTTGAGGTCGATGCCGGAGATCCAGTTCGTGAGCCCGTCCCTGAGGCCCACGTTGTCGTGCAGGACGCCGACGAGTTCGATGGTGCCGATGACGAAGGCGACGGCGATGGACAGGCCGGTGATGGTGAGGTTGTAGTAGACCTTGCGCACCGGGTTGGAGAACGCCCAGTGGTAGGCGAAGTTCATGAACGTGCCGTCGAGGGTGTCGAACAGGCTCATGCCCGCCGCGAACAGCAGGGGCAGGCACAGGATCGCGTACCACGGCAGCCCCGCCGCCGCACCCGAACCCGCCATCACCATGAGGGCGACCTCGGTGGCGGTGTCGAAGCCGAGCCCGAACAGCACGCCCACCGGATACATCTGGCCGGGTCGGCGGATCGACTTGGTCAGGCGGCCCAGGAGGCGGTTCATGAAGCCGCGGTTGTCGAGGTGCTTCTCCAGCTCGTGTTCGTCGAAGTTCCCGGCGCGCATGGCCTTGAAGACGCGGTAGATGCCGGCGAGGGCGACGAGGTTGAGCGCGGCGATCAGGTAGAGGAAGGTGCCCGACACCGTGGTGCCGATCACGCCGAGGGTGACGTGCGCCGAGGAGTTCTCGTCGACGAGGGTCCCGGCGACCTTGGCCCCGGCGGCGATGAGTCCGGCCATCGCGACGACGATGGTGGAGTGTCCGATGGCGAACCAGAATCCCACGGATATCGGACGCTGCCCGTCGGCCATCAGCTTGCGGGTGGTGTTGTCGATGGCGGCGATGTGGTCGGCGTCGAACGCGTGCCGCATGCCGAGGGTGTACGCGGTCACCCCGAGGCCGACGCCGAACGCCTGCTTGCCCACGGTGTAGTGGTGCGGCGCGACCATCATCACCAGGATCGCGAAGGCCAGCACGTGCAGGGCGGCGATGACCGACAGCAGGACCGCGGTGCGTATCCAGTCGGCCCGGCCGAAGCGCTGGGGGATCGCGGGTGCGTCCGGGGACGCGGACGTCTTTTCGGGCAGGGCCATGTCGGGGCAGCCTCTCCAGCACCTCGTGGACAGTTCGTCATGCGGTGCCGTGGCCGGTCTCCTGGCTGACAGGTCGAACGCCGCCGCGTCCGCCTTCCCGAACGCCGAGGCGCCCAGTGGCTTGTCGTTCCGCTCCGGCCGGGCCGGAGCGGAGTGACGCGGTGACTCCCTGATCACAGTGGCGAGGGCCGCTCCGGTATCCCACCGGTCTTCCCGAACACCACGGCCCGGCAAGACTAGGGGCCGGATCGAGCCACTGACAAGTGGTCCCAGTTGCAAGCTCTTGGCAAGAAAATCCTGGTCGCGTCTTTACGGATCCGTTCAGTTCGTCGAGGCGACGCGCGGCACGTCGGCCAGCACCTGGCGAAGCCGGTCGCGTGGCACGCCACCTCCCTGGGCGATCTGCGCCGAGCCGCCGCCGCGGCCGTTCAACAGACGCTTGACGAGGGCGGAGGCGTCGAGTCCCGCCTCTTTGGCGGGACGGTTGAGGGTGACGACGAGGCCGCCGTCCTCGGTGGCCACCGCCACCACACCGGCCTGCCCGGTGGGAAGCCGGTCGCGGACGGCCAGGGCCAGGGCCCGCGCGTCGGCCGCGGTGCCCCGCACGGTCGTGGTGACGACCAGGGAGCCGTTCGCGTCGACGCCTCCGGCGGCCAGTTCAGCGGCCCGCACCGTTGTCGCCTCGGACTTCAGGCGGGCGTTCTCCCGGTCCGCCGCCTTCAGCCGGTCCAGGAGGCCCGCGATACGCTCGGGCAACTCCCCTCGCGGTGAGCCGAGTTGGTCGGAGATGCGGGAGACCAGGTCGCGTTCGCGGGCGAGATAGCCGAAGCCCTCGATTCCCACGGCGGCCTCCACGCGCCGCATGCCCGCGCCGACCGACGACTCGGCGGTCAGGGCGACGGTGCCGATCTGGGAGGCGTGCGCGACGTGGGTGCCGCCGCACAGCTCCCGCGACCACGCGCCGCCGATCTCGACGACCCGGACCTTCTCCCCGTACGTCTCGTCGAAGAGGGCGAGCGCGCCGATCTGCTTGGCCTCGGGCAGGGTCATCCAGCGCACCCCGACCGGGAGGTCCCCGCGCAGGGCGCGGTTGGCGGCCTCCTCGATCTCGCCGCGGACCGTGGGGGACAGGGCGCCGCGCCAGGGGAAGTCCAGGCGCAGGTAGCCGGGACGGTTGTAGGAGCCGGACTGCAGGGCCGTGGGGCCCAGGATCTCGCGCAGGGCGGCGTGCAGGACGTGGGTGCCGGAGTGCGCCTGGCGGGCGCCGAGCCGCCACTCGGGGTCGACGGCGGCGACCACGGAGTCACCGACCGCCAATTCGCCCGCTGTGACGCGTACTTGGTGGGCGACCAGCCCGGGCAGGGGCCGCTGGACGTCGAGGACCTCGGCCTCCGCGCCAGCCCCCGAGATCCGTCCGGCGTCGCTGTCCTGGCCGCCGGACTCGGCGTAGAAGGGGGTGCGGTCCAGGACCACGGTGACGATCTCGCCCGCACGGGCGACCGGCACCGGCCCGGTGGCGCCCAGGACGCCCAGCACCCGCGACTCCGTCGTCAACGTGTCCCAGGCCCGCCAGTCGGTGGGGCCGTTCGCGTCCAGCAGCGCGCGCAGCGCGGAAGTGTCCGCCGTACCACCGGACTTGCGGGCGCGGGCGTCGGCGCGGGCCCGCTCGCGCTGGTCGTCCATGAGGGCCGTGAACCCCTCGCGGTCCACCTCGACACCCTGCTCCGCGGCCATCTCCAGGGTCAGGTCGATGGGGAAGCCGTACGTGTCGTGCAGCAGGAACGCCTGCGCTCCCGGCAACGTGCGCCCGCCGTCCTTCTTGACCTGGGACACGGCGGTGTCGAGAACGGTGGTGCCCTGCTTGAGCGTCGCGCGGAAGGCGTCCTCCTCGCCGCACGCCTGGTCGCTGATCCGCGCGTAGGATTCCGTGACCTCGGGGTAGCCGGGTGCCATGCAGTCCCGGGCCGTGGCCAGCAGCTCGGGCAACGCCGGTTCCTGGTAGCCGAGTTGGCGCATCGAGCGGACGGCGCGGCGCATGATGCGGCGCAGGACGTAGCCGCGGCCCTCGTTGCCGGGCGCGGTGCCGTCGGCCAGCAGCATCAACGCGGTGCGCACGTGGTCGGCGACCACCCGCAGCCGTACGTCGGCCTGGGGGTCGGATCCGTAGCGCACGGAGGCGAGTTCGGCGGCCCGGTCCAGGATCGGGCGGGTCTCGTCGATCTCGTAGAGGTTGTCCTTGCCCTGGAGCAGGGTGGCCATGCGTTCCAGGCCCATGCCGGTGTCGATGTTGCGGCGGGGCAGCTCGCCGAGGACCGGATACCCGGACTTGCCCGCGCCCTCGCCGCGTTCGTACTGCATGAAGACCAGGTTCCAGAACTCCATGTAGCGGTCCTCGTCGACTGCCGGTCCGCCCTCACGGCCCAGCGACGGGCCGCGGTCGTAGTACAGCTCCGAGCACGGACCGCACGGGCCCGGCACGCCCATCGACCAGAAGTTGTCCTCGTCCCCACGCGCCACGATCCGCCGTTCCGGCAGCCCCGCCACCTCGCGCCAGATGCCGCGCGCCTCGCTGTCGGAGTGGTGGACGGTCACCCAGATCCGGTCGGGGTCGAGCCCGTAGCCGCCGTCCGCGACCGGCGTCGTGGACAGTTCCCAGGCGAAGGCGACGGCCTCGCGCTTGAAGTAGTCGCCGAAGGAGAAGTTCCCGTTCATCTGGAAGAACGAGCCGTGCCGGGTGGTCCTGCCGACCTCCTCGATGTCCAGGGTGCGCACGCACTTCTGCACGCTGGTCGCCCGGGGCCACGGCGCCGTGCGTTCACCGGTCAGGTACGGCTTGAACGGGACCATGCCGGCGTTGACGAACAGCAGCGTGGGATCGGGCGTGGGCAGCGGCGCGCTGGGGACCACGGTGTGACCGCGGGCGGCGAAGAAGTCCAGGAAACGGGTACGGATCTCGGCGGTGCGCAAGGGGAGGTGCTCCGAATCGGCTCAGTCGGACGGGATGGCGGGGTGGCGCGGGGCGAGGAAGACCGCCATGCCACGGCCTTCCGGAGCTGGGTGGACGATCTGCCGCCAGCCCAGGTGCCGGTAGAAGCGCACGGCGTCCGGGGCGCGTACCGACGTCATCAGCCACGACGAGTCGTCGGGCGCCTTGCTGGTGACGGCATCGAGGAGTGCGGTGCCCAGACCGCGGCCCCTGGCCTCGGCGCGCACGGCGAGTTCGTCGATCTCCTGGCTGCCGCAGAGCCAGGAGCCGGTCAGTTCGGGGCCGAGCGCCGCGGCGACCTGGGGGTAGCAGCGGTCGCCGGGGAACGGCGCGGGGGTGAGCCAGGCCGTGCAGAAGCCCAGCAGCCGCTGCCCGTCGAAGGCCAGCGCGGCATGGAACCCGGGCCGGTCGGCGTGGCCCTCCAGTCGGCTCAGGAACGCGTCGGCGTACGTGTCATCCTCGTGCCAGGGCGCGTCGCCGAAGGCGTCGGCGTACACCTCGCGCAGGGCGGCGGCGTGCGGCAGCACCTCCCGGCCGCACAGAAGGACGGTCCGCACCGTGATCACGCGACTCGTGGAGCGGCCGGGGCGGCGACGGGGTGCAGGGTGGCGTGCTCCAGGGGTGCGGAAGGGTCGATCGAGACGTCCAGCCGGGCGGGCTGGGCCCCGGCGCGCACGAGGAGGTCGCCGACGGCGGCGATCATCGCGCCGTTGTCGGTGCACAACTTCAGCGGCGGGACGCGCAGTTCGATGCCGGCGGCCGCGCAGCGCTCCTGGGCCAGTGCCCGTACGCGGGAGTTGGCGGCCACTCCGCCGACCACGACCAGGGTCTTCACGTCGTGGTCGCGGCAGGCGGTGACCGCCTTGCGGGTGAGGACGTCGGCGACCGCCTCCTGCAACGAGGCGGCCGCGTCGGCGACGTGGAGCGATCCGCCGTTGTGAGCCTCCGCCCAGCGGGCGGCGGCCGTCTTCAGGCCGGAGAAGGAGAAGGCGTAGCGGTCGTCGCGCGGCCCGGTCAGGGGCCGCGGGAAGCGGATGGCGTCCGGATCGCCCTCGCGTGCGGCCCGGTCGATCGCGGGGCCGCCCGGGTAGGGCAGGCCGAGCACGCGGGCGACCTTGTCGAAGCATTCCCCGGCGGCGTCGTCGAGGGTGTCCCCGAGGTGGATGATGGGGTCGCGGGCGAGATCCCGTACGAGCAGCAGTGAGGTGTGGCCGCCGGAGACGATCAGGACCATGCAGGGGTCGGGCAGCGGGCCGTGCTCCAGGGTGTCGGCGGCCACGTGCCCCGCGAGGTGGTGGACCCCGTACAACGGGACGCCCAGGGTGTACGCGTAGGACTTCGCCGCGGCCACGCCCACCTGCAACGCCCCCGACAGGCCGGGACCCGTGGTCACCGCCACCGCGCCGACGTCGGCGAGCCGCAGACCCGCCTCCGCGAGCGCCTGCCGCACCACCGGGCCCATGGCGTGCACGTGCGCCCGGGAGGCGATCTCGGGCACCACGCCGCCGAACCGCGCGTGCTCGTCCATGCTGGACGCCACCGCGTGCCCCAGCAGCACCCCGTCCCGCACCAGGCCCGCCCCTGTTTCGTCGCACGACGACTCGATCCCCAGCACCACCGGCGAATCCGAACCCGCCACCACGGCCTCCCGACACCTCTGACTTAATGCGCTCAATGAGTACCTGCAACCATTGTGCAATAAGACCGGGTGGTGTCTCGTACCCCGGCGCACACGGCGCGGGCCGCGGCCGGCGCGGCGTGTGCCGCCTGCCGACCGGGGCCCGAGGCAACTGGACCGACGTCGCCGACCGCTTCACCAAGGCCACCACCACCGCCTGACCCCGGCACCTGCGCACGGCCCGGCCGCACCCGCCCCACCAGGGCCCGCGGCCGGGCCGTCGCGCGTCTGCCCGCCGAAGTGACGAACGGGCCCGAATCAGGGGCGCGTGAACGGGAGTCCACCGGTGTGCCCCGGATATCCCGTGGTGGACCCGTCTCCGGAAGTGAGGATCGCGTCATGCATGTCTTCCCGGAAACAGAGCGCTTCACCGAGGACTGGCCCGAGCCGATCGACGGCTCCGAGCACGGCGACGTCGCGTAGGAACTCACCAGGGCGGGGCGCGCAGGGCATGGTGGGTGCCTCGGGCCCCGGCACCCGGTCCGTTTGATTGGGTGACCCGGTGACGAACGCGGAGAGTCTGGCGCTGACCATCACGGCGGAGCTCCCGAGGAGCCCGGAGGTGGTGACCGTCGCCAGCAGGAGGGCACCCGCGAGGTCGAACTCCCGCACCGGATCGCGCTTCCGGGCGCGTGGCAGCAGGTAACGGCCGGTGGCCAGGGCGACGATGCGACCTTTTCCACCTGTCGGGCGATGCCCGAGCAGTCGGCGTCCAGCAGCGCATTCCCGCGGTCCTCGTCGGCCAGCGGCCGCGTTCACAGTGAGTGATGGATTCTGGGGCGTCACTGCGAAGGCCGTCTGCTGATCTCTGGCAACCCCCTCCTGTCCATCGATCTCGCTCGCACAGGGCCGAGGTGCCTCCGCCGGGGCCCGATCGTTCGCGAGGGGTGGGCCGGACGGCCTGCGTGAAGTCGCGCCAGGGCCTTGTCTCGTCGGATGGGCCGGCGGCTCAGGGGAGGGCGGACTCCGGCTCGACCGGGCCACCGGCCGACGCCGGAGCGTCGATCATGCCGAGGCGCAGGTGCTCGACATGATGGACGGCCTGGTCGAGCAGTGCGGCGACGTGGTCGTCGTGCAGCGCGTAGACGATGGAGCGGCCTTGGCGGGTGCCGGTGACCAGGCCGAGGTTGCGCAGGAGCCGTAGTTGGTGGGAGCAGGCCGACTGCTCCATCCCGACCGCGGAGGCCAACTCGGTGGCCGCGCACGGCCCTTCGCGCAGCCGGGCCAGGATCAGCAACCGCGAGGGCGTGGAGAGCGCCTGAAGCGTGGTGGCGACCTGCCCGGCATTGGCCGCTGTCAGGCGGGTGCGCGGGGGCGTGGCGCTGTCGGAGGCGTTCGCTGCGTGGCCCATGGGCCCCATCCTACGAAATGAACCCATGAACGAGTCTTCAAGTGTTCCTGTTACCGTGAGGAGGTCGCTCCGCCCTCATGTGAAGGACCGCTGCCGTCATGCCTTCCGCCGCTGCCCACCGCCCGCCTCAGGCTCCGCCGACACGCACGCCCGCTTCCACCCCGCGTCGGCGTACGCGGGTGCTCGCGCTCGCCGAGGCGCGCTGGGCCGCGACCGCCCTGGTGCTGTTCCTGATCGCGCTGCCGGTGCGACTGACCGGCGCTCCCGCCTGGGCGTCGGCACCGCTGTTCGCGCTGGTCTACCTCGCCGGTGGCTGGGAACCGGGCTGGGCCGGGCTGAAGGCCCTGAGGGGCAAGGTCCTGGACGTGGACCTGCTGATGATCGTCGCCGCGCTCGGCGCCGCCGCGATCGGGCAGATCACGGACGGTGCGCTGCTGATCGTCATCTTCGCCACCTCCGGCGCCCTGGAGGCGCTGGCCACCGCCCGCACCCAGGACGCGGTGCGCGGCCTGCTCGACCTCGCTCCCGCCACCGCCACACGTCTCGCCGACGACGGCAGCGAGACCAGCGTCGAGTCCGCCGCCCTCGCCGTCGGCGACGTCATTCTGGTGCGGCCGGGCGAGCGGGTCGGCGCCGACGGCCGGGTCCTGGACGGGGCGAGTGACGTCGACCAGGCGACCATCACTGGTGAGCCTTTCCCGGCTGCCAAGGGCGTCGGGGACGAGGTCTTCGCCGGCACGCTGAACGGTTCCGGTGCGCTGCGGGTGAAGGTCGAACGCGATCCGTCGGACTCGGTCATCGCGCGGATCGTGACCATGGTCGAGGAAGCCTCGGAGACCAAGGCCCCCACCCAGCTGTTCATCGAGAAGGTCGAGCAGCGCTACAGCCTCGGCATGGTCGCCGCCACCCTCGCGGTCTTCCTCGTGCCGGTCGCGTGCGGCGCGGCACTGGCCGGGTCGCTGCTGCGCGCGATGACGTTCATGATCGTCGCCTCGCCGTGCGCGGTGGTCCTGGCCACCATGCCGCCGCTGCTGTCCGCGATCGCCAACGCCGGGCGCCACGGCGTCCTGGTCAAGTCCGCCGTGGTGATGGAACGCCTCGGCCAGGTCGACACGGTCGCCCTGGACAAGACCGGCACGCTGACCGAAGGCACCCCTCGCCTCACCGCGATCCGCCCCCTGGCCGGTAGCGGCCTCGACCAGGAAGCCCTGCTGAGGCTGGCCGCCGCGGCCGAGCACCCCAGCGAACACCCCCTGGGCCGTGCCGTCGTCGACGCCGCCCGCGACCGCCGCACGGAGGCGCCCACCGTCCGGGACTTCACCGCCACCCCCGGCGTCGGTGTCACCGCCACCCTCGACGGCGCCACCATCACCGTCGGTGCCCCGGCCCGCCTGCCGACCGCACTCGACGACGCCGACGCGGCTGCCCACGCCGCGCGGACCGTCGACGAGCTGGAGGGCAGCGGGCACACCGCCGTGCTGGTCCAGCGCGACGGCGTGCCCGTCGGCGTCCTCGGCATCGCCGACCGGTTGCGCCCCGACGCCACCGCCACCATCACCGCCCTCGGGCACCTGACCGGCGCCACCCCGATGCTGCTGACCGGTGACAATCCCACGACCGCCGCCCGCCTGGCCGCCGAGGTCGGCATCACCGACGTCCGTGCCGGGCTGCTGCCCCAGGAGAAGGTCACCGCCGTGCGGAACGCCCAGGAGACCGGCCGCAAGGTGCTGGTGGTCGGAGACGGCGTCAACGACGCCCCCGCCCTGGCCGCCGCCCACACCGGCATCGCCATGGGCCGGGCCGGCTCCGATCTCGCACTGGAGACCGCCGACGCCGTCATCGTCCGCGACGAACTCGCCGCGGTTCCCACCGTCGTCGCCCTCTCCCGCCGCGCCCGCCGCCTGGTGGTGCAGAACCTCGCCATCGCCGCGACGTTCATCTCCGGCCTGACGGTCTGGGACCTCGCCGGGCACCTGCCGCTGCCGCTCGGCGTCCTCGGACACGAAGGCTCCACCGTCATCGTCGGCCTGAACGGACTGCGGCTGCTGCGCGATGCGGCCTGGCACCGCACGCACGCACCCAGTCGACACGCTCAGCAGGACGCTCATATGAGCAGCCTGGTGGGGTAAAGCTGTCAAATGTCGCAGTCGCCCGCAAGTGTGTGCACAGGTGTAGCGGTCACGCGCAGTGCTGAAGCAATCTCGATTCCGGTAGCCCCAAGCCCGAATGGAGGCGGCGTGACGATTCATCAGCTGTGCAAGGATCCGGAAAGTCCGAACAACGGCAGCCCGACGTTGTATTACGACGACGAAGCCGACACGTTCCTCTTCCAGTCGTGGAAGATTCAGGACGCACGACGCATCTCGGGGATCAGTATCCCGGAGCACGAGACCATCATCGAGTTCCCCAAGCGCTTGTTGGGGCTATTCCCGCAGCTCAAGGACGGCGAGTACTACTCGTGTGATGGGGCATTAGTCCAGGCGATAGCCCCGGTCGAGCAGGGCAACGACGGTTAGCTTCCCGTCCGTTGGAGGTGGCTGCCGTCAGACTGGACGGCATGGACACCTTGAACAGCATCGAGCAAGCCAAACGCGACTTCGGACGGCAGTTGCGTGAACTGCGGCGCCGGGCCGGTCTCACAGCGACAGCCCTCGCTGAACAAGCCGGGTGGGACCGTTCGAAATGCAGCCGGATCGAGAACGGGAAGACGGTGCCCTCCGACGCGACGATTCGCGTGTGGGCCGAGCGTTGCGGCGTTCCGGAACAGGCGGACGCGCTGATCGCCGCGGCACACGACATCGAGGGAATGTACGTCGACTGGGAGCGGAAGGAGCAGCGGGGACTGCCCCACGTGCAGGAATCCGTCCTGCCCCTGTGGCGTGACACCCAGCACTTCAGAGCTTTTTCCGCTTCCCTCGTTCCCGGCCCGCTCCAGACCCGCCCGTACGTCACACAGGTCCTCGGCACCCTCTGCCGACGCCGGAAGACCAAGGGGAGCCTGGAAGCCGCGGTGGAGTCGCGGATGGAGAAGACGCGACTGCTGTACGACCGGCGCTTCTTCGTGGTCCTGGAGGAGTCGGTCCTGTGGCACCGGATCGGCGACCGCGAGGTCATGCGGCAGCAGCTTCTCCACCTTCTCAGTCTCGCCCACCGTCCTTACGTCAGTATCGGCATCATCCCTCGCACCGCCGACCGTACGCACTTCTGGCCGGTCGAGGACTTCTGGATCTACGACGACGCGATCGTCCACGTCGAATTGGTATCGGCATTTCTCACCGTCTCCCAGTCGCCCGAAGTAAAGCTCTACGCCGACGCGTTCGCAGAGTTGCAATCCCTCGCGATCTATGGTCCGGAACGAGACCACCTGATCTCGGGGGCGCTCAACCACCTCTGAAACGCGCGCACTTTCCCCTTCGATGCGACCGCGACATGCTCGGAGGGTCAGTCGGACATGCATTTCCCCTTACGCCGCACCCCGTCGCGCGAGCCTCGGGCCCCGCACGAAGAGCCATACCCCGGCGTGGTGGAGCACTGGGAAAAGCACCGCTACCGACGCGAACGGCGCGCAGGCGGCTTCCGGCTGACCCGACCGTGGTACGTCATCGCCGTCGCTCTGCTGATCGTGGCCGACGCCTACCTGCTCCTCGTCGCACACCACCGCAGCCCGACGCGCGGTCTCATCGAGCCACCCGCATCACCCTCCGATTCCCGACAGGCGGAGAACGAGTTCGCGGGCCGGCTGCGCCACAGCGTGCCCGCGACCTGGAAGCTCCTGCGGTACGGCACCGCGGACGCCGCGCGCCCGGCTCGCATCGCCTGGAACCCCTCGGACGGCGACGTCCCGTACAGCATCCTCGTGGCGTGCACCGGCACCGGCTCGCTGGACGCCGTCCTTCCCGGCAGCCCCGAGCCGCACCGCATCACCTGCGGTGACGCCCTCTACAGAGGCCGATTACCCCAGCAGGGAACTGTCTCCCTCACGCCGGCTCCCCGCACCCACGGCTGGGTGACGTGGGCGATCTACGCGGCCTCCGGCACACCCGGCCCCGGCACGGCACCGGCGAATCGCTAGAAGTCCCGCCTGCCGAGGGGTGGGTGGGAACCGACCGCACGCGAACACGGAGCACGCCATGCCCTCGCACGAAGACGCCCCGGGAACATCGCCTTCAACACCCCAACTGGTCTCTCTGGTCGAAGCGCTCGCCCGGCAGGTCTCGACCGGTCGAGGAGACACCGCACAACTCGCCCTGTGGGCACGTGAACTGGCCGCACGGCCCATTTTCGCGCGGTGCCGACCCTTCCGTTCGACAGAGAGCGAGGACCCCGCGATCGCCCTGGCCCACCGCGTGGTCACCGAGGGGAAAGGCGTGCTGGAGGTCACGGCAAAGGAAGTACGCCACGCCTTCGCCGGACGCCGGTACCGATGGCACGAAGTGGGCCTCGGCGCACTCCCCGTCGAGCCGCCCGCGGACGACGACCAGACCGTGCTCCTCTACGACGTCCTCGCCCCTGGAATCGGCTGGCTCCTCAACACCATAGCCGCGGGCCAGGACACGAGACCGGTCATCGCGCGCTTGGCCACGCCACCGTCCGAACGATGAGTGCGCCGTGTCGCGCATTGACGGATCGCTGCCTAGATGCGGACGGGATCGAAGCCCGTCCCGAGTGCCTGCCCGGTTTCCGGTGTGAACGAGGAAGAACTCAGCCCTGCTGGCGAGGGGACGCAGGCCTGACCCACACGATGGCGGCCGTCGCCGCGATGACCGCGCAGGCTGCCACCCAGCTGGACCACCGGTACCCTGAGCCGAGCCATGCGACCACCGCTACCCCGGCGGTGGCCGCCGGGGCGCCGACCAGGACAGCCGTTCCCGGGGTCGGTCCTGGTACGTTCGCCTGGTCGAGCAGGGTGAGGAACGCGAAGAGTGCCGAGGCGGTGACGGCGGCCCGCCACGCGTCGCCGCCACTCAGGGCGTGGTGTACGCCACCGCCGGAAAGCAGTTGAGCCAGTGCCACGAGGCACGCCCCCGATGTGCCCGCGGCCCGGCTGACCGCCTCCGCGGAGCGGCCTCCCAGCACGGTCGCCGTCGCCATCAGTGCCGCGCCCGCCGCTGCCGGAGCCAGGGACACACCGTGCCACGGAGCGGCGGCCACCGCCGCCGCCGACACTCCCGTCAGGCAGGCCGCCAGCCGTACCACCGCACTCCTCACCGCCGGGCCACCGCAACGTACCGGAAGGGCAGTTCGAGCGGTCTCGTGCCGTCCCAGTGCACGACGGGCACCCCGAGCCTGGCGATCTCGTGTTCCAGACCCGTGCGGTGCAACCGCCACCAGCGCAGTGCCACCGGCCGCAGCTGCCCACTGCCGTGCGGTCGCGTGACGAGCGGGTCGACCAGCACCACCGAGTGGCCGCGCATGCGCAGGTCGCGCAGGACGGCCACCGCCCTGGGGTCCAGCAGCGGAGAGAAGACCACGACCCGGGCCCGCGGAGGCAGGGCGGTACGTGGGATGCGTCCGACGTCCGGGTCGAGGAACGTCTCGTCGCGCCGGACGTCCAGCAGCAGGCCCGCCAGTCTGTAGAACTGCCGGTCGCCCACGTCGGGCCCGAGCCAGCGTAGCGCTCCGCCGAACGCCACCGCACCGACCCGGTCGTGGGCCCGCACGTAGGACTGCGCCAGTCCGGCCGCGCCACGCAGTGAGACGTCCAGCGTGGTGTGACCGGGTGGGCCGACGGCCTGGTAGGCGTCGACGCACACCACGAGGTCGACGGCGCGCTCGTCCGCGAAGGCGTTGAGTTGAAGGCGTCCCGAACGCTCGCTGGCGCGGCGGTTGACACGGCGCAGGGACTCGCCGGGCGTCCAGGGACGGATTGCGGCGAACTCGACCCCTGAGCCCGGCAGCCGTGTCGTGTGCTCGCCGGCGCGTGGATGGGTGCCTGCTGCCATGTCCCTTGCCAGCACGGCGAATTGGGCGTGCGGGTAGACCGTGAGCACCGCCGGGGCAGGGTTCAACCGGGCTTGCCACAGGCGGTCCGGGCTGCGTAGCCGCAGCGTCAGCGGACCTGCCGACCAGCGTCCCCACCGTGTGGACCGCAGATGCCATTCACCGCGTGGCCCGTACGTCTGTCGTGGATTCGCGCGCGGCGCGAGGCCGAGCCACTTGCGCGTACGCCGCTCGTCCGGTGGCATGCGCAGGCCGGAAGGAAGGTCGAGATCCATGCGGCAGGGACCGGGCCAGCCGTCGATGGTGACGTGCAGCACGCTCAGCTCGCCCTCGAAGCACACCGGGGGCTCGACCCGGGCCACGACCGTCACCTCGCGTGGCAGCGCCCGGTGGCCACTCAGGGCGAGTGTCCACACCAGCGGGATGGCCAGCACCGCCGCGTCCGGTCTCCCGAGCACGATGCCGAGTGCCAACGCGACCACGGCCACGGTCAGCAGGGCTCGTGCGTAGGGGGAGGGCAGTGGCCGCAGGCGCAGGGTGCTCACCGGGCGCGCTCCGGCCCGGGGGCGGGCAGCCGTTCCAGCAGCCGCCGGATCACGTCGTCGCCCGTCACCTGGCGCACCCACAACTCGGGCCGCAGGCTGATCCGGTGGCCCAACGCGGACCCGGCGCAGGCGTGCAGGTCCTCTGGCACGACGAAGTCACGGCCGTCCAACGTGGCGTGCGCGCGGGCAAGTTGGACCAAGGCCAGGCCGCCGCGCGGGCTCGCTCCGACCGCGACCTCGGGGTGATCGCGGGTCGCGGCCAGCAGTTCCACCACGTAGGCGAGCAGGTCGTCGTCGACCTCGACCCGCTCCAACGACTCCCTCATGGCGAGCAGTTCCTCCGCCGAGGTCACCGCCGCGACCTCACCTTCCGGGGTCCCGCGCTCCAGCCTGCGACGGAGCATGGCCCGTTCCTCGTCAGCCGTGAGGTAGCCGAGCCGGACGCGGAGCGCGAACCGGTCGAGCTGTGCCTCGGGCAGCGGGTAGGTGCCCTCGTACTCGATGGGATTGTCGGTGGCGAGGACGACGAACGGCCGGGGCAGCGCGTGCGTGTGGCCGTCCACGCTGACCTGACCCTCACCCATCGCCTCCAGCAGCGCCGCCTGGGTCTTGGGCGGAGTGCGGTTGATCTCGTCGGCGAGCAGCAGTTGCGTGAACAGCGGGCCCGGGCGGAAGACCTCGCGCGCCTCGGCCCTGTCGTAGACGCTCGCACCGGTCACGTCGGCGGGCAGCATGTCGGGGGTGAACTGCAGGCGTGTGAAGGAGAGTCCGAGCGCGGCGGCGAACGAGCGGGCGATCAGGGTCTTGCCGAGCCCCGGCAGATCCTCGATCAGCACGTGCCCGGACGCCAGGATGCCGCACCACACCAGCTCCAGGGCACGGCGCTTCCCCACCACCACCCGCTCCAGCTCGTCCAGCACGGCCGCCGACCGCACGTGGGTCTCCTGCGGGGTCACAGTTCCTCCAATCGACGGGCGAGACGGTCCAACGCGGTCAGCCCCGGCGCCGGCAGCCGGTCGTCGTCGGCGACGGGCCGGGAGGGGTCGAGCAGCGGCCACAACTCCTCGCCGACGAGCGCTCGAACGGCGTCAGGATCATGGCGGGTGTCGATGCCACGGCGGGCGGCCAGCACCCGGTCGGCGATGTCGCGCACCAATGGCCGCGCGGCGTGATCGTAGATCCGTGCCGACGAATCGGCCCAGCCGAGGGCGAGTTCGATGTCGCGGTGATCGCGGAACGGAAGGTCCGGGTCCTCCCGCGGAGGAGGCGCCGGCCCCGGCGTCGCCTGCGGGACCGGCCGGGCCGACGGAACGGGAGCGACAGTGAGACGGACACTCAGCAGCACCACGACCGCGACCAGGTCCACGGCAACCACGAAGCCGAACAGGCCCAGCAGCGTGCCGCCGAGGGCACAGGCGACGACAGCCGCGCACGTCCCCATGGCGAGCAGTCCGCGTCTCACAGGGCATCGTGCCCATCCACGTCCACGTCGGCGTGATGCCTGGTGATTCGGCGCAGAGCGTCCTCGGCGCGCACGCGGTGCTCCTCGGTGATGGGATGCGTGCTGAAACGTGCCTCGCGGAACAGGCCGGCCAGCCGCGGTCCCGCCTCCCCGCCTGCGAGTCCCACGTCCCCGGCTCGGCGCAACAGCCGCTCCGGGGTGTCGGCGGGGGAGGGGCGTGCGCCGCGCCGGGCCGCTTCGTCGCGCAGCACGCTCCAGCAGGCGATGACGGCCTGGCGGGGATCGGACCGATCCCCCGTGGGCGCCGCGGTGCCGTCAACTGCCGGAGTCAGCAAACCCGATCGGGCGCCCCGCCGACCCGGGGCGCCCTCCACATGGACGTTCCTCCAGCCGTGCGACCACAGGAATCCGACCACCACCGACACCACCACAACCGCGCTCAACGCCAGGATCCACAGCAGCCACCCGGTCTCCTGCGCCGAGGCCACATGGTGCCCCGAGGGGATACGGGGAGCCGGGGAGGCGTCGGCCGTGGGTACGGGCGACGAGACCGGCCGTCGTGGCACCACCGCGTTGCCTCCGGCACCCGTACGTCGGCCGATCGCCACCAGGACAACCCACGGCACCACCAGCATCGCGAGAACGCCCAGCAGCGCCGTCGGCCGTGCCCAACGACTCATGGGCACCGGCTGAGGCAGCCGTTCGTTCTCGTCGTCCCGGCGCCTGCGCCAGCGCCGTCCGGACAGCACCAGCCACACCAGCAGTCCCATCTGGACCACGGCGAGCCCCATCGCCACCACCCCGAGCGCGGTGCCGTCGAGAGCGTGTGTCCGGCGCGGCGCGGTGGGGCGCGCGGCCATGCCGAGCGCGGCCACCAGGAGTAGGGCGAATGCCACGGCTGGGCGCGATGCCACCACACGGGGACCGGCAGATCGCATGCACACCTCTCCCTGGTCGCATCTCCCAGGGACCGTCAGCGGCTGACCGCGGTTCGTCAGGTGAGCCCCATCACCTCTGTGGAATCCATTGTGCGGACGGCGCCGCTGCGGGGCATGCCGACCCGCGCAGGAGAGGGTCAGGTACGCTCCGCCGCGTAGCAAGTGGGACAGGTGGCACGGCGGGCCGTTCTCGGCATGGTCGCCACACCGGTGCCGGTCACGCGGTGCGGATGTTCGGCTGTCACGCGCACGTGGTTGAGACAGGCGCCTGAGCCGCAGCGGCTGCACACGGCCACCGCCGGAGCGATGGTTCCGTCGAGCACGCAGTCGTAGCAGTTCATCGGCCGGCCCCCGTTCCGGCGCGGTGAGCGACCGGGAGCGAGGAGGCGGTCGTCGTACGAGGCGCGCCGAGCCCTGGGGTGAAGAGAGCGAGGGCGGGCTGGGATGGATCCATGGGCACCTCCGACGTGCGCCGACCGACATGGGCGAACACTGTCAGGAGCCATCAGCCCGTGGGGGGCGGTTCGGGTTCGAATACCCGGGTGGGGTCCATCACCTGGGGAGAGTGAACAGCTTCGCCACCCATCAGGTCAAGGCGCCGCAGGCTGCTTGTTCCACTTGCCTGGCCCGCTTTCTACAACGCGGCTCGCCAGCGACGGAGAAACGGGCACCGTCCACCGCGTCCTCGCACGGGGATTCCGGCGCGATGCAGACGTCGCCCCACCGTGACAGCGGGTTGGCCGGTGAGCAGCTCGATGTGGGTGTTGGCCACACCGCATTCGAGGTACAGGTCGGAGAGCAGGTCCTTCGTCAGCGGAACCGGCACTGGGAAGCGGTCATGCAGACGCCCTCGCTCAGCAGGTACGACAGGGACGCGATGCCGTCGAAGTGCGGCGGCGACCAACGGGTCGGCGTAGAGTGCGGTGACCAGCTGGATGGTCGCCGGCTCTCCACGGGGCTCGGACCCGCCGAGCCTCACCGGCAGGTTGAGGTCATGCGCGTTCCGCAGCACGACGCCCCGGGTGCTGCCGAGTCTGGCGGCGACCTGCTCCGCGCTCATCCCGGCCTCCACGTACAGCGCGGTGAGGTCCTGACCGGGGAGCTGGGCACGCCCCGTCAGACCGGGGCGTCCTCTGCGCCGTCGTGGAATTGCGTGTTCTGCCAGCCGTCTTCTCACCGCACGGCCGCTCATGCCCAGCAGGTCACCGATCTCCGCGCTGCTGAGGCCCCGTTCCACGTACAGCTCGACCAGGAGTTCGCCGAACGCCGTTGAACTGCCCGCGCCGTGGCGCTGGCCCGCACCACGTGGCGCCACGGTGATGTGGGCATCCAGCAAGATGCTCGTCACCTCACCTCGCGACAAGCAGGTCCTGCGAGCGATCTCCGCCACCGAGAGGCGTTCGCAGACGTACGAATGACAGACGCGGCTCACGACTGAGCTGTTCTCGTCGTCAACGGTGCACACCCATGGGCGCATTGCTGAAGGGGCGAATCCAGGCACGAGGCACTCCCGGCACAGTGGTGGCCTCAAGGCCACAGCAAGTGACAGGCGCCATCAGCAACTCAACGGCAGTTCGGCAGCCCCGAATCCCGGGGGCCAGGCGGGCTCCATCGCCTGGGCGTAGTCTAGGCGCCGAGCGGGGGGACGTGCGGCCGCCCCGCCAAGGTGTCCTGAAATGAATCACTTCACAGAAGTGTTCGCCTTTGCCCGTCTGCACCCACGTTTCGGCGCGGGCGCGCTGCTTCCCGCGCCCCTCCAGCCGTAGGTCGCGCATGACCGACAAAGAGGACATCCACCGTCGCGGCCGGGCCGGTTTCCCTCGCGAGCTCCTATCATTGTGATAGGTATACGCAGCGCGAACGGCGGTGGGGCTCGCCGATATCCGCGGTAGGAACACCGCCAACGGTCCCTGTCCAACGGAGACAGGGGACAGGCATGCTCATCGTCACGTCATCGCCTCGCGCGGGACAGCCCACTGCGGGGTGCGCGTTGAGCCTGCGGGCCCGCTGACATGGGGCTGTCCGAAGAGGAACGCGGTGCGCTCGATCGGCTGGAGAGCCAACTTCTGCAGGACGATCTGCGTCTTGCCGTGACCATGGCCTGGCTCAGGGGCCGGTTGAGGGCGCGCCGACTGGTGCCGTTCGTCCGAGTCGCCGCGGCCATGGTGCCGCTCGCCGCAGGTCTCGCGATGCTCGTCATCGGCATCTGCATCGGGATGGACTCTTTCGTCGCCATCGGCGTCACGGTCCTGTTCTGCTACGCGCTTCTGGTGCTCACGTACCTCCCTTTCGCTCGTCGTGACTGATTGGCCACCATGAACGTGCCTCTTGCGGTGAACTGGCCACCGAAGCACGTCCCTCCGGTGCGGTTACCTGCCACGTCACCTCGCGTGGAGAACCGCTCGACTGGTGTCGAGCCAACTGGCGAGGTGGGAATCGGTGACCGGCCCGGCACCGATGAGCACGTCCAGGTGTCCCGTGCAGGACCTCAGCGCGAATGGGCAGCTGTGCCCGGCTGCCGTCCAGCGGGGCGGGATCGAGCACGCCTGCAGCGGGTCGTAGCCGACCCAGCATGTGCGGTCTCCGAGTGACCATCCGGCCCAGCCGTGGCCGCCGGTCCGCCGCAAACCCGCACGGCCGTTGAGCAGCGCGCGCAGGTAATCGGGGACCAGAGCGCTCTCCACGTCGAGCGGCCGACTCGCGCTCCCGGCGCGGAGGCAGGCAGCCAGCGCGGGAACGCCGTCGAGCACCGCGTATCGGCGCGTGCCTGCCTGAGGGGTGTCGCTGCGCGGGTGCAGGTCCACGGTGACCGCATGCGCGTGGCGCTTGGGCTGCCGCGGTGCCCAGGCCAGATGACGGAAAGTGGGTTCGGTCAGCGCCCCCGGGTGGCCGGGTGGGACGTCCATGAAGCGGTGGAGTTCTTCCTGGAAGTTCCAGTGGTCGATGGGATTGCCCACGATCAACGCGGCCTTGTTACCGGACTGGTCACCGGGGTGCGACGCAGGGCGGTGCGCGAGCAGGCAGACGCGGCCACCTTCGCCGGGCGACACCAATGCCCAGACGGTCTGCCCGGCGAGGAGTAGCTCCTCATCGCCGTCTCCGTCCACGTCGACCAAGGCCGCGCAAGGCATCGACGGTGCCTGTGCGGCGGACCAGCGTGCGGCAGCCACGAGCGGGCGGGCAAGCCTGCTGTGCGAGGCCACGGCTTTCACCCAGGGCGCGAGGTGGCGTCCCTCCGGAGAAGCATCACGCCAGGCGGTCTCATGCATCCCGACCATCACCAGACGCTCCGCGAGATCGAGCAAACGGGAGTCAGCCGGGCGGTCCCGGGCCGCCGTGACCAGTGCCCCAGTGTCATCGATCAACCGCTGATAGGGCTGCCATTCGGGACTGCCGGCCCAGCCCTGGTAGGTCTCCCCGGCACTCCAGGCGACCGCGAGCTCGTGGTAACTGCCCGCGGACGGAACGGGGTTCACCGGCGGCGGATGCTTGTCGAGCCAGGTGTCCAAGTGCACTGGGTGCACCGGTCCGGCAGGGCTTGCGGCCCACCGTACGACGCGCTCATAGGAATCCAGCGCCGCTTCCCAGCCGGCGACCCCCGCCGTGCGTTCCAGATCGTCGGCGTACACCAACAACGACGCCCCCGGGTCGGCTGCCCTGCCCCTCAGGTCTTCGACGAATTCGTCGAGGAGACGAAGGTGGTCAGGAGTGCGGGCCGGAATGAGGTAGCGAAGAAAGGAATTGATGGGAATGAGTTCGAGTGGGCGAGGCCCCGGCACCGTGCGGGCGACGGTGAGGGCGGGGTCGACCAGCCCGGCGACGCTGGACGGAAGTGCGTTGTGCCACTCGTAGGGGCCGGGGTTCTCGGCCGCTGATCGTGCGCCGCCGCCGACATCGTCATGGAAGAGGCGGTCGTCCACGAGGGCGCGCCGGTATCCGCCTCCTGGCAGACCGGGGTCGGTCAGCACGCGCATGAGGCTGGGGTGCCACACTCGCTCCGGAAGCCACGCTGTGGGCACGGCGCCTTCCGGCACGCCGAGGTGACGTTCCAGCAGGTCTGCCATGGTGATCAGTTGCCGACGGTTCGACTCAGCCGCGAGCAAGGGCATGATGGGCTCGGAGTAGGGACCGCCGAGCAAGGTCAGGCACCCTTCCGCGACGGCCTGACGAACCCGGTGGAGGAACTCCGGCCGGTGCCAGGCCAGAGCCTCGATCAACGTCCCCGACAGATGCAGGGCCGCGGGAACGCCATGGTCGTGGTGCAGGGTGAGGACCCGCTCGTACCCCCGGCAGATCTCACTGATGCCATCGCGATCGGCGTATCCGTCTCCGATGACCAACTGGTTGGCGTGGTGGACGAAGGCCATGGCCTGCTTGTCCTCGCGGTTCATCGTGCTCCTGCGCTGTCACGGCCCGCACCGATATCCGGATTCGCGAGAATGTCTGGGCCATGCCGCGAGATCCGCGCGGCGATCCGGGCCCACTCGAGGAGTGAGGCCAATGGCGCACCTCCGAATCCCAGGTGCTCGAAGTGCGTGACCTGGACGAAGGCCCTGATCATCTGCACTGTTACTCGTTCCTCCGTGGCAAGACCGCCGCCATCCCGGTAGGAGGTCCACAAGCGATGTGCCGCGGGGGCTGCCTGTTCCACTTCCAGGCCAAGGTGATGGGCGGTTACCAGCACTTGCCACAAGGCGTACCCGACGTCGAAGGCCGGTTCGCGTCGACCGGCGTGATCGAGATCGATGGCCGTGACGCATGGTTGGTCCGTGCTCGACGACCAGTCGACGAGCACGTTGCGCGGATGAAAGTCGCCATGGCTCGCAACGGGAGCCTCTCCTGCGGTTGGGACCAGCGCACGCTCCAGGCGACCCGCTAGTTCCTCCAAGTACCCACTTACTCTGGGGAGTTCACGTCCCGCCAGGCTGAGCAGAGCACTGATCTCCATGGTGGTGCGGCTTTGCTCTCCGGCCGGTAGCGGCAAGGAGGCGTCCGCGTTCTGCAGAGCGAGGAGGAAACGGGCGACGGCGTCCGCTGTCCGGCCCGCGTCAGGGCCGGCCAGGCAGTCGGCCCACGGACGCCCGGTGGCGGCCTCGGTCACCAACACGCCCCCGCTGCCGACGCCCAGGCTCCGGACCACCATGTTCGGCGGCTGCCCCAGGCCCTCGGCGTGCAGCAGTCGTGAGGCGCGGTCGGCATGCCATCCTTCCTTACGGTGACCGAACTTGATCACCAGGTCCTGCGCTCTCGAAACTCCCACGACGTGGTCGGTCAACCCGGCGCGTACCGACATGAGCCACGTACCGGCATGATCCTCGACGCTGGTCACCGCAACCTCGTCCAGGCTCCACAGCCCCACGACGATCTCGGGCACGGTGCTGCTGATGAGCTCGGCGCACTGATCAGCGTCGAGAACGGAACCTTCTTCGCCCTGGCGATGCGCATAGGAGGTCACTCGCACGTCACCGCCTGCCTGAACGTTCGCATGTCACGCTCCCACTCGTCCTGCGCCCGCGACGAGCGCGTGCTGACGAGTAGGGACCGTTGTCGGCATCAGATGCCGAGGTTCGAGGCAGGCGAGCCCCACCGCCCAGGGCCCGCGGACCGCACGCCCACCAGGAGCGTAAACCCGCGTGCCCTCGCGGCAGGGCATCCGCCGCCCGCCACGCCGGGACAACACACGTAGCCGTCGCGCTGACGGAACTACGGGTGGTCGACGGCTCTCGTCGTCGAGGCAGTCACCCCTACGCAGGCCTTGAACGCAGCCAGACCCCTTCTGCCGAGATGCTGCTCCCTGGAGGCGGGATTCGCCGGCCGGTTACTCACAGCCCCTGGCTGAGCATCGACGCGCTGCGCATCGTCTCGGAAGGCATCAACCGGGTCCGCTCCACCGGCCGGGTGGCTGCGCTGCTGATCACGCACTACACCCGCATCCTGCGCTACATCCAGCCCGACTACGTCCACGTTTTCGCCGATGGAAAGATCGTGGAATCGGGCGGTGCTGAACTTGCCGAGCAGTTGGAGGAGGAGGGCTACGAGTCCTACGTGAAGGGTGCCGGGGTGCATGGCTGAGCAGCGCCATCGCTGGATCCGTACGAAGACCGCCGTCGCAGCACGGCACGCGTGGTCGTCTGCGCGGCTATCCTGGAAGTGGTGGTGGATCCCACCAGACCGCGGATGAGCGGTCGACACGCCGTAAGGCCGATGGTTCCTGGCCTGCCCCGGGCGGCGGTAGCTCCTGGACCGCCCGTAGGTGGGGGTGTAGGTCGTGGCCCGGCCGCAGGGCGCACCTCATCGGACGCCCGAGGCGGTCCCGCGAGGTCGGCCGCGTCCTACCCAGCAGGCGCGAGATCCTGGGAGGCGGTCATGACCAGCGGAGCCACTACCCATGCGGCGAAGAGTCGGGCGGACGCGGCGGCCGCACAGCGCGATTCGGTACTCGCCAAGGCTCATGACACCCAAGGGCTGGTGCGCAGCAAGCTGTACCCGCACAGCGACGCGATCCAGCTCGTCACGTACGACGGTGAGTACCTCGGATCGATCCGCTTGGCCGGCGGACCTGCCCGGCAGGCGAGCTGGGTCGCGGTGCCTGAAGGACAACTGATGACGGCAGGCACTTTCCACAGCCCCAAGGCAGCCGCCAAGGCGCTCGGCCTCGCGGCGGACAAGGCGGTGTGAACCCGGCGCCCTGCGCGCCGGACCCGCTCTCACACTGGACGCGGGGGCGGGCTATCCGGCTGCCGCGACACCCGGCGGACCGTCCCATGCGTCAGGGCCGCCGCCGCGCCAATCGACGAGTTCCGTGTCATCCAGTTCGATGTCATCCGGTTCGTACCCGGCTTCCCACAACATCCACAGGACGTCCATCCGCGAAAGCGCGTACCCGGCCTGTACACCGTCAACCGTCACACGCCGCCCCTTCGGGCCGGGCGGGTGAACCACCACCGGATGGTATTCGCCACGCACAACTCCATTGTGCGCCACGGCACACCGGATGTCCGAACGGACGAGGAGCCGCGGCCACGACCCTGCCTCGTCGCAGCGATCGCTGCCGCGTCAGCAGCCGCCTACGGGCTACAGGTGTACATGGGCACGAAGGCGTGAGGAGCCGGCCAATGGGCCCGTTCGTACGCCTTCGGCTGGAAGGCACCGTGGGGCACGCTTACCGTGGTGTCCAAGACGGTGGAGGGGCTCACCGCCGAACCGCGGCCGGAGGCCGCCAACGGTCCCTGCTGAGAGGCGGGAACCGGATGAGCACTTGTGCCGCGAACGACCCGGGTGACGCGACCGGCTCGATCCAGGTCCCGGGCGGGCCTGGTGGCACGACCACGACGTCCCCGACGTCGTCGGCGCCCCCGGCCGGGTCGGCCACGGCCGCGCCGGGCGAGCTGTCCGTGCTCGTGGACGATCTCCATGTGACCTACCGAGTGCCCATGGCAGGGGGACGCAGGGGCGGTGCCCCCGGGGCCGTATGGCGGATGCTGCACGGTGAACGCGGTGCGGGAACGCGTACGGTGCGGGCGGTGCGCGGCGTGAGCCTGATGACCCGCCGTGGCGATGTGATCGGCGTGATCGGCCGTAACGGCTCCGGCAAGTCCACCCTGTTGCGAGCGATCGCCGGTCTTCTGCCGCCGGACGCGGGACGCGTCTACGTGCGGGAGCGGCCGTCGCTGCTGGGCGTTGATCCAGGCCTGATGGGCGACCTGAGCGGTGAACGCAACATCGTGCTCGGCTGTCTGGCGATGGGAATGTCGGCGCGCCAAGTGCGGGACGCCTTCGCCGGGATCGCCGAGTTCGCGGGGCTCGGCGAGGCACTGGACCGGCCATTGCGCACGTACTCCACCGGCATGGCACAGCGGTTGCGGTTTGCCATCACCACCGCCGCGCCGCATGAAGTGCTGCTCATCGACGAGGCACTGGCCACCGGGGACGCGGAGTTCCGGCACCGCAGCGCGCGGCGGCTCGAGGAAATGCGGGCGGAGGCGGGGACGGTGTTCCTGGTGAGCCATTCGCTGGCGGCGATCGAGGAGAGCTGCGGGCGGGCGGTGTGGATGGAAGCGGGTCGTGTGCGTATGGACGGCGGCGTACCGGAAGTGCTTGCGGCGTACCGCGAGAACGAGGCGCACGGTGGCTGACGAGGGTTCAAGGCGCGGGGGCTCTGCGGCTGGTCCGCTGGAGTCACGACGCATCGAGCAGTTCGGTGTCGGTCCGCAGGCGCGTAGGGCGGCAGAGCACCGGGCGGACGAGCTGTGGAAGTCGGGCACGACCGCGCGAGTGGTGTTCCGGCCCGAGTACGGCGGCTGGGCCGTTGTCGTCCTCCCTGGGCGCCCGCCACTGCGGCGCCGTTGATCCGGCGAGCGTGCCGCCGCCCGGCCGGGCGGGAGAGGCGTGGACCGGGTGACAGGTAGTTTTCCTCACTCCCACGCTTGATCCGGCAGGCAGGTGACCACGCGGTGTGGCATGCCGGCTGCCTGGGCCAGTGCTCGTGCCGCACCGTGCAGGGAACGGTAGTTGCCGATTTCGTGTGCGATTGGTTCCTGTGTAGCGATCCAACGAGCGGTGGTCCCGGTTCGGTGCCAGCGGGCGCGGCCGAGCAACTGCCCGTTGTATGCAATGAGCTGGACGACCGGGTGGTCGGGGAAGAGCGCTACGCAGGCGAGCCCACGGTGCTTGGCCAAACGGGCGATCGCCCACTCCTGACACAGATGCCACTTGGCGTTCACAATCGTGCATTGCGCAACCCTGACTATCGCCGCTGCCGCGTCTTCGTACTCGGTGGCAGCCACCTCAGCCACCCAGCGCATGCATCGCGCGGGCATCCACGTGTATCGGGCGTACTGCTTGGTCCCGAAGGAGGGCAGTGAGCCCTCGCCATTGCGGGGCACAGAAGGATGCCGCGCGCCCAGGGTGTCGAGAGGTGGATGCTATCTGCACACCGAATGGCGTGTGCGGGTACATACGAATGGCCTCCACGGTGATCGGCCGCAGAGCCCATTCGACTTTGCGGCGTTCCTCGTAGAGGCCATCAGCACCGGCTGGTGCGGGTAACGGCGAGCCTCATCGCCGCCAGGAGTCTGCCCGGCCTCGTCCGTGTGTATGCCTCCTGTGAGCCGCTCTTTGCGACGGGGGAGCCGAGGTCCGGCCGTCCCGCCCGCTTCTCCGTCTCGCGGCTCACCGCCGCCGCAGCCTGCCCTCGATCAGGCGGTCACCGGCGACCACCTGGTCAATGCTGTGCACGACGGCTCCGATGTGCTCGATGGAATGGATCAGCACGTCGACATTGATGTCCGGTCCCTCCACGGTGACGTCCGTTCCGACCGTCTCGATGTCGATGTCGGTGACGATGACACTCACGGCGTCAACGCCCTCCGACGCCTCGATCGTACGGGCCAGAAGGACGAGATCGGGTTCTTGGACGGTCTTGTCGATGTCGAGGACGAGACGGCGGATCGGCATAGTGCCTCCGGTCGGAATGGTGCTCGGAAACGGTCGATGCCTCCCGGTACCACGGAGAGCACCCGAATACACCATGAGGTCGGGAGACTGCGGCGCCCGGGGGCGTGCGGTCGGTCCGGCTGCTCGAGGCACGAGGCAACGCCCTTCTGCCCGAAGCCGCTGGAGGTATCCTGGTAATTGGCGCTGGAACCCGCCGGACCGCCTCGAAGCGGTCCTCCTCGCCGACTGCGGCCAATGGTTCCTGCTCTTGCCCGACGGGGTGGTCCCTCCCTGGCCCCCGGGCAAGGAGAGCGGGCTGTGGTCCGGTGAGCGTGGCAAACGGCGACGCTGATCCTCGACCACAGCCCACCGAGCGGCACCGCGAGCACAACGGTCCCCGTCGGGAGCGCCGTCGTTCAGCCGAACATACCGGGCCGCACGGGAAAGCGGTGTTGCTCAATGGCGGAGACGAACTCCCTGGTGACCCTGTCGGCGACCTCACCCGCGCCGACGCATAGACCCTGGCTCGGGGCGGGATCGTCCACGACGGTCACAGGGAGCCCGGCGGCGTGCATGAGCCTGCTGGCTTCGCCCAGCATGGCCAACGGTTTCCCGTGCCGGTAAGCCTCGGCCACGAACCGCACCGCGGCAGGGTCGGCCTCCAAGGTTTCGACCGCTTCGGCTCCTCCCGGTACCGCGACCGCGTCGTAGAGTACCGAGGCCGCCGTGCGCAGGGCGCGGTCCACTTCGATCGCGGTGCCGTCGGCGCCGCCCACGATGCCGCCCTTCTCAGCCAACACCTCCACAACCGCCCCTTCGTCAGCCAGTCGCTCCCGCATGGCATCCGTCTGGGCTGCGTCTGTGCCTTCCGCCACCAGCACCGCCACCTTGCGGGTGCAGATACCGGGAGCGCGCAGGTTCTCCTGGCTGAGGGCCGGCGAGACTTCCTCGCTCCCACGTCGCGACTGGGTAGGTGCAGTCATGCCGAGGCCGTCGGCCACTTGAGCGGCGAGCTCGGGGTCGACGTTGCCGAGGTTGTCCACCATCCGCTGTTGCACAGCGGCGGATTCGACCTTGCCCAGCTCGAAGCGGAACGCTTCCACGATGTGGCGCCTTTCCCAGTCGGCCATGCTGTTCCAGAACAAAGCGGCCTGGCTGTAATGGTCGTCGAAGCTGGCGCTGCGTACGCGGATCTTCTCGCCGTCGATTCGCTCCTGGTAGTGCCGGAACACTCCGGCACCGCCGCCCGCCCCGGCGTGCGCTGGGCATCCGCCTCCCAGCGAGTTGGGAAAGTAGTTGGTACCTGGGTGAATGACCTGCTGGCCGTAGCCGTCGCGGTGATTGTGGTGCACCTCCGCGAGGGGCCGATTGATGGGAATCTGGCTGAAGTTGGGGCCGCCGAGCCGGATCAGTTGGGTGTCGAGGTAGGAGAAGTTGCGGCCCTGGAGCAGCGGGTCGTTGGTGAAGTCGATGCCCGGCACCACGTTGGCCGTGTGGAAGGCGACCTGCTCGGTCTCGGCGAAGAAGTTCTGCGGGTTCCGATCGAGCACCATGCGTCCGATCGGACGCACCGGCACCTGCTCCTCGGGGATGATCTTCGTTGCGTCCAGCAGGTCGAAGCCGAAGGCGTGCTCGTCCCCCTCTGGTACCAACTGCACACCCAGCTCCCATTCGGGGTGGTCGCCGGACTCGATGGCCTCCCACAGGTCACGCCGGTTGAAGTCAGGGTCTCGGCCCGCCGCGATCTGAGCCTCGTCCCACACCAGTGAGTGCACGCCGAGTTTCGGCCTCCAGTGGAACTTCACCAACGTGCCGCGACCGTCGTCGGTGACGAAGCGGAAGGTGTGCACCCCGAAGCCCTGCATCATGCGGTAGCTGCGGGGGATGGCGCGGTCCGACATCAGCCACATCAGCATGTGGGTGGACTCAGGCTGAAGCGAGCAGAAATCCCAGAACGTGTCGTGAGCGGAGGCGCCGGTGGGCATCTCGCTGTCCGGTTCCATCTTCACCGCGTGCACGAAGTCCGGGAACTTGACCGCGTCCTGGACGAAGAACACGGGAAAGTTGTTTCCGACAAGGTCGTAGTTGCCCTCCCGGGTGTAGAACTTGGTGGCGAAACCGCGCACGTCTCGCACGGTGTCGGCCGAGCCCCGTGGGCCTTGCACCGTGGAGAAGCGCACGAACACCGGCGTCCGCCGCCCGGCCTCGCCGAGGAAGTCGGCACACGTGTACTCGGCCAGTGACTCGTAGGCCTCGAAGTAGCCGTAAGCGCCGGCACCGCGGGCGTGCACAACCCTCTCGGGGATGCGTTCGTGGTCGAAGTGGGTGATCTTCTCCCGGTTGTGGAAGTCCTCGAGCAACGTCGGCCCACGTGTCCCGGCGCGCAGCGCGTTGTCGGTGTCGTCGATACGCACCCCCTGGTCCGTGGTGAGGGCGCTGTGCTCGGGATGGGCCCGGAAGCCATCCAGCTGCCGGTTCTTGGCGTCTCGCGATTCGTCTGTGGTCACGGCTGTTCCTGTCTTTCCTCGGTCTCTTTCGAGTCGTCGGTATGAGTGCGCGTCCGTGCCTGGCGCGAAGAGCAACACGCGGTCAGGAGCGTGTGCGGAGCGCCTGGATGCGCTGGGCGAGTTCGCCCAGCGCCTTCTCGCGTCTTTCGGCCGCGGTCAGTCGCGTGGCGGCCTGGGATTTCGGCAGCGCGGCTATGTGAGCGGCTTCCGTCAGAGCGTCCTCCAGACTTGCCACGCAGGCGGTGACGCGTCGAAGAAGGGCCTGGGAGAGGTTCTGCGCGGCCTCGGAGAGTTGGTGTCGAAGGCTGGACCGAGCCCGCCCTACCTGTTGCTCCGTCAAGTCACGGGCCAAGTCGCTCAGATGACGTGAGACGTGGCCACGTCCGAGCCGTCCGGGAAGATGGCCTCGGGCCACGTAAGCCAGCAAGTTCGGCCGACTGTTCGTATCCGGTGGCGAGTAGGCGAACCAGCCGTTGTCGTCCGGCTCGATCGGCTCGGCAGAAATCCTCAGATCCAGGTCCAGTAGGTCTCGGGCCGCTGCTCTCACCGTCGTCAACTGGGACTCCTGGCCTGCCTCGGCCGCCCGCGCCAGCTCGTGCATGGCTTCTTGGAGCCGTACGGCCTGCCGACGGCACCAGGAGTTCGTACCCTCAGCGACCGTGCGCGTGAGAAAGGCCAAGCCTTGTTCGTCCAGCTCTCCCGTCGGCAGGTCCTGCCAGTCTCCGGACAGCCGTGTGTCCAAGGACCTTTCGATCGTTACTCGCAGGCGCTGGGCCTGCGTTCTCGCTGCCGCGTCCGTCTCCTCGGACAGGCGCCTGACCTCCTCGGTGATGGCCTCGGTGACATTCCGGCGAGACGCACGGATTCTCGTCAACTGCGCCTGAAAGTGGCGAACCTGTGCCCCGTTGCCGGACTCTCGCAGCGCATGGGCCCGAAGCAGCAGTCGGGTCTCGTCCAGGAGCGTGCTGATCACGTGATACGCCTGGGCAGCGACGGCGTCGGTCAGTTGCCGACCATGATCCGCCGGGACCTTCTCGTGGAACGCTGTCATGAAAGCGGACCAGCGAAGGGCAGAGAGGGTGTCGCGGCCGCCGCCGCTCATCGCGATCTCGGCTGAGACCGGGTAGACCGCCAGTTCACGACCGTAGGCGGCTTCCACGCAGGATCTGGCGACCAAGACCGTCTCGGCCAACTCCTCGGCGCCAAGGCGGTCTGCCTTGTTCAGCACGACCAGCGCGGGTACCGCGGCTTGGCCGGCCTTGGTCAGCCGTGAGCGTTCGGTGGCCGACAGAGGGAAGTCCGCGGTGAGCACGACGATCACGACGTCCACAGCCGCCCACGCCTGGCTTGCCTGTGCGCCGTCGTAGACGGAGTCGGCGGGCGGCGCGACGATCAGCTCCACACTCCCGCTGACGCCCTCGGGGGAGCCCACCGGCACCGTGGCCGATATCGACGTGGAAGTCGAGGCGTTCGTGAGCACCGCAGCCCGCCCGACGAGCGCCTCGACGAGGCTTCCTCTGCCCCGTTCCTCCTCGCCGACGACCAGGACCCGCAGGCAGTCTGTCGTCAGTCGGCGGAGCAGTCTTCCTGCTGTCGCGGTCCCCTGGGTGCCGTCAAGCTGCCCGAGCTCGTCGAGCGTCCTGATGAGTTCTGTTCGCTGCTGCCGGCCCGAGACCAACCCGTCCTCCTGCACGCCGAATCACGAGTGCAGGGACCGTTGGCGGACATTCCGCGGTTGAAGGCGGGCCCCACCGCCACTTAGCTGCGTACCTCGCCACCGTGCTCAGCAAACCGCCCATCGCGAAATCCCATCCCCCCGCTCCTCCGCTCCGCCGTAAGGCCTCCCTGCCGTAGGCGGCTCTCAAGACAGGCGTCTTCAGCTCACCAAGGCTTGCCCCCACGGAGGATGCGTTCCCAGGAGGCGATCCACCCGTGATGAGGTCCTGGCCATGTGTTGTCACCGAGCGCGACCCGGTAATGGACGCACTCGATGAGTGTGGCCACTACGTGAGGCGCCGTCTTCGGCCACGTTGCCGCGCCGCCGGACCGTCGGTAGGAACGCCAGAATCTTCCGGCGGCGGCTTCGCCGGCTCTGGCGTGTCCCCGTCGTGCGACGGACATGCTGATCAATTGCGCCATGGCCCGGCCTGGGTCGGCGCCTTCGTCGCGCAGGGCCAGCCTGTCGGTGTCGATGGCCACGACGGCGTGACCACTGATGAGGACGTTCTTCGGGTGCAGGTCCCCGTGCGAGACCACCAACGGCCTGCCCGCCGAACTGGCGAGCCGCTCGCGTACTTCTCGCCCGACAGCCTCGACGCGGCGCTCTGCCGCCCTGTCGCCGATCTGGTCCTGCAGCTCCGCTACCTGTTCGGCTGTGCGATACGGGTATGGCGTCCTGGGGAGTTCGGCGACGGAAGGCGTCACGCGGAGTCGCTGCAGTGCACACAGCCACCGGGCCACACCGTCCGAGGCCGCGTCCCGCCCGTCGCCGCCCAGGACGGTGTCGGCCCAGGTGCTACCCGGGATGAACTCCCGGACGAGTACGCCTGTGTCCTGGTCGTACGTGAATGGCCGGGGCACGCGGTAGGGCGAAGGGCTTCGAAACCCCGAGCTCCACAACAGGTCCAACCCCCGGTACACGTCCGGGAGGGGCATCCGTTCGGAGCCCGGGTCCACGAGCAGGCGAACGCCCAGGGGCCGGCCGCCTTCGTCCTCGTAGAGCAGTTCGCCGATCTCGAAGGACTTGCCGTCATGCAGCCACTTGTCGGTGGGGTGCCAGCTCACCGGCTGCCAGCGGCCGACGCGTACGTCGGGCAACCCGCCCACCCAAGCAGGAAGCGCTCGCGCGGAGACAGCGTTCATCTTCATCAGGACAGGACCTGTGTCTGAGCCGGCACGCGCAGAGCGAGAATGGCCACGTCATCCTGGTGGCCGTCGGTGAGACGCTCCAACAAGCCGTCGCAGAACTCTTCCAGCGGCAGGTGGGCCAGGCTTGCGCCATGCTGCCGCAGCCGGGTCAAGCCGCGACTGATGTTCTCACCAGGCCGTTCGATGAGCCCGTCCGTGTACAGCAAGAGCGTGCTGTCCGGTGGAAGGGGAGTGAGGGCATCGCCGCGAGCGATCGACGTGTCCACCCCCAAAACCGGCGCCAAGCCGTCTTCCAGCAGTCGGCTGCCCTCCGTGGGGCTGGTCAGCAGGGGCGGCGGGTGACCGGCGTTCGTCCAGTGGGCCAGCCAGGGCCCGGAGGGCGGGGTGTAGACGCGGGTGATGACCGCGGTGACCAGTTCGGTGCTGCTCAGGCCCTGCATGGTGCCGTCGAGGCGACGCATGACGCCTGCGGGCGAGTCGCCGCTGTCGAAGGCCAGGGCTCGCAGCATGTTGCGCAGTTGGCCCATCCGCACCGCCGCGGTCAAGTCGTGCCCCACGACATCGCCGATCGCCAGTACCGTCGAGCCGTCGGGCAGGGCGAACGCGTCGTACCAGTCGCCTCCGACCTCGACGCCCTTGCGGGCGGGTACGTAGCGGGCTGTCAGCTGGAGCCGGCTGAAGTCGGTGAGCTCCGGCAGAAGTGAGCGTTGCAGTTGCTCGGCGGTGTTCTGCTGAAGGGCGTACAAGCGCGCGTTCTCCAGAGCCAGGCCCGCGCGGTAGGCCAGGTCGCCGGCGATGTCGACCACTTCCTGCTCGAACGGTCCGGAGGACGCCGGCCGCACCAGACTCAACGCGCCGAGAACCTCTCGATGTACCTTGAGCGGAATGATGAGCACCGTTCCGGCGTCCAGTCCCCGGTACAGACGCAGCTGAGCGGCCTGGAGCGACCCGGGTTCCGCCGGCGGCCCGAAGTCGGTAGTCGCCAACGGGCCGGCACCCCTGAGCACCCTGGCCAACGGAGCGGGTGAGTCACCGGGGCCGGGAGGGGGGTTGTGCGGGGGACGCGGGAGACGACGCGCGGTGTCGCGGTGCACAGTGGTGACCCGGCGCACCCGGCCGTGCTCCACCAAGTCGATCACGCAGGCGTCGCCCAGGTGCGGCACTATCAGCCGCGCGAGACGGCCCAGCGCCTCGTCCGCGTCGAGAATGCTCGCGAGCGCCACACTGGCGTCCGACAGCAGGCGCAGTCGCGACCTCGCCCGCTCGAGGTCCCGTTTGACGTCCGCCTGTCCGTCGTCGACGCTCACCGAGCCTCACCGCCCCCTTCATCGCTCCGGCTTCCCTGCACCTTCTGTGCCAGCGAATCACCTACCCGCACGTGATACCCGCCAAGACGCCGTCGCGCCATGCCCCGCCAGGACCGCAGGAGGCGTGTGTCCTGCTTTCGGCCTACCTGAGCCGGTCGAGCCGGGATCCGTGCTCTGGAGTAGTTGAGCGTGCGGCGTGGTACTGGAAGAGAACCTCGGGTTCCGGAGAACGGTCCGGCCGGCTCGAGTCGCCTGCGGCCAAAGCCCTGCGCCGGGCGAGGTGCACGCCACCCCTGTACGTCGGCCCCCGTCGTGGACTCAGGCCAAGAACCGAGGAGGAACGGTTTCGTGCGTTCCACCTTCACCACGACCGACGACTATCGTCGGGCCGCCCCCTGCTCCCCCCTGGGCAAAACACCATGGAACACGGACGAAGTTGACGTTCGGCCCGTGGGAAGTGCCCATGGGAGCCGCCGACGGTCGCCGTCCGCCATCGCTTCCTGTTCGGTCAGCGGGTTCGTCCTGGTCGCGCTTTCTCCGAGCCAGAGGGTGGGTCCACACATGACGCGCGGCAAGCAGAGGCGCCGATGAGCTGGGTGAACGGATTCATCACCGCCAACCTGATCGGCATCGGCACCAACTTCGACAACTCCGGTATCGGAGTCGCCTACGGCACCGCGAAAATCAAATTTCCCCACCGGATCAACGCCCTCGTGAACGCCATCGGCTTCGCCAGCGCGTTTCTGGGTGCCTACGTCGGTGACGCGACTGCAGGCTACTTTCCTCAAACGGCGGCACGTTGGACAGCGAGCGCTGTGCTGGCCTGTGTGGGCCTCATCTACTGGTACTCCGCCTACGTGCGCCCGCGACTCCGGAAGCAGAAACGGGATGTGTCTCTTCCCCACCCCGGCTGGCGCCAAGGGGTGCTCCTCGGGCTTGGCCTGTCCATCACCAACGTCGCCAACGGCTTCGGAGCCACCGTTGCCTCCTCGGCGCCGCTGTGGTCGATCGTGATCGCCATCACCGCGTGGGGCTACGTGATGATCTGGCTGGGCAACGTACTGGGGATCGGCCTCCTCTCGAAGCTGGTGGGAACGTACGCTCCCTTGGTGGGCGGGCTACTGCTGCTTGTGGTCGCCGGGCACGAAGCCCTCGGCTGACACACTCTCGTCAGCCGTACCGTGAACGGGCGACGACCACGTCGATGCCACCTCCTTCAGTGCCCCAGCGGAGTGACATCGCCGCGACGGCCGACTTACCACTGACGTGTGAACGTCCCCCCGACCGCCCCGGGTGAGAGCCAAGGCGCTTCCGGTGGGTTCCCAGAACGGAGCACTTACCAGGAGTGCCTTGGCGCGCCTCCACGCGTGATACCGCGGTCTCGCGGGTACGCGTGGACTGAGCCTGGAGGCGCAGATGGTCGAGACCTTTCCCAGCATCCTGTTCGAGACCGCTGACGAGAGCCCGAGCACACGGGGGGCCGGCGGTGCGGGCAGCACTGAGACGCATGACCCGGACTACTTCACCGACCTCAACCTGGACCAGCTCTTCGAGGTCGTCACCGAAGATCGCCCTGGGTACGACCTGCTGCCCTTGTACCGGCGACGGTTGCGCACGGCGGACGCCGTGCTCTACCGCCAGGAGGTCTTCCGCGACTTGGAGAATCCCGCGCTCGCCGAGGGCGTGAAGGCCTTTGCTGAGCGGATGCGTGAGACACGAGCCCGCCTACGGCAGGGCGCCCGGCTTCGGCACCGCTACCAGCAGCAGAGTTGGCTGCTGCGATCAGTGGACTCCTATCGGCAGGCCGTTTCCCATCTGGTGCAGACGCTGAAAGAAGCCGACCTCGGCTCACGGGGGCTCCGCGCCTTCCGGGACCACCTCGTCGAGTACGAACGCGGTACCGCCTACACCACGTTGCTGGAGGAGACGGCGACGACGCAAGAACGTCTCACGGCGGTCCGCTACTGTCTGACGATCACGGGTGGCAAGGTCAAGGTGACGCGTTACGACGACGAACCGGACTACGGCGCCGAAGTGGTCGCCGGCTTCGAGAAGTTCTCGCAGGGACAGACCCAGGACCACTCCGTCCGGTTCCGGGAGCCGGTGGAGCTGAACTCCGTCGAGGCCGCTGTGCTCGACCGGGTGGCGTTGCTCTTCCCCGAGGAGTTCCAGGAACTGGACGCCTACGCCGAACGACACGGCGACTTCGTGGCCGAGGCCATCGCCACGTTCGATCGTGAGGCCCAGTTCTACCTCGCCTACCTCGACACCCTCGTGCCGCTCAAAGAAGCCGCACTGGACTTCTGCTACCCGCGAATGATGGCGGGAGCCACGACAGTGGAGGGCCAGGGGGTCTTCGACGTGGTGCTGGCTGACCGCCTGGCCCGGACGCGGACCACCGTCGTGCCGAACGACTTCCGTCTCGAGGCCCCCGAACGGATCCTGGTGGTCTCAGGGCCGAACCAGGGTGGCAAGACCACGTTCGCCCGTACCATCGGGCAGTTGCACCATCTGGCCGCGCTCGGCTGCCCAGTGCCAGGACGTGAAGCCGGCCTGCTGATGTGCGACGCCGTCTTCACTCACTTCGAGCGAGGCGAGAACCTCAAGGACCTCAGCGGCAAGCTCAAGGATGACCTGGTGCGCATCCATGACATCTTGGAGCGCGTCACTGAGAACAGCATCGTCATCATGAACGAGGTATTCACCTCCACCACATTGCACGACGCGGTCGACCTCGGGACAAAAGTGCTTCGGCAGGTCATCGACGCCGGTGCGCTGGGTGTCTGCGTGACATTCGTGGATGAGCTGTCCGAACTCGGGCCGGCCACCGTCAGCATGGTCAGCACCGTGGTGCCGGACGACCCTGCCCGACGGACCTTTCGGATTGTGCGCAAACCGGCCGACGGCCTCTCCTACGCCCTGGCCGTAGCGGACAAGTACGGCCTCACTCACGACAAGCTCGCCGAACGGATCAAAAGGCTGGACGCGTCAGACGGCAGCAGCTCTCGACCGGCGAAGGACAAGTCATGAAAGCCTTCTTGCTCCACGAGGACGCGGACTTCCTCTGGGAAGCGGACTGCCCGCCCGAGGCCGAAGACCTCACTCGGGACCTCGGCCTGGACGTACTGTTCGACGCGATGGCTGGTGAGGACTCCTTCATGCGGGGTGTCTGCCGGCTCGTACTGTTCCGTCCTCTCACCGACCCTGACTCCGTGCGCCACCGGCAAAAGGTCTTCGCGGACTGCCTCAAACAGCCGCGCATGGCCCGGGACCTGTTCAACCTCGCGCTCGATGCCATTGCCACTGAGCACAGGATCTGGCCCAGCCTCGTGCGCAGCGCTGAATCGACGATGTACCGGGCCGTGCAGGTGATGGAGATGTTCATCGAGCGTCTCCACGCGCTGCGCAACCTGGGTGACGAGTACGGCACGCAAGTGGCCTCTCCCGGCTTCACCAAGTTCTTCGAGATGGTCGAGAGGGAACTCGACGATGACTACTTCGGCATCGTCGATGAACACCTGCATCGGCTGAAGTTCAAGAACGGGGTGCTGGTCAGCGCACAGCTGGGCCCTGGGTGTCGAGGTGCCGACTACACCCTGCGCACCCCACACCCAAAGCCTGCTCTGAAGGACCGCATCACCCACAACAGCCCTCCCTCCTACAGCTACCGCGTTCCCGACCGTGACGAGGCGGGTGCCCAAGCCCTCTCCGAACTACGGGATCGCGGTATCGCTCTGGCCGCCGACGCCTTGTCCCGCTCCACTGACCACATCCTGAGCTTCTTCACGATGCTCGCTCGCGAACTGGCCTTCTACGTGGGCTGCCTGAATCTCCACGAGAGGCTGCGAGACAAAGGCGAACCACTCTGCACTCCTGAACCGCATCCACCCGGTACCCCTGTCCTCATCGCTCGTGGACTCTACGACGTCTGCCTCAGCCTGCGGGAAACAGAGCGAGTCGTCGGCAACGACATCGACGCGGCCGGCGCGAGGTTGGTGGTGGTCACCGGAGCGAATGAAGGCGGCAAGTCCACCTTCCTGCGCAGCCTGGGCCTCGCACAGTTGATGGCACAGGCTGGGATGTTCGCGGGTGCGGAATCGTACGCCACGGACCTGCGGGGGCAGATGTTCACCCATTATCGGCGCGAAGAGGACGCCGAAATGGAAAGCGGGAAGCTGGACGAGGAATTGGCGAGGATGAGCACCATCGCGAACCAGGTGTCCTCACACGACATGGTGCTGTTCAACGAGTCCTTCGCAGCCACCAATGAGCGCGAGGGGTCGGAACTGGCCCGCCAGATTCTGCGCGCATTGGTCGAGTCCGACGTCAAGGCCGTCATCGTCACCCATCTGTTCGACCTCGCGCATCGTCTCCACACGGAGCACTCGGAGGATGCCGTGTTCTTGCGCGCACAGCGCACTGCCGAAGGTACCCGTACCTTCAGGCTGGAGCCCGGGGAGCCCCTGCCGACCGGCTACGGCGAGGACCTCTATCGCGAGGTATTCGGCTCGGACCCGGGGCCCGTTCACCCGGCCCGGTAGCGGGAGGGCTGTGGTCTGTGGCCCGTCCACGAGCCTGCGACGGCTGCCCGTACTTGAAGCTCAGCAGGTTCATGGGAACACACGCAGCGATCAGCTTTTGTGCTCTGCTCCACAGGCGACCCGCCAGGTCGCAAGTGAAAGGAGCCTGTCGCGACTGCGGTGCTCCTATGTGATGTGCAGCCATACGCCGATCCACGTCACCGCGATCCCTCCGCATCCCATCAACACACACCAGCGCCATGCACTTGCGGACAAGGTGCGGCCCAGGGCCGCACCGAGGACGGCTAGTGCGCCGATGGCCAATACCAATACCAGCCAAGACAAATTGGGAAGCAGGGCACCCGCGAGCAGCGGTACGACAGAACCGACGAAGCTGGCAAGGCAAGCAACTGCCATGGCGAGCAGCGACCGGCCGAGCGCCAGTCGGCCAAGCCGCGTAGCTGCCAAATGCCCCCGAGATGTCAAGTTGAGTTCTCGTGATGCCCGTACCAGTTGTGCGCGTCGCTCAGCATAGTCTGAGACGAAGACGGAGAAGGCGGCCGTTACCAACGCAACGAACGCGACTCGGACGGCGAGGCCGTAGCTGATCGACCCGCCACCGCCGATGAGAGAACCAGCTGCCAACGTCAGCGCGTTGAGCAGCCCATCGGTCAATCCGAGTACCAATGGCAAGCGTGTGCGAGAAAAAAGACCACGAATGGAACCTGCCGTCATGTCCGCCGCGCCTTACTGTCATGCGTGCTGTCCTCCATCGCCACGACCTCAGGTCGGCAAAAGGGCACGGCTGCTGACGCTGCCACGGTAATGCCCACGATATCCACCTCTTTGTTTTCTAGGCGACGTATTCGTGCTCGCTCAGGATTCCTGGCATCGTCGCCAGAGCTTCAAGCGTGTCGTTGTTCGGGCGTACGCAGCCAATCATTGCCCATCGACGTGTACAACCAGAGCTTGGCTCGCTTGAACCTCCGGAGCAGGGTGAACTCCTGACGGTGACAGTTGCTCGAAAGAGCGCTGGCACAGGGCTACTGGCGCAGTATAGATGCAGTCAGGCCTTGCAAATCTCTGGGGCGTCTACTCCAGTCGGGGCGCAGCAGGACAGTGGTCGAAGTAATTGTTTCATGAGGTATGCGATGAATCGTGTTCGTCGCTGCAGATTCACCAGCCGCCAAGCCTGGTGTTCCGGCTCCGCAACGAGCTAGTTACACCTCCGATTGAAGCCGGCTTGTGTGTGGCGGGAATGCAGACCGGATCCACTTCGCATATCGCCAGGGCGAGGTCGTCGCGGGCTTGGAGGTAGAGGCGACTCGTCGGGGTGTCCGCATCGTACAGGTCGCCCATGTACCGGACGGTGGCGGCCAGCGCTGTCCGTAGCGCTGCGGGAAGGCGCGCGTCGGCATCGAGTAACCCGCGTGTTTGCTGGTGCAGTTCGGGGACACGGAAGGTGATGTGGTCGGGGACGCCGGTGTCGGCGATCAGGCCCGTGATGGAGACCAGGTCGTCGTCGGTGAGCCCGGTGAGGAAGGCGTGGAGCCAGCGGCGGTCGGGCGGGGGCGCGAGGCGGTGGACGGTGTGGGCGAGCAGGGTGAGGCGGCGGCGGGCGAGGTCGCTGGTATTCGCGAGAGTCAACACGGCTCCCTCGTCGTCACGCGTGGCGAGCACTCGAACGAGTTCCTGGTAGCCGGTCAGGTCGTTGTGGACATGGTATGCCTGGCACATCGGCGTCAGGTCGGTGGTGACACGGTCCCGGTGGACCGCGCGGTGACCCGCAAGGGCGAGCGCGAGGTGGAGAGAGCAGAGCAGGTAGGGTGCGAACTGGCCGGCGTGGACGCGCAGGATGTCGTCCTCGGTGACCTGTTCGGGGTCGACGGTGGTGTCGAGGCGGAGTTGTTCGGTCTGGCCCCGCGACCTGGGCGGTGGCCGTGGTGAAGATGTCGTTGAGCATTAGAACGTCGTTTCTGTTGGTCGTGGCGTTCGTTGACAGGACATGACGACCCTTGCTGAGCGTCTGGTGCCTGACGAACTGTGGGAACTATTCCGCCGGGTAGTTCCGCCGGCGGAAGTGGTGCGCCCGCAGGGCGGCGGTCGACGTCGTGCAGGTGACCGCGAGGTTCTAACCGCGATCGTCTTCGTGGCAACGTCTGGGTGTACCTGGCGGCAGCTGCCGCCAATGTTCGGCCCGTGCTGGCAGACGGTCTACCGGCGTTTCGCCCTCTGGAGCCGAGATCGGGTCTGGGCTCGCCTCCACCGGGTGATCCTGGACGAGCTGGGTGCCCGCGGCCAGCTGGACTGGTCGAGATGCGCGGTCGACTCCGTGAGTCTTCGAGCTGCAAAAGGGGGCAGCTAACGGGACCGAATCCGACCGGCCGGGGAAAGTTGGGATCGAAGATCCACCTGGTCACAGACAGAAACGGTCTGCCCTTGTCGCTGGGCATCTCCGGCGCGAACCTGCACGATAGCCAGGCCCTGGAACCGTTGATCCGAGGCATCCCGCCGATCTGCTCCCGCCGCGGACCGCGGCGCCGACGCCCCGGCAAGCTCCACGCCGACAAGGGATACGACTACGACGGCCTCCGGCGGTGGCTTCGCAGCCACCACATCACCCCACCGCTCGCCCGGAAGGGAGTCGAGTCCTCGCAGAGACTCGGCCGGCATCGCTGGGTGGTGGAGCGAACCGTGTCCTGGCTGGCCGGATGTCGACGGCTCCACCGCCGTTACGAGCGCAAGGCCGAGCACTTCCTCGGCTTCGTCGGCATCGCCGCCGCGTTCATCTGCTTCCGGCGCCTCGCGGCGGCTTGACTACGATTCCGTCGTGGACAACAGGGAAACGCAGCGGTGAGCCAGTACTTCGACCTGGGCAAGCAGACGCTCTGGAACCCGTCCAACGGGGCGGCCAGGCTCTTCCTGCGACAGGTCTACGTCTTCGAGGCGGAACTCGGCTTGCCCTCCGGCCTCGGGCAGATGCGCGATGACGAGTGCCAGATCGACCCCGCAGCCCTGAAGACGTTCGCTGAGGCCCTGCTGGAGCAGCATCTGCGAACAAGCCACACCGTCATGATCGCCCTCTCCGAAGGCTTCGTTGCGACCATGCTGGTCTTGTCCGAACGAGCCGGCATCGAACTCGCCTTGCCTACTGGTGACCCAGCGACCTGGGGCAGCACCAGGGACGTGCAGGTGTCGGGGCCCGCATCGGACACGGCCAACCAACGCACGCGCCTGGACCGGCTCCAGGCTCAGTCCCGCGAGCTGAGCCGCTTCATGGCCCGCTGAACGAACCTGCCCCGATCGGCGAGCCATTAGAAACCACGTCTTAGAACTCCTAACGAAATGATCTTCTGGATGGTTGGATCGCTCTGGGGCCGTTGATCCGGGGGTG
>NZ_JAINVZ010000038.1 GCF_019890615.1 Streptantibioticus parmotrematis | reverse complement strand
CGACTGTGGCCGCCTCTGTGTCCCCCGATCAGGGACAGCTGCTGGCTTCTGCGCTGTAGCCCCACGATCTTTCAAGCAAGTGCCCGGCGAAGGGCGGCGTCTGGGTTGCCTGGCCCTCAGGGATCGCCGCGTTCTATCGCCCGTGTCGTGGCCGTCTCGGTGGTCGCCCGCCCACCGCGGCTGAGCGTGCAGATGCATCGGCCGTGTCGCTGAGCGGGCCGGACCGCTGCGCTTTACCGAGGCATCACGTGAGTGCGGCAGGACGACGGCGCGGCCGGATCTGCTGAGAGGCGGTGCAACGGTTCTCTTGGTCGAAACCCATCTACCAGGGGCTTCACCTGTCTGTCACCTTAACTGCCCCGCTGCCATGTGAGGTTGGAAAGGGCTCATTGAGAACTTGCGCTCGCCGGGATCCGTAGTACCAGTGGATCGGTTGTGCCTGCTGCCACAGCCGACGGTGCCTTGAGCGAAGATCGGGGGCCAGGTCGTGCAGTGTAAAGGAGATCACCATCGCCATGAGGACTGCCGCCTCGACGTAAATCCTCGTCCCGATGAAGAGTCGGACATCTGGGGTGATGGCTCCATCAACGTCCGCCCTCAGGGCGCGATCAGCCCCGTCCGCCGCCACAGACGGCGCAGATGGTTCATGATTAGGGCTAGCACGGCCAGGAAGTCCGTTCCCGGAACCAAAGCCTTGCACGGCGTTAAGGCCATTCCGACCGGATTGTCCGGAGTCGCTCCAGCGCCGTTCATGCTGCTGGCCGGAATGGTGAGATTCCAGTCTGGCTCGGCCCTTGCGAGGCAGCTCTTCGAATGCACCGGCCTCGCTGGTGCCCCACTGCCGAGTCCGCTCATCGTTACCGCGCGGCGCTGCCTCTTCTCTCGCCTTTACGAAGCGACCTCACGACTCCCGCTCGGTGTCGTGGTGACGCTGGGGTACACCGGGCCGCTGCTCATCACGCTCGTCAGTTCTCGCAGGGCGCTGGACATGCTCTGGGGCCTACTCGCCCGGGGCGGGTTGGTCGTCGTTGGCGGCAGCCACGCGAGGGATGATTCCGACGGAGTGCTTACAGCCCTCCTCACCGGTATGGCGCTGAACGGGTACATCCCGCCGGCGTCGGCGGCCAGCCCTGGCCACGCCAGGCGGCGCGGGGCTGACGATGCGTATGGCGGTGGCGTCCGTCGTCGCACTGTCGGGCGTCTTCGTACTCCGCTATCGCCGGTAGCGCACCGCTTGACCCGGGGTCCTGACGGTGGCGTTCGCAGTCGCCGTACCGGCCACGGCAGTGCCTTTCTCGTTGGAGTCCGTCGCGCTGCGTCGGATTGCCGCCCGGGTGTCCGCCGTACTCAACACCCTGGAGCCGGTGATCGCGACACTGGTGGGCTTCGTCGTGCTGGGCGAGGCGCTCTCCACGCTGCAATGGGTCAGGGTGCTGCCTATGAGGGTCGCCGCTGTCGCGGCGAACTGAAGGCCGGGCCAGAGCACCTGGCACCGCACCGGATCCGAAGAAGTCCACAGGAGAGGGCCGCCTCCTCGTGGAAGGCCCGTAGAACACTCGCAGAAGATTCATAAAGAAGGGTCATCTCATGCCGTCCAGTCACCTGCCCGACCGATTCGCGCGTCTCGCCAACGACGACCACATCGGTCCGATTCTCGAACTCATCAGCCGTGAGCACCGCTCTGTGTCACTCATCGCCGGAGGCTACTTCGAGTCCGCCGGAGGTATTGGGAACTTCTCCCGCAACTCTTTCGCCCTCGCCCACAAGTTGGGTGCGTCCGTTCGCTACCGCCATCGTGGCAACAAAGTGCTCTTCGATGTCATCCACAACGACCTCGGGCGGGCCTGTGGAGACGACGCCTGCTCGGTGAACACAGCACCGGCAAAACCGGGGGCGTACGACATCACTCCCCTCACCGCTGCCGCCGCCGCTGCCGGGGTCACTTTCACCGTCACCCGCGAACGGACTCTGCGCAACCGGGCGGCCCGGTCGATGAAGCAGTGGCTTAAGGACCCGTCCGTGGAGCCGAGGTTCGTCCGGGATGGTGACGACATCTACTACCGGTCCCGCCAGTACGAGAAGGTCCTCGCTGGTGCGGTCAAGGACAATTACGTCGTTCCACGATGCCCGTTGATAGTCAACGAGTACTTCATCAAGTACTTCGCCCGGATGCGCCAGTACTCCGACTGTACTCGAGCCTATGTCATCGACATCAATTCGTTCGCGGATAAGGAGAAAGTCACTAAGGGTGCCGAGATATACCTGCGGAATCACGCATCTCCAACCGACGAGATCATCCTCGTCTTCGCTGACCCGTCGTGTACCGATGTGGTCGAGATGGCTTTTTCCACATGCGATTTCTGAGCCCGCCAGGTATTACGGGACAGCCCTTAGAACCAGCCAAACAGGGAGCATTTCCATGCGCAGCATCTATCTCGACCATCAGGCCACCACACCCATGGATCCCGCGGTGATGGAGGCCATGCAAACCTCCTACGTGGAGTACTTCGCCAACCCCGCCAGTCCACACGCCGCAGGAGTCCGCGCCTCCCGCGAGGTGGAGAGAGCCCGGAGCGCGGTCGCCCGCTTCCTCGGAGGGGCACGCAGCGAAATCTACTTCACCTCCGGAGCGACAGAAGCCAACAACATCGCGATCAAAGGGGTAGCTGGACGATACCCCGGCGGCCACATCGTGACTACGGCGACCGAACACAAATCGGTGCTCGACACCTGCGCGTACCTTCATGAAGCGGGTTACTCGGTGACCGTCCTCCCCGTCGACGCCGAGGGGCGGATCAACGCTGAGCAGGTGGCTGGCACATTGCGGGATGACACGGTGCTTGTCTCAGTGATGCTCGCCAACAACGAGATCGGCACCATCCAGCCAATCGCAGAGATCGGCCGGGTGACACGGCAGGCGGGCGTCCCGCTGCATTGCGATGCCACGCAGGGGGTTGGCTCGCTCGCTGTGGACGTGACCGAACTCGGCGTCGATCTGCTCACATTCTCTGGCCATAAGATCTACGGTCCAAAGGGCATCGGCGCGCTCTACATCTCCAACTGGCTCACCGACATGGCTCCGTTGACTCCGCTCATGCACGGCGGCGGCCAGGAGCGAGGAATGCGGGCGGGCACGCTTAACACGGCTGCCATCATTGGCCTCGGCACGGCGGTCACCCTTGTCGAGGACCGGCGGGAGGAAGAGGCACACCGCCTGGAGAGGCTTCGCAGCGCCTTCCTGGTCGAACTCGCCACTAGCTCACGGGTGCCCTTCCGGCTGAACAGCGGGATAGGTCCGGGATTCCTGCCTCACGCGCTGAACCTGTCCCTGGGGGGTGTCGACGCGCAGGAACTGCTGCTGCGCCTCGGCAACCTCGCCCTCTCGACGGGCTCGGCCTGCAACAGCTCGGCCCAGGAGCCTTCGCATGTGCTCCAGGCGATCGGGCTGTTGCCGGAGCACATCAGGGGCAGCATCCGCCTGAGTTTCGGCCGCTTCACGGAGGAGTCCGACGCGATCGACGCGGCTCGATACCTGGCAGCGGCGGTGCTTCCAGGAATGGCGATGGACCAGGGGGAAGTGAGTGGAGCGGGCAGCGCGGGTGCTGACTAAGGGTTGTCCCGTAAATGATCTTTGGTATGCTCGGTGACCTTCCGTTTCTGTGTCACCCGGCAAGGACGAGGTTGTGCAGGCGGGCGATGCCGAGCATGGCGTGGTGGACGCCGTCGCCTTTCAGGCGGCAGTCGCGGAGAATCCTGCAGCCCTTCAATCGGGCGAAGGTGTGCTCGACGCGGGCACGGGCCTTGCGGTGGGCGGCGTTGTGGTCTTCCTTCCAGGCGGGGAGCTCGGCCCGGCCTGCCTCGCGGCGGTGCGGGATGACAAGGCCGGTACCCTGGTAGCCGCCGTCCGCGATGACCGTGGTCCTGCCGACGGCGGCCCTCGCGCCGGACAGCTCCCATGCCGGGAGTGTCCAATGGACGGCGGATCCGGTGATCGAGGAGACGCCTGATGAGTGAGACTGTCACCGAGCACGAGGTCGTGGAGGAGCCGGTCGCCGAGTCGGCTGCGGAGGCGGTGGCGGACGAGCAGTTGATCGCGATGCTCGTCGACCCTGCCCGTTCCGATGGCCTGCAGCTGACCGGCGAGGGCGGGCTGCTGCAGCGGCTGACGAAGCGGGTGCTGGAGTCTGCCCTGGAGGGCGAGATCACCGATCACGTCGGCTATGACAGGCACGACGCGGCGGGCCGGGGCAGCGGCAACTCCCGTAACGGCACCCGGTCGAAGACCGTGCTGACCGACGTCGGCCCGGTTGAGGTGAAGGTGCCCCGCGATACCGTCGGCGCCTTCGGACCACAGATCGTGCGCAGGCGGCAGCGCCGCCTGGCCGGCGTTGATGAGATGGTGTTGTCGCTGGACGCGAAGGGTCTTACCCACGGAGAGATATCGGCGCATCTGGCCGAGGTGTACGGCGCCGAGGTGTCCAAGCAGACCATCACCACGATCACGGACAAGGTGATGGAGGGCATGGCGGAATGGCAGTCTCGCCCTCCCGATCGCGTCTATCCCGTGGTCTTCGTGGACGCCGTCAACGTGAGGATTCGCGATGGCAAGGCAGCCAGTCGGCCTGTCTGTGTTAGCGATGGCGGTCACGGCCGAGGGCACTCGCGACATCCCCCGGATCTGGGTCGGCGACGGCGGCGGGGGTGCCAAGCACTGGCTCCAGGTCTTCACCGAGCTGAAGAACCGCGGAGTTGAAGATGTCCTCATGCTGGTTCGCGACGGGCTGAAGGGTCTGCCGGACGCGGTCGAGACGGTCTGGCCCCGAACTGCCGTCCACACGTGCATCGTTCACTTGATCCGCGACAGCATCCGCTACTGCGCCTGTCAGGACGGGGACAAGCTCGCGAAGGATCTCAAGCCCGTCTACACTGCGCCGGGCGAGGCGGCCGCAGCCGAGCGGTTCCTGGAGTTCTCCGAGAAGTGGGGCAGCAGGTATCCGGCTGTGATCAAGCTGTGGTCCGGTGCCTGGGCCGAGATGGTGCCCTTCCTCTCCTTCGACGTCGAGATCCGCAAGGTGATCCGCGGCACGAACGCGATCGAGAGCGTCAGCACCCGCATCCGCAAGGCCGTCCGGGCCCGGGGCCACTTCCCGTCGGAGGCCGCCGCGTTGAAGTACGTCCACATGGCGCTGATGAGCCTGGACCCAACCGGCAAGGGACAGCGCCGCTGGACGATACGCTGGAAGGCACCCCGCCTTCCAGATCGCCTTCGAAGAACGCCTCACCCCCACCACCGGCCACTGACCCTCAACAAGCAAGATCAGCCGTTGACTGGACAGACCCCATCGCGTAACCGGCGGGTCTGTAAAACGTTCGGGTCTGGCCCGTAGTCGGTGGTGACGCCGAGTCGCCGCCCTTGATCATAGTCTTGTGGTGTATATCAACTCCCTTATGGGGACGGTGTTTTCGGGCTTTCGGCGCTGGTCGTCGAGGACGTGGCGGACGGCGGCGACGCGGTGGTGGTCTCGGCCCGGACCCGGGACGTGGCGGTGCCGTGTCCGGTGTGCGGGACGCCGACGGCGAAGGTGCACGGTTATCACCGCCGAACGGTGAGGGACGTGCCGGTCGACGGCCGCCAGGTCGTCGTCCAGCTGCGCGTACGGCGGTTGGCCTGTCCGGCCCTGGGCTGCTGGCGGCAGACCTTCCGCGAGCAGATTCCCGGACTGCTGGAGCGCCATCAGCGCCGCACGGTGCGTCTTGTCGGGCACATATCCCAGGTGGCGCGGGAGTTATGCGGCCGGGCGGCCGCACGCCTGGCCGGACTGCTGGCCGTGCCCGTTTCCCGGAGTACCGCGCTGCGCCATCTGCGGCACCTGCCGCTGCCGCAGCAGGCGGTCCCGCGAGTGATCGGCGTGGACGATTTCGCCCTGCGCCGCCGCCACCGCTACGCCACGATCATCACGGATGCCGAGACCGGCCGGCGCGTCGCGGTCCTGCCCGACCGCGAGGCGGCCACCCTGGAGTCCGGGCTGCGCGAACATCCTGGTGTCGAGGTCGTGTGCCGGGATGGCTCGGCCACCTATGCCGAGGCCGTCCGCCGAGCTCTGCCCGACGCGGTGCAGGTCAGCGACCGATGGCACCTCTGGCGAAATCTCTGCGACAAAGTCCAGCTCGAGGTCCGCGCCCACGCCGGATGCTGGGCCGCCATCAACCCGCCCCGCCCCGGCGGAGTGCGCGAGCAGACCACACTCGAACGCTGGACCAAGATCCACGATCTCATCGGCCAGGGCGTCGGCCTGCTCGACTGCGCTCGCCGCCTGGGCGTGGCCCTGAACACCGTCAAACGCTACGCCCGCATGCCAGAACCCCAGGCCCTGCGCATCGCCCCCGCCTACCGGCCCACCCTCGTCGACCCCTACCGCGAGCACCTGCGTCGACGACGTGCCGAGGAACCCGCCGTCCCGGTCACCCACCTCCTCGCAGAGATCCGGGAATTGGGCTACACCGGCAGCGCCAACCTGCTCGTCCGCTACCTCAACCAGGGCCGCGCCGAAGGCGACCGCCCCGTCACGCCAGCCGCCTCCTGCTCACCAACCCCGAAAACCTGCGCCCGAAGGAAACGACCCTGCTGGAGAAGATCGCTGCGGCCTGCCCGGAGATGACCGCACTCGCCGATCTCGTACGCGGCTTCGCCACCCTGCTGAAACCGGCCGAGGGCAACGACATCAAACTCACCGAGTGGATCACGACCGCCCGGGCCATCGACCTGCCTCACCTGCGCAGCTTCACCAACGGTCTCGAAATCGACCGGCCCGCCGTGAACGCCGGCCTCACCTTGCCCTACCACAACGGCCGCACCGAAGGCGTCAACACCCGCACCAAGAAGATCATGAGACAGATGCACGGACGTGCCGGATTCGACCTCCTCCGCCACCGCATCCTTCTGCCCTGACCGCTACCCGGCGTCACCACCGACTACGGGCCAGACCCGTTGGCTGGACAGTCCGCAGCCTGGCCAACCTCGCCGTCATGGCCCTCGACCGGCTCGAGGCCCTGGTCCGCAACCGGCTCAAGCGCCTGCAGTACCGGCCCGACATCCTCGACGGGTTCATAGCCGGCACCGGCCTGATCCTCTACACCCCAACATCACCCTGACGAGCCGAAGTCAGTAACGCACTGCGAATCAGGTTGTGCAAGTCTCCCTGCCCTTGTTGCCTTGCTACGCCAGGGTGGCCAGTTGGTGGAGCAGCCCGGAGGTCTCGTTGTCCATGTCGGTCTGGAGGTCGAACAGCAGGTTCTCCAGGCGTTGGATGGCCCGCTCGAGGCCTTGGTGGTCGCCGAGTGCGTGGTGGGCGCGGAACGCGATCCGGTGTAGTACTTCCATCTCGGGTGCGGCGTCCAGGCCCTTGCTGGCCGCCCACAGGGCGCCGCGTGGATCGCACATCTCCAGCCGGGAGGCGCCGAGGTCGGCTGCGGCGTCGACGATCGCGGCGATCATTTCCTGGATGAGGGGTTCGGCCCATACGTAGTGGCGGGCTGGAACGCCCGCGAAGGGGCGGCCGCGTACGAGTTCCAGTGCTGCGCGCAGGCTGTCGTCCGTTCCGGTCGCGGCCAGGTGCTGGAACAGCAGCCAGTCGCATCGGGCGGAGGTGGCGAGGCGGTAGCGGACGTCGGGGTTCGTGGCGACCTTCGGCAGGTGGTCTTGCCCGGCCTCGTTGGTGCCGAGCCAGGTACGCAGTCGGCTGATCGCCGGGTTGCGGGTACCGCGGCTGACGGTCTTGCCGGGCCAGATCGCCTCGTCCAGCGCGTGGTGGTCGCTGCCGGGATTTAGGACCATCCAGGCTGCCAGCTCGGTGGAGGTGCGCCGGTACCGGCTGTCGATCGTGCCGCCCGCGCCGGTGACCTCCACCGGCCCCAGCACCCGGATCATCAGCCCGGCCTCCTCCTGCCGAGCCGACGGCTCATCGGCCTCCTCCGCTGACACCGCCACCGGTCCCGGTTCCGCGGGCTCTGCCGGGACCAACGCCGCGGCGGCTACTGGTGCGTTGGCCACAGGAGGTTCGGCGGAGCGCGCGAGTTCGTAGTCGTCCGGCGTGCGCACCTCGATGGCGGCCGCAGTGGGCAGGGTGCCGTCGTCGTTTGCGAACTCGGTTCCGTCCGCGTCCTGATCGTCGAGGCCGGGATCCTCCAGGTCGCCCGCGAGTTGAGCGATGAGGTCCTCGCCTTCCTCGCCGGAGTCGTCAGCCCACGCGAGGACGGGCTCGCCGTCCTGGGCGGGATACCGGAGGCGGTCTGCCTCGTGCTGGCTTTCCGCCGGTGCCGTCGCGGCGGCGGGCGCTCCGTCGGGCGGCGCGATGGTCTCGGGTGCGGAAGTCTGGGCGTGGGGCGCGGGCAGATCGGGCTCAGTGGTGGTGGACAGCGCCTGCATGATGTCGGCGTAGTCGGTGTCGGTCAGCGCGAGTGGGATGAAGGAGACCGTGGTGCCCGGCACGGTGACCGGGCTGCCGTCGCAGACGACCTGCCACCCTGCGCCAAGGGCGGCGGTGTTGGTGTCGCTGGTCGTCACGATGGCTGATGCGGTCCGCGGACGCGCCTCGGTGACCGTGGTCAGGTGCTGCCAGGTGTCTTGGTCGAAGTCGTGGTCGGCGAGTAGGAGGTGCGGGGTCCAGGAGGCTTCGTTGTCTCCGCCTGTGCGGGCGGCTCGCATCCCGTCGGATCCGACGGCGGACAGGGCCTTCTGCTGGGCGGCGTGCCGGGCGCTGAACTGGCGTACCGCGGTGGCCGGGTCGGCTGCTTCGGTGAGGCGTTCGGGGACCAGGGCGGCGAGGCCGGGGCAGACCGGGCCGGTGACGGTGGCTTCCAGGCAGTCGGCGAGGACGCTGGTGGCCAGGTCGACGGCCAGCGCCCGCATCACGTCCCGGCGGCCTGAGCCGGTGACCCGCACGGTGCCGTGGTGCTCGAGGTCGATGAGCACGGTGTGGCCTTCGTCGTTGCCGCCGATGGCGACGAGCGACGGGTAGGGGGCGTCGACGTCGTCGGTGCGCGTGGCGTCCAGGAGTTCCTCGGTGTCGGGCGGGCAGTGCCAGCGGGTCTGGTCCTCAGGTTCGGCGGTGAACGGCATCACGGGTGGCGCCGGAGTGGCGAGGTGGAGGGTGAGGCCGTCGCGTGGGCCGTAGACGATAGCGGCCAGGTCCGGCAACTCCCGGCGGTCGTCGGCGAGGTGGACTGCGGCGGTGCGCAGGGCGGCGTCGATGAGGGTGGTGCCGGTCGGGTCCTCGGCCGCGCGCAGGGCCGTTTCGGTGGCGGCGGCGCTGCCGGTGGGCATGGCGATCCGGTGGCCGGGGCGGCGGCTGCGTTGCTGCCAGATGCGCCGGGCGCCCAGGGCGGTGAGGATGGATGCGGCCAGCAGTCCGCCGCCGAGCAGCAGCATCAGGCGGTCGTTGACCGGGCGGGCCGCGCCGGTCCGCGCCGTTGAGGCGGTGGCCGGAGCGGGGGAGTGCGCGAGATCCGGTGTGGCGGTTGCCGTGCTGGTCGGTTCGGAGAGGGAGGGAACTGCGGCGGACGGCGTCGGCGTGCCCGCCGGGGGAGTGGGCGTGGACGTCGGGGTGGCCGGGGCGGTCTGGTGCTCCGGCGTTGAGGCGCCGCCGTGCTGGCGGGGCAGCGACGGTGAGGTCGCCGAGGCGGAGGTAGAGGGTGCCGGGGAGGCGTGGTGTTCGGGGGCCGGTGTGTGGTCGGCAGTGGCGGGGGGCGCCTCGGGTGCGGTGGCCGCCGCGCCGGGCAGGGCGAGGTTCTGCCCGGGGTAGATCAGGTCAGGGTCGGTAAAACGGGCACCGCCCGGCTGCTGTTCGCCTTCGTTAAGGCGGAAGATCTGCTGCCACCGGGAGGCGTCACCGAGCTTGTCCTGGGCGATGTCCGACAGGTCGTCGCCAGTGCGGACGATGTAGTGCGTCGTCGGTGACGGCGCGCGCGCCGCGGTGGTCTCGTCGTCGGTACGCGGCGTGTTGCCGGACGGCGGCGGGGGAGTGGTGGAGTCGGCGGGCAGGCGTACAACGGTGCCGGCGGGGATGGGGCCTTCGGCGAGCTGGGGGTTGAGGTCGGCGATCTGCCTCCAGCGCAAGCCGTCACCGAGGTGAGTGTCGGCCAGGTCCCACAACGTGGTCTCCGCCCGGGTGGTGGTGTGCCGTACGGCCGTCGTACCGGTGCGAGGCGCTGATGTCCCGCCGGGCGCCGTCACCGTGGTCGCGTGGTGGGCGGCGGCGGCCGCAGAGGTGGCGGTGAGGGTGGCTGCGGACGCGGCGGTCGGGGCGAGCAGCACGATGCTGCCGATCAGGAATCCCGCGGCCCCCTGGAACGCGCCCAGTCCGCGCAGGCGGGGGGCGGCCTGGTGGCGTAGCAGCGCGGCCAGTTCCAGGACGACGGAGAGGGCGAAGCACGCCCAGGCGGCGAGCCCGACCAGGGTGATCGCGGTTTGCAGCAACGAGTCATCGGCGGGCCCGGACAGGAACTGCTGTACGCCGCTGATGGTGGGCAGGGAGTGCGGGAGGCTGCCCCAGCGCAGTATCGCGTAGGGGGCGGCGAACAAGGCCGTGCCCAGAACGGCGAGGGCGAGCGCGGAGCGCAGCAGCGCGGAGACGATGCGCAGGGGATGGGCGGCCATGGGCGTGTCAGCCTTCTGCGTGGGTGAGCAAGGTCGCGGTGGCGTGGCCGGTGACCGGCATGCTGGAGAAGCCGAGCAGTGAGGCGAACACCGGGTGGTAGGTGGTGTGGACGGTCACGCTGAGGGTCTGGCCGCTGTCGCTGACGGACACCTCGCCGGTGACGCCGGCCTGGTGGAGGTAGGAGGAGGCGGCCTGCTGGGCCGCGGCCGGCTGGACGGCGATCGCGGTTCCGGTGATGGCCTGGGCCGGGTCGACCTGTTCGCCGCCGGCGCGGGCGGCTTCCTGGGCGAGGGAGTCGGCGCGGGATCCGGCCTGGAGCCGGCCGCCGCCGTCGACGACCAGGCCCAGGATCATGAAGATGCCGGTGAGGCAGACCGCGTAGAACAGGCTCATGCTGCCGGTCTCCTCGCGCCACCGGCGAGGAAGCGTACGGCGCCTGGCGGCGCTCGGTGTGGTCATGTGCGGGCCCGGTAGGCGTCGATGGGGCTGCGGAAGTCGGACGTCAGGGTCTTGGAGCCGGGCAAGCCGGGCAGGCCGATGTCGGACAGCCGGGCGGTGCAGGCGACGGTCGCGACGACCGTCCCGGTCTGCCCGAGCGGCAGGTCGAAATCGGAAGTGTCCACGCGCACCGCGATGTTGGTGCACGGCACCCCATCACCGGACAGCGAGTCCTGCGCGGCCTGTTGGGCATCACGCTGGGCGGTTGCCGGGTCGCGGTCGAGGGAGGCGGCGCGGGCGGCTTCCCGTGCGGCGGAGTCCACCGCGCCGCTGGTCGTGGTGACCCGGCCGAACGCGATCAGCAGCCCGAGCACGGCGAAGATCACCGGCACCAGCACCGCGGTCTCCAGCGAGTAGCTGCCCCGGTCATCCGCCCATACCCGCCTTCTGCGGCTGGTCACGGCATCCACCTCTCCCGCGGGCCGTCGGCGTGCTGGTCGATGTGCAGGTCCCAGCCCGGCACCAGGGTGATGACCGTGCCGGAGACGTCGATCCGCACGGTCGTGGCGCTGCTCCCGGCGTCGGTGACCGCAGGGTCGCGTACGGAGCCGCCGAACCGCGCGACGAACGACCGTGCGGCGGCCGCGCCTTGGGCGGGGGAGCTGTCGAGGGTGCGGCCGGATTCCACGCCGCGTTTGGCCGCGGTCAGCGCGACTTCGCGGGCGTGCCACCACAGGCCGGTCTGGATGCAGGCGAACACCAGCATCAGCACCGCGGGCGCCAGGATCGCCAGTTCCACCGAGTACGAACCGCGATCCGCACCGTGCCGTATGACGCAGCGCCACCGCGCAGCGAGCACGCCACCGGCCCTTCCCCTGCCCACCGCTGCCTCCCCTCGCATTGCCAATGCCCGTCCCGGTCAGCCGCTGTTGATGATGCCGATCTTCTCGGCGAGCTTGGCCTTGATCGCCACGACCAGCAGTCCGGCCGCGGCCAGCAGCGCGCCGGTGATCAGCGCGACCTCGGTCGTGGTGATGCCCCGGTCGTCGGTCTTCATCCGTTCCCGGAGCAGGTAGTAGCGGGAGGTCACGACGGCTTTGGCCATCGTCCACACTTCCATCACGGCGCAGTCCTCTTCTCACGGTTCCGTCAGCTGGACAGAATCTGCATGGCGGCCGGGTATCCGACGAAGAACATCATCAGCACCACGAGCGCCACCACGGGAATGATCATGGCTTCGGAGGCGGTGTTCGCCTCGGCTTTCGCGTCGGCCAGCAGTGCCGCACGCAGCTGACGCGCCTGAGCCTGCAGCGTCGCGCGGACGCTCGCACCGTCCTCACCGGCCAGCGCGAGGGTCTCGGCGGGGCGGGCCAGTTCCGGCACGCCCAGTTCGTCGGCGAGCTGACGCAGCGCTTCCCACGCACTCACCCCGGACAACTGCGCCTGTTCCAGCCGGGTGCGCAGGCGCTGGAACGTCCACGAGTCGCCTACCGCCGCCGCACGGGACAAGGCCTGCGGTGCGCCGGAACGGGCGGCACGGGCCAGTTCGACGCGCTCGAGGTAGGAGGCGACGGCGTACCGGAACTCGCGCCGGGCGGCCTTGGCGTGCTGCTTGACCTCGGAGGTGGGGTGGACCCACAGCAGCCCGGCAAACGCGAGGGAGGCGACGCCGGGGATCGCGAACGGCAAGCGTGTCCCGGCCAGGGCCAGAAGGATCTGCAGCATCTGCGGGAACAGCAGCCCGCCTGCCGCCCACAGGGTCTTCTTCCCCAGGTGCTGGGCCGGGGTGATGCGCAGCAGGTCGAGATCGCGCCGTGGCAGGCGTACCGAGTCCCCGGCGAGCGACAGCAGCCGTTCGCCGACACGGTCGGGCAGCGCCGCCGGACCGGCCGGCAGCGTTCCGGCCGGCGGCGGGGGAGGGGTGCGGTCCGGGTCCAGGCGGCGCAGCGCGTCGGACAAGTCCGGCCGTGCCGGGGCCAGTTCCCGAACGATCAGGGCCACGCCGACCCCGGCACCGGCCCCGCACAGCATGCCCACCGTGGAGATCACCGGCCGGCTCCCTTCTGGTAAGAGGCCGCAGCCTCGGGGCCGAGGAGCCGTGGCTCGGGCTGGGAGCGGGCGATACGCCGCAGCCAGGACAAGGCCCACCAGAACGCGGCGCCCAGCACAACCAGGAGGATCTGGCCGAACGCCGAGTCGTAGGGGGCGGAGTAGCTGTGGTTGAGCAGGCAGACCGCGACGACGAACACGATGAACAGCGACACCCAGCGCGCGGACGCGCGGACCTTGGCCCGGTCGGCCTCGATGTCGCGGGCGTCGCGGGCCTGGCGGCCGATGCTGTCGGCCATCGCCTCCAGCGCGCCTGAGAGGCCTTCGCCGCGCAGGGTGGCGTGAGACTGGAGCAGCAGCACGATGTGGTCGACCACCCCGTCGCCGAAGTCGTCGGCGAACTGCCCGTACGCGGCGACCGGGTCCTGGCGCGCCCGCAACCGCCCCGCAAGGGCACGGACTTGCGGCGCGACCGGTGCGGCGGCGGCCTTCGCGGAGGCCTCGATGGTCTGGTTGAGCGACACCCCGGCGGTGTGCACGCCGGCCAGGTGCCGCAACCACTGCGCCAGCGCTTCCAGCCGCTCGATCCGTGCGGTCGCCGCGCCGCCGGGCTGCAGGAGGTAGGGCAGCCCCAGCACTGCGCCGGCGGCCAGCAGCCCGTTGACCGGCCAGCCACTCACCGCCCACACCACGATCGCCGCCGCGGCGGCCGCGGCCACCAGCCACCGGTAGCGGCGCCGCCACTCTGCTGGCAGTTCGCTCTGTGCCCGCTGCCACCGCCGCTTGAGCCGGGACGGCGGCCGGGACGGATCCGGGATCCGGCCGCGGCCCTCCAGGACGGCGGCGAACACCGCTCCCAGCAGGCCCAGCGTGCACACGGCCGCCAGCAGGGCCCACGAGTTCTGGCTCATAGCGGCCTCACCGTCTGCAGGGGGTACTTCCAGCCCGCGTGGGCCGGCAGCAGCCAGCCGGGATCCAGGCGGCCCTCGGTCTCCAGGCCGGCCAGGAAGGAAGGCGGCATCGACGGCATGGCCCGCGGCTCCCCGGCCGTGGGAGCGAACAGGTCGGAGGTGGTGGGCCCTCCGCCCTCCATCGCCGTGTGCACCTCGCGCACGTGGGAGACGAAGCGGTGCTTGCGCCCGCCGACGGCGGTCTCGTTGACCAGCCGGATGTAGACGATCACATCCACGGCGTGCGCGACCAGGTGATTCGCGGCTGCCTCCGACATCCCCGCCTCGGTGCACAGCTGGATCAGCCGGCCGATGACGGAGGCGTGGTCGCGGGCGTGGATGGTGCACATCGACCCGGAGCCGCCCGCGGTCATCGCCTGCAGCATCGGCACAACCTCCACCGACCGCACCTCGCCGACGATCACCCGGGAGGCGTTGTAGCGCAGCGCGACCGGGAACAGGTCCGCGATCGACACCTCGCCGACCAGGTCCCCCGTACCGGACCGCTCACCGTTGGACTGCCGCGCCTCGAACGCGATCGCATACGGGCCGGGGCCCGGCTCGTCCAGGTACAGCTCCCGGTCGCTCTCCAGGGTCACGACCCGCTCCCACTCGGGGATCGCACGGCCCAGCGCGCGCAGCAGCGACGTCTTGCCCGCGCCCATGTCGCCTGCGATCAGCAGGTTCTTGCGGGCCTCCACGCACGCCCGCAGGAACTGCACCAGCGTCGGCGACAAGGTGCCCCAGTCGGCCAGTTCACTCAGTACGGTGCGCTGGATGCGGTGCCGGCGGATCGCCGCGGACGGCCGCCGCGACAGCAGCGAGGCCTGGACCCGCGAGCCGTCCGGCAGCCGGAAGCCCACCGAGGGCGACCCCGGCGACAGCTGCCGCTCGCCGTGGCCGGACTGGCTGGCCATCTCGTTCACCCAGCTGACCAGCTCCGCATCCGAGGCGAACAGGGCGCGTCCGCGGGCCTGCGGCTTGTCGAAATAGTCGACCAGCACCGTCTCGCCGTCGAGGAGGATGTCCTCGACCGACGGGTCGTCCAGCAGCGCCTGGACGCGCCCGGCCCGGTACATGGTGTCGAACACCACGGTGCGCAGCGCGGCTTCCTGCTCCCGTGTCAGCGGACGGGCCGTCGCGGCGTGCCGTGCGGCGAACTCCGCGACCAGCCGGGAGACCACGGAGCGGGCCAGCTGGTGTTTGTCCTCGAGCGACAACCGCCCGCCGCAGGCTGCCTCCTGGGCGGTGACCTGCTTCGACGCCGCGTCCCGCAGTTCCTGGACCACCGCGCTGTCCACCGGCAACTGCCCCGGCAGCGACGCCACCACGCCGACGCCAGCGGCACCCGAGGCGGGCGCCGCGGGGGCCTGCCCGGCGGGGGAGCGGGCGGGCGGCACCGGGGTGGCCTCCACCGCGGTGGCCGCCGGGGCGATGCCCGCGGTCAGAAGGGCCGCCAAGTCCCGTGGCCTGCCGTGGCCGTTGAGCTCAGGCATGGATCGTCCCCCGGGCCTGGGCCAGACGCTGCAGGACACCCGCGACGCCTGGCGAGGGCTGCTGGCTGGGCATCTGCCGCACCCGGCGGTGCTGTGCGAGCGCCTCGATCGGCCCGCACGCGCTGCGCGCCGACCTCATCAGCGGCGAGCGGGTGAAGTTGCGCGGCGCGGCGGCGCCTCGCCGTAGATGGGCCGCGGGCGCCGCATCCCACGGAAGCCCCGCCACGACCGGCACCCCGAGCGCGGAGGAGACACCGTGAGGGCGCTCCGGCCCGTCTTCGACCAGCAGCACCCCGAGCGCGTCGGCGCCGGAACCGCGCGCGGCCAGCTCGGCTTGCAGCAGCTCGATCACGGGAGCCGTCGCCGCGACCGAGTCCAGCCAGCCGTTCACCACCAGCAGCACGACGTCCGCGTGGTGCAGCACGGCCGAGGGCGACAGCACCGGGTGCAGCCCGCCTGCTTCCGTGACCAGACGGCCCGCGTCGATGATCACGTCGTAGCCGGCCTGGGAATCCATCAACCGCAGCAGCTGCGCCAGCGGCGCCCACGTGCCGGCCATCGCCGCGGCCTGCCGCGGATCGGCCAGTCCCGCCAGCAACTGCCGGTCCCCGCGGCCGTCCAGCGCACGCAGCTGCTGCGCGAACGCCGCCGCCAGGTGCTCAGGCCCCTGCCGCTCGGCTGTCGCCAGCTGGTAGACGCCGACGTGCGGGTTGAGCTGACCGCCCAGGAACCCGCCGCGGATCGAACCGCCCGACGGATCGCACTCCGCCAGCAGCGTCGGCCGAGGCGAGGCCAGCGCGAGCGCCAGCGAAGCGGTGGTCACCCCGGAACTCTTCGCGCTCGCCAGAGCGATGACAGCCATCGGTCAGCTCCCGCTCAACGGCTGGCGCACCAGAACCACCTGGCCCAGCGCGGCCTGCGCGGCGAGCGTCGGCCCGGTGACGCCGTCCGCGAGCACCGCCAGCGTGACCACCTGGGTGCCGGTGGCATCCGGCTGCCCGACCGTCACCACGGTGGCGGCCACCGTGATCGGCGTGCCGGTCACCTTCTGCCCGGCCGCCGGGGTGGTGACGGCCAGGACCTTCTGCCCGGGGGCCAGCCCGTCGGGAGCCTGCCCGCGCTTGACCGCCACGCCCACCGTGGCCTCGTTGTCGCCCAGGCCGCCACCGGCCGACAGGTCACTGCTGGTCAGCAACTGCCCCGCCCGCAGGTCAACCGCCGTGCGCTGACCGATCACACTGCCCTTCTCCGTCGCCTTCACCGGGCGCAGCGCGGGATCCGCGGAGACCGCGGCCACCACCACGTCCGCGCTGGTGAGCTTCTGCCCGGCCGGCACGTCCTGCGCGACCGCCAGGACGTCGACGCGGTGGCCGGCCGAGGTGACCGCCGCCGACGCGCCCAGCGCGCACACCACCGCCAGCACCACGCACAGCGCCACCACCGACCAGCGGCGCTGCCGCTTGACCGGCGAACCGGCCGTGATCGGCACCTCGCCGGGGTAGACCGGCCCGGTGTGCGCACGCTGCTGGGGCGGAGACGGCGGAGCGGAGGGAGCTTCCATTCCTACAACGCGCCTTTCGGGTTAGTTCACGACCTGCAACTCGGCGATGGCGATCCGGACCTGCGCGGCGCGCGTCTGAGTCAGATCGCCCTGTTCGCCGCCGCCGGCCCAGTGGATCGTCCACGTCGCCGTCGCGGACACCGGATAGGTGCCGCCGGGCTGGCTGGAAGAGGGCTGGGAGTACTGGTAGCCGCAATCCGGGGAGGAGGCTTTCCCATCCGAGGCGGAATACGGGGTGCCGGGCGAAGTACAGGTGACGCTGTGCCCGTCACCCATCGACCACACCACCTGCGAGACCACCGCGGTCGCCGTCACGGTCACCCCGCCCGCTGAAGCGGACGCCGACTGAGGGCCCCAGCTCGTCGCAGACTTGGCCACCGACATCCACACCGGCATGCCCACCAGCCCGCGGCCGCCCGGCTTCGGGCTGATGTCGATCTGCGGCGGCCCGAGCCGCATCTTCGCCACAGCCTGCTGCGCCAGCTGAGCCGGGTCGACCGCCGCTCCGACGGAGCCGTTGGGCATCCACACGTCCTTGGTCGCGTAGCCGTCGTCCGGGCAGGTCTGCCAGTACATCTTCCCGGACTTGTCCTGGTCGCTGTGCCCCTGCCAGGCGGGATCGCCCGTCGGCGGAACGTTCCTGGCGACCTGGTAGTAGCAGCCGCCGGAGAACGTCCCCCAGTTCGGGTCCGAGCACGGAACGACCGTGCCCTTCGGCGTCTGGCAGGTGTGACCGCCCTTCGCGTCACTGCCCGACGAACGGTTGTGACCACCAGAGGCCGATGGTGCTCCCGGTGCGGAGACTCCCACGCACACGAAGTCGTTTCCGCAGTCCGTCGGAGGGGCCACCGATGTCCCCGGCTGAGGGCCAGTTGCCGCAGCCTGCCCGGCCGCGACGAAGACGAGGACCGCGGTGGCCGCCGCAGCTCGTACCGCCACGGTCAGCACGGCTGCGTCCGGTTGACGGTGTAGCTGTCGACGACCCAGGACGACCCCTTGGTCTCCAGGCCCCCAGTGACGGTGTACCGCTTGGCCTGGTTCGGGATCGTGATCGGCTTGCCGGTCTTCTGGTCCACCGGCTGCCAGTTCGTCACATCAAGGCACTCCGTGACCGCGGCCTTATGCGGCGTCTGGTCCAGGTCCACCGCCGTCACGGTGATGGTGCTGGTAGGAGCCCCCTTGAACACGATGCCCTGCAGATGGTCACGTCCCACTTCGGAGCTGATCGAGCCGTAGGCCGCGCCGATGGCGTACTCCGACACATTGGAGTCGGACAGGAGCCCCGTACGCATCGCCTTGACATCCTCGTCCCGCATGTGCTGGTACGCAGCCGCGACCTGGACCTTCGCGGAAGCGGTCGGGTCTGCCGAGGGCGTCGTCCGTACGGCCGGCGCCGAAGGCGGCGAGCCTGCGGAGTCCTGATGGGATCCACACCCTGACGTGAGGCTCAGGACCACTGCCACGCAGGGGAGGGCCGCGCGCCAACTGCGGCGGGCGAAACCGAGTGCCGTCGAAACCACGTGAGCCTCCATCGGCGTTGTCATCACGGGAAGTTGAGTAAATGAACGTCAAATAACCGACCCATTGGCCGCTTTCTGTGATCGGTGCATCGCTCTCCGTCCGGACGGCAACCTTACGACGGTAATAGGCCAGATCCGAAGGAGCTGTTGGTGACCCTGAGGCGGATCAGCCGCAGCGACGTCCAGCAGACGGAGGGCGGGCAGCGTTGCGGCGGCGCTGAGCGCCGCGGTCCTCAGCACGGCTGCGTCTTCTCGACGGTGAAGTCCACGACCATCCACTTCGTCCCGACGGTCCGTACGCTCCCCATGACGGTGTACCGGCGGATCTGCCCAGGTGTTGAAGCATCCTTGCCCGTCGCCTTCACCACCGGAGTCCAGTGCGTGGTGTCGAAGCACTCCTGGACGGCCGCCTGGTGGGGAGTCTGGCTGAGGTCGACATCGGTGACCTTCGCGGTGCTGCTCGGACTCCCGCGGAACACCACACCGGCCTGGCGGTAGTCGAACAGCTCACCCTGGATCTTGGCCAATGCCTTGTCGAACGCGTACGAGGTCAGTTTCGTCTTCGACGAGTCGCCCGTTGCATAGGCCTTTACCTGCTCGGCGCGCATCCCACTCCAGGCCGCCAGTACTTCCTGTTCCGCCGTCGACGTGGCATCAGGGGACGGCGAGTGCGACGGGGTGGACGACGGCATCGGGCCGGAAGAGCTGTGACCCGAGCCGCCGCACCCCGTCAGCAGCAAGGCAGCGGCAGCCAGCTCCGCCAGTGCGGCCGGGCGGATTGCGATACGGCTGTTGTGGGCAGTTGATGACCCCACGACAGGTCCCCCAGCAAGTTCTCGACGTGAGTGTGGATCCCCCGTTGCACCCGTCAGCGCGTGCAGTTGAAGTTGCGTCAAAGCGCTCACGATTTCAGAGAGATGAGAATAGCTAGAATTCGGCCAATGTGGCACCCGGTAAAGAACGTTCGCCATGCCGATTTGATCACAAAGATCCCGCTCAACCGGTTTATTTTTGTACGACCCGGCGTCATGGAGCTGTATCAGAGCCCTTTTCCCGCCGGACGGAATCGGACTACAGCGACCTCCCTCCCCCCGGCAAGCCTGGCGCCATGTTCCAACGAGTCCAGCTTCCGTCTGGTCACAGCCGGCTCTGCCCCTCCTGGGGGGTGCGCAGCAGCGCGTCGGTAGGATCGCCCGGTCCGAAGACCGGGGTGATGACCGGTACCCACGGCCCCCGGTCCTGGAGCTGCTCGAGGGTGACGATGCCGGCGAGGAGCCGGTCCGCGGCACGGCGCAGCCGGGGATCGGCGTCGGCCAGGGCCCGAAGGTCCGCGGTCCGCCGGGCGAGTGTGGCCGCCGGGGCGCCGGTGAGGACGAACAGCAGGCGGGGGAAGGCGGGGTAGCGCTCCCGCCAGGCTTCCCCGGTTCCGCGGCCGGCGGGGCGCCGGCCGGGTGGCGGCAGGGGGATGTAGTCGAGGTAGCGGGCGTAGGCGCGTACTTTCGCGGCGAGTTTGAGGGGGCTTTCGGTGGCGCGGTCGATCTCCAGGAAGTAGGTGAGCATCCGGCGGCGCCCGTCGGTGTCGTGGACGTAGGACAAGACGGCGTCAGGGATCAGGAAGGCGTCGTCGCCGGTGCCGTCGCGGAACCGGTGCGCGCGCTCGGGGTGCCAGTCCAGGGGCCCGCAGTCGTGCCCGTACCGGCGGGCCGCTTCCACGAAGCTGATGCCGGTGTCGTTGACGGCGAGGGTGTGCTCCTGGAGCTGGTTGGCGGCCGCGGCCTCGGTCATCCGGTAGGCGCGTGGGGTGACTTCGCCAGCCGCTTCGACGATCTCGCTGCCGGTGGGCGTGCAGTACCACACGAGTTCGCCCTGACCGCCGCGGTGCCGCACGGTGGCGGCGGCCAGGCCGCGCTCGCGCAGCCGGGACAGCTGGCGACGCAGGTAGACGGCGTGGTTGGCCTGGGGCTGCAGGAGCCGGTGCAGCTGGCGTGTGGTGAGCAGCCGGTGCTGGTAGAGGACCGGCAAGGCGTCCTGGGCCAGTCGCGGAAGTCCGTGCTCGTGGGGCTGGAGCCCGGCGGGGTAGGGCATCAGGCGACCTCGTCATCGTCGTCGTGATGGTTGTCGGGGAGGGTGCGGGAGGGCAGGTCGTGGACGACGTCCGCGTCCTCAACGGCCCGCCGGCCCGGTGCCCGCCCGCCCGGTGAGGCGCCGCCGGTCAGGTGGGTGAGGATGTCGTTGTCGAGGGAGTCGAGCGCGGCGAGGATCTCCGCGACGGGGCGCCGCTTGAGGTTCGCGTCGATCGCCTTCTCCAGGGCGGGCAGTCCGGCCGGGTCGTAGTAGTCGGCGTAGACCTGGTGGACCGGCACGCCCCGCACGCGGAACGGCTGGGTGTACTCGCCGCCCAGCATCACCCGCATCACGTACTCGTACTTGGGCAGGTTGGCGACGGTGGCGGGCTCCACGTGCGGGAGGCGCGCGGAGATGAACTTCGCCTCGTCGGTGTCGCAGGCCATCACGGACAGGATCGACTGGTTCTGCAGCAGCGCCTGGCGGGTGTCGTCGGACAGCCGCATCGCCATCTGCGTCAGCCCCATCATCCTCACCTGGTACTTGCGCAGCTGCTCGAGAACCTTGGCGATGTAGCCGCGCCCGGCGCCGTCGACGGCCCTCATCTCGTCGATCCAGACCCAGAACTCCTCCAGGTCCTCGAAGGAGGTGTCCCGGCGGGACAGGCCGGCGACGAACACGTCGTAGATGAGCATCGAGGTGATCAGGTCGTCGCACTCGCCGCCGCCGGTCGGGCAGATCCACACCACCTGGCCGGTGTCCATCGCACGGCGCACGTTGTAGGAGCCGGTCGGCGAGCCGAGGAACGCCCGCATCGACAGCGAAGTCTCCAGCCGGTTGAGCGCGTTGGTGACGGTAGTGAGCGCCTCGCCAGAGTACTTGGGGAAGCTGGCGGTCCAAAACCGGCGCGAGCGCGCCGGCAGAAACCGGTCCGGCAGATGAGCGAGGACTTCCTCGCGCCACGCGTCGTCCTCCAGCAGCGTCTTGATCTGGAAGACCGTCGGCTGCAGATCCGGCCGCCCCGCGTCGATCATGCACTTCGACAAGCACGCAAGGACCTGCACCGCGTTCGCCAGAATCGTGCGCGCCCGCGGCGCGCCTTCTCCCCAGCCCTGGGCCGCGGCCACGGCGTTGACGACCGTGCCGATCACCTCCTGGACGTGCTCGATGCGCCGCCCGGCCATCGACAGCGGATTCCAGGAGGCGACCATGTCGTCCATCGAGGGGGTGTTCAGGTCGATCCGCTGGACCCGGTCGCGCACCGCCGGATGCGTCAGGTAGGGCAGAGCCCGCTCGATCGTCGTGTTGTGCGGATCGAGAAACCACACACCCCGCCCGGCATACGCGCGGGCGATCGCCTGCACCAGACCGATCTCCGACTTGCCGTTGCCGGACTTTCCGAGGAACGCGCCGAACAAGGTGTCCTTCGCATACACCCCGCCCATCCGCGGCCGCCCGTCCGCATCCGTCACCAGCCCGAGCGGCACCACATCCGGCTGCCCGCTCCACGTCGGCAGCCCGGCCGGGGCCTGCGGCACCATGCCCCCGCCCCGCGCCACGTTCGCCGCCGCGCACTCCACCGTCGGCGGCTTGAGCAGGCCCGCGATCTCCGCCCGCGTCACCCACTGCCGCCGCGCCGGAGCGAACTCCCCGCTGCCGATCCGCCGATCGAACGACGCGCGCCGCCACCACACATTCGAATACGGCCGCCACCCGGTACGCCGCGGACCGACCGGCACCCACCGGTTCTCGCCCGCGTACATCTCCAAGGCCGCCAGCAGCTGGTGCAGATGCGCCTGCGCCCGCGCCGGATGCGTCGCGGTCACCCGCACCAGCAACTGGACACGGAAGACGTCCTGCCCGGGGACGAACTTCCCCACCCCGTCGGCCAGATCCGTCTGCCGCGGTACCCGGCCCGCCCCCTGCCTGGGCCCGGCGGGCTTGCCGTTGAGCGTGCCCGCGAGCGAGGACAACCAGCCCCCACCACCACCGGCGCCGCCGATGCGCTCGCCGAACGCGGACGGCCCCCGCCGCGCCGCGCCCCGCATCAACCGCCGGCGCCGCCGGGCGACCACCCCATCCGGCACCGGCACCAGGTCGAGGACCACCTCCGCCTCCTCACCGGCCTCGCTGCGCACCGTTCCCATCGCCCCCGCGATCCGCTGCAACGGATCCGGGCTCAGGCCCAAAGAGGCCAGCGGCCGGTGATCCGGCCGGGCCAGCACCAGCTCCGCCCGCGCCGTATACCGACGCCCACGCCCTTCACCGGCCGCCACGTCCTTGGCCAGGTCGACCATCACCGACCACCGCCCGACCGGCGCCCACCGGCCACCGGCGGCGCGCCCTTGAACCGAATCCGGGGCGGGCAGTGCGTGCGGGCATCAGCCGTGACGACCTCGACTCCCTGATAGCCAGGCATCCGCAGCACACTCGCCGCCCGGGCCGGACCCTCGAGCTGGTAGCGCATCTGCCCGTCCACGCACACCAGCCGCACCCGGGTCCCCGCGGCACGCTGCGGTACCGGCCCGGCCGCCGCCCGCACAGACGCCACCTGCCGGGTGAACCACCCCACCTCGGCCGGCGCCGGATCAAAGGACCGGGCGGGCACCAGCTCCACCGTGAAACGGCCCTCCAGCGCCTCCTGAGCCCGCCTCCGGCGCCACGCCTCGAACGCCGCACATCCCGCAGCCGCGAACGCCGCGACCGCCGCCGGCAGCCATTCGTGGGCGCCGGCCCAGCCCAGAGCCCGGCTCGGCCCGTACGCCACCGGCCCGAGCCAGCGCGCCCACCCGCCGAGGCCTTCCACCGCATGAACCATGATCGTCTCCTTGTGGCTGGCGGACACACTCCACCAGCCACACAGAGCAAGTGCCGCCCGCCCCGGCAAGGTGACCGCCGATCTGCTCAAGCTCTCGCCCGGCTGCCCGTTGGAAACGACGAGGGTCGATCGGAACGTGGTGCGAAACCCGATTGGAAACGAGGGGTGGAATGCCTGCGACCTGCGGTGCAATCGGTCTGTGCAAGCATCTGTGCAACCCCCAGGCAGCTCGGTCGCCGCATCCCCCGCTCGTCCTCCGCTGCCTCCATCGACGTCGGCGACCTGGCGCCAGGGGCGGCGCGGGCGGCCGAACAGCCCACGGAGCCAACGCTGTCGGGAACCATCCACCGGCGCCACCGGCGGAGGCGAGGGCGGGCGCAGGACAGCGGACGGCTGCTGCGGTCGCGGCGGGATCACCGGCGACGGCTTTGCCTCGGTGGCTGGCAGGGTCGGATCAGGGTGGGCGGTGGCTGCGGCTGAGGCTTCTACCCGCCCGTTGGCTCACTCGATGGCGCGGGGGCTTACGGGGGGCTCGACAAGAGAGGTTCGACCCGGCGGCCTCCACCGGCCTGCCACCGATAGGCACGAGGAGAGCTGTGGCACTGCCCGAGAGCGCGTACTACGTCGGCATCGACTTGGGCTCGGCCGAGCACGCGGTCTGCGTCCTGATCGAAGCCGGCCGCGTGAAGACCGAGTTCGCCATCACCCACACCGCCATCGGGTTCGCCGACGTGATCCGCAGGCTCGCGAAGCTCGGCCAGGCCGAGGACATACCCGTGGCGATCGAACGGCCCGACGGACGGCTGGTCGACCAGTTGCTGGAGGCTGGCCATCCGGTGGTGCGGTGAAGTCCAACGCCATCGAGGCATGGCGGGACGCCGAGGTCCTGTCCGGCGCGAAGTCCGACCCGGGCGACGCGATAATGATCGCCGAGTACCTGCGGCGGCGGCACCACAAGCTCAGCGCGGCCCGCACCCGCGACGACGTGGTGCGGTTGCGGGCGATGGCCACCAGCATGCTCACCTCGCTGCTGGACGCCTTCTGGCCCGGTAGCCAAGACCCTGTTCGCAGAAGTGGAGTCGCCGATCGCGTTGGACTTCCTCACCCACTACCCGACCCTGGCCTCCGCCGCCGCACTCGGCCAAAAGCGCATGGCCGCGTTCTGCGTTAAACACGGATACTCCGGCCGCCGCAGCGCGGACGAGCTGGTCAAACGCCTGCGTTCGGCCACGGCCGGCGTCACCGGCGAAGCCGAGACCGGTCGTGATGCTGTCGTCGCGCTGGTCACGGTGGTGCGGACACTCGGCACGGTGAAGAAGGACCTCGACCGGTCTATCGCCGCCCACCTCGGTCAACATCCCGACGGACGGATCTTCATCTCGCTGCCTCGGGCCGGGCAGGTCAACGCCGCCTAGTGTCAGGTGTCGTTCTTGAGGGTGCCGCGGTAGTGCAGGCGGCGGTTGCCGTGCTGGACGATCCAGGCGACGGCCCGCTCGACCGGCGGTCGCCATCGGCGGTATTCGGCCTGCCAGGCGGGGTCGGTGGCGGCCTGGCGGCGCGCGGTGGCCTGCTGGTCGTAGTGCGGGCGGATGGTCAGGATGCGCCCGGCCTTGGCTGTGGTGCAGCGTTCGTGCAGCGGGCATCCGGTGCACAGGCTCCCGAAGGTCGCCTTGCGCTGCTGGTGCTGTCCGCGTGGTGGGGCGAGTTCGACGGTGTGGCCTTGGGGGCAGGTCACCGTGTCGGCGGTGGTGTCGATGGCGAAGTCGTCCAGGGCGAAGCCGCTGGGGACGGCGGGCCGCAGGGGTGGCGGCTTCACGAAGAGCCGGTGACCGGCTTCTTCCAGGGCCTGGCGGGCCCGACTGCTGGAGTAGGCGGTGTCGCCCAGCACGTCCAGGGGGCCGTCCTCCTCGCCCAGTAAGTCCAGGGCGACGGCGGCTTCGTGGTGCTCGGCGCCGGTGCCGGGCCGCAGGGCGACGGCGGTGAACAGCCCGGTCTCGGGTTCGAAGGCGAGGTAGGCCTTGAAGCCGTCCTGCTGGTGGCTGCGGGTCTTGTGGACGTGCCGAGGCCCACCACGTCGCGGACCTTCTCGACGAACTGCGGGTCCTTGCTGAGCTTGAAGGTGTCCCCCTGGTGCGGCTTGAGGCCGAAGGTGCGCCAGATCCGCGAGACGGTCGACTGACTCAGCCCGCTCTGCTTCGCCATCTCCCGCGTGGACCAGTGGGTGGCACCCTTCGGCGTGGTCTCCAGCGTCCGCACGATCACGTCCTCGACCTGGTCGTCGGTCACCGTGCGGGCCGGCCCCGGCCGCTTCTCGTCCGCCAAACCCTCCAGCCGGTGGGCAGCGAAACGCTTGCGCCAGGTCGCCGCCGTCGTCGGATGGAGCCCAAGATCCTTGCCCACCTGCGTGTTCGACAACCCGTCGGCGCACGCCAAGACGATCCGGCAGCGCAGCGCCAGGGCCTGGGCAGACGTTGCACGCCGTGACCAGCGAAGCAACGTCTCCCGCTCGTCATCCGTCAGGACCACTTCGACCGTCGGCCGACCCATCCGCGCCATGAACCCAGCATACTTCTATGGACTTTCTAAGACTCAGGACACTAGATCCTGGCCGAGTGGGGAGACTCCCGCACCGCCTACGACAGCGCGGACGCCGTCGCCGCGTTCGCCGGCGTCGCCCCGGTCACCAAGGCGTCCGGACGCATGCGCGGGGTGTCCTGCCGGTGGGCCTGCAACAAACGCCTCCGCCAGGCGATGACCACGTTCGCCGACAACAGCCGCCACGAGAGCGCGTGGGCGGCGGACACCTACCAACGGGCCCGGGGCCGGGGCATGGACCACCCGCACGCCGTCCGCGTCCTGGCCCGCGCCTGGATCCGCGTGATCCACCGCTGCTGGCTCAACCACGAGCCCTACCAGCCCGACCGACACGGCGGACTTCAACGTCTCACAACCCCACAACCGTCCGCTCAAGCGATGTGAGATTGACACAGGCGGTGTCATACCCCGGCCCCCGTCGTCTGCGTGTTCTGGTCCACCCACGTGGTGCGGACGATGCTGAGGGTGGAGGTCTCCCCGATGTCGATCACTCGCCACGTCCGGCCGACGGCTGACTCGTCGTCCGCCTGGACGACGGTGACGGTGTCTTCGCGGGAGGCGACCGGCGCTGACAAGCAGTCGGTACCGGAAGAAGCGTCGTGCGCGTACGCCTGTCCGGCGAGGTGCAGCACGACGGACGGCCCACCGATGGGAAAGATCGCCCCCGGCCCCTCGTAGATCGTGATGGGAGGACCGGGCTCGTACTGCCCCGTGTCCGGATTGAAGACCGGCTCGCCAGGCCGGTAGATGCGGATCTTGTTGGTAAGGATCTTCTTCTCGACGATCGCGCTGACGGCCCCCAGAGTCAGCCCTTCGGTAGACGCACTCAAGCGTTCGAGCGTAGCCGTGCTCACAGACAGTCCGGATTCCGTGGCCGCCAAGGTCCCGGGTCGGGGACCGTCAGGTCGCCGTGCTCACGCCGCAGCCGCTGACGATTGGGTGATCACTGCCTCACTGCGGTCCAGTGCCGTCGAGAGTTCACTCGACAACTCATCGGGAAGAAGTTCCGCTCCCAGCCCGCAGGCCCGGATCAGGTCGCGGCAGGCACGGGCTTCGCCGTCGGTGGCAAGTGCGGCGAACAGCGCGTGCGAGATCAGGTCGCGGGCGGCGTAGCCGTTGAGTGACGCGGTGGCCCGCCGCATCAAGTCCTCGGCGACCGAGCGGGCTCCGGGGTGCTCCAGCCCGACCGCGTCAAGGACCGTGAGGCCAAGCCTGGTGTCGAAGACGGTCAAGCCCGGCTCCGCCTCACGGCCGAGGAAGATGTTCACCAGCTCGGCCGCACTGCCGTCCTCTCGCTGCGGGACGTCGCGGCGGGAGAGGACCACCAAGCACGCGGTGACAGCCTGCTCCCACGGTTCACCTGGGGCTGTCTCGGCGAGCAGCGCCGCCGCGCGTTCCCGGTCGCCCCCCGTGAGGGCCGCCACTACGGCGACTTGTCGCCCGTCAAGCATCCTGGTACCCACGCCTCGGTGCTGCTCGATGTGGGCCAGAGCCTCGCGCCAGCGGCCTGTGGTGGTGAGGGTGCGTGTGCCGTCGGCGAGTACCACGCGCCAGAGCCATGCGTGGACTTCGCGCCGTTCCTCGACAGTCGTGGTCAGTGCGGGGGGCACGGTGATGCCCTCGAAGACGGCGGTGTTCCCGGCGCCCACAGCTTCGTACAGGTCAAGAAGCCGGTGACGCCCGTCATCGGTCTGGCCGGCGCGGATCTGCAATCGGGCCAGGTTGACCAGCGGTTCCAGTCCTCGGATGGCGCTCATCGCGGTGAGCGGGCAGGCCCGAAGGTACGCGTCGGCGTGCCGGTGGCACATCGAGCGGGCCAGCTCGGGAAGACCGAGATCGGACGCGAGAAGCGCGGCCTGGTTGAAGACGGTGGAGGCCAGCCCCTGTCCATCTTCCTCAACGGCCCTGTCGGCGAGTTCCGTCAGCGCCCGGATACGGGCGGGCAGCGGTGGGCAGGCAGGCCGGAACCGGGCCACGAGCGGGAAGCGCCTTGCTATCGGGCCGTGCGGGTCCATGTGCCCCCCGGGGCGACGGGTGCGGGATGCGGTGGGCGAGAGGGTGGCGGTGCCCGCCGATCGGACGCGGGCACCGCCACCATCAGGTTGAGGCGGCCATCACCGCCAGTCGATGACGATGCGGTTCAGCGGGGTGTCCAGAGCGAAGAGACCGGGGCTCGGCTCCAGTGCCGGAGCGCCCAGGTCCTGGATCTCGAACGTGGCCTCACGGTCCCGGAACTCGCGGTCCCACGTGCGAATCGCGTCGGCGACCCGTGCGATCAGGTCCTCGCTGCCGGGTCCGTGGCCGATGACCCCGAACTCCCAGAGCTTGCCGCCCTCCGGGGTCTTCTGCTCCGACAGGCGCCGGGCGAGGTAGGTGAGGGCGCCCTTGTCCACGGCTGCGGTGGATGACGGGTAGGGATCGTCCGTGAGGACCGTCCCCTTGGCGTCCTGCGGAAACAGCATCCGGATCAGCCCGCTGGGCACGGAGCAGGAGACGAACAGCTCCATCCACTCCGGGGACTCCATAGCCCGGACCATCATCCCGGTCCACTCCTCGGTGCGCGGCTGTTCCAGCACACCGGCCAGGGCCTCGGCGTCGATGGTCTGCCCGGCGGGGGCCTGGAGGCGTACGGTGCCGTCGCTGCTGAGCGTGATGACGCGGCGGTCGTCGTCGGCGATGCCCCGCCGCAGCGGCATGAACGTGTTCATCTTGCTGCTGACGCTGGTCCAGCGGCCGTCGCGCTTCTCGTAGGCGATGGATCGAGACACGCTGCCCTTGAGACGCTGGGGCACGACGAGCCGTCCCCCGTCGGAGAGTTGCTGCATCCAGGCGTGCGGGACCCCGTGCGCGCCGACGGTTGCGATGATCCGGTCGTACGGCGCTCCCTCCGCATGACCGACCGCCCCGTCGCGGGTCAGGGCCTCCACGTTGGTGACCCCGGCTGCGGCCAGGTGCTCGCGGGCCCCCTCCACGAGGTCGTCGTCGACGTCGATGGTCGTGACGTGGCCGCTCTCGCCGACGAGTTGCGCGAGGAGGGCGGCGTTGTAGCCGGTGCCAGCGCCGAGTTCGAGGATGCGCTCGCCGGGCTGAGCCTCCAGTTGGTCCAGCATGAGGGCGACGACTCCGGGTTGTGAGGCGCAGGAGATCGACGTGCCGTCGGTGTCGTACTTCACGTTCACCGGGGTGTTGGCGTAGGCGTCTTCGAGAGTTGAGTCCGGCACGAACAGGTGGCGCGGCACCGTGCGCAGAGCGTTCTCGACCTCGGGAGTGCGGGCGTATCCGGACTCACGGATCTTGTCGACCAGGTCGTTGCGGAGCCGCGCGGCGTCGGCCTGGGAGGTGGTGATCGTGTCGGTGTTCACCGCCCTGACGCTAGTGCTTTCGGGCGTGCTCCCGGCGGACGACGCGGTGTTGTCACTCGATCCCATGACTGCCTCTCGTGCGATGTTGAACAGGGCGCTCTGGTCGTCTGGAAGGAGACCAGCCCGGTTGGCGTGGAAGATCACGTGGTGGGCGATGACGGCTCGTAGGCCACGCGAGAGGCCGGGACCGCTGGCGAGGTAGGCCAGCGTCGTACCGGCCCGCTCGAACGCCGCCACCCACTCGGCGTGGCCGTCGAGGGGGCCGCCCGCGACGGACAGGCTGTGGGCGTCGACGGTCATCAGCGTGCGCATCGCCGGTATGAGGGCGGCGGTCCGCTCCGGTGTGAGAGGGACGGGGGCTGTGCGCAGCGCGGCGGCCTTCGCCCAGACGTCTCCCTGCTCGAACCAGTCCAGATTGGCGGCACGCATCAGGGCGCTGAACAGCAGGACAGCGGTCTCCCTGCGCCCGACGCGTCCCGGACCGGGCTGGTAGGTGAGCAGGTGCCTGCTGTCCTCGTGGAACAGGTCGTGGGCGGCGTCCATCGAGAGGGCTCCACCGAAGGCGGCGGATTCCGGCTCGTAGATGCCGGGCAGCCAGGATTGCACCGTGCCGTCCTCAACGAGTCCGCTCAAGGCCGACTCAACCAGCGGTGACGGCTCGACGGCCCGGTAGCGCAGTGGCCACGGCTGCTTGTTCATGAACCACCAGCCTCCGAGCTGTCCGGCGCGCTCCGCCGCGAGCAGCGCGGGACCGAGGCGTTCGGCGATGGCGCGCTTGCCGTTCTCGCGCTCGATGAAGACGATGTTGTGCTGGTGCCAGCGGTCGTGGTCCATGGGGGTCCTTCGATCGGAGACGTCAGGCGAGGAGCAGGCAGGAGTCCCAGGCGGATACGGGCGAGGCGGCGGAGGCAGGTGCGAGCAGGGCAAAGGCTGTCCCTGCGGCCCCGTCGAGGAAGCCGGGCCCCGCTCCCTCGTCCTTCAGCAGGGCCGCGGCCACCGCGGCGGGGTAGGCGCCCGGCGGGCACAACACGCTCAGGAGAGCCGGTATGACCGTCCGGATCTGCGAGGCGGTTGAGGGAAGTGCGTCGGCGGCCGTCCGGGCCGCGACGTGGGCAAGCCCGGAGATGCCGTGGCACAGGCCGTCATCAACCGTGGCTTTGAGCTGCGCGGAGTTTGTGATGGCGGCGACGAGGTCGTTCTCGGCCTCGGCCTGGCGGGGGGAGTCGCCCAGGGCGAGGGCCGCGAGCTGCTGGGCACGGGCGAGGCCGACGGTTCCGTAGCACCACGAGGGGCGGCGCGGGGCGACAGGGGCGAGACGACCGTCGCGGAGTTCGTCACGCGTGACCCAGTACGGCCAAGCCGGGCCGGGGCCGTTCTCTCGCCACCGGTCGAGCCACGCCAAGATCGTTCGGATCGCCTCGTAGTGGCCGCCGACGGTGTTGCCCTGCCGGGCAGCGAGGGCCAGCAGGGCGAGGACTCCTCCGATGCCGTGGGCCATGCCGCTGTTCGCGTGTCCTCCGGGGAAGCGTTCGTCCGGGCGGCCGGAGGGCCCGGAAGCTGCCCACCAGCCGGGCAGTCGTTCGCCGTCGTGCCCGACCGGCTCGGCGAGACGGACGCAGTAGTGCAGGACCCTGCTCAGAGTCGGGCTCAGCGGGTCGCGGTGGAGTAGGTGGGCGCCGTAGCCGCTGAGACCACGGATTACGTCGAACTCGGCCAGCTCCGGCAGTTCGCCGGCGTCGATCCGGCGGTGCGCTGCATCCAGACGACGGCGTACGTCGCGGTCGATCTGCGCGTCCAGGTCTCGGAGGGCGCGCTGGTACGAAGCAGGTTGGTGGTCGGCGGCGCACGCCACGGCATGGGCGAGCGCCGGGGCACCGTAGAAGGGATGGCTGTCGGGTCCGCTCGTGAAGGGTTCCCGGGTGGCGGCTGCGAGCCAGGCTTGGGCGCGCTGCCACGGGCCGCGGTCGGCTGCGGCTCGCTCGATGTGCAGCAGTGCGATTCCCAGCGGGCCGTAGGCGAGTTGCTGCCGGTCGGTGGTTGTGGTGCGCGGGCTCACCGGGGCGGTGTTGGGATCGGCCAAGAGGTCGGCGACGGCGTCCGCGACCTCCAGCGCGAGGGGACTGGTCACCGTGCCCTCCGAGACAGCCAGGCCAGGGCGGCGGCGCGGGTGAGGTAGAGGCAGACTTCTTCCTCCGGGAAGTCGACCGCGACGTGCCGCACGAAGTGGACATGCAGCAGCGAGGAGAGGACGTCGTCCGGGTGGACTCCTTGGGTGTCCGGGCCGAAGAGGTGGGGGCGGTAAGCGGATAGTGCCGCGTCCCGTTCTCTCCACGCCTCCACGATGGCCTGCCCGCCTGCTACGTCGCGCAGCGCCGCCCAGTCGTTGGTCGGGTCGGCCAGCCGTACGACTTCGGTGAACTCCGGGCGCGGCACGCGAGCGTGCATCGAGGAGGGGATGTTGGCGGCCAGCCAGCGCATCGCGGCCTCGGTGCTACCGAGGAACGCTGTGGCGATAGCGATGGTGTGGGCGGCCACCAGCGCGCGCCTGGACGGTTGCTGCCGCAGGCCGAGCTGGGCCACGATGGATCGCGAGTCGGCGCGGAAGACGTCCTCGGCTGCGTCCCACGCTGAGCCGGAGCCCCATCGGCCCATCTCGCGGTAAGACGTCGGGAAGCGTACGTCCGACAACAGGCCGGCTGCGCGTAGCTCGTTGGCCCAGGTGCCAACAGCATGTGCGGTCTCGGCGAAGGCGTCGGATTCCGGCAGCGCGATGCGCAGCCGGAGGTGGTGGTCCGGGTCGCGGAATCGGATGAACCACCAGGGCGGATCACTGAGCCGGTCCAACAGGTCAGGGACGTAGCGAGCGAGGAGGACGTCTTGTCGGCGCAGGTCGCCGTAGAGCGTGGCGAGCAGCAGCGAGGAGACGCCCGGCGTCTGGATCTGCGCCGGGGAGAAGGTCCGGGCGGGGGTGGGGGCCGGTAGCACGGGCCAAGCCGGGGGCCGGACCGCCCTGAGAGGTGCAACGACCTCGTGTGCGCGCCCATCGCTCCAGCCGTAGGCGTCGAGATCAGGGACTTCCACAAGCACCGCCGACGGGGCCCGGGTGAGGTGCTGGCGCAGCAGGGTTCGGTGCGCGGCGAGGGCGAGGTCGAGGAGGAGGCGTCGATCGCCTTCGGCCAGGTGGACCCGCCCCGGCAACCTCCGCCGGGTGCCCCACCCCTGGAGAGCGGCGTCCCACTCGTCCTGCGGGCAGTCACGGCCGGGCAGCTCGGCGGCCTCCAGCCACCATCGGGCCGGGGCGAGCACCGTGCGGCCGTAGCGCAGCCGGGGTAGGAACGGCATCGCCTCCGCGGCGCCCCAGTCGAACATGGTGACCTGCGCGCACTGGGCGCGGGGCAGCTCAGTGAGGAACCGGACCAAGGGCGGCGTGTGCTCCTTGAGGTTCAGCGCGTGCATCCCTACGGCCTCGATCCGCAGGCCGCGCTTCGGTGCCGCCAGGTACATGCGGCGTCCGTCGCAGCCCACCGCCAGGTCGTGCGGCGTGAGCACGTCGCTGTCGGTACCTCGGTGCTCCTGGACGCTGATCACGGTGGGCAGGACCTGCGGGACACGGGTGACGTGGGCGCTGGTGGGACGCAGTGGAGGGAAGGACAACTGGGCAGCGACGGTGCCGGCGTCGGCGGTCGGCAGGTCAGACAGCTCTGCGGTCAGCCGCTCGTGATCCTCGGGAGCCAGCACACTGAGGAAGCGGCCGGTGGTGACGCCGACGCCGCGCGACACGCTCACCAATTCGAGACGGAAGCGGCCCCGTTGCAGCTCCTCAGTGCTCGCGGCGTGCACCTGCACGGTCAGTTCCAGGTGAGGAGGCACCCTCGGAGATTCCGGCCCCAGGTCCATGGCGGCGATCACCTCGTCGGTGAGGATCACCTCGTCGCGGCCGTCGAGAACGGCGGCCTGCGCCAGTCGCACCAAGGTGTCGTCGCGAACGGACAGGCGCGAGCGACGATCGGCGGCCCGGGTGCCGGGATATCCGTCGGGGAAGCCGGTGCCGCTGTCGGCGACGACCTCGTTGAGGGGCACCAGCGTGCCGATGCCGTACTTCTCGTAGAACCGCCGCTGGTATGCCTTCCACGCGGCGGTCCCGTAGGGCAGGGGGCTGACCCGGGTCAGGACGCTGGCGGCGCGCTCGATCTCGCGGGCGACCAGATCCGGCAACTCGACCGTGGCGTCCAAGCACAGGTCGAGGGCGAGGGGATGGCGGCGGAGGTCCGGAACGAGTGCGCGCATCCTGTCGGCAGCCGCGGTTCGGTCGCGCCGGGTGCCGCACCCGTGCAGTTCGGCTTGCACCGAGCGCAGATCACGGATCAGGTCGGCCACGGGCGCGATCGTGTCTGCGTTCACGGCGTCGAGTTGTCCGAGCAGGTAGCTCAGAACCTCGGTCTCCGTGCTCGGCGCGTGGAGGCTGGTGATCAGCACGTGGTTGTGGATCAGCCCTCGTACGAGTTGCTGCGCCCTCCGCTGGCCCGCTGTGGGGAAGTCCGCCACCAGCTTGTCGGCGAGGGTGCCCACAGAGATGGGTTCCCGGACGGTGTCCAAGACCATGCGTACCGGATCGGTCAGGGCCATGGACGCCTCGACTGCCCGCTGCCGCTCGCCCTGGCCGTCGGACTGGTACGGCACCACGAGTTGTCCGCCGCGCACCTGGGCGGCGTTGTTGAGGGTCACAGCAAGCCGTTCCACCAGTTCGGGGCAGGACTCCAGCCGCTCCACGACCGCCGTCAGCCACTCCGCGCTGGTCCGCGCGACCACCGTGTGGTCGGAGCCCCAGTTCGCCTCGGCCCGAGTGCCGATCATGGCTGGGGCCACGCCGGCGAACAGTCCGAAGGGGGTTGCCCGTTGCGCGGCGCGCGACACATAGCGAGCCACCGAGGCAGCGGCTCGCCGCACATCGCGGTCGGACGGAGTTTCGGCGGAGCACAGTGCCCGAACCTGGGCGGCCAGGACCGGGCTGGCGTGCTCCAGGGCCTCGGCGAGGTCTTCCACGGCCGAGACCTCGCGCAGCCACGCGAGGCGGGCTGCCGTGTCCTGCGCAGAGGTGGCGTCCAGGTCTGGGCAGGGGGGAACGTGAAGTTCCGGCTGGGCGACCGCACGGAGGAGAGCAGTCTTCCCGGCGCGGAACGCGGTGCTCGAAGCCATCGCAACCTTCGGGGGTCCAGGCGGGCGGCCGGTGCCTTCGCGCTGCGCGAAGGCACCGGCCTGGATTCCGTGTGCCTTGATCAGGCGACGTTGGTCGTGCAGGCGCCGCAGGTCTCGCCGCAGCCGTCGTCGGTCAGGCTGACCAGCCCGGCGGTGTCGCCGACCTCGACCAGGGTGACGTCCAGGTCAAAGCCGTCCGACGCGCCGAGGCCCGTGGGCTGTGCCTGCCTGCTGTGGGTGATCTGGGGACTCATTCGAACTCCCGTGGTGTCGATGTGAAATGCGGGTGGTGTTACTGCCGGGCACCTACGCGCGGAGCGTACGGAGAACGCAACTCCACAGAGGTGGATCCCGGCCACCGATCCGAGGTGCCATGCCCCTGACGTGAGTTGCGAGGGGCCGCTTTTCCCAGTCCGGGTCTTGCGCCGCGCCGATGATCTGCTCGAAGCACCGGTTCACCAGGGCGGCCGTCTAGAGGTGGCGGGTTGTGTCCGTCTCACGCTGATGCCCACGGACGCCGAGGCCGACAGTGTTCGCGCAGGGCCGCAGGGCGACCGGTGAGGACAGTCGGCAGCGCCCGCAATCGGAGTACCCGAAGAATCGAAGCCGCTCCGGGGTGCCAGCGCGGTGACCCAGCGCCTGTTCGCCCCATTCGACAAGCCAACTCTCCCCGCGTGCGTCCCTGGACAAGCTGACCCGGAGCAGGGGGAAGCCCGGTCGGCCGAGGAGGGCTGAGCGAACGGCCAAGGCTGCCGTCACCGGTCCTATGTCCGTCCGTCTGCCCCGTCGACACCCGCCTACCGGTACTGCGAGGAGCGGAGCCCGGAAGATGCGCACGGCGACGCTACCGGCCAGAAGGCCCTGGTCGTGCAGCCGCGCGGCTACGAATTCGTAGTCGTAGGCTTCGCGAGCGGGCAATATCTCGACCGACAGAGACGTACGGGTGCGGTCGTGCTGCCCGGCCGCAGTCGCTAGAAGGTTCACGGCATGTCCTCCAGCAGCTCGTCGAGCAGATCCGAAACGGCCATGGCTAGACGTCGAAGGTGGGCGCGGGCCGGGACGAACTCGTTCGGGAATCTCTCGACTAAGAGATTCCGGGACGCCGCGGCCGTCTCGGGGCGGACGCCGCTGCTCGGCTGGCTGGCGGCGAGCAGGATGCGTCGGTACACCAGGTGCAGACGTGGCGTGAGGCGCGCTACGTCTGCACCTGTCAGCTCGGCATCCTCGCCGAGGACGAGTTCCAGGTCATCGAAGACGGCGTCAACCACGGGGACTTCCGGCGACTCCAAGAGGAAGTGCCCTCGCAACGCGGCGAGAGTTCGTGCCTTCACCAGAGGGTCGGTCCGGCAAAGCCCCTCCTGACTGAGACGAGGTGAGTCCACGTTGCGCCCAAGCACCCTGTACCTCATCGACTTCTCCGTGCCGTGTCAGGGAACTTGAGGGTGCACCAGGTCCTCGTACCGTCCGAGCTGACGCCCCAGGACGCTGCAACCGCATCCACGAGGAGGAGGCCGCGGCCGTCGAGCGCATCGGAGTCGGCCTGGCGGAGTCGCGGTAGAGCAGGCGAACCGTCATCCACCTCCATCACCAGCACGTCCGTGCCGACCACCAGACGAAAGGTGATCTGCTGCTCGGTGCTGTGCCGGAGACCGTTCGTGACAAGTTCGCTGATCAGTAGCTGCGCGTCATCAACCAATGCTGTCAGACCCCAGGCGTTCAGCTTGGCCCGGCCGATCCGGCGAAGACGCCCGACCCAGACAGCGGCGGCGTCCGGCAGTTCCGTACCGATTACCGGGCCCTCACGTTCAATGGTCAGATGAAGGTCGTCAAGGACGGCGGGCACGGCGTCCGAAGAGCACCCGGCTCGTAGCTCCTCAAGGATCTCCGGGCCCAGCGCAGTGACAGCCATGCCCCACTCCTCCGCAGCTCAGAGGGACAACGCAGCCTGAACCCCTACAGCCTGTAGTGGGGAATCACGACTTCGCCGCCCGCGTTCGTGCTGGCTCAACTACCGTCTCGTGTAGGTAGGTTCATCTGCAACCGCATCTGCATTGAAAATTCAGCGGAGACGACATTGGACTATGCATGAACCTGCACAAGGGGCTGCCAGCCCCGAACACAAGGTGCAACACTGCGCACAGGGCACCTTGAGGTCGGCACACGGGCACAAGGAGGGCGCACAGGTGGCAGCGAAGCGGGGGGCGACAGGCAGGCGTCTCGAACTGGGTCTCCAGTTGAGAGGCATCCGCGAGAACATCTTGGTCAACGGCAAGCCGATGACCCGCAAGGTGGCGGTGCAGGGAACGAAGCTCTCCGAAGCCGCACTCCAACGGATCGAGACCGGGGGCCTCAACTTCCGCAAAGTCGGCGACCTACGAAAGCTGCTGGCCAAGTACGGGGTGGACGACGAGGAGACCATTGACTCCTTCGTCGAGATGAACCGTGACGCGACCAGCCAGGACTGGGTGACGCGCTACCGGGGCCAGATGCTCCCCACGATGCAGGGATTCGTGGGCATCGAGGCCGAGGCTCAGGAGATCAGGATCTACCACCCGCAGGTGGTGCATGGGCTACTCCAGACCGAGGCATACGCTCAGGCGATCTTCGAGATCGAGAAGCCCATCGAAGAGACGACCAGCGAGTTCAACCGTGTCAACGTGGCACTGCGCATGGAGCGCAAGCAGCGCGTCCTGGCGCGTGATCCCGATCCGGTCAAGTTGTGGGCGATCCTCGGCGAGGCGGGGCTCCGGTACGCCATCGGGGGCCCCGACGTCATGCGCGAGCAGTACGAGGAGATCACGAGGCTGTCGGAACTCGACCATGTCAAAATCCAGGTGCTGCCCATCAGCGGTCGGGGGTATCGGGCGAGCAGCGACTTGGCCATCCTCGATCTGGGTGACGGGCTTCCCCCGATGGTCCAGGTGGACAACGCTTGGGGGGCAGTGTCGACTTCGGACAAGCCCAAGGAGGTGGCACGGTTCACCCGTAGGTTCAACCAGATGATCGCCTCGGCACTCCCGTCCGAGGAGACCCCCGAGTTCATGCAACGACTAGCACGAGAGTTGTAGAGCCATCAACACTCACATCCCAGCCCCGGAGCTGGCGCCCGAGGGCGCCTGGTACAAGTCGTCGTACAGCGGAGGCTCAGGCAACAGTTGCGTCGAGGTCGCGGACCTGCGCACCACCCGTGGGGTGGTCGGCGTCCGCGACTCCAAGGACCCTAGCGGCCCGGCCCTACAGTTCAGTCCGGTCGGGTGGTCGTCATTCGTCGCGTTGGCTCAGTCAGGCGAGGTGGATTTCGACGGAGCTTGATGGCGTTCGAACTCTGGTAGCGCGCGAGACGATGGTCCTCCCCTGGCGATTAGAGGAGGGCCATCGGCATTCGCCGGGCGCAGCGGAGGAATAGTCAAATCCTGGCGATGAGCGCCCCCGCTCCCGTCTTGGGGCCGGGGATGGGCCGGGGCCGCCTTGCGGCAGTCCTCGGCCTGTCCCTGGACGCGGTGTTGTCCGCCCGACCCGTCCCGCTGCCAACGGTGGCGCACCCGTGGGACGCCTGGTGGGTAGCCATGCGAACGGCCGGGCGCGTCCGGCCCGCACCCGGCCCGGGCGGGGCGTGCGCGCTGTGCGCCGGCGACGCCGCCGCGGCGATGGCGCCGCCGGTGCCGGTGCACCCCGGGCACGGTGAGCGCCGGTGCGGCTGTCACCGCACCTGGGCTCAGGCGATGCGGGCTCCGGCCCGCGACCTGCCGACCGTGCCGCAGCGGCTCACCATCGCTCTGCTCAAGCCCGGCGCGCCCCGCCAGGCGATCCGCGCCCGGCTGAGGTACGTCCTGCGCGAGGTCCACGTCAGCGACGCCGTGTTGACGCCCGCCGTGTGCGACCGGCTGTATCCGGACGCCTACGGTGCCGCGTTCGTCGACCGCCGCACCGCGTACCTGACCAGCGGCCCGGTTCAGGTGGTGGTGCTGGCTGGGGACACGACCGCGGTCACCACCGGCACGAAGCTCAAGCGGGCGGTGCGTGACCAGCTCAGGGCCGGGCCGCTGCGCAATCACCTGCACATGCCCGACAATCCCGGCGAGGCCCTGGCCGATATCGCCCTACTGGCTGGCTGGGACGTCCTGCGCACCCTGTACGAGCGGTGGGAGATGAGTGGACATGGACGGCACACGGCCGCCCGCGTGGCGGGCTACCGCGCTTACCTGGAGCGCCACGGGACCGGAGTTGGAGTGGTCGGCCCCCGACGGCCGCCCGGCGCGGACGAGCCCGCTGACGATCGACGCTGAGGTGTCGATGCGCGCCTCGGCAGACCGCCGCTGTGTCGGGGTGTGGCGGGCCGGGCGGCGCCTGCCCTGCCCCACCGCCGTCGAGCTCGCCCCGGCGGCCCGCACGCCGCAGTGCCCTTCCTGCACTGCGGTAGACCGCTCCCGCTCCATTGCGGCCGATACCGCCATGGACGACCCGCGCCCCTTCCTCGTCTACCTTGCCCACCACGGCACAGCCGGCATCAAGGTGGGCATCACCGCCGAGGAGCGCGGCGCGGTCCGGCTGCTGGAACAGGGCGCCTTGTCCTCCCTGGTGGTGTCCGCCGGCACACTGGCGTCCGCCCGGCGCACCGAGCACCTACTACACGCGGCCCTCGGCCTGCCCGACCGCATCACCACCAGCCGCAAACGCACCGCCCGACGCGACCCAGGCACCCCCGGCCAGCGGGCCGACGAGCTGACAGCCACAGCCGAGAGCGCTCACGCACTCGCCTGGCCCGAGGCGCAGGAGCGGCGCCAGGCGCAGCCGGTCGACCACACCCCCACCTACGGACTGCCGGACGGCGGAGTGCGCCCGGACATCGAGGTGACCGCGCTCGCGGCCGGATGCGTGATCAGCGGACGCATCGCATGCCGCATCGGGACGGATCTGTATCTGCACACCAGCGCGGGCCTGCTGCTGCTGGACACACGGCAGTTGACGGGCTGGGCCCTGGCCCCCGCCCCGCCCGGCGCACCGGTCACCGCCCCGGTGGCCGCCGTCAACCACCCGGAGACGACACAAGATGCACTGTTTTGACCTCACCGTCGAGGGACTGCCGGGCGCCGGCAAGACGACCGCCTTACGCGCGCTGGAGAGGGCCGGACACACCGTCCTCGGCGAGTACACGACTACGGGCGGCGCCCTGCTGGCCCCCGCTGACCACCCGCACCACCGCGACGAGGCGGCGCACCTGACGAACTGGCTGCGCAAGGCGGCCCAGGTCCGCGGGTGCACGGGGCCGGTATGGGTGGATCGCAACTGGCTGACCGCACTCGCCTACGCGGCCAGCACCGGCGGCCTGGCGGAGCGGGCCGCCTGGGCGTACCGGCACCTCGCCGCCGGGACCCTGCTCCCGCCGCGGTGCTGGATCGTGCTGGACGTCCCCCCAACTGTCAGCCTCGCCCGCCGCCGCGCGCGACTCGAGCCCGCTCACCCCTGGTGGAACGTCGGGGTCCTGCACCGACTCCGCGACTTCTACCGCGACCCGCCCGCCGCACTCACGCACGCCCACCAGGACCTTGCCGCACTCGTGACAGCCGTGCCCCGGCTGCGGATCGACGCCGACCGAGACCCCGAGCAGCTCGCCCGCGCGATCGAAGCGGCCGGCACCCGGTGAACGGGAACGGGCCGGTCGTGGCCATCGCGCTGCACGACGGCTGGTACAGCACCGGAACCGGCGCCGGACGCAGCAACCGCGCCCTCATCACCGCAGTGGCCGACGCGCTCGCACCCGACGTGCGCCTGATCCTGCTCCCCGTGCGGCTGGACCCCTCCAGCCCCGAATACGACGCGGCAGGCCACCACCGCCTACGCGAGCGGATCGCACCGGCGCCGCACCAGGTCATCGACCTCGACAACGGCACGCAAGGACGAGAGCGGTTCGGCGGGCTGGATGCCTTCCGGCACCTGACCCACCACGCCGCGCGCGTCCTGGACGAAGTGATGACCAGTCACCGCCGCGGCCTGCTGCTCGCCATCGACCAGCCCTTCGCCGGACTCGGCCCCCTGCTGACCCCGCGCCCCGGATGGCGGCTGATGTACCTGCCGCGGTCGAGCGCCGACCACCACGACGACCACCACCGAGCCGCCTGGGAACGCGACGGCATCACCGGATGGGTCCGCACCGGCGCCCAGTTGGGCGCGATCAGCGACCACATGCGCACCCTGCTGATCAGCAAAGGCGCGCCCGCCACCCGCATCCTCGCCGTACCCGGCGGCCTGACCGAGCTCGACCGAACCCCGCTGAGCGCCGCCCCCGCCCTACCCTCCGACGTCGCCGGCGAGGCCGGGTTCCTGCTCTCCATGGGCCGCGCCACCCCGTACAAGGGGTTCACCGACCTGCTCGACGCGCTCGCTCTCCTGGCCACCCGCCAGGTAGCGGTGCCGCCCCTGCTGCTCGCCGCCGTCACCGACAACGGCGAACCGAACACCTACCAGCACCATTTGCGCGAGCGCGCCGCCGCCCTGCCGCTGCCGGTGTCCCTGTGGACTCGGTACGACCCGACCTTGCCCGGCCTGCTCTATCACCCCAGGCTGCGGGCCGTGATCGTGCCGTCCCGCACCGAACCTCTCGGCCGCATCCCGCTGGAGGCACACGCGGCCGGAGCCGCACCGGTGGTCGCCACCACCGCCGGAGGACTGGCCGAGACCGTCACCGACCAGATCACCGGCTACACCGCGCCCCCTGCCAACCCGGCGGCACTCGCAGACGCCATCCACCGCGCGCTGACCGCACCGCCGGACACGGTCGAGCGGCTGCGAGCGGCAGGCGCCGCACTGGTCGCAGCCCGGGACTACACCCGCTGCATCACCGGCGTACTCGCACACCTGGCGCCCTGGGCGAGCGGCGCCGCCGCGGCGAACCCGTAGACGTCGTGAGCGACCCGGGCGGCAGCCACCGCCTGCGCCCGGCCCGGCTCCCCCCACCCGAGCAGACCAGCCGCCCGCTCCAGCGGCACCCACACCCGCGGATACACCAGCCCCGTATCCGGATCAGCCCCAGCCGGAAGCCACTCCTGCACCCGGGCAACGACCCGCAGTTGAGCGAAAGACTCCCCATCATCGGTGCGCACGGCCTGATAGCCGAGCGGGATGACCTCCCGCACAGTGATGCTTGCCTCCTCTGCGACCTCCCGGCTCAAGGTCGCCTCCCAGCCTTCGTCCCATGGCTCAGGAGTGCCACCAGGTAGGTTCCACCCTCCCGGCATCTCGATCAGCAGGACCTGGGCGTTCTCGTCGAGTACCCACGCATACACCTGACGGACGGGGAGATGCCCCGGAGCGGGCCACGCCTGATGCCATACATAGCTCGTCACAGCCAGCCACACTAGCCCCGCTTTCTCTCGCGCACCTCACAAGTGAGCAGGGCTGTCTAAGCGTATGCAGAAGCGAGGACGGCCCGAATGCGGCACAGGCTCGCCCCGGGGCAGTCTGGGCACATAGATACTGGCCTGGGCCCGGCGGGAGCAGGCCGCTCTTGGCCTGCCTGTCGGGCGGCTGCTGTTCTCGGCGAAGACCATCGTGGGCATGTGGCTGGCCACCGCGCTGGTGACCGCGGTCGCCTCGATCTTCGTCTACGCCCTGGTGACGGCCATCCACACCAAGCACACCGGCCGCATTCCGGACCAGGCGCAGCTCGACCACGCCGGGTACCGGATCCTCACCGTGATCTTGGCCGTCGGGGTTGCGGGGCCGTGGCCCACTCCACGCTCCAGCGCGTCGGATCCGCCGGGAGACGATCCGTACCACCACTGAACAGCTACGCGTCACCGCACCCGATCCCTCATGACCACCCCGCTGGCCCGCCCGCACCCGGCCCTGAATAGCGGGGGCGCCGTTTCCGGCGAGCCGTGGCCGAGTGTCACTGAACGGGCTGCCAGGCGCCGTTTTGCTGCTGGAGGTGGATAGTGGCGGGCTGGTCGTCGTGTTCGAGGCCGGTGGGGTAGGTGCCGGTCCACACGAGATGGACATCCGCGTGGCCCGGGCTGGTCGCCCGGGCGATCGCGGCCTGGACTCTGACGCGGGTGTAGACCCAGGGGGTGCCGGTGGAGCCGAAGTAGCCCGGCCAGGTGCTCCGGCCTGCCCCGGTGACCTCGGCGAGCAGCACTTCCCGGCCCAAGGCCGTCAACTGGTGCTCGGTGGCGACCGGGAGGTTCCGGCGACTGCTAGCTTCGAGGACTTCCTGGATGGCCTGGTCGCCGGCGGGCCTGTCACCGAGGACCGTCTGCTCGTGCTGCGCCCGGACGGTCGCGCTGGAACTGGAGGCGGGCGCGGGACGTGTGTCGCTGCCCGCATCTGCGGCGCCGTGGTTGCTCGTGGTCGGCGTGGCGGAGGGCGAGCGCGGTAGCGCCGTCGTAAGCGGTGGGCCCTGCCGCTGCGCGCCGGAGTTCGTGCTCGGGAACTGGTTCTGGTGGAGTGCGCAGGCCACGACGGTGGTTCCGCTCACGGCGAGGATCAGGGAGCCGACAGCGGGGGCAGCTCCGGCGAGTCGGG
>NZ_JAINVZ010000037.1 GCF_019890615.1 Streptantibioticus parmotrematis | reverse complement strand
TCCGACTCTATCAGACCATTTCCGATCCGATTACCGCCGGGGTTTTACCGACCTCACCGGCACACACGTTTCCGTGCGGCTCGTCGAGGCGGTTGTGCCAACGTACTGGAGGGGGCGTCCGGATGCAAATCCGGGCACCCCCTCCGGTGACGAACCGTCAGACCTCGACCACCACAGGCAGGATCATCGGTCGGCGGCGGTAGGTGTCGGAGACCCACTTGCCCACCGCGCGACGGATCAGCTGCTGGAGCTGGTGGACGTCGGCCACGCCGTCGTTGGCGGACCGCATCAGGGATTCCTCGATCTTCGCCACGGCCGGGGCGAACGCGGTGTCCTCGATGCCGGAGCCGCGTGCCTGGATGTACGGACCGCCCACCAGCTTGCCGGTGCTGCTGTCCACCACCACGAAGACCGAGACGATGCCTTCCTCGCCCAGGATGCGGCGGTCCTTCAGCGAGGACTCGGTGACGTCGCCGACCGACAGGCCGTCCACGTACACGTAGCCCGCCTGGACCTTGCCGACGATCTTGGCGACGCCGTCGTAGAGGTCGACCACGACGCCGTCCTCGGCGATGACCGTGCGGGACTTCGGGATGCCGGTGGCGATGCCGAGGTCCGCGTTGGCGCGCAGGTGGCGCCATTCGCCGTGTACCGGCATCAGGTTGCGCGGCTTGCAGATGTTGTAGAAGTACAGCAGCTCGCCGGCCGACGCGTGGCCGGAGACGTGCACCTTGGCGTTGCCCTTGTGGACGACGTTGGCACCCCAGCGGGTGAGTCCGTTGATCACGCGGTAGACGGACGTCTCGTTGCCGGGGATGAGCGACGAGGCCAGGACCACCGTGTCGCCCTCGACGATGCGGATCTGGTGGTCGCGGTTGGCCATCCGCGACAGCGCCGCCATCGGTTCGCCCTGGGAGCCCGTGCAGATCAGCACGATCTCCTCGTCCGGCAGGTCGTCCAGCGTCTTGACGTCGACGACCAGGCCGCCGGGGACGCGCAGATAGCCCAGGTCTCGGGCGATGCCCATGTTCCGGACCATCGAGCGGCCGACGAACGCCACCCGGCGCCCGTACTCGTACGCCGCGTCCAGGACCTGCTGGATGCGGTGCACGTGGCTGGCGAAGCTGGCGACGATGATGCGGCGCTCCGCCTTGGCGAAGACCTGCCGCAGCACCGGCGAGATGTCGCGCTCGTGCGGGATGAAGCCGGGGACCTCTGCGTTCGTGGAGTCCGACAGCAGCAGGTCGATGCCCTCCTCGCCGAGCCGCGCGAAGGCGGGCAGGTCGGTGAGGCGGCCGTCCAGCGGCAGCTGGTCCATCTTGAAGTCGCCGGTGTGCACGACCATGCCCGCGGGGGTGCGGATGGCGACGGCCAGCGCGTCCGGGATCGAGTGGTTGACGGCGACGAACTCGCAGTCGAACGGGCCGATGCGCTCGCGGCGGCCCTCCTCGACCTCCAGCGTGTAGGGCCGGATGCGGTGCTCCTGGAGCTTCGCCTCGATCAGGGCCAGCGTCAGCTTGGAGCCGATCAGCGGGATGTCGGGCTTCTCGCGCAGCAGGAACGGGACGGCGCCGATGTGGTCCTCGTGGCCGTGGGTGAGCACGATGCCGACCACGTCGTCGAGACGGTCCCTGATGGACGTGAAGTCCGGCAGGATCAGGTCGATTCCGGGCTGCTCCTCCTCGGGGAAGAGCACCCCGCAGTCGACGATCAGCAGTCGGCCGCCGAACTCGAAGACGGTCATGTTGCGGCCGATCTCGCCGAGGCCGCCGAGGGGGGTGATGCGCAGGGCCCCCTCGCGGAGTGCCGGCGGGGCCGAGAGGTCAGGATGCGGATGGCTCAAAGGTTCTCCTTGGCGCTCGCGCCACATCCCCAAGGGTGCCGCCGTACGGACCCGTAGTGGTCCGCGGGCTCTGCCGGCCCGGCGTGGCGGTCCCGTGGGACACATGGCGCGAGTGGATCGTGCGGTGTTCTGGTCAGTGGTGTTGTTCTGGCTGTATTCGGTTGTTCTGGCCTGTATTCAGTTGTGAAGTCTTTGGTCAGAGCTGTACCCCGCCGGCGGCGAGATCCTTCCTCAGCTGCTCGGTCTCCTCGGGCGAGAGCTCCACCAGCGGCAGCCGCAGCGGTCCGCCGGGCAGCCCGCGCAGGGCCAGGGCGGCCTTGGTGGTGATCACGCCCTGGGTGCGGAACATGCCGGTGTAGACGGGCAGCAGGCGCTGGTGCAGTTCGGCGGCCTTGGCCACGTCACCGGCGAGGTAGGCGTGCAGCAGGTCGCGCAGCTCCGGCGAGACGAGGTGGCCGACGACCGAGACGAAGCCGACCGCGCCGACCGACAGCAGCGGCAGGTTGAGCATGTCGTCGCCGGAGTACCAGGCGAGGCCGGAGCGGGCGATGGCCCAGCTGGCGCGGCCGAGATCACCCTTGGCGTCCTTGTTGGCGACGATGCGCGGGTGCTGGGCGAGCCGGACGATCGTCTCGGTCTGGATCGGGACGCCGCTGCGGCCGGGGATGTCGTACAGCATCACGGGCAGGCCGGTGCTGTCGGCGATCGCCGTGAAGTGCCGGTACAGGCCCTCCTGGGTGGGCTTGCTGTAGTACGGGGTGACGGTCAGCAGGCCGTGGGCGCCGGCCTTCTCGGCCTGGCGGGCGAGTTCCACGCTGTGCCGGGTGTCGTTGGTGCCGACGCCCGCGACGACGAACGCGCGGTCGCCGACCGCTTCGCGCACCGCCCGTACGAGCTGCTCTTTCTCCGCATCGCTGGTGGTCGGGGACTCACCGGTGGTGCCGTTGACGACGAGTCCGTCGTTGCCGGCGTCCACCAGATGGGCGGCGAGGCGCTGGGCGCCGTCGACGTCGAGAGCGCCGTCCGCGGTGAACGGCGTGACCATTGCGGTCAGGACCCGCCCGAAGGGGGTCTGCGGTGTGGAGGTCGGAGCCATGGGTCCAACGCTACTCGTAGCCGGTACCGGAGTGCCCCCTTGGGGACCTTCCGTGAGGTCCGCGAGGGTTGCGCGCCGCCGCGTCGGGGCCCTGACACGGGCGGGAGCGGGGGAGGTGGGACCCCGGCGCTGCCTGCTCGGGGGTCCAAGCAGCGCCGGAATCCGTTTCTGAAGCCTAGATGAATGTCACTAATACCCGCAATTGGGACACTTTGGACGTTGGTTCATCAGGGGAACGGCCCTGTCACGGGGCGGGCTCTTCTTCCCCCGGTCCCGCGTGGGCGGGTCGGTCCGCCGGGCCGGTTCAGGGGGCCTGGCGGCCGTTGGCGTTGAACGCGGCGTACGTCAGCGGCATGAGCCGCGCCCACTCCGCCTCCATCCGCTCCGCGACCATCTCGATCTCCCGCTGCGGGAACGACGGCACGGCGGCGCGGTCGTCCTTGGTGCGCAGGCTGAGGAAGTGCATCAGGGAGCGGGCGTTGCAGGTCGCGTACATCGAGGAGAACAGCCCGACGGGCAGCACGGCCCGCGCCACCTCGCGCGCGACGCCGTCCTTCAGCATCCGCTGGTAGGCCTCGTAGGACTCCAGGTAGGAGGCGCGCATCGTCTCGGAGACGGCGGCGTGCTGCTCCGGGGAGCCGTGTACGAACTCGTACTTGCCGGGGCGCCCCTGCTGCACGAGCTTGCGGTCCTCGCCGGGCACGTAGAAGACCGGCTGCAGCTCGCGGTAGCGGCCGGACTCCTCGTTGTACGACCAGCCGACGCGGTGCCGCATGAACTCGCGGAAGACGAAGATGGGCGCGCTGACCAGGAAGGTCATCGAGTTGTGCTCGAACGGGCTGCCGTGGCGGTCGCGCATCAGGTAGTTGATGAGCCCCTTGGACCGCTCGGGGTCCTTGCCCAGCTCGTCGAGGGACTGCTCCCCCGCGGTGGAGACCCGGGCCGCCCACAGCACGTCCGAGTCCGCGGCGTTGTGCTTGACCAGTTCCACGGTCACGTCGCTGCGGAAAGAGACGGAGGTCTCGGAGGGGGTGTCGGGCACGAGAGCACACTTCCTGAATCGTCACTGGTGGACCCGGCCGGGCCGACGGCCAGCCTATCGATCGGCATCGTGCCGGGCTGGAGGCGGGGCCGCTCCGGAACCCCGGAGGCCGGGATCGCGTCAAATACAACGACCGGTGCAGATCATGGACATCGGGCACCAAACGGCGGCCCGGTTCGTTTCCGGTGCAGACCAGCCTACGATTCGGGGAGGAAGACGCCATGTTCCGCCGGGGAGAGCCCGTTCCGTTCGCCTTCGTGGCCGAGGCGGACAGCTTCCGCAGCAACGTGGAGCCTCCACCCCGGCAGCGCGCGTCACGGTCCCAGATAGCCGGGCGCATATTCGCCACGGTCACGGTCGTCGCCGGGCTGGTGGGCGCCGTGGTCCTGGGCACGCCCGCGCTCAACGCGCAGCACTCCCCCGGGTCCGCGCCCCAGCAGGCGGACGTCGCGCACCACCACTGAGCCGGAGTCCTTTTCCGCACGGGAGCCGCCGGTACGAGCTCCGCACGGGAGCGGCTGGTACGAGGCCCCATGGTCCGTCGCGGCGCTGGTAGCCTCACCGGTCACGGCCTGCCCCGGGAACGATCGAGGGCGGCCGGTCTGGTCCGCGCACATCCACCGCTGGAAAAGGACATCGCGCCGTGCCCCTGTCTTTCCTCACCTCCGACGCCGGCCAGGACGAGCGCTTCGCGGCCGCGGACCTCGCTTCGCGGCGGGCGGTGGAGGGATGGCACCGGCCGTACCAGCTGGGGCCGTGGCGGGTGGCGACGGCGTCGCTGCTGCTGGTGCTGGCGTCCTACCTGCTGTTCGCCGCGCTCATCGAGGGGCTGGCGGTCGGCGCGTCCGGCGCGGTGACCCTGCTGGTGTCGGGCGTCGTGGTGATCGCGGTCGCGCTGCGGCTGCTGCGCGTCGGCGTCTGGGTCGGCGCGCACGGCCTGCGGGTCACCACGCTGCTGCGGACGAACACCGTTTCGTGGGACGGCGTCGAGGTGCGTACCGCGCAGCAGCCGGTGCGGTTGCTGGCGCTGCCGCGCACCGTTCAGGGACAGGCCCTGGTGGTCCGCAAGGCGCACGGCGGCGAGCTGCCGACCGTGCTGACCGACCACAGCCCGGACTTCCTGGGCCGGTCGGAGTCCTTCGACGTCGCGGCCGACGTCATCGAGGGCTGGGCGACCGACCTGCGCCGCGGCTGAGTCCGGCGAGGGCCGCGTACCCGGGGCGGGCCGCGGTCCGTGCGCTCAGGCGCGGACCGGGCGGCCGTCGTGCAGGGCGATCGCGCGCTGCATGGCCTTGCGGGCACGCGGGGTGTCGCGGGCGTCGTGGTAGGCGACGGCGAGGCGGAACCACGAGCGCCAGTCGTCCGGCGACGTCTCCGCTTCCGCCTTGCGCCGGGCGAAGACCGCGTCGGCGGAGTCCCGGTCGATGCGGCCGCTGGGGGTGCGTACCAGTTCGTCGACCGGCAGGCCGCCCTCCGCGTCCAGTTCCCTCGCCAGCCGGTCGGCGCTGGTGGCGAACCGCGTGGTCTGCACGAGGAACCACACGCCGATGAGGGGCAGCACCAGCACGGCGACGCCGAACGGGATGGTCACCGCGGTGCCCTGTTGCAGGAGCATCACGCCGCGGCTGCCCGCCAGGTAGAAGTAGACGAGCAGCACGGCGGCCGTGACGAAATACGTGATCTTCGCGCGCACAACGATCAGCCGATCAGTCCAGGTCGAGGAAGTGTTCGAGGCCGAAGGTGACCCCGGGGCGCTCGGTCACCTTGCGGGCGGCGAGCAGAATGCCGGGCATGAAGCTCCGGTGGTGCAGGGAGTCGTGCCGGATGGTCAGCGTCTCGCCCGAGTCGCCGAACAGCACCTCCTGGTGGGCCAGCAGCCCGTGCAGCCGCACCGCGTGCACCGGCACGCCGTCCACGTCCGCGCCCCGCGCGCCCTCCAGGCCGACCGTGGTCGGGTCCTGCTGCGGCGCGAGCCCGGCGCGTTCGCGGGCCGCGGCGATCAGCTGGGCGGTGCGGGTGGCGGTGCCGGACGGTGCGTCGGCCTTGCCGCGGTGGTGCAGTTCGACGACCTCGACGGACTCGAAGAACCGCGCCGCCTGCTGCGCGAAGCGCATGGTGAGCACCGCGCCGATGGAGAAGTTCGGCGCGATGAGCACGCCGGTGCCGGGTGAGGCGGCGACCCAGCCGTCGAGCAGCGCGAGGCGCTCGTCGGTCCAGCCGGTGGTGCCGACGACGCCGTGGATGCCGTTGGCGACGCAGAACCGCAGGTTCTCCATGACCGCGTCGGGGTGGGTCAGCTCGACGGCCACGTCCGCGTGGGCCGCGGTCAGCGTCTCCAGTGAGTCGCCCCGGCGGAGGGCGGCGACCAGTTCCAGGTCGTCGGCCGCCTCGACGGCACGTACGGCTTCGGAGCCGATCCGGCCGCCGGCGCCGATCACGGCCACACGCAGCTTGCTCATCTCGCTTCGTCCTTCGGGTTCGGGGCGGTCGGAAGGGTCGGGGCCGCCGCCCGCGGTCCGGGGCGGCGGGCCCGGGGTCAGGCCACGGCCTCCTGGAGGAGGGCGGCCCGCTTGCCGTTCAGCGGGCCGATCGCGGCCAGTGACGGCCGCCGTCCCAGCACGTCGCGTGCCACCGCCCGCACCTCGTCGGGGGTGACGGCGCGGATGCGGCCGAGCATGTCGTCCACCGACAACTGCTCGCCCCAGCACAGCTCGCTCTTGCCGATACGGTTCATCAGCGCGCCGGTGTCCTCCAGGCCCAGCACCGTGGAGCCCGCCAACTGGCCGACGGCGCGGGTGAGTTCCTCGTCGGACAGGCCGTTCTCCGCGACGTCGTACAGCTCCTCGCGGCAGATCTTGAGGACCTCGCCGGTGCGCCGCGGCTGGCAGCCGGCGTAGACGCCGAACAGGCCGCAGTCGGCGAAGGAGGAGGTGTAGGAGTAGACCGAATAGGCCAGGCCGCGCTTCTCGCGGATCTCCTGGAACAGGCGGCTGCTCATCCCGCCGCCCAGCGCGGTGTTGAGCACCCCCAGTGCCCAGCGCCGCTCGTCGGTGCGTGACAGACCGGGCATGCCGAGCACCACGTGGGCCTGCTCGGTGCCGCGGTCCAGCACCTCGACGCGGCCGGTGGCGCGGATCGCCTTCGTCCCGCACCGCGGTCCCACCGGCACCGCGGTCGTGTCGTCCAGCGCCCCGGCCGCCTCGAAGGCGCGGCGCACCTGCCGTACGACGGTGGCGTGGTCGAGGTTGCCCGCGGCGGCGACGACCAGGTGGGTGGGGTCGTAGTGCTTGCGGTAGAAGCGGGAGATGCGCGGGCGGGTCAGCGCGTTGACGGTCTCGACGGTGCCCAGCACCGGGCGGCCCAGCGGGGAGTCGCCGAGCATCGCGGTGTTGAACAGGTCGTGGACCTGGTCGCCCGGGTCGTCCTCGGTCATCGCGATCTCTTCGAGGACCACGCCGCGCTCGGCGTCCACGTCCTGCGGTGTGATCAGCGCGCCGGTGAGCATGTCGCAGATGACGTCGACGGCGAGCGGCAGGTCGGAGTCGAGCACCCGCGCGTAGTAGCAGGTGTACTCCTTGGCGGTGAACGCGTTCATCTCACCGCCGACCGCGTCGATCGCGGCGGAGATCTCCAGCGCGCTGCGCCGCCCGGTGCCCTTGAAGAGCAGGTGCTCCAGGTAGTGCGTGGCACCGTTCAGCGACGGGGTCTCGTCGCGCGAGCCCACGCCGACCCAGATGCCGAAGGTCACCGAGCGCACCCCGGGAATCGACTCGGTGACGACGCGCAGACCGCCGGGGAGCACCGTGCGGCGCACGGTGCCGACGCCCGCGTCGCCCTTGAGGACGGTGGTGGTACGGGCGACGGCCCGCCCCTCAGAAGAGGGGCGGGCCGTCGCGCCACGCTTGCGCGTCGTCACTTGGCGGACTCGTCCTTCGCCGCCTCGGCGTCGCCGTCCTCGCCCTCGATGACCGGGATGAGCGAGAGCTTGCCGCGCTGGTCGATCTCGGCGATCTCGACCTGCACCTTGCTGCCGACCGCGAGGACGTCGTCGACGTTCTCCACGCGCTTGCCGCCGGCCAGCTTGCGGATCTGCGAGATGTGCAGCAGACCGTCCTTGCCCGGCATGAGCGAGACGAAGGCACCGAAGGTGGTGGTCTTGACGACCGTGCCCAGGTAGCGCTCGCCGACCTCGGGCATCGTCGGGTTGGCGATGCCGTTGATGGTCGCGCGGGCGGCCTCGGCGGCCGAGCCCTCGGACGCGCCGATCAGCACCGTGCCGTCGTCCTCGATGGCGATCTCGGCGCCGGTGTCCTCCTGGATCTGGTTGATCATCTTGCCCTTGGGGCCGATGACCTCGCCGATCTTGTCCACCGGGATCTTGATGCTGATGATCCGCGGGGCGTTCGGGGACATCTCGTCCGGGACGTCGATGGCCTCGTTCATCACGTCCAGGATGTGCAGGCGCGCGTCGCGGGCCTGCTTGAGCGCGGCGGCCAGCACGGAGGCCGGGATGCCGTCGAGCTTGGTGTCGAGCTGGAGCGCGGTGACGAAGGTCTTGGTGCCCGCGACCTTGAAGTCCATGTCGCCGAACGCGTCCTCGGCGCCGAGGATGTCGGTCAGCGTCACGTAGTGCGTCTCACCCTCGATCTCCTGCGAGATCAGGCCCATGGCGATACCGGCGACCGGGGCCTTGAGCGGCACACCGGCGTTCAGCAGCGACATGGTGGAGGCGCAGACCGAGCCCATCGAGGTCGAGCCGTTGGAGCCCAGCGCCTCGGAGACCTGGCGGATGGCGTACGGGAAGTCCTCGCGGGCCGGCAGCACCGGCAGCAGCGCCCGCTCGGCCAGCGCGCCGTGGCCGATCTCGCGGCGCTTCGGGGAGCCGACGCGGCCGGTCTCGCCGGTGGAGTACGGCGGGAAGTTGTAGTTGTGCATGTAGCGCTTGCGCGTCTCGGGCGCGAGCGTGTCGAGCTGCTGCTCCATGCGCAGCATGTTCAGCGTGGAGATGCCCAGGATCTGGGTCTCGCCGCGCTCGAACAGCGCCGAGCCGTGGACGCGGGGGACGACCTCGACCTCGGCGGACAGGGTGCGGATGTCGGTGACACCGCGGCCGTCGATGCGCACCTTGTCCTTGATGACGCGCTCGCGCACCAGCTTCTTGGTGAGCGCGCGGTAGGCGGCGGAGATCTCCTTCTCGCGGCCCTCGAACTGCGGCAGCAGCTTCTCGGCGGCCAGGCCCTTGACCCGGTCCAGCTCGGCCTCGCGCTCCTGCTTGCCCGCGATGGTCAGCGCCTGGGCCAGCTCGTCGCGGACGGCGGCGGTCAGCGCCTCCAGGACGTCGTCCTGGTAGTCGAGGAAGATCGGGAACTCGCCGGTCGGCTTGGCGGCCTTGGCGGCCAGCTCCGACTGCGCCTTGCACAGGGTCTTGATGAACGGCTTGGCCGCTTCCAGACCCGCGGCCACGATCTCCTCGGTCGGCGCCTCGGCGCCGCCCTCGACCAGCTTGATGGTCTTCTCGGTGGCCTCGGCCTCGACCATCATGATCGCGACGTCGCCGTCCTCCAGGACGCGACCGGCGACGACCATGTCGAAGACGGCCTCCTCCAGCTCGCTGTGGGTCGGGAACGCCACCCACTGGCCGCGGATCAGCGCGACGCGCACGCCGCCGATCGGGCCGGAGAACGGCAGGCCCGCCAGCTGCGTCGAGGCGGAGGCGGCGTTGATGGCGACCACGTCGTAGAGGTGATCGGGGTTGAGCGCCATGATCGTGGCGACGACCTGGATCTCGTTGCGCAGGCCCTTCTTGAACGAGGGGCGCAGCGGGCGGTCGATCAGACGGCAGGTGAGGATGGCGTCCTCGGAGGGGCGGCCCTCACGGCGGAAGAACGAGCCGGGGATGCGGCCGGCCGCGTACATCCGCTCCTCGACGTCCACCGTGAGCGGGAAGAAGTCGAGCTGGTCCTTGGGGTGCTTCGAGGCGGTGGTGGCCGACAGGACCATGGTCTCGTCGTCCAGGTAGGCCACCGCGGAACCGGCGGCCTGGCGGGCCAGGCGGCCGGTCTCGAAGCGGATGGTGCGGGTGCCGAAGGAGCCGTTGTCGATCACGGCGTCGGCGTAGTGGGTCTCGTTCTCCACTATGGGAATTCTCCTTGTGTCCGCTCCGGGGCACCTGCCCCGGAGCCTTCCGCGGTGGAGCGCCGCACCGCCGGACACGGCGGTCCCGGCCGGGCCGGTCTTCGATCGAAGCCACCGGGGTGCCACGTCGTGCGGCGGGTCGTCCACCGCGCGGCGCGACCCGGGGGCCACTACCGAGGACCGGCGCCTCTGGCACCGACTCGGCGGTCGGCAGGCGCGGGCGCTCCTCCTTTGTTCTGTTCTTTCCAGGCCAGACTACAAACCTCGCGGTCCGGCCACACGTACGGCGAACAACCGTCACACGTACGGCGACATCGTCGCCGCGTCCCGGGCGGTGCTCACGTACGGCAAAGGGAGCGGCCCCCGGGTCGGGAACCGCTCCCCTTCACGACGTCTCAGCGGGCGCCCGCCGCGCCGCGGCGGATGCCGAGGCGCTCGACCAGGGCGCGGAAGCGCGTGATGTCCTTCTTGGCCAGGTACTGCAGCAGGCGGCGGCGCTGGCCGACCAGGAGCAGCAGACCACGGCGCGAGTGGTGGTCGTGCTTGTGGGTCTTGAGGTGCTCGGTCAGGTCGGTGATCCGGCGGGTCAGCAGGGCGACCTGGACCTCGGGGGAGCCGGTGTCGCTCTCCTTGGTACCGAAGTCCGCGACGATCTGCTTCTTGGTTGCGGCGTCGAGCGGCACACTTACTCCTTGGGTCTTCGTGCTCGCGAGCGCCCCTGGTCTGCTTCTCAGGGGAACGTCGAAACTCGTCGAGCGAGAGGGCCGGGTGGACACACGGCCGTCACCCAGAGTACCAGCCCCTGTCCGAGGGTCGTCCCCGGGTCCCCGGCTCGGCGTCCGCTCAGCCGGAGCCCATCCCCCGCGCGGCCCCGTAGACGCCGAGCACCGCCAGGCACAGCGGCACCAGCGACAGCAGCACGGCGCCCTCGGCGAGGTCCAGCAGCCTGCCCCAGAACGGGGAGACCCCCTTCTTCGGCACGATCAGCGCGACCGCCGCCGCGAGCCCGGCCCCGGCGGCCACGCTCGCGGCCAGCCACAGGGTACGCAGATCCGCCCGCGCGTGGTCGCCGGTGAGCAGGGCGTGCGCCTCGGCGGCCGGCGGGTGCAGCGCGAGCCCGAGCACCAGCAGCGCGATCGCGCCGACCCCGGCGGCCAGCAGGCAGCCGACCTGGGCGGTGTACCGGAAGAGCCGGGCCCGGGTCAGCGCGGCGAGCCCGGTGGCCAGGGCGAGCGGCTGGGCCCAGGCGGAGTGCGAGAAGCCCAGCACCGCGCCGCAGCCCACCACGACCGCGCTGCATCCGCCGACCAGGCCGAGCAGCATCTCGTGGCCGCGCCGGGCCCGGGCCGCGATCCGGGTCTCGTCGACCGGCTCGGCGTCCCGTACCCCCGCGGCGTCGTCCGGGCGGGGCGTGGCGAAGCCGATGGGCAGCCGGGCGAAGCGGGCGGACAGCGCGGGCAGGAACGCGGTCGCGGCCACCGCGAGGACCGCGCAGACCGCGGCGACGTGGGAGGGGGCCGCCTCGGTGAGGACCGCGGCGAAGGCGGCGAGGGTGCCGACGGCGGCGGCGGTCGCGGCGGCCACGAACGGGGCGTCCCCGTTCGGGGTGAGGGCGATGAGCAGGGTTGACGCGACGAGGACGGTGACGCAGCCCAGCAGGAACTGGAGGCGGCCAGGGCCCTGCCCGGTGTCGGGGGCGACGATCGCGGAGCCCGCGAGCAGCAGCAGCGGCAGCGCGCCGAGCCCGAACGCGACGGCGGAACCGCGGTCGTCGTAGACCCGGGCGCGGACCGCGGCCAGGGCGGTGAGCAGCACGCCCGCCGCGGCGGCGATGACGCCGGGCAGTCCGTGGGTGTCGTGGCGCACGGGGTCGGCGCACCACAGCACCAGGGCCGTCAGCGCCAGCAGCAGCATCCCGCCGGTGAGTCCGGCGGCCCGCATCAGCTCGTCGCTCCAGCGGCGGCGGTCGGTGGCGACCGCGGCGGCCACGGCGTCCACCACGTCGTCGTAGACCGCGGGCGGCAGCGACTCGGCGAACGGCCGCAGGCTCAACACCTCGCCGTCGAGCACCCGTTGGGCGGCGAGGCTGCGGGCGGGGTCCAGCACGGTGCCGTCACGGCGCACCAGATGCCATCCGGTGGGCGCGTCCGGCGGCTGGGTCTGGCCGGACAGCCGCAGGATCTCGGGGTTGATGTCGGCGAGCGGGATGTCCTCGGGCAGGGCGACGTCGATCCGGCTGTCGGGTGCGACGACGGTGACGCGGCTGAAGCCGGTCGCTGCGGTCGTGCTCACCTCGCGGTTCCCCCTTGAGTTCGTGGCGATGCGGCCAGCAACCCTATCGGGCAAGGGCGTTGACGTGTTCAGTAGGATCGTCGATCGCGCGGGGGGAGGCCGTCGCCACCCGGCGGCGGCGCGGAGCTGAGGCCAGCTGACCCGGAAGACGTCCCCGTCCGCATTGAGGATTGATGCTTCGGTGAGCGTGGTCGTCGTCAAACGCCCGCCCAGGGCGGTGCCGCCCGAGGTCCCCGCGCAGGAGGTCCGGCTGGAGACCCCGCCGGAGCTGCCCCGGGGCCAGGAGCAGGGCCTGTTGATGACGCTGCTGCCGATGCTGGGGATGGCGTCCTCGTCGGCGTTCTTCTTCATGCCGGGCACGCAGGCGTTCATGAAGGTGATGGGCGGACTGATGGTCGCCTCGACCGCGGTCATGGGCGTCACCCAGGCGGCGCGGATGCGGCAGGGCCCCTCGGGGCAGATGGCACAGGCGCGCCGCGACTACTTCACGTACCTGGCCGGGGTGCGCAAGCAGGTCCGCCGCACGGCACACGCGCAGCGCACCGCGCGACTGCACCAGCACCCGGAGCCGGACCAGCTGTGGGCGCTGGTGGCGCAGGGCGACCGGGTGTGGGAACGGCGGGTGAGCGACGCGGACTTCGCCCACGTCCGCCTCGGCCTGGGCGCGCAGCGGCTGGCCACCCCGCTGGTCGCGCCGACCACGGCACCGGTGGAGGAACTGGAGCCCCTCACCGCGTCGGCGATGCGGGGCTTCCTGGCGGCGCACGGGTCCTTGGACGGCTTGCCGATGGCGGTCAGCCTGCGGGCGTTCTACCACCTGACCGTCTCCGGCGCGCCCGACGCGGTGTACGGGACGGCGCGGGCCATGGTGGCGCAGCTGGCGACCCTGCACTCCCCCGAGGACCTGGTGATCGCGGTCGCCGCCGGGCACGGCTCGGCGGACGAGTGGGAGTGGACCAAGTGGCTGCCGCACACCCAGCTGCCCGGCACGCTGGACGGCGCGGGCACCCGGCGGCTGTTCCGCGACGACGTTCCCGAGCTGGAGGAGGCCCTGCGGCCGTACCTGGAGGGCCGTCCGCGGTTCCACCGCTCCGCGCAGCCGCTGCTGGACCAGCCGCACCTGGTGATCGTGGTGGACGGCGTGACCGTCCCGGCGGAGGCCGCCATCGCCTCGGCCGAGGGGTTCCAGGGCGTCACCGTGGTGCAGCTGCTCCCCGGTGAACTGCGGGAGCCGGTCGGCATGTTGTCGGTCGTCGTCCATCCGCGTGAGCTGCGCACCGAGACGCCGGACGGCATGGTCTACACCGGCGTGCCGGACGCCCTGCCGTACGCGGGCGCCGAGGCGCTGGCCCGGCAGCTGGCCCCGTTGCGGCTGGGCACCGACGACGGCGAGGAACCGCTGCTGACCAACCTGGAGTTCACCGACATGCTCGCGCTCGGCGACGCGGCGTCGGTGGACGTGGCCAGGACGTGGCGTCCGCGTTCGGCGCACGAACGGCTGCGGGTGCCCGTCGGCGTCGGCCAGGACGGCCGCCCGGTCGTCGTCGACCTGAAGGAGGCCGCCCTTGAGGGCATGGGCCCGCACGGCCTGTGCGTCGGCGCCACCGGCTCGGGCAAGTCGGAGCTGCTGCGCACGCTGGTGCTGGGGCTGGCGGTCACCCACTCCTCGGAGGCGCTCAACTTCGTGCTCGCCGACTTCAAGGGCGGCGCGACCTTCGCCGGGATGTCGGAGCTGCCGCACGTCGCCGCGGTCATCACCAACCTGGCGGACGACCTGACGCTGGTCGACCGGATGCGCGACTCGATCACCGGCGAGCTGCAACGGCGCCAGGAACTGCTGCGCGCGGCCGGCAACTTCGCCAACGTCCACGACTACGAGCGGGCCCGGGCAGGCGGCGCTCCGCTGGAACCGCTGTCCTCGCTGCTGCTGGTGGTCGACGAGTTCAGCGAACTGCTCAGCGCCAAGCCCGACTTCATCGACATGTTCATCCAGATCGGCCGCATCGGCCGGTCCCTCGGCGTCCACCTGCTGCTGGCCTCGCAACGGCTGGAGGAAGGCAGGCTGCGCGGCCTGGACACCTACCTGTCGTACCGCATCGGCCTGCGCACCTTCTCCGCCGCCGAGTCCCGCGCCGCGCTCGGCGTGCCCGACGCCTACCACCTGCCGTCGATCCCCGGTTCCGGTTACCTGAAGTTCGGCACCGACGAGATGGTGCGCTTCAAGGCGGCCTACGTGTCGGGGCCGTACCGCCCGGGCACGGCCGCCTCCGGTGACGGCCGTGACGGCTCACCGGCCGTGGAGCGGCGGCCCGTGCTGTTCACCGCGGCGCCGGTGCCGGTGACGTACGCGGTACCCGACCCGGTCGGATCGCCGTCGCCCGGCGACCGGGACGAGGCGGGGCAGGCCGCCACCGTGCTGGACGTGATCGCCGGGCGGCTGGAGGGCCAGGGGCCGCCGGCGCACCGGGTGTGGCTGCCTCCGCTGGACGAGGCGCCGCCACTGGACGAGCTCTTGTCGCCGCTCGCCCCCGTGGAGGGCCGCGGGCTGACCGCCGCCGGGCATCCGCACCTGGGCAGGCTGTGCGTGCCGCTGGGCGTGGTGGACAAGCCGTTCGAGCAGCGCCGCGAAACGCTCGTGCGCGACTTCTCGGGTGCGGCGGGCCACATGCTGGTCGTGGGCGGGCCGCGTTCCGGCAAGTCCACGCTGCTGCGCACCCTGATCTGCTCGTTCGCGCTGACCCACACGCCGCGTGAAGTCCAGTTCTACGGGCTGGACTTCGGGGGCGGCGCGCTCAGCTCGGTGGCGGACCTGCCGCACGTCGGCGGGGTGGCGTCGCGCCTCGACCCGGAGCGGGTGCGCCGTACCGTCGCCGAGGTCGCCGGGGTGCTGGCGCGGCGCGAGGAGTTCTTCCGCGCCCAGGGCATCGACTCCATCGGCACCTACCGCAGGCGCCGCGCCGCCGGTGAACTGCCGGACGAGCACTGGGGCGACGTCTTCCTCGTGGTGGACGGCTGGGGCGCGTTCCGGCAGGACCACGAGGCGCTGGAGGCGGTCGTCACCGACATCGCCGCCCGGGGCCTGGGCTACGGCGTCCACGTGGTCGTTTCCGCCGCCCGGTACATGGAGGTCCGCGCCGCGCTGAAGGACCTGCTGCTGGGCCGTCTCGAACTGCGCCTCGGCGACACGCTGGACTCCGAGTTCGACCGCAAGGTCGCCGCCAACGTGCCGGCGGGCGTGCCCGGCCGGGGCCAGGTGCCCGAGCGCCTGCACTTCATGGCCGCGCAGCCACGGGTGGACGCCACCGGCTTCGCGGAGGACCTGCCGCAGGCCACGTCGGCCCTGGTGCGCGCGGTGGCGCAGGCCTGGCCGCACGCGCACGCGCCGAAGGTGCGGCTGCTGCCCCGGCAGGTGCCCGCGGACCGGCTGCCGAAGGGCTTCGAGTACCCGCGTCAGGGCGTGGCGTTCGCTCTCGACGAGAACGATCTGGCGCCGGTCTTCGTGGACTTCGAGACCGACCCGTTCTTCGTGGTGTTCGGCGACAGCGAATCGGGCAAGACCGCGCTGTTGCGGCTGTTCGCCAAGCAGATCGCCGAGCGGTACACGCCCGAGGAGGCGGTGATCGTCGCGGGCGACTACCGGCGTTCGCTGCTGGGCGCGCTGCCCGAGCAGCATCTGCTGGAGTACGCCCCGGTGGCGTCCTCGCTGGAACTGCACATGAACGAGCTGAACGCGCTGATGACCCGGCGCGCTCCCCAACCGGACGTCACACCACAGCAGTTGCGTGACCGCAGCTGGTGGTCGGGCCCGCAGGTCTTCGTCATCGTCGACGACTACGAGCTGGTGGCCTCCGGGCCGTCCAATCCGCTGTCGGCACTGGTGGACAACCTTCCGTTCGCCCGCGACGTGGGCGTGCGCTTCATCGTCGCGCGGAGCACCGGCGGCGCGGGGCGTGCGCTGTACGAGCCGTTCATGCAGCGGGTACGCGAACTGGGCGCCCAGGGCGTCGTGTTGTCCGGCGATCCGTCCGAGGGCGAGCTGCTGGGCCCGGTCCGCCCGCGCCCGATGCCGGCCGGCCGGGGCTTCTTCGTGTCCCGCAGGAGGGGTGTGCCGCTGGTCCAGCTGGGCTGGCTGCCGCCGAGTTGAGGGGACGTACGGCGCTGCTAGCGTCGTGGCATCGCAGGCATGGAGGGGGAGGGCGTGATGGACTACAGCGGTACGGCACCGGGGTGGACGTCGCCGGGCGGTGCGCGGGACCTGGCGTCGAGTCCGGCGGCGAAGGCGGCGGCCGTGACGGCGTTGCACGGTCTGGAGACCGACCTGAAGACGGACGGCTCGGGCGCGGACAGCGCGACGCACGAGGCGGTCGCCGGTCTGAAGGGCTGGGAGACCGCCGCGGGACTGTCGGACGCGCTCACCGAGTGGCACCGCCAGGTGGCGGCGTTGAACGGCCGTTTCACGGCGGCGCGGCGGGCGCTGAGTGGCACGAACACGCTCTTCGGCGACAACGACGGCGCGACGGCGTCGTCGTTCGGAAGCGGGCCGTTGCTGAAGCCGGAGGCCGGCGGCCCGGTGCCGCCGTATTCGAAGTTGTCGCAGTTCTGAGCTGTCGCAGTTCTGAGCTGTCGCGGTCTTGAGTTGTCGGGTTCCGAGTTGTCGCGGTTCCGAGTTGTCGCGGTTCCGAGTTGTCGCAGTTGAGGGGATGACCGCATGGTGACGTACCAGGAGGCCATGGCGGCCGACCTGTCCAAGCTCGGGGACGCCGCCAGGCAGTGGGGAACGATGGCGGGCACGTTCGGCGACATGGCCACCACGTACCGCACCAAGGTGCTCAGCGTGAGCACGGACGGCAGTTGGACCGGGGTGAGCGCGCAGGCGTCGGTCGGCACGTCGTTGACCGACCTCCAGGACATCCAGGCCGCCCGGAAGGAGGCCGAGGCGGTGGCCTCGGTCCTGAAGGAGGCCGAGGCGAAGCTGACCCCGTTACAGAGCGCGCTCAGGAAGACGGTGAGCCAGGCGCGGGCGGCCGGGATGATCGTCGACGCGGACGGCTCGGTCTCGGCCGACCCGCGCAACCCCGACTACAACCCGCACCTGTCGAAGGACAGCGGTGAGCAGGCCTCCGCGGAGTGGGCCCGTCGCATCGGTGACGCGCTGTCCGCCCTCCAGGACGAGGACTACGGGGTGCGGGTGGCGTTGGACGCCGCGTCGCGCTACCAGGCTCTCCCGACGGACAACGACTTCAACGCGTCCGCGGACGGGGACGTCAGCCGCGACGACGCCCGTGAGGCGGCGAGACTCGCGTTGCAGTTGGACTCGGCAGGCAAGCTGACCGGGGAGGACATGAGCCACCTCCAGATGCTCATGCGCTCCGGTGACCACGACACGGACTTCAGCCGGACGCTGCTGACGTCGCTGGGCGCGGACAACACGCTGCGGCTGGCGACCACGCTGAACCATCTGTCCAACAGCGGCGCCGAGGACACCCGGGGCTCGTACGCGTCCCTGGAGTCGGAGGTGGCCCTCTCCCTCGCCTCGGCCACGAAGGACCCGACGTCGGCGTTCTACCAGCGCTGGATCAAGCAGCTGACCCGGGCGGGCACGCACACGTTCGGCGACAACCTCGAACCGGTCTACGGCTACCAGTCGCTCGTGACGCTGATGAGCCACGGCGGGAACGGCTACGGCACGCGGTTCCTCTCGGACGTGGGCGACGGGATCATCGCGGCGGAGAAGCCCCGGTCGGGCATCTGGAACCCCGTCAACGGCAGCGTTCCGCCGGGGATGGTGACCGATCCCCTGGACGGCCTGCTCGGCATCATGGGCAAGGAACCGGCGGCGGCCCAGGCCTTCCTGAACCCCGCGGCCCCGCAACACCGGCTCCAGTACCTGCTGGACCAGCGGCAGTGGCCGTACGCGGAGGAAGCGGCGGCCGGAACGCTCGTGGCGTTCAAGGGCCCGGCGGACTGCCAGGGCTTCGGAGCGGCCCTGGAGGCGGCCACGACCGGTCGCCCGTACGGCAGCGGTTTGCTGAGCGCGGCGGTGCCGCATTCGGGGACGGGTGCGTCGATCATGAGCACGGTGGTCAACACGCTGGGCGGACATCCGGACTGGCTCGACGGCGATGACGATCACCCGGCGAAGTTCGCCGATCTGCGGGCGGATCTCGGGGACATGAGCGCGGATTACATTGCGGACTTTCAGAGGGGGGTGAGCGGCTTCAAGGACATCTCGTCGTTCGGCGCGTCCGTCGACCTCACTGGCAGGAACCCGATGGCATTCCTTTGCGCGGTGGGATCAGACCCCCATGCCTACGCCGCGATCACCGGCGCCAACCAGGCGTTCACTGGCAACCTCATCGACCGGGAAGTCGGCGCACACACCGGCTCGGCGGTGTCGCTGACTGAGCGCGTCCAGAACGCCACACTCCCGGGCGCCACCGTCGCAGGTCTGATGAGCGGTGCCCGCGCGCAGGCGGTGCACGACTCCTACGCCCAAAGCGACAAGGACTTCAACGAGAACGCGGCACTCGCCGACAAGTGGGCCACTCGCATCGTCGCGGTGGGCGCGGACAAGGCACTGGAACACGCCACCGAGGCGGTACCCATCGTCGGCACCGTTTCGGAGTGGGCACAGGACGACCTCAACGACAGCATCATGGACACCATCAAGCACGACAACACGCTCGCGGCCCAGGCCGCGGCCGGAGAGCAGTACTCAGACGCACGCATGGCAGCTATCAGTGCGGCACAGGCATCGATCGCGCGGGCAGGAAGGACGCATCATATGAACGGCCCCACGGTTACCGACCTTCAGGACAGCGTGGCCGGTCAGGTGGGGAACGCCTTCGGGTCCGCGACCGCTTGGGCCAAGGCCTACCATGGTTGAGTCCCGTATCCCGCTGCGAGCCGGCTGTACCGGAGCCCGGACCGTTTCCTGGCGCGCGGTCTTCCTCTCCTTGAGCATGCTGCTCCTACCCGCGTCCACCCTCACGGGCTGTGCCTCGACTGCGGCCGTTCCGGCAACGTTCTGCGGACTGAAGGTCGACACGTCTCTTTACGGTCCGCTGTTCCCCAGTGGGAAAACCCTCAAGCCGACTCCCCCAGGGTTCAGGGCCGTGTCCCAAGAGCAAATGCTCGGTATTCGAGGGTGCTCGTACCAGGACAGCCACCGAAACACGCTCATCAGCGCCTCGCAGGAAGGAGTGGGGCAGGACAGCATCTCCAAGGTCGTCAAGTCCTCGAACGCTGCGAACCTGCGGGACTTCCAACCCGTCAACGGGCCTTACGAAGCGGCGTCGTGGAAGGACGATCTCGGAGCGTACGTGGCAGCCATCGTGCCGTGCTCGATACCGGTGCTCGACACCAATTGGTACATGCTCACGATTCAAGCGGGAAGCTCCGCCACCGACGTGAAGACTCTGCGCAAGCTCATCACACCCGCGGCGAAGGCCTACCTGGCCGTGACCCCGTGCCAGCCCGCGAAGCCGGCCACTTCGCCCTCGCCGGCGGCATCGTCGCCGTCCCCGGCCGGGGGCAAGAGCAACTGAGGGTCGGGGCCGCCGGTGCGGCCCCGACCCTCAGCGACGCCTCACGGCGATCACGCGTGGAAGTACTGCGACGCCTTGCGGTCCGTGGCCTGGTACGAGCCGTGGGCGTCCTCGACTCGGCGGGCCACGTCGTCCAGGACCGACTGGATGTCGGCGGCGCGGGACTGCCAGATGGCGTCGGCCTGCTTGAAGGACTGCTGGGCGTCGCCTTCCCAGGTCTCCGAGACGCGCTGGACCCTGCGCCGCAGCTGTTCCAGCTGGTTGCCGAGATCCTTGGCGGCCGTGCGCAGCGCGGTGGCCGCGTCGGTCAGCGAGGAATAGTGGACCTTGAGGTCGTCACCGGTGCTCATGGTGCCCCCTGAGGAAGATGGTTCGGATGGTGGCGGTCGCCTCTCCCGCGAACGGACGCGGTAGGGACGCGACCGGGCTTAGAGGCTGCTGAGCCCACTCGTCGGCCGGCCCCCGACGTTGACGCTCTTGAGGTCCTGAAGGACCTGCTCGTCGTTGGTCTGGGCGCCGACCTTGGTGTCGTGCACCGCTTCCCTGATCCCGTCGAGGACCTTGCGGAGGGCGGTGTGGTCGTCGTTCAGCTGCTCCTGGGCGCGGACGAAGGCGGTACCGCCCAGGCCCTTCCAGTCCGACTGGAGCTGGGCGATCATGTTCGCCAGGTTCTGCACCTGCTTGGTCATCGACTCCGTGGTCGTCTGGATGTCCGTCTCCAGAGACTGGATCTCGGCGTAGGTGAGCCGCTGCTGCTGGGCCATCTGTTTCCTCCCCCTTGTGGAAGTGTTCGGTCGGCGCGGGCCTGCGTCCAATTGCTGGGCGATCGCGCGCTGTTCGTGACTGATGCGTACCGAATTGGTGCACGGTATCCGCTCCGGCGGACACCTCGACCACCAACGGCGGTGTGGGCGACGGCAGTTAGGCCCGACGTCGTCGGCGCAGGGCCCACGCACCCCCTCCTGCGACGACCACGACGGCGGCGACTCCGCCGAGGACCCAGGGCAGGGCGCCGCCGCCCCCGGTGGACGAGGCGGCTTGGGCGGGCAACTTCCCACGTGCCGACGCGGACGAGGACGGCGCGGAGGCGGAGGGCGAGGGCGCGGAGTCGGAGGCCCCAGGCAGCGGGTAGACGTTCGCGGGACCCGGGTCGCCCTGGTGGTCGATGACGGCGATACGGGGGCGGACCATGCCGTAGCCGACGTACTGGCTGGGCACCTCGCCCGTGGTCGGCTTGCCGGCCGTCGACAACAGGACGCGCAGAACCTGGTTCGCTGTCCAGCTCGGATGCTCGGACCAGATGAGGGCCGCGGAGGCGGAGGCGAGGGCAGTGGCAGGGCTGGTGCCGCCGCTCTGGCAGTACTGCTGGCTGTCGGGGTGGCAACGGCTGGGAATGTTGTCACCGGGCGCGGCGAGCGCGACCTGTGGGCCGTAAGTGGACCACTTGGTCACCTGGAGATTCTGCCCCACGGCACCTACACCGACGACTCCGGGAAGGGATGCCGGAGCGACGTCTTCGTTCTGGCCGTCTCCATCGTTTCCAGATCCAGCAAAAATCAACACCCCTTTGCTGTGCGCGTACTTCACTGCGGATTCCATCGGGAAATCACGAGCCGCCGTATCGTCAGCAAAGGACATGTTGACGATACGGGCCCCGTGCGCCACCGCGTAGCGCAGGGCCGTAGCCGCGGCGACCATGCGTGACTCCCCCGCCTTGACCGGGAGAATTTTAGCTCCGGGGGCGAGCCCCTGAATCCCGTTGTCGTTTCCTGTGCCCGCGATCAGCTCGGCCATCTGCGTGCCATGTCCGTCCTGATCAGAAGCGTCGCTGGACGAGTCCACGGCGTTGTAACCAGGCAGGAGATGTCCTGCGAGGTCCGGATCGTCGGGGCGGACGCCACTGTCGACGACTGCGACGGTGACCCCGGCACCTGTGGCGTGCCGCAACATCTGCGTGGCCTGCATCGGTGTGAGGTACCACTGGAGAGACCTGACGTCCATAGCCGACGCCGTCGGTGCGAAGAGACCGAAGACAGCCACCCAAGCGATGAGCACAACGAGCCCCCGCGTAAGCCTGCTCATGGTCCTACTCCATCCGGCAGCGCGCACAGCACTACAGCTTCCGAATGTCCACATCGCTGGTGACTAGCCAAGGACCGGCGGGACGACATCCGTCCTGCCCACATCCCAGGTCTCTTCCTCCTCTTGCAAATAGTCCGGACGAGCTGCACCTTGTCTTCCACCTCCGCCTACCGGCGTGCCAGGCGTGCCCAACCCGCCCACGGACCGGCCCCCGACCAGTCCGGACCCGCCCGAGGTGAACTGCGCGGGTTCCTCGGCGGAAGCCCTCAGTTGCTCCTGGCCGGAAATCGTCTCCCCCGCACGCCCTGAGGGAACGCCGCTGGTCGCTGAAACCGGCGCAGAACCGAATCCAGCCGTAGCACCCGGTGCTGAAACCTCTGCCTCTCCACCGATCGCACGGCCGTAGCGTCCCGCGGACCGAGGGTTCGACAAGGCCTGCGGAGTGCCGCCGAAGATCCCCTGGCCTGCGTCGCCGCCCCCGAGAGAGCGAGCCGAGGATGGAAACCCCGGGCCCTCGTCGCTCTCGTTGAGCGATGCCTCCGGCGGAACTCGCACGACGTTGCCTGCCCGGGCAGGCGGGGTCTCCACTGTGCGGTAGGGAGGGGGCAACATGCCGGGCCTCATACCTCGTTCAGTACCAGGGCTGTCATGCCCGCCTCTGGCAGACGCCGGAGGCCGCGCCGCCGTCACCGTGCTCGGAGGCGCGACAGAATCCAGCGACGTCCGTGAGGCCGGACGCCAGTCCGCCTCAGGCACCGATGTCTGAGCACCCGACCGCCCCGCGGTGACTCCGCCGTCTGAACCGGATTCGTTGTACACCGGGTCTCGCGAGGCACCGCCCGGATCATAGTCAGGCGTCACGTCAGTATCCGGGGTCTCGACAGCCGAGCCGTAGGGGCGCATGTATGCCTCGATCAAGCCCCCGGTGGGTGTATAAGGCACGGGCTGGAAGTTCGGAGCCTTACCCCCGGAGATCTGGCCGTTGGCCCACTTGTAGGAGGACGACAGGCTCTCCATGAGCGTGATCGCCTCCTGGCGGTCGGGCTCTTCCGCCTTGACCGCCGCCTGCTCCTTCTTCGGGTCGACGAAGCACTCCGTGCGCTTCGACTTGGGCATCGCCTTCTGCACGTACTGCAGGCTCGAGCCCGCGGTGATGAGCTGTTCACCGACCAGGCCGGTGTAGTCCGCGAGGTCATAGCTCTGGGTGGTCAGTTGAGATCCCCAGTCCTGGAAGGCCCGGGCGCTGTCTCCCTGCCAGGAGACACCACTCAGGTGGCTCTTCAGGTCGTCCGCGACACCCTGAATCTTGGACTGGGCGTCCACCAGCGCCTCGCCGGTCGTCGTGAGGTGCTGGCTGTTCGCGGACGCCACCATCGCGTTCATGTCTTCCAACGACAGGTCTTCGAAGGACGACTTGAACGAGGGGTCGAAGGGGACGCCGCCTCCGGGGTCCGACCTCACGCCGACACCCCCCTTCCGTCGTGGTCCGACGAGGACTGCCCGCCACCGGGCTCCTGTCCCGTACCGGAGTGCGCGGACGCCGGCGCGTGGTAGTACTGCGCGGTGCGCTTCTGGATGGCCATGAGCCGGTCCTGCTGCTCCTGGTCGATGCCCTCGTAGTCGCCGTTGGCCATCTGGACGGCTATGCCGAGGGCCTCGATCTGGTCGCTGAAGGTCTGCGACATCGTGACCAATTGCGTGTGCACCTTGTCGTACTGCGACGCGAGGTCCTGGGCCTCCGTGAAGTCGCCGTACGACGCCGGCGGGATCTTCCGGGTGCCCAGCCTCTTGTGAGACGCCTCGGACGTGTCCAGGTCGGCCAGGATCTTGTCGATGCGGTCCTTGAACTTCTTCAGCGACTCCGCTTCGCGCGCGAGCTGCTGCGCGTTGCCGTTGGGCGTACTCACGACGCGCTCCCCCCGATTGTCTGCTGCGCCACGTGATCCTCACTCTATCGCCGGGCACTGACAGCCCTCAAAGCGGTAACCCGGCTTTCCCTTAAGCGACTTGACGGCCGGTTATTGCCTGTTGAACCAAGCCGTTCCGCGGCGTTCGGTCGCCCCACGTCACCCCGGCGCCTTCGCCCCCACCGCGGCCACCTCACGCACCGCACAAATCGCGCCATCAACCACACCACACCCCCACCCACACCCACGTACGCCCTGCTCACAGCCACCCACCGGCAAGCTCCCACGAGCGCCCAGCCGGCCGGCCACCACCACGCCCCCGCGACTTCCCTCCGCATTCGCGCACACGCATCACCCACCGCGGGATCGCAGATCGCGGCATTCATGACACCTCCCCCTCACCCCATTGAATTTCCGGCCGACCGGCCGCTTATGAATTCTTACGGGTTCACGGAAACTCCCGCATTCCTCCCCCCGCTCCACCCGAAAGGCGGACCGACCGTCTCCTGTCGCATTCACCTCGCCCCCGCACCACCGAATGGTCTACACCCCTTGACCGCCCGTCAGGGGCGCGGTACTCAGGGATGGCGATCAGGGGAGGGTGGGAAGCCGGTTCGGGTCCTCGGGGTACACCGTCGAAGGGGTCATTCGTGAGGCGACGACAGAAGGCTTGGCGGAAGATCAGGACGTACGCGGCCGTGCTCGGGCTGCTGAGCGGGGTCGGGCTGGGGGTGGGGGCGGCCGGGCCGAACGCCGTCGCGGCGGCCGCGCCACCCAGACCGCTGGGGCAGGTCGTGCCGGAGCCCTCCTCCGTCCAGCCGGGCGGAGCCCCGTACACCCTGGGGCGGCACGCCGTGATCGACGCGAGCGGGCCGGCCGCGCAGGTCGGGCAGTACCTCGCGGGACTGCTCAGGCCCTCGACCGGCTACGCGCTCCCGCTCACCCACGACGCGCGGCCCGGCGCGATCACCCTGCGCGTCGCCCACATGCCCGGGCTCGGGGGCGAGGGCTACCGGCTGGACGTGCGCGACTCGGGCGTCCTGATCGAGGCCGACGCGCCCGCGGGGCTGTTCCACGGCGTGCAGACGCTGCGCCAGCTGCTGCCCGCGAACGTCGAGGCGCGGACCCCGCAGGCCGGGCCGTGGACCGTCGCGGGCGGGACCATCACCGACACCCCGCGCTACGCCTACCGGGGCGCCATGCTGGACGTGGCACGCCACTTCTTCACCGTGGCGCAGGTCGAGCGCTACATCGACGAACTGTCGCTCTACAAGATCAACTACCTTCACCTGCACCTCACCGACGACCAGGGCTGGCGCATCGCCGTCGACTCGTGGCCGAAGCTCGCCACCTACGGGGGTTCGACCGAGGTCGGCGGCGGCCCCGGCGGCTACTACACGAAGGCGCAGTACGAGCAGATCGTGCGGTACGCGGCGAGCCGGTTCATGACCGTGGTGCCCGAGATGGACATGCCCGCGCACACCAACGCCGCCCTCGCCTCCTACGCGGACCTCGACTGCGACGGGGTCGCTCCCCCGCTGTACACCGGCACCAACGTGGGCTTCAGCTCCCTGTGCGTCGCCAAACCCGTCACGTATACGTTCGTCGCCGACGTGCTACGTGAACTGGCGGCGTTGACGCCCGGCCCCTATCTGCACATCGGCGGCGACGAGGCGCACTCGACCAGCGCGGCCGACTACACGACGTTCACGGACAAGGTCCAGCCGATCGTCACCGGGCTGCACAAGACGGTGATGGCGTGGAACGAGATCACCGACGCGCACCCGGTCAAGGGCGCCATCGCGCAGTACTGGGGCACGACGGGGACCGAGGCCTCGGTCATCGCTGCGGCCAAGGCGGGGACGCGGCTGGTGATGTCGCCCGCCAACCACGCGTACATGGACATGAAGTACGACAAGAGCACCGTGCTGGGGCTCAACTGGGCCGGATACATCGAGGTCGAGGACGCCTACAACTGGGACCCCGCGACCTTCGTCAAGGGCGCCCCGGCGTCCGCGGTCTACGGGGTCGAGGCACCGCTGTGGTCGGAGACCCTGACCACCAGCGCCGACATCGACTACATGGCCTTCCCCCGGCTTCCGGCCATCGCGGAACTGGGGTGGTCGCCGGCCGCCACGCATGACTGGAACTCGTTCTCCGTACGGCTGGCCGCCCAGGGACCGCGGTGGGACGCGATGGGGATCGGCTACTACCACTCGGCCCAAGTCCCCTGGCCCACCTCGGAGTCGTAGAGGCCCGCCGCGGACTCGTAGCGGGCCCGGCACGCAGTCGTAGGGGCCGACCCTCACCGCGAGATCGTAGGGCCGCGCCAGTCGCCACGCCCGCCTGTTGCCGTTCTGTCGCCACTCCTCGATCGGGTGGCGACAGTCGGCGGCATAAGGTATCGGCCATGTCTTGGCCCCAGAACCCCAACGATCCCCAGCAACCGCCGCGGGCGCCGCAGCCCGGGCAGGCCCCGGAGCCGCAGCAGCAGCCCGCGCAGCCGCCGCGGGCCGAGTCGTCGCAGGCCCAGCCGCAGCCCGGCGAGCCGGCGCAGGGAGCCCCCCAGGGGGCGCCGCAGGGGTTCGGTCCGGCCCCGCGCTGGACGCCGACGGGCGAGATGCCGCAACTGCCGCAGCCGCACGGCGGGTTCCCCGGCCAGCAGCCCCAACAGCCTCCGCAGCAGCCCCAGGGGGCGTTCCCGCCACCGCAGCAGGGCGCGTACCCGCCCGCCCCGCAGCAGGGCGCCGGCTACCCGCCTCCGCCCCCTCCGCCCGGCGGCGCCTTCCCGCCCCCGCAGGCCGCACAGCCGCAGCAGCCCGGCCAGCCCGGTCACCCTGGGCAGCCCGGCCCCAACCCGTACGGCACCGCCCCGCAGCAGTACGCCGCGCCCCAGTACGGCGCACCGCAGTACGGCACCCCGCAGGCCCCCGACTCCCCGCAGCCCGGCCAGGACCCGCAGGGCCCGCGGTCCCCGGGCAGCCGCAGGACGCTGTACGCCGTCGTCGGCGCGGTCGTCGCGCTCGCGGTGATCGGCGGGGGCGTCGCCTTCGCGATGAAGGGTGACGGCAAGAAGTCCGACCAGGCGCACAACGGTCCCGGCACGTCCGCCTCCGCGCCGGCGCCCGCCCCGCCCGCCTCGGGCGGCCCCAACTCGACGGCGGGACCGCTCAAGCCGATGATCACGGGCTGGCAGACGCAGACCCGGGCCGACCACCACTTCGCGTACGACGTGCCGCCGACTTCGCAGCAGTGGCACGTGTACGACCCGGGGATCGAGATCGCGTACACCGACGACCAGGGCAAGCCGATCGTCGCGATGAGCGGCACCGCCGACTACCACGAGGGCGGCTGCGCCTCGCACCCGAACGCCAACACCATCGGCCAGGCGGGCAAGGGGCAGTTGGCGACCATCGGCACCCAGGGCAGCGGTGGCGGCTCCCTGCAGGAGAACGCCTACAACGTCGCGGGCAACTGGGTGTTCGCGGCCTACGGCGGTGCCGACCACAAGCCCAGGATCTCGGTGACCAAGGCCGTGCCCTGGGACCACAACGGGATCAAGGGCTGGACGTCGACGGCCACCGCCACCGACATCTACCGCCCCAGCTCCTGCGTGCCGCCGCGGGCGATCGCCAAGTCCATCGCGCAGCAGCTGCCGGACGGCACGGTCCACGAGTGGGTGATCTACGCGGACCAGGACGTGCCGAACGCGCTGACCGAGGCCCAGATCGACAAGATCATGAGCACCGTGCGCCCTTACAGCGGTTCCTGACGGGCAGTAGGTGCGGGCCGCGTACGTACGTCGCTCCGGCAGGCGTGACGCATACGTTGCTCCGCACGCCGTGACGTATACGTGGTGTCGCGCGAGGCCACGTATACGTCGCGGCCGCTAACGCGACGTACGGCGGCGTCGTGCGTCCCGTACCACGACCGTGCCGCCCGCGATCGCCGCGACCAGTACGACCGCCGCACCCAGCGCGTACGTGGCGGTGCGTTCCGCGCGCTGCTGCGGGGTCTCGCCGAGTGTGAGGGCGGCGGGGCGCACCCGTTCACCGGTGGCGGCGGACCGCTGGTCGGGCACCGGGTGGTCGATCGGCCGGGCGTCGTCGGTGAGCGCGCGGACCGGGTCGACCACGCCCCAGCCGATGAAGTCGTTGCGGCCGGGGTCGACCCGGTCCGCGGTCTGCTCGATCTGCGCGACGACCTGCCCCGCCGTCCAGCCGGGGTGCTTGGCCCGGACGAGGGCGGCGACTGCGGCCACGTAGGGGGCCGAGAAACTCGTGCCGTTGTCCGCGCACTGTCCGCCCAGCGGGACCGTGGAGACCATGTCCACGCCGGGCGCCGCCACGCCGACGAAGGAGCCCGCCTGGGAGAAGTCGGCGCGTTCGTCGTCGCGGTCGGACGCGCCGACCGCGAGCACGCCCGGATAGGCGGCCGGATACGTGGTGTTGAGCTTGCCGCCGCTGCCGTCGTTGCCCGCTGCGGCGACCACTACGACGTCGCTGTCGAGCGCGTGACGTACGGCGGCACCCAGGACGGGGTCGGGGGTGAGCGGATTGGCCACGTCCTGCGAGATGTTGATGACCCGGGCGCCGTCGCGCACCGCGTCGTCGACGGCCTTGGCGAGCGTCTTGGTGTCGCCGTGCCCCTGGTCATCGTTCTGCCGGATGGGGATGATCGTGGCCTGCGGCGCGATGCCGACGAAGCCGGTGCCGGACGCCGGGCGGGCGGCGATGATCCCGGCGACCTCGGTGCCGTGGCCGACGGTGTCGTCGGTGCCGTCGCCCTTGGGGTCGATCAGGTCCTCGCCGTCACGGGTGTCGACGGCCTGACGCAGCTGCGGGTTGCGGTTGTCGACGCCGGTGTCGATGACGGCCACCTTGACGCCCTCGCCGCGCCCGTACTGCCACAGCTGGTCGAGCAGTACGCGTTGCAGCGACCAGGGGGTGCCCTTGATCTGCGGCGCGGGGTACGTGCACTCGCCGTCGCCGTCGAGGACGGTGGCCGCGTGGCCGACGGGGGCCGCGCAGGGCAGCAGCAGGAGGGCGGCGGCCGGCGCGGCCAGGGCCAGGCGACGCGCGCGCATCACGAACCCTGCGGCTGGGCCGCGCTGTTGGTGTCGAGCGTGGGCCCGGCGGGCAGGAAGGACGACCAGGTCCGCGGGACCGGCACCGGCTGGACGCCGCCGTAGCCGAGCCGTACCTGCGCCTCGTCGGTCTGCTGCTGACCGTCCGACGTGCTCCCGGCCGACGGATCGGTGACCTTCGACCTGGCGGTGTCGCTGTCGTCGTTGGACTGCACGCCGTAGCGCAGTCCGGTGTCGGTCAGCAGGAACACCGGGCCGCTGCCGCCCGCGCTGCCGGTCACCTGGCGGTAGAGCAGCCCCGAGCCCGGGGTGACGTAGGCGGTGGAGCCGCCGTCCGCCACGGCTGCCGGGTAGTCGGTGCCCGCCCAGACGCTGAGCGCGGGTCGCGAGCCGTTCATCGTGCCGCGGTAGACGCTGCACACGGTGGAGGTGGAGCCGGTGTCGGCCTGGTGCGGCATGGTGGCCGGCCAGCCGGTGTCACCGAGGTACGGGGTGGCGGCGGGGGTGAGGTCCTGCGCCGCGACGTGCTGCGGGGCGGGCGTGCCGCCGGGGTACATCGCTGGTGCGCCGGGCGCGTTGAGCAGCAGGGTGGCGACGAGGGCGGAGACCCGGGCGACCTGACCGCGCAGGACTACGTAGCTCTGGGTGCCGCCGCCACTGGGGGCGCTGAGCACCATGCCGACGTGGTCCAGTCGCGGATCCAGCCGGGGCACCCCGGCGGGGCCACCGAAGCCGTCGGGGTGCGGGAACGCCAGCGGTTGCCCGGAGTTGAACGTCTCCAGCCAGTCGGCGGTCACCTTCTGCGGGACCGCGCCGTCGCCGAAGAGAGCGCGCAGCAGCAGGTTGGGGTCACCGCCCCGCGTCGCGCCCGGCTGGATGGGGAACCTGGTGCCCGAGGCGTCCACCAGGTAGCGCGTCCCGTCCGGCCCCTGCACGTACAGCGTCTGGTCGCCGCGCAGCCGCCCGGTGCCATCCACCTTCGGCGCGTCGCGCGCGGCGAGCACGAACGCGGCCTTCTGCGCCGAGGTCACGTCACCGCCCGGCTGCTCGCACACCGCCCACAGCTTCGGCGTCCCGGCGTCGCCCGCGCCGGGGAGCCGGTCGGGGGCGTAGGGGATGCCGAGCGTGGGACCGTGCGGGATCTCGCCGTTGTCCAGGACCGATTCGTCGACCTTCAGCACGCCGAACTTCGAGGGGTCCAGCAGGAGTTTGGCGGAGGCGAGATTGAGCACCGGGTCGAGCTGCTTCTTGCCGCCCGCCTCGACGACGACGTACCGCGTGGTGGACTGGCTCCCCACCAGGACCTTGGAGTACGGCTCGGCCCATCCCTGCGGCGCGCCCGGCTTGATCAGCCCCCAGGCGCCGAACCCGGCGACCAGCAGCGCGGCGGCGACGAGGCTCGGCGCCACCGCGCGCAGCGGACGCGGCGCGCCCTCCTCGGAGCCGGACGGTGACGGCTGGAGGAACGCGGCGACGGTCCGCTTCCTGGCGAAGGTGTACGCGTTGAGCTCGTCCCGCCGTGAGGCCATGGGCTGTTCGTCTCCCCCGGTGATGTCGCTGTGAGCCCCGATGTCACTGCCGGTCCCGATGTCACTGCCGGTCCCGATGTCGCTGTCGGTCCCGGTGACGCCCGGCGCCGCGTGGCCGCCGGGCGCCGGAATGCCGGGCGTGGCCGTCGGCGGGGCACCCGGCCGTCGTTGTCAGTGCGGCCCTCTACTATGCCGGTAATGGATCCGCACGCGCCGTGCGGGTGGGCCGACAGCCTGTCAACAGCCGTGCCCGGCACGGTGGTCGGGCGTCGGGCGGCCGGTCCGGGGCGATGACAGGACGCGGACGGCGAGGGGAACGGGACTCCGGGCAGCCGGAGTGCGAGGGGGTGACGGGGATGGCCGGCACGACGACGGCGGTACGGGGCCGCACCAGGGCGGACAGCGGCGCGGTGCCCGCCGCGAGCGCGCCGTCCGGTGCCGACGCCGCCTCCGGTGCCGACGCCCCGTCCGGCGCCGTGTTCCGGCTCCAGCCGCGCTCCGGTCGCTTCGGGCCGTTGCGGCTGGGGCAGTTGGTGCTGATCGAGGTCGCGGTCGCCGTGCCGCTTGCCGCGTGGGCGACGCACCCGCTGCTGGTGGTGCCCGCCTGCGTGGTGGCGGTGGCGCTGGTGCTGCTCGCCGTGGTGCGGCGTCACCGGCGGCCCGCGCCGGAGTGGCTGACGGCCGCGCTGGCGCTGCGCGCGAGGCGGCGTACGGCAGGTCAGCCGGTTCCGCCGGGCACCGACCCGGGTCTCGCGCCCGCGGTGGAGTGCGAGCCCGGTCTGCGGACCCTGACCTACCTGCGCCCCGGACGCGGCGGCCCGGACGGCCACGCCGACCGCGTGGACCGCACCGACGGCGAGCAGCGCGCCGTGGGCATGGTCGGCGACGGCACGTTCCTGACCGCGGTGCTCCAAGTGCAGGCGAACGACGCCCCGTTGCGTCCGCTGCGCACGGCCCGGCCGCTGCCGCTCGACCTGGTGTACGGGGCGCTGGAGGTGGACGGCATACGGCTGGAGTCCGTCCAGGTCGTCCAGCACACCCAGCCCGCGCCCGCGCCGCACCTGCCGGAGCAGGCGATGGCCGCCCGCTCCTACGCGCCGTTGCAGGCCCAGTCGGGCGCCCCGTCGGTCCGGCTCACCTGGGTCGCGCTGAAGCTCGATCCGCAGCTGTGCCCCGAGGCGGTCCTGGCCAGGGGCGGTGGGCTCGTCGGGGCGCAGCGCGCCCTGCTGCGCGCCGCCGACCAGTTGGCGAGCCGACTGGCGGGCGCGGGCTTCGACGCCAGCGTGCTGGACGAGGCCGGGCTGACGTCGGCGATCGCCACCTCGGCCTGTGTCAATCCGCACGCGGGGGCGCAGGCCGCGCGGTCGGACACCCCCGTGCGCCGTACCGCCGAGACCTCGCGCACCTGGCGCTGCGACGACCGGCGGCACACGACGTACTGGATAGGCCGCTGGCCCCGGTTGGGCCCCGGCGGGACGCCCGCGCCGAACCTGGTGGCGCTGCTGACGTCGATGCCCGCGCTGGCCTCGACGTTCAGCCTGACCGCGAGCCGGGGGCCGGGCGACGTCGCGGCGCTCACCGGACACATACGGGTGACCGGGCGCAGCGACACCGAACTGGTCGCGACGCGGCGGCAGTTGGAGCGTGCCGCGCGCGGGGTGAAGGTGGACCTGGTGCGGCTGGACCGTGAGCAGGTGCCGGGTGTGCTGGCGACGCTGCCGCTGGGGGGTGCCCGCTGATGACGGCGCCGACGGGGTTCCCGGGGGGCGATGCGGTGACCGCCGCGGCGGTGGGCGGGCGTTCGCGTGGGGGGCGGCCCCGGCTGGGCTTCGGGCTGCGCGGGCCGCGTCGGCCCCGGCACGTGCTGGCCGTCGAGCAACTGGCCGCCGTGGGGCTGCCGGTGGGCGACGACGGCGTGGTGATCGGGGTGGACAACGCGGGCCGTCCCGCGGTGCTGGGCGTCAACCGGCCCACGCCGCTGGACGTCGTGCTGATCGGCGGGATCTGGACGGCGCAGGTCATCGCGCTGCGGACCGCGGCCACCGGTGCCCGGGTGGCGGTGGAGACCGCCCGCCCCCAGCTGTGGACCCCGCTGGCCCAGGCGGCGGGCGGCGGTCAGCCGTGCGTGACGGTGTACGACGTCGGCCGGGTTCCGCCGCAGGGGGCGTCGGTGGGCAGCCCGGTGCTGGTGGTGCGGGACGCGGGGGTGCGTCCGCCGCGCGGGCGGGTGGCGGCGGCGCCGTGGCAGTCGGTGCTGACGCTGCTGCCGTATCTGGGGCCGACCGCGCCGAGGTTGCTGGAGGGCGCGTCGCTCGTCGGGGTGCAGCGCGTCTCGCCGGACGAGGCGCGGCTGGTCGGCCGGCTCATGCGGCTGCCGGAACGGGACGTGGAGGCGCTGCCCGGGCTGGGCGACCAGTTCGCGCTGTGGTGCACGCGACAGCACCGGCAGTTCGTGATGACGCGGCCGACCGAGGCGGAGTCGGGGCTGCTGGGCGGCCCGCGCCGGGTGGACTGAGGCGTACCGGCGGCGGCCTTCCGCCCGGGGGACGGACCTGACACGGATGCCGGTCACATGATTAGGCTGTCCTCCTGAGCGGCAGGAGCACAGCAGGTGCCCGTGGCACGGCTCGCGTGACACCGGTCTCCGGGCTGGCGCGGGCAAAGGCTGCGGGAGCCGCCGCGGTACGGGGGTGGGGTCACCGGTGGCCCACGGCACGCGCCGTGTCCGTCCTCGCGGTGCCGCGCGCCCGCGTGCGACGTGGACGCAGCCGGGCATGACAGCAATCCAGGAGGCACAGTGAGCAGCGACCGGGACGAGAACCACGTCGGCGGTGACGGGGCACGGTCGACGGACGCCGACTACACGGGCGAGTTCACCATCGACTACACGCCGCCTGCCTGGTACATGACGAACAACAGTGACGAAAGCGGTGCGGGGGCCGGCGCGGACGAATCCGGCGCGGGTTCCGCGGCTGCCGCGGCGCAGCCTCCGGTGGCGCCCTCTCCGGTGGCGCCCCCTCCGCCGCCGCTGCCACCCCGCCCGGCGGCCCTCTCCGACGCCACCGGCCCCGCGGACTCGTCCGGTTCCGCGAGTTCCGCCACTCCGGCCGCTTCCGCTGCTTACGCCGCTTCCGCGCAGGGTTCCGGGACGCCGGACGGCCAAGTGCCGGGTGCGGGTGGCCAGTCCGGGGCGGAACGGCCCAACTCCACCATGCGGTTCTCCGCGTTGTCCCTCGACGGCATCAAGGCCCCGGCTCCCGCCGACACCCCCTCGGACACGGCCTCTGAGGGCGAGGGCGCGGGCGAGGCCCGGCGGGAGCCCGCGTTCCGCTCGACCGAGCGGTTCTCCGCGCTGTCGCTCAAGCGGCCCGAACCGGAGGCCGACGGGCCCGAGGCGCCCACGCCCGCGCCGTCCGACGCGACGCCGCAGGCCCCGGTCACCACGGCCCCCGTCGCACCGCCCGCGGTCACCACACCCACGGCCGACGCGCCCGCCGACGCCGACGCCGTTCCCCCGGCTCCGCAGGCGCCGCAGCCTCCCCAAGCCTCACAGCCTCCGCAGACACCGCACGCCCCGCAGCCCCCGCAGACGTCCGGGCCCGCCATACCTCCGCCGCCCGTGCCCGGACCGCCCTCCCCCGCCGACCGCGTCCCGGAATTCGCGCCGCAGGCCCAACCCCCGCAGGCCCAACCCCCGCAGGCCCAGCCCCCGCAGGGGCAGCCGGTCGCGCCGGTGGGAGCGCAGTCGTGGGCGCCGCCCGCGCCGGACAGCCAGTGGACGCCGACGCCCCAGCCGCCCGGCCCTCAGCCGCCGCAGCCCCAGCCGCACGCGGCCGTACCTCCGTTGCCCCCGCAGTTCCAGAAGCCGCAGGCCACGCCCGCGCAGCAACAGCAGCCGCCGCAGCCGCAGTCCGGTCCCGCCGAGCAGCCGCCGCCCCCGCCGCGGCCCGCGTACGGCTACCCCCACCAGGGACAGCCCGGGCCGCCGCTCCCGCCGCCCGCCGCCGACCAGCCGCCGCGGCCTCCCTTCCCCGCGCAGGGCGGCCCCGCCCCCGTACCGCCGCAGCACCAGCAGCCGCCCGCGTACGGCTACCCACACCCTGGTCAGCCCGGTCAGCCCGGTCAGCCCTCCGCGCCCCTGCCCCCGCCCGCGGCCCAGCAGCCGCAGGCCCCGCAGCCTCCGCAGCCGCAACCCCCGCAGCAGGCCCAGCCGCAGGCCCCCGTCGATCCGCGGACCGGCGGCTGGCCCACCGTCTCGCCCGACCAGCGGCAGCGCACCGTCGGCGGCGCGCCGCTCGGTTACACCGCCGCGGTCGAACTGTCCTCCGACCGGCTGCTGCGCAACCAGCCCAAGGCGCGCAAGCCCGGAAGCAACGTGCCGGGCGCGTCCCGGTTCCGGTTCGGCGCGAAGCAGGCGGAGGCCGAGCGGCTGCGCAAGCTGGAGCTGATCCGCACGCCGGTGCTCTCCTGCTACCGGATCGCGGTGATCAGCCTCAAGGGCGGCGTGGGCAAGACCACGACGACCACCGCGCTGGGCGCGACGCTCGCCTCCGAGCGGCAGGACAAGATCCTCGCCATCGACGCCAACCCGGACGCGGGGACGCTGGGCCGCCGGGTGCGCCGCGAGACCGGCGCGACCATCCGCGACCTGGTGCAGAACATCCAGTACCTCAACAGCTACATGGACATCCGCCGCTTCACCTCGCAGGCGCCGTCAGGTCTGGAGATCATCGCCAACGACGTGGACCCGGCGGTGTCCACCACGTTCAACGACGAGGACTACCGCAGGGCGATCGACGTGCTGGGCCGCCAGTACCCGATCATCCTCACCGACTCCGGCACCGGTCTGCTCTACAGCGCCATGCGAGGCGTTCTGGACCTGGCCGATCAGCTGATCATCGTCTCCACGCCGTCCGTGGACGGCGCCTCCAGCGCGAGCACCACGCTGGACTGGCTGTCCGCGCACGGTTACGCGGACCTGGTCAGCCGCAGCCTCACGGTGATCTCCGGGGTGCGCGAGACCGGCAAGATGATCAAGGTGGAGGACATCGTCTCCCACTTCGAGACGCGGTGCCGCGGTGTGGTCGTCGTACCGTTCGACGAGCACCTGGCGGCCGGCGCCGAGGTGGACCTCGACATGATGCGGCCCAAGACCCGCGAAGCGTACTTCACCCTCGCCGCGATGATCGCCGAGGACTTCTCCCGCGCGCAGCAGGCCCAGGGCCTGTGGACGCAAGGGGACGGCAGCACGCCGCCGCCGCAGGTCGCGCCGCCGGTGCCGGGTCAACAGCAGCCCGGTCACTACGCGCCGCAGCCGCCGTACGAGGGCTACCCGGGCGGGCAGACGCCGCCCCCGCCGCCGTACGAGGGGCAGCCCCCGCAGCAACCCCCGTACCCCCAGCACCCCGGCGCCCCGCAGCCCGGCGTACCGCCGCAGGGCGCACCGCAGGGCTGGCCGCAGCAGCCCGCGCAGGGCCAGAGCTGGCAGCAGGAGCCGCAGGCCCCGTCCCAGCCGCAGCCCCAGCCGGGATACGGCTACCCGCCGCCCCCGCCGCAGGGCTGAGCGACGGCGACAGCGCGAGGGCCCGGACACCCGCTCACGACGAGCGGGCGTCCGGGCCCTCGCGCGTCAAGACCATCACGCCCTCGCGTCCGGGCCCTCGCGCGTCGAAACCATCGCGCCCGCGCTCGCGGGACCGCGGCCGGGCGCTCAGCCCTCCACCAGCTCCCGCGCCCGCTTGACGTCGACCGCCATCCGTTCCAGCAGCGCGTCGATGGAGTCGAACTTCTCCTGCCCGCGCAGATACTCCTGGAAGTCCACCGCCGCGTGCAGCCCGTACAGGTCGAGGCCGACGCGGTCGATGGCGTACGCCTCGACGGTGCGCTCGGTGCCGTCGAACGTCGGGTTGGTGCCGACCGAGATCGCGGCGGGCATCCGTTCGCCCGCGACCACCAGCCAGCCCGCGTAGACGCCGTCCGCCGGGATCGCCGAGTGCGGCAGGGTCTCGACGTTGGCGGTGGGATAGCCGAGTTCGCGCCCGCGCTGGGCGCCGCGCACCACGACGCCCTCGACGCGGTGCGGGCGGCCGAGGATCTCCATCGCGCCGGTCACGTCGCCTTCCGCGATCAGCCGCCGGGTCAGGGTGGAGGAGAACGGCTCGCCGCCACCCGCCTCGCCGCGCATGAACAGGTCGACCACCTCGACGCCGTAGTCGTACTTCAGGCCGAGCGCGGACAGGAACTCCACGTCACCGGCGGCCTTGTGGCCGAAGCGGAAGTTCGGGCCCTCGACGACCAGCCGGGCGTGCAGCTTCTCGACCAGCACCGTGCGCACGAAGTCGCCCGGCGACAGCTGCGAGAACTCGGTGGTGAACGGCAGGATCAGCAGCGCGTCCACACCGATCTCGGCCATCAGCTCGGCGCGGCGGTGGTGCGCGGCGAGCAGCGGCGGGTGGCTGCCGGGGCGGACGACCTCGCTGGGGTGCGGGTCGAACGTGACGACGACGGCGGGGACGCCCAGTTCGCGGGCGCGTTCCACCGCCCGTCCGATGATCAGCTGGTGTCCGCGGTGCACTCCGTCGTACGAACCGATCGTGACGACGCTGCGCCCCCATCCCTCGGGAACGTCTTCCAAGCCCCGCCAGCGCTCCACCGTGACCGCTCCTCGCCCGTGCGTTTCTCGTCCTGGTGCGGATACGGAAACAGGTCCCCGTGTATCCACACAGCATGCAGGGTCCAAGCCTGCCATGTCCGCGCCGCCGGGCGTGCACGGGTCCGGCGGGCGGGGCCGTGGTGACTAGTGGCCGACGGGGGTCTCCTGGGCCCGCAGCACGCCCAGCAGTTCCCTGCGCAGCGGCCGGGACGCGGGCGTGCCGGCCGACGTCAGTACGGGGGTGAGCGCTCGCCGTACCTCCTGCCCCGGTGTCCGCAGCAGCACCGCGACCAGCGGGAAGAGCACCGCGCGGGCCGCCGGGCCCTGTTCCAGCCGGGCGTCGAGGTACGCGGCGACGTGTGACGCGCCCGCCGGGCAGCGTCGGGCGTAGCCGCTGACCAGCGCGGCGGCGCGGCGGGCCAGCGCGGGCGTGGTGACCCGGGACAACGCGGCCAGTACCTCGGCCGCCCCGGGGCCCGGTTCGCGCAGGCGGCGGCCGAAGGCGGCGAGCACCGGTTCCGGGTGCGTGGCCAGCGCGGCGGCCAGTGCGCTCGCCGGGACGCACGGATCGCCCGCGGCGAAACGCGCGACGGCGGCGGGCAGGTACCGGTTGCGGGTCACCGGGTCGCGGACGAGCAGCGCCAGCGCGGCCCCCCGCGCCCCCGAAGCGTCTCCGGCATCGTCCACCGACCCCGGCCCCGACCCCGGCTCCGCCTCCGCCTCCGTAAAAGCGCCCGCCCCTCCCGTCTCCACAGCACCCGCTTCCCCCAGCAACGCCAGCGCCGCCCCCCGCAACCGGGCGCGGTCCTCTTCGGTGCGGACGTGCGGGGCGACCCGCAGTCCGTGTCCGGCGGCGGCCACCCGCCGTTCGACGCGTGCGTCGCGCGCCCAGCGCTCGACCGCGCGGCACACGGCGGACGGCTCGTCCTCGGCCAGTGCGCCCAGGAGTTCGTCGGCGCGCGCGTGACCCGCGTCGGCCAGCGCCTCGGCGAGGGCGTCCAGGGCGTGGTGCCGGTGGGTGTGCAGCAGGGCCTGGGCGGCGGTCGCCACCGTGGGACGCGCCCGCGCGCCGGGAGCGGCTGCCAGCGGCCGGTCGTCGCCGAACCAGCGGCACAGCACCGGCAGCGCGGCGGCCGTGTCCTCGCGCACCACCTCGTCCACGGCGGCGATGAACCGGTCCTCGCGCGGCACGGGCCCGGGACGCCTGGGCGCGGGCGGCGGGTCGGCGGGCAGCAGCAGCCGCAACAGGTCCAGCCGGGTCGCGGTGGTCAGCGGCAGCCGCCGCCAGAACCACGGCCCGAACTCGGCCAGCCCCTGCGGCACCCGCGGCCCCTCGGACCCGGCGAACCCGCCGCGCGCCACGGCCCGCACCGTGATCCGCTCGGCCAGCCGCCGCAGCACCCCCCGGTACGGCTCGGCGTCCGGCACCCGCAGCAGCGCCTCCCCCAGCAGGTGCGCCGCCCACCACGTGGCGTCGGACCTGCGTTCCTCGGGGGCGTCCGGGCGCGGGTCGGCGGCGTGGTGCGCGACCACCCGGGCGGGTTCCGGGGCGTCCGTGTCCAGCGCGGAGACGAGGGCGTGCAGGCGGTGCGCGAGCGAGGCGGGGCCGTCCCTGCGGGCGGTGAGCAGCAGGGACTGCGCGACGGGTCCGATGCGGTGGCGGGGCACCGGCAGGGTGTGCGGCGGCTCGGCCGGGGCCAGCGCGGGAGCGGGCGGCGGCGGGGGCGGTCCGCCGTCGGGCGGCGCGATGGCGGCGGGACGGGACGGCAGGCGTACGGCGGTATCCCGGCCGGGCCGCGGCGCGGTCGTCCAGCGGTGCACCAGGGCGTGCAGCGCGGTGTCCAGGTCGAGGTGGGCGCCCTGGAGCCAGTCGCCGAACTCCTCGTGCGCGAAACGGTATCCGGCGCCCGCGGGCACCAGCAGTCCTTCGCCGAGCACTGCGGAGGCCCAGCCGCCGCGCCAGGGGAAGATCCGCTCGAACGCCTCGCGGTCCAGTTCGCCCTGGCCGGGGCCCAAGCAGCGGCGGGCCGCCTCGTGCGCCTGGCCCGCGACCCGGATGGCCAGCCGCCGCAGCGCGGAGGGCGGCGCGTCGGGAGCGAGCCTGCCGGCGACACGCAGGCAGACCAGGTCGAGGTGGGCGGCGAAGACGTCGGCGCGGTCGGGGACGCCCGTGAGGCCGGGCGTGGCGGCGCGCACCTCGCCCAGCAGCCGCAGCGTGAGCGGGTGCCCGGCGTCGGCGGGGGCCACCGCGTCGTCGGGGACGCCGTGCCGGGCGCGGGCGGAGGCGGCCTGCCGGGGCCCGAGGTCGCCGAGCAGCACGCAGGGCGGCAGGGCGCGGGCGGGCGTGCCGGGGTCGTGGAGCGTGCCCGGCGGGAAGTGTCGTCCGGCGTGCTCCCAGAACTCCGGACGGCAGGCGACGACCAGCCGCACGTCCGCGTCCCGCAGCCAGTGCGCGGTGCCCGCGATCCAGTCGGGCAGCGCGTGTGCCAGCGCGGGCGGCATCTCCTCCGGGGCGTCCAGCAGCACCAGCAGCGGCCGTCCGGCGCCGCGGGCGAGCCGGGCCACCGCGTCCGGGCTGACACTTTCCGCGCCGCCGCGGGGTGCCGTGCCCGCCGCCGCGTCGATGATCCGTCCGGCGGCGCGCAGCGCCCGTTCGACCGCGTCCCGCAACCCGCCGTCGCCGGGCCGCAGTTCGGCTCCGCGCAGCCACACCGTGGGCGCGGGACGTGCCTCGCGGGCCCGGCGGGCGGCGAGCGCGGCCAGTTCCGTGCTGCGGCCGCAGCCGGGTTCGCCGACCAGCGCGAGCGTCAACGGGCCCTGGTCGTCGGCTGGTTCGGCGAAGCGTCGCAGATGGGCCTCGATGTCGGGTCTGCGCACCGGGTCGAGCCGCTCCCCGAGCGGTCCCGCGCCCGTCGCGGCGCCGACGCAGGTGCCGGTGAGGTGGAGGGCGCCGGCGAGGTTGAGGTGCGGGCCGTAGACGGGCACGGTGGCGGCGTTGCGGGCGAGCGCCTCGGCCAGCGGTCCGGTGCCGCGCGGCGGGATCGCGTAGGCGGCCGCGGGACGTTCGGCGTGCAGCGCGGTGGCGAGCAGGGCGACCACCGCGCCCGTCGTGGCGTCGATCAGCGGGCTGCCGGAGACCAGCGGATGCGGACGCAACGCCTGGACGTCGCCGGTGGCCAACGCGTAGACCTCGGGCAGCAGATGGAACCGGTCGGTCGCGGTGTACGTGCCCGGGGCGGTCCCCACGACCCGCGCCTCGGTCCACTCCTGGGCCCGGACCCGGACCCGGCCGTCCAGGTCCGCGGGCCCGTACGGCGCGACCGGCAGCGGCGGGGCGACCAGCCCGTCCGTGGCCACCAGTGCCAGCCCCAGGCCCGGCAGCGGGGTGACGGCGGCGGCGTCGGCCAGGCAGGTCTGTTCGCCGGTGGCGTGCAGCACCAGCCGGGGCAGTCCGTCGACGGCCTCGTGGCTGGTCAGCAGCGTGCCGTGGGTGTCGATGAGGAACCCGGTGCCGCGCGTCCGTCCGGCCAGGTCGTGGATCCGCACCAGCGAGTCGTCCGGGTCCGGCCTCCCCCGGCCTGCGCCGCGCGGAACTCCGAGGGCCATGCACCAACCTCCCCGTCGAATCGGCAGGACAAGAAACGCGATTCGACGGTAGGGGTGAACACCTTTTCCCGACAGGGCGCGAAGGAAAGACGACCCTTTCCGCGACCGAATTCACCCCCGGTTCCGCCACGTTGGGGTGAATCACCGATGCGGCATGGATAGCCGCTGGTCACAGGGGCATCGTCGGAGTCGGTGCCGTAGTCGGTGCGTGCACCGTGAGGCGCCTTCGCAAGGCGCCCAGGCGTAGGACCGCATTCGCCGGGCCGAACGGAATACCGGCGAATACGGTCGTAGGATTTGCACTTCAGCGCTTTATTGCGCGAACCCGGCGAGGATGCGGGTCTCGCCGCGCTTCTCCTCCACCAGCGCGATGAAACGCTCCTCGGGTCCGAACACCGCGATCGGCCCGGTGCCGAGCCCCGGCGCCTTCTGCCGCACGCCGTTGGCCAGCAGCCCGGCGGTGCGCTCGTCCACGTCCCAGCGCGGGAACGCGGCCGCCGCGGCCTGCCCGAGCGGCAGCACGGAGAACGACTCCTCCAGCTGCTCCAGCGTCCGCGCCCCGTCCAGCCCGTACGGCCCGACCCGGGTGCGGCGCAGCGCGGTCAGGTGCCCGCCGGTGCCGAGGCCGGCACCCAGGTCGCGGGCGAGGGCGCGGATGTAGGTGCCCGAGGAGCAGTCCACGGTCACGTCCAGGTCGAGCAGCGCGGTCCCGTCGGGCGCGGCGCTGACGCGCACCTCGTGCACGGTGAACGCGGACACCGTGACCGGCCGGGCGGCCAGCTCGAAGTCCTCGCCCGCGCGGACCAGCCGGTGCGAGCGCCGGCCGTCCACCTTGATCGCGCTGACCTTGGACGGCACCTGGAGGATGTCGCCCGTCAGCTCGGCGACGCCCGCGTCGATCGCCTCACGGGTGACGTGCGCGGCGGACGCGGTCGCGGTGACGTCGCCCTCCGCGTCGTCGGTCACCGTGGACTGCCCGAGGCGGATCGTGGCGTCGTACGACTTGCTGGTGAGCGCCAGGTGGCCGAGCAGCCGGGTCGCCTTCTCCACGCCGACGATCAGCACGCCGGTCGCCATCGGGTCCAGGGTCCCGGCGTGCCCGACCCGGCGGGTGCCGGCCAGGCGGCGCAGCCGGGAGACCACGGTGTGCGAGGTCAGCCCGGCGGGCTTGTCGACGACGACCAGCCCGTCCGGGCCGACACCCTTGCGCTTCACGCGTCGTCCGAGGCGTCGCCACCGGCCTCGGCTTCGTCGTCCTCGGCGGGCTTGCGGTACGGGTCGGCGCCGGCCGCGTAGTCCTTGCCCGCGGACGTCTCCCGGACCTGCTCGTCGGCGGCCTTGGCCTTGGCCAGCAGGTCGTCGATGGTGCGCGCGTTGTCGGGGACGGCGTCCAGGACGAAGGCGAGCGTCGGGGTGAACCGGACGCCGGTCTGCCGGCCGACCTCGGAACGCAGCACGCCCTTGGCGCTCTCCAGCGCCGCGGCGGAGGCGGCCCGCTCCTCGTCGTCGCCGTAGACCGTGTAGAAGACGGTCGCCTCCCGCAGGTCACCGGTGACCCGGGTGTCGGTGATCGTCACGTACCCCAGTCGCGGGTCCTTGATCCGGCGCTGGAGGGTCTCGGCGACCACGACCCGGATGCGGTCCGCCAGCTTGCGCGCCCGCGCGGTGTCGGTCATGCGTGATCTTCTCTCTTCTCGGGTGGTTCAGTCGTCTTCGCCGTGGATCCGCTGTCGTGCGGAGAGCAGGTCCACCTCGGGGCGCGCGGCCATCCAGTGCTCGCAGCGCTCCAGCACCTCTCTGAGGTGGCCCGGATCGCCGGAGACGAGGGCGAGGCCGACGACGGCCCTGCGGTACAGGTCCTGCTCCCCCACCTCGGCGGCGCTCACCGCGAACCTGCGGTGCAGCTCGGCCACGATGGGACGGATCACGGAACGCTTCTCCTTGAGCGAGCGGACGTCGCCGAGAAGCAGGTCGAAGGACAGAGTCCCTACGTACATGGGCAACGGGTCAAAGCCGACCCGGGAGGCCTCGTGTGACGGATGGCGGCTGACGCGGCCGGCTGCTCGCCGACGTGATCAGCTCTTTCCACACTACCGGCACCGGCCGGGGCCGATCGACGGATTATCTCCGCCGACCGGGCCCCGGCCGGACCGGTCAGCCGCGTCAGCCGCGCGGCTTCTCGCGCATCTCGTACGTCGCGATGACGTCGTCGACCTTGATGTCGTTGAAGTTGCCGAGGTTGATACCGCCCTCGTAACCCTCGCGGATCTCGGTGACGTCGTCCTTGAAGCGACGCAGGCCCTCGATGGTGAGGCTCTCCGCGACGACCTTGCCGTCGCGGATGAGCCGGGCCTTGGTGTTGCGGCGCACCTCGCCGGAGCGGATGAGCACACCGGCGATGTTGCCCAGCTTGGACGAGCGGAAGATCTCGCGGATCTCCGCCGTGCCGAGCTCGACCTCTTCGTACTCCGGCTTGAGCATGCCCTTCAGGGCCGCCTCGATCTCCTCGATGGCCTGGTAGATCACCGAGTAGTACCGGATGTCGACGCCCTCGCGCTCGGCCATCTGCGTCGCGCGACCCTCCGCGCGGACGTTGAAGCCGATGACGATGGCGTCGGAGCCCGCCGCCAGGTTGATGTCGGACTCGGTGACCGCACCCACACCGCGGTGCAGGACGCGGATGTCCACCTCGTCGCCGACGTCGAGCTGGAGCAGCGAGGACTCCAGGGCCTCGACCGAACCGGACGCGTCGCCCTTGATGATGAGGTTGAGCTGCTGGACCTCGCCCGCCTTGAGGGCCTTGTCCAGGTCCTCCAGCGAGATGCGGATGCCCTTGCGGGCGAACGCCGCGTTCCGCTCGCGGGCGGCACGCTTCTCCGCGATCTGGCGGGCGGTGCGGTCCTCGTCGACGACGAGGAAGTTGTCGCCCGCGCCGGGGACGTTGGTCAGACCGAGGACCAGGACCGGCGTCGAAGGACCGGCCTCCTCCACGTTGTTGCCGCCGTCGTCGAGCATCGCCCGCACGCGGCCGTACGCGTCGCCGACCACCATCGTGTCGCCGACCCGCAGCGTGCCGCGCTGGACCAGCACGGTGGCCACGGCGCCGCGACCGCGGTCGAGGTGGGCCTCGATCGCGATGCCCTGCGCGTCCTGCTCCGGGTTGGCCCGCAGGTCGAGCGAGGCGTCGGCGGTGAGGATGACGGCCTCGAGGAGGTCGTCGATGTGCAGACCCTGCTTGGCGGAGATGTCGACGAACATCGTGTCGCCGCCGTACTCCTCGGCCACCAGGCCGTACTCGGTCAGCTGACCGCGCACCTTGGTCGGGTCGGCGCCCTCGACGTCGATCTTGTTGACCGCGACGACGATCGGCACGTCGGCCGCCTTGGCGTGGTTGAGCGCCTCGACGGTCTGCGGCATCACGCCGTCGTTCGCCGCGACCACCAGGATCGCGATGTCGGTCGACTTGGCACCGCGGGCACGCATGGCGGTGAACGCCTCGTGACCGGGGGTGTCGATGAAGGTGATGCGGCGGTCCTCGCCGTTCACCTCGGTCGCCACCTGGTACGCGCCGATGTGCTGGGTGATGCCGCCGGCCTCGCCCGCGACCACGTTGGTCTTGCGGATCGCGTCCAGCAGGCGGGTCTTGCCGTGGTCGACGTGACCCATGACGGTGACCACCGGCGGACGCGCGACGAGCGCTTCCTCGCCGCCCTCGTCCTCGCCGAACTCGATGTCGAAGGACTCGAGCAGCTCGCGGTCCTCCTCCTCCGGGCTGACGATCTCGACGACGTAGTTCATCTCGTCGGCGAGCAGCTGAAGCGTCTCGTCGGAGACGGACTGCGTCGCGGTGACCATCTCACCCAGGTTCAGCATCACCTGGACGAGGGACGCCGGGTTGGCGTTGATCTTCTCCGCGAAGTCGGTGAGCGACGCACCGCGCGACAGCCGGACCGTCTGGCCGTTGCCGCGAGGCAGCATCACGCCGCCGACCGACGGGGCCTGCATGGCCTCGTACTCCTGGCGCCTCTGACGCTTCGACTTGCGACCGCGCGCCGGGCGACCGCCCGGGCCACGGCCGAACGCGCCCTGCGTGCCACCACGGCCACCCGGGCCGCCGGGACGGCCACCGAAGCCGGGACGACCGCCGAAGCCGCCGCCACCACCGGGGCCACCGCCACCGGGACGGCCGGCGAAACCGCCACCGCCGCCGGGACGACCGGCACCGCCGCCGCCACCGGGGCGACCGGCGAAGCCGGGACGACCGCCGCCGCCACCGCCGCCGGGACGACCGGCACCGCCGGGACCGCGACC
>NZ_JAINVZ010000036.1 GCF_019890615.1 Streptantibioticus parmotrematis | reverse complement strand
GTCGAGTCCCTGATGCCGCTGCGTCTCGCGCGCTACGGCGTCCCGCTCGCGGAGACCGCGCCCGCCGGGCTGTCGGCGGCGGGGATCGAACCGCAGCTGCTGCCGGCACTGCCGGCGCGGGCCGAGTCACCGCAGCCGCCGGTCCAAGGCGCCCGGACCGCTCAGGCCGTCCAAGCCTCCCAGGCCGCCCAGCCCGCCCAGGCGGTCCAACCTGAGCAGCCGCCCGCGCCCGCCGAGGAACCGCCGAGCCAGTGGTTCGCCACGCCTCAGGACGTGGAGTACACGGGCGACTACGACCCGGACTACGAGCCGGACTACGACCTGCCCGCGTACTACGTGCCCGAGCCCGGGGACCCGCAGGAGATCCCGCTCCCGCAACCGCGCGCGGCGGAATCCCGGCCGGTCCCGGCCCAGGAGCAGGCCCAGGTCCAGGAGCAGGTCCCGGACCAGACGCAGGCCCCCGCCCCGGAGCCGCAGGTCCAGGTGCCCAACGGCGCCGGCGGCGTACGCCCGTTGGGCAAGGGCGCGCAGGACGGGGCCCCTTCGACGGACGAGGAGCTGTACCAGGTCTTCCGGCGCTCGATAGCCGGTGAGGGCATGCCGACGCCCGGCGCGTTCGCCGCGAACGTCGAGGCCGAGTACGGGCTGCGCCTTCAGTCGCGTGAACTGAACCACTACATGGACCAGTTCACGGCCCGCCTCAACAACGAGCTGATGGAGGACCACATCGCGTGAGACGCGTGGGGCGCGGGACCGTTCTGTTGAACGGTCCCGCGCCCCACGGCCTCACGCTCTCGCGCCCCTCGCGCCCCTCACGGCCTCACGGCTCAGCCGGCCGCCAGCAGCTCGCGTACCCGCTGCTCGCCGACCGCCAGCAGCAGCGTGGGCAGCCGGGGACCGGTGTCCCGGCCGACCAGCAGCTGGTAGAGCAGGGCGAAGAACGAGCGCTGCGCCGCCTTCAGCTCGGGTGTCGGCTTCGCGTCCGCGTCCAGGCCCGCCTGGAGCTTCGGCACCGCGTAGACCAGCGTGGTCAGGCCGTCGAGCGACCAGTGGTCGGACAGCCTGTCGAGCAGCAGGCGCAGCGCCTCGCGGTCGGGCTCGCCGAGCGAGTCGAGCGTCTCCTTGTCGGGCTCGGTGCGCACCCGGGTGCGCTGCTCGTCCTCGACGTGGGTGTTGACCCAGGTCTCCGCCTTGTCCAGGCGCGGCCGGGTCTCGTCCAGCGACGCGATCGGGTCATCGAGGGTGAAGTCGCGCAGGATGCGCAGCGTCTGCTCGTCGTCCCCGGTGGTGATGTCGACGACCGAGGCGAGCGTGCGGAACGGCAGCTTGCGCGGGGTGACCGGCAGCTCGCCGAGCGCGGTACGGGCGGCGCGGGCGTGCACGGCGGCGTCGACCGGGGCGGCCGAGCCGTCGGCGATCTTCCGCTCCAGCGCGTCCCACTCGTCGTAGGTGCGGCTGATCTCCTGGTCGAAGGAGATGTTGAACGCCTGCTTCGGCTGGCGGCGCGCGTACAGCCAGCGCAGCAGCTGCGGTTCCATGATCCGCAGCGCGTCCTCGGCGGTCGGCACGCCGCCCTTGGAGCTGCTCATCTTGGCCATGCCGCTGATGCCGACGAAGGAGTACGGGAGGTAGACCGGCGGCAGCCCGCCGAAGATCTCCCGGACCAGCTGCCCGCCCACGGTGAACGACGACCCCGGCGAGGAGTGGTCCACACCGCCGGACTCGAAGGTCACGCCCTCGTACGCCCAGCGCATCGGCCAGTCGACCTTCCACACCAGCTTGCCGCTGTTGTGCTCCGACAGCAGCACCGTCTCGGTGTGGCCGCACTCGCACACGTAGGACAGCTCGGTGGTCGCCTCGTCGTACCCGGTGACCTTGGTCAGGTCGCGGCCGCACACGCCGCAGTACGGCTTGTACGGGTAGTAGCCGCTGCCCGCGCCGCCCTCGTCGTCCTCGGCCGCGCCCTCGCCGCCCTCGGCGGCCTTGGCCTTCTTGGTGCGGTAGCGGCCGAGCACCTCGTCGACGCGGTGGCGCTCGCGCATCGCCAGCAGGACCTGCTCGCGGTAGGCGCCCGAGGTGTACTGCTCGGTCTGGCTGATCTCGCGGACCTCGACGCCGAGCGCGGCCAGCGCGGCCCGGAACGGCGCCTTGAAGTGGTCCGACCAGCTGGCGTACGCGCCCGACGGGTCGGGGACCGAGGTCAGCGGGCGGCCGATGTGCTCGGCGAACTCGGCGGGCTGCCCGGCCGGCACCTTGCGCAGCCGGTCGTAGTCGTCCCACGACAGGATGTGCTCGCAGTCGACGCCGCGGCTCTTGATCTCGTCGGCGATCAGGTGCGGGACCATGATCTCGCGCAGGTTGCCGAGATGGATCGGGCCCGAGGGGCTGATCCCGGAAGCGCAGACGATTTTCGCGCCCGGAGCCCGCCGCTCGGCTTCCGCGATGACGTCGTCCGCGGCACGGGCGACCCAGTCGGCTTCGGTGCTCTTGGCCACTGTCCTTGCTTCCTTCCGCTCACGGCATACCACCGCTCATTCTCCCACCCCTAGGAGGCGGTCCGGCGCCACACGGTTGCCTGGGCCCGGCGGGTATCGCTTCACATCGCTTCACGGGGGGGTCACGCCGCCGGTGTCGCTTGACAAACGATTAGGCGCTGTCGCTCCCCATGGGATACTCGGGCGGTACCCCTTTTCCCCTTTGACAGGAACGGCACACAGCCCATGGCTTCGGTCCCCGCCCTCTCCGCCTCGATCCAGCAGCGCGTATCGGCCGCCCTCGCGGCAGCCGTGCCGTCGGCCGCCGACGCCGACCCGCTGCTGCGACGAAGCGACCGGGCGGACTTCCAGGCCAACGGCGTGCTGGGCCTGGCCAAGCGGAACAAGGCGAACCCGCGCGAGCTGGCCGCCGAGGTCGTCGCGCACCTGCCCGAGGACGACGTGCTCGCGGGCGTCGAGGTCTCCGGCCCCGGCTTCCTCAACCTGACCGTCTCCGACGCCGCGATCCTGCGCACCCTCGCCGCGCGCGCCGAGGACGACCGGCTCGGCGTGCCGACCGCCGCCGACCCGCGCCGGATGATCATCGAGTACTCCCAGCCCAACGTGGCCAAGGAGATGCACGTCGGCCACCTGCGCTCGACGGTGATCGGCGACGCGCTCGTGCGGATCATGGAGTTCCGCGGCGAGACGGTGATCCGGCGCAACCACGTCGGCGACTGGGGCACCCAGTTCGGCATGCTCGTGCAGTACCTGATCGAGCACCCGCACGAGCTGGACCACGAGAGCGGGGAGACCGGCGGCGCCGCGATGTCGCGGCTCGACCGGCTCTACAAGGCGTCCCGCGCGGTGTTCGACTCGGACGCGGAGTTCAAGGAGCGCGCGCGGCGCCGGGTGGTGGACCTCCAGGCCGGGGATCCGGAGACCACCGAGCTGTGGCAGAAGATCGTCGACGAGTCGAAGATCTACTTCAACGCGGTCTACGACCGGCTGGACGTGCTGCTGACCGACGACGACCTGGTCGGCGAGAGCGCGTACAACGACGATCTGCCGGTGCTGGCCCAGGAGTTGGAGGACTCCGGTGTCGCGGTGCGCTCCAACGGCGCGCTGTGCGTGTTCTTCGACGACGTTGTGGGCCCGGACGGGCAGCCCGTTCCGCTGATCGTGCGGAAGGCGGACGGCGGCTTCGGCTACGCGGCCACCGACCTGGCGGCGATCCGCAACCGGGTGGGCGTGCTGAAGGCCGACACCCTGCTGTACCTGGTGGACTCGCGGCAGGCGCTGCACTTCAAGATGGTCTTCGAGACCGCGCGCCGGGCGGGCTGGCTGCCCGAGGGCGCCGCGCACCACCTCCCGTTCGGCACGGTGCTGGGCAAGGACGGCAAGCCGTTCAAGACCCGCTCGGGCGAGACGGTCCGGCTGATGGACCTGCTGGCCGAGGCGGTGGACCGGGCGCGCGCGGTCGTCGAGGAGAAGAGTTCGGGCCTGGGCGCCGAGGAGGTCGGCGAGCGGTCGGTGCAGGTCGGCATCGGCGCGGTCAAGTACGCGGACCTGTCGACGTCGCGCGCCCGCGACTACGTCTTCGACCTCGACCGCATGGTCTCGCTCAACGGCGACACCAGCGTCTACCTCCAGTACGCCTACGCGCGCATCCGCTCCATCCTGCGCCGGGCCGAGGGCCGCACGCCGAAGGCCCACCCGCAGCTCGAACTCGCCCCGGCGGAGCGCGCGTTGGGCCTGCACCTGGACGAGCTGGCGGCCACGCTGGACGGCGTCGCGGAGACCTACGAGCCGCACAAGCTGGCGTCGTACCTGTACGGGCTGGCCTCGGCCTACACGACGTTCTACGACCAGTGCCCGGTGCTGAAGGCGCCGACGCCCGAGATGGTGGAGAACCGGCTGTTCCTGTGCGACCTCACCGCGCGGACGCTGAACCGGGGCATGGGCCTGCTGGGCATCCGGACGCCGGAACAGCTGTGATCGCGCAGCGGTAGGCGCGCGTGATGGTGAAGCGGTAGGCGCGCTCGCTCTTCGAGGGCCGCCCGCGTCGGTCATGCTCCCGCGTTCCGCGCGTTCCGCGCGGGAGTGCGCGGAGGGCCTGAAGACCTTCCTGCCCGAGGGCGGTGCGATGGTGTGAGGCGGACCCGCCGTGGGATAGCGTTCGCGGGATCGCGCCGTTCGGCGTGTGTTCTGGCTGGCAGGGGGTTGTCGGACGTGTTCGGGTGGGGCAAGGGCCGGGCCGTGGCGGAGGTCGACTCGGTCGTCGTGGTGCGGGATTCGCGGGCGGTCGAGGACGCGTTGCGGGCGGCGCTGGAGGACGCGGCGCCGGACGAACGGGCCGGGCTGGAACGCGCGGTGGACGTCGTGGCGCGGCGCGCGGCGCTGCCGGACGCGGACGTGCGCAAGGAGTGGGTGCGGGATGTCCTCGCCCGTCGCGGCGTAGCGGTCACCGACAAGATCCCCGCGGTCAAGGCCCTGCGCCAGGCCATGCCCGCCCTGACGCTGGTTCAGGCGGTCCAGCTGTACAACGAGGCTGCCGCATAGGTGAGTTGACGCCCCCCGCGCCACGATCGCCTCACCCCCGCAACAGCCCCCTCGCCAGTGCCTCCGTGACCGCCGCCGTGCGGCTGGAGACGCCCAGCTTGCCGTAGGCGCGCAGCAGGTGGGTCTTGACGGTCGCCTCGCTGATGAACAACTCCTTGCCGATCTCGGCGTTCGTCGCGCCCTTGGACGCGAGCGTGAGGACCTGTGTCTCGCGGGCGGACAGCGGGGGGCCCGCGGGGGTGCGCAGGTGGGTGACCAGGCGGCCCGCCACCGTCGGGGACAGGACCGTCTCGCCGCGGGCCGCCGCCCGGACCGCGTCGGCCAGTTCGGATCGCGTCGCGTCCTTGAGCAGGTAGCCCGCGGCGCCGGCCTCCACCGCGCGCAGGATGTCCGCGTCGTCGTCGTAGGTGGTGAGCACGACGACCTTCGCGGGCGTGACGTCCTTCAGTTCGCGGGTCGCGGTCACCCCGTCGCCGCCGGGCATGCGCAGGTCCATCAGCACCACGTCCACGGTCAGCGACCGCGCCCTCGCCACGGCCTCCGGCCCTGAGCCCGCTTCCGCCGCCACCTCGATGTCCGGCTCGGCGTCCAGCATTCCGGCCAGCCCGGCGCGCACCACCGGGTGGTCGTCCACCAGCATCACCCTGATCATCCCGGGACCTCCACCCGTACCGTCGTTCCCTCGCCCACCGCGCTGCGCACCTCGATCGCGCCGCCCGCCTGCCGGACCCGCTCCCGCATGCCCCGCAGGCCGTACCCCGGGACCACCCCGGTCTCCTCGAACCCCCGTCCGTCGTCGGCCACTTCGAGGCACACGATCCCCTCGCCGTACGCGAGCCGCACCGCGATCCGCGTGGCCTGCGCGTGCTTGCGGGCGTTGGCCAGCGCCTCCTGGCACACCCGCAGCAGCACCACCTGCGTCCCGGTCGGCAACACGCGCGGCTCCCCCGCCACCTCCGCCGTCCCGCCCGACATCCGCGCGGCCCGCTCCACCGCCTCCGGCAGCCCCCCGCCGCGCAGCGCCTCCGGGCCCAGCGCCGAGACCAGCGAGCGCGCCTCCGCGAGGTTCTCGCGTGCCGTCGCCAACGCCAACTCCAGGTGCCGGTGCGCCGGATGGCCGTCGTCGAGTCCGGCGGAGGCGGCCTGCACGAGCGTCACGATGCTGGTGAAGCCCTGCGCCAGCGTGTCGTGGATCTCGCCCGCCAGCCGGTGCCGTTCCGCCAGGACGCCCGCCTCGTGGTGCGCCGCCGCCAGCTGCGCCCGCGTGGACTCCAACTGGGCGATCAGCGCGGCCCGTTCCTCGCTCTGCGCCGTCACCCGCAGCATCCACCGCCGCACCACGTACGCCAGCACCACCGAGAACGCGGCCACCGCCAGCGCCCCCAGCACGCCGTCCGCCCCCGGGTGCGCCACGATCACCAGCGCCGCGCCCACCGCGTTGAGCGCCACCACGAACACCATCGCGCCGCGCATCGTCCGCGTCGCCCGGAATCCCATCGGCGTCAGCGCGAACGCCAGGAACCACGCCGTGGGATCGCGGGACTGCACCACCGCGAACAGCGCCAGCAGCACCGTCAGGCACACCGGCCGCCACACCCCGTACGCCCGCGGCCGCCGCGTCAACGGCCGTACCGCGCACCCGTACCAGCAGGCCATCGCCGCCAGCGCGGCCCCGGCCACGATCCGCGACCGGGTGTCCAGCGGCCCCGCCTCGACCACCACCACGGCCACCGCGAACACGACCGCGTAGCAGACCTCCCACCGGGGCTCGACCGCCCCGGTTCCGGTCCCGCTCGCCACCGATTCGCGTCCGCTCACCACAGGCCCGGCACCAGCCGCTTCGTGCGGCCCTTGTACGCCTCGTACGCGTCGCCCAGCACCCGCGTCATCTCCGCCTCCTCGACCTCGATGCGCCGCCACAGTCCCACCACCGGCAGCACCGCGCACAGCACCAGCCCCGGCCACGTCCCGAATCCGAGCCCCAGGCCGAGCGCCGCCAGCAGCAGCCCGGTGTACGAAGGATGCCGGACCCAGCGGTACGGGCCGCTGGTGACGACCGCCTGGCCGACGTCCACCTCGACCGTCGTACGGAACGAGCGCCCCAGCGTCGCCACCGCCCACACCCGGGTCACCACGCCCGCGAACAGCACCACCACCCCGGCCGCCTCCAGACCCGGCACCCGCAGCGGGGAGTGCCGTCCCGCGACCGCCGACAGCACCCATGCGCCGACGACGGCCGCCATCAGCAGCGCGCCGCTGAACCGCCGCGTGCCGCGGTCCCCTTCCGTGCCGCCCTTGCCGCGCACCCGGTCCCGCACGCGCAGGGTCAACTCGACGATCGCCCAGGTGAGGCCCACGGCCCCCAGCAGAATGTTCTCCATACGTCGAGCTTCCGCCCGCACGCCCCCGCCGTCCGTCAACCGCCCGGCCACACCCGTTGTCCACCGAACGGTGGACAACGGGTCAGGACGCGGCGGAGTCCGGCCCGGGTTCGCCGAACCACCGGGCAAGCGCGTCACGCAACGCGGGCACCGCGCTCGACGCGGGCTCCCCCACGGCGGCGGCCCAGGCGACGTGGGCGTCCGGGCGGATCAACAGGGCGTCTGCGGGCGGCTGTTCGGTGGAGGCCTCGATGACGTCCACGCGATCGCGCCGGCCGCGCGCGGCCTCGCGCAAGTCGTCGTTCTCGCCCAGCAGAAGCAGGACCGGCCGCGCGGCGTGCAGGAGTCGCGCGACGCTCGTCGTGCCCTCACCGGTGCTCAGGCTCAGGTCGGGCGCGAAGTCACCGGTCAGCGCGTGCCCGTTGGGGTTCGGCAGCCGGTAGCGGACGTCCGTGCCCGCGACGAGCGCCGCGATCGTGCGCAACGCCCCCTCGTCCGCGCACAGTTCCTGGAACACCTCGCGCAGCGCGTCGCCCGCCGCGTCGTGCGAGCGCCGCAACGCGACCTGCGCCTGGGTCTGGAGCATCGCCCGCTCCCCCGCGAAGCGGCGTTCGTCGTGGTACGTCTCCAACAGCGCGGCGGGCACACGGCCTTGGACGACGGAGGCCAGCTTCCAGCCGAGGTTGACCGCGTCGAGCATGCCCACGTTCAGGCCGATGCCGGTGGCCGGGAACTGGTGCGCCGCGTCGCCCGCCAGCATCACCCGCCCATCCCGGTAGCGCTCGGCCAGCCGGGCCTGGAACCGGTAGCGCGACAGCCGCGTCGCGCCCTCGAACGGCAGGTCCGCGCCGAGCACCCGGCGGACGCTCGCGCGCAGTTCGTCCAGGGTCATCGGCGCGTCGCCCTCGTCGGCCACCGCCTCGCCCTCGGTGGTCCGCACGAGGTCCTCGGTGGTCCGCACCAGGTCCTCGGTGGTCTGCACGAGCAGGTCGCCCCCGCTCAGCGCGCCGAACGCGAACACCCCGCGATCCGTGCGCGTGAAGCCCGCGCGGAGCCTGCCGAGCCCGGGCACGTCGAGGTCGCCGTCGTCCCGCAGGGTCACCGCGTCGGGCACGGGGACCTGCGCGAGCCGGTTGACCTCCGGGTACGCCGTGCCGGGGAAGCCGATGCCGACCGCCTCGCGGACCCGGCTCCAGCCGCCGTCGCACCCCACGAGGTAGCGCGCGGTGATCGCGGACGGTCCGTCCGGGCCGCTCACGTGCGCGGTCACCGTGGACTCGTCCTGGGTCAGCCCGGTCAGCGTCCGGCTCCGCAGCACCCTCGCGCCGAGGTCCCGCGCGTGGTCGTCGAGCAGGCGTTCAAGGCGTGGCTGCGGGAGGTGGAGGGCCTGGAGCGGGGAGTCGGGCAGGCGGCCGAGGTCCAGTTGCATGCCGCCGAACGGGATCGAGGGACTCGGCACGAGCCCGCGGCCGCCCTGGCTGAACCGTTCCAACAAGCCTCGACAGCACAGCAGTTGAACGATCCGGCCGTTCATGCCGCTCGCCCTCGGGGTGTCCCCAGGGCCCTCCCTCCGGTCGAGGACGAGCACGCTCGCGCCGGCGAGCCGCAGTTCGGCCGCGAGCATCAGTCCCGTCGGCCCCGCGCCGACCACGACGACGTCGGCGGTCCGGTCCGGCTCGCGCGCGGTGCGTTCCTCAGCGGTGGCGTGCAATGCGTACTCCCGTTCGCGCAGCTCATGGGCATCGGCCGGCGATTGTGCGGCACGACGGGGGCCTTGCCGCAAGGCCCCCGGTCAGCTATACGTTGAAGTGGCGGGACGGGGCCCCGCCTTCTCAGGAGGAGCGGCCCAGGACGCAGAACTCGTGGCCCTCCGGATCCGCCAGGCACGTCCACGGCACGTCGCCCTGCCCCAGGTCGAGATCGGTGGCGCCGAGCCCCCGCAGCCGGGCGACCTCCGCGGTCCTGTCATCACCCGGGTACGGCATCAGGTCGAGGTGGACGCGGTCCGGCACGGTCTTCGGCTCGGGCTTGCGGAGGAATTCCAGATACGGTCCGACGCCCCGCGCGGACCGCAACACCGCGTGATCGTCGGCCACTTCGCGCACGTCCCAGTCCGTCGCCTCACCCCAGAACCGGGCCATGGCACGCGGATCCACGCAGTCGACCACCACGGCGGCGATCGGCCCGGTGTCCCGGTAGGTCTCCCGGGGCTCCAGCACGCAGAACTCGTTCCCCTCGGGGTCGGCGAGGACCGTCCACGGCACGTCGTCGCCCTGGCCCACGTCGGCGGGCGTCGCGCCGAGCGCCTTCAGGCGGGCGACCAGCTGCGTCTGGTGAGCGGCGGAGGTGGTGGCGAGATCGAGGTGCACGCGGTTCTTCGTGGCCGTCTTCGGTTCCGGTACGGCGACGACGTCGACGCAGAGGGCGGCCGGGTCGGGCCAGACGAAGCCGCCGCCGGGTTCGACGTTGATCACGCCGGGCCCTTCGCTGGAGACACCCCACCCGAGCGCGTCCGCCCAGAAATGCCCGACCGCCTCGCAGTCGAGCGCCTTGAAGTTCACCTGAACAGGTCGCAGCGCCATGCGGGCGATCCTAGGCGCGCGCTCGGCGCCGACACCCGAGGTTTTCCGGCGGCCGGGCGCGCCCCCGGTGGGAGGGCCCCGGGATGGCTCGCCGGGCGGCGTCGGCGGGGTGTTCGACTTGACACGAACGCCGTTCGTTCATAGAACAGTGTTCGTGACTACGCGAGTGACGCAGGACAGGGACGTGACCGTGGTCGGCGCCGGGCCGGTGGGCCTCGTGCTGGCCGCCGAGCTGGCGCTCGCCGGGGTGTCGGTGCAGGTGATCGAGCGGCTGGCCGAGCCGGACGAGGGGATGAAGGCGGCCTCGATCAACGTGACGACGGCCGCCGCGCTCGACCGCCGCGGGCTGCTGGCCGCCGCCGAGCAGGTGCAGCGGGAGGTGCTGGAGCGCGCGGGGTCCTTCCCCCGGCCGGGCGGCGGCCGCAAGCCCGGCGGGGTGCCGCGGTTCACCGGGCACTTCGCCGGGCTGGTCCTCGACCCCGGCCTCGTGGACTGGTCCGACCCCGACTTCGCCGGGCACGCCGCGCTCGACGGCGCGCGCATGGTGCCGCAGCGCGAGCTGGAGGCGCTGCTCGCCGCCCACGTCGAGCGGCTCGGCGTCCCGGTGATCCGTGGCGTCGAGGTCACCGCGCTGGAGGACACCGGCGACGCCGTGCTCGTCGGCACCACCGACGGCACGGTGCGCACCGGCTGGCTGGCCGGGTGCGACGGCGGGCGCAGCACCGTGCGCCGCCTCGCGGGCATCGGCTTCCCCGGCACCGACCCCGAGCTGACCGGCTACGTGGCGCTCGCCGACATCGCCGACCCCGGCAAGCTCGCCGACGGCTGGACGTGGTCGGCGCACGGCGTCTACCGCTACGGGCCGCAGCCCGGCCGCGTGATCACCGCCGAGTTCGGCCGCGTCCCGGACGACCGCTCGGCCCCGGTCACGTTGGAGGACGTGCAGGAGAGCCTGCGGCGGGTCTCCGGCACCGACGTCACCCTGACCGCGCTGCGCGGCGGCGGCGCGGCCCGCTGGAGCGACAACGCCCGCCAGGCCTCCGACTACCGCCTGGGCCGGGTGCTGCTGGCCGGGGACGCCGCGCACGTGCACCCGCCGTTCGGCGGCCAGGGCCTCAACCTCGGGGTCGGCGACGCGATGAACCTCGGCTGGAAGCTCGCCGCCGTGGTCGCCGGGCGGTCGGGCGAGGAACTGCTCGACACCTACGACGCCGAGCGCCGCCCCCTCGGCGCCTGGGTGCTGGACTGGACGCGCGCCCAGATCGGCGTGCTGCGCGGCGACGCGCAGTCCACCGCGCTGCGCACGGTCGTCGCCGACCTGCTGGCCACCGGCGAGGGCGCGACGTACGCCGTCAAGCAGATCTGGGGCGTCACCCAGCGCCTCGCCCTGCCCGGCGACCACCCGCTGACCGGCCGCTACCTGCCCGATGCGCGGCTGAACGACGGCTCGCGGCTGGTCGACCACGGCCACGACGGCGGTTTCCTGCTGCTCGACCGCACGCCGGACGGCGCGTTCGCCCGCATCGCCGCGCCCTGGGCGGGCCGGGTCACCACGGTGGCCGACGGCCCCGGGACGCCGACCGGCGTGCTGGTCCGCCCCGACGGCGTGATCGCCTGGGCCGCGGACGACACGTCGGCGGACGGCCTCGACGCCACGCTGCGCCGCTGGGCGGGCGAACCCGCGAGCTGACTCAGCCCGCGTCGCCCACCGGTTCGAGGACGAAGACCGGGATCACGCGGTCCGTCTTCTTCACGTACTCCGCGTAGTCCGGCCACGCCTCGACCGCCCGCGCCCACCACGCGTCCCGCTCGGCGCCCTCGACCACGCGGGCCCGCATGTCGCGCCGCACGGGCCCGTCCTGCAACTCGACCACCGGGTGGGCGACGAGGTTGAAGTACCAGGTCGGGTGCTTGGGCGCGCCGCCCTGCGAGGCCACGAGGGCGTACGAGCCGTCGTGCTCGACGCGCATCAGCGGCGTCTTGCGGACCTTCCCGCTCTTGGCGCCCAGGCTGGTGAGGACCACGACGGGCTTGCCCTGCAAGGTCGTTCCCTCGGTGCCGCCGGAACGTTCGTACAGCGCGACCTGGTCGCTGACGAACGTGTCCGGGCTCGGCTCGTACTCGCCGTTGAGAGGCATGCGGTTTCCCGTCCCACTAGCGGAGGCCGCGAAAGCGGTCTGGCCTGACGCCAGTTGCCGTCCCGCGCCCTCGGTCGGATCGTGCCGTTCCATGATCCCCCAGGCGGTGACCGGGCGGGCGTTCCTCAGGAGGGTTTCACTCCGGGGGCGAAGGCGGGCAGCTTCTCCAGGCTGCTACGCACGGCCTGGGCCCCGTACGCGAACATCTCCCGCTCGTAGTCACCGACCGCGTCGAACAGATCCTGGCGGCCTGCCTCGGCCTCGATCAGACGGCGGCGCAGCAGGTCGGCGTCACGCAACGCGGTGTTGGCACCGTTGCCGCCGGTCGGGGAGGTGGCGTGGATCGCGTCGCCGAGCAGCGTGACCGGGCCGGGCGCCCAGCGTTCACCGGGCTCGACCACCCGGATGGACAGCAGCGTGCTGTTGTCCGGGTCGGCCTGCTCGATCAGCGCGCGCAGCTCGGGGTGCCAGCCCTCCATCCGGGACAGCACGGCGTCCTGCGCGCTCAGGTTCCCCAGCGAGCCGTTCGGCGGAAGGATCATGGCCCAGCGCACGTAGTCGCCGATGTCGGGCAGCGTGACGTCGGGGGCCAGCTGCTCGGCGGCCTGCTTCGGCGGCGTACGGAAGCGCATCGCGCCGAGCAGCAGGCTGACGCCGTCGCCCGCGATCTTCGAGCCGTAGGCCCTGGACAGGCCGGCGAACTCGTCGGTCAGCGGGGTACGGCCGATGACGAACCGCACGCCGGTGTCGGTCGGGACGGTCCGCGGCGACAGCACCCCGCGGACCGCGGAGGTGACGCCGTCCGCGCCGACGAGCAGGTCGGCGGTGGCCGGTTCGCGGCGGGCGAACCGGGCCCGGACGCCGCCGCCCGCCAGTACCTCGTAGCCGGTCAGCGCGGCGTCGGTGTGCACGGTGAGGCCGGTCAGCAGCAGGTGCCGCAGCACCTGCCGGTCGACCACGATGCCGGTGCGGCCGCCGCCGAGCCTGCCGATCTCGTTCAGCCGCGGGTCCAGGACCAGTTGCCCGGCGGAGGCGTCCATGACGATCTCGTCCAGCAACGGGTGCCAGCGCGTCGGCAGGCAGTCGCGCACCGCCTGGAAGCCGGTCGGGTCCAGCACGAGCCGGTAGCCCTGGAACCGCGCCACGATCCCCGGATCGCGCTCGAACACGTCGGCCTCGATCCCGGCACCCCGCAGCCCCTGCGCGAGCGCCAGACCTCCCAGCCCGGCCCCGACGACGGAAACGCGCATCACCCACCACCTCCAGAACACTTCTGCACGACCATGGTACGAACATTGTTCGTATTGACGATCTAAGTTCTACGCACCGAACTTAGATCGTGTCAAGCTATAGTGGCCGGCATGCCCGACGATCCCCGCAAGCGCCGCGCCGCCCGCCACGCCCAGCCCGCCGCGGAGGCCGCCGCCGCACCGGTGCCGCGCAAGAAGCCGATCACCGTCGAGCGGATCACCGACGCCGCCCTGGAAGTCGTCGCCACGCAGGGGTACGACGCGCTGACCATCCGCCGTGTCGCCGCCGTGCTCGGCACCGGCCCGTCGTCGCTGTACGCGCACATCGTCAACAAGGACGACATCGACGAGCTGCTGATCGGCAGGCTCTACGCGGAGGTCGCGCTCCCCGAGCCGGACCCGGCCGCCTGGCGCGAGCAGCTGCTCGGGGTCTGCACGCAGATCCGCGACCTGTACCTGAAGTACCCCGGGGTCTCACGCGCCGCGCTGGCCGTGGTGCCGACCAACCTGGACACGCTGCGGGTCGGCGAAGGAATCCTGGCGATCCTGCTCGCGGGCGGCGTCGCCCCGAGGACGGCCGCCTGGGCCCGCGACGCGCTCTCCCTCTACGTCAGCGCCTACGCGTTGGAGCAGTCGGTGGTCCAGCAGCGGCGCAAGCGCCCGGACCAGGAGTGGGTGCTCGGCCAGGACGAGTTGCTGGAGCGCTTCACCGCGCTGCCGGTCGAGCAGTTCCCGCACACCCAGCGCCACGCCGCCGACCTGATCTCCGGCACGGGCCCGGACCGCTTCGCGTTCGCGGTCAATCTGCTCGTCAACAACCTGTAGCCGCACCCAGTCAGCCCGCGAGGTCGGCCCCTCCGGGTCGCACGACGCGGCCGGGCCGCTGACGACCGCCGAAGCCCCGCTGGCACATGCAGGTGAATGCCTGCATAATGAGGCCATGGAACCGGACACGGTGTTCAAGGCGCTGGCCGACCCCGGGCGGCGTCGCCTGCTGGACATGCTGCGCGAGCGCGCGGGGCTGACCCTCGGCGAACTCTGCGAGGGCCTCGACATGCGCCGCCAGTCGGTCAGCCAGCACCTCGAAATCCTGGAGGCCGCCAATCTCGTGACCTCGGTGCGGGACGGCCGGCGCAAGCTCCACTACCTGAACCCGGTGCCCATTCACCGGATCCAGACCCGCTGGATCCGGAAGTTCGAGGAGCCGCGTCTCGCGGCACTCGAAACGATCAGGAATCGCGCGGAGGAGAACACGATGTCCGAGGCCGATCACGCAGGGACGATCCCCGACTACGTCTACACGACCTACATCCACGCCACGGCGGAGCAGGTGTGGCGAGCGCTCACCGACCCGGACATCACCGCGAGGTTCTGGGGTCACGCACAGGTCTCGGACTGGAGCGTCGGCAGCCGGGTCGAACACGTGCGGGCCGACGGTTCCGGCATCGCCGACGCGGCCGGGACGGTCACGGAGGTGGACCGACCGCGCCGCCTGTCGTTCGGTTTCGGCGCTCCCCACGACGCCGACGCCCCCGCGGCCGAGCAGAGCGTGGTGACGTTCGAGATCGAGCCGTACCGCGACATCGTGAAGCTCACGCTCACGCAGACCCGCTTCCGTTCGGCAGCCGACCGGGAGGCGATCGGGCAGGGCTGGCCCACGGTGCTCGCCAACCTCAAGACGTTCCTGGAGACGGGCGACGTACTGCCCACGCCGCCCTGGGAGTTCCACGCCGCCGAGCGCGCGGCCCGCATGGGGAAGAACGGGTAGCGGCTCTCGCGGGCGCGCCCCGGCGCCACCTTCGCGGAGGCGGGCCGCAGCACGGGCGGGCCGCAGCACGGGCGGGCCGCAGCACGGGCGGGCCGCGGGAGCCAGGAAGCCCGGCGAGGGTCAGGCCGGCGGGGCGTCCGGGCGGGCGTCGTAGGCGGCGCGAGCGGCGCCGATGCGCGCCAGGTGCGCGGTGCTCCACTCCAGCAGGGGCGCGGTGGCTTCGCGCAGAGACCTGCCCATCGGCGTGAGCTCGTAACTGACGTGCGGCGGCATGACGTTGCGGACGGTCCGCGTGAGGATGCCGTCCCGCTCGAGGCCGCGCAGGGTGACGGTGAGCATGCGCTGACTGATCCCCTCGACGCTGCGCTTGAGCTCGGTGAAGCGACGCGGCCCCTCGCTGAGGTGGCGCACGATCAGCAGCGACCACTTGTCGCCGACCATGCCCAGTACCTCGCGCGCCCGGCACGGCTCCTCGGAGGCCGGCCCGCCGTCCGCTGTGTCGCTCATGGTTACCTCCAGAGAACCGGGGCACCGAAATGTGCCTTATTGATCGGAGTGCGTCAGGCGCAGCACGATGATTCCGGTTCCTGAAGAGTACCGAGGCACGAACAGGAACCGGCGCGTTGCCGTGCTCCGACCTCCCGAAGGGTTCCCTCATGTCAACGTTCATCCTGGTCCACGGCGCCTGGCACAGCGGCCAGTGCTGGGAGCGGGTGTCCCCGCTGCTCACGTCGGCAGGGCACCGCGTGCTCACTCCCTCGCTGACGGGTTACGGCGACAAGGCACACCTGCTCGGCCCGGAGGTAGGGCTCGACACGCACGTCGAGGACATCCTGGAACTGGTCCACGACAAGGACCTGAACGACGTCGTGCTCGTGGGCCACAGCTACGCCGGACTGGTCGTCTCGTCCGTGGCCAACGAGATACCGGAGCGCGTCGCCCACCTCGTGTACCTCGACGCGATGGTCCCGGAGCACGGCGAGACCGCGGTCGACGTGCAGCCCGTGACCCAGAACCTGATCGACCTGGCCGCCCGCACCGACACGCCCTGGCGCATCCCGCCCCTGCCGGAACTGCCGCCGCCGTTCGGCCTGTTCGGGGTCACCGACCCGGCGGACGCCGCGTGGCTCCGCTCGATGCTCTCCGACCACCCGGTGCGCTGCCTCCAGCAACCGGCCCGGCTGGACAACCCCGCCGCGAACGCGATCCCCCGCACCCACATCCACTGCGTCGGCACAAAGCCGGAAGGCATCGTGCGACGCCCCGTCCCCGCCACCCAGCCCAACGGCTCCCCCGCCCGCACACGAGAGCTGCCGACCGGACACGACTGCATGATCACCATGCCCACGGAACTGGCCGCCGTGTTGCTGGAACTCGCATCGTGAGCCAGAGGGGACCCGTGACCCGATCACACGTACGGGTCGGGCGGGGGCGGGCCTGTCGGCTTTGGGTCAACGCCCCGACAACAAGGTCCTCTTGACCGTGGAGGCATACCGGGTGACGCTCGAGCAATCCGCTGCAACCGGATCGACGCTGGGAGTGGCCATGCGCTTACGTTTCCTGGGCATCATTCCGAACACCCCTGACACGGACTCGCCGACGATCTGGCTGGACGAGGACAGTGGGGATCTGCTGATCCAGTCGTACCGCGCCACGGAAGAAGAGGTGAAGGCATGCCAGGAGATCGGGTCGATCCCCGGTCACAGCACGGAGGTTCCGGATCACGAGGTGATCATCAGGCTGCCCCAGGTCATGCGGCGGTACCTGCCGGCTCCCGACAGCGAGTAGGACGATGACGAACCCCGTGCTCGAGAGCCTGGCGAAAGCCCGGCACTCCGCCGTGCACCTGGAGATGCGCGACACCTACCAGCCCGGCGACCCCGAATTCCTCGCGTGGCAGAACGGCAAGCGCCTGGACCGTGAGGCCGAGCGCTCGACGTGGTGGCGGCCGTTCCTCGACGTGGTGGTGGAGACGAGGGCGCGCGGTGTGGCCATGCGGCGGGCGCGGATCGTGTCGGAGCCGGTGACGGACTACATCCGGTACGAGTACGACGTGACGTTCCCGAACGTGGTGGCGGGTGAACTGGTGCGCTGGCTGCCGCGACGCCAGGCCGCCGACATTCCGCTGCCCGGCACCGACCTGTGGATGTTCGACGGCGAAGCAGTCCTGTTCACGCATTTCTCCGGAGTCGGGGAGGTGGTCGACCGAGAGTGGAGAACAGAGCCGGAAGTCGTCCAACTCGTCTCGTCCGCGTTCGAGTTGGTGTGGAAGCGCGCTGTGCCGCATGAGGAGTACAGGCCGGTCTGATCCGCCATGCCCCGATCAGCGTCATCCAGCGTCCAGCGAGCCCGGCAAGCCCTGGCCGGTCGGCTGAGGGAGTTGGTCACGGACTCGGGGCTGGAAGGGCGGCAAGTCGCCGCACTGTGCGGCTGGCATCCGTCCAAGGTGTCCCGGATCTCGACGGGAAAGACACAGCCCAGCGCGGACGACATCCGGGCGTGGTGCCAAGCGTGCGGGGCACAGGACCAGACGGACGACTTGATTGCCTCTCTGCGGGCCGTGGACGAGATGTGGGTGTCCTGGCGTCGCATGGAGCGCGCGGGTCTTCGTCGGCCACAGGAAGCCCGCTTGCCGCTGTACGAGCGAACCCGGTGGTTCCGTGCGTACTCGCCGGGGCTCTTGCCTGGGCTCCTTCAGACCTTCGGCTACACGGAGGACGTGTTGCGCGCTGTCCAGCGCAGGCGGGTCGCCATTGATGACGTCGCCGATGCGGTGGCCGCCCGGATGGAACGTCAGAGCGTGTTGCGTGAAGGACGGCGGCGCTTCGCGTTCCTTGTGGAGGAATCAGTGCTGGGCAACGGCCTGGGCAACGCGGACACTCAAGCGGAACAGCTCGACCACCTGCTGGCGGTCGCGGGTCTGCCGAATGTCAGCGTAGGGGTGGTCCCCGTTCGTCTCGGCCGGGTGCGCATGCCGGTGGAAGGCTTCTGGATCTTCGACTCCGCACAGGTGAACGTCGAGCTGGTGTCCGGCTATCTCACGATCACGGAACCCAGCGAGATCAAGGCATACGCCGACACTTTCGCCACGCTGGCAGGGATGGCGGTATACGGGGGCAGGGCACGTGTGCTGCTGGCCAAGGCACGGGATTCGCTTGTCTGACTCACCCGCAATCGTGTGCAATCCGCTGTGAGTTGAGACCCGGTCGTCCCTAGCGTGGTCCTGATCCAGACGACGCGAAGGGGCCTTCATGCGCGAGCCGCGAACCAATCCGAGCGATCCAACGGCCTTGCCTCTGGGGCCGGATGACGGGCCGAGGCCGGTACCGGGTTGCGCATACTGCGAAAAGATCGCCATGGAGCGGGGCCGGGCGCGGGTGAACGGTGACGCGAGCAAGCGCAGTGACTGCGACGTGAGGTTGCACCGTCACCTCTCGGCGGACCACCGGTGAGCGTGCCTGTCCCGCCCGCAGGCGTGACCTGCTCCCCGCGGCCCGGGTTGAGTCAGCTGACGCAGGCCTCCGGCTTGCCTGTGGAAAGGTTGGGCATGAAACGCATCGTTGCCGGCGTATGGAAACTCATCCGCGGCCCTCTGCAATGGCGCATCCTGTGGTTGGCGCACGCCAAATTCATGGTCGGCGTGACGGGTGTGGTGCGAAACGAACAAGGCCAAATCCTCCTGCTCAAGCACCGCATGTGGCCCGCAGAGCGGCCGTGGGGGCTCCCGACCGGCTACGCGGTCAAGGGCGAGGAATTCCCGAACACCGTCGTTCGGGAGGTCCGCGAAGAAACCGGTCTCGAAGTCCTTCCGGGCCGCCTGGTCCAGGTGACCAGCGGCTACAAGCTCCGCATGGAAATCGCCTACGAGGCATTGCACGTGGGTGGAACTCTCAAGCTCGACGGCTTCGAGATCCTGGAGGCGAAATGGTTCAGTCCGGACGGGCTCCCGGACGGGATGCAGGATTCACATGTCCAGCTCATCAAGTCGGGCACGCCTGCTTAGCGGAACTCGGCCCCAACGAATCCGTTATCGGCGCTGGGGCCGTGGCCGCACTCGCGGCCATGCGCGCAGACGCCTCCTCGCTCACGAGGAAACACCCCGCCCATGTGTTCCGGCCTCTCCCGGAGCTGCTCAGCCGGTGGGCGGCCGACGGAATCGACACCACTCCCTTCCGCACCGGTGCCGAAATCGCAGGACGCCGGTACGCGGCCTACGGGCTGGCGAGGATGCTGCCGCTCGACCGCGTGCTGGTCGGCTACGACTCCTCCCGTGCCGACGCGTTCGGCGGGTTCCACCACCCGGGCCAGGGATACCGGCATCTGCACATGGTGGCTGTCATCACCATGTACGGGCCCATGGAACGGCGGAGTCCCGAACGCCCCGCGCTGGCACTCCTCGACCTGCTCCGCGCGTACGCCCATGACTGCCTCCACTACGGGTCCCGTCGGCGGTACGTGGAAGTGGCGGGCGTACCCGTCCGAACCCAATACGGGATCAACTACCGCCGCACAAGCGGACAGACCTACTCGGCGGCCGACCAACACGGAAGCCTCCACACCCGCAATCTCGGAATCGTCATGGAAGGCGTGTGTGACAAAGAGGCGCGCTCCATCACCCGGCAGACGGCGGAACGCTTCGACGTGGCGGAGCCGTCGGACGTCCTCGACGCACTCGTCTTCCGTGACGTGACGGGAAGGCTCACTGAAGAGGACGCCCGGCGCGTGGTGGCCGTGCCGGGAAACACGGAGCGAACACGGTACGCGGCGGCCCTCGCCGACTACGAGAAGGGCGTCAACCACCGGTACGCGCGCTTCCTCGCGGAGTTCGCTCCTGGGGAAGAGGAGGACTGCCACAAGCGCCTCCTCGCTGCCGTCATCAGCGGAGACGCTGCGGCGCTGGGGACGTGGTTGGACGAACGGCACGGCCCCGGTACCTTCACGGGCCTGTTCCGCACGCCGGGGTACTTCGGCCCAGACTTGACCGCTTAGGCCGCGCCGGCGGCTCCACCCGTGCGCGGTGGAAACGGCGCCCGGGGGCGCGAACTCCCTGGGCGGCTCGGCGCCCGATCACACGTACGGGTCGCGTTTTGCGGAACCCGTACGAACGCAACGTACGGGTGCGGTTACGGTGCGCTGGGAAACGGGTGGGGAGTTGATGGGGCATGCAGCCACAACGAAAGCGCAGGAAGAAGCCGACGACGGCGTGGGGGCTCGTGGGCGCGCAGGTCGCGCTGTTCCGGGGCCTCAACGGGCTCACACAGGTCGAACTCGCGAACCGCGTGACGATCAGCGGGGAGTTGATGTCGTCCATCGAGCAGGGGCGGCGCCCGCTGCTGCCCGATCTGGCCCGCGAACTCGATCGCGTCCTCAACACCAAGGGCGTGTTCGAGGTCGCCACGGACAACATGCCGGAGGTGGATCGATATCCCGTCTGGGCTGAGGAGTTCATGCTCTACGAGCGGACGGCGGTCGCGATGTCATGGTTCGAGAACCAGGTGCTGCCCGGGCTGCTCCAAACCGAGAACTACGCGCGCGCCGTGTTCCGCAACGAGATCCCGATCCTCAGCGATGCGGAGATCGAAGAACGCGTTGCCGCACGCATGGAGCGTCAGGAGGTTCTGCACAGGGAGGTACCGGTGTCCGCCAGCTTCATCTTCTCCATGGCCACGCTCAAGGACCGACTTGGCGGCGGCGAGGTCTACCGCCAGCAACTGGCGCACCTCCGCGCGTGCGCAGATCTGCCCGGTGTCACGATCCAGGTGATGCCCGAAGGTCGAACCACACACGCCGGGTTGTCGGGTTCGTTCGTGCTGCTGGAAACCCCCGAACACGTACAGCTCGCGTACACGGAGACGCAGCGCGGCAGCCACCTGATCTCCGACCCGGACGAGGTAAGCATCCTGGCGCGGAAGTATGCGATGCTGCGATCCCAGGCCTGCAATCCCGAGGAGACCAAGGGCCTGTTGGACAGCCTGCTAGGAGAGCGATGAACGACGCACAGCAATGGTTCAAGTCCAGCTACAGCAGCGAACAGGGCGGCGCCTGCGTCGAGGTCGCCGCCTGCCCGAGCGTCGTCCACGTCCGCGACTCCAAGGACCCCGAAGGGCCCGCGCTGACGTTCACCCCGACCGCCTGGACCGCGTTCACCAGCTTCGCCGCGCAACACCCCTTTCCTGAGGCGTAATCGCCGACCCCGAGGAGAGCGATGAACGGCGCACCGCGATGGTTCACGTCCAGCTACAGCAGCGAAGAAGGCGGGCAGTGCGTCGAGGTCGCCGCCTGCCCCACCCTCGTCCACGTCCGGGACTCCAAGGACCCGCAGGGTCCCACCCTCGCGTTCACCCCGACCGCCTGGGCCGCGTTCACCACGTTCGCCGCCGACCAACAGATCATTCTTGAGGCCTGAGTTAACGCGAGGTTTAATCTCCCCCAAGCCTTTAATCATCTTCCAAGGGCCCAGGGCTACGGTCCTCCGACCCACGTAAGAGGGTCCGGTAGGACAGAAACCCGCCGCCTTGGGAATGCGGACACTTGCTACATTGCGCAAGTGGGAAACCGCAGCCCGGGCCCCACTCGTCTTCCAGGTCAGGAAGCCGCGCGACTGAAGGTGTGAGGATGACAGGCAGCCACGGACAGCGGACCGGGGTGCGTGACGCCCGGGAGGGCGGACGGGCCGCTGCCCGGCGGGGGCGCGTGCCGGCCCAGGGTGGCGCCGGAGGCGCGGACAGCGGCGGCGGCCCCGGCCGTCGTGACGCGCGCGGGCGCCCGAAGCGGACCCGGAAGAGATTCGTGCTGGCCGTCACCGCCTCGGTCGTCGTGCTGGTGATCGCCGCGGTGGGCGCCATCTACCTCAAACTCAACGGCAACATCTCGACGTTCGACGCCAACGGCCTGAGCAAGAACCGCCCGGCCGACTCCTCCGCGGGCCAGAACATCCTGCTGATCGGCTCCGACTCGCGCGCCGGGGACAACAGCGACTTCGCGGGCGGCGTCGGGGACATCGGCCGCAGCGACACCACGATCCTGCTGCACGTCTACTCCGACAACAAGCACGCGGTGGGCGTCTCGATACCCCGGGACGCGCTGGTGACCGTTCCGCCGTGCCTGCTGCCGAACGGGCGGTGGACGCAGCCCGCGTACCACCAGATGTTCAACTCGGCCTTCTCGGTGGGCGACACGGTCAAGGGCAACCCGGCCTGCACGCAGAACACCGTGGAGCAGCTGACCGGCATGCGGGTGGACCACACGATGGTCGTCAACTTCGCCGGGTTCGCGGCGATGACGGACGCCGTGAACGGCGTGCAGGTGTGCGTGCCGAACGACATCTACCAGGGCGACGTCGACCCGAACCTCGGTTACAAGGGCAACCTGGTCTTCGGCAAGGGCCTCCAGACCGTCTCCGGCACGAAGGCGCTGGACTACGTGCGGCTGCGGCACGGCATCGGCGACGGCTCGGACATCGGCCGCATGCAGCGGCAACAGGCGTTCCTGTCCAGCCTGATCAAGAAGGTCGAGTCGCAGGGGCTGAACCCGACGTCGCTGCTGCCGCTGGCGGACGCGGCGACCAAGTCGCTGACCGTGGACCCGGGACTCGGCTCGGCGGAGAAGCTGATCTCGTTCGCGATGTCGCTCAAGGGCATCGACCTGAAGAACATCCAGTTCATCACCACGCCGTGGAAGTACGTCGGCTCGCGCGTGGACCTCGTGCACCCGGACGTGGACGCCCTGTGGTCGACGCTGCGCGCCGACCGCACGCTGGACGGCAAGGACGCGGGAGGCAAGGGCGGCAAGAACGGCAAGCCCGCCCCGGCGTCCTCGTCCAGCGCGCCCACCGCGGCCGCGGTCAACGGCTCCGGCATCAGCGTCGCCGTCTACAACGGCACGGTCTCGGGCGGTCTCGCGGCGAAGGCGGCGCAGGCCCTCCAGGCCGACGGCTTCACGGTGACCGGCACGACGACGGCCGCCCAGCAGGACCACCAGGTGACGCTGATCGAGTACGGGTCCGCACACCTCCAGGGCGCGCAGGCGCTGGCGAAGCTGTTCCCCGGCGCCCAGTTGGAGCCGACCGCGGCGGCGGGCATCAACCTGGTGCTCGGGCAGGACTACGCGAACGGCACCACGGGCCCGTCGGGCGGCGGCGCCCCCGCGGCGACCGGGCCGACACCCTCGGTACTGCCGTCGAAGGACGCCGGGAGCGCCCGCAGCGCCGCCGACGACCCGTGCTCCAACCTCAGCTACGGCGCGGGCGGCTGAGCCGTACGCCCCACCGCCTGCGTCATGGGGCGTGCCGCCGCCGGGACCGGTGGCGGCACGCCAGCGCCAGGCCCGCGCCGTACGCGGCGAGGACGACGGCCAGCAACCCGTAGTACAGCGGCGGCAGCGCGCGCAGCCGTAGCGGCGCGGCGAGCGGGCTGAGCGGCAGCAGCAGCCCGATGGCGGCGAGCGCGGCCACCGCGATCCGCAGCGGCCTCGGCAACGCGGTCCGCTCCCCCGGCCCCGTTCCCCCGCCCGTCCCCGCTCCCGTTCCCCACGCGGAACCGGACCGCAGCATCACCATGATCATTGCCTGGGTGATGAGGTTTTCGGTGAACCACCCTGCGTGGAAGGCGCGTTCACCCGAGGCGACGACCGCGAGGACGCCGAACGTCGCGAGGTCGGCCGCCGCGTTGAACACCCCGTAGAGCGTGACGAAGCGGGTGAACGCCTCCGGCCGCAGCCGCGCGGGGCGTCGCAGTACCGAGGGGCCGGGGCGGTCGTAGGCGAACGCGAGTTGGGCCGCGTCGAAGCAGAGGTTCTGCGCGAGGACCTGCGCGGGCAGCATCGGCAGGAACGGCAGCAGCACGCCCGCGACCAGCATCGAGATGACGTTGCCGAGGTTGGAGGAGACGGCGACGCGCAGGTAGGTGGCGATGTTGCCGGTGGCGCGGCGGCCCGCGGCGACCGCCGTGCCGATGGAGGTCAGGTCCTTGGCGGCCAGCACGACGTCCGCCGCCGCGCGGGCCGCGTCGGCGCCGTCACGGGGGCTCACGCCGACGTCGGCGGCGCGCAGCGCGGGCAGGTCGTTGACGCCGTCGCCGAGGTAGCCGGCGACCCGGCCCGCCCGGCGCAGCGCGTCCACCACGCGGGCCTTGTGCGCGGGCGTGCAGCGGGCGAACAGGATCGCGCGGGAGGCGAGTTCGGCGAGCGCCTCGTCGTCGAGGGTGTCGACGCGGTCTCCGGTCAGGACCCGGGCGCAGGCGGCATCGGGGACGTCCCACGCGCCCGGGCCGAGGTCCAGGCCCAGGTCCCGGCAGACGCGGGCGGCCGTGCCGGGGTGGTCGCCGGTGAGGACCTTGACCTCCACCCCGGCGGCGGTGAGCGCGGCGAGGGCGGCGCGGGCGCCCGGTGCGGTCTCGTCGCGCAGGGCCACCAGCCCGTGCGGGGTCAGCCCGCGTTCATCGGCGGAGGTGAACGGGCGTCCCCGGGACGGGCGTTCGGCGGTGGCCACCGCCAGCACCCGCAGGCCACCGCCCGCGAGCGCGTCGGCCCTGCGGCGCAGCGCCTCGCGTTCCGGTTCGTCCACGGCGCACCGCGCGAGGACGTCCTCCACCGCGCCCTTGACGACCAGCATCCGTGTGCCGGGCCGGTCGGGCCTCGCGAGCACCACGGTGGACAGGCGGCGCGCGGGCGTGAACGGCAGGACGTCCACGCAGGAATGGCCGGGCGACAACGGCTCGGGGACGTCCGACGGGTGGGCGAGCAACGCCTCGTCCACGGCGTCGAGGCCCAGCCCGTCCGAGCCGTCCAGCAGCCACCGGCTGCCCAGCGCCGCCCACGCCACCGCGTCCCGGTCACCGGCCGCCGCGTCGACCACGAGGGTGCCGCAGGTGAGGGTGCCGGTCTTGTCGGTGCACAGCACGTCCATCGCGCCCAGGTCGTGCAGCGCGGGCAGCCGCTTGACGATCACGCCGTCGTCGTGGGCCAGGTCGCGCGCGCCGCGCACGAACGCGGCGGTCACCACGACCGGCAGCATCTCCGGGGTGAGGCCCACCGCGACCGCCACGGCGAACGGCAGCGTCTCCCAGCCCCGGCCGCGCACAGCCGCGTTGACGGCCAGCACGACCGGAACGGCCAGCGCCATGATGCGCACCAGCGTCCACGACACCCCGTTGACGGCCCGGCCGAACGCGGTGGTGCGGCGCCGCGGCGGCTCGCCGGTGGCGGCCAGCACCGTCCCCGCGCCGGTGGCGGTGACCACGCCGGACGCGGTGCCCGAGGCCACGTCGCTGCCCGCGAAGCACAGCCGCCCGTCGTCGTCCGCCGCGTCCGGCGACTTGGGCACCGGCGCCGACTCGCCGGTGAGCGCGGCCTGGTGGACGGTGAAGCCGCGCGAGCGCAGCAGCCGCACGTCCGCCGGGACCACGTCTCCGGGCGCGAGCTGCACCACGTCGCCGGGCACGATCTCCTCGACCGGCACCTCGCGGGCGAGCGGCGCGCAGGACTCGGTGGCCCGGCGCCGCACGGTCGCCGTCGACGGCACCAGCCGCCCCAGCGCCGCCGCGGCCCGGTCGGCGCGCATCTCGCCCCACGCGCGCAGCACGCAACTGACGCCCACCAGCACGAGGATGACCCCGGCCGTGCCCCAGGCCCGGTCCAGCGCGGAGACCACGCCGAGCCCGAACAGCACACCGGTGAACGGATCACGCGCCGCCCGCAGCAGCCGCGGCGCCCACCCGGGGGCGGGCAGCGGGCGCACCACGTTCTCCCCGGCCCACGCCAGCCGTTCCGCGGCCTCGCCCTCGGTCAGCCCGCGCGGCCGGGAGCCGAGCCCCCGCAGGACACCGACGACTGACGCCCCGGCCCGTTCGTTCACCCGCACCACGCTACTTGCGTGACACGGGGGCTCACGCGCCCAGCCCGCGCACCCGCTCGCGCGCGGTGAGCTGGCCGACCATGAGGCGGACGATGGTGACGACGTCGGGGTCGTCGACGTAGTAGACCTGCCGGCGGCCCTCACGCCGGGAGCGCACCAGACCGGCCAGCTTCAGCTTGGCCAGATGCTGGCTGACCGCGGGCAGCGCGCCGCCCACCCGCTCCGCGAGACCGCTGACGTCGCACTCGCCGCGCGAGAGCACCCACACGATGTGCAGCCGGGCGGGCGAGGCGAGCAGGCCGAACGCGGCGGCGGCCTCCTGGAGCACCTCGGCGGGAGGGTCGTCGAAGCGCGTGGCGTCGCCAGCCACCAGTCGTCCTCCCGTCGGCGAAGGGGCCCTGCGAGGGCCCAAGTCTACGCGTCGGCCAGGCCCGGGGGACGTCGTTGGGCCAGCCCCGGCAGCGCCTCGGTCAGCGGCCGCACCTGCTCCTCCAGGCTGGCCGAACGGATCCGCGCGGCGATCTGAAGGGCCTGCCCGGCCGTCTCGTACGCGCCCTGCGGATCGCCCAGCCGCAGCCGCGCCTGCGCGGACCTCGCCAGCGCCAGGCCGCGCGCCCGCGACCGCCCGGACCCGAGGCGTTCGGCCGCGAGGTCCAGCAGGGTCGCGGCCTCCCGGTGGTCGCCGAGGTCGAGGTGGCAACTGCCCGCCTGCGCCTGGATGTCGCCCTCGCTCAGCGGCAGCAGCCACTGCGGCTCCTCGGTGCCGCGGCCGCGCACGCACAGTTCGGCGGCGAGCCCCATCGCGCGCAGCGCCTCACGCCGACGCCCCAGCCGGGCGTGCCCGCGCGCCTCCCAGGTCAGCAACGCGGCGTGCAGCGCGGGGGCGTCGTACTCCCGGGTGCCCTCGCGAGCCGCCCTGGCCAGGTCCACCGTCGCCACCGGCTGCCCGGTGCGGCAGGCGCCCACCGCGAGCCCCAGCAGCACGCCCGCGCCGACCCGGGCGTCGTCGGCGACGTGCGCCACGCGCAGCGCGGCCAGCAGCAGCCGCATCGAGGCGGCGACCGGGCGGCCGGACTCCACCTGGAACCACGCGGCCAGCCGGGCGGCGTCGGCGGCCGTGGCGGCCAGCTCCCGCCCGGTGTCCGCGTCGTAGCTGCCGCCGCGCAACAGGCCGACGACGACGCCCAGATGGGCGGTCGCGGCGGGCGCGAGGCTGCCGCCGCCGTGCTCGTCGTCCATGCCGCGCAGCACGTCCGTGGTGGCCCGCAGCCGCTCCGACAGCCCCGGCGCGACCTCGGCGCCCGCGCCGTCGCGGCGGGCGGCGTCGCACGGCCCGGCGGTCGCCCAGCGGTGCGCGTAACCGGTCAGCTCCGGCAGCCTCGGCACGGCGGCGCAGGCCACGCCCGAGGTCAGCGCGGCGGCGGCGTCGGCGAGCGCGGCGACCGCGTGCCCGGCGGTCCACGGCGACTCCGCGTCCGAGCGGCGTGAGTCCAACTCCGTGACCGAGGACGTGCGTTGCGCGGGCAGCGACACCGTGCCGCGCGGCGGCGGGGCGAGCGAGGCGGAACGCGGTACGGCGGCGGCCGGTGCGGTCCTGGGCACCGGGCGGCGGCGCGGGACGCGGACCAGATCGGCGGGGACGGCGAGCCCGTCGAGGAAGTCGACGATGCGGTCGATGCTGGTCAGGCGGCGGGCCCCGGACTCCAGCATGGACAGGAACCCCTGGCTCAGGCCGGTCAGCTGGGCCACGTCCTCCTGCCGGATCGACCCGCGCTGCCGGACCAGGCGGGAGACCTGGCCGAAGTTCCAGGCCGCCAGCGCCTCGCGGATCTCCGGGTCGGACCACACCCGGGCGGGCACCCTCGGCGTCTCGTCGGCGGGCGGCAGCGCGGCACGGGTGCAGGCACCGCACGTCTCGTCGGTGTTGTACGCGCTGAGCACACAGCCGCAGCGAGCGCACCGGCGGCCCTGGGCCGTCACCGGCCCGCCGACCGGGGCGGGCGACTTCGCCGTCGTGGTCATCGGGATGCGCTCCTCCAGCTCGGACACGGCCAGCTAAGGCACGACGTGGAGACATGAGTCCGGGGCACCCGCGTACGCCTGACTCCACGTCATGCGCATTGCCCGCCGAACACCCTTACAACTCCCGTACTTTAAAGGGGAGTTGACCGCACACGTTAACGGGGTGGCTGAATATGCGCCCTCCATACGCCTGCCCGGGGGCCGAATCCGCCAACGTCGTCCCGGCGAACGCCCGCGACGGAACGCGGAAACCCGGCAACGACAGAGGGCGGGCACCGCACGAGCACGGCCGTGTGCCGTCTCGTCGATGACCCGCCCACCTGTGCAAGCGTCAAGAACCGGTCAGTCGGAACGCAGACGCTCCGCGACCTCGGTCGCCCAGTACGTCAGCACCATGCCCGCCCCGGCACGCCGCGCGCCCACGAGCATCTCCATGATCATCCGGTCCCGGTCCACCCAGCCGTTGGCCGCCGCGGCCTCCACCATCGCGTACTCGCCCGACACCTGGTAGGCAGCCACCGGCACGTCCACCGCGTCGGCGACCTGCCGCAGGATGTCGAGGTACGGCAACGCGGGCTTGACCATCACCATGTCCGCGCCCTCGGCCAGGTCCAGCGCCAGCTCCCGCAGGGATTCGCGAGCATTGGCCGGATCCTGCTGGTACGTCTTGCGGTCGCCCTTCAGCGACGAGTCGACCGCCTCACGGAACGGTCCGAAGAACGCGGAGGCGTACTTGGCGGTGTACGCGAGGATCGACACGTCCTGGTGCCCGGCGCCGTCCAGCGCGTCACGGACCACCCGCACCTGGCCGTCCATCATGCCGCTGGGGCCGACCACGTCGACGCCCGCCGCGGCCTGCACCCGGGCCATCTCCGCGTACCGCTCCAGCGTCGCGTCGTTGTCCACGCGGCCGGCCGCGTCCAGCACGCCGCAGTGGCCGTGGTCGGTGAACTCGTCCAGACACAGGTCGGACATGACGACCAGCGCGTCACCGGTCTCCGCCTTCACGTCCCGGATGGCGACCTGAAGGATCCCTTCGGGGTCCGTGCCGCCCGATCCGGTCGCGTCCTTGTGCCGCGGCACGCCGAACAGCATGATGCCGCCGACCCCGGCGGCGGCCGCCTCGGCGGCGGCCTTGCGCAGGCTGTCACGGGTGTGCTGGAACACTCCCGGCATCGAGGAGACCGGCTGCGGCTCCTTGATCCCCTCACGCAGGAACGCGGGAAGGATCAGGTCGGCCGGGTGCAGGCGCGTCTCCGCGACCATCCGCCGCATAGCGGGGGTCGTCCGCAGGCGACGCGGACGCTCGATCGGCACGAGGGGCCCGCCGTCTTCGTAGGTCATCGTGCGGCTTCTCCTTCTCCCTGCTGTTCGGCTACCCGCCGAGCCACTGACTGTTGTCTCCCGGCTGCCGGCTCGGTGGGGGCCGGTCGCGCAGTTCCCCGCGCCCCTGACGGGGCCGAGGCGATCGCGCGAGTTCGAAAAGGGGCTCATGCGATCGCGTGAGGGGAAAGGGGCGCGGGGAACTGCGCGCTCGGCCCCTGCCGGCCGGTGGTCCTGGAACCACCGTAACCCTCACGGCGAGTGGCCATCCGCCGGTCCGTCGTGGCCGGTCGCGCAGTTCCTCGCGCCCCTTGCGGGGCTCATGCGATCGCGTGAGCTGGAAAGGGGCGCGGCGCCCCTTTCGGGCCGCGCTCAGCCTCGGGCTCGCCTGCGGGAGCCGGGGCGGCGTTCGCTGGGGCGGGTTACCGGGTCGCCCGCCTCCAGGGCCGCGGCCCTGCGGGAGCGGCCGAAGTCCGCCAGGGCTTCGGCCAGCGCGTGGACCGACGGCTCCGGCGCCATCACGTCGACCCGCAGCCCGTGCTCCTCCGCCGTCTTCGCCGTCGCGGGACCGATGCACGCGATGACGGTCACGTTGTGCGGCTTTCCGGCGATGCCGACAAGATTCCGTACCGTGCTCGACGAAGTGAACAGCACCGCGTCGAACCCGCCGCCCTTGATCGCCTCCCGCGTCTCGGCCGGCGGCGGCGACGCCCGCACCGTGCGGTACGCGGTGACGTCGTCCACCTCCCAGCCCAGCTCGATCAGGCCCGCCACCAGCGTCTCGGTGGCGATGTCCGCGCGCGGCAGGAACACCCGGTCGATCGGGTCGAAGACCGGGTCGTACGGCGGCCAGTCCTCCAGCAGCCCGGCCGCCGACTGCTCGCCGGACGGCACGAGGTCGGGCTTGACGCCGAACTCGATCAGCGACTTCGCGGTCGACTCGCCGACCGCCGCGACCTTTATCCCCGCGAACGCGCGGGCGTCCAGGCCGTACTCCTCGAACTTCTCGCGGACCGCCTTGACCGCGTTGACCGAGGTGAACGCGATCCACTCGTAGCGGCCGGTGACCAGGCCCTTGACCGCGCGTTCCATCTGCTGCGGGGTGCGCGGCGGCTCCACCGCGATGGTCGGCACCTCGTGCGGCACGGCGCCGCAGGAGCGCAGCTGCTCCGACAGCGACGCGGCCTGCTCCTTGGTGCGCGGCACCAGCACCCGCCAGCCGAACAGCGGCTTGGTCTCGAACCAGGAGAGCTGGCCGGGCTCACCGGCCGCCCGCTCGCCCACCACGGCTATCGCCGCCTGGCCGGGCTCCGCCGCGGGCAGCGCCCGGGCCGCCTTCAGCTCGGCCGCGATCGTCGACAGGGTCGCGTTCCAGGTGCGCTGCCGGGTCGTGGTGCCCGCCACCGTGACGGTGAGGGTGGTGTCCGGCTTGCGGCCCGCGGCGATCAGCTCGCTCGCGGTGGCCGCCACCGACTCCAGCGTGGTGGAGACCACCAGCGTGGCATCGGAGGAACCCGCCTCGGTCCAGCAACGGGTGTCCGCGGTCGCGGCGTCGATGAACCGCACGTCCTGCCCGATCGGCACGCCCGCGTACGCCGGCACGCCCACCGCGGTCGCGACGCCCGGCACCACCTCGAACGGGATGCCGGCCTGCGCGCAGGCGAGCATCTCCTCGGCGGCGCCGCCGTCCAGGCCGGGGTCGCCCGCCACGGCACGCACCACCCGCTTGCCGTTGCTCGCGGACGCCATGACAAGCTTGGAGGCATGCGCGGCGGCGCCCACGGCGCCGTCCAGCGCCGCGAGTTCGGGTGCCTCCGCGGCGGCCCGCGCGTGCACGCGCACCACGTCGAGCACCCGGGGGTCGGCGACCAGGACATCCGCGTCGGCCAGCGCCTCGACGGCGCGCAGTGTCAGCAGCCCGGGATCCCCGGGTCCGGCACCGAGGAAGGTGACGTGCCCCTGGACGGGCTTGTGCGTGGCGGTGGGGCTCAAAGTGCTCGCTCCCCCATCAGACCGGCCGCGCCCTTGGCCAGCATCTCCTCGGCGAGTTCGCGGCCCAGGGCCACCGCCTCGTCGTGGGATGCCGGAAGGCCGCCGGTGGCGGACATCTGCATCAGCGTGGTGCCGTCGGTCGTGCCGACGACCCCCCGCAGACGCAGCTCGGTTACTTGGTGCGCGCCGGACCCGTGGGTGCTGGGCTCGGCGAGCGCGCCCACAGGGGCGGAACAGCCGGCTTCCAGGGCGGCGAGCAGGGATCGCTCCGCGGTCACGGCGGCCCGGGTCGCCGGGTCGTCGAGCCGCGCGAGCGCGTCGGCCAGCGCGGTGTCGCGCGCAGCGCACTCCACGGCCAGGGCGCCCTGGCCGGGCGCGGGCAGGACGGCGTCGGTGTCGATGAACTCGGTCACCGGCTCCAGCCGCCCGATCCGGGTCAGTCCCGCCGCGGCCAGCACCACGGCGTCCAGCTCACCGGAGGTGACGTACCCGACCCGGGTGTCGATGTTGCCGCGGATCGCGACGGTCTCGATACGGCGGCCCAACTGCCGCGCCCAGGCGTTCAGCTGGGCCATCCGGCGCGGCGAGCCGGTGCCGACCCGCGCGCCGTCGGGCAGTTCCTCGAAGGTCAGCCCGTCGCGGGCGACCAGCACGTCGCGCGGGTCCTCGCGGCGCGGGACCGCGGCCAGCGTCAGGCCCTCGGGCGCGGCGGTCGGCAGGTCCTTCAGGGAGTGCACGGCGAAGTCCACGTCCCCGGCGAGCAGCGCGTCGCGCAGCGCGGAGACGAACACACCGGTGCCGCCGATCTGCGCCAGCGCCTCACGCGAGGTGTCGCCGTACGTGGTGATCTCGACCAGCTCGACGGACCGGCCGGTCAACTCCCGCACCGCGTCGGCCACCTGGCCGGACTGGGCCATGGCGAGCTTGCTGCGACGGGTACCGAGCCGCAGTGGTGCCGCGCCCTCCCGTCGCCCGCCACCGCCCTCGACGGAGGCGCTCCGCGCCGCGGTCATGATGTTCCTCGATTCGGGTCGTTCGGGCCCACGGTGTCCGCGCGGCTGACCGCTGCGACCGCTTGCGGGTCGAGGTCGAACAGTTCGCGCAGCGCGTCGGCGTACCCGGCGCCGCCGGGCTCGCCCGCGAGCTGTTTGGCCCGCACGGTGGGCGCGTGCAGGAGCTTGTCGACGACGCGGCGCACGGTCTGGGTGACCTCCGCGCGCGACCGGTCGTCCAGGTCGGGAAGGCGCCCGTCCAGGCGGGCGAGTTCCGCGCTGACCACGTCGGCGGCCATGGTGCGCAGCGCGACGACGGTCGGCGTGATGCGCTCGGCCCGCAGGGCGGCACCGAACGCCTCGACCTCCGACGAGACGATACGCCGTACCGCGTCCACGTCGGCGGCCATCGGCGCGTCGGCGGAGGCGGCGGCCAGGTCCTCGATGTCGACGAGGTGGACGCCGGGCAGGTCGTGCACCGCGCCGTCCACGTCACGCGGCATGGCCAGGTCCAGCAGGCCGAGCGGCGCGGCGTCCGGCGCCCGCTCGGGCAGTACGGCGGCGACCGCGTCCCGGTCGAGCACCAGGCCGGTCGCCCCGGTACACGACACGACGACGTCGGCGCGGACCAGCTCGCGGCTGACGTCCGCGAACGGCACCGCCCGCCCGCCGAGCTGCGCGGCGAGTCGCTCGGCGCGCTCCAGGGTGCGGTTGGCGACCACCAGGTCGGCCACGCCGGAACGCGACAGCGTGGTGGCGGCGAGCGAGGACATCGAGCCCGCGCCGACCACCAGGGCGCGCTTGCCCGGCAGTTGGCCGATCCCGGCGGTGAGCCGGTCCAGGCCGAAGGTGACCAGCGACTGGCCCGCCTTGTCGATCCCGGTCTCGCTGTGCGCCCGCTTGCCGACCCGAAGGGCCCGCTGGAACAGGTCGTTGAGGCCGCGGCCCGCGGTGTGCAGCTCCTGGCCGAGGCTGAGCGCGTCCTTGATCTGGCCGAGGATCTGGCCCTCGCCGACCACCATCGAGTCCAGGCCGCAGGCCACCGAGAACAGGTGGTGGACCGCCCGGTCCTCGTAGTGCACGTACAGGTGCTCGGTCAGCTCGTCCAGGCCGACACCGCTGTGCAGCGACAGCAACGTGGACAGCTCGGCGACGCCGGCGTGGAACTTGTCCACCTCCGCGTACAGCTCGATGCGGTTGCAGGTGCCCAGCACGGCGGCCTCGGTGGCCGGTTCCGCGGCGAGGGTGTCCTGGAGCAGCTTGGCCTTGGCGTCCTCGGTCAGCGCGGCACGCTCCAGCACCGTCACCGGAGCGCTGCGATGACTCAGGCCGACGACGAGAAGACTCATACAGGCATCACGGCGGGAACGTCCCCGTCCGATCCTGGGCGCTTGACGGCCTTGCGGGCGGTGGCGACCGCCTCGCCCAGTTCCTCGCCCGCCTTGCGCTGCTCGTGGAAGGCGAGGATCTGCAGCTCGATCGACAGGTCGACCTTGCGCACGTCCACCCCGTCCGGCACGGACAGCACGGTGGGCGCGAAGTTGAGGATGGAGGTGACCCCGGCGGCCACCAGCCGGTCGCAGACCTCCTGCGCGGCACCGGCCGGGGTGGCGATCACGCCGATCGACACCAGGTTGTCCGCGATGATCGATTCCAGCTCGTCGGTGTGGCGGATCGGCAGCCCCGCGACCATCTTCCCGGCCTGCGCCGCGTCGGCGTCTATCAGCGCCGCGACCCGGAAGCCGCGCGAGGCGAACCCGCCGTAATTGGCCAGCGCCGCGCCCAGGTTGCCGATGCCGACGATGACGACCGGCCAGTCCTGGGTCAGGCCCAGTTCGCGGGAGATCTGGTAGACGAGGTACTCGACGTCGTAGCCGACGCCACGGGTGCCGTAGGAGCCGAGGTAGCTGAAGTCCTTGCGCAGCTTGGCGGAGTTGACGCCCGCCGCGGTGGCGAGTTCCTCGGAGGAGACCGTGGGTACGGACCGCTCGGACAGAGCGGTGAGCGCCCGCAGGTACAGCGGAAGCCTGGCGACGGTGGCCTCGGGAATCCCTCGGCTCCGGGTCGCCGGTCGGTGAGTTCGGCCAGTTGCCACGATGCTCCTGCGGGTAGAGCTGGGCTGCGGACGCACGCCTTCCCTGGCGTGGCCCTGTACTCGCCAGGCTATGTCTTTGTGAACGCGTGCACAAAGATGGTGTCCGATTTGCCCCCGCGAAGTGATGGGCATCACGCGCCCCCGTGACGACCGGAGGAAACCATTCGGCGGTCTCGTTCGTCCCCGTTTCCGGCGGCCGCGAAGGGGCTGAAACCGGCCCGCCGGGCTATCCAGCGGGCACCCTCGCCCGTCATATGCGCCGACGCGGGCCACGGCACCGCGGCGGCCTCCGCCAGCTCCCCGCGGTCCTGCGGAGCGCACCGGGCGAACAGCTGACCCGAGGCGCGGGCGTCGCCCAGCGCGGTGTGCGCGGCCCAGCCGGATATCCCCGCCGCGCGGGCGCAGGCGCGCAGGCTCAGCCCGTAAGGGGCGCCGAAGGACTCCTCCGCCAGCCGCATCGTGCACACCGTGGGGACGTCCGGCATCACGATCCCGGCACGGTCGAACTCGGCGGCGAGGAAGGCGCGGTCGCAGCCCACGTTGTGGCCGACCAGGACCCGGCCGCGCAGCAGGGCGGCCAGGCGCGCGGCGATGCCGCCGAAGCGGGGGGCGGGCAGCAGGTGGTGCTGCTCGATGCCGTGGATGTGGGTCGGGCCGACCGGGCCCTCGGGGTCGATCAGGGTGCTGTACTCGCCCTGGACGCGGCGCTCGTCGTCCAGCTGGACGACGGCGACCTCGACGACGCGGTGCCTGCGCGAGCTGGATCCGGTGGCCTCGACGTCGACCACCGCGTAGCCGGGAAGCACCCGTTCACCGTCCTTGCGTATGCCCCCAGCCCGAACAAAACGCCTCGATGGTAGTCGAAGGCAACCGAATGCGCGACCAGAAGGAGAACCCGGGAAAGACGGCGGAAGACCCCCCGAAGACGCCCGTATGGCCGCCTTGTGGCCGCAGGCCCGGGCTCAGGCCCCGAGCGCCTTGCGCAGGCGCCGTTCGTCCACGCGCCAGAAGTCGTGCTGTTCGCCGTCGATCAGGACGACCGGGATCTGCTCCCAGTACACGCGGAACAGCTCCTCGTCGCGCGTGATGTCCCGCTCCTCCACCGTCGCGCCCACCTCGGACGCGACCTTCGTCACGATCGCGCGGGCGTCGTCGCACAGGTGGCAGTCCGGCTTGCCGATCAGCGTCACGACGCGGTCGGCGGGGTTCTTGGCGGCGCTGCGGCCGAACAGAGGGCTCACGCCCGCCATTCTCCCCCGCCCCGCCCCCGCGCGGCGTCCCGCCCGCCCGCGCACCGCGTCACACCCGGGACCTGAAGAGTTCACGTCAGGGCGCGACGCCCGTCCCTGGCCGGTCGAACGCAATGGCTATGCTCGCCCTATGCCCGCTCTTGGATGGCTCACCGCGCGGCGCCGTTCCGCGAGTCCGCGCAGCGTGCTGGCCGGGGAGGCCGCCGCCGAGGCCGCTCTCGCGGTGCGCGAGGAGGCGGCGCCCGCCGAGGCCGCCGACGCGCGCGAGGCGGAGGAGGAGCGGGAGCCCCGCTTCCCCGTCGCCGGGGACCCCAGGGCCGCCGCGTTCTTCGACCTCGACAACACCGTGATGCAGGGCGCGGCCATCTTCCACTTCGGCCGCGGCCTGTACAAGCGCAAGTTCTTCCACAAGCGCGACCTGCTGCGCTTCGCCTGGCAGCAGACCTGGTTCCGGTTGGCCGGCACCGAGGACCCGGGACACATGGAGGACGTGCGCAACAGCGCGCTGTCCATCGTCAAGGGCCACCGCGTCGAGGAACTGATGGCCATCGGCGAGGAGGTCTACGACGAGTACATGGCGGGCAAGATCTGGCCCGGCACCCGCGCGCTCGCCCAGGCCCACCTGGACGCGGGCCAGCCGGTGTGGCTGGTGACCGCCGCCCCGGTCGAGACCGCCACCATCATCGCCCGCCGCCTCGGCCTGACCGGCGCGCTGGGCACCGTCGCCGAGTCGGTCGGCGGCGTCTACACCGGCCGCCTGGTCGGCGAACCGCTGCACGGGCCCGCCAAGGCCGAGGCGGTCAAGGCGCTGGCCGCCGCGCGCGGCCTCGACCTGGCCCGCTGCGCCGCCTACAGCGACTCCGCCAACGACATCCCGATGCTGTCGCTGGTCGGTCATCCGTACGCGATCAATCCTGACAGCGCGTTGCGCAAGCACGCCCGTGAACACGACTGGCGGCTGCGGGACTACCGCACCGGCCGCAAGGCGGCCCGCATCGGCCTCCCGGCGGCGGCCGGCGTGGGCGCGGTGGCGGGCGGCGCGGTGGCCGCCGCAGCCATACAGCGCCGCAGGCGGTAGCCGGTTCGACGCCCGCCCACGCGCGGTGCGAACGGCCGCGTCCACACTGCCCGCGCGCGCATTCCCCGTCCCGTACCCCGGCGCGGCCCGCGCCACTCCCCGGGCGACCACATCGGCACAACACGCCCTGGTTCCGGACATTCCACGCGCCCAAACGGTCAACTTCCGCCGTCGACCACGTACTTGATCGGTCGTCAATGCGATACGGAACGAGCGCATCCGGCTAATTCGGCAACTCGGTGTAGCGTCGTCTGTACGAAGCGTTATTCTCCTCAGACGCACACCGGTACCCACGCGTCCCTACGGCGGGTGAACGGTTCCGTACTGATCGTGATGGAAGTCCTGCATCTGGGAGTCCCGTGTACCCACTCGTCGGGGTTGACGCCTCGGGCCTGACCGCACTGCGGGCACAGGTTGCCGACCGCCTGCGCCAGGTCCTCCCCGTGTACGCAGTCCCCGCGTACGCCGTCCCCGCAACCGCCTTCGCCATGGCCGCCGGCGGCACCTCCGCCGTCGGCAGACCAGCCCCTCGCGCCTCCCGCCACGGCGGCCCGGCGCAGCGCACCGGCACCCGCGCCCCCGGGACCCGCTCCCCCGGCGCCGGCGCCTCCTCGCGGCGTCCGCCCGCCGACAGCGACAGCCTGCGGATGATGGAGCTGGTCGAACGCGCCCAGGCCGGCGAGACGGAGGCGTTCGGCCGCCTCTACGACCACTACAACGACACCGTCTACCGGTACATCTACTACCGGGTCGGCGGTAAGGCCACGGCCGAGGACCTCACCAGCGAGACGTTCCTGCGGGCACTGCGCAGGATCGGCACGTTCACCTGGCAGGGGCGGGACTTCGGCGCCTGGCTGGTCACGATCGCGCGCAACCTGGTCGCGGACCACTTCAAGTCGAGCAGGTTCCGGCTGGAAGTGACCACCGGCGAGATGCTCGACGCCAACGAGGTCGAGCGCAGCCCGGAGGACTCGGTGCTGGAGCACCTGTCCAACGAGAGCCTGCTCCAGGCCGTCAAGAAGCTCAACCCGCAGCAGCAGGAGTGCGTGACCCTGCGCTTCCTGCAAGGTCTGTCGGTCGCCGAGACCGCGCGGATCATGGGCAAGAACGAGGGCGCGATCAAGACCCTCCAGTACCGCGCCGTCCGCACCCTGGCCCGCCTGCTGCCGGAAGACGCCCGCTGACCGCAGGCGAACCCGTCCGCCGACCGTCCCGGCGGGTCCGCCGACGCCCCGAACTCCCCACCGCATAACGGAATTTCTGCATGTACCGGTCACATCATCAGTGCCGCGTAACCCGCGTGCCACGACGCTCGTTGCATGGAGTGCGGACTCCCCGTGGCCGCACGACGCCTCGCCCCACTCACTCGATCGAGTGGTCACACGCACCGTGCGCAACCCTCCGGGTGCCCGCGGGAGTCGAAGGTGATGACGAGAGGAGGTGCCGCCCGTGATCGGACAAGCAACGGCGCACCGGCGGGCGAACGCCTTCGCCCAGGGCCTGGAGTCCATGGAGTCGGCGGGTACGCGGCCGGCGGGCGAGCGGGAGCCCGCCGATGACCACCCGGCGCACGCCGCGGACCGGCATGCCGACCCCCAGCAGGGTCGGCTGCTCGCCGTGGCCCGGGCCGTCACGGCCGTGCCGAAGCCGCAGATGGACGCCGAGACCAAGACGGTGCAGCGCGCCCAGCTGATCGCGGCCATGGAGGCGGCGCTCGCCGACGGCTCCCTGGAGACCGCGGGCCGGGTGCCCGAGCAGCGCGCGGACGCGGCGTCCAGGGCCGGCGCCCACCGGGACCTGGGGCGGCTGCGGCCGCGCACCCGCTGGTCCCGGCGGCTGGCGGCGGGCGGTCTGGCGGTCGGCGTGACCGCGGGCGCGTTCACCGGCGTCGCCGCCGCCAGCACCAACGCGCTGCCCGGCGACACGCTCTACGGCCTCAAGCGCGGCATGGAGGACCTGCGCCTCGGCATGGCGGGCGACGACGACGCGCGCGGCCAGGTGCTGCTGGACATGGCCTCCACGCGGATGCAGGAGGCCCGCCGCCTGATGGAGCGCGGGCGTTCCGGACCGCTGGACGCCGAGTCGGTGCGCGAGGTGCGCGGCGCGCTGCTCGGTATGCACAACGAGGCGGCCGAGGGCCACCAGCTGCTCAGCGCCGCCTACAGGCGGGACGGCTCGCTCGCCCCCATCGAGGCGCTCAACGCGTTCCAGCAGCAGCACGGCGTGGCCTGGGGCCAGATGCGCAAGCACCTGCCGTCCCAGCTGACCGGCGTCGGCGACCAGGTGACCTCGGTCTTCGCCGCCATACAGCGCGAGGTCGCGCCGCTGCGCCACCTGCTGCCCGCCACCTCGGGAGCCGTCCACCACGACACCCGGGACGGCGGCGGCCCCGAGGGCACCGCGCCCGGCGACAGCGGCCACGAGCCGTCCGGGGTGAGCGGCACCCCGTCCGCCGCTCAGGGGCACACCGCGCACGGCAAGGGCAGCGCGGCGCCGTCCGCGTCGACCACCTCGGGCCAGGGCCTGATCGGCGGCAACACCGGCGGCCTGCTCAACCCGGCCCCGACGAGCGGCAGTCAGCCCCCCGCCTCCGGCGGTTCCGGCGGTGGCGACGGCAAGTCGCAGCCCGGTGTCACCGTGCCGCCGCTCCTGCCCGGCCTGCTGCCGGGCCTGGGCATCAGCGGCGGGGACGACAGCAAGTAGTCCGCAGGCGGCGGCCGGCCCGCCCGTTGGTGCGTCGCCGCTCGGTCAGAAGAACACCGAGCGGCGGCGCACCAGCAGTTTGTAGAGCGTGTGCTGAATCGTTTCCCGCACCTGGTCGGTCAGGTTGAAGACCAGCATCGGGTCGTCCGCGGCCTCCGGCGCGTAGCCGTCGGTGGGGATCGGCTCGCCGAACTGGATCGTCCACTTCGTCGGCAGCGGCACCAGCCCCAGCGGCCCCAGCCACGGGAACGTGGGCGTCACCGGGAAGTACGGGAAGCCCAGCAGCCGGGCCAGGATCTTCGCGTCCCCGACCATCGGGTAGATCTCCTCCGCGCCCACGATCGAGCACGGCACGATCGGCACCCCGGTGCGCAGCGCGGTCGAGACGAAGCCGCCGCGCCCGAACCGCTGGAGCTTGTACCGCTCGGAGAACGGCTTGCCCAGCCCCTTGAAGCCCTCCGGCATCACCCCGACCACCTCGCCGCGTTCCAGCAGCAGTTGGGCGTCCTCGGCGCAGGCCAGGGTGTGTCCGGCCTTGCGCGCCAGCTCGTTGACGAGCGGCAGCACGAAGACCAGGTCGGCCGCGAGCAGCCGCAGATGGCGTCCAGCGGGGTGGTGGTCGTGCACCGCGACCTGCGCCATCAGCGCGTCCAGCGGCAGCGTCCCGGAGTGGTTGCCGACGACCAGCGCGCCGCCCTCGGACGGGATGTTCTCCACGCCCTTCACCTCGACCCGGAAGTACGAGTCGAACAGCGGCCGCAGCAGCGACATCAGGACCTGGTCGGTCAGTTCCTCGTCGAAGCCGAACTCGTCGACCTCGTAGTCGCCGGTGATCCGCCGGCGCAGGAACGACAGCCCGCCCGCGACCCGGCGGTCCCAGCGGCCGCCCAGCACGCGGTCGGCGGCCCCGGCGACCGCGTCGGTGAGGGCACCGGCGACCGCGCCGAGCGCGGCAGCGGGGGAGGCGCCTCCCGGCTCGTCGTGGGCCCGGACGGAAGCGTCGCCGACACCGCCGTCGGCGTCTCCCTGTCCCGCCGACCCGGCGTCGGCGACGGCGGTGTCCTCGCGTGCGGCGTCTTCACGCGCCGCGTCCTCACGGGTCCCGTCGTCGCGCGAAACGTCGTCGCGCGAAACGTCGTCGCGCGAACTGCCGTCGCGCGAACTGCCGTCGCGTGACGCGTCGTCGCGTGGCGCCGCCTCGTCCGTGCGGACCGCCGCCAGGCCCGGGCGGCCGGTGGACCTGCCCCGGGGACGCCCGCCGCCTCCCGCTCGCGCACCACGCCGAGCGCGGGTGTCCTCGTCGAGTGGGATGACCTTGGCGTCCGCCATGGTGCGGCTCCTCCCGGTAGAACGCTTGAGGGTGCTGGAATTCTCGGCGGTGCTCATGCCTCGTGCGGCAGCGCCGCGGCGATCCGGTCGACGGTCCGGGCCAGCCGGTCGGGCGGCAGGAGCCCGGGGCCCCGGCACGCCGCGAAGTCCTCGAACGTGCCCGCGGTGGTGTACCGCGGGGTGAATCCGAGCGTCTCACGCATCTGCGTGGTGTCCACCACCCGCCCGTGCGTCAGCAGCCTGATCTGCTCGCGCGAGAAGTCGGTCACCCCGACCCCGCGCAGCGCGGCGCCCACCCAGCGCACCGCGGGCAGCAGCACCGGCACGGTCGGCTTGCCCAGCCGCCGCGCGGTCTGCGACAGCAACAGCACACCGTCGCCCGCGACGTTGAACGTGCCGCTGTTGAGGGTGCCGCGCTCCGCCTCGCGGGAGGCGACCCGCAGCACGTCGAGCACGTCGTCCTCGTGGACGAACTGCAACCGCGGGTCGTAGCCGAGGACGGTCGGCAGCACGGGCAGCGAGAAGTACTCCGCCAGCGGCGAGTCGGCGCTCGGCCCCAGGATGTTGGCGAACCGCAGCACCGCCACCGCCACGTCGGGCCGCCGCCGGGCGAACCCGCGCACGTACCCCTCGACCTCGACGGCGTCCTTGGCGAAGCCGCCGCCGGGCAGCGACTTGGGCTGGGTGGTCTCCCGGAAGACCGCCGGGTCGCGCGGGGCGGACCCGTAGACCGAGGTGGTCGACTTCACCACCAGCCGCCGCACGCTCGGCGCCTTCTGGCAGGCGCCGAGCAGCTGCATGGTGCCGATGACGTTGGTCTCCTTGACCAGCGCCCGCCCGCCCCTGGAGCGGCCGAGCGGCATGCCGGTCACGTCCAGGTGGACGACGGTGTCGACCGCGTGCTCGGCGAGCACCTTGGCGATCATCGGCTGCCGGATGTCGGCCCGTACGAACTCCGCGTCGCCGATGGGATGTTCCGGCGGCACGGAGTCCACCCCGATCACCCGGTCCACGCCAGGCTCGCGCTGGACGCTCCGGATGAACCGGCCGCTCAGCCGCCGAGCCACTCCCGTGACGAGCACGACGTTGCCCAAGGTCGAAGCCTTCCTTCTCACCTGGCTGTTCGAGCCACCGTTACGCCACCGTATCGGTTCGATATTGCGCTGTGGTGTCAGGGGAACGCGGGACGTGACAGACGATGTACGCCAAGTGTCGGCGCGGTGGCCCCCCGCGCACCACACCGGACGCGGGTGTTTCGGCCACGAACCGGCCCCGATACACCGCTGCCCCCGGATCACCGTCGTATGACCGACGGTGATCCGGGGGCAGAGGAGAGCCGACGAACGGCTCGCTAACGCATGGCGCTCGGTGGGCGCGCGGCCTTACTTCTTGTTACGGCGCTGCACACGCGTGCGCTTGAGCAGCTTGCGGTGCTTCTTCTTGGCCATGCGCTTGCGGCGCTTCTTGATGACAGAGCCCACGACTACCCTCGCTCACGATTGGAATCACTCGGTGCGGGGCGTCCGAGCCCACACGACCTACGTCGGCCAAGACTACCCGCCCGATCGCGGCGGAGGTAATCCGGGGTGACGCCAGGCCGTCGGCGCGGGTGAACTCTAAGCCGATTCCACCCCCACGTAGGACTCCCTGAGGTAGTCGTGGACGGCCTTCTCGGGCACGCGGAAGGACCTGCCCACCCGGATCGCCGGCAGATGACCGCTGTGCACCAGCCGGTACACGGTCATCTTGGAGACGCGCATCACTGCGGCCACTTCGGCCACGGTCAGGAACTGGATCTGGCCGAGAGAACTTTCGTCAGTCGCCATGACAACACCTGAACCTTCCGCACATGACGGTCACCGGCTTCCCCTCCGGCGACTCGGGCACTCACGTGCGCTCTACACCAGACTAGGTGCGGGTGAGGCAAGTGGGGAAGAGGAGTACCGTTCGGTTGCCTACTGTGACAGACACGCTCGATTGAGTACATAGCGAGTAAGCGGTCGGTAGTAATCGGACCGCACAGCGTCATCAAGCGGAACGGCGACCGCCACCCGCCCCTCCGCCTCACCGACGAAGAGCGCCGGATCGTTGACGTCCGCCAGCCCGATCGCCTCGACCCCCAACTGACCTGCCCCGCAGACCCAGCCGTGGTCCCCGATCACCAGTCCGGGCAACGGTCCCTCGCTCTCCGCGGCGGCCGCCAGCGCCGCCCGGACCGGCAGCGGCGAGTGGCTGTGCGCCCCCGGGCCGCTCCCGTTCGCGCCGCCGTCCGCCGGGCGCACCACAGCCACGCCGTGCAGGTAGTCCAGGGTGTGGGTACGTAGCCCGAATCGGGTCGAGATGTCGATACATCGACCGTACGCGGGAGTGAGCACCGGACAGCCCGCCGCCGACAGCGCCCCCGCCAACACGGCGTAGAACCCCAGGAGTCGCTGCGGGTGCCCGGTCCCCAGCAGCACCGGCAACCGCTCCCGCGCGGCCGCCCCGATCCGCACCGCGAACGCGTCCAGCGCCGCCACCGTACGGTCCGGGTCGATGAACTCCTGCCCGGTGACGCGGAACGGATCCGGCGAGTTGCCGCAGCGCTCCGACATCAGCCGTAACAACCCGTCCCGGGTCCAGCGCCCCCGCGGATCGAGGCCGATGAGGTAGCGGGGATCGCGCTGGGCGAACAACTGGTAGCTGCGCAGGCTCGACTCCCGAGCCGTGGCCACCGGCCCGGCGAGCCGGGCGGCCAGCAGATGCGCGCGCAGGGCGCAGGCACTCACCATGTCCCGATGCTGACCCATGCGCGGCGGGACTACGCCGACATGTCGCCAAATCCCCCTCTTTCGAGGGTCTTTCGGACCATCCGCACATGCTGCCGGACGGCATCAGGACGCGGGAGCGGAGACCGCTCGCGTCGGCAGTCCGCGGGAGGGCCTAGGCCAGCAGCCCGTGCGACGGGAAGACCGCCCGCCGGGTCGCCAGGATCGCCTGGTCCAGGCGGTCGGCCGGGTCGTAGCCCTCGTCGAAGTCCCGCCAGCGCGGCGTGCGTCCGTCCGTCATGCGCAGCGGCGCGCTCTGCCGCGCCCTGCGGTAGACCTCGTGCCGCCACTCCTGCGGCGTCTCGGTCTCCGGCGCGATCGGCGCGCCGGCCGCCAGCGCCACCAGGTGCGTCCAGGTACGCGGCACGACGTCCACCACCGCGTACCCGCCGCCGCCCAGCGCGACCCAGCGGCCGTCCGCGTGCTCGTGCGCCAGCTCGTGACAGGCCTCGGCCACCGCGCGTTGCGCGTCCAGGCTCACCGCCAGGTGCGCGAGCGGGTCCTCGAAGTGGGTGTCCGCGCCGTGCTGCGTGACCAGGACCTCGGGGCGGAACGCGGCCAGCAGCTGCGGCACCACCGCGTGGAACGCCCGCAGCCACCCCTCGTCCCCGGTCCCGGCGGGCAGCGCCACGTTGACCGCGCCGCCCTCCGCCGCCTCGCCGCCGGTCTCCTCCGGCCAGCCGGTCTGCGGGAAGAGGGTGCGCGGGTGCTCGTGCAACGAGATCGTCAGCACCCGCGGGTCGTCCCAGAACGCGGCCTGCACACCGTCGCCGTGGTGGACGTCCACGTCCACGTACGCGACCCGCCGCGCGCCCAGCTCCAGCAGCCGGGCGATGGCCAGCGCCGGGTCGTTGTAGACGCAGAAGCCGGAGGCCGCGCCGGGCATCGCGTGGTGCAGGCCGCCCGCGAAGTTGACCGCGTGCTCCACCTCGCCGTGCCACACCGCCTCGGCCGCGCCCACCGACTGGCCCGCGATCAGCGCGGACACCTCGTGCATACCCGCGAACGCCGGGTCGTCCTCGGTGCCCAGGCCGTAGCCGCCGTCCGCGCTCTTCGGATCGGCCGAGGCCCGCCGCACCGCGTCGATGTAGTCCGGGCGGTGCACCAGGCGCAACGTCGACTCGCCGGCCGCCCGCGCCGCCACCACCGGCACCCGTCCCGGCCCGGAACCGGTCAGCTCGAACGCCTCGACCAGCGCTCTGGTCAGCGCCAGCCGCACCGGGTCCATCGGGTGGCCGGACCCGAAGTCGTAGCCCGTGACCGCCTCATCCCACATCAACCGCGCGCGCCCGCTCATGCCCGACACCGTATCGGTCCGTTTTGCCACCGAACGAACGGGCGTACAGCAGTGTCGCCAGCACCAGCACCATCGGCACCAGCATCGCGCCCCGGTAGCTCCACGCGTCGCCTAGCCCGCCGACCAGCGGCGATCCCACCAGGAACCCGACGTAGTTGAAGACGTTGAGCCGGGCGATCGCGGTGTCGGAGGCCTGCGGGAAGAGCCGCCCGGCCGCCGCGAACGTCTGCGGCACGATCACGCACAGCCCGAACCCCAGCACGGTGAAGCCCAGCATCCCCATCCACGGCCCGGTCGCCGCCGCCACCACCGCGAACCCGCAGGCCGCCAGCACCGACCCGAACCGCACCACCGGCGCCGGACCGAACCGCCGCACCCCGAGATCACCGACCGCCCGTCCCAGCAGCGTCGTCACCATGTAGACGTTGTACGGGACGGTCGACAGCTGCTCGGAGCTGTGCAGGATGTCCTGGAGGTACTTCGCGCTCCAGTTGGAGACCGTCGAGTCCCCGATGTACGCGAACGCCATCACGAAGCACAACGGCAGCAGCGGCCGGAACGACAGCGCGGCGGCGGCCCGTTCCTCCTCGTGCAGCGCCTCGGCCGCCTGCGGCTGCTGGTCGACGAACCACTTGCCGGCCACCACCGCGACCGGGATCAGCACGACCACGCTCGGCGCGTAGAGCGCGGCCAGCGACAGATGCCAGTGCGCCCCGACCCACGCCAGCGACGCCCCGACGATCCCGCCCAGGCTGTACGCGGCGTGGAAGCCCAGCATGATGCTGCGGCCGTACGCGCGTTGCAGGCTGACGCCGAGCATGTTCATGGAGGCGTCCAGCGCGCCCACCGTGATGCCGAACAGCGCCAGGCCCGCGGCGCACTCCCACAGCTGACTGCCCGACCCGGAGGCCAGCAGCGCCAGGCACACCACCGGCTGCACGCACCGCAGCACGATCGTCGGCCGCACCCGCTTGACCACGTGCTCGGTCGTCACGCTCCCGACCCCGGCGAGGATCGGCACGGCGGCGAGGAAGACCGGCAGCAGCGCGTTGGATATCCCGTAGCGATCCTGCAACGCGGGGATGCGCGTCACCAGGAGCGCGAAGACCGCACCCTGCACGAAGAAGCTGACGGCGAGCGATGCCCTGCCGCGCCGAAGCCGTGCGTCCACGTCCACCTCCGCGTCCCGTTGGAGGTGGAGCGTACGGGGAGGGGCGCGTTTAGGGGAGAGAGATCACGCTACTGATTGGTATCGGATGCGGGAAGGCCGGCGTGCCGGGGGCGGCTCACGTCAACAGGCCCGGCAGCTCGGAGGGGTGGCCGTACAGGGCGGTGGTGTGTGCGCCCAGGCGCTCGGGCGGTGTCATGGCGACGAAGCCGACGACGTCCATCCCCGCGGCGACGGCGGCCTGGACGCCGAGCGGGCTGTCCTCCACGACGACACAACGCTCCGGGACGACGCCCATCGAACGGGCCGCGTGCAGGAAGAGGTCGGGCGCAGGCTTGCCACGTCCGACGTCCTGCGAGCTGAACAGGCGCGCGTCGTCGAAGTACCGCGTGAGCCCGGCCGCCCGGTGCCCGACCCTGATCCGCTCATGGCTCCCGGACGACGCCACGCAGTACGGCACCCCGTCCGCGTCCAGCTTCTCCAGCACCTGCGCGATCCCGTCCACCGGCCGCAACTCCCGCTCGAACGCCTCGAAGACGCGGGTGTGGAAGACGTCGTCGAAATCCGCGGGGAGAGTGCGGCCCGACCGTTCGAGCACGACGTCGTGCACGCGGTGGAGTGCGGCACCCATGTAGTCCCGGACGGATTCCTCGTACGTGGTGGGGTGCCCGAGTTCGGTGAGGTAGCCGGCGAGTATCCGATTCGACAACGGCTCGCTGTCCACCAGCACACCGTCGTTGTCGAAGATCACGAGGTCGTAGCGCATCGCTCCACTGTAACGAGACGACGCGGTAGCGGGACAACGCAAAAAAGCCGCTGGTCTGTGACGGAAAACCGTCACAGA